>JAFLDA010000001.1:0-120000 GCA_017302595.1 Rickettsiales bacterium
CAAAGCAAAGCCGATCACGACCAAGCTAACCAGGCCGATGCTCAAGCAAAGGCAGATCACGCTAAAGCAGATCAAGCAGATGCCCAAAGCAAAGCCGATCATGATAATGACCATGATAAGGATAGCGGAAAGGATCATGATAAAGGCCACGACTATGATAAGGGGGGTGTTGATGATCATCATGGAGGTGATCACCAACATGGCTATGATGATCAAAGTGGGTCGCATGATCACGCTCAAAACCATGATATGCCAGCTGCCAATAGTGATGATTGGACTAAAGTGATATCAGATGATCAACCAAGTCACTCTGATCATGCCGAACATGAAGGATCTGGAGGTGGTTCGTGGATGGATAAGATTGATGATGATCACTCTGGTTCTCATGGTCATAAAGGTGAATCAGGAGAAGATAAACATCTTGATGACAACCAATCGAATTACAGTGATCATGATTCATCAGATAATCGTCATGATAATAAAGTTGATAATCATGGACATGGGCATGGTTAAATATCAAGAGCAAAAAGTATAACATTTTGATCTCTTTTTATTGAATATCTAGGTAGTAAGTTAATTTTAAATTGCATTTACTACCTAGAAAGTATAACACTAAATAGTATTAATTAAGTCACTAATTGATGATCTGATGAATCTGATTGAGAAGTATGAATTAAAAGACCCGCCGACTAAGTTTAGACTTAGGAAAGAAGAGTTGATAACTTCAACGATGGCAGTGAATTTCTTATCACTTGCCTTACCTATTATGGTCTTACAAGTTTATGATAGGATTATAGTTGGGCATAGTACCGGAACTCTTGTAGTGCTTGTGTGTGGAGTAGTTTTGGCTATTTTTTGTGAAGCAATACTTAGGATAGCTAGGTCGTATACTACCGGATGGAATGCGGCGGTGTATGAATATACTTTGGCAGCAAATGCAATGAAGAGGTATATAAATGCAGATCAATCTAAACTCAAACAAGAAGGATCAGGTAGGCAGTTGCAAAATCTTGGTGCTTTTACTAAGTTAAGAGATTTTTACGGTGGTCAAGCTATGGTTTCACTTATAGATGTACCATTTGCGGGGGTGTTTTTAATTCTTATCTCGTACATAGCTGGTAAATTAGTTTTCGTACCCATCGTGCTGATCGCGGTATTTACTATTTTGACTTGGTTTATGGGTAACAAGTTGATGCATGATCTTGAACTGCAAGGAGTGGCTGATGATAATAGATATAATTTTATTATTGAGACTCTACAAGGTATCCATTCTATCAAATCCTACGGTGTTGAAGCAATATTTAAACGAAGATATGAAAGGATGGAGGAAGATTGTAGTATTGCCAATTACAATACTGCTCTAACTAGCGTAGAAGGTTATACTTTTGGCGTTTTGTTTAATGAGGTTATGATTATTGCAGTGGTATCTTGTGGCGCTCCAATGGTAATCAACGGAGAATTTTCAACTGGTGGGTTGATTGCAACGGTTCTTCTTTCAGGGAGATTAATGCAGCCAATTCAGAAAGCTCTGTTTTTGTGGACTCAGTTTCAGGAATACCGAATTTCAAGTCAAATTGCAGAAAATATATTTTCTATTCACCAAGTTAAAAGAGACGAAGAGCTTGCGTCTGTTGAGAAAAAAGGCATTGTGGAGCTCGATGATGTATCATTTAGTTATGGTGATAACAAAGTATTTGACAAGGTAAGTCTTAAAGTGAATTTTCCTGAAGTGGTTTCTATACATGGGCCAAATAGCTCCGGTAAAACTACTTTGTTAAAGCTAATCGCTGGTATAACTGAAGCAAGTGAAGGGTTAGTGAAAATTGACGGGGTAAAATCACTAGATTTTAGTTCAGAGGAGTTAATTAAGCACGTGGCATTAATTACTCCAGAGAGTGTTATTTTTCAAGGAACCATAATGGAGAATTTAACAGGGTTCGATGAAACGAAAGAAGAAAAAGTCATGGAACTTGCTAGTTTGCTTGGTTTAGATAAAGAAATCGCTTCTTTGCCACACGGATATGAAACAAAACTCAATGATGGTTTTGCTGATACCATTGCTCCCGGTGTTAAACAGAGAATAACTATAATGAGAGTATTATTAAACAAACCAAAAATTATTTTATTTAATAATGCAGATAAGGGGTTAGATAAAGAGGGTTATAATTACCTAATTAAGTTATTGAATATGCTTAAAGGTAAGGCCACTATGATTCTTACAACAGATGATCAGAATATTAATATGCTAGCTGATAGACATTTTTTGTTAAACGAAGGAAAGCTACAAGAGGTAGAAGCTAAGAATGCTGGTATTTTTGAAATTAAGCCATATAGAGAATTAAAATTATGACAACTACTATAGAGCTAGTAGCTGCAAATGCTGATATAAAATATGAAGATGCGAAAGAAATAGAGTGGTTAATAGATTTATTTAAGACACATAATTTAACTCCAGAATCTTCAAAAAATCATAATGCTTATCCAAGAGCATTGGCAATGCTTATTCATATTCTACACGCCAAAGAAACTAAGGCCCACATATTTGAATCTCTTCCATATACTGGCGGGGTTAAAGCAGTAAGAGAGATAGATGTTTTGGATATATTAAATACTATAGTAAATCTAGGCTTTTCAAGCCATGATGTACAAGTTGACTTAAAGGATATTGATCAACGATTGATGCCGTGTTTGTTTGTCCCTGATGACAAACCAAGTTCTCCAATAGTACTTATGTCTTGGCAAGATGATAGATTAAAAGCCTATATTCCCAAGAAAAACAAGATAGTAGATTTTATTCCCAACAGTGTTAATGGAAGGTTATATTTCTTTGAGCGTCTTGATCAAGAGAAGTTAGAAGAAAGTCTAAAAACGAAAAAGGGCGCAGGGTTGACTTGGTTTGATGTTATATTTAGCCGTTTCAAACCGGTAATGAGACAAATTATTGTTACAGGTTTATTTATTAACATTTTTGCTCTAGCAATGCCAATATTTACTATGACTATATATGATAAAGTCATAGGCTCAGGATCCACAGATAGTATGGTAGGTATTTTATTTGGTATCGCTATAGCGGTTTTAGCGGAGTCATTTTTGAGATATATAAGGGTTAAATCAATAGTTTGGCTTGGGGTAAGGCTTGATAATATAGTGAGTAATAAAATATTTGAGAAATTATTATTTATGAAAGCTGCATATACCGAAGGAGCATCAATTTCAGCACAAATTTCACGTATAAAATCATTTGAATCTGTTAGGAAATTCTTCTCAGGGCCGTTGTTTTTGGTAATGGTAGAGCTTCCATTTACTCTTATATTATTAGTGGCGATATGGGTTATTGCAGGGCCGTTAGTTTTTATACCAATTATTGTATTATTATTATTCGTACTTTTGATGTTATTTTACAGATCCAGGATTAGAGTATCTATGAATGCTGCTGGTATGGCTTCTTCATATCGTCAACAACATGGTATGGAGACATTTATAAAAATGAATTCATTACATCATAATGGTATGGCCCGGAATTGGTGGAATATCTACAGAGAAAAATTAAGTAATGCCTCAATTGCTAGTTTTGAGAGTAATTTTGTTTCTTCTGTAATTGAAGCTTTTGCGCATGCTGTTTCTGTAATGTCTGGGGTAGCTATTGTTGCATTTGGTGTGCATTTAATATGGCAAAATAGTATTACTATAGGCGCTTTGGTTGCGACCATGATTTTAATTTGGCGAATTTTAGGACCAATGCAAACTATGTGCTCTATGTTGCCACGATTAGAGCAGCTTGCTAACAGTATAAACCAGGTGAACAGGCTAGTTGGAGTAGAGGTAGAAGTTGAACCGCACTTACTCAAAAAACCAGTTGAGAAGCTTACAGGTAATGTTAGTTTTACAAATGTTGGATTAAGATATAGTACCGAAGTGGAACCTGTGTTTGTTGGTTTGGACATGGATATTAAGCCTGGTGAAATAGTAGCTATTACCGGAGCTAATGGCTCAGGAAAGAGTTCATTACTGAAGTTGATAAATGGCTTGTATAGACCTCAAACTGGTACAATTAACATTGATGGAGTGAATATTAGACAGCTTGAGCCAATTCAACTTAGAAGCTATATTGCATATCTTCCGCAAATTCCTAGTTTTTTTGAAGGAACAATAAAAGAAAACTTATTATTGGTTAATCCTTTTGCGAGTGATGAAGATCTAAAAGAAGCGCTAATAGATGCTGCGGCATATGAAACAGTCAAGAGCTTAGAAAGTGGATTAGAAACGGTTATGTACGCTTCAAATCCTTCGCTTCCAACTGGTTTTGTTTATAATTTGAACCTAGCAAGAGTGTTTCTAAAAAGAGAAAGTAATCTTATTATGCTAGATGAGCTACCTAATTCATCTTTAAATGAAGATGCCGGGGTTGCTTATAAAAAATTGATAATCAACGCAAGAGAGAAGAAAAAAACTTTGTTTTTTATCAGTCAGAGAGATGATTATATCAAGCTAGCTGATAAGGTAATAGTTCTACACTACGGTAATAGGCCAGTGGTGATGAAATCAGATGAATTTATTAATAAATATGGGAAGTATTAAATGTTAAAATCAATATTTAACTTATCCTTGCCTAAGCGCAAGTCGTATGGCAAAGCAGCTCAACTCAGATATTTGTCGCAGTCGGCATTAATAGAAGAAATGACAGCGCCTTACATGGTAAGAGCAACTTTATTTTTGATAAGTACTGTGGTGATCTTATTATTAATATGGGCTGGTGTAACTAATATTGACGAAATAGCTATTACTGAAGGTGAAGTAATACCAAGCAAGCATGTTCAGTCTGTGCAACATTTGGAAGGTGGGATTATTGCTGAAATAAAGGTTTCAGAGGGTGAGTTAGTAGAAAAAGGTCAAACACTTATTGTTCTTGATGGTACAGCGGTTAAAAGAGATCTTGCTGCTTTAAGACTTAAAAAAACCTCAGCACAGTATATTTCTACACGCTTAAGATCATTTATTAATCATACTACGCCAGATTTTCAGATTCTAGCTCAAGGCAGTGATGGTGTTAATCAAGATCTAAAGGAAGAACAAATGAAGTCGTTTAACAGCATGATGCAGGCGCGCGAAGATGAGAAGAAAGTGATTGGAGAACAGATTACACAGAAGCAAGGTGCATTAAAGGGGCTACAAGAAAAGAAAGCTACTTTGGAACAGAATGCAAAGTTAGTTGAGGAAGAAAAAACTCTTAAAGAAGAGTTATATAAGAAAGGTAACTTGAGTAAGTTTAAGTTTTTGGATATTCAAAAACAACTTAATGATATAAAAGGTGAATTGCAAGAAACAAATGCAGCAATTGATCAAGCTGAAAATGCTATAGATGAATATGATAGTAGGTTAAAATCTCTTGATTCACAATATAAGGACAATGCTTATAAAGAATTGAATAGTGTTGAAACTGAAATAGCTCAAATTAATGAGAATATCAAAAAATTGGAGGAACAGGTTGGTAGACTTGAGGTCAAATCTCCATGTTATGGATTCGTTAAGGTTTTAAATATAAAAACTGTTGGTGGAGTAATTGAAGCAGGCAGAGTTTTTGCTGAAGTAGTGCCACTTGAAGGTAACCTGATAGTTGAAACACAAATTAACCCAAGAGATATTGGTTATGTTAGGTTAGGCCTACCAGTGAAGGTGAAAATTAGTTCTTATGATTACTCAAGATTTGGTTTTATTCCTGGTGAGTTAATTTACGTATCTGCTGCTACTTTTGTGAAAGAAGATGGTAGTAGATATTACACAGGAAGAGTTGCCTTAAGTAAGAATTATGTAGGTCACGATCCGAAAAAGAATTTAATAGTACCTGGAATGACTGTGGAAGCGGATATCGTAACTGGTAATAAGTCTGTTTTGGCGTACCTATTAAAACCAATTCGTAATTCAGTTATGACTGCATTTAGTGAAAGATAATATTTGTTTTAAAAAGAGAAGAAATTTTGAATAGTAGTGATACTCCATTAGTACTAGCGGTTGATGATGATAGGGTAAGCCTCATGGCTATCGAGGCTAAGATTAAAAAGCTTGGATACAATGTAATTACAGCAGATGGTGGTAGCAAAGCTATCAGTGTCATAGAGGAGCACAAAAATAAAATCGATGTGATTATATTAGACAGAATGATGCCAGAGGTTGATGGAATGGGGATAGTTAGCTGGTTAAAATCACAAAATCAATTATCAAAAATTCCTATAGTTATGCAAACTGGTTTAGATAAGCCAGAGCAAGTCAGAGAAGGCCTTGATGTTGGGGTTTATTACTATTTAACTAAACCAACTCCTGATGATATTCTTAGTGCGGTAGTAAAATCTGCTATAAAGGAGTCGGTGCGAATAAAGACGCTTGGAGCTGAACTTAAGCGTCACAGGGGAAGTTTTAGTTTAATTCAAAAAATGTCAATCACATTAAAAACAATTGAGCAGGCAGAGGATGTGTCGTGTTTTCTTGCTAATTGTTATCAAAATCCTGAAGTTGTTCTTCAAGGTATAGCTGAATTGATTATAAATGCAATTGAGCATGGCAATTTAGGCGTTACTTATGAAGAAAAATCGGAGCTTATAAGCTCGAATACATGGTTGCAAGAATTGAACAAGAGACAGGAATTACCAGAGAATGCGAACAAAGTAGTTATAGTTGAATTTGAAAAAAATGATGATGTCTATAAGTTGGTGATATCAGACCAGGGTAAAGGATTTGTATGGAATAAGCATTTAAATTCTACTCCAGCAACTGCGCTTGACTCGTATGGGCGTGGTATATCTAGGGCGAACATGATTTTTTCAAGAATTGAGTACAATAATGAAGGTAATAGCGTTACTGCTATAATAGATAATGGTCAGGCTTCCAAGTTAAATTGGTAAAAATGAGAAATTTCATTTTATATAACATAGTTGTATTTTTCGGGTATTTTATACCAGGTAAGTTAGGTTTTTTTTTAGCATTACCGCCTGATTCAAGCACAGCTATTTGGCCATCGTCTGGTTTTGGTGCAGCAGGAGTTTTAATACTTGGTTACCAGACTCTTCCAGGGGTGTTTCTTGGTTCGTTTTTACTAAATTTAACTGAACAATTATCGACATCTCAGTTTTTTTCTTCAGAAATCTTTATTTCTACAATCAGATCAAGTGGAATAGCTTTGGGTGCTATGTGTGAGTCATTTTTAGTAGCGCGTATAATCAAAAAATATGTAGGTTTTCCAACTTCAATGACTCATTGGAGTGCGGCTATAATACTATGTGCTGCAGGGTTAATAGGGACGATTCCATCGCCTACTATCGCTATAGCATCCTTATTTTTAACAGGTGCTATACCAGCTAGCTCAATAATATATAATTGGTGGTATTGGTGGGTAGGAAATAATCTAGGCATAGCAACTGTGTTGCCAATTTTAGTTACAATATATACCCCAGTTACGTATATAAGTACAAAAAGAAAAGTTAATGTTGCTATACTTCTTAGTATTATTCTTGTTTTGGTAATGATCGTGTTCGTTAATTCTGCAAAATATGAGGAACAAAAATTACAGAATAATCTTGAACTAATTATTAAAAATGGTACCTCTAAGCTAGAGGGTATTATAACGACTAAATTAAGAGAAATAGAAACAATAAAGAGCTATTTTGAATCTTCGGAGAAGGTAGAGAAAAGTGAGTTTGCAAATTTCGTGAGGTTGTTCTGGGAAAAAGAATCTTCTATAAGTTCGATACAATGGGCTTCTGCTGGCACTAAAGGGGATAAAATTTCATCGTTAAATGTGGTTTACTCAGAGCCAGAACAACAGACTAAAGGCGAAATTGGCAGAAATTTATTAGCTGTTGAGAGGGTACAAGATACAATTGATGTGAAAGACAAGATAAATAAGCTGTTGATTACTGAAATAGTTAGGGATCCTGTTTTAAACCATAATGTATTTAGTGTCTTATTTCCGGTTTATGGTAGTAGCAACCAAAGCTCTCATTCGATAAACAATTTAAAGGGTTTTGTTGTAGGAACATATGTACTAGATGAACTGGTAAAAGAGGTAGTGAATTACCTACGATTATCTGGTGTAGAGATCGAAATTTTTCAACCTGGTCATTCACTAAGAAATAAGGATTTAGTATATAAATCATTTAATGATGACAAGAAATTCTTATTAAATACAGTATCAAACATTAATGTAGGAGATAAAATTTGGCAAGTTAGTTACAATCAAACAGCTGAGTACCTTGTAGAACATAAGGAGTGGTATTTATGGTATATGCTTTTAGGCGGGTTGATTTTTACATCTATGGCTTCAGTTTTGACTCTGGTGATTACCGGCAATTCAGATTCAATTAATAATTTCGTAAAAAAGCAAACTTCTGATTTAAAGGAAAGTGAAATGCGGTTTCAACTTGCCGTAAAAGGTACACGTGATGGAATTTGGGATTGGGTTAACACCAAATATGAAGAGCAGTATTGGTCCCCACAATTTTATCAGCTTCTAGGGTATAAAACCGATGAAATAGAGCCTACATATTCTAATTTTGTTAATATGGTTCATCCTGATGATGTAGTTGAGTTTAAGTCCGTCTTTAAGTCCAATATAACAAAGGGGCAAACCTTTGATATTGAACACCGAATGATGAAAAAAACAGGGAAATATTGCTGGTATCAATCACGAGGAATAACAATCGTTGACCAAGATACACAAGTTGCAAGGATGACTGGTTCTATTGCAGATATTAGTGATAGAAAAAACACCGAAAGGAAGCTTAAGCAAGCTAAAGAAGAGGCGGAGTCAGCTACAAGAATGAAATCGGAATTTTTAGCGACGATGAGTCATGAGATAAGAACGCCAATGAACGGTATAATTGGAACGGCAGAATTAGTTTCAGATACCCAACTGACAAAACAGCAAAAAGGCTATATAGATAATATATTATATTCAGCTGAAAATTTACTAGAGATATTAAATGATATTTTGGACTTTTCAAAAATTGAAGCTGGTAAAATGGAACTAGAAATGGTTCCTTTTGATTTAAAGAGGGCGTCTAAAGAAGTACTAGATTTACTTGCACCAAGAGCTTTACAAAAAGGTTTGAAGCTCAATTTGATTTATAAACCAGGAACCCCAGAGCATTTAATTGGTGATTCGATGAGAATTCGTCAGATTCTTCATAATCTTGTCGGGAATGCAATTAAGTTTACTGAAACTGGTGGAATTACAATTACTATTGAAAATCAGCCATTAGTGAAAGCAGCAAAAGGCAAAGCTATATTACTTGTTTCGGTAAAAGATAGTGGAATTGGATTAACTAAGGAACAAAGAAGAACAATTTTCA
Source organism: Rickettsiales bacterium (assembly GCA_017302595.1). GTDB lineage: Bacteria > Pseudomonadota > Alphaproteobacteria > Rickettsiales > Rickettsiaceae > Megaera_A. The sequence continues at coordinate 9,342 of JAFLDA010000001.1, forward strand.
ATAAGTTTGTACAGGCTGATAGCTCTACTACAAGAAAATTTGGAGGTACTGGTTTAGGTCTTGCGATTTGCCAAATGTTGGTTTCAATGCTTGGTGGAGAAATAGGTGTTGATAGTGAACCTGGAAAAGGATCGACTTTTTCATTTACTTTGGCTTTGGATACTACTTCAAAAGATAATATCGAAGATAAGTCGGTGAAAATCACAGATGATTTGGACCATGGAGTTACTACTCCAATAAAAGTGATGTTAGCAGAAGACAATAGAATTAATGCTGAATTTGCTAAAGAAATGCTAGAAAAGTTAAAATGTGAGGTAGTAGTAGTCAAGCATGGTAGAGAAGCATTAGAAATACTGCAAAATGATAGAACATTTAATATGGTATTTATGGATTGCCAAATGCCGATAATGGACGGATTTGAGGCAACAAAGAAAGTTTTAGAACATGAAAAAGAAGCTCAATTAAAGCATATTCCAATAATAGCGCTCACTGCAAATGCAATGAAAGGAGACAAAGAAAAATGCATTCAAGCTGGTATGGATGATTACTTGAGTAAACCAGTCAGACAAAGAGATTTTGCTATGATAATCAAGAAATTTCTAGGAAGGGATAATAAGAACTAACTTAGAAATTATTAACATATTTAAGTCTTTATTAGACTTGCAATTAATAGTGCAATACATGATAATTACAGAGAAATAACCTAAAAAGCTAATACTATGACGAATGAGCAATCACAAGTAATTAATCTTAAAATAGTTGAAGAGGCCAAATCGTTGATGAATGACAGGTTTCCGATGATGGTTAAATATTTTATAGAAGATACAGAAATGTATATGGAAGAAATCGATAAAGCAATAAAAGATAACAACGTTGAGGTTGCTATATCACCTGCTCATACAATAAAATCCTCAGCAAAACAACTAGGCGCTGAAAGAGTGTCCACTGTTGCTAAGTCATTAGAAGAACTTTCAAGAGCCTTACACACAAAGGGAGAAAGTATAAGTGCTGAGTTTGAAAAATTATTTGAGCAGCTAAAAAAAGAATTTGAAGCTGCAATGCCCGAACTGAACAAAATGTGTTAGTTTATAAATAGTTGCTAAATACTAATTTAGGCGTCTGGTGGATTATCAAGAAATTATAGAGAGATACAAATCATACGGTGTAAAGCTTGATGAAAAAGCAGTAGCAAAAGCAATAGATTTTGCGGTACGTTATCATGGGTCACAAACTAGAGCATCGGGTGACCCATATTACTACCACCCTCTAGAAGTTGCTGAAATTATTGCGCAGATGAAGCTTGACTCTGACTCAATAGTAACAGCAATTTTACACGATACAATAGAAGATACTGATCTTACTATCGAAGAAGTAGAAAAAAATTTTTCAAAAGATGTTGCTAAGCTAGTTGATGGCGTAACTAAGCTAACCAAAGTTGAATTCAAGGCAGATAATATTAGGCAAGTAGAAAATTTCCGCAAGCTTCTACTTGCAATGAGTGATGATATTAGAGTGCTGCTAATAAAGCTTGCAGATAGGTTGCATAATATGCGTACTATCGATTACATAAAAAAAGCCGAAAAAAGAGAAAGAATTGCCCAAGAAACTCTGGAGATATATGCGCCATTAGCTGAGAGAATAGGAATTCAGCAAATTAAGGAAGAGCTGCAAGATATTAGTTTTAAGGTTTTATATCCTGATATTAGAGAATCAATTCTAAACAGGTTTAATACTATTGAAAGTGATAATCAGAATATTGTGGAAAGAGTGATTCAGGAAATAAAGAAAACAATATCATCTGCTGATCTTGAGGTAGATGTGTTTGGGCGTAGGAAAACACCTTATTCAACCTGGATGAAAATGAAACAGAAGGATGTTAGTCTAGATCAATTATCTGATATAGTAGCATTTAGGGCTGTAGTGAATTCTGTTGAGGAGTGTTATAGAGTTTTAGGTATAATTCATAGTACTTATCAGATGGTGCCAAATAACTTTCAAGATTTTATTAGTACGCCAAAAAATAATGGGTATCAATCTTTGCACACTGTAGTGATTGGTCCATTTAATCAGAAGATCGAGATTCAAATTAGAACAAAAGAAATGCATGAAGTAGCAGAGCTTGGTGTTGCTGCTCATTGGCGATATAAACAAAAACACGCGGATCATTCTGATGGCAAAAAATTTACATGGATCAGGGAGTTGCTTGCCATTTTAGATCAAGAGGAGGCGCCAGATGAGTTTATACGCAATACCAAATTGGCCATGTACTATGATCAGGTATTTTGTTTTACCCCTAAAGGTCATCTGATTGCCTTACCTAAAGGTGCCACGACGGTGGATTTTGCATATATGGTGCACTCAGATATTGGTAATTCTTGTATAGGTGCTAAGATTAATGGCAGGATTGTCCCGCTTAGGACGGAAGTACAAAATGGGGATCAAGTAGAAATTATTACCTCAAAAAATCAAACTGCCTCTCCTTCTTGGGAAAAGTTTGTTATTACAGGCAAAGCAAGAGCTGAGATTCGTAAGGTAATTAGAAGTCAAAAATATGAACAATATGTAAAACTTGGATATGGCATTATAAGCAAGGCTTTGAAGGTAGCTGAAATTCCTGATGAAGGTAAAGCAATGGAAGCTGCATGCAAATTTTATGGTAAGAAACAAGACGATCTTTTATTTGCTATAGGAGAAGGTAGCATTACAAGAGAAGAAGTAGTCAAACAAGTTCAGCCTAAGAAAAGTAAACTGAGCTCAACACTATCATTGTTGAAGTTTGGTCGGAAAAAGAGCTCACATGATCAAAGGCAAGAAAATTCGGTACCAATAAAGGGTCTTGTATCTGGTATGGCAATGCACTATGCAAAATGTTGTCATCCATTACCAGGTGATAGAATTGTGGGTATTATTCATACAGGTAGCGGAGTCACAATTCATACTTCAGATTGTGAAATGCTGAATAATTTTGCCGGAATGCCAGAGAGAATCATTGATTTAACTTGGGATAGTAATATAGCAAATATTCCTTTTGTTTGTAGAATAGAGGTCACTGTTTTGAATGAGCCGTCTGCTCTGGCTGTGATTTCAACTGAGATAGCACGAGACGGAGGAAATATTATTAATTTTAAAATTGTTAGTAGGCATAGTGATTATTTTGAAATTAATTTTGATATTGAAGTTGATTCCGTTGTGCATCTTGAAAAGGTAATAAACACTCTTAAAACTAAACGTGTTGTTCAAAGAGTTCAAAGAGCAAAATATTAGACTTTTTGTTTATACGTGATATTATTTTGCAAATTATAGTTTTGATTATTATAGGATGAAAAATAATATAATCGGTATTGGTGCCGATGTTGTTAATATAGCTAGAATAGAGTCTGTATTTAAAAAATTCGGGCGTAAGTTTATAGAAAAAAATTATCACCAGGATGAGATTGAGGTTTTTGATAAATTACCCAAACACAAGATCCTGCCTTATCTGTCTAAGAGGTTTGCGGCAAAAGAGGCAATAGCTAAAGCCCTTGGCAAGGGGATAGGAGAAATTTCATTTTCTGATATTGCGGTAATCAATAACGAAGATGGTGCACCTGAGGTAAAGATAAGCCCTAAAAAACAGCATCTAACACAAGGATATTCTATACATATTTCGTTATCTGACGATGCTCCATTTGCTGTGGCATTTGCTGTAATTAGCAAATAATATAAATTACTTTTTCTTATTAAATAACAGTGATAATAGCCATACCATGACTGTTGATATTTCAGCAAGGATAGCAAATATGAAACCTATAGAAATTGCTTCTGCTTTATCAACTGCTGGATCATGACTTTGTAGATATTCCTTGAATTGTTTAGAACTCTCAAACTCAATGAGATAGCTCTGCAGCATTGAATTATATTCGTGCAAATTCTTTTTTGCATAGGCTAGTTTATTAGTTTGTTCTAATTTTTCAAATTCCTCTAGTTGTCTATAACCATCATTCTGTACTCCTCCTCCACCAATAGCAGCAATGAATAGTATGATGAATAGGACGCCATAATATAGAATCTTATACTTTATTTTGTATATGAACAGTTTTCTTATCGTCAATATGATGACGAATGCGCCTAATGATAATGCAAATAAAGATTCGATTGATAATAATATGTTGAACATGAGCATTAATTTGTGATTTACGGCACCATTCCAATCATATCATACATGATTTCTGTCACTAATTCATTTGATTTATAAAAGATGTCATGATAGTTTAAATTTCAAAATTATTTAATGATTATTATTGATGCTATTACTCGATTTAAAAAGAAAAAAAGGCATGTTAGATACCATACATTTTGTAGGTATTGGTGGAATTGGAATGAGTGGTATTGCTGAGATTATGAATAATCTTGGCTATAAAGTACAAGGCTCTGATATCGCAGAAAGCGCTAATACTAAGCGTCTGCAAGAAAGGGGTATAAAAATATTTATAGGCCATGATAAAAAGAATATAAGTAATGTATCCTACGTGGTTATATCATCAGCGGTAAAGGACGATAATCCCGAGGTAATATATTCAAAAGAGAACAAAATCCCAGTAATTAGAAGAGCAGAGATGCTAGCTGAGTTAATGAGGCTTAAGTGTTCAGTAGCGATTTCTGGTTCGCATGGGAAAACCACAACTACTTCTTTGGTTGCTTGTATTTTTGAAGCAGCAGGTCTTGATCCAACGGTGATTAATGGTGGTATAATCAATAACAGAAGTACGAATGCCTACTTAGGGCAAGGGGATTACTTGATTGTAGAAGCTGATGAATCTGATGCCACATTTATCAAAATACCTTCAACAATAGGTATTGTAACAAATATTGACCCTGAGCATATGGATTACTACAAAAATTTTGAAAGCCTATATGCTGCATTTAAGAATTTCTACAGAAGTCTTCCATTTTATGGATTCGGAGTAGCTTGCATTGATCATCCGACTGTAAGAAAATTGGTTGGTGAGGTTACGGAAAGAAAAATAGTGACATATGGTGTAGATTCGTCTGATGCAGATGTGCTTGCGTATGATATTCGATTAGACACTCATTCATCAAAATTCAATGTAAAACTTAAGATACCTAGTACAACTGGAGTTACTATTATTGAGGATATTGAAATACCAACACCGGGAAAGCATAATGTCTTGAATTCGCTAGCTGCGATTGCGGTTGCAGTAGAGTTGGATTTTGGTATTAAAGCAATAAAATATGGTTTTAAGAATTTCCAAGGGGTCAAAAGGCGTTTTACCAGAGTTGGTGAGTATAATGCGGCAGAAATAATAGATGATTACGCACATCATCCAGTAGAAGTAGCAGCGACTTTAGCAACAGCTAGAACTATTGCCAATAGTAGAAAATCGAAGGTTTTCGCAATATTTCAACCGCACAGATATTCAAGGCTCGAAAATTTGTTTGATGATTTTACAAAATGTTTTTCCGATGCTGATAAAGTTTATATAACAGATGTTTATGCTGCGGGTGAGGAGCCGATAAAAGATATTACCGGTGAAAAATTAGCAGAGTCCATTAAAATAGGTAATCAAGCAGCAATATACCTCAAATCCCAGGATGATTTAACTAATATCATTAGAAATAATGCAAATAAAGGTGATTTATTTGTACTTATGGGCGCAGGGAGTATCAGTACTTGGGCTAATCAATTACCTAGCAAGTTATAATTATCGGTTTTTTCATGGATTTACCTAAGGTTAAAGGGGTTTATAAAGAAGATAGTAAACTTGCTCATCTAACATGGTTTAAGGTTGGAGGAAATGCCGACATTCTTTTTAAGCCACTTGATGAAGAAGATTTGGCAGATTTTTTAAAGCAAATTGATAAAAAAACTCCTATTACTATTATCGGTGCAGGTTCTAATGTTATAATAAGAGATAAAGGCATTGAAGGAGTAGTTGTAAAACTTGCTAATTCTTTTACGGAAATAGAAACCCTTCCTGGGGGTAACTTACTAGTGGGAGCAGGGTGTTTAAATTTTAATTTAGCTAAATATGCGCAAGTAAACACTATAAAAGGTTTTGAGTTTTTGGTTGGTATTCCGGGAACGATTGGTGGTGGTGTGGCTATGAATGCAGGCTCTTATGGGGCTGAGTTTAAGGATATAGTAACTAGTGTTCATGCTCTTGATAGAAACGGTAATAAGATGTTATTTACCGGTGAAGATATGGGTTTTGGATATAGAAAAAATTCTCTACCAGAAGGGTATATATTTACAAAAGTTGAGTTTCTAGTAAATCATGGTGATGAAGAAGAAATAAAGAAAAGAATGCAAGAAATTAGTACTGCAAGAGCAAGTACTCAGCCTATCACAGAGAAAACTGGAGGAAGTACTTTTGCAAATCCAGCGACTTGTAGAGCTTGGGAGCTTATAGATAAAGCTGGTTTAAGAGGGGCAAAAATTGGAGGGGCAATGATGTCTGATAAACACTGCAATTTTATGATTAATACTGGAAATGCAAGTGCTTCAGATCTTGAAAATTTGGGTGAGTTAGTTATCAATCGTGTAAAAGAAAAAACTGGTATAGAGTTAAAGTGGGAAATAAAGAGGATAGGGAGAAAATGAATAAGTTTAATACTATTTTTTTTGCTAAATCAAAAATCATCGATTGTACGAAAAAAAATAACCAAGAACTAAAACAGTATCTTGGAGCAAATGCAACTGAAATTGATGATTTTATTCTTGTGCGACCTAATGGGAAAAAGTTTGTCATGGTAATTGGTGGAGGAATGTCTGCAGAGAGAGAGGTTTCTTTGATGTCTTCAAATGGTATGGTCAATTCTCTGTTAGAATTAGGTCATTTTGTTGTATTCGTTGATATGGGCGCAGATATTGCAACTGTTGCTGATAAATTAAGACCAGATGTAGTACTTATTGGTCTTCATGGTACATATGGCGAGGATGGCTGTGTGCAAGGAATATTAAATGTCTTACATATCCCATACACTGGTCCTGGGGTATTAGCCTCAGCACTTGCAATGAACAAGAAAAAGACGCATTTTGTCTTAGAAGCAAATAATATCAAAGTTCCTAAAACGCTTTTTATTAGGAAATCAGATGTGCTAAAAACAGATCCAATACCAAGACCTTATGTCATTAAACCAATATCACAGGGTTCTAGTATTGGAGTTGAGGTGATTTTTGAGGGTGATGATTTTAATTTTGTTGATTATAAGTTTGAGTATGGTGATGAAATAATAGTGCAACAGTATATTCCTGGTCGAGATATTCAAGTTGCTGTTTTAAACGGAGTGGCAATGGGCGCTCTGGAAGTCAAGTTGTTAAAAGGAAAGCGATTTAACGACTACGAAGTCAAGTATACTCCAGGTTTCTCTGAGCATTTATTGCCTGCGCCTCTTGAAAAAAATGCTTATGAGAGAATTATGAAGATTGCCCAGGATGTATGCAGGATAATAGATTGTCAGAGAGGGATAATTAGGGTAGATTTTATGTATGATCCTAAGGAAGATGAGTTTTATGTAATTGAGCCAAATACTCTGCCTGGTATGACTGCAATGTCGATGTGTCCAGAAATTGTTGCATTAAAGGGTATTTCTTATGTTCAATTGGTAGATCAAATCCTAAGTTGTGCAAAATTTGAATAATGAAGAATAATACGGCTAAAGGTAATAGTACAAAGAATTTGTCTCTACAGCGTAGAATGACATTTTACTATAAAAGGGCTTTGTTGATTCTTAAGATTATAATAATAAGTTTTATTGTATTATTCTTTTTTACAAATGTACTGGATAGCTATAAAGCTATCTTGCATAAGAAAATCAGTCATTTTTTAGCTAATTATGGTTTTGTTCTAGAGAATGTAGTAATTGAAGGGCAAAAAAATTCCTCACTTCAAGATATTATAGATATCGTCAATGCTGACAAAGGAACTCCGATTTATGATGTCAATATTAATTCTGTTAAAACTAAACTAGAAAATAATATTTGGATTAAAGGCGCCTTAGTAGAAAGAAGGCTTCCATCAACGTTATATATTGCAGTGGTTGAGAGAGAGCCTATTGCAATTTGGCAATTTGAACAAAAATTATATTTGATTGATACAGAGGGAAATAGAATTTCTCTATATAGTGGTCAAAATGTTGGTGACTTGATTCAAGTGATAGGGCAGGATGCAAATATTTATGCTCAAGTCCTTATCAATGATTTAATAGTACACCCTGGTCTTTCAGAAAAAGTTAAATCTGCTGTAAGATATGGACAAAGAAGATGGAATTTGATTTTTAAGGAAGGAATTACTATAAAAATGCCAGAACAAGGTTTTGAGCAAGCGTATGATTTTTTAAATTCTCTTGATAAGCAAGGTAAGCTATTTGGTAACGCCTATAAAATGCTCGATTTACGAGATGCTAATAAGTATTATTTTGAGAAGATTGATAGTAAGTAGCAAGATTCCAAATCAAGTTTGGAATGACTTTCTTGGTGTTAGGGGGCTAGATCAGGTCACCCTGAATTTAATTCAGGGTCCATAGGGCTTTGAGTTTGTGACTACTTTAAGTGGTGGATCCTGCATCAAGTGCAGAATGACTTTATTTTTTTTAAACATAGTTGATGACTTTAATAGCGATGTTTGAGGTGATTAGAGCGCTCTTATTACTAATAAAAAATAAAAATAATTTTAGCTAAGTAAAATTTGGCATGCTTTATGCTCCTATTTACCTTGACACGTGAAAAACATAGGAAATATAATGGCTACAGCGACATTACAGCAAACGCAAATTATAGTAAGTGATTCTAGCAGTAAGGAGACAAGAAAATCTCCCGTAGAAAAAGTTACTGATGAAAATCGTTTTGCTAATTTTATCAAGTCTGATAAAAAACCTCATCCAATGCCTCGTGCGTTGTCTTCGAATAAAGAGAAGCAAGACCAGCCGGTCGAAGGAATTTTTGAAGAAATGCCGTTTGTCAGTGGTGATGAGTTGTCTTTTGAGCATGCAAAAGCCGATGGTCTAGTTGAGGATCAGGGGCAAGATCAAGATGTGATCGAGGAATTAGTACAAGTGCCTCAATTTTTATCTGTTTTGCCACAGTCGTTTCAGGGTGTTCAAGAAGAGGCTGTTAAACTTGATCTAGAAGATGGTCAAGTACAAGTAGAAGAAGTTGATCAAGAAATGGGCGTAGCGGCGGTTGGTTTGGCGGTATTACAACCTGCGGAAGAAGTATTAGCGCAAGTAGTTGATTCAGTTCTGCCAGCACAAAACTTACCAAAAGAGAATCAGATAAAAATATCAAATGATAATAATCCAAATAGTCAAGTCATAGCCCAGCAAGATGGTCAATTTACACTTGGCGCCGAAATGGTAGAGCCACCGGTAAACTTAAGCCAAATCGACAATCATGCTACTAGGCGTTATGTTATCGCAGATGCTGGTAAAGATAAAGCTGTTATTAGTGCGCTTCGAAGAGAAGAAATGACGCTTTTAACGAAAACAGTTGTTGATGTCGTCGGTAAAGAGGATATTGCAAAGCATGATATTTCTGGCAGTGTTAAAGTACAAAAGCAAAGTGCGGTAATGCCAGAGTTAGTTACAGTTAGTGCAAACTTGGTGCTAGCCGATGAAACAATGCAAGGTAAGTCAGTTATTGCAAAATTAGACACATCTTCAGCGAAAGACGGTCTTGATCAAGTAATTGGTGAGCCGATATCTATTTCTGCGCTTGCTAAAAAACTTGCTAGTGATAATGAGCAGTCAGGTGATTCAGATATTATGAGCAAAGATGATTTGTTAATGATTAGTTCAGGTATAACAGCTTCTGCAGGTAATGAATTTACAAAAGAGCTTGGTATTAGTGAAAAATCTGTGTACGAACAAGTAGCTTCATCAATTAAGGAAATGCTAGTTGCACAAGATAATAATGGTAAAAAAGAAATAACGATCAATTTATTTCCAGAAAAATTAGGTGCAGTTAAAGTAGAAATTATTTCTGTTCTAGGAGAAGATGGTGCAAGAAAAGTAGAGTCCATAAAATTTGTGGCCGAAAAAAGAGAGACATTAGAAATCCTAGAAAAATCAAGATTGGAGTTAGAAAAAACCCTTAAAGAAGTAACTAGTACTAACGAGGAAACATCTCTAGAATTTGAGATGAACCGTGATGGTCAAAATGGTCAAGCAGGCGCATATTTTGATTCTCTTAAAGAAAGAGATAATTGGATGAATAGTTTTCTAACCTTTAATGATATAGATAATGAGATTATGCAAGGCCAGGTAAGTGATGATCACTCACGCGGTGTAGGTCACATAACAGAAGATAGTGTAGATATTAGGATATAATTATGGCAGGATTGGAAGTAGCAAAGAAAGCTCCACAAAGTATACCTTTGGGTACTAAGGGGGCTTTAAAATCAGAGCAATATGGCAAATTCTTTGAGTCAATGCAGGCTGATAGAAAAACTGCAAGTCAGTTAAGAGGGGCTGATGTTACCGAAGCGATGAAAGGTATTGATGATGCTATTGATTTTTCAACAAAAATGCTTCTTGCATCGGCAAAAAATATGGGCCTTCCTGGGGGAGATGGTGATAGCAGTAAAACCAGAGAAATTTCAGAAGCAGCTAACGCGATAGCTGCGATGATGGGTACCAAAGCAAATATTCAATCACAACTAGCTCAAATTGAAGCTCAAAAGAATCCGGCCGTTGACTTGATGTCTTTGAAAGGGAAAGTTGTTGACTATAAAGATGATGTAAAATCTTTCTTTGGTGAACCAGTTAAATATAACTACAAAGTAGAACACTCAGAGCAGTCCCCATCAGCAGTGGTGAATCTTACTTTTACGATTAAAGACAAAGAAGGGAAAACTGTCCTTGTATCGAGACAAAGTGGAAAAACTGGTGAGCATGAATTCGTATGGAATGGTAAAGATGATAATGGGGATTTAGTCTTACCTGGTCAGTATAAACTGGAAATAAAGGCCGAAGGGCGAAAAAGCGAAGGGGGTAAATCACTAACTTTCCCAGTCAAAGCTAGCGCCACATTATCTGGCACAGTTGAATCTGTTAAAATTGAAAATGGCACAGCAACTGGAGTGATAATTAATGGTAAGCTAGTCAAACGTGACATGATTTCTGACGTCAGAGAAGTAGAAAAACCAAAAGAAGAAGCAGAGTACTTAAATGCTGAGCTAATTGGTAAGAGGGTCAAACTTGATTTCTCCCGTGGTCAAGTTATTGATGGTGAGCTTGATGTTTATTTTGTAAATCACGTTGAAAAGGCAGAAAAAATCAAAATCAAAGTTTTTGATCAGGATAATAAATTCATCAAAACTCTAGAGCCACGTGATAAAGTAGGAGTTGGTACTGGTAAGGTCCATTTTTCAGCAAGAGAGCATGGGCTTGAAGATGGAAACTATAATTTCAAGACTTATGTTGTTGATAATTCTGACCCAACTAATCCAGTTGATGTTGAGCTTGCCTATGATAAGACAGTAATCGTTGCTGGTATTAATAAGCAAGATAAATTACTGATGTCCACAGAAGAGCAGATGTATAGTCCTTATAATATTGAATCCGTAGTAGGTAAATATTTAACGCCGCTTGCTGAAAGAAGACAGGAATATTTGGGCACAAGGATAGTATACGGAAATGACATGTTCAAATATGAACCAAATAAGCCAGTTAATTTTACCGTATCTAAACCACAAGAAGATGGTGTTCTTGCATATGGACAGATGTCTGTTTATGAAGGTAATGACCTAGTTGCGATTGTAAAAGGCAAGTATGATTTGTTTAATATGCTTGATCAGCAAAGTCAAGGCAAGTTATATGGTTATATGAGAGGAGAGTTTAATGTTACACGCTCTGATACATTGACTCAAAATGAACTAAATCAGTTGAATACTCATATTGAAGATGAATTGAAAGTAAATCGTCTTGCTTTAAAACCTGAATTTGTAGAAGATTATCAAAATGGTAGAGTTAAATTGACCTTTAATTGGAACGGCAAAAAAACTCAAATACCAAATGTTGGTGTTGATGTCGACCGCAACGTTCAATTAAGAAGAGATTTCACGCCGATTTATGCAAGACCTGATAATTCAACATATGGTGGTGTTACAGATAAAGAAGTGATACAAGCTACTGTTGAGTCAACAGACGAAGAGGGTGGGAAGTTGTCCTTAAATCTTGTTGGTGGTGGTAGCATTAGTGAGGATCTCGTGCTTAGAAGGTTGTAGTAATAGTTTTCTAAATTGTACCTTTATCCTAACCCTCATTAGTTATCCTGGAACGATCAAAGTCATCCTGAATTCCCTGCTAGTCGTCCTGTTCTCCCAAAAAAAGTTATCGCAAACTTGGTTTGGGATCCATTACTTAAAGCTGCCAGCAAACTCGAAGTGCATTATGGACCCCTTCCGGGGTGACTGTGTATTGTGCCCGGGAAGGATATGCATTATGTGCTCAGGATGACTATGTACTGAGCCTCTATTACCACTAAAAAATAAAAATAATTTTGCCAAAATAAAATTTGGCACGCTTTATGCGCCTATCTAGTTTATAAATAATTTTAATTATAACTTTGGAGAAAAAACATGGCTGGATCAAGCGCAATTACAATGTATAGCAATTCCAACAAAACTCATGAAAGCAATATCGCTGGTAAAGAAGTTTGGGGTGGCAAAAAAAAGGAGAATTTATTCTCAAGTTCTTTTGTTGGCTCAAGCAGCGGCGGAGTAAGTTTTGTTAACAATAAAACAAGATCAACAAATGACGTACAAGGAAAAATCATCGGTACTGGTATTGCCTCAGATATAGCTCTAGATGGTGCTGGTATGCTTGTTGTATCTGACAGTGCAACTGGTGCTGCTAAATATACAAGAAGAGGAGATTTTAGACAAGATGAACTAGGTTTCTGGAAAAACGGATCTGGTATGCTTCTAAAAGCTTGGAAATTAGATCCAAACGGGGAACTACCACAAAACTCTTCTTTGCTTTCAAGTCTAGAGGCAGTCAATTTTGCTAATACTAAAGGCCTTCCGGTTGCAACAAGTGTGATATCAATTGCGATGAATTTAAATGCGGACCAAGATGCATTAAGAGGAGCTGGTGTTGATGATACTGTATTGAACCGTACTGGGCTAAACACTGGCAAAAAAAATGATGGAATTTTATTTCCTGAAAAAATTAATAATGCCAGCCTAAAATTAGGCGATCAATATACTTTAAAGTCAAGTGATGGACAAGCAAGAACGTTGACATATGGTGGTTTGGTGGCTGCAAAAAAAGCAGATGCAAATACCGGAGAGCGTGTGTTTGGTGCTGGCGGTGCTGGTGTTAGCTTTACTTTTAACGATCCTGCAAATGGTAATTTGCAAGCTGGGCAGGCTTTAACAATTACCCTAACCAATGGCCAATCTTATACTTTCACTGTTCAAGCAGGTGCTGAAAGTAAAGCGAATAAAACTTTTAATACAATCAACGGTCTTGCTGCTGCAATCAATACAGTCAGTGCGTTGGCAGCTGAAGTAGATAGCCAAGGGAGATTATATATTGCGCCAGTTGATCCACAACAAGGCCTTACTTTTGCTGATGTTGGTGGTGGACAAATTAGAGCGCAACTAGCTCTTGTTGATTTACCTGTAGCTCCAAATGGAACTACTCGTTTTAACAGCTTAAGCACACTTCGTGATGCAGTTAATGCTAATAAAGATGTGTATTCTTTAAGTGCAACATTTGATGGTGGCAAAGATTTAAAAATTACTTCGGCCCTTTCTACTGCCGATTTTGATATTACAGCTACTTCTCTTGGAGTGAATACTATTACTAGAGCGTCAAGACTTGTTGGCGAAAATGGAAGAGCTTCTATGTTTATTAGTGCGCCTGGGCATAATTTGGCTGCTGGGGATTTTATCCAAATAAACAATGGTGGTAATGATATACCAACAGGTTTATATTATGTTTCCCGTACTACTACCAACGGATTTGTTATACATTCACAGCTAGCCCCAGGGGCATTTCCAGCTGGAAACGCCGCTGTTGCATTGCCGGCTGGTGCAACTTGGCAAAAAACAGCAGGTTATACATACTTACAAAGAGATGTTGCCATCAATGGAAACTTTCCTAATGCCGGTAACGTAACTTTAAATGTGACGAATAACTTAGCAAATTTAATGAATAATGCAAACGCTGTCACCGGCGAAAACTGGGCAGCTGGAGATGTAGTATACATTTCTGGGTTAGGAGTGATGGATGATGGTAACGGTGCTGTGAGTATTCCTGACGGATATTATACAGTAGTAAACCCTCTAAACCTAGGAGGTAACCCAGCCACCATTGAGATTGTACCAGCACAAGTAGGTGCTGCTAACGCACTGAATGCTTTTAATCCAACAGCTGCTCATGGTGGAAAAATTACAAAAATATCTCATCAAGGTGCTTTAGGAGCTCTAGATACTTTTGCTTTTGCTACTGGTGGTGGGGTTGGTCCAAATAGTTTTGTAAGAAATTACATGCCAAATCATGGCTATTCTGTTGGTGATGTAATATCATTTGATATACCAGTACTTGTTGATGGTATTCAACTTGCTGCAAATACTAATTACAAAATTACTGCAACTGGTGCTGGTTATGTAGATTTTCAAGTATTTGATGCCAATGGAGCAGTTGTTCAAGCTACAACTGGTACTTTAACTCAAGCAACTTCTGAACTTTTATCTGCTTTTCCTGTCCAAGTCAATAGCGGTTCACAGTTAATGAGATTTTTTGGTCTTGATCCGAATAAAACTCATTTTGACAAAAAATATGATGCGGCTAATGTTGACAAAAACCTAAGTGCAGCGGTTAATGGTAGAGGGGCAAATTTTGCTTCAAAATACACTTATTCTGTGTCATTGAATGTTATAGATAGCCTTGGATCAGATCATCGTCTTATTCTCTATTTTGCAAAATTAGATAAAAACAAATGGGCAGTGGAACTTGTTGCACAAAGCGAAGAGGGAGTTTTTGATGTTACTGGTCTAAGGACAACTAATGGACTTATAAGACAAGGCATACTTAAGTTTGATACTGATGGTAAATTAGCTGGGGTGCCAGAAGGCTTTGAAGGGCCAATTTCAATACAGTTTGATAATGGTAGTGCTCCATCTAATGTTACTATTGATTGGGAGAATGCTTTAAGTGAAATCAAGTCTGGCACTGTTAGCCAAACTAAAAACCCAAATAACGTTGAAATCATTCAAAATGACGGGCAAGTAGCAGGTAATTTAACTAGACTTGAGGTTGCTGCTAATGGTGATGTTATTGGTACTTTTGATAGTGGCGAGCAAAGAGCGCTTTACCGCGTGCCAGTTGCTATGGTTGCAAATATTAACGGTATGGTTGCAGGTAGCAATGATACGTTTGATGTGAGCAGAGATTCAGGCGATGTGGTGATCAAAGGTGCAGGTGTTGGCGGTGCTGCAAAAACTCTTGGCGGGGTACTAGAAGCTTCTAACGTTGATACAACCACTGAGCTACTGACTGTTCAGGATTTATCCAACACTATCAGAGCAAATGCAAGGGTGGCTGCTGTTGATAATGAGAACTTTAAGACTATCCTTTCAGAACTACAATAATAATAAAGCCACCCCGGGCTTGACTCGGGGTCTTTTTAACTAGTCATTCTGAACACCACAGTAGTCATCCCTGAACTTGATTTAGGATCCACCTTATAAACAGTCGCAAACTCAAGGCCTTTTGGATCCCGGATCTAGTCCGGGATGACTAAAATACTCTAATTCTGCACAGAAAAAGTCCCCCCGGGCACTCTTTTAAAGTTACCCCGGACTTGATCCGGGGTCCATAAATAAGTAATAGACCCTGGGTCAAGCCCAGGATGACTATAAAGTGCGCCCATGAATAAACTAATAATCAAATCGCCAATTTACTCCAAATGACGTTGCTCCTTCTTGTTTGGTAGTATTCTCAAGGGATATTTTAGGAGTGAGCTGAACATCGACTCGTAATTTAGTTGAATCAGCTTGACGTCCTCTTTCAATTTCAACGTAAACTTTTTCTGTAAGATATTTTCCAATTCCTATGGCGCTATTTTCTGGGTTGTCGTTATCAGTTTTTAGGCTTATATCATCAACTCTTAGCATCTTACGCCCCAATCCTAGTGGATCAATCCCTCGCCCTTGACCAGATAATCTTCTTGCTCCATCAGCTAGTTGCAGAGCCTGAAATGGAGATATATCCTCAGGATGTTCTCCAAATAGTAAAAATGATAATGCTCTTTCTTGGCTCATAGTTGGTGTTGATTCAATTGAAATTTGTGGACTAAAAATTGAGCCAGATAAAATCACTCTTATTTCATTTCCTGAATTTACATATACACCAATAATATTTAAAAATGGCGATGGTGAAATTGGACCATCAAATAATAATTCACCCTTTTTTATGGTGAGTAATTTACCAAATTCTTGATATCTACCACGCACCGAGTTTAGTGTACCATGAAAAGAAGGAGCACTAATATCCCCTGAGACTTTTAATTTTCCTTCTAATCTTGAATCCACACCATGGCCACGAATGAATAGTTTATCAGCGGTAGAGAAATCAACATGAAGACCGATAGGATAAGAGGTTTTTATATTCTTAGGCTTTTCAGGGTCATATATATTTAATTCTTGAATGTCATCGCTAAATTGATCTGGGATTTTTATCTCTGCTGGCCCAAAAACGAGGGCACCTTCTGTTTTGGCAGAATTTATATCGCCGGTAAATAATAGTTTACCTTTAACTTGGCCAAAGATATACGGCGTATTAATAGGATTGAATTTATTAGTATTAAGATCAAAATTATAAGGAAATTTATCTGATAATACTACTTTGCCCTTGGATGATATTATATTCCCAAATGCATCCTTGGCTGACAATTCAGACAGCATAATACTATCTTTTATGGTTGCTTTGGCAGCAATATTGTTAATTTGAAAACCAAATTGTTTTATTTCATATCGATCACCAGTAAATTTCGCATTACCATTCCAAATCAGATCATCAAGAGTTCCAGATAGCTTTAAATCACAAGCTAGTACAGCGTTTTTCATCGTTATTGCTGAAGAGTTGAATATATTGTCAAGAGCTAGATTATTTATGGAAATATTTCCACCGATGCTTTGATGGTTATATTCTCCGCTAACAGTAATTGTACCTTGATTAATTTTAATATTTCTTAGATCTATAGTGATTTTAGGTTCTAAAGAAATATAATTTTTACCACTACTTTGTAGTTTGGCGTCAGCAATCACCCCCCGAATGCTATCTATAACGATAGCTATACCATCGGCTAACTTAACCTCACCTTTACTTTCTATTTTAGCAACTACTGGCTCTAGTATAGTTAAAGACAATTCATAGGGTATTATAGCATTTGAAGCATCATGCACTAAGTCCATTGTTATAGACAATATTTCTTTCTTTAAATTCTTAATTTTTGCAATTACTTGAGCTTTCTGTTTTAACTTCTCATCCAATGAAAATTTAGTCTGTAAGATGCAATCCCCGTGATTGAAATAAGGTATGTAGTGTGAAATAAAATCCATATTTTTATCTACCGTATCAACTACCCCTTGGATTGTGTATTTTTCTAAATCAACAACGATATCTGCGTTATTTTCAAGCGTACCAAGATTTGCCTTTAATTTAGATATATGGAGTTTTTGATCGTTATACTTTACTTCCGAAGTTGTTTTTATCTCCTTATACTTTGCTTCTAAACTACCTGATATAATCTTATCTCTTATGCTGGTAGACAATTTATAATCTAGCGGCTCATCATTTATTTTGGTTTGACCTTTGGTACTAAAATCTGGTGCAGAATTTTTTCCTAGAACATCAAATGTTCCTTCGATTGCACCAATACTTAGCTTAGCGTTGTTTTCTGTTAAACTATTCTGGGGTATATTTATTTTATATAACCCTTGACCAATTAATTTGTCATTTATTAGGTCAGCAGTTAAATTACCAGAAATGTTAATCTCATCTTGTTCATAAACTGCTGATTTAACTTCTAGTAACTGCTTTATAGTGCTGTAAGAACCAATTATTTCTAACTTTTCATCTACTGCGTATCTAGCAGCTTGCAGAGCAAAATCAAATTGCTTACCAGTACCTAAATATTCAAAATGACCATTAACAGTGAGATCGGGTAAAACACTTGTATTGCCGTTCATTACTCTCAATTTAGCAATATTAGCGTGTCTAATTACAATGTTGGGGTTAAAAAATGAGTCATTATTATTTTTGCTTTCAGTCAATGTGAAATTTCTACTTACTGTTATTTCATCAGATGAGATTGACCAAAAATACAACTCCCAGAATGGAAAAATTGTTGGTACTAAACTCAAGTGTAAATTTTTTAGCTCACACACGTTTCCTTTCTGGTCAACAATATCTACATATTCTATATCTAAAACCAGCGGTAAGGATAAATTAACTTTCCCTAGTTTTATATTAGAAGTAGTCTCCAGCTTAAAAAACTCTTCTATTTTCTGCCTAACATATAAATCAGCACTTTCAGTAGTTAGCCACACGATAAAAGCGATTAGTGAAAATTTCACTAATAGAGAAACTATAATTAATATTTTCAAATATAACTTCATATTCAATTTATACTAGAATGATTGACCGATTCCAAAATATATCTGATAGGATTTATCAATAAATTTGCGTCTTTTCAAAGGAAAGCCAACATCGAATCTCAATGGTCCAAACGTTGTCATATACCTAAACCCAAGTCCAACACCTTGAAGTAATTTACCATTAAATTGTGGTAACTTTGCTAAATATGCGTAACCAGTGTCCCAAAATGTAACAATTCCTATTGTATCAGTTGCTTTAAGACGTAATTCTACTGAAGTTTCTAAAAACGATCTACCACCAATTGGTCTTTTATTAGGATCAATATCACTAGCTAGCTGGTAGCCATAGCCTCTTAGGGAATTATTGCCACCGACATAAAACCTTTCTGTACGTGGAATTTGCCTAGAATTGGATCCTATAATGGTTCCCATTGCCGCTTTTACTGCTATTGTTGGGCTAAATTTAGCTTTCGTATGGAAATATGTTGATCCAGAAATCTCACTCTTTACAAAAGGTCTTGAAGCAGAATCTAGGAAAAAGAATGGCTCTAAATTAAGTTCTATTAATTTACCTCTTTTTGGATTGAGTACGTTATTCCTAGTATCATGAATTACATAAAGTGGTACAGATCCAAGAGAGTAATTGTCCTTACTAGTTGAGGAATCGAGATTAAAACTAGTCACCCTTGCTTGTAGAAAGCTTCCACCAAGCCCTGCAGTCCATTTGGGAGTTAATTGTCTTTCTAAGGTGGCAGAGATCTTTGCTTGGTTAGTCAAAAATGCTTTTGTCTTACGATTTTCATATTTACTAGCAACTATAAGCTTTTGATTATCTTGTTTGAAAAATGGCTTGGTATAACTAAGATCTATAATTTGTTCTTTTTGATTACCAAATAGGCCAGTTTTTACCTGCTCACCAGAACCAAAAAAGTTTCTGTGCTCCCAGCCAAAATTTGCCCCAAGCCCTAGGTCAGTATCATATGCAACACCAGCTTTGACACTCCTTGGTTTTCTCTCAGTGATATTAAAACCAATTGGTACCATCCCATTAGCTTTTACATATTCTGGAATTATTGGTGCTGTAGATGAGAAATGTCCACTTTGTTGAAGTAAAGTCCTAGAATTATCTATATAGGTTTTTTTGATACATTGTCCATCTTTGAGTGCTACCAATTTTCTTGCATAATCTTCTTTTATCGTTTTAAGGCCAACAAATTCTACTTTCTCTAGATGAGTGTTTGGACCAGAATTAATGATATATTTAATACTCACTTTGTGCGTTTCATTATCAAGTTTTGCTTCATGGGTCACAGAAAAATTAAGTAGACAATTCTCTTCTTCGATACTCTTAATAATTTTCTTTTCAGCGTTTACAACATTTTCTGCAATGGCGTAGTATCCTGGCAAAATACCAATTCTGCTTACATCAATGTAGTTAATATTACGATTGCTATTTAGAGAAAATGTAATTTGAATATCGGATATTTCATATCTAGGTCCTGGATCAATGTTGAAAATTATAGCATTGCTATTTTCATTCAAACGGGCGGCTTCAATATTATTTTGATAGTAGCCAATGGATCTAAGAAGTTTTGCAAAATTATTTTTACCTTCGCTTTGCCAATATGAAATTTGACTGTCGTTTCCGTATTCCTTAGCTTGTTCTTGCAAATTTCTAGCAAGTTTATCTAGTTGTTTTTTTAAAGAAGCTGATTTGACTTTTGCAATTAAGATAACACCTTTTTTTTCTGCTGCGTATGAACTGCCAAGGTGAGATAGTAAAAAAATAGAAAAAAAGAAAATCAGTCTTAGTAACAAATCGATCTACCTTAAATAACTTTTAGCTTAGAATATATAAATTATCAAAGCAAAGAAATAATCTCTATGGATTAGGCGCTGGTGCTTAAAAAGCGCTACATTCATGTGGCATTCTAGTATAAAAAATGCCTAATTTGTGGACTCCAAAGCGAGTTTGTGGCGTAGAATAGGGTTATGCTACCGGCAGTTTCCTGAATCCTTTCCTTAGTTACCCTGAACTTGATTCAGGATTCCATCTCAAAACAACCACATGGAATAATGCTTTGAGTCTAAGGTATACCACTTATCTTTTCTATTTATGTATCCCAAATCGATGTATTACAGAGCTTTTTTAGTGGCTACATAAAAGCCCAGCCAAAAAAAATAATTACTCCTAAAAAAAACTTAGTTTGTATAAGAAAAGCTATGACAGAAAGTGCTGTACAAGTCCAAAATACAGGCTTTGCATAGTTAATGTTAAACCAAAAAGACAATAGGTGATGAATGGCAAGGGCAATAAGCGGTGGGTAGGCTATTTGTAAAATGAATACTAAATAATAGCTTATGTAGCTAAAACCCATTAAAGATAAAACATAGGTAACTGCTAAAGTTCCTACGATTGAAGCTGCAGTGGGAAGCTTTAAATGCGCTATATGATCTACTAAATCAATTTTCAGAAAGTCTACGAATAACAAAGTTAATATAGTTGCTGTTGCAAGGCATGATACCGCTAAAGTTACACCAACAATTATAAGTGCATAATGACCTAGGGTATGTTTTGCAATAGCAGCAAGTAGCGCTTCAGGACTTGTTTCAACAAGATGAGGTGCGTAATGAGCACCAAGAGAAACAAAACCAAAATAAACTAAACCAAGGATCGCTGCACCAATTAATGAGGCATAGATACTTGATTTTATTACTTGATGTGAGTCATTATGACCAATTTTGTTTTTTAAGTATTCCACTATTGTGGCAGAGAAAAAGAAAGCGGCTATTAAATCCATGGTTTGATAACCAAGCATAAACCCTTCCTTAAAAGAATCAAAATTTGTAACTTTAGCTATGCTTACAGCTTCAGCGTAATATAGACCAAATATTATCAGTAGTAGTAGGCCTCCGAGTTTAAATGGTGTCAAAACCAGCCCAATTATATCAACTACTCTATTTGGTCTCCATATTAAAAAACCAATTATCATGCAGAATACTAAGCTAAACAGTGGTAAAGACAAGCTAGGGAATATCAATTTAAGCCCGCCATATGCTACTGTTATACATCGAGGAATAACGCCAAATGGCCCCATAAGAGCTAACATGATAAAAGTTAACACAAAGCCAGGCCATTTACCAAGAGAGCTAAAAAAACGCTCTCTTTGTCCTTCAAAAGCAATCATTGAAATAAGACCAATAAAAGGCACAATTACAGCAGTAATAAATACACCAGCAATAGCATAGGTATAATTAGATAATGCCGTTGTTCCAAGCAAAAGAGGAAATACTAAATTGCCTGAACCAAAAAACATGGAAAACATTGCAAACCCTGCAGTGAGTATTGTTTTGTACATTTTAAGTAAATATTTAAATTAATATCGTCCATTAATATTATCGATCAAAACTAGATAAAACATTTAAAATATTAAGGTAATGATCTTTAGCAATCGACATCGTCAGTAATTCTAGTGTTATAATATATAAAATCAAGGAGTTATTAACAAGTTTAGTGTAAATATACACAATTACTCTTTAACACAAGTAATAAAAAGTTAAGACTTGGTTGATTATTTAACAACGATACAATTTTGTTTACGTGAAATTAACTTGTCACAAACAAGTTTTGCGTGATTTAAAGTGGGGTAATAACCAGCCATAATAAGATGGAAGATTCTATCTTTTTTACCTTCAATCTTTTTTGTTAAAAACTTAGCTCCGGCCAATATTTTACCATGACGCTTTTGTATCTCAAGCCAGGTTTTGTTTGCATCTGATAATGAAAGAGAGGTTGCCAACTGGACTTTATAGCCTTGTTCCAATGATGACTCTAAAGTCTTACTATGTTTATATCTACTTTGGTCTGATTTGATGATATTTAGATTTGAGGTGGCTATTTTTATCTTGTCATAATTTTGTGTATCATTTGGCTTACTATCGCTACTACTAGTATCGGCATTTTTAATATCATTTGGCATTATTGAACCTTCTATGTTTTCGTCAGAAGATTTTCTATTTAGAGAAGCATGTTTACTTTCTTCTTCTAATACTGACATTGGGTCTTCATCCTCAATTTTGGCTAAAATTTGATCTATGGAATCCATGTCCACTACTTGCACAGTATTTGAAGTTTCTGTAACTTGCGTCCTATCAATTTCAATTGGCTGTTCTGGTTCAGGTAAAATATTGATTGCCCTATTTTTTTCAGCATTACTTTTTAGCTTTTCATAAACTAAACTATCAGAGTTAGGTATTACTATTCCTCCAGGGTCATCTGGTCTTTTTTTTATTACTTCATCATCTGGAGCAAGGGTAGGTATATCGCTTACAGTTCGAAGCTTTAACGCTACAATTATGATAGCAGTTAAAAACAAAATAAAAATAACTGTAGTAATTTTTTGTGTACGCATAACAAAGATTACATTTTGTCCATAGCTGTCACCCCGATCAAGCTAAACCCTTGAGCTATAACCTTTCTAATGCTTTCAGCAAGAGCAAGGCGTGATGCAGTAAGTTCAATATTATCTTCAATGTTAAATCGATATTGATTATCTTCTTTACCAAGATTCCAAAGGGAGTGAAGGCTTGAAGCTACATCAAGTAGATAATATGCTATTCTATGGGGTTCAAAAGCTTTCGCTGCTGAAGCTAGCTGCTTAGGCCATGATGCAAGCATTTTGATTAACTGTATTTCTTCTTCAGTATTTAATAATGATAAATCAAATTCCTTATTGGTAAATTTATTATAAGCTTCTGGAACTGTTTCAAAAGCATTAGAGATTATTGATCTAGTTCTTACGTATGCATACTGCACATAAAATACAGGGTTATCTTTAGATTGCTCTCTTACTTTATCAAAATCAAAATCTAAACTAATGTCATTTTTGCGTG
Organism: Rickettsiales bacterium; assembly: GCA_017302595.1. Classification (GTDB taxonomy): domain Bacteria; phylum Pseudomonadota; class Alphaproteobacteria; order Rickettsiales; family Rickettsiaceae; genus Megaera_A. The sequence goes on from JAFLDA010000001.1 coordinate 32,843, forward strand.
TAAGCATAATAAATCTAACGATATCTTTGCCTACTTCATTTACAACGTCTCTAACGGTCATGAAATTTCCACTTCTTTTTGACATTTTTAGTTGTTGCCCATTTTTGACAAAATTGACTAATTGGCAAATTCTAACATCGCCTTTAACATTCCCATCACTCAGAGCATTTATGACTCCTTTGATTCTTTTAACATAGCCGCTGTGGTCAGCTCCTAGAACATAAATTAAAGTGTCATATTGTCTGTTTATTTTATCAAGAGCATATGCAAAATCTGCAGCTAAATACGACCAAGTGCCATCAGATTTTTGAATAGGACGATCCTGATCATCGCCAAAGTCAGTTGATTTAAACAATAACTGCTCTTTTTCTTGCCAATTTTCATCAATTTTTCCTTTGGGAGGTGGAAGAGCTCCTTTATAAATTAATTTTTTATCAGTCAGGACCTTAATTGCGTGTTTGATTTTTCCGCCTTCATGAAGAGATTCTTCTGAGAAAAATACCTCATGAACTACTCCAAGGTCAGCAAGATCAGCTTTAATTAGTTTTAATATTTCCTCAAGGACGATTTTCTTAATTAGTGGTTTAATTTGCTTAGTGTCCATCGATAATAGTGTATCCTTAAATTGGTCGACAAGTTTTTGTCCAATTGGTTTTAAGTACTCGCCAGGATATAGCCCAGCTGGTATTTCAATTGATAAGCCATCAATCGCTTCCTTGTATCTTAAATAAGCACTTTCCAAGAGTGTGTCCACTTGAGAGCCAGCATCATTGATGTAGTATTCTTTGGTTACTTTATATCCGCATGAACTTAATATGTTTGCTAGTGTGTCTCCATACACAGCACCACGTGCGTGACCAATATGCATCGGGCCAGTAGGATTGGCAGATACGTATTCAATATTAATTTTTTCTCCATTTCCAATATCTACTTTCCAAAACTCTTCATCGTCATTAAGAATACTTTTGATACAATCGTGCCATTTTTCTGATTTAATTGTAAAGTTAATGAACCCAGGTCCAGCTACTTCAACGTGTGCAACGTAAGGTATTGTTAGTAATTCTTCTTTTAACTTGAGGGATAGTTCACGAGGGTTTGCACCAGTTTTAGCAGCCGCAATCATTGCTATATTTGTTGAAACATCGCCGTTTAACGGATCTTTTGGAATTTCAAGACTCGCTTGACTCCATACTGATTGATCGGTGATAATTTTTGAACCACGACTAACAATTTGGGCCCATAATTCATTGAATACATTCATAAATCTATATTTGCAAAATTCATATTGTAGAAAGCTTGGTATTGCTTAATGGCAAAGCGATCTGTCATACCAGCGATATAATCTGCAATTGTTGACATTCTGGCTTGTTCATTAAGCTCTTTGATCATGTTTCTCCAGCTAAAAGGTAATAGTTCTATATTTTGGGAATATAACTTGAATAAATCCCGAATTACAACTTTACTTTGTAATGTAACTGAAGTGACTCGGTGATGCTTATACACTCTTTTCATCAAAAAGTCTTTTATTAATTTGATCTCTTTTGTGGTTTCTGGAGTGAAGTCTACGAGCTGATGACCAAGCATTCTGACATCCTGCTCTGATTTTATTTTATATTTTTGAATATTTTCTCTAGTTTGCTTTAGTAAGCTTTCTATTAAGTGATGAGTTAATTTTCTACATACTTCGTAGATCAGTCTGCTATCATTGATATTAGGATAAGTTTTTCTGACTTCATATATATATTGGTCAACAAATTTAATTTCCTCTAGATCAGAATATTGCACTATTTCTGCTTTAATACTATCCTCAAGGTCGTGACAAATATAGGCAATGTCGTCAGATACCGAAGCTACTTGCGATTCTGCAGAAGAGTGTTTTTCTAAATCCAATTTATGTTGATTGTCGTATTCATAGATGAATGCATAAGCATCTGTTTTAACAATTGGACCATTGTGTTTTACAATGCCCTCGAGAACTTCCCAAGTTAGATTTAGCCCGTCATAGGCAGCATATTTTTGCTCAAGATAGGTCAGTATTTTGAAAGAGTGAGCATTATGTGAGAATCCACCATAATCTTGCATACATTGGTTTAATGCCTCTTCACCCGCATGCCCAAAGGGAGTATGACCAAGATCATGAGCTAATGCTACTCCTTCTGCGAGATCTTCACACAATCCTAAAGCCTTACATAATGAGCGTGCAATAGTTGATACTTCAACAGAGTGGGTCATTCTGTTTCTATAATGATCACCTTCGTGATTCACAAAGACTTGAGTTTTATATTGTAATCTCTTAAATGCATTTGCATGAATTATTCTATCCCGATCTCTTTCGAATTCGTTTCTGTAAGGAGTCGGCTTTTCTGGATAAAGTCTTCCACGAGAATTTTCAGGGAGACATGCATAGCTCATCATGGTTAAAACTCTTGAAAAAAATGATATAGACAAATATATTGTGATAAAGAAATCTTTTCAAACCATTTTTGGTTTAGTAGTTTAAGTTTAGTGATATAATTTTATGCAAATCAACATAGCTGATAGTGCAACTTCGCGCGTGCTAGAGTTAATCCAGCAATCTAAAGGTTCCAAGATAATTGGTCTTAGAGTATCTGTATTTGGAGGTGGTTGCTCGGGTTTTATGTATAACTACAAACTAGAATCTAATCAAAATGATGATGATTTAGTTATAAATAGTAACGGAGTAAAATTTTTTATTGATTCAACGTCTCAACCATTTTTAGAAGGGTCTACGCTAGAGTTTATACAAGAACTAGGCGCTAGTTACTTTAAAGTCAGTAATCCTAATGCTACTGGCAAGTGTGGTTGTGGTAGTTCATTTTCTATTTAACAGGAAAGCTATATAGTTCTAGTAATGTTATGATTAGAATTCTTGTTTAATCTTGTTACACCTTGATTTACTAGTATAGTTTTTTCGTTGTTAATTTTTTCTTGTATATATTCGGTAAGCTCTCTTGGATCAGAGAATTTAGATAACTGTTCTTTGGAAATATATTCAATTATTTTCACTTTTACAGTACCAGGTCTACTAAACCAGAAACCTTTAGGCCAAACAAGACCTGCATTATGAGCAAATAATAAAATTGGCGTGGAAGTGTCTAGTGCAAGCTTAGCAGCGCTAGGCTTAAATTTTACGCTTGAAGTTGCTTTAACTCTTGTTGATTCAGGAAACATAACTATCGAAATACCATTAGCAATTTTCTTGCTACCTTCTTCAAGGATTTGAGATACTGAATTAGTTTTTGTTCTGTCAACCGCGATGGGTTCAACGGTTTTTAAAGATGGTCCAAAAACTGGAATATCATATAGCTCTTTTTTAATAACCCAAGTATGCATGGGGATAATAAGCTGGACAAAGAAGTTTTCCCAGAATGATTGATGATTGGAAAGAGCCAATATAGGCTTCCCATTAGTCGGTATTTTCTCTATGCCTTCAACGTTATATTTTATTGAGCAAATAATCCACATTAAGTGAATAAAAATATATGAAAAAAATACAGCCAGTCTATAACGTAATTTAAAAGATGAAGGGATGAATTGAAGTGGAAGCCAAAACAGTATAAAAAAGGATACCATTACCAAACTAATTAAGGTATAAAATAGAAGGATTCTTAATTTCCAAATCATTGCGCTAGTACAACATATTTTTTTCAATCAAGATTGGCTGTATAGCACTTTTTTTTTAATAAAACTATAAACTTGTATAAAAAAACATAATTATGACAAAAATTGCAGTTTCAGGAATACAATCAAGTGGCAATTTACATATAGGTAATTATTTAGGTTCAATCAAAAATTGGCTAAAGATGCAAGATACTTACGGCTGTTTTTTCTTTCTAGCTGATTTGCACTCTATTACTGTTGATCAAGATCCAATATCTTTAAAGAATAATATTATAAATTCAGCAGCAATATATCTAGCAAGTGGTTTAGATCCCAACAAATCTACTTTATTTTTGCAATCATCAGTAAAAGAGCATACAGAACTTGCATGGATTTTGAATTGTATCACTCCAATAGGCTGGCTAAAAAGAATGACTCAATTTAAAGATAAAGCTGGTGGTAATCAAGATAACGCAAATACTGGGTTATTTACATACCCAGTGCTGATGGCTGCTGATATTCTTCTGTACAATGCAGATGTGGTGCCAGTGGGCGATGATCAGAAACAGCATCTGGAGTTAACTAGAGATATTGCAGGGGCGGTAAATAGAAAATTTAATCATGAGCTGTTAAAGATACCTGAGCCACTGATACAAGGAGTTGCCACAAGAGTAATGAGCCTAAGGGATGGAAAAAAGAAAATGAGTAAATCAGATTCTAGTGATGCGTCTAGGATAAATCTTCTAGATGATGCCGATACTATTGTTAAAAAGATAAAAAAATCTAAAACAGATAGCCAAGAGAAAATAACTTATGATGTGATAGAGCGCCCTGAAGTATCCAATTTAATCAATATATACTCAGCTTTTACGAGTGAAAGTATAAATGATGTGATAGCAAAATATGATAGTAAGGGATTTGCAGTCTTTAAAAATAATCTAGCCGAAGTAATTGTAGCATATATTGAACCAATCACTAAGGAGTATTCAAAGATTATCCAGGATAAACAATACGTACTAGGTGTACTAAATACTGGAAAAGAAAAAGCAAGCATAGTTGCCGCTAGTACTCTAAGAAAAGTTTACGATAATTTTGGTTTGATATGAAGAGAGAAAAAGAAAATCAATTTAGGCGCTAGTTACAAAATATACTTGCTAGGGAATATGATCTGATATATATTACCCTCCGCAAGCAAAGACGCAAATAGCTTTGATTTGTAAACTCTTAATGGGGGTGTAGCTCAGATGGTTAGAGTATCTGCCTGTCACGCAGAGGGTCGCGGGTTCGAGTCCCGTCACTCCCGCCATAATTTTCTAGAAGTTGATACTTAACTTGAGCGTAGCCCGTAGCCAAGGATTAGTTATTCTGAGCTCCTTGCCTAGTTCTACTCAAGCCTTACCCGGTTATTTATGGATATCAAATTTGGGTTATTATTAGCATAAATCTTGTACCAAGAGGGAAGTGGTATTTGCGCTACCACTGTCCTAAGTGAGTTTAAATAATTTGTTTAATACTTTGTCAACAGTTTAATACTATACTAATATTCACTATATTGATGAATTAGGCTAAAAGTTATGATAAATAGACTTTATAAAACTACCTTACATTGCAACCAACTAGATATATTAAAGGCTCTGAGGTATGTTTGTTTTAGAATTGTTTTTGTTTTAATAGGTAGTGTTGTTTGTATTAAGATTGCTGTAGCATCACCTAATCCAGTCATAGTCCAAGGTATAGGTGAATATTATCACTATGAAAAATTAAGAAAAAGTGCACAACTACTATTTGGCAGGCAATCAGTTTTCGGTAAGTTATTAGATGCAATTGATAGTGAAAAAGTTAAAGCAAGTGATGTAGTTGTTTTTTTCGATTTTGATAGCACAATTGTTATAAACAAAGACGAAATGAAGCATAAAGCAGAATATCATGGGAATCCACGAGGGTATGAAAACGAAAAAACAATGCCAAAAGATTTTCATGATATTAAAAATATGCTTTTTGTGCTTAAGATTCTTAACGAAAGACACATACCATGGGCTGTCTTAACTGCTCGTCCAGATGAAAAATATAAAGGTATTGAGAAAATTAAAAAAGAATTTATACAAGCTGGAGTACCTAGTGACGAATTATCTAGTTTTTTATCTCCTACTTTCCAGAGCTATCAAATTAATATGAATGATGAGTTAATTAGAAAATTCGAGCAATATAAATCCAACCCTAAAAGCCGTGATGAATTATGGAAACAAGGAGAGATATTAGGTTTCAAGCTTAATGAAAATAGGCATCCTGCGCAAGAGGGAAACATTATATTGATGGCTCATATGCCAAAATCCTGGGGAATATATTACTTTTTAGAGCAAAAGCAGCTAAGTGGTAATCTGCCTAAATTTGTATTGTTCATAGATGACTCTAAGCTACATATGATAAAAATGAAGGAAAGCGTGAGCGAGAAAACTGCTACAGAAAAATCCACTGGTTTATTTCTAGACTTAGCTCCTTTAAATAATTTTACGGGAGTAATTCAATTTATTTTAATGCACTACGCTCGTCAAAGTGATCATGTTTTAGAAAAAGATTTCTTTACCTCAGATCAAGATCTTTTTGCAATTCTTAAAAGGGATAATAGTTTGTAGAGTAAAGCAAATGGTTGTTTTGTATCATTTTAAGAATTCGTCCGAAATGCCACTCATTGTTATCCCAAACTTGATTTGGGATCTATTACTTAAGTGATAGATGCTGAATCAAGTTCAGCATGAACTAAGTAGCCAGTAATGGACAATAATGACCGCGCGTTAGAGCAATTTAGTGTACTATTATTTTAAATTTCAATCAATTATACGGTGTAATTTCTTACTTTTTTAAAATATCTAGTCCAACCTAAATTGCTACAGCATTTTTAGTAATCTTTAATCAAGGTTTCTTACTTCTTTAAACTTGATTGTGTTATCGTTTCTTCTAATTAGCAAATTGAATATTTTTTTAGCAATACTACTTTTTATAACAGTGAAATCTCTCTTGTATTCCTTACCAGTAAAGGCGCAATAGCTATTAATCAGCGATGGTATTACTTCATTGTAATAAACTTTATACAAATCATGCATTAGTGTTTTTGTAGTAAGGTGTCCCCATTTCATCACTTGTTGCGGTACTCTAGCCAAAGCTTCAGCGCAATTTACAGCTTCTTCTGCATCAGGATCATCTCGCTTGTATACATCTGCCATTGGTGATAAGTTAGCCAGCATATCTTCAATTGCTGCAGCAATCATTAATCCAGTATATTTTTCACGATTATAGAATTGTCTGACAAAATGCAAATTATGATTCGTTGCAAAGTTGACTAATTTATAACTATAGTATTTTGCTAAAAGTTTGAGCCAAGACACACGTAATCCTGAGATTTTTTGTACATCATAGAATTTAAGCTGTTTTTCTATATTGATTAATTTATCCATACCAGCCTTAGTTAGCAGTGTCATCAACTCATGGCATTTTTTTATATCATGTTTCCTAGCGTGACTCACATGAGGAGTTGGCTTGGTACATGAAAAATTAGATGAGTGACGAGTGACTTGCCGTCCCATAGCGTCTCTTTTAATATCGGCAAAATGGCCTATTTCTTGTGCTGCGATAATCTGCATTCTAGCAAGTGCAGCCCAGCCATCGCCGTACATTGGGTGTGAATCGCTATTTTGTCCAAAAGGATCACCGCCGCATGAAACGTAAATACATACATTTAGGCCATCAGTGCTTTGCATTCCACTATTTGATCCAGATCTTTTCCAAGAAGAGATATCCATTACATCGCCAATATTGTGAGAATAAGTGATGAACACTTCTACTTTATCCAGCAATAGCCATCTTATTACTATTGGATGAGCTGATTGAACAAATATTCTTGTTAATCTGGCTTTAAGCTCGTCACTAACCAGCAGCAGCTTCTTCACCTTCTTATTTAAATCTTCTATGATAAAGTTTAACTTATTATCATCTAATGGTTTTCTATAATTTCTATAGAGTTTTTTAATATTGCTCTTAGTAGCTTCTATTTTGTCTGGCTGTAATTCATCGTTGCTTAATATGACATTGATACCAGTTGTTTTGTCTGTGTATCTAGCAAAATTAGAGTAATAGTTTGTGTCTATTCTAAGCCTTCCAGAATTAATCAATTCTTGTGCTAGTTGTTCATATTCTAATTGAATATTTTCTCTTTCAATTATTGGTGCTGCATTAAGAATGTGATAGACTGATTTCAAAATTTCCTCTTAATTCCTTAAGACAGTTAATTTAGTTATATTAACTATAGTCATTATATTATGGCAATTGTTTTTGTATAATGATATACGTTCTTAAAAAAATAATTGAGTCATTTATGAACATTAAATTAGTTCTTGCTTCCCAATCACCAGCCAGGCTTATGCTATTAAAACAGATGGGAATAATACCTGATCAGGTGATGGTATCAGATATTGATGAAACCGAAAAAAAAGGAGAAAAACCAGATAAGCTTGCTCTAAGACTAGCCCAAGAAAAAGCACTAGCAATTGCCAATCAAATAAATGATGCGATAATAATTGGTGCTGATACTGTTCCAGTTTGTCAGGGAAAAATAATGCGCAAAGCATCATCAGTTGATGATATTATGGCTAGTCTAGAAATTCTATCAGGAAGAAGGCATAGAGTATTCACTGGGGTGTGCGTAATTAAGAAAATAGAGAATGATTTTATTACCAGAACAAGCTTAGTAAAAACTATAATTAAATTTAGACACATATCAAAGCAGGAAATAGAACATTATGCTCATCTTGAGGAGGGAATAGGTAAAGCTGGTGGGTATACTTTACACGGCTATGCGGAGTCTTTTGTATCATATATTTCAGGTTCGTTTTCAAATGTAATTGGTTTACCACTGAGCCAAACGCAGAAATTATTAGCCGCTTGTTCGTTAAAGATGTATTAGTTGGTAGCAAATTAGTACTAATGATATTGAATCCTGTGCTCTCCTAAGTCATCCTGCACTTGATGCAGGATCCATTACTTACTTTATGGGTCCCGGGTCAAGCCAGGGAAGACTAGGTACTGCGTTCTGGGTGACTAGAATGTTGGTATTCTGACTCACCCATAGTCGTTCTGAATTTAATTCAGGATTCACCTTAAAGCAGATCATATATAGCACTACAATTTATCTTGAAAATATCTATTCTAGCTGCTATAAAAGCCTTATCATTTTATGATATATTCTATCTTTAAGCGCCCTTAGCTCAGCTGGATAGAGCAACGGATTTCTAATCCGTAGGTCAGAGGTTCAAATCCTTTAGGGCGCGCCACTTCTAAAAAACGGATTAGCTCTATGAATGAAAATACTGTCAATGTAATATGCATGAAGTGGGGAACTAAGTACACATGCAAGGATGTTAATGTATTGAAATCTATGGTCAAACGGCATTTGACAATTCCTCATAGATTTGTATGTCTTACTGATGATAGAGACGGTATCAGCGAGGAGGTAGAATGTTTTGATTTACCACCAATAGAAGTGCCAAAAGAAAAGGATGTATCGCCATGGAGAAAACTAGGGATGTTTTCAAAGCAAATTGGTAACCTATCTGGTAAAGCTCTATTTCTTGATCTTGATATTGTTATCCTTGAAAATATAGATTGCTTTTTTAATTTCTCAAATAAATTTACTATAATCGAAAATTGGACCCAAAAAGGGCAGGGAATAGGCAACTCATCAGTATACTGCTTTACCATTGGTCAGCATTCTGATGTTCTAGAGCACTATAATAATAACATAAAAGAAGTCACCACTAAGTACAGTAATGAACAAATATATTTATCCATAAAAATTGGTGATATTGTCTACTGGCCAGATAGCTGGTGCAAAAGCTTTAAACGTCATTGTATTCCACCTTATATTATTAGGTATTTTAAATCACCTGTAAGACCAAATGGTGCTAAAATTGTTGTATTTCATGGTAATCCAAAACCTGAAGATGCAATACATGGTGGATTTTATGGTAATATTTTCAAATACATAAAACCATGCAAATGGATTGAAGAATCTTGGTATTAGGATTAATAAATTTATGACGTAGTTTTTGATTTTTTGCTGCCATGAAATAGAATAAGTAGCGATCCGAATAATATTATAACCACCCCAAATAATTGATTTATAGTAACTACTTCATGTAGAAAATTTACACCAATTAGTAAAACAAAAACAGGTTCTAAAACTGATAATATTGAGGCCTTTTCAGCGTCAATATATTCTAAGCTTTTTAGAAATAAGATCATTGGAATTGCTGTGCTTAGAATTCCAAGTATTAGCGTATTTTTTATAGATAATAAATCTAATGGTATAAAAAAATGTTGATCACTAATGTATGAAACTAAAAAGCAATTAATTGCACTTCCACCAGAGACAATTGTTGTTGACACTAAAGGATCAATTGATAATTTCTCTGAAGCTACAATATAGCACGAATAAATAGTAGCGCTAATAACACCTAGAATAATACCAATAATATTAAATTTAAAATTATTTGGATTCGCTACTAGTATTAGTCCAATAAGAATCAATGCTGAAGTTATGTAATACACTTTATCTATTTTTTCTTTAAAAAGTATAGTGTTAATAGTCATTATTATTGCTGGATATATAAAGAAAATTACCATTGCAAGTCCGGTGCCTATTCTAAGGCAGCTAGAGAAAAAAATTATTGCTGAAAAAGAGAATAATATTGAGCCAATTATTGATGGCATTATAAGTTTTTTAGTGAATATTTGTGTTAATATTATTCGTTTTTGTACCAATAATACGATCATAGTAAACAAAAAGGAGATGAAGAATCTCCAAAACAGCATATTTGAAATTGATGCACCTTGATTTAAAATGGTAATGCCAAAATACCCTAGAATGCTGTACGCAAGGCCAGATGTTATAGCGTACAAGCTACCAATATACCTCATTTTGGTACAGATTTTTGGTAAGATGTTATCGCTGAGTCGTTTAGCAAAGTGATACCAACACGAATGTTTTTTACTCCGTATGGATCTTTAGGGTCAAATGGTTCTCTATCTGATATGCCTAAAATTTTCACTACTTGGTTCTTATCAATTAGTTTTTGTGTTAAAAATTTACGAACTTCATTTGCTCTTTCAGATGAAATATGCCAAAAATCAATTCCAGGACTTGTTCCTGGTTTTACGGTAGCAGTATGCCCACTAATTGAAATGTAATTAGGTTGGGTGCTGATCATTTTACCAATGACAGTGATGATTTTTTCCATATAAGGTTGTAGCTCAGCGGTATTAGGCTTAAACATTGGTCTATTATCGGTGTCCATTATTTGAATCCTTAGTCCTTCGTTAGTAATATCAACTTGAATATTATCAGCAAAGCTCTGTAAATCAGAATTTTGCATAATACTATTCATGATAGTAATAAAGTGATCTTTTTCAACATCGCTCATATTGGTTGGTTGTCTAGCTGAGTCAACCCTATGGCCTTTCGAAGGTGAGCCATATATCAATGAAGTTGAGGCGGCATTAGGAGCACCAATGCCTTTTTCTATATTGCTATCGGTGCCGCCATCAAAACCAAGTCCAGCTTTGTCACTAATCGATTCAGTTGGAGTAAAGTATTGCGCAACTCCTTGTAAGGTGGCTTTATCAGAAACTGATATTAACCACAGAAGCAAGAAGAACGCCATCATCGCTGTCACAAAGTCAGCATAAGCTACCTTCCAAGCGCCACCATGATGACCACCAGCTTGAATCTTCTTAACTCGTTTAATGATTGGTGCAGGGGCTTTTGCCATCTAAATCAACCCATTATTTTCATTGAATTCTCATTGATATATGTATCAAGTTCTTCAAAGCTAGGTCTCATATCTTGCGGTATATTCTTTCTCATAAATTCTACAACTATTATTGGTGGATTTCCATTAAGATAAGCAATAAATCCTACTCTAGCGCAGTCAATGAATTTGACCTTATAGTCTCCATATTTATGCAGGAAATGACCCATAGGGCTAAACACTCCATAAGCATTTAGCACACCAAAGAACGTACCTACAAGTGCGGCGCCAATAAGTGAGCCAAGAACATCTGGTGGTTCCATAATGCTTCGCATTGTGATAATCACCCCAAGAACAGCTGCAACAATTCCTAGTGCTGGTAAAGAATCTCCCAGGCTTGCAAATACGTCTCCGCCTGCAGCACAATTACCTTTGTATATATCTATTTCCCTCTCCATTAAATCTTCAAATTGATATGAATTATCCATACCCATAGTCATTAATCTTAAGTTATCGGTAATAAAGTTTAGGACAAATGGGTCTTTTTTAATTGCAGGAGCAAGTTTAAATAGTTCACTTTCTGCATTGTTTTCTATATGCGACTCAATCTCCAACATTCCTTTAACTTTCATTAGCTTGAAAGTGTTGAAGCTAAAAAGTAACAGTTCCATGTAATCCTTTTTCACATAAGGTTTTCCATGTACTATCTGTTTAAAACCAATCAGAGCTTTTTTGAGTGAAGATACGGGAAAGCCAATTAAGACCGACCCAATGGCGGCACCGAGGATTATGATGAATTCATTTGGTTGGTAAAGCACCGCTAGATTACCGTGGTGCATAGTATAACCAACAACTACTGAACCAAAAACTACTATTAAACCTAAAAAATAAAACATTTGCTATATTATTGACATTTAAGTGTTGATACGTTGATATTGTAACATTACAGTTAAAACAACTCTAGAATTTAATCTATTTTATTCTGAGTTTTGCAAAAAAATCTCTTAATAGTGTTTCAGATTCATTTTTCATAAGGCCTGAATAAATCTCAGGTCTATGTAAACATGACCTAGAATTAAAAAATCTAATGCCGTTCTCTACTGCGCCTTGTTTTTTATCAACAGCAGAATAATAAACTCTTTGTATTTTTGCATTAGAAATTGCGCTAGCACACATCGCGCATGGTTCTAGAGTAATATATATATCACAATTTGATAAATTTTTGTTATTAATTTTTTTGCAAGCCAGGCCAATAGCAATAATTTCAGCATGCAAAGTAGGGTTTTTTTTTGTTTCACAAAGATTGTGTGCTTTAGCCAGTATCTGTCCGCTATTCCTATCTATCATAACACAACCAACTGGTACCTCGCCTTTTTTAAAAGCTATTGTTGCTTGCTTGTATGCAATGTCCATGTAAGACTTAAAAGGTTGGCGCACTATACTGGATCCTGATGAATGATTATTTCTGCTTTTGGAAAATGTTTCGCTAACTCTTCTGCAATGGAATCAGATATAGTATGAGCGTCATAGAGCGAAATAGACCCCCTGAGTTCTAGATGAAATTGAATGAAAGATCTATCCCCTGCTGATCTAGTTCGAAGTTCATGCACTCCCTTTGCTTGTGAAAAAGTACTAATGATTTGTAGAATTTTTTCTCTTTCTTTATCATTAAATTCTTCATCTGAAAGGTTTTTTATTGCTTCGCGCAGTAGTTTATATGATGCAAAAAAAAGGTAAGCAGAAATGGCAATACCAACTAGTGCATCTATGTACCATAATTTGGTGCTAATATATAGCGACGCAACTACTGCCAGATTAGTCAGAAAATCTGTGAAATAATGCAGTTTATCTACAGCAATCATCTTTGATTTTGTAGTGGATATAACATAACTTTGGTATATCACTAAGAGAAAAGTTAAAGCAATACAGATATACATTACATTCATACCTTGAAGGTTGTTTATTGCTTCTTCTCTAAAGTAAATGGCCTTAAGAGATGAGAAAAGAGTAAAGCAACATGACAAAATAAAGAATATTGATTGTGAAAATATAGCTAGATCTTGGAATTTATCATGACCAAATCTATGGTTGTAATCTGGTGGTGCAAGAGAGATTCTAATCGCTATAAGATTGATCACAGATGATGAAATATCAAGTAATGAATCAACTAATGAAGCAAGTACAGACTGAGAATCTGTTGCAAACCAAGTGTAGCTTTTGAGTGTTGTAATTATGATAGAAACAGTCACGGCCGCATAAGATGCAGACTTGATAAGTATCTTATGGTTTATCAGCGTCATAACTAGAATTTAATTGCATTATTGTAACTTGGCATCTATCATCTTATTATTCAATAATTAATTGTCAATTTATTAGATTATCTTTGAGGTAAACAAACATGAAAAAAATAGTTAATTTGTTTTTAGTAACAACTACAATTTTATCCTTAGTTGCTTGTCAAGGTGGTGGTATGAATAAGCAAGGTGGCGGCACGCTAATTGGTGGTCTTGCCGGTGGTTTATTAGGTTCCCAATTTGGTGGAGGAGAGGGGAGGCTTGTTGCAACTGGGGTAGGTGCACTAGCTGGAGCAATGATAGGAGGGCAGATTGGTAAATCTATGGATGAGTATGATCGCCAGATGCTACAAAAGAGCTCGTATCAAGCACTAGAATACTCTCCAAGTGGTAGTACGGTTGAGTGGAAGAACCCAGACAGTGGAAACCGTGGTTCTATTACTCCTACGAAGACCTTTAAACACGATGGGCAGTATTGTCGTGAGTATCAGCAAGAAGTTACAATAGGTGGTGAGAAGCAAAAAGCATATGGTAAAGCTTGTCGCCAAAAAGATGGACAATGGAAAATTGTTCAATGATTTGTTGATCTATAAGGGGTTATCAGCCATATTTGAAAGAAGATAAGACGATGACCCTAGTTGCGTGCAGTTCTATATCAAAGAGCTATGGTTCCTTTAAGTTGTTCGATGGGGTAACTTTTAAGCTCAATAAGGGCGAAATTACTACCTTAATTGGCCATAATGGGGTAGGGAAAACTACTCTGGCTCGGATTATTCTTGGATTAGAGAAATACGAACAAGGAAAGATAGAAATAGCCAAAGGAATAACGATAGAGTATGTACCGCAAAAGCTAGACATTCGTTATTCGTTACCTATCACCGTTGATAGTCTTTTAGAAATTCTATCAAAGAAAAAGTTTAGTAATAATGGTGGTAGTTTTTACAATAATCTAGCGACGTTTGTTGATTACGATAAGATAAGGGAAAAAGATATTTCTGACATATCTGGAGGGCAGCTGCAGAAAGTGTTGCTTGTTGGAGCTATGCTTAGTAAGCCGGATTTGTTAATTTTAGATGAACCAACACAATATCTTGATGTCTCTAGTCAGCAAGAGTTCTATAGTATATTAAATATTCTTAAAAATAGTTTTAAAACCACTATTTTTATGATTTCTCATGATTTGTTTACGGTAATGAAAAATTCGGACCAGGTAATCTGTATGAATGGTCATGTGTGCTGTAGTGGGAAGCCAACAGATCTTGAAAATAATTTAGAACTCAAGAATGCATTATCAGAAATTGGTCTGTATATACACCAACATGACCATAAACACTAAATTAATATGTTAACGATAGCAGCAGTTGCAATTTTAGTAAGTCTGATTTACGCCCCACTAGGGTGTTTGGTGCTATGGAAGAGATATGTCTATTTTGGTGAAGGGTTAGCTCATGCAAGCATTTTAGCTATCGCAATAAGCGTGGTTGCTGATCTACCAATGATGTATGCTGCTATAATAAGCTTAATATTTTTTGCACTGCTAGTTTATAAGGTCAATATCTATGAAGATAGTAACGCTGCGGTTGGTTTTACATCGAGTTTTATGGTTGCTTCAGCCCTTGCTATTTCTAGTATTTTTCCAGGCAAATTTAATTTTAGTAGAATGCTGTTTGGAGATATAATATCTGCTAGTAGCAATGATATTCCCGTACTAATATTGATTTTGGTTATTATTGTGCTGTACTTTTTTATCTTTTTTAGATCATTAATTATTACTATCTTGAGTAAGGATATTGCGCATACTAAAGGAATTAGAGTAAGAATACTTGAGCTAATATTTATGTTGATATTAGCCTTCTCAATAGTTTCTACTATGAAAATTGTTGGGGCACTACTTATCACAAGTATGATACTGATTCCTGCCATGACAAGTAGGATCGTTTCAAGAACTCCGAAATCCATGATATGGAATTCAATATTGTTTGCATTAATGATGAACAGCCTAGGAATGTATATATCACTTAAATATGATATTCCTTATACCCCGGTAGTCATTGTCATTGGTGGCGTAATTTATTTGATAATGCAAATAATAAAGCAAAAGGTAACAAGCTTTAAATGAGGTTATTTGTTGTAAAAATTGGTAATTGGGTACCTTCTATCTTTTTCAAAATTTTTAGTAGAAATTTTAATTCCCGGAGCTGACTGTCTTCTTTTAAATTCAGCATTTTTAACTAGTGTCAGCACTCTATCCACTGTTTCAACAGGAAATTTTTTATAAAGTTCTGTCTTGTTTTCATTAAGTTCAATATGTCTGGCCAAGATTTGGTCTAATATGTCATAATTTGGTAAAGTATCTGAATCTTTTTGATTTGGTGCTAGTTCTGCAGAAGGAAAACGAGAAATGATTCGCTCAGGAATAATATTATTGTCTAAATTAATCTTCTTTGCTAAATGGTAGATTTCAGTTTTGTATATATCTTTTATAGGATTGAATGCACCATTCATATCGCCATATATTGTTGCATATCCTACAGCATATTCAGATTTATTGCCTGTGGTTAAAAGTAGAGAATGATTTTCATTCGCAAGTGCCATTAGAATAGTTCCTCTAATACGCGATTGTAGATTTTGAAATGTAATGGAGTATTCTTTGCGATGAAGATGTTGTTTTAACCCAGAATCAAACGCATCATAGATGTCATCAATTGGCATATTGACTAGCCTAATTCCTAAGTTAGATGATAATTCGAGTGCGTCATCGATACTTTCTTTTGAAGTATATTTAAAAGGAAGCATATAGGTGATAACGTTTTCTTTTCCCAAAGCTCTTGTAGCAATGTAAGCCACTACCGCAGAATCTATACCACCAGATAGACCTAGTATTACTTTTTTAAATCCATTATTTATGACATATTCTCTTGTGGCAAAAATAATAGCCTCAAGTATCTCCTCTTCAGAATTATCAATTAAATCATACTCTGTATGGCATTTAAATTTCCCGGCTGAGAATTCGACAACATTATGGTCTTGGCAAAAGCTTTTGCCAATTATTTGCACTTTTCCATCATAGCAAAATGATGTTCCGTCAAACACAATACCATCTTGGGACATCGCTTGATTGCAATAGATAATTGGTATGGAAGTTTCGTTAAATCTTTCTTCTACCAAGTTTATTCTATGTTTGATTTTGAATTTATCATAAGGGGAGCCATTAGGAACTAAAAATAATTGTGTTCCTTGATTTTTCAAGGTATGGCAAACTTTTTTATCCCATATGTCTTCACAGATTGGGATTCCAATTTTTAGGCCTTTGATATCAATAACCACAGGTTTTCCTGAGCTAAAATATCTTTTTTCGTCAAAAATCCCATAATTTGGTAGGTTGTGTTTAAAGGTAATGCCTATGATTTTTTTGTTCTCTGCTACAATTGCACCATTGAAAACTTCATCTTCCTTATTTATTACAGTGGGTAATACAAGAACGCAGTTTTTAGTGGAATTAATGAGTTTGTGTGTGTAATCAGTAATATCAGAGATATATTGCTTGTTTAAAAATAAATCTTCCGACATATATCCTGAAATAGCTAATTCTGGAAAAAGACACAAATCACAATTTTGTATCAATGCTTCTTCATAACCTCTTAGGATTTGAAGGTAGTTTTTTTCTAAATTGCCAATTTCAGGTTTAATCTGGCAGACAAATATTTTCATATCAGATTTGTTGAATTAGTCACACAAATCATACAGTTATTTATATTTTGGTCTACAAATTTCTATTTTAGAATTGTTGCATTAATTTTAATAAATTAATCTTTTTGATAAAGGTGAATAAATTAGAGAAATATGATTGAAAATTAAAATAGTCTTTTTCTTAGTTTTGAATTTATTTATAGCAGAAGTCACAGCAGGCGGATTGCTATTTCCTTTGGATTGTCAATTAGGAACAAATTGCTGGTTATCAAGACTTCCTCGTCATTATTTCAAAGATAAGCAATTAGACTTTAGGTGCGGTCCTATTACTAAGGACAATAATTTGGGCACCGAATTTATTATAAAAGATATGCAACAAATGATGGAAGGCGTAGATGTGATTGCTCCCATATCTGGGCAAGTAATTGCGAAGCAAGATGGTCACGAAGATAACCTTAGTCTTGGAGGTGATAGTTGTGGCAATATGATTACAATAGCAAATGAGCAATTTATTGTAATTTTTTGTCACTTAAAAAATATGTCAGTAAGGCTTAACAAGGGAGAAAAAGTGAATACTGGAGATGTAATTGGTCAGGTTGGAGCTTCAGGTTATGTAGATCACCCAAAGCTCTTTATGAAACTAGAGATGGTAGATGATGATAAAGTGCGCGATCTTGATCCATTTTATGGGCGACAATTAGATTGTGGTCTTCCACCAGAGTCTCTGTGGGAGAATGTAGAATTGATGGATTTTAATGCTAGAACTGGAATAGTTTTTAATTATGGTTTTGCATTCGATAATATCACTGCATATATAATCGCTAATGGGGAACACAAAAAAAATATTCCAGCTAACCCTAAAATATTCGTAGGTTTTGTAGAGATGCTTTCTGTAAATAAAGGAGATGTAGTTAATATCTCTATTACAGATTCTAGTGGTAGTGTCATAGCGAGCAGAAAGCATGAATTTGGTAAATTTCAGACTAGATACTTGTTATATGTCGAAAAGAATCTGAGACAACAAAAAATCAGGGGTAATTTTGAATTAAAAATAAAGTATCAGCATTATGATGGTAAGGAAGAGGAGTTTACTGACAAAATCAAATTGTAATAATTATTACGAATTCTGTGAAGTTTTTATGTGATCGATGATCAATCTGTATTTTAGTTAACCAGCTACTAATTGGATATACTTAATAATTGTAACTTTATTTTAAAATAATACAACCCAAGATTGATTATATACCTAAAAAAAATGCACGTAACATATTGATTTTTTGTGTAAAAATCATTTTTATTAATCTTTTTGCAATTATTCCTTAACATCCAGGTAAATGATTCTATATTAGGTCCTTAATTATCTAATGGGTAATTTGTGGTTTAAGTAGTTGGTATAATGTAGAATTGGTATTTTGTATGAATAGTAAGTACGGGGTAATTAAATTTCAGGCACCATTTGAAAAAATTAGAGAGAATGAGTCATCGCCTGAGGTAAAGCTGTATAAAGCAATTATATTACAAGCGATTATTGATGCTTCTAATGTATCTGAGGTTTTTATTGCAAGAAAGGTTGAAATCGAGGCAAAAAATTGGCTATTTGGTAAATCAAAGGAATTATATGATATATGTAATAGAGCGGGAATGGAATTAGATTATGTGATGAAAATCGCTAAAAGGGCAATTAAAATGAATAGAAGTAATGGTAGTTTAAAATCCATGTTATTTGCATGAATGTTCAATAACCCCCTTGAACTGCTTTTAAAGGGCCATCCTATAAAAATAAAAGAAAAGATGGCCCTGGTCTTGTTATAAGTTTTAAAATTAAAGTTCATCAATAGTTGAATAATCACCAAGTAACTCTGATACATTAACTTGATCTAAGTCATCAACGCGACTAACTATCTCACCCACGTGGCTTTTTATCAAGCATTCATCACTTAAAACGCCAAGCCCTTTGAAATATTTGCTAACAATTAACAGCTGCGTGATTGAAGGAGAATAATGACCGCTACCATTATCGATCTCAGTTATTTTTCCTTCTTGGTTTATTTTTATATATCCTCCTGAGGCAATTGCTCTACCATATCCATACAAGTTGCCACCAATCTTACCTTTTAAAAAATAACTATGATGTACTGCGCCGTGCTCTGAAGATTGGCCATGGGTATATAACATCCCATTTTTATCTACAACATATAAAAATCGTCCTACATCACCTGTATAGGCAATTTGTTTACTGCCACAAAAATAAACTCTTCCTTCTTGAAAATATGTTTTACTATTTTCCTTTAACAATGCATGGTTACCAGAATGGGCTGATTCGTCGCCGCTATTTTGGGTATTTAAAAGAAAATCATTATACTTAAACGTCACTTTTTGTTTATTGAAAGTGTAGCGATACATTTGTTCTGTATAACTTAGCTTTGCTGGAATAGAATAAACAAATTTTGGCAAATCGTCGCCTAAACCGAAAAGAGGTAAAGAGCCTTCTTGGCATTTTTCAATAAGAATACTGTTAACAATACCGCTCTTGCTATCAGTAACTTTGAACCAACTACCACCATATTCGTCCTCATAATCAAAAGTAATAATAGGATTTTGAGGAGCAAATCTAGAAGCTACTACTAATCTTACAATATGAATTTTGCCATTCAATTCCATTTTAACTGGTATAGAAGCTGCAGCATCTGGGCCAAGTGTTTCTATTAATTTAGTGTAATCCTTATTTGAAAAGCTTAAACTTTTTTCCCATGTGCACAATCTATTAAGAGTGCTATATATATCTTTGAGGTATTCTGCAACGATATCTCTGGGGTATACAGAGACTTTACTACTACCTTGGACTAAACAAACCAATTCCAGACTCTTTGTCTCCTTCTTGATCCAAAATACTTGCTTTTGCCATAACGCAAACATTAAAAAAAATTAACTATTCACGAGGTTCTTATATATTAATTTTTGTTAATGGTCAATAGGTGTATATTAAGGTGTACAACAAAATTGCTTTTAATAAGGCTTTTTTTCTTAAAAGACTTAGATATAATCTGTTATTGGAAAGGTCAATAAGTTTTACAACTATCAGGGAGGTATAATGAACATTCAGATATCAGGCCAACATATTAGTACTGGCGCTTCAATACAAGAATATGCTAATCAAAGATTGGATTCAGTTGTTACGAAGTACTTCAAAGATGCTCCAAACGGGCATATACATTTTTCTAAAAAAGGTAGAGAATTTGGTTGTGATATTGTAGTCAATGATGGCACAAGTCGTCATATGACCATAAAGAGTAATTACTCTTCAGATGATATTTATGATTCTTTTGATGTGGCTCTTAGTAAACTAGAAAAACAGCTTAGAAGGTATAAATCGAAGTTAAATGACCATAGTGGCAAGGTAAAGGTATCAGAGATTACCACAAGTGCTGTTAAATATGTGATTGCACCGTCTAAAGAGTGGGAAGAGGAGTTTAATATCGATAGTCCAGCAATTGTTGCGGAAAAGCCTGCAGAAATTCTAACTATGACAGTAGGGCAGGCGGTGATGAAAATGGATTTAGAAAATCTTCCGGCTTTATTATTTGAAAATGCAAAAACTAAGCGAATAAATGTAGTTTACTACCGCAAGGATGGTAACATATCTTGGGTAGATACAAAGTAAGTTTAAACCCCTAAAAGAGGTAATAAGAGTTAAATAACATTGAAATGAAAAAGGCCAGCAAAATATTGATGGCCTTTTTGTTAATATAAATTAAGTTTAGTTCTATGACTTAGTCTTTTGTCTTTCTTGAATTCTTGCAGCTCTACCACTTAAGTTTCTCAGGTAATTCAGTTTAGCACGGCGCACTATACCTCTTTTTACTACTTCTATTTTTGCAACGATAGGTGAGTATGTCATGAATCTTCTTTCTACTCCTTCGCCATGGCTTACTTTTCTCACCACAAAAGAAGAAGTTATACCTCTATTTCTTTTTCCAATAACCACTCCTTCGTATTGCTGTAATCTTACTGTGGTTCCGTCAATAACGCGAACGCTTACCTTGACAGTGTCGCCGGCACGGAAATCAGGTATTCCCTTGTCAGCTGTGAGTTTTTCAATTTGATTTTTTTCAAATTGTTCAATTACGTTCTTCATTACTTAAACTCCAATAACTTATTTATCAGGTATCCTTATTTTTCTCATGAGTCAGTCTTAATGACTCGGTATTTTTCCACTTTTCTATTTCGGCATGATTGCCTGAAAGTAAAACCTGTGGCACACTTCGTCCTCGCCATACAGCTGGCTTAGTGTAAAGTGGGTGCTCAATCAACTCCATGTCGCCTAGCTTATTTTCAAATGACTCAGTAAGGAGAGTATCTTGATTTATTAGCACACCAGGTAGTAGCCTGACAACACTGTCTAACATTACGAAAGCAGCGATCTCGCCGCCAGACAAAACAAAGTTACCAACGCTAACTAGCCGGGCATTATACTCTTCAATAATCCTCTCGTCAATCCCTTCGAAGCGTCCACACAAAATAATTATGTTTTTTTCTTGTGAAATTTCTTTGGCTATTTTTTGTGTGAATGTTTTACCTCTTGGCGAAGGGTAATATATTACGGTATTAGGATGCTCCTTGAGTATACTATCTAGGGCATTGCCGAGAACATCTGGTCTCATAATTAAACCGTTACCACCACCACATGGTTCATCATCAACCTTTTTATGTTTTGTGATACCATAATCTCTGATATTTTTTATGTCTAAGGACCAAATGTTTTTCTTTAATGCCGCGCCTGCAAGTGATGAACCTAAAGGTCCTGGGAACATTTCGGGGAAGATTGTTAATACCGTAGCGTGGAAGTGTTTTGTACTCATTTGTGGTAAAATAATATATAACTAATATCATGAATATTGAAACAGTATAGTTGATTTATGTTTACGTGGTTAACAATATTTTTTACTTGATTTATAATGGGGCCTAGAGTATACAAAGTGCATAAACATATGAGTTGTAGTATTAGTGTGGTTCACAGTTAGTGCTATAATTCTGGTGGCCTAGTCGGGGCATAGCGCAGCCTGGTAGCGCATCTGGTTTGGGACCAGAGGGTCGGGAGTTCGAATCTCTCTGCCCCGACCATTTTCAAGTGACTCAATATAAATTTTTTAATCCTTCCTAAGCGTATGCTAGTCGTCCAAAAAGGCCAGAAAGTCACCCCAAATTTGATTTTGGCTCCACAAGTTAAGTAATGGGTGCGTAAATCTCGGTTCAGCATGACCGTATTTCTAGTCTTCCCGGATTCTATAACGTGTTAAGCATTACCTATCTCTCTTGAATCATGGTCACATCTGAGTGACTTATTTTTGATATAGCGTATTTAAAATATTGTTTATCCTAGAGTTTCTGTGTAATCTGAGCGATGTTTGTGATAGAATTACAAACCGTAGCACAGTCAAATTATTATAAGGACAAATTATGTCTAATGATTCGTATGAAATAAAAAAAGCAAGACCTATTTCACCCCATCTTAGTATCTATAAACCACAGATTAGTACGGTATTGTCAATAGGCCATCGTTTAAGTGGTGTAGGGTTGTTTTTTGCCTTAATTATTGGTTGTTGGTGGTTTATATTTTGGGTATTTAGCAGATTCGATACTAGTTATCTTGAATGTCTAAATCATGTGGGTATAAAATTCATACTTTTTGTTACAAGTTTTGGCTACTTTTATCAC
Source organism: Rickettsiales bacterium (assembly GCA_017302595.1). Taxonomy (GTDB): domain Bacteria; phylum Pseudomonadota; class Alphaproteobacteria; order Rickettsiales; family Rickettsiaceae; genus Megaera_A. The sequence goes on from JAFLDA010000001.1 coordinate 55,962, forward strand.
CTTTGTACGGGCGCGCGTCATCTAATTTGGGATCTGGGATACTGTTTTTCAATAAAATCAATCAATTTAACTGGTTGGATTGCAGTGGTGTTTTCGGTTATTTTGACGGTGATATACTGGTTATTTATGTAAGGAAGATGAATGTATGAAAAACAAATTTAGATCAGATTTGTCAATAGCTAAAAATCTAGGTTCTGCTGGTTCAGGGTCAAAGCATTGGTGGTATCAAAGATTCAGTTCTTTGATGCTACTATTTGTAACATCTTGGTTGGTAACTTTCTCCTGGGATTTAGGGCGAGCAGAAACTAGTGCTATAGTTGAGATTTTAAAAAGACCATATAACATAATTATGCTTGGCATATTTGTAATGAGTGGCTTATATCACGCTGCATTAGGTATGCAAGTTGTGATCGAAGATTATGTGCATTGTAGGGCGGCGCGTTTGGTTACCTTACTCTTAGTACAAGTTTTCTCAATAGTGACTGCAATTAGCTTTTTAATAGCAGTTTTACATGTAATGAATTTATAGCGGATTTGGTAATATGGTGCATTCATATAATATTATTAATCATGAGTTTGATGTAGTAGTAGTAGGTGCAGGTGGCGCTGGTCTTAGAGCTACATTTGGTATGGCTGAAGCCGGTTTAAGTACTGCATGTATTACCAAGGTATTTCCAACTAGAAGTCATACTGTAGCTGCTCAAGGAGGAATTAGTGCTGCTCTTGGTAATATGGGGGCAGATGATTGGCGCTGGCATATGTATGACACTGTTAAAGGATCAGATTGGCTTGGTGATCAAGATGCGATTGCTTATATGTGTAAAAATGCAGCAGAAAGTGTTATTGAACTTGAGCATTATGGGGTTCCATTTTCAAGAACAAAAGATGGTAAGATTTACCAAAGGCCATTTGGTGGTATGACAACTGAATATGGCAAAGGTAAAGCTGCTCAAAGGACATGTGCGGCTGCTGACAGAACGGGTCATGCTATACTTCATACTTTATATCAACAAGCATTAAAGCATCATGCGCAATTCTTTATAGAATATTTCGCAACTGATTTGATTATGGAAGACGGTAAATGCAAAGGAGTGTTAGCGTGGAACCTTGACGATGGTACTATGCATGCATTTAGAGGTCACATTACAGTTTTAGCAACTGGTGGATATGGTAGGGCTTATTTCTCTGCCACTTCAGCTCATACATGCACTGGCGATGGTGGTGGAATGTGTATTAGAGCTGGTATTCCTATGCAAGATATGGAATTTGTACAATTTCACCCAACAGGTATATATGGAGCTGGTTGTTTAATCACTGAAGGTGCCAGAGGAGAAGGTGGGTATCTTGTGAACTCAGAAGGTGAACGTTTTATGGAAAGGTACGCTCCTTCAGCTAAAGACTTGGCTTCAAGGGACGTTGTATCACGTTCAATGACAATGGAAATAAGAGAGGGTAGAGGCGTTGGAGAACATAAAGACCATGTTTATTTACACTTGAATCATTTGCCACCTGAAGTGCTTGAAAAAAGATTGCCAGGCATCTCTGAAACAGCCAAGATTTTTGCAGGTGTTGATGTAACTAAAGAACCTATCCCTGTGATTCCAACTGTGCATTATAATATGGGTGGAGTACCAACGAATTACCACACTGAAGTTATAACGATTAAAAAAGGTAAGCAAGAAGTAGTTGAAGGGCTAATGGCTGTGGGCGAAGCGGGATGCGTATCTGTTCATGGAGCTAATAGACTTGGTTCAAATTCATTGCTTGATCTTGTAGTATTTGGTAGAGCAGCAGCTCACAGGGCAGCAGAAGTCATTAAAAAAGGAACTGCGCACTCCAATCTAAAGAGTGACACTATGGACATACTACTTGAGAGGTTTGATAAAGTTAGAAATGCAAAAGGTAAAACTTCTGTTGCAGAGCTTAGATTGAAAATGCAAAAAACTATGCAAGGGCACGCAGCTGTGTTTAGAACCGCAGAAACTTTGGAAGAAGGAATGAAGTTAATTGATGAGCTTAGAAAGGAATATGAGAACATCAATGTAAACGACAAATCTTTGATTTGGAATAGTGATTTGGTTGAGGCTCTTGAGCTTGGAAATCTACTAGATCAGGCAGTTCTTACTATGCATGCTGCCGCAAATAGAAAAGAAAGTAGAGGTGCTCATGCTAGGGAAGATTTTCCTGATAGAGATGATGAGCACTGGATGAAACATACTTTGCTATGGCTTGATGGTAAATCAGGAAAGGTCATTATTGACTATAAACCAGTTACACTTGAACCTCATATGGATGACGTTGAAAGTGTGAAACCGGTCAAGAGGGTATATTAGAGAGGATTTATGGCAGATTTAAGATTACCTCCAAATTCAAGAGTATTAGAAGGAAAAGTGCATGTTTCTTTGGAATCCGGGCAAGAACCAAAAAAACTAAGAATTTATCGATATGATCCTGATTCAGGCGAGAATCCAAGGGTTGATACATATGAAATTGATCTTGAGAAATGTGGGCCGATGGTTTTGGATGCATTGATCAAAATCAAGAATGAGCTGGATTCAACGTTAACTTTTAGACGCTCCTGCCGTGAAGGTATTTGCGGTAGCTGTGCTATGAATATTGATGGGACTAATACTTTAGCCTGCACTAAACCAATTGAAGAAATATCAGGTGATATCAAAATATATCCGCTGCCTCACATGAGTGTAATAAAGGACCTAGTGCCAGATATGACGCATTTTTATGCGCAGTATCGTTCAATCCAGCCATGGCTTAAGTCTGATACTCCGGTGTCCAAAGATAGTGAGAGGTTGCAATCTGAAGAAGATAGAGAGAAATTAGATGGTCTTTATGAGTGTATTTTATGTGCATGTTGTTCCACTTCTTGCCCAAGCTATTGGTGGAATGGAGAGAAGTATCTTGGGCCTGCGATATTACTGCAAGCATATAGATGGATAGTGGACTCAAGAGATGATGCTACAGGAGAAAGGTTACATGAGCTAGAGGACCCATTCAAGTTATATCGCTGCCATACAATCATGAATTGCACAAAAACTTGTCCTAAAGGGTTAAATCCAGCCAAAGCCATTGCTGAGATAAAGAAAAAAATGGTCGAGAGAGAAGGGATTTAGGATACTAAACAATGAAAAGTGGGAATTTAGTATTTTGTTTTAAACGTTTTTTGGGGATTCATTCAGCTAAGCTTCATGGATTTTTATTAGTATTACTACTCCCTATTGGTAACTGTTTTGCTGATTCAAGAAACAGGCCAATAATTTCCTATTTTGTGGATAATATCGTGTTTCAAATAATAGTAAGTGGTGGGTATTATAGTCTTGCTATAATACTTGGTGTAAGTATAGGTGCATACTTTCATAAAAAATTTCGTGAAGTAACTCTTAGTATATTACTAGCATTTGTTGGTATATTCTTACTTATTTTTGTTTATCAAGCTTTTGAAGATTTCAATTGGCTCCCTGAGGTAAGTTAAGTTTTAGCTAACTAATTTTCCTATCTATTTTTGTATGTTTTTTGATTAAGTCAGTAGTCATAGTTTTGTGATCACTTAACTTAATCAATAATAGTTGTGTTTGTACAAATCAATTAAAATGACCATCAAATTTTAGTTGAGATATGGTATCATGTATTCATATTAAAGTTACAATCAGGAAAAATTATGGCTAAAACTCAAGAAGAAATTTATCAAGAACGTATTAATAAACTCAAAGAAGAAAGGGATCGTACGCTTGTTGCAATTCCTGATGTGGATGGTGATAAGGATAGAGTGGTTATTTTAGCAGATAAAGGTTCTAAAGCTGCCTCATGGCGTGGGCAAAGACTTACAGCTCAAGTAGTAGAAGTTGAACAGCAGCAAGAGCAACAGCAAGAGCAACAACAAGAACAACAGCAGGAGCAACAACAAGAACAACAGCAGGATCAAATAAACATCAATGTTTCAGTTGAAAATCTTGTTAACTATTCGCAAGCGAAAGAGTCAATAGCTAGAACGTTGCTAGAAAGCAGTTTAGTGGTACAGGATGGCTTGAGTCCAGAGGAAGCATCCAAGTACGTAGAGGATCTTGTAGTTGCTAAAAAGAAAATCGAAGATAGAGTAATAAAAACTGCTTACCTCAAAAGTAAATTTGGTGATCTGAGTACAGAGCAAATAGAGGAAATGGTTAGTAATGCCGCTAGCAAAGAGAGTTTATCAGAATATTTAGGTAGTGAAAATATCGTTGCCCCTGATGGATTATGGGAAGAGTTAGAAAGGGATTATGAACAAATAAGAAAGAAACAGGACTATAATATAGGCAAAACACTTAAGGCGGAATTACCAAATGATGATTTCCCTGAGGCACAAAGTCCATATATCACAAAGTTTTTAGAGAATAGCCTTGGAGAAGATAATGTAAAGCAGTTACTCAACAAAGATTCTAACTCTCCTGGTATTAAATATCTCTCTAAAGAGGCGCTGAGGGAAATTAGTAAATATCCAGATTATTTTAGTGGCGGAGTGATAGATAATAAAGATCCTCTGTCTCTTCCTCCAGGTTTTGTATTAGGTCCACACCCTGATAATCCAGATGATCTGATTTTGCACTACGATAAGAGTATAGCAAAAGATATGTACTTAGCACAAAAGGAGCGTCAGAAAAATCCAAGTTTTGTCGCAATGAATCATTATTATTTTCCTGATAACCCAGAAGTGGAGAAACTATGGGGTTTGGGTAATAGACAAGTATTTGACTCTAACAGCGCTGCAGCACCTGCAAAAAAAAATAAGGCAGAACAATTACTTGCTAAAGTAGAAAGTAACTCCTTGGTTGATAAATTTTTTAATGAGGCTGGGGTATTAAAGGCTCCAGAGGATCATAATTTTAATTATTATAATAATGATCCTGCAGCAGTAGAAATATTTAAAGAAAAATTGGCAGCCTTATCAAGCAAAATCAATGAAACTTATATAAAAGATCCTGATAAAGCTGCGGAAATGAACAGGTTTATGTATGATTCGATACTTAGAAATAGGAAAGATTTGAGCTGTTTCATTGAAGGTAGGGAACTTGCTGCACTTAATAGGGTTATTGATTTACCACCTGAAGAATTTAGGCAATTTTTAGATGTAACTGTTAGGCCTCTTGGGCGTGGATCTAAATTAGTAACTTCATTTTCGGAATTAGAAAGTTCTTATAGTAGCTATAAATCGTTTGTGCAAGGGCTTGATGTATCAGTCAGTCAGAAGGACAAGTTATTGAAAATTCTGCCTGGCGATGATAAAGGAGAGCCAAGTTGTAATATCCTTTTTGCTCATCCACATATAGCTTTAGCTAGGATGCAATATGTCGTATCTGGGGCTTCAAATGTATCAGATCAGATCGAAAAAATTAATTCTATTAATTTAGATTCTTATGGATCTGCTTTTAGCATGAAGAGATATGGTGGTTTACCTTTAATTGACAAAGAATGTATGTTGATGGGAGTTTTACCTAAAGCAGATTTGAATTTATCCAATGAGCAGATTTTAGGCAAGGCATATGAGATCTCATTAACAGGTTTCATGACATCAAAACAAAATAATCAAGGGACGATAATCAATGCTAACCTAGCTAATAAGTGTATTAACGCTAATATTTTGAAGGATAAAGTAAGAGGTGCTTCAGTTTATGGTGAAATACAGCTTCTTAGCAATATAGGTTATATGGTCGCTTTATCAGACAAGGATTCTAACCCTATGGCGGTTAGAGATCACATGAATGATATAAACACAAAAATTGGACTTTATTTGAGTGGCATTGACTCTGCAGCTCACCCCGAGGTCAAAAAGTTCCTATTAGGATTTACAAAAAATTGTATCCAGAAAGAGAACATAGAGGGGCAAGATCACTATAGTTTAAACCCAAACATAAGGTCTGTGGAGGAAATGCATGCTATTTTAAATAGCGTTTTGCCTTCAAAAGAGATGACAGAGGGTGCACCTGGTTGGGCGGAAAAGCAAAACCAGATAATGTTGGACATTATCGAAGCAAGTAAAGGGTTAGAAAACCCAGCAAGAGAACATTTCTTTGCGGCTCTAAGATTAGCTGATGACCCAAAGAAATTTGTAGAATTAGTAAATACATTAGACCGAAACTCAGAAGCTTTTACTTCAAATTTATGGCGTGCAGCTTTAAAAGGCGCTATTGATCCTAGTGAGGTAAACTTAGCTCTTTCTAAAGGGGTGTTGGCTAGCTTAAAAGATATACATGCCTTAGACAAAATTGGATCTACTTATGATAAAGAAAATGAAATTGATAGATATCATTTAATAAAACATCAAGTACCTAAGGCTGAATTATATGATGTTATTAGCAGAATTCCCGAGAGTGAAAAAGATCCTAAATCGCTTATATATAAGGAATTTGCTCAGAGGCAGTATGGGATCTCATTTAATTCAGATTTTGCGTTTAATAAAGAGTTAGTGAGTTTGAAAACAACTATGCTTGCAAATCAAGAATTCCAATCAATTGCTGATGATTTGCGTGGTGCAAGAAAAAAAGAAGATATTACAAAGGCCATTCAAAAGTACGAACTAGAGTATGCAGAAAAAGGAAGGAAAGTTTTTCAAGATACTCAAGAAAATATACTAGAAGTAAATAATATTCTTAGTACGATTACTCAAGGTAAAGATGGTAAGCCATTAAATGTCAATGATTTACAGAGAATGTTTGCTAATGGCATAAACTTTGATATGGCTAAAGCTGTGAAATATAAACTTGGTAGTAAAGATATTGATCTTGATGAAGGAGCAAAAGAGTTTTTAGATTCGCTTAGAACTACTTCGGTTCTTGCTAATCCAAAAGCTATATCGCGTTTAATGACACTGCTGGGGGATATTGATAGGAGTCAGAAGTTACTAGAAGAAAATGCACAAAAATATTTTGCAGTAGTTGGTGATAGTGATAATACTTTTAAATCAAAAGAAAGCCATGATATTGCAAATAAGCTGTATGAGATTGTAGTTGAAGGTAATTTGCGAGAATTTCCCAAAGAAAAAGCTGCAATTCTAACTTTGTCGCCGAAAATGCAACCTAGTTCGTTTGCACTTTTAACTTCTAAGTTACAAACAGGTCCAATTGCTAGTGAAGCCATAGATTTGATTACTTCTAATTATAAAGCATCATATGAACCTAAGATCGAGAATTACGTTGATAGAGCTTATCAAGTTTGTAAATTAGAAAATAAGAAAGATAGGTCTTATGCATTGCAATGGGCTATGAGCAACAAAGTTGATCCAGAAAAGTTGGATCAAATAATTGGTGTTTGCAATAATTATAAAAATATACCAGCTGCAGATATTATAAAATTCAGTTCAAGGTCAAAGCAATTAGAAAAAAATCTAGAAATATTGAGAAGTACCTGCGCTGATCCTAAGCTCGAAGCACCATTACTTAAGTTGTGCAATAGTACTGGTATTAATCCATCACATTTAGCTGGGATGTACGGAAGTAGTGAAGGTAAAAAAGATATAAGTACAATTTTGGCACATGCTTATGAGGCTCAACCACACCTTAAACCAAAAGAAGTAGGTGATCTGGTTGCTAAGTTAAAATTAATGAATCCTGTAGAACTTGCAAATCTTGCTCAAAAATATGAGAAAAGGGAATTATATGCAAACATTCAGGTATTAAATAACGTCTTGGGTCCAGGTGGTAATATATCTCTTTTGGAGACTGATCCACATGGAAAGAGAACTCCTGATGGCTTGAAGGAGCAATTTAGTACTGATACAGTGGTTGATAAAATAAACCAGTTAAAGTTAATATCGGCTAATAATAAAGATCAAAGGGTAGAAAATACCATTCTTCTTAGTGAAAAACAGCAATTACTCGAAGATTTTTTAGCGGTAAATAAATTTGGCGAAGAGCATGTCAGACATTTAGATCGAGGACAGTTACAAAAACTTGCCCAAGATTATAGGGATGTATTACAGAATCCAGAAGCAAGTCCAGCAGAGCAAAAAGAAGCAATGCTAGGATATATGGCTGTTGCTAGAGAGAGTATGTATCGCGTTAGTGGCAAGTTTGCTAACTCTACCCAAATGCTAGCAATAATGAATAATTTTAGTGCTGGCAGTCATGTTGTGAATGAAGTACAAACCGGACAAGGTAAGTCAATAATAAGTGCTATTTCTGCTTCAGTGTTATCAGCATCTGGTCATAGTGTTGATGTTTGTACATCCAATATGGATTTAGCTACTAGAGATATTGAAGAGAATGGTAAATTCTTTGATTATATCGGAACAAAATACTCTAAGACTCCAATTAGTCAAACTTCCACCAGAGAGCAGTATTCAGTAGGTGGCATAAATTATTCAACTATCCCAGATCTATCATTATATAAACAAAACATGCGTTTCGAATATGGTGATGCATTGCCAAAAACGAAAACAGCTTTAGTAGCGGATGAGTTTGATGCGGCAGCTAATATGACTACTGTTATGCGTCTTGCTAAACCAAAGGAAATGATCGATAAAGCAACAGATAGTCAGTATAAAGTAGTATATGAAGCTGCAAATGAGTTTGTTGCTTTGCACAAGGAAGACTGCAGAACTAAAACTGTAGGCGAGTTAGTTGAGATGATGCAGCAGGCAATAAAAAATAATGATCAAAGAGCATTTGGAATCACTAATCCAGCTGATTGGGATGTTTTTGTTAAAAAAATGGCTAAATATGTTGGTGCAGATAGTGTAGATGGAGCAAATACTGAAAAGATGGGTGAATTACTATCTGCGGCCTATCAGGCAAGTCAATTAAAAGAAGGTAAGGATTTTAGAGTCGTTACAGAAGAAGTTCAGACCAAAGATGGTGTTGTAAAAATTTCTACAGCAAAAGTATTAGCCAACAGCCTAATTACTGATAATGTGTATAGTGGAGGAATTCATCAATGCCTTCACGCAAGATTAGAAAAAGAACGTACTACTGGACAATCAAAATCACCTTACAAGTTTGTTATTAATGCCGAATCTGAAGTAGTATCATCACAAACTGTAAAAAATTTCATAGATAGTTATGACAGGTTAAACGGATATACAGGTACTTACGGTTATGACGTAGAGCTTTCTGGGTATAGTAAAGACATACAAGCTTTTCAAGTTCCTAAACACCAAGCCCACAATAGGACAGATTTAGAACCACAGTTTGCCCAAGGCAAGGATCAACATCTTGATAAGATCAATAAGTTTGTTGATAAGTTACCAGGAGATGTAAGTTCTAGACAACCTATACTGATTGTATGCGAAAATGATGAAGAAGCTAGGTTAATGTATGAGGCAATTAGTAAGAAAAGACCTAATGACCCTATACAAATGGTTGATAGTGTAAAACAAGATATTGATCCTGAAACACGTCTAGCTGGCCAGAAAGGAATGATTACTATTGCAACACCACGTATGAGTAGAGGAACTGATATTAATCCAGAGCACCCAAATGGACTATGCGTAGTAACGGCTTATGCAGATTTTAGAAGAGTCGAAGGTCAGATCCAAGGTAGAGCGGGACGTCAGGCAGCAAAAGGTTTGACAGTTCAGATATTAGATGAAAATGATTTAAGGAAAAAATTACAAACATCAACTGGTAAACCAGTCACTGATAAAGGAAAGAAACTACTTAAGAAGTATCATCAACATCTTGAACAAGAAAACCTCAGTTCGGTACAAGCAAAACAATTAGAAGGTGATTTGCGTCAGGCATATATTTTATTAAAACAATCAGATGTTTTAGAACAAGATAAGGATGCCCCGGAAAAAGTAAAAGAATTACACAAAAAATGGAATAAAGAATTTTCAGATAAGTGGAAAGATTTAAATGCAAAGCACTCTGGTGATACTAGTAAAATTAAACAAGAATTATTTGATAATAATCCAAAACTTGCTGAGAAATTAGAAAAAGTGCAAGCAGCAAAAGCTAATAGAGCAATGTTGTCTCATCAGCAAGAACTGACAAAAGCACAACAATCTAGCGCAATGCTCAAACCTTCTGATTTAGGAGGGGCTGATAAATCTGCTAATTTACAAAGTGATATATTGAAGAAAAAAGCAAAATCATCCCCTGAGCAAATGACTATGGAAAAAAGCGAAATTAGGCAAGAGTATCTGGAGTTTTGGCGACAAAAAGTGGATAAAGACACCCTAAGAAGTCTAAGTCCTAAAGAAAGAGGAGCGCTTCAGCCAAATGATGGTAATTTTGAATTGATCAAAGGAAAAATTATTGAATCACTACTAGAGTATCGTAATGATACGTCTAATTCACTTTCCAGCAATCAAAAAATGGCGGTAACGAGCTTGATAAAATCTCTTGAAGATACAAAATCTATAGGTGAATTATACAGTGCAGTTAAGAAAGCTCAGCAAGATTCAGTTGTATCAGATATTCAAAATCACTCCATATTTTCTAGTAGCAAAGGTGGAAGTTATCAAAAAGTTCTAGATGGCATTTTAGATAAAATAGTTGCAACTGGTGGAATAAAGCAAGATTCAAGGTCAGTAAAACAAGGGATTGACGAGGTTGTAGAACAAGTATCAAAAATTTCTCCAAAAAATAAGGTGTTAAAAGATATCAAAACCTTAATGAGTATGAAATTTGATCCCGAGAAAGAAGGGGTATTAGTAAGTGGATTAATCAAGAAGACGTTAATGGCAAATATGAAAAAGTACAATTCTAGTGATAGGGCTTTAGCTGAAAATATCATTAATAACATTGATCGTGTTGATTTGGGTACCACAAAAATAGCCAAAGTTGAAGATAAGCGAAAATTACCACCGCCACCACGTAAAAGTACGTCGTTTGGTGTCATTTAAGAGCATAGAGCAGAGATATTTTAAAGCCTTGTACAAATCAGAATGGGATGATGTTGTTGTGTGTTTTGAAACTTCATCAATAAAGACGTCTAATTTGTATGTGCTGTAACATCACAAATGATGATAAGGACTTTTCTATCTGTTCTCTGGTAGTTTTGTTTGTTTCAAATTGCAATTATATTTTGCCATCTTAGGATTCATATTAATAGTTTAGTTGTATAGTTATTAAGAGAACAGTTATAATGTACTTAATAAGTTAATAGCTAGGTGGATTTATGTCTAAAACTAAAGTTTCAAACCGAGAAATACAAGAGTTGTTTAAGGAAGGTAATCTTGTTGCAAGAGCCCTACGTTTACCTGCAAAAAAAGGTGACGTAGGGTATGATTTATCAGAATTTGGGAATGAGTGGGGATTTCTAAATACTAAAAAATCTAAAGAGGGTGTGCATTCTAACGTAGAGAGGCATGGACAACGTAACAGAAGCGCTACTCTGCTTGTCCCCGGTGTGGACATGACTTTGTTTTCAGATGTTGGATTGCTTTATAATGCAGATAAATCAACTATCAGAGGGTATATGTATCATGATGCAGTTACAGCGAGTGGAACAACACAACACGATAATTTTTATAATATAAATGTTGATAAAGATAAACTTGAGCCAATTATTTCAAAGAAAGAATTTTTAGGAAAGTATCGAGAATATAGAAAAACAACTGATAGATCAGCAAGAGGACATGTAAAATACAATGAAGTATTAGGTAATTTTTTTCCTGAGTCAGTAACTGGCTTGGTGGCACAAAAAAATACCCCAGAAAACAAATTAAAGTTACTAGCAGCTAAACATTATTTTTTAACGCAGAATATGATTTGCCAATGGTTATTATGGATAAGGGTAAAGTTACAACGTGGTCACCCGATTTAGCCGAAATAAGTAAGTTGTTGGAATATAGTAAAGTACAAATAGCGAAAGAAGCAAGTAAATATCCAGACAAAACTAAAGAGCAACTATTAACTGAATACGCTAGTAGCTTAGGTTATGCAGTTAATGTAAAAAATTTCAATACTAAAATAACACCAGATAATATCTCTATTCTTAACAAGAATGAATGTGCAGGTAAAGATGTAATAGACCTAATACATGAAGCTACAGGAATACCGAAAGGTGGCATGTTTGCCTATGGCATAGAAGGGAGATTAAGAGAAGTAGTAAATCAACGACTTGAAAACGATGGGTTGAGAAAAGTTGATAATCCAAAAAATGCTGTAATACATAAACAAGATATAGAAAATTTAGTGTCAATTTTAAACGACGAAATTGCTATCAAAAATCCTAAACACAAGCCTTTGAGCAAGAAAGAGGTTCAAGAACTATCAAATTCTATTTTTACTGCAGTTCATGACAGTAAGCATAATAAGCAACTTGGGGAAGTAGTCGATATTCAATCTATATCAAAAAAACTCAGTAAACACTTACCAAATAGTAAATTTAGTAAAATTAGAGAATTCTTCAAAAAAGTTGTATCTATATATGAGGAAAAACAAATTTCTAAAAAAGTGAATAGATCTAAAAACTCTTCTAGGTCTTTATAATAGAAGAGGAGCGCTTCAGCCAAATGATAGTAATTTTGAATTGATCAAAGGAAAAATCATTGAATCACTACTAGAGTATCGTAATGATACGTCTAATTCACTTTCCAGCAATCAAAAGATGGCGGTAACGAGCTTGATAAAATCTGTTGAAGATACAAAATCTATAGGTGAATTATATAGTGCAGTTAAGAAAGCTCAGCAAAACTCAGTTGTATCAGATATTCAAAATCACTCCATATTTTCTAGTAGCAAAGGTGGAAGTTATCAAAAAGTTCTAGATGGTATTTTAGATAAAATAGTTGCAACTGGTGGAATAAAGCAAGATTCAAGGTCAGTAAAACAAGGGATTGACGAAATTGTAGAAGAAGTGAATAAAATTTCTCCAAAAAATAAAGTATCAAAAGATATCAAAACCTTAATGAGTATGAAATTTGATCCTGAAAAAGAAGGTATCTTAGTAAGTGGATTAATCAAGAAGACGTTAATGGCAAATGTGAAAAAGTACAATTCTAGTGATAGGGCTTTAGCTGAAAATATCATTAATAACATTGATCGTGTTGATTTAGGTACCACAAAAATAGCTAAAGTTGAAGATAAGCGGAAAGCACCGCCACCACGTAGGAGTAGTTCGGTTGGTATGATTTAGAAAGTTACAAGAGTAAAAAACGAGTTCATTTTGCATCTCTTACTTTAAAAAAGCTATAAGATAGAGTTATATTGTGTACATTATCCATTTCTGGGTCTTTGTCAAGGTCGGCATCTATAAAGAAAGACACAGGCATTAGAACCTTTTCACCAGCTTTTAGAAGTTGTTCCTCAAAGCAAAAGCACTGCACCTTAACAAAATACTTACCAACTTTCATAGGAGTCACATTATATACAGACGTGCCTATAATATCTTTGTTGCTAATATTTTCAGCTTCATAAAAAACCAGCGCTATTTGGCCAGTTTTTACCTCAGTTTTCCTTTGTTTTGGAACAAATTTCCAAGGCAGGTTTTTATCGACATTAGCATCAAATTCTACAGTGATTGTTCTAGATCCTTTTTCTATTACTCCAAAGGCTTTTTCTCTCATTACTGTTCCGCCAAACCCTGTTGCTTTACAGAAAAGATCATATATTGGAACTGCAGCAAAGCTCAGTAGAAGCATGCTTAATAATAGAGCTATTACTGATGATGCAAGTTTTTTATTATTATTTTTATCCATTATAAGTTGATAATTAATAATACCCATTATCAAGGAAATTTTGACCAAGATATACTTCGCGAACTTCCATGCTATTGACTACTTCTTTAGCTGAGCCTTCCATCAATACTATACCGTCGTAAATGATATATGCTCTGTCTATTATATCTAATGTATCACGCACATTGTGATCGGTAATTAGTACGCCAATTTTTCTTTCTTTTAGGTGTAGTATGAGGTTCTTGATATCTTTTATTGCGATTGGGTCTATTCCCGCAAGTGGTTCATCAAGCATGATAAATTTTGGATCAGATGCTAGGGCTCTAGCAATTTCTAGCCTACGTCTTTCGCCTCCAGATAAAGTATACGCTTTTTTATTACTTAAATGTGAAATTGAGAATTCATCTAACAATTCAGAACATCTTGCTTCCACTTCTTGTCTATTATTTATATTAATTTCTAAGATTGCTTTTATATTATCGCTCACGCTAAGGCCGCGGAATACTGATGATTCCTGTGGTAGATAACCAAGACCAAGTTTTGATCTTTTATAGATAGGAAGGCCGGTAATATCCTGATCATTGATAGAAAGCTGACCGGTATCTGTCTTAACTACTCCAATTATAATACTAAACAATGTAGTCTTACCTGCGCCATTTGGTCCAAACAAACCGACAATTTCCCCTTGTCCTAGAGTACAATTTATATCTTTAAGTACAGGTTTTCCTTCATAATATTTTGAGATGTTCTTTACCAGTAATTTATGAGCCATGTACTCTACTTTCTATATTTTTTAATTTTGCAATCACAACCATTTTATCAGTATACAATATATAATCACCTTTTTTTATCTTAACATTACCAGATAAAACCATTTTTCCTGTTAGCTTGTTAAAGGCGCCTGAATTTGCTAATGCTACTTCATCACTGCAAAAATTAATATATTTGATTTCTTTAGGAAAGATAATTTGCTCAATATCATTCTTTTTATGGTTAGTTGATCGTTTAGAATATTGTATAATTATTTTTTCAGTAAATACTGTGATGTTATCAAAAGTTACCACTACGTTGCCTTGGTAAATAGCAGAATTATTATCCTTAATTAAAGAAAGTTCATCTGAATTAATATAAATTTTTTGATCAGATGCAAAACAAATGAGTGTATTAAATATTGTTATAAAAAATATGAATATCTTAAAAGTCATCTAGATCAAAACAAGATTTTACATTGCCCTTAAAAATTATTTTTGAAGAAAAATCTTCAGAATATAATTGCTGAGCAGTGATTTGTGAGTTTAAGTATATTAGCTGTACTAGTGGCGTATTTATGGTTTTTTTGTTAATATCAAAGTTAATTTTTTCTGATTTTAAGAATATATCGCCGAAAATAACCATTCCCTCATCTTCAAGCACAAAACTTTCATTTTTTTCATTCATTGTACCTTTGTTAGATTTAACTTCTATTACCCCATTAGGCATATAAAATTTGGCGTTTAGAGAGTTAAGTAAATATTGATTATGTCGATTTTTTAGCACTTTTTTTGCGATTATTTTGTAAGGGATATTATCTTTGTTGGTTCCATCAAAAATTGGATTATCTAAGTTCATAGAATATTCTTTTGTTTTGGTAGCGTTACTATTATCACTAGCTTTGATAGGGGGTAGTACACTAGAGTTTCTATTTTCTGATATAGTAAGTTCGAAACCAACATATGAAAATATGGATATAGCGCAGAGCAAGAAGATGTATTTTATAACTGTGATCTTGTTTCTGTTACTATTAAATAAATACACTATGCTACTCCGTGTTTTAGAATATCATGAATGTGGATTATTCCTACCACTTGACTATTTTCTACAACTGGAAGTGCGGTTATAGATTTTGAATTCATTAAAAATAAAGCTTCGCTTGCTAAAGTGTTGGGATTGACCGTTTTAGGGTTTTGAGTCATCACATGCTTAGAGCTTTTATTAGCTAAGTTCTCGCTTATATGTCTTCTTAAGTCACCATCTGTAATAATGCCTAGTAACTTATTGCTTTTGCCAAGTACTATAGCGCACCCAAGGCATTTAGCGTTCATAGTCAAAATTACATTAGTGAAGCTATCTTCTTCGTGTACTATAGGTATATCTTCACCTTCTTTCATGATATCTGAGACTTTGAGCAAGTTAGTACCAATTTTTCCTCCCGGATGAAAAATTTTAAAATCCTCTCTCGTAAAACCTTTTAATTGATGAAGAGTAGTGACGATAGCGTCACCTAATGCCAGGCTCATCAGGGCAGAAGTAGTTGGCGCAGACACAGAAGAAGTTTCAGCATAAGAAGGTAAATTAAGGAGGAAATTAGAATTTTGTGCTAATGTTGAATTTTCTTTCATGGTAATAGCTGCGATCTTTATTCCGTATCTTTTACAAAAATTAATAGTATCGAACAATTCCTTAGTTTCTCCGGAGTTGGAAAGCATGATTACCATATCTTTTTCGGTAATCATTCCAAGGTCACCGTGGCTTGCTTCGCTAGGATGGATATAAAATGCAGGAGTGCCAGTAGATGCAAGACTAGCGGCTATTTTTCTTGCAATATAGCCACTTTTACCCATACCCATTAGAATCACTCTCCCATTGATCTGTAAAATGTATTCAATCAGTAAATGAAAAGCATCGGGTATGCTATTTGCAAGCAGATTAAGAGCAGTTGATTGCTCCATTATGCATGTCTTAGCTAGTTTGCTTATTTTTAAATCAGTTTCCATGGGCAAAAACATCTATATCATTCCAACCAATTAGGTCTAGTTCAGCTCTCGCTGGAAGAAACTCAAATAATTTATGCGCTATATGAGCTCTATCTAGGTCGATTAATCTTTTTATCAGTATAGTTCTAATGCTATGTAAATATGTTACATCTTTAGCTGCATACTCTTTTTGCTCTTCACTTAGCTCTTCTGCTGACCAATAGGAAGATTGTTGTTGTTTTGAAATTGTAATTCCCAGCAATTCACGGCACAAATCCTTTAATCCATGACTATCTGTATAGGTTCTGGTGAGTTTAGATGCTATTTTAGTACAAAAAACGTTCTTAATATCAACTTCCAAATATTTTTTCAGTACTGCCAAATCAAATCTGGCATAATGAAATATTTTTCCTCTAGATTCATCTAGTAGCAGTCTTTTTAAATTGGGGGCTGAATAATCTTTGCCATCAAACTGTATAAGATATGCATTTCCATCTCCATTACTAATTTGCACTACGCACAAACGGTCACGATGAAAATTTAATCCCATTGTTTCAGTATCAATGGCTATATCCCCATCTATTGGTAACTCGGTTGGGATATCATTTTTATATACTACTACTCTCATAAAACTCCATATAAGTTAATATTCTTATTGCTTAAAATCAGTATTATGTTCTGTTGGCATTGTAAAAACCTTTTCTGTGGGCGCAGAAAAACCAAGTACATTTCTAATTTTTTCATCTAACATATCTTTGTCAATTGATTCATGTCGTAATAGCTTTGTTCTGTTTTCAATTTCGAGTCTTTCTGCGCGTAAAACCTCTAATTTTTTATGAGAGTTAGTAAGTTCAGCCTGTAATTTAAAGTATGCTAAAATGCCCCTATTGCCATAAATTGAATGAAAAACAAAGTAAAGTAGCATGAATACCACTATAGCATTAAACACTATTTTCTTATTAAATACGAATTTATTAGATGCTTTTTCATTCATATAGTATTAATTAAAATATATATACCAACTAGTGGTGCAGTAATTATTAAACTATCAAAACGATCTAAAAATCCTCCATGACCTGGTATTAAGGTTCCAGAGTCTTTGATGTTGAAATGTCTTTTTACAACTGAAATACTAAGGTCGCTTAGCTGTGCAGCAAATCCTAAAATTAATACATATACTGAAAATCCAATATTTGAAAGTTCGAACATATAAGGTAACCTATATCCTGGAATGAGTGTAATGAAATTCACTAGAATCACAGCGCTAATAACACCTGTTAGTAGACCACTAATAGTTTTCTGTGGGCTGATTTTAGGAGCTAATTTAGGGCCCTTGAGAGCTTTACCCCCAATCATTGCCATTGTATCAACTGTCCAAATTAGTACAAAATACGTAATCAATAACCAACCAGATTGATCTACGTATGACATGAGCAAAACAGCTGCTAAAGGTATCGGTACTGCAACAAGCCCGAGTAAGGTAATAGATCTAGATGATTTGGTAATATCGTACCATTCCATCAGCATAGCTATGTTAATAAGATAAAGAAGAATATAAAAAAGAGGTCGTAAATAGAAAATTGTAACAACAAATGCTAAACCAATTACTAGCCCTGAGATACACCTAATTAAAAAATTATTATTTATCATAAGTCTATCTGCCACCAAAATTACGTTGACGTGAATGGTAATTTTCTATTGACTTTTCTAAATCAGAAGCATCAAATTCAGGCCAATATTTATCACAGAAATACAACTCAGCATATGCCATCTGCCACAAAAGGAAATTGCTTATCCTATGGTTGTTGCCTGTTCTTATTAATAAATCAACATCTGGCATGCTCGGATCATACAAGAATTTTTTGAAATTGTCTTCTGTAATTTTATCCGTACCTGCTTCCATTGCCTTGTGACAGGCGTTAATAATTTCTTCTCGTCCACCGTAACTAAAGGCAATACATACTGTAGCAACTGAATTCTGGCTTGTGTCACTAATAGCTTTTTGGATTTTATTTTGTAAATCAGTAGATAGTTTTTCCAAATTCCCAATCACTTTCAGTTTTAGGTTATTTTGGTTGAGTAATTTTACTTCATTGAGTACATAATGACTAAGTAATTCAATAAGAATTGACACTTCGCTTATTGGTCTGTTCCAATTTTCAGAAGAAAAGGTGTACAATGTCAGATATTCGATGCCGAGTTTGGGAATATGGTTGATCAGAGATTTTGCTACCTCAGCTCCTTTCTTATGTCCTTCAGCTTTGCTTAGGTTGTTTAGCTTCGCCCACCTAGCGTTGCCATCCATAATAATAGCTAAATGTTTTAAGTCGTGTTTCATAATTTATTTCTTTTTGGGGAGTTTGATTTGTACCAATAATCCATTTAGTTTTTTACTTTTACCAAGTGAAATTGTTCCATAATGACCAGTTATTATTTCTTTAGTTATAGCAAGTCCTAATCCAACACCAGCTACATTGTCAAGAGGTCTTGATTGATCTGATCTATAAAATGGTTTAAACACTTTATTCCGTTCTTCCTTTTTTATTCCTTTGCCATTATCTTCGATATCGATAATTATTTTGTCTCGCTTTACATGTAATATAATATCAACTTGATTAGCGTATTTAAAAGCATTGCCTACTATATTTGTGATGGCTCTTTCAAACGAATGTGCTTTTATTAATACCATGGCAGTTTCTTCCGGGGCAATTAAGTTTATATTACTTTTAGCCCATTTGTTAACTATATACTGTTTAAGCCAGGTCACTAAGTTTACTTCCTGAAAATTTTCACCGCCTTCTCCTCTAACAAAATCCAAGTACGTATCAACCATATGTTTCATACTGTCAATATCATACCTTAATTCTTCTTTTTCTTCTGAATCATCCATTAACTCAACTTGCAACTTCATTCTGGTAAGGGGTGTTTTTAAATCATGAGAAATCATTGCTAGCATATGTGTTCTTTTAGCGGTTTGTCTTTGTATTCTTTCCTTCATTTTCAAGAATGCTAGTCCAGCTTGCCTGATCTCTTTTGCACCAGATGGTTTATATTCATAATTACTTTCACCGCTACCGTATCTCTCAGCAGCATCAGCTAATTCGATAATAGATTTAATTTGATTTTTAGAGAAAATTAGGGAAATAGATAAGAGCAATAATGTAAGAAATACAATCCATAACACGAATATGTCTGTGGTTGGATTTAATATAGCTTTATAGGGCAATTGGATTTGTAGAGTTTTATTATGATTATTAAGGTAAAGGATAATATTTCGCCCCTGATCAACAAGCACAATATTATTGATTTCTAATTCTTCTTCAAGTGACTTTTTTAGGATTTCTAGTTCCTCAATATATTTATCGGACTGATAATATGATGGTTTATTCACGTATCTATATTCTAGATTGAGGTAGATACCAGATGATGGAAGAGTGTTGTTATTTAAATCTGATAGTAATTGAGATACCTCTTTAACAATAATATTGCTAGTATGTTCTGAGACATTATACCAGTGTTTACGATAAAAGAGGTATACTGCTAGTAGCTGAGCAATGAGCACAGGTAAAATTATTATTAGCATGAACCTGGTCAGCAAACTTCTAGGAATCAAGTATCTTATGATTGGCTTAAGTGTATAAGACATAACCTTTATTTCTTATTGTTTTAAGAAATTTTGGATTTTTAGGGTCATCCTCAATTTTATTTCTAAGTCTTACGATTTGTACATCAACCGATCGTAAATTAGAGACATTAATTTTTTTTCTTAACTCTTCTCTTGCAATTACAGTGTTTTGTGAATCAATCAGAATATCAAATAGTTGATTTTCAGCTGAACTTAGCTTTATTGGAACTCCATTATTAGTCAGAACTTTTGACTTTAAACCATAAATAATGTTCCCAAAATGCAGGGTTTCTTGTTGTTTTTTTAGCTTGCTATAAGTGTTAATTAGATTGTTAATTCTTAGCAATAACTCTCTAGGTTCAAAAGGTTTTGTTATATAGTCGTTGGCTCCGCTTTCAAGTCCAATAATTTTATCTTCAGGATCTGATAGGGCAGTTAGCATTACAATTGGCATCGGGCTGTTAGTTTGTCGGATTTCTTTGGCAAATTCAATCCCGGTAACTTCTGGCATCATTACATCAAGAATTATTAAGTCAAAAACGAATGTTTTGAGTAATTCAGTTGCATCTAGAGCTGAGGCAGATGTTGATACCAAAAAATTATTCTGTAGAAGAAATTTCTTCAAAAGTTTCAGTATTCTGTTATCATCATCGACTATTAAAATATGAGGTTTCTTTTTCATTTGTGACTTATATGGTGTGTAAATAGCCTAAATAATGGTTGCCAAGTATAACATCAAGTAAGTACTATAATCTCATTTACATTTATTGACTATATTATTTTAAAGAGCAACTATGAATTTTAGATCATCGGCAAGAATGTCAGATTATATATGGATAAATGGTGAGTTTGTGACCTGGGAAGAAGCCATGGTTCATGTGATGACTCATAGCTTACATTATTCTGGCGCCGTTTTTGAAGGAGAAAGAGCATACAACGGTAAGGTATTTAAACTAATGGAGCATACTAATCGATTGCTAAAATCAGCTGAACATATGCACCTAGCAGTCCATTATTCTGCAGAAGAAATCAATAAAGCTACAGATGAGGTTTTAAAAAAGAATAATCTTAAAAACGCTTATGTAAGGCCACTGATATGGCGAGGAGCAGAATCTTTAGGGGCATATAACCCAGTTCTTAAAAGTAATATTTTAATTATGGCTGTGGAGTCAAACCCAGCCTTTAAGAACGGCATGAAGTTATATGTAACTCCATGGAGAAAAATTGGAGCAGATTCAATACCGGTCCAATGTAAATCTTCTGCTCATTATGAGATGATGACTATATCTCAGAAAATGGCGCAAGATTTAGGTTATGATGATGCACTACTACTTGATCAATATGGTGATGTGGCAGAAAGTTCAACGACTAATATCTTTTTTGCCAAGGATAACATGTTGGCAACTCCTATAGCAGATAGGTTCTTAAATGGCATAACTCGTCAGACTGTAATTGAGATTGCTAGAGATCTTGGTATGAAAGTCATTGAAGATAGAATATTAATTGAAGATTTGGGAAAATATGATACGTGCTTTTTAACAGGAACATCTTCTGAAGTAAAAGGCGTAACTTCTATAACTCACGATCATGGAGTGTACAATTTTCCAAATGATGGATTAGTTACTAAATTGCAAATGACATATGCAAAAATTGTTGGAAAGATACTATGATTTACAAAGGTGTTTTTACTGCTGTTGCAACGCCATTTGATCAGAATGATAGGGTTGATTATTTAGCGCTTAAGAAACAGCTTTTAAAACAAGTAGAAGCAAAAGTCAGTGGAGTAGTGATTGCTGGTTCTACTGGTGAAGGAAGTAGTATCGAAGATCACGAATATCTGGAATTAATAGAGAAATCAGCAGAAATCATTCAAAAGAAGATACCTATAATTGCTGGTGTTGTTGGTGTTAGTACTAATTCAGTGGTTAGGAAGATCAAGATATTATCGAGCATGAATATTGACGGAATAATGTGTACCGTTCCGCATTACATCAGACCGGAGCAAAGTGGCTTATATGAGCATTTTAAATTTATAAGCAATGCATCAAAATTTTCTTTGATGATTTATTTGCACCCAGGAAGAACAGGGGTAAATATGTCGGATGATTTGATTATAAAACTCAGTGCATTGGACAAAATTGCTGCTATTAAGGACTGTAGCTCTGATATGGAAAAGCCACTGAGATTATATAATAAGATCAATAGTTCACTAACATTTTTAACGGGCGATGATATTAAAAATCTTGCCTATAGTGCAAATGGTGGTGCAGGGTGCGTTTCGGTCATAGCTAATATAGTGCCCAAATTATGTATGCGAATAAACTCATTAGTTATGGATGGTGACCTTAATTTAGCAAGAGAATTGCATAGAAAATTAAGTCCATTGCTTGCGGCAATATTTTCTGAAAGTAATCCAATAGGAATCAAGTTTGCCTTAAGCCAACTTGGTTATTGTGATAATAGACTAATTTTGCCACTTACTAGTGCTAGGGAAGAAACACAAAAGAAGATCAGCTCTTTACTTCCAGATGTAATGAGATTGGAGGAAAATGTCTAAGGAGCTTTATAAGAAGATTGTTGCCAAGAATAAAAGAGGTTCATTTGACTATTTTATTGAACAAAATTACGAAGCAGGAATAATTCTTACAGGTAGCGAAGTAAAATCTGTAAGGCTTGGTAAAGTATCATTAGCAGACTCGCATGCTGCGGAAGATAATGGTGCTATCGTTTTGTATAATTGTCACATTGCTGAGTATGAGAAAGCAAATAGGTTTAATCATGAGGCATTAAGGCCAAGAAAATTACTACTTCATAAGAGTGAAATACAGAAAATCATAGGCAAGATTAAAATTAAAGGTTACACTCTGATTGCTTTATCTTTGTACTTTAATGATAAGAATAGAATAAAGCTTGAACTTGGTCTTGCGAAAGGAAAAAAACAGCACGACAAAAGGCAGTCAATCAAGGAAAAAGACTGGAAGAGAGAACAGGGTAGAATTATTCGGGATAAGTGATGGCTACTAAGAATGAACTAGTTGAAAATCTTGTTAAAAAACTTGGTTACTTGAGTAATGATGATGCTCATTACGTAGTTGACTGTGTACTTGATCAGATTAAAGAGGAGCTAGCTAATGGTAGCAGGGTAGAAATAAGAGGTTTTGGTACTTTATCCTTGCGCAAGAGAAAGTACGCTGGTCAAGATAAAAATTATAATTCCATATACTATCGCATGTCCAAGAATGTTCAAGAAGACCTAAACAATAAGGTGTAATTTATGTCTGCCTTGTTGACAAATAATACAAATTTACATAGTATCCGCCATTATTTTATCAGGGAAGTGGATGAATTCAAATCAGCTATACCTCCTCAAAGATAGGAGATTTCTGCCTATTTTTCTTGTGCAATTCTTTGGCTGTCTTAATGACAGTATCCTGAAAAATGCCCTTATAATTTTAATAACATTTAGACTAGCTTCTGATTTAACTGTCGCACCATACTTATTGGTGATGATAGCTAATGTTATGTTTATTCTACCATACGTATTATTTGCCAGTCTTGCTGGACAACTTGCCGATAGATATGAGAGAACAATTATTGTAAAAATTGTTAAAATGGCTGAAGTAGTCATAGTTCTGCTCGCAGGATACGGGTTTTATACTATTAACTTACCAATTTTATTTTCTTGCATTGGGCTTATGGGTGTTCACTCGACTTTTTTTGGCCCAATCAAATATAGTTCTCTTCCAGATCATTTAAAGAAGGATGAGTTACTGAGCGCTAACGGTTTTGTTGAGGCTGGCACTTTTCTTTCAATTCTGTTTGGGACAATAATAGGTGGATTTTATAATTTCAATGAAGTTCTAATAATATTAATAGCATTACTTGCTTCAATTGTTGGGTTAATATTTGCATTCTTTTTACCTAAGTCAAAGAATGCAAATTCAGATATTGCCATTAATCTGAATATAGTATCTGAATCAATTAGTATGGTAAAATATGCTGCTTCTAAGAAGAAAGTTTATTTAGCCATATTAGGTATTTCGTGGTTTTGGTTCATTGGTGCAGCCATTCTTGCTCAAATACCATCTTTAACTAGAGATACTCTTGGGGCTGATGAAAATGTGGCTAATTTATTCTTAGCGGTGTTTTCTATCGGGGTTGGGATAGGTTCATTTTTATGTAATAAAATACTAAGGAATACTATTACTACAAAATATGTATTTCTTTCTGCTCTTGGCATTAGTATCTTTGGTATTGATTTGTATTTTGCCAGCCATATCGCTTCTGTTAGTTATACCCCAGAACAGCTTAAAACTGTCGCTGAGTTCTTGGTCAAAAAGCACTATTGGAGAATATTATTAGATCTGTTATTTATTTCAATGATTGGAGGAATATACGTTGTTCCTCTTTTTGCAGTTATGCAATATTTCACTTCCCCAGCTTATAGAAGTAGAGTGATTGCAGCCAATAATTTAATAAACTCATTTTTTATGGCTGGATCAACAGCCATATTGTCATTTTTATTCTATTTAGATTTTACCATTCCATCAGTTATTTTAATGGTAAGTATACTTAATATGGTGATTGCAATTCATATATATAGCTTGATTCCCAATTCCAAAATTATACCAATGAAGGTATGGAGGGCTATATTTAGAATATTCTTTAGGCTATGTTATAAAGTTGAAGTTGCGGGTATAGAGAATTATAAAAAAGCTGGAAAAAGGACGGTGATCATTGCCAATCATTTATCTTATATTGACCCGCCACTAATTGCTAGTCATATACCTGAAACTCTACAATTTGCAATAAACTTGACGGTTGCGAAGGAGTGGTGGGTAAAGCCTTTTTTAAAAATAATAAAAACATATCCCATTGAGCCCAATAACCCAATGGCAATTAAGAGTCTAATAGAAGAAGTCAAAAAAAATAAAAAAATTGCTATTTTTCCTGAAGGAAGAACTAGTATGACTGGTTCTTTGATGAAAATTTACGAAGGGCCGGGGATGATTGCTGATAAGGCGAATGCGACTATTCTGCCAATTAGAGTGGATGGAACGCAGTTTACTATTTTCTCTAAGGTCAGAAAGTTAATGAAAGGCAAGTTTACTTTGCGCAGGAAAATCACAATCACCATACTGCCTCCTGTAAAGCTATCTCCGCCTGATTCCTCAGGAAATCGAGATAGACGTAAATATATTGGGCAAGCACTTTATGATTTAATGAGCGAGATGATATTTGAAAGCTCGAATTATAAAGAAACTCTTTTCCAATCGTTGATAAATGCTAGTGATATATACGGTAAAAGCGCAACCATTATTGAGGATTATGATAGTAAAGCTTCATATAGAGATGTTATGCTTAAGTCGTTTATTGTTGGAAATCTAATTGAGCAAAATACTAAACTAGCTGAAAAAGTTGGGATTATGCTGCCGAACATGGTTGGTAGTGCAATAGTATTTTTTGCCGTTCAGGCTTTTGGTAGAATAGCTGCGATGATTAATTTTACATCCGGTTCTGGTAATATAATTTCAGCATGCAAGACGTCTAATATTAATACGATATATACTTCACGCAAATTCATAGAAAAAGCCGAACTAGACTCTATAATTAAGGCAGTTGCTAATGAAGGAATAAATATTGTTTATCTGGAAGATCTAAGAAAAAATATCACCTTGGCATTAAAGCTAAAATGCCTTGTTGCAAGCTTTGTTCCTAGTGTTTATTATAAATCAATTTGTCCTGTACAAAATAGCAATGATACTGCTGTAATCTTATTTACTTCTGGTACTGAAGGCAAGCCAAAAGCTGTTGCGTTATCACATAGTAATATTCTTGCTAATAGGTTTCAGGTCTTATCAAGAATTGACTTTAATCCATATGATCGTGCGTTTAATGCTTTGCCATTATTTCATAGTTTTGGCCTAACTGTCTCACTAATCATGTGCTACAGCGGCGTTAGAACGTTCTTTTACCCATCGCCACTGCATTATAGGATTATTCCTGAACTTATCTATGATATAGGCGCTACGATTTTGTTTGGAACAGATACTTTTCTTTCTGGTTATGCTGCATATGCTCATCCTTATGATTTCTACTCATTAAGATATGTTGTTGCGGGTGCAGAGAAACTAAAGGCAAAAACCAGGCAGCTCTGGTTTGATAAATTTGGTATAAGAATTTTTGAAGGATATGGTGTTACCGAGGCTGCTCCTGTAATTGCTGTGAATACCCCAATGCATGATAAAACAGGCACTGTTGGAAGATTAATGCCTAAAATGGATTATTTTGTGATGCCTGTTGAAGGAATTCAAACAGGAGGTAAACTGTGTATTAAAGGGCCAAATATAATGCAAGGTTATATAATGCCAGATAATCCCGGAGTGATAGTGCCTCCTGTGGTCGAAAAATTAGGAAAAAATTGGTATGATACTGGGGATATTGTTTCGGTTGATGATGAGGGATATATCACGATCATTGGTAGGGAAAAGAGGTTTGCTAAAATAGCAGGAGAAATGGTTTCTTTGTATGCCGTTGAAGAAGTTTTATCTTTGGTTGACCAAGATTCAACAAATGCAGTAGTTAGTGTTGACGATGAGAAAAAGGGTGAGCAGATTATATTATTTACTACTTCTTCCGATTTTAGTAGAGAGAAAATTGCTAAAGTTTGTCAGGATAAGCAATTATCTGAATTATATATACCAAAAGTAATTATTAAGGTAAGCGAAGTACCTGTTCTTGCTACTGGTAAGTTAAATTACCGTAAAATGGTTGAAATGGCTAAAGAGCATCTATCTAGATAGTTATATTGTTACAAAATGTTTATTAAACTTACTTAAAAATAAAAGTTTTTCTTAGTGAACCAGAAGTCTTGATATAAAATAATTTTATAAACAATTATTGGTGCCAGGATGAGTAAAGATTCTCATAAGTTGGAAGATGTTCAAACAGCGGTGTTAGCTGCAGCGCTGAGTAATAAAGGACCAGATAGTCCGAAGTACGAAGAATATAGGCAAAATTTGGTTAAGCAATTAGAAAAATCTGGAGAAAAAATTGTTAAAGGGCCAATACCTTTTTATAAAAAAGGTGTTAAAGGTCCGGCTGGCTATGTAATTGAGACTGATAAAGAGGTGTTAGTTTGTTATCACGGTACTAAATTCGGCAAAATATTTGGTTCTGGGGGTAAAGAAATATTACATGACTTGCAGATCTCTAGGGCAAAAATGAATTTTGGAGGACAGAAAGTTTCGGTTCATAGTGGATTTAAAGCCGAATTTGAATCGTCTAAAGAGAGTTTATATCAAGCTCTAGCTCAAACGAATCTTAAGGATAAAGGGGTACATTTAACCGGACATAGTCTTGGTGGGGCGGTATCACAAATTGCGGCTATGGATTTATCTACTCACTTTGGAGTAAAGGTAAACAAAGTTACAACATTTGGTGGGCCAAGGGTATTTGCCAAAGATGCCGCTGAATTATATAACAGCAAAGGATTAGGTGATGTTACTCTTAGAGTAAAACAAGATCGTGATCCTGTTCCGCGTTTAGTTCCACGAGGTATGTATCACCATACTGGTAGGAAAATAACACTCAAAAGCTCAAAAAGAAGTATTCACTCTGGAGCTGTATACAGAGATATTGCGACTAAAAAGGTCACAGAGAAAGATATAGCAAACGCTAGAGAGTCAGATAAACCTTGGTCATTTACTGAGTCTTATGTAAAGCCAGTGATGCGTATGACTAAGGCAGCTTTCGCCATTGCTTATCATTCTACTATTGGTGCGGTGGTGGATAAATTAAAACCGAGTAAATCGCAAGCTAGTGCTATTTCTACTCCGGCCAATCCGAAAAAAGTAAGTAAGGGGAATGAAGTGGGTTTATAGCCCAAAACTCACATAAAAATTAGTTCTAAATGATTGTGTGGGCGAAATAAGTTGGTGAGCTCTTTTCGTTTTAAGTCACATGCAATTTACTCCATCACAAAGCCATATAATGTATACAGCGATATTTTCTCAATCTTCTCTAGAATGTGCGATAGATCAAGAGTTACCATTTACCTTAGCTCTTGTAACTACTGTTTAAAATCTTACCACTATTAACGTTAATAATTACATGCGATTGATGCTTCTTCTTAGAAATAGTAAATTTTTTAATAATTTACGTATTATTTAACTAATAATTAATTTATTAACTATTATAATAAAGATATAGGTCAAAAAACCTATATCGGAAGAATAGACAAGTAGTTTAGCGAAAAACATAAAGTGGAGAAGAAAAAATGGGTCCAGAAATCTTAGCAATAGCAATAGTAGCAGGTGTACTATCTCTAACGTCTGCTGGTGTATCATTAGGTACTTTTTTTCATTTTAAGAAAAAATATAGTGCTGATAGCAAAAATAGAGTAGGGATTGATATTGATCAGAGCTCGGTTGATGAAGAATTAGGTGATTTGCACAGGCATGTAACACATAAAAAAGTACACTTTGATCAAATAGATGAATCTTCAGTAAAACAAACTGCAGATTTTTTAAGAACAGGGCTACCAAATGAAGTAGCTAGTAAATTAGCTTCTAATGCTGGAGTGCTATCTAGCACACTATCTCCTTCATCTTCTCTTATGGGAAGTCATAAGGTATCTGAATCAGCTCCAAAAAAATTAGTTGGTTCTCATGAGGAAAAAGAACATCATCATCACCATCATCACCACAGAAAACATTCTGATTCAGATAGTAAAAAGAAAATTAGTGAAGTTGACAGTAATGAAAGCTTATTAGATCAAATTATCTTATTAGAAGGCATGGACAAATCATTATCACAACATGATGGCTTAGTTGAGTTAATTGGTCACGAAGGCCAATACTAATAGTGCTATTCTTTATAAACTCTAGGTGATTTCCCTAGAGTTTATATTTTATAAGTAATTCTTAAGATACTGACCTGTGTAACTTTCCTTACATTTTACTATTTCATGCGGTGTTCCTTCTACAACTATATATCCTCCTTTATCACCACCTTCTGGGCCAACGTCAATTACCATGTCTGCGGTTTTTATAACTTCCATATTATGCTCGATTACTACCACAGTATTACCTTTATCAACAAGCTTATGCAGTACCTTTAGTAATTTTTTAATATCATCAACATGTAAACCAGTTGTTGGTTCATCAAGTATATATAATGTCTTCCCAGTAGATCTCTTAGAAAGCTCTTTTGCTAGCTTTACTCTTTGAGCTTCTCCGCCGGATAGAGTAGTTGCAGATTGGCCAATTTTTATATATCCTAGACCGACTTCCTTTAAAGTTTCAAGTTTGTCATTAATGGAAGGTACTTTCTTAAAAAATTCAGCCGCATCTTCAACTGTCATATCAAGTACATCGGCAATATTTTTTCCATTATATCTTACTTCTAACGTTTCTCGATTATATCTTTTTCCATTGCACACATCGCAGTTGATATATACATCAGGCAAAAAGTGCATTTCAAATTTAACCAATCCATCACCTTGGCATGCTTCACATCGCCCTCCCTTGACATTAAAGGAAAAGCGACCCACTTTATATCCTCTAATCTTAGATTCTGGTAATTCAGTAAACCAATCACGAATTGGAGTAAAGGCACCAGTATATGTTGCTGGGTTTGATCTTGGAGTTCTACCAATTGGAGATTGATTGATATCAATTACTTTGTCAATATTCTCAAGTCCAGATATTGATTTATATTCACCTGGATATATTTTGGCTGTTGGTTCGAGGAACTTTAGTGCGGCTTTATAAAAAGTATGTATCACAAGACTCGATTTGCCACTGCCTGAAACTCCGGTAATTGCTGTAAATGCGCCAAGTTTAATTTTGAGTGTGACATCTTTTAGATTATTTATATCTGCTCCGGTCAAAATTATTTCTTTCCCATCATGTCCATTTCTGACATTTTTTGGTACTGGAATAGATTTTTTACCACTTAAGTACATACCAGTAATACTATGTTCAGAGTTCTTTATTTCTTCAGGAGTTCCTTGTGCTACTATTTGCCCGCCGTGAATGCCAGCTCCAGGACCAACATCAATTATATAATCAGATTCAAGCATCGTTTCATCATCATGTTCTACGACTATTACAGTATTACCTATATCACGTAGACTTTTTAGGGTGGCAATTAGACGTGTATTATCTCTTTGATGTAGACCTATGGATGGTTCGTCAAGAACGTACAACACACCGCTTAAGCCGCATCCTATTTGTGAAGCTAATCTAATTCTCTGACTTTCTCCTCCTGATAACGTGCCTGATTCTCGAGAAAGGCTTAAGTACTCTAGGCCAACATTATTTAAGAAATTAAGTCTTTCCCTTATCTCTTTTATTACTCTGCCGGCAATTTGATTATGTTTATTGGAAAGTTTTTGTTCTAAAGTTTCAAACCAATTACCAGCTTCATATATTGTTTTCCTGGCAACTTGTCCAATATTTAGGTTGTCAATCTTAACACATAAAGATTCTTGTTTTAATCTATATCCATTGCATATTGAGCAATCATGCTCAGACATATATCTAGATAATTCCTCTTTCATCCAGGCGGCATCTGTTTTTCTGTATTTTTCTTGTAAGCTTGGTATTATTCCAGCAAAAACTTGTCTAATTACCTCACGCTTGCGTTCGTCATGATATTCAAAATCTATTTCTTCCTCGCCAGAGCCAAAAAATAAAATCTCTTTTATTTGTTCAGACAGGCTATTAAAAGGTTTAGTAAGACTAAATTTGTAATGCTTAGCAAGCGATTCGAGTGTGTCATAAACAAATTTAGAGGTTGATTTACTCCACGGAGCAATTGCTCCGTCTTTGATGCTAATAGATTCATCTGGAACAACAAGATGTTTATCAAAGAATGACTCTTTGCCAATCCCTTCACACGATGGGCATGCGCCAAAAGGGCTATTAAAGGAAAAAATTCTTGGCTCAATCTCTTCAATCTGGAAACCAGATACTGGGCATGAATATTTTTCTGAAAATGTTATTCTTTCTTGTACTTTATACTCTTTAATACCTTCAGGTAATGACGCAAACTCTATGTATGTTATTCCTTGCCCTAGTAACAACGATGATTCCATGCTCTCAGCTAATCTATTACCAATTGAATCATTGATAACAAGTCGATCTACTATTACCTCTACTGTATGTTTCTTGTTTTTATCAATTTTAGGTAGCTCATCAATGTTATACATCTCTCCATCTAGATATATTCTTTGATATCCGTGTTTGACTAGATTTGCTATTTCTTTACGAAACTCACCTTTTTGCCCTCTAATGATAGGAGCTATAATATAAATTTTAGTCTCTAGTGGCAGAGATTTAACTATATCAATCATTTCACTGATTGACTGACTTTTGATCGGTAAACCTGTAGTAGGGGAATATGGAATACCAACCCTAGCAAATAAAAGTCTTAAATAATCATATATCTCAGTAATCGTACCTACGGTTGATCTTGGGTTCTTAGAAGTTGTTTTTTGATCTATTGCGATTGCTGGGGAAAGACCGGAAATAGATTCAACGTCTGGTTTGTTTTGTAAATGTAGAAATTGTCTTGCATAAGAAGATAAACTTTCGACGTACCTTCTTTGACCTTCAGCATAAATGGTATCAAATGCAAGCGATGATTTGCCAGAGCCACTAAGACCAGTAATTACAACAAATTTATTGCGAGGAATATCAACATTTACATCTTTTAGATTATGTTCTTTTGCTCCTCTAACTTTAATATATTCCTGCATCATTTTATAAAAATTTATTAGTCAGTCATTATAGATAGTAAAAACTAGACATTGCAACAGCTATCTAAATTAAATTTCTCTTTGAAGATAATATATAATGTGATATAGCTAGTATTGGTTCAAATTTGCGAAGGTTTACAAATGGCAAGTAGTGTAAATAAAGTGGTTCTAATAGGCAATCTAGGTAGAGATCCTGAAATTAGAATGACTAGTGATGGTAGGGAAATAGCAAGCTTCAGTCTGGCGACTAGTGAAAGTTGGAAAGATAAAGTTACTGGTGAAAGAAAAGATAAAACTGAGTGGCATAGAATAGTTGTGTTTAATGAAGGATTAGTCAGGCTAGTTAAGAATTATGTTAAGAAGGGCAGTAAATTATACTTAGAAGGTCAGCTCCAGACAAGAAAGTGGTTGGATGGGGAAAATCACGAAAGATATACAACAGAGATTGTACTGCAAAACTTTAATGCAAGTCTCATTCTGCTTGACCCTAGGAGTGATTCTACGCCAGAGTCATTCTCAAGCTCGAACCAATCAGGAACTACTAATTTTGACAATAGTGAACTCGATGATGAAATTCCGTTCTAATGCCATTTTGGCGCTGCTATTAGCAGCATTTTCCTTAGCTTCTTGTAAAACTATGACTTATGGCCAAGATCCAGCAACGCTTGGTGAAATGTATGGCTTCAATAAAGTGCTGGTAAAGGGAGGTGATTTTTGGATAACAACTTACCAAAAAGTCACAAGTAAACACCAGCCATATGTGTTTTATATAGAAGGTGATGGAGCTGCATTTAATGGAAGGTTTAAAGTTTCAAGAAATCCAACTCCTAGAAGGCAAATGTTCATTCAATTAGCTGCTATGGATAAGAGGCCAAATGTAATATATGTTGCTCGTCCGTGTCAGTATACTCCGATGGATTTAAATCCAAAATGCAGTAGCTTCCAATATTGGACCAATAAGCGTATGTCAGATGATTCGGTTGCTTCTATTAACGACGTAATTAATAGCTTTAAATCCACTCATCCAGTAAGCTTAATCGGGTTTTCTGGAGGTGGTGGGATCGCTGTTTTAGTAGCTGCACGTAATAAGAGTATTAAAGATATTATTACTATTGCCGGTAATTTGGATCATAAGGCATTTACTACGCATCACAATGTGTCGCCTATGATAGGTTCTCTTAACCCAATAGATTATGCAGATAAAGTACGTAATATTCCGCAACTGCATGTTTCTGGGGGGAAAGACACTGTTATCCCGCCTTTTATAGCGGACAGGTTTGTACAAAAAGCAGCATCACAATGTGTTAAACAAGAAATTTATCAAGATGCTAGTCATCAATATGGGTGGAATAGACTTTGGGAATATATTTATACAAAACCACTTACTTGCTATAAGTGATTAGTTAATTAAATTTATAAACTACATATAATTATTATGACTAAAGTGTCAATTATCAGACTAGAACACTCGAGTGATTTAGAGTTACCCCATTATGCTACTGCTCAAAGTGCGGGTATGGATTTGCCAGCAGCAGTAGTCTCAGACTTAGCTATTGAATCTGGGCAGGTTGCAATAGTACCAACAGGTTTTGCAATTGCTTTGCCTGCTGGTTATGAAGCTCAAATAAGGCCACGCTCTGGTTTAGCCGCTAAAAATATGGTTACGGTGTTAAATACCCCAGGTACGATCGATGCTGATTATCGTGGTGAGATTAAGGTTATCTTGATTAATCATGGCCCTGAAAAATTTGTGATTTCACGAGGAATGAGAATAGCTCAAATGGTAATATCCAAATATGAACATGCAGAGTTAATAGAAGTCCAAGAGCTTGATCAAACCGCAAGAGGTAATGCTGGATTTGGTTCAACTGGTATGGATAGAGTTAAAAAAGACTCTAAGTAAAGCTTAGAATTATCTCTTATTTAGTCATTCCGACATAGAGCCAGTCATGCCGGATGTTTTTTTAAGTCATCTCGCACTTGATCTCAAGTCAAGTTTTGGATGATTTTGGAGAGTTTATCATGACTTTCTATCCTGTCTAAAGATTGGCCTTGTATCTATATAATTTCAATACTAATAAAAAAATAGTAAGAGAAAATTTATTATTTGCTAATGGCATATTGTGTTTATATAATCCGAATGCATGGATTATAAATGTTTTATATATAAATTTCTGACATATGAACAAGCTTATTCTTAATCTCTTTTATCTTACTTTAGCGCTGTTTTCTTTATCTGGTTGCCTGCAAACGGTTTTTACCGGTGCCGCTGGTTCTGCTGTAGAATTAGCAAAAGATAGAGGGGCAAAACAAGCTTTAACTGATGCTAGAATATCGGCTGGGATAAAAGCTGATTTAATAAAAAGTGGTGTCAGAGAGTATTTTACCAAAATCAAAGTAGACGTGGTTGATGGTAGAGTACTTCTTACTGGTGCAATTGAAAAAGATGCTGATGCATTAAAGGCAGTAGAGATTGCGTGGAATCAAAAGGATGTAGAAGAAGTTGTGAACGAACTGAAAGTAAATGAAAAAAGTGATCACTTTAGCTTAGCGCAGTATACCAGAGATGTTATGATTACTAGCCAGATCAAGTCTAAAACTTTTATAAATCGTCAAGTGAAGTTTGTTAATTACACAATCGTCACAGTTGATAATGTTGTTTATATATTTGGTATTGCAAGATCTGAAGAAGAATTGGCAAAGGTGGCAGATATTTCTTCCAATGTACGAGGTGTTGAACGAGTAGTTAGTCATGTAAAAATAAAACCACTTGATGCAAACAAGCTAGGGGATGATGCTATATCTAACCAATCAACCAAATCTACTGTTGATGATGATGATAAGATAACTACGATTAAAGCTCCTACCAAAATGAAAGAAGTAAAAACAGAAACTTCGGTAGACAAAGAAGCAGTAAAAGATAACCTAGATGATTGGTAAACATAGTGTTTAACAAGGTTATCAGCTTTGTTTTATTGATTGTATCATGTATTGTTCTATGCTCTTGTCAAGGTGGTTATAGGAAGCTATCACGCGAAGATTCAAGAAATACCAAGTACAAAGGTCATTATAAAGTTGGGTCGGCTTATACCGTTAAGGGAGCTCAATATAGACCAAAAGAAGTAAAGAGTTTTACGCAAGTAGGAATGGCTTCGTGGTATGGAAAAAAGAATGGTTTCCACGGAAAAAAGACCGCAAATGGCGATAAATATAATAAAAACACTCTATCTGCTGCGCATAAAACTCTGCAGTTGCCATGTCTAGCAAAAGTAACAAATCTTGAGAACCACAAGTCAGTCATTGTTATGATAAATGATAGGGGGCCATACTCTAAAAACAGAATTATTGATCTTTCCGAAAAAGCTGCTGAAGTAATCGGTATGAAAAGAAAGGGAACAGTTAAAGTAAAAGTTCAGTATTTACATTCTGATACAAAGAAATTCTTAGCAGACATAGGACTTGAAAATAAAAGTGGCGCTAAATCAAAGCGTCATGTCAAAAATAAGAAATGTTCCGTTAATTGCCACGTTAAGTTAGTTAATCAGAAACATAAAATCAAAGTAGATTAATCTGAGTAATCAAGCAATTCAAGTTGAACAGATTGTTACAAGTTTGACTGATTTTGCTCCAGCTTTCTTCAGGATCTTTGCGCAATAATTTGCCGTGCTGCCAGTAGTTCTGACATCGTCTACTAATAATATATTCGAGTTTAGTATACTATATTTTTTATTGCAGCTAATAGAGCCAGCTAAATTTTTCATTCTTTCAGATTGAGATAATTTAGTTTGTGCTTTTGTCCATCTAGTTTTAATTAGTATATCAGCTTTACAGGGAATTTTAAAAAGTGTGGCTAAATCATATGCCAATATTTGAGCTGGGTTGTACTGTCTTAAAATTCTTTTTACCCTGTGCATTGGAATTGGTGTTACCATATCAACTTCTTGCAAATCCTCTCTATATCTATTGAATAGTAGTTTAGCAAAAGTTTTTGAATAGTTCGTTTGATCGTGATATTTAAATGCGTGAATCAACTTTTTACTTGCTTCATCATATTTAAAAATGCTTCTTGCAAGATCGTATGATGGATGTTCAGCAATACATTTTCCACATAAAACAACATTACTTATGGAGAATTCAAAGGCTATTCCGCAACATTCGCAATATGGGTTTGAAATAAGTCTTAATTTATTAAAGCAACTAGGACAGATGCTATTTGATTGCTCTAATATTTCAGAGCAAGAAATGCACCTTGATGGTAATATAAAGTTAAAGATATGCTTCAAAGTGGTTTTCATTATTTTCGTTTACCCATCGCATATTCGATAAGTAGTTTTTTAAATGGGTCAATTTTATTTATTGCTTTAAATGCTGTTTGTCTTGCGTGATGAAGTATTTTGGAATTATTGGCGAAAATAACATTAATAGTATCTGTGATTTCAAGCATGTCATTGTTATCACGCTTTCTTTCATTTTCATAATTTGAGAGCGCTTTTTGATTTACCCCATATTTATTTAAATTTTCCTTAAGCGACTCTATATCTTTTATTCCTTGGTTTAATCCTTGTCCAGCCAAAGGATGGATAATATGTGCAGTATCTGCTATTAGTGCTATGTTCTTATTATGGTATTTTGATGTTAAATAGGCTCTTAAAGGGTAACTTGCAACTTCACTGATGATTTCTACTTTACCTAGGAATGGTCCAAAATTCTGTTCTACAAGATATAAAAACTCATCATTTGGTAGATTTAGAATAGTTTTGGCTAGGTCTGATTCAATCGTCCAAACTACAGAAGAATTATATTTGTTTTTTAGCGGTAAGATGGCAAATGGTCCGCTATTCATAAAATGCTCAACCGCAGTCCCATCATGAGATTTTTCATGCTTAACAAGAAAAGTTAGAGCAAATTGATCATATTTCTTATCTATGCTACTACTAAAATATTGCTTTCTAGTTGAAGAGTTTGGACCATCACAAACAATAACTAAATCGCTATGTACGCTATTAGCGTAGGCATCTAATTTGATTGAGCATTTATCTCTATTTTCAACAACTTGATAACTCGTCTTGTCAATAATATGTATCTTAGGATGCGAAGAGGCAATAGAGTATAACTTTTTCTTAAAATCATCATTTTTGACTATATAGCCCATTATTTGTCCAGGAGCTAAGTTATCTTGACCAAAGTGCAAAATGTTTGGCGATTTATTATCGACTACATAAATGTCAATAATGGGTCCAGCGATTTCTGATACTTCATTCCACAATCCAATTTTTTCTAAAAATAATTTTGAATGATCTGTCAGGGCGGTGGTTCTAACATCATGAAAGAACTGATCTGATGAGAGGTCTTTTTGTTCTAGGATAGTTACTTCATAACCAACATTTGCCAATGCTAATGCGGTGATCATACCACTAAAACCACATCCTAAAATCATTATTTTTGTGCCATGATTAGACATGGGTGATTTAATCTCTGATTTTTGTACCATCTTTTTGCATGAAGTATTTAAGATAAGCTGCATTTACAATAGTAGAAAGTATAAAATAAATAATACTAATGTCCAAATAAGGGCTGTTTGCTTTAAAAGTTCCCAGCATGCATATCAGCAAGGAAATAACACTTGTGGCACTGTTTAGAAATAAGATTTTCGTAAAAATATCGTTCTGAAAAAACAATCCCAATATTAGCATAACAGCAATTATTGAAGTAAAAATTAAAATCAAATATAGCATTATTTTATAACCTTTATTATTCTTGATTCCATTTCTCCATCTTCTAATGAATCAAGTAAAGACGAATTTATAGCATGAACCAGTAATAAATTCTTATCAACTGATAAAGTTACTGTTCCAGGTGTTAGTGTAATGGAATTAGCGTAAATTACCATTCCTAACTCGCTTTTTATATCAGATTCAATAATTGCTAAACCAGGGTAAAGAGAAGTATTTCTTTTCCAAGCAATTTTAGCTACATAGATAGCAGATAAATATACTTCTTTAAAAAGCCATAATACATAAAACAAGAAACTAAGTTTTATATTATTTTGACTTGGAATGAGCTCAAGTTTGTAAGAAATAAGAAATACTGCTAGACAAATAATAGCACAAATTATCAGTCCACTAATAGTAAGATTACTATTGAGGCCAATCCAAAATAAAATTAGTAATAAAATATATAAAATCTTAATGCGCATTTGCAACTGATTCTTTAGGTGAAGTTGAGAAGGGTATAAGCAACATGGCAATACAAAATAGTAAAGAGATGAAATTGAATACGTAATTCATGGACATTATGAATGCTTCACCACCTATAACATTGCCAAGAAGAGCAAATGAAGTCAGTTCTGGATTATCAACTTTTCCGGTCAGTTCATTTGTAAAGAATGCAATCCTATCCTGAACTGCACTAGATGTTAGAGGCATGTTTTCATTAATAGTTTGAGTAAATAGCCGAGTTTTTTCGTTAATAGTACTATTTATTAGAGCAAGTCCAATGGCTCCACCTAAGTTTCGTGTTAAGTTATAGAGACCACTAGCATTTTGTACTTCCTCTTTTTTCATAGTACCAAGAGCTAGGTCATTTATTGGCATAAAACAAAACATTAGGGCTAGACCTCTTATCATTTGCGGCAAAAAGAACTCCCAAAATTGTGATTGATTGGTTAAATAGCTATTCATATGACTGCCAAAAGCAAACATGCCAAAGCCTATGGCCAGGATAATTCTCTTATCTATACCAGATCCAAACATTTTGCCAGCAAGAGGTGCTGAAACAAATTGAAAAATACCAGTTACAACCATTGTTGTACCAATTTGAAGAGTGCTATATCCAGCGATGGTAAATAAAAACAATGGCATAAGGTATACTGTGCCGTACAAACCAACTCCTAGTATGAAAGAGTATATACAGCCAAAGGTAAAATTCTTGTTTGCAAAAGCGCTTAAATCAATAATGGGGTTTTTAAATGTTAGTTCTCTTATGATAAGCCAAATAAAACCTACAGTGCAAATAATCGTTAATGTTAATATATGAGTATCTTGTAGCCAATCTTTTTTATTACCTTCTTCAAGAACATATTGCATCGCTCCGAGTGATATAATTAATAACGAAAAGCCGATATAATCAAAATTCTTTACTAGGTCATAATTTGGTTTATCAATATGTAGAAACAAGAAAACAGTTGAGCATACAAATACACCAGGGACGATATTTAATAAAAACATGAAATGCCATGACGATACATCGGTTATATAACCACCTATAGTTGGCCCAATAGTTGGAGCTACAGTGACAACCAGACCTATGATCATACTGACCTTTGTATGCATACTTTTAGGAAAAATAATAAAAATTACACCGAAAGCTGTAGGAATCATGGCGCCACCAAAGAATCCTTGTAGAGCACGAAATACAATCATAGATTCTATATTCCATGCGATTGCGCACATAAAACTCATTACTGTAAAGCCAAAGGCGGCTATAAAATAGGATATTCTAGTAGATAATACTTTAGCAGCAAATCCAGTCATAGGTATCACAATAACTTCAGCTATAAGGTATGAGGTTTGTATCCAAGATAATTCATCACCAGATGCTGATAATCCTGCTCCAATAACTTGAAGAGAGCTTGAAACAATCTGAATGTCTAGTATAGCCATGAAAATACCAACCACCATAGCAAAAAATGCTAGGAGAGTTTCTTTTGGAATTTGTTCTTCTTCTGGTACAGTCATAGTTTTGATTTTGTTTTTATACTGACTGCATGTAGCTCTTTTGAAAGTACATCAGATAGTGCATCTTTGACAAGTCTATGTTGTTTAATCAATGGTAATCCTTTAAATTGATCACTTTCTATTTCAACTAAATAGTGATCTTGATCGCCCAATGTATCTGTAATTTTTATTTGTGCATCGGGGAAATTATTTAGTAGAATACTCATAAGCTTGTTTTCAGGTATAGCCATATTTTAACTTTATCAGTGTTGTAGATAATGAAATTTAAGCCTAATGTACTCAATTTGCAAGCCTTGAATGCATTGCATAACACACTAATAAAGGTTGGTGTTCTAGGTGGTTCTTTTGATCCAGCACATGAGGGACATTTGATGATTTCTAAGCAAGCGTTGGATTTTTACCATTTTGATAAAGTAATATGGCTTGTCGCTAATCAAAATCCTTTTAAACCCCAAAAAAGTAATGATTGTTACACACGTGCTGCACAAGCAGCCAATGTAGCAAGGTATGATAATAGAATAATAGTATCTACTGCAGAAAAAGAACTTGGTACGTTTTATACTTATCAATCCATGGAGTTTTTGGTTAAAAGATTTCAAAGTGTAAAGTTTACCTGGTTAATGGGTATAGATAATCTTCTAGATTTTAAGAAGTGGCACAGATTTAGTGACCTTATTAAACTTTGTGAAATAATTATTTTCGATAGACCAAATACAAATCGTTTAATAAATGTTGGTTCTATATTGCAAAATGACCAACCAAATCTTGATAAAACTCAAAAGCACCATATAATTGTTCACAGAGGGAAGTTATTAGATCTTTCTTCAACGATGATTAGAGAAAGTAAGAAATGAGAAATAGTAATAACGATGAATTAAAGGAATTCATTTTAAAGTGTCTGGAAGAGAAAAAAGCGGAGAATATAGTTTGTATATCACTTAAAAATGATATACCCATTGCTGACTTTATGATTTTTGCTAGTGGTAGGTCACTAAAAAACATCAAAGCTATCGCTGAGTATGTAGCCTATGAGCTTAAACATGAAAAGAAGTGGAGTTCTACTATGGAGGGCTTGAATAACTCTGATTGGATTTTACTAGATGCTGGTGATGTCATAGTGCATTTATTTCATCCAGAAGCAAGAGAGAAGTTTAAAGTTGAAGAATTATGGGAAAGTAACTAATGGCAAATAATATTTTAATCATAGTGATCACCTTAATTGCTACAGCGGTTTTTGTTGTGGCGAT
Source organism: Rickettsiales bacterium (assembly GCA_017302595.1). GTDB lineage: Bacteria > Pseudomonadota > Alphaproteobacteria > Rickettsiales > Rickettsiaceae > Megaera_A. The sequence continues at coordinate 96,675 of JAFLDA010000001.1, forward strand.
CTTTAAAAAGCTTAACTTGAGTCCAGTGTTGGGATATCTAGTAGCTGGTGCTTTTATAGGGGATCATGGAATGAAAGTGGTTAACTATGAACAAACATCATTTCTCGGCGAGTTAGGAGTGGTATTTTTACTTTTTGCTATAGGTCTTGAGTTGTCTATTGAAAGGCTAGTGTCGATGAGAAAATACGTGTTTGGTCTTGGTACTATGCAGGTATCTATTACAAGTATTATTATTGCTGCAGCGATTGTCTTAACAACCGGAGATAACAAGGCTGCTATTATAATAGCAGGTGGACTTGCACTTTCATCAACTGCTATTGTTATGCAGGTTATAAACGAGACTAAAAGTCAATCTATGCAAGTTGGTAGGGTATCATTATCTATACTATTGTTACAAGACTTTGTTGTCGTTCCTTTGCTTGTTATAGTGCCTCTATTAGGTGGAGGAGCTCAGTCGGCAGGGTCTCTTGCTTATGTACTAGGTAATTCAATGGTAAAAGCTGTCCTAGCATTAGGTATAATTTTTGTAGCTGGTAGGGTGTTGCTACGTCCTTTATTTTCTTTCATTACACCTGACCATACTGAAAATAGCGAGTTGCCAATAGCAGTTACTTTGTTAGTTGTACTTAGTGCTTCATGGGGTACGGAACACTTCGGTTTATCATTGGCGCTTGGTGCATTCGTTTCAGGAGTATTAGTTGCAGAAACGGATTTTAGGGTAAGGGCCGAGGAAAGTATTTATCCTTTCAAGAGCCTTTTGCTTGGTTTGTTTTTCATGAGTGTAGGAATGAAAATAGACGTGATGGAGATGTATAACCAAGTATTTAATATAATTACCTACAGCCTTGCTTTGATTGTATTAAAAGCTCTTATTATATCGGCATTATGTATTTTATTTGGCTTTAATAAGGGTGTTGCTGTACATGCTGGTTTGTTGCTATCTCAAGGTGGAGAGTTTGCATTTATTTTATTTGGACTCGGGAAAGATTATGGAGTGCTTACTGAGCAAGAATCAAATTTACTTCTTACTGTGGTTACTTGTTCTATGGCTTTGACGCCATTACTTGCTATGATTGGCCAGAGATTTGCTGATAATATAGAAAAAGGACTTGGTAGAACTCCTAATCAAATTATTGAATATGGAGCAAGAGACCTAGCTAATCACGTTATTATCGCTGGATTTGGTAAAGTAGGTAAAATGGTAGCAAGAGTTCTAGAGGCTGAAGGTATCAACTACATAGCGCTTGATGTAAATGAAGATGTTATAAAAGACGAAATTGCCAATGGTTTACCTGTTTTTAAAGGAGATGCTTCTCAAATTGGTACCTTGAAAGCTATTGGTGGAGAAAGAGCTTTGACTTTAGTTGTAACAGTTAACAATGAGATCACGGTAAAAAAGATTTGTAAAGTTGCTAAGGGGCATTTTGATAATTTAGATCTAATTGTAAGACTAAAAGACTTGAAAACTTCGAATGAGCTATACAGTCTTGGTGTGAACACTATAATCCCACAAGATTATGAAACTGGTTTGCAGCTCGGGAGTGCGGTATTAAAGTCTGTTGGAGTAAGTGAGTACGAAGTAAGTAGAATAAAGGGTCAATTTAGATCTGGAAATTATGAAGTTGCTAAGCAAGATGAATCATTGTTTGAAGTCGAAGAGGATGAGTAGAGCGATTATCTTTATATTAGCTTTGCTGTTTAGTATATCAGCAAGTGCTGTAGCAGCAAATTCAGCTGTACCAAGATTTGTTTCAATTAAATTCAATGAAGTAAATGCCAGAACTGGACCAGAAAATGACTGCCCAATAGATTGGGTGTTTGTTAAGAAGGGTGAGCCAGTAGAGGTAGTTGCTGAATTTGGGCATTGGCGTAAAATTAAAGATATTAAAAGTGAAGGGGGGTGGGTTCATTCAAGTGTTATTTCCGCTAACAGATCGGTTATTATTGTTTCACAAGCTAAAGTTCAATTGATATCATCTCCGTATGAGTTATCTAGTGTTGTTGCCAATCTAATTCCAGATTTACGATGTAATCTGCATAAATGCATAAAAGAGTGGTGCCAAATTTCTTGTAAATCCTATAAGGGCTGGGTGATGCGTAAATACTTATGGGGCGTATATCCTGAAGAGTTCCAAGATAAGTAAGTTAGTTACCTATTTTGCTAGCCTATTAAGTTTATCAAGTAGAGTATCAATTCTTGATATCATTAATGTTTGCTGCCGTGGGTCGTGCTCTAGTTTTGTTGGCTCTAAGCTCTTAGTTTCTTTTATCTTTTGCTCAATTTTGCTAACTTGTGTGTTATGAAGATCGTAGTTTGAAGTAAAATCTATGCCAAAGCTTAATTGTTCGAGAGGATTATGATCTAGATGGTTTGGTAAAATCTCTTCTTTGACAATTACTTCATTTTTAGTTATTACTCTGTGATCATTAAAATCTGTCGTATTTAATACTTTTTCCTTAATCTTTTTACCAGTATAATTATCATTTAGATATGTAATGCTATTGCTAGTGTAGTATCTTCTGTTTCTTACTTTTGTAATTTCAAGATCAGGGTCAGTCTTTTCAATATAGCGCAGTTTGTGGTGTGGTAATCCAGTTAGGTCAGATGCTTCTGCTATAGAGAAATATTTTTTAAGGCTAGACATCTTGGTTAATCCTTTCCTTAAAGGTTCTAGAAGGCACCAATCTCAAGACTGTTCTTGGTGGGATTGATACTGAATTGCCAGCATGGATATTAAAGCCAGGTCGTGATTTTTTGTGTTTAATTTTCCAGGTGCCAAAATTCTGCAATACTAATTTTTGGTCTCTCTTTGTCAGTCTTAGTATTTCAGCAAAGATATGTATAGTTATTTCTTCACAAAGTGAGAGAGATAAGCCAAGCTGTTCCTTTAGTTTAGCAGCAATTTTTTCTTTTGTAACGGTTGTAGTCATCTTAAGTTACTAGAGTCTAAAACAATATAATAACAACTATATTAAACTTGAATAAAAGCTAGTTCAAGAATATTAAGCTATTACCACCTAATTAAAGCAGCGCCCCAACTAGCACCGGCACCAAAAGCTGTAAAAGCTAGTATATCACCTTTTTTAAGGGCTTTCTTGTTATTAAGGTCCCAAAGTGCAAGAGGTATAGAGGCGGCTGAGCAATTTGCATGCGTCTCAACCGTTGTAACGACTTTGCTTGGGTCAAGTTTAAACCTTGAGGCGATATTATCTATTATTCTTAAATTAGCTTGATGAGGGATGAAAAAATCAATATCAGATAAAGATAAAGAGTTTTTTTCAAGAAGATATAGAACTGATTCAGACATTTTTTCAACTGCTTTACGAAAAACCTCTTGGCCTTTCATTCGTACAGCGCCAGCCTTGCCAGTGCTTCCTACTCCACCATCCGTGTAGAGTATATCGCACATTGATCCGTCGGAGTAAATATTACTGTCCAGTATTTCTGAGTTTGAATCAGTCTGCTGTAAAATTACTGCACCAGCTCCGTCACCGAATAGTACGCAAGTAGACCGATCATTCCAGTCGAGTAGCGAGGACATTTTATCTGCGCATACAAGTAAGATTGTTTCATAAGTGCCTGATTTAAGCATGTTATCAGCGACGTGAAGGCCATAAATGAAACCACCACATATAGATTGGATATCAAACGAGGGTATTGTACCAAGCTCCATTAGTCCTTGCAGTTTATTTGATACAGAAGGGAAGCTATTATCTGGGGTATTAGTACACACTATGACAAGGTCAATATCACTTTTATCTATTCCAGCATTATTAATTGCATCAAGAGCAGCTTTATAAGACATGTGGGAGGTGTGTTCTTCGGGAGCGCAAATATGTCTCTGTGTTATACCAGTTCTGGTTCTAATCCACTCGTCACTTGTGTCTACAATATTTGCTAAATCGTTATTGGTTAGTATTTTTTCGGGCAAGTAGCCCCCGCAACCAATAATTTTTGCCCCCATATTTTACCTAAATTAGTTTACTTTTCAGAAGCGACTTCGCTTTTTTCGACTATGATCGGGCGATTATTATATGATTTGTTACTACTGTCCATGTGGTGAGGTAGTCTGTACTCTCCGGTATCTTTGTCAATAATAACATTTATTGCCTTGAGTGCATCATGTGCTCGTCTCATATTACGTTTTGATTTAGAAGTTTTTCTCTTTGGTACAGCCATGTCTTTATCTCCAGTATACTTATTGATTGTCTTTTACAAAAAGTAATTGTCAAACCGTCGCGCATTGTATTATATTTCATCTACAAAATCCATAACAATTTTTAAAATTAGCCATATGACGAACTTCTTAAGAATAATTTCAGTAATTTCATTATTATTTCTTTACGGTTGTAAGACTGTTGATGTACGAGGTCAGTATGTTAGTGACGAATATATTAATGAGATAAATAAAGAAAAACCTACAAAGGAAAAATTAGCAGATATGATAGGGTCACCTACTTATGTTCCTGATTATTCTCCGAATACTTGGTATTATATACAGCGTTCTCTGGCTAAAAGAGCGTGGTTTACCCCAACTGTACAAGAACAGAGAATTGTTAAAGTAACTTTTGCTAATGAGAAGGTGATAAGTGCGGAGTTATTGAATAATACTCAAAATGAGTATTTGCAAGCTCAGTCAGCTTTTACCAAAACAAAAGGAACTGATCAAAGTGGAATTCAGAAGTTTGTTAAGAATATAGGGAGATTTAACAAAACCACTGATGGAAAAGGAAGAAAGAAGAAAAGGAAATAAATATAGCTTTTGCAAGCTGACGAATTTAAGAGGCAATTATGATTAATAGAGAAGAATTAATTAACATTGAAAGGCTTTCTAGAATAAGTTTTTCTGATAAAGAGAGAGATAGTTTTACTCAAAAATTAGAAAATGTAATCGCAATGATTAATCAAGTTCAGGATATAGAATGCCAGAATGTCGAACCTTTAAGATCGGTATGTGAAATGAACCAGCGTCTGCAAGAAGATGAAGTAAAAATTGGGGATATTTCAGATGAGTTATTTAAAAATACTCCAGGGAAAACGGCTGAGTTTTCTAAAGAAATAAAATGTTTTGTAGTACCAAAAGTGGTGGAATAAAATGAGTGAATTAACAAAGATGACCATAGCTTCAGCGCTTGAAGCTCTCAAAGGAAAAGAAATATCAGCTACTGAACTTGTGGCAGCTCATATAGAGCAAGTGGAAAAAAATAAACCACTAAATAGCTACATAACAGAGACATTTGATGTCGCAAAGCAACTAGGAAAACAATCTGATGCAAGATATAACAATGGAACAAATCGTAAATTAGAGGGAATTCCGGTTGCAGTTAAAGATCTATTTTGTACTTATGGAATAAGAACTACTGCTGGTTCTAAGATGCTAAATAATTTTATTCCTGCTTATGAATCTACTATTAGTAAAAATATTGCAGATAATGGAAGCATTATGCTTGGCAAGACCAATATGGACGAATTTGCTATGGGCTCTTCCAATACCACAAGTTATTATGGTAACGTAAAAAATCCTTGGAAGTCTAAAAATAGTTCCATCGATTTAGTTCCTGGTGGTAGTTCTGGTGGATCAGCAGCGGCTGTAAGTAGCTTTTCTGCAATGGCAGCTTTGGGGAGTGATACAGGTGGTTCAATTCGTCAGCCAGCAGCTTTTACAGGAATTGCCGGGATTAAGCCAACTTATGGTAGATGTTCAAGGTGGGGAATGGTGGCTTTCTCAAGTTCTCTGGATCAAGCCGGTATATTTGCAAGAAGCATAGTAGATTGTGCATTGATGCTTGAAGCAATGATGGGGTTTGATGAAAAAGATTCAACATCAGCTAATTTAGCTGTTCCAGAATTAGTATCGGCTACAAGCAAGTCTGTAAAAGGTATGAAAGTAGGGGTGCCGTACGATCTGATGAAGATGGACGGTGTTAATCAAGATGTACTCAAGATGTGGAATGATTCGATTGAAATGATGAAGCAAGAAGGGGCACAAATTGTTGATATTTCTTTACCTCATGCAAAGTATGCACTTTCAGTGTATTATATTATCGCTCCAGCAGAAGCGTCATCGAATTTATCAAGATATGATGGAGTCAGGTATGGATATAGAACAGAAAAACCATTTTCATCGCTTGATGAAATGTATACTTTAACTAGGACAGAGGGTTTTGGTGAAGAAGTGAAAAGGCGAATCATGATTGGTACCTATGTTCTTTCTTCAAGCAAAATGGACGCTTATTATCTGAAAGCCCAGAAGGTCAGAAGATTAATTGCTGATGACTTTAAAAAAGCATATGAGAAAGTAGATGTTATACTTCTGCCATCAGCTCCAACTGCTGCGTTTGGAATAGGGGAAAATCAGAGCGATCCGGTTACTATGTATTTAAATGATATTTTTACTATTCCATCAAGTCTTGCAGGGTTACCTTGTGGTTCTGTTCCAGCTGCTTTATCAAGTGATGGTCTGCCCCTTGGTATGCAGCTTATTGCACCGGCATTTGATGAATATAATCTAGTCAAAAGTATGGCAGCAATAGAGCGTGCAGTTAGTAATATAAGTTTTGTTCCAGGAGGTTTCTAATGGCTTATATAGAAGGAAACACAGGAAAGTGGGAATATGTAATAGGTCTTGAGGTTCATGCTCAAGTATCATCGAATGCTAAATTATTTTCTCAAAGTTCGGCCTTATATGGTGCCGAGCCCAATACTCAAGTGTCATTGATTGATGCTGCAATGCCTGGAATGCTGCCTGTTTTAAATAGAAAATGCGTGGAGGAGGCGATAAAAACTGGTCTTGGGATTAAGGCTAAAATTAACAAGCTGTCAGTTTTTGACAGAAAAAACTATTTTTATGCTGACCTTCCACAAGGGTATCAAATATCTCAATTTTATTTACCGATAGTTCAAGATGGCTCGCTTACGGTTACATTGGAAGATGGTTCAGATAAAACTATAAGAATAAATCGAATACACTTGGAGCAGGATGCTGGAAAAAGTATTCATGATCAGCATCCAGATTATAGTTTAATTGACCTTAATAGATCAGGTGTTGCGCTTATGGAAATCGTATCTGAGCCAGATATAAGGTCTCCATATGAGGCAGCTGAGTATGTAAAAAAGCTAAGGAGTTTACTCAGATATGTTGGATCTTGTGATGGTAATATGGAACAAGGTTCAATGCGTTGTGATGCTAATGTTTCCGTAAGGAAAGCTGGAGCGCTACTTGGTACTAGATGTGAAATAAAGAATGTTAATTCTGTAAAGAATATTGTCAAGGCCATTGAGTATGAAGCTATGCGTCAAGTTGAGGTTCTAGAAAGTGGCGGGATAATAGAGCAAGAAACTAGGTTGTTTGATGCAAATAATGGCACGACAAGAACAATGCGGAGCAAGGAAAATGCAAATGATTATCGCTATTTTCCTGACCCTGATTTGCTGCCTGTAATTATTGATGATCAATTGATCGAAGATATGAAAAAACAGTTACCTGAGTTGCCAGAAGCTAAGATCGGACGATATATTTCTGATCTTGAGCTCAGTAAATACGACGCTGAAGTGCTAGTTGCTGATGTTGAAACTGCTGCTTATTTTGAAAAGGCAATAAAAGGAACTAACCCAAAGGTTGTAGCAAATTGGATAACAAGTGAACTATTTGGCAAGTTAAATAAGGCCTCGCTAACTTTACAAGAATGCAAAATTACTCCTGATATGATTGGTAAAATGGTCCAATTAATTGAGAATGGTACCATTTCAGGTAAGATTGCCAAAACTGTTTTTGAGGAGATGTTTAACAGCGGAAAAAACGCAGAAGACATAGTTAAAGAAAAAGGCTTAGTGCAGGTGTCAGATAGGTCTATAATCGAAGTGGTGGTTGATCAAGTTATTGCAGCGAACCCGGATTCAGTAAAGGCTTACAAAGAAGGAAAAGATAAGCTCTTTGGTTTCTTTGTGGGGCAAGTGATGCAAAAAACTGGAGGTAAAGCAAGCCCGGCTATGGTGAATGAAATTTTAAAAGAAAAATTGGGTTAGTAGGTAGCTAAAATATATGATAATATTGGCTAAGTTAAGATCAATTGTAAAAATAAATGGCGATAAAAATTCATAATAAAGATGATTTTGAGAAAATGAGAGCAAGTGGAGCACTTGCTGCCAGGACACTTGATTATATTACAAATTATGTAATGCCTGGAGTTACCACTGATAAATTAAACGAATTATGTCACGATTTTATAGTAAACAACGGAGCAATTCCTGCACCTCTAAATTATAAGGGGTTTCCCAAGTCTATATGTACATCGATAAATCACGTGGTATGCCATGGTATCCCATCAGACAAAAGGCTAAAAAACGGTGATATAGTAAATATTGACGTGACAGTGATTTTAGATGGGTGGCATGGTGATACTAGTAGAATGTACTACGTTGGCGATGCTGGCGTCAAACAGAAAAGACTCATTCAAGTTACTTATGATGCAATGATGATAGGTATAAATATGGTCAAACCTGGGGTTAGGCTAGGAGATATTGGTCATGCAATTCAAACTTATGCAGAAAAGCATAATTACTCTGTTGTACGAGATTATACTGGTCATGGTATTGGTAGGGTGTTTCATGATGAACCTTCAGTGCTGCACTACGGTAAACCAAATACAGGAGTGGTACTTGATGAAGGTATGTTCTTCACTATTGAACCAATGATCAATTCTGGCAAAGCTGACACTATTTTAAGTAAGTTTGATGGCTGGACGGTAACTACTAGGGATAAATCACTTTCTGCTCAATTTGAACATACTGTAGGAGTAACAAAAGATGGTGTAGAAATATTTACTTTGTCGCCGAAAAATCTATTATTTCCGCCTTATATTTGATCTATGCAAGATAAGTCAGATACTAGCAAGCATTATATTGGACATCGAAAGAGATTAAAGGATAAGTTTTTAGCTTCAAATGGTATAGCAGTTCATGATTATGAACTTATCGAATTACTATTGTTTCAAGCTATTCCAAGAAAAGATGTCAAACCACTGGCAAAAAAGTTACTTGAGATTTTTGGAGGTATAAATGAGCTTGTTAATGCTGATAGAGATAAAATAATGAGAATTGAGGGTGTGACTGAATCAGTTTATTTGCAATTGAAATTAACGAAAGAAGTTATTAATAGAATTTTTAGTAGTGCAATAATAAATCATCATATAATTAGTTCTTGGACTGCGTTGCTTGATTATTTAAAATTTAATATGGGAAGTTTAAAAGTTGAGCAGTTTAGGGTTTTATATTTAAATAAAAAGAATGCATTGATTAAAGATGAAATCATGGCAACTGGCACAATAGATCAAACGCCTGTTTATCCAAGAGAAATAGTAAAAAAAGCGCTATTCCACGATGCAGGAGCTATTATATTAGTACATAATCATCCTACAGGAAACACTAAACCATCAAAGGCTGATGTTGAGCTTACCAAACAGATCGTTGAAGCTTGTGAAACAATAAATGTTGATGTTCATGATCATGTAATTATTGGGGTAAACGATTACTATAGTTTTAAATCTAATATGCTGTTATGAATCACGTTTATAATTTTGTTGCAATATTTGCAATATCTTTTGGGTTATCATTGCTTTTGACTAGGGCGTTAATAGCAATTCTTCCGAAATTTGGTATGGTCGATGCTCCGAGTAATAGGAGAGCTCATAGTAAAATAACGCCACGAGGTGGTGGAATAGCTTTTGCGTTAGTGTTTGCCAGTCTTTTGCCATTAGCTGAAAATTACTTCTTTGCTAAGGTAGAATATTCTCGGATGATGCTGCAAGTTTTCGTGCCAATCACCTTAGTTTCATTTTGGGATGATATCTCTCATGTTTTTATTCCTATTAGATTTGCCGTGCAAGCATTATGTGCAGTTCTAGCAGTAATGTGGTTAATTCATCCACATACGGTGATTCATGAAATGCCAATTTATATGGATTTAGCTATATCTAGTTTTGCCTTGCTGGCATTCTTGAATGTGTATAATTTCTTGGATGGAATTGACGGTATTACATTTAGTCAAACTGCGCATTTATCTACTAATATTATTCTATTATGTTTAATAGAATATAGCATTGTACCATATGCTGATATGCTAATTATTATCAGTACCATTCTTTTGGGTTGGGCGCTTGGTTTTGGTTATTTCAATTGGCAGCCAGCAAAAATATTTTTAGGTGATGCAGGTAGTATTGGTATTGGCTTTGTGCTAGGAATATGCATACTTACAGTTGCATCTGGCAGTTTAAAATTATTTGCTGCTTGTTTAATATCTGCTCTTTATTACGTAGCAGATGGAAGTATTACTATCTTAATACGCATAGTAAAAGGTGAAAAATTCTGGGAACCTCATTTGCAGCATTTTTTTCAAAAAGCGGTACGAAAAGGTTATAGCCATAAGAAAGTAGTAAAGCGTATTATCGTGTGTAATTTTTTGTTGATGTTATGTTCTATAGCATCACTTTTTTATCCCTTAGTGTCGATAGTTTTTGCTGCTATAATAGTGATGGTTACCTTAATTCGGTCAACATTATGATGAAACAAATTTCTGATCACGCAAATAAGATCATTCGAAATATCATCAAAAAACAAAATCCAATTTTATCTGAACTAGTTATTAACTGGGGGAAAATTGTTGGAGTAAAATTTGCTACAGAGTCGTGGCCTATTAAGATTAGTTCTAGTACAGAAAAAGAAAAGAGAATAAATATACTTCAAATTGGGGTAAGTAATTCTAGTATGTCTATGGAAATGGCATATCAACAGGAATTAATCATTGAACGAATAGCTATTTATCTTGGGTATAGAGCTATAAGTAGCTTAAAGTTTGTGATTAGGTGAAGGGGGATAGGACAAAATTGTAGAGAGAAATAAATGAAGAAAAATATTACGCAATTACCAGAAATAAAGTTGGTTGGCATTAGTGTACGCACATCAAATGTTCTTGAGATGAATCCAGCGACAGCTCAAATAGGAGCAACAATGCAGAGATTTTTTATGGATAATATGCAAGCTAAAATTCTAAACCGTAAAAACTCAGGAAGAGTGTTTGCAGTTTATACAGATTATGAGAGCGATGAGCATGGGCCCTATACTTATTTTTTAGGTGAAGAAGTAACAATTTTTGATAAATTGGATAATGGCTTCGAGACTTTAGTGATTTCACCGCAAAATTATATGAAATTTACATCAAATCCAGGTGTAATGCCAAAGGTTGTAATAGATATGTGGCAAGCTATATGGAAAATGACAGAGTCAGATTTTGATGGACCAAGATCATATTTAGCTGATTTTGAAATTTATGATGAAAGAAGTCATGATAGCAATCAAGCTGTTGTCGATATCTATATAGGTACAAGGTAATGGATGCTGAATCAAGTTCAGCATGACGAAGAGATAGTGTCATCCTAAACACCTCCCATCGTCATCCCAAACACCCTAGTAAGTCATCCTGAATTTAATTCAAGATCCATTAGCTTAAAGCTGCTGCAACGTGATGTCCTTTGGATCCTGGGACTTACGCCCGGGAGGACTTGAGGTGTCTGAAAGATTAGAAAAGAATTACCTTCGAATTTTAGCAAGCAAGTAGGAAAATTAAAAAAATTCCTATTTTGCTTTATCCTTCTTGTGAGAAGTTTTCTTTTTATTTCTATTAATTGCATCAATAGCTGCAAAAGCGGCAACTTTTAAAATTTCAGTAGCAGAAGATCCTACTCCAACTATTTGCACTGGATACTCAAAGCCATCCAGTATTGGTCCAATAAATATCCCGCCGGCCAGTTCTTCAAGTAAATGAGTTGAAATTGCAGCTGAATGTAATCCAGGCATTATTAGGATATTTGCAGGTCCTTTGAGTCTACAAAATGGGTATAATTTTCTTAAATTTGGATTTAGTGCAACGTCAACAGACATTTCACCATCATATTCAAAATCTAGATCCATTTTATCGAGTAATGCTACTGCATCCCTGACTCTTGAGGTTTTTTCTCTCATTGGATTACCAAAATTAGAATACGAAACTACGGCAACTCTTGGTTTAAAACCAAGCATTTTTGCTGTCTTAGCTGTTTGAATTGTTATCTCAGCTAAGTCCTGAGCAAGAGGGAATTCACAAGCAGTATTATCTGCTATTATAACGTTATGTTTATTTGATAGTAAAATAGAATAGCCCAAGATTCTTTTACCTTCTTTAGGGCGAATTACTTTGCATATATCATCAAGGCAGTTAAAATAACTTTTTGTAACCCCAGTGACCATAGCGTCTGCATCGCCACAAGCAATCATACAAGCGGCAAATACGTTTCTGTCCAGTTTGACCATTCTCGCACAATCTCTATATAGATAACCCTTTCTTTGCAGTTTGGTATATAGATAATCAATATATTTATCCAAATTTGGGGTGTTAGCAGCATTCACAACCGAAATACCGTCTAGGGTATAATTTTCACCCAAACTAATTACTTTTGGGTCGATTTTGGTACTTCTTCCAACAATTATAGGTTTGCCGTAATGTTCATCTCTCATCATCATTGCAGCTTTTATTACTTCTTCTTCCTCGCCTTCTGCAAAAACAACACGTTGTGTTTCTGAATGTTGCATTCTCTCATAAACGAAATGCATGTAGGAGGAAGTAGGGTTTAATCTGCTTGCTAGCTCGGCTTTATACGCTTTTATATCTAGGTGAGTAATTCTTGCGACACCCGAAGAGATAGCTGCTTGAGCAACTGCGACAGGAATGGTACTAATTAACCTAGGGTCAAATGGTACCGGGATAATATATTGTGGGCCAAATGATTTATGGCCAGAGCCGTATGCTCTATATACCTCTCCAGGTACTGGAAGTCTTGCAAGATCCGCTAAGGCTTTGGCTGCCGCAATTTTCATTTCTTCATTTATGCATTTGGCTCTGACATCAAGTGCGCCTCTGAATATGTAAGGAAATCCCATCACATTGTTTATCTGATTATTGTAATCAGATCTACCAGTTGCAACTATTGCATCATCTCTTACTGAATTAATATCTTCAGGAGTAATTTCAGGATCAGGGTTTGCCATAGCAAAAATTATCGGTGATTTAGCCATAGAAGCGACCATTTCTTTGCTTACCACTCCTTTTACTGATAAGCCGATAAATACATCAGCACCGATCATTGCCTCCTCTAGAGTACGAAGCTTAGTGTTGACTGCTTTTTCCTCTTTCCACTTATTCATCCCATCTGTTCTGCCTTTATAAATAACACCTTTGGTATCACATAAAATGATGTTATCTTTATTGGCTCCAAGTAAAATTATAAGATTTATGCAGGCAATAGCTGCAGCTCCTGCACCATTTACTACGATTTTAGTTTTTGCAATATCTCGATCGGTTAAAAACAGAGCATTAATGAGACCTGCTGCAGTAATAATAGCTGTACCATGTTGGTCGTCGTGGAATACTGGAATATCCATGTATTCCTTTAATTTCTCTTCAATTATAAAACATTCAGGCGCTTTTATATCTTCAAGATTGATCCCGCCCCAGCTATAGCCTAAGTGTTTTACTGTATTAATAAATTCTTCAGGATCAGTACAATCTACTTGAATGTCAAAACCATCAATATCAGCAAATTTCTTAAATAGAACAGCCTTTCCTTCCATTACTGGTTTTGATGCTGCAGCCCCAATTGCTCCAAGCCCAAGAACAGCTGTGCCATTTGAAATAACAGCTACAGTATTACCTCTAGAAGTATATTTGTATATATCATCAGGATTCTTTTCAATCTCCAAGCATGGTGCGGCCACTCCAGGAGAGTAAGCAAGTGAAAGATCGTGTTGAGTATTTAGTTCTTTAGTGGGCCTAAGAGATATTTTTCCTGGTTTACCTGCTTCATGGTACTGTAAAGCTTTTATATATTCTTGGGATTTTAGATCTGTCATATTTCTAACATTTTTGTGAATATAAATACACTATTCATTAAATATAGCAAATGAAACTTATTATTGCTTTATTGTTTGATAGGCTGGAGAGAATTTTACCTTAATATGTGTGAAATTGTCATGTTTTTCTATTAATATAATGAAATGTAATGTTTTATAGGACCCCAAGATCAAGTCCGGGAAGACTAGAGCGTGGTCATCATGGGCTTGACCCAAGATCCATTTATCCTAATACATAAACTAGTAATGAAAGAGATAATACGGATAGTAAAGTTGTAGAAGTTATTATTGATGACATAGTTTCGTGATCACCTCCCAGTTGCCTTGATAAGATATAGGATGAACTAGCACATGGTAAACAACTAAACAATATTCCTACAGACTTTGCGGTACCATTAACAGATAAAATCCATAGGGCTATGTATGTAATCACTGGAGTTAAAACTAGTTTAATAACGCTAGTTACAGTAATCATTTTATAATGCGTTGGATCTATTTTAAATTTCATTCCAGCTCCGACAATTAACATACCAATAGCAAATGCTGAGTCAGAAATAATCTGTATAGTATTTTTTATTCCCAAATTTAAGTTAATTTCAGAATAATTAACCAAAAAACCCAATAGACTAGAGATAATAAACGGATTAGCGATTATTGACTGACCAACAATGATAAAGCTCTTACGACCGGTGAGATTACCTTCTTTTGGTAGATAATAATAAAAAGCCGTGATTGCTGATAAATTTGTGAGGATCAACATATATGGGGAAATAGCCGCAATAATTGTTACTCCAGTGGAGCCAAATAATGCTGAACCAATGGCAAAGAAAATATAGTTATTATATCTTGTTGCTCCTTGAAAAACTGAAGTAAACTTGACCTTATCAAAATCGGTTCTAATTTGGTAAAAGACTAAAATTGCTATTACAAGTAGATTTGCAATAACTAAGCTAGAGATTAATCGAAGAAATTCAGAAGATTTCAGATCAATAGAGGCACAGTGATCGAATAGAACTGTTGGAAAAAGCAGGTAATATGACAACTTTTCAAGACCACGCCAGAATTCATCTGAAGTAAGCCACTTGCGTCTAATTACGCTTCCCAATACTGCAATCAGGAGAATCGGTAGTACGCTATAAAAGACATTATTCATCAATCTCTACCACACAAGTTTTTATGGTAAATCCAAGAAGTACCATAACCAACTTATATTATTTTAAGTTGTTAGGAATCGATCATGATAGCAACTTTTTTCTAGAATATCAAGTTGCGTATCTAAGAATAATTAACTCAAATTTAATTTTTTATAACAATAGTATTTGCGATTTTATCGTGAGTAGCCATGCCATTCTTACTAAAAGCCATTGACCAAATGCCGATAATAATTGTGATATAGCCAAAGAATCTTTTTATCGAGTTATAAAGAGATGGTTTGTTAAAAGTTGCTGCATCTACCACTTTCATTCTCATGAAGATTTTACCAGGTGTGGCGCCAAGTTTATGCCAAAAAGTGACAAAATAGGCTGCCATACCAAGTGTATTAATGGTAAAGATTGTGCCAAAATATCCAAAAAACTGCCCAGCTTTAACTTGGTCAGCAAATTCCTTAGTTCTGACTGCTACTGTTATAGCATCCTGATCAAATATATTTATATTGTTTGCAGTTAAATAATCATGAAAGAAGAAAATAAACACGTATTGAGATATATAGTTCATTATTGGAGTAAGTACTATAGATAGAATAACGAGATCTAAAGTCATAGCGAATACTCTTGGTATAAATCTTGGGTAAATAATTTGTTTTTTCATATTAATCAAAATTGGTAATTTGTAATATTCGCCACGAAAATACTGCGCTAAGTAATCCAGACAACAATACCACTACAGCGACTTTCAATAAAGTTCCATCGTAGATATTACTAGATATTGCTACAAAAGTCGCGCATATCAGAGATCGAAGAGACATTATAGCAGAAGATGCAGTGCCTTTTATGTTTGGAAATATTTCAAGAGATTTAGTAAATAATATTGGGTAGCTTATTGCTGCGCCAATACCAAAGACTATCATTCCCAGACTTGTGAAGTAAGGTGAGTGCATAGAAAATATCCCAAATATGATAAGTAGTATAGCTCCAATAAGATTAAGGCAAATGCCATAAGACACTGAATTTGCTTCACCTAAATATTTATTGATTTTGCTGCAAAAAAGGCTGGTGATACAAAATGCACCTATAATTGTTGCCTGATGAATAGCATATTGTATTATTGAAAGATCATAGCTTTCTATGTATAAGAATGAGCAACATGCGACAAAACTCATCCACCCTGCGTACATTAAGCTTGGAGTGATTGATAGCAGAAAAAAGTCGTACCTTAAGATTATAGTTTTGTAATCTTTGAAGATTTTTGTGAGCTTTAAGTTTTCAAAATGCGGTTTTGTTTCTGGTAAGTACAAATACAGCATTATCCAAGAAATAACAGATAGCCCTGCAATAATTACATAGCTTCCATGCCATCCAATATATTTATTTATTATACTGCCAACCACTGGAGCACCAGACATAATAATTGTTATTAGAGAATTCATAAATCCTATTATTGTTGTAGCCTCTGATTTTTTATATTTATCCGCTACCATAGCAAATGCTACAACAGCTGAAGTTGCCGCTCCAATACCTTGAATTAGCCTTGAAAATAGTAATATGTATATGTCTGGAGAGAACACACAACCACATGCTCCTATCATCATTATAGCATTTCCATAAATCATGATACGACGTCTCCCAAATGTATCAGATAGAGGGCCATAAAATATGCAAGCTAAGCATGAACCAAGGAAATTAATTGCAACGGTAAGTTGGGTCATACCATCTGATATTTTGTAATAATCAGAAATATCCGGAAAGCTTGGTACAGATATATCTACTTCCACGCAGCATGTGATTAATGATAACACTAATAAAAATGGCAGGTATTTATTCATATTTATTGCAAAGCACTTTTAATTTGTTTAACAATTTCATTGCATTCTATTTCTTCATACGGTGAAGTCTTGCTTCCCCATACTGTATTTGGAAATAGGGGGTCATTTTTATATCTTGCTACTATATGGATATGCATTTGCCTAACTACATTCCCTATAGTTGCTATGTTTAGTTTGTCTGGAGAAAACTGGGTTTTTATTATTCTAGAAACGAGCATAATTTCAGTACATAGAAGGCTATATTGCTTACTGTTTAAATCAGTAATTTCTGAAATATCGTCGATTTCTGGTACTAAAATTACCCAAGGAAAGTTTTTGTTATTTATTAATCGCAATTGGCATAAATCAAGTTTTTTTATAAAAACACTATCTCTTTCTAAAACATTATTAATTCTGAAATTATTTTGCATATTAGTATAAAAAATATTTAATGATTATTTTGTTCAAAGTATAAACTTCATTTTGGATTTTCTACTGTAAATTAATATAAAAATACAGGATTTTCTCTTAAGTTATGCACAAAAGCTTGATAAGTACTGTATGTTGAGGCTATTTCGTGTGATAGTTAACTATATTTTTAATAAAATTATAAGCTTCAAGCCATTTTCAAGGGGGTGCATATTTTTTAGTCAACACGACAAGAACGTGAGAATTTGTAGCTTGGCGTGATAGTTTAAACACTTTGTGCACTGAGTTATCCACAATTTTTGTGGATATTAATCATTTACACAATCACAATCATTAACTGCTTTTATAGAGTAAATATAAAACAAACAAAGCCAAAATAGCAAACGCTTGAGAAATTACCCTCAAAGACATTAATTTATTGCTGTATTTTTTATTGATCTTACCACCTAGAGCCATTGATAGGACTCCTAAAAGTAGGATAAACGCAGTTAAAGTAGCAAATATATAAGCGATTAAAACCATTTCTTTATTATTTTTTATGCAGAAAAGATCTGTTTTGGTATCAAGGGGCTAGAAATACACTTAAGACATCATAAACCGAATGATGTTAAATATACTTGAAGCTTATAAAGAATTTCTCTGATTTTGCATAGTTTAAGATCATAGCCAGTTAGTATAATCTTTGTCAAGACAGATTTGATTTAAGCAAATATTAGTTATTGACTTTTTAGAGCGCAGTTATTAGAATGCAGACAAAATTTGTATAAAACGAAGAAAAGTTATGAAGCGTACATTTCAGCCAAGCAACCTAGTGAGAAAAAGAAGACACGGTTTTAGAGCAAGAATGGCTACAGCTGGTGGTAGATTGGTTCTCAAAAACAGAAGAGCTAAAGGAAGAAAAAAGCTTTGTGCATAAACTGGCTTTAGATATAATATCGCTCAAGAATCAAAAAGAATTTGAGCTTGTTAATAATTTGGGGGGTAAACTGACCTCCCAATTTTTTTTGCTAATTATTTGTAAAAAAACCATCACACTTGAACCAGATTTAAAAAAAGTTGTGAGAATAGGAATAAAAGTAAGCAAGAAATTTGCCAAAAAGGCAGTAGATAGAAACAAAGCAAAAAGACGAATCAGACATTTAATAAAAAAATTAGTAACGACTATTGATAAGTTACCTGATAATTTATCAATAGTATTTATTCCTAGAAATAGATTCTTAAATGCTAAGTTTGATGACATTTTTGCTTCCATGAAAAATATCACAAAAGATGTACTATAGCGCGCATAGCATTGGTTTCATGTAGATATATTTATCCCAGTGGTGATCATAATTTGCCAATATTCAACTCTCCATATTTGACTAAATATTAGTGGTGGTACACTCTTAATATTAAGTGGATTTGTAATATTATTATGGTACAACAGATCGTCTAGCATTTGTAATATTGGGGTATTATGGGAGTGATTGATGATGAAGAGCAAGAAGGGAATCTTGCTAATATCTCTGAAGCAAATAATGAAGACCAAAAGCGTATAGCTGAATTAATTGAAAAAATAGACAAAGAAGGAGAATTAGGCGAGCTCATTGAAGAAGTTTTTTATCAAACTAGCGACTTAAATGAAATACAAAGTAATATTATCTTATTGATCAAGGCTTACCTAAAGAAAAAGCATAAAGGTAAAGCTCCTTATGATGCAACAGTAGATGAGCAAATATCAAAAGATATCAATGATATTTCTAGCAAATTCATGGTCAACTTAAGTGCTAATACCAGGCTTGATGCAAAAGGTAATAAAATTGAACATAGTACCCTAAGTAAGCAAGTACAAAGTGATGTTAAGAGAGTAATTAAGAATTTTGCAATTTATGAAGTATATAAGGTGATGAATCCAAGGAGAATTGCAGGAGAAACAGCAAAAGATAATTTTGCTCATAATATGGCATACAGAGGTGAGAAGAAAGCTATGCAGTATGAAGGTGGCAAGGAAGAGGCGATGAAGGAATATGGCTCAGATGAAGTTGCTAAGATAAAAAAACAAGTCTCATCTCTTGGAAAAAGTAAAGGTCTAGAAAGATGAACGCTGTTCTTTACTAAATATTAATGACTCATGATCAGGTGCTGTCGTATTCAAAATCAAGTACTTATTCCTTTCTTCAATTAATCTACATTCAAGGAACTTAGCAAGCATAGTTCCGTATGGTGTAAGATATTTATCATAGGCTTCTTGTTCTTCTGGTAACACATTAAAAATTTTACTATCAAGAGCCGCCATTGGAGTAATCAAGGCTGGTTTGGTATTTACTTCTAAAAAATATAAATTCTTATCTTGGTCTAGGATAAAATCGTAAGCCATTTCTAACACTTGATTTGGATATATTTTATCGAGTAACTTAGTGATGTCTTTGGCATGTGATATAATCATATCCATCATTTGATTTGCTTCTGCTTCGTTATATAATTCCTTTAAAATTGATATAGTTTCAACACTATTATCAAGGACGTGAGGTCTATTAGTGACGTGACTATCGGCAAAACCTAAATATGTTACATCAAAACTATGCCACTTTGTCCCATCACTTACCATTAAGACCCTGAATTCTATTGGAGAATTATTGTACCTTGGAACTTCTATACCTTGCTGAATAATATAACTTCCAGTAGCGTAATCTTTCACCTTACTTATTGCTTCTTCCAATGATAAATTAGAAAAGATAATAGCTTCATCGGGCGAATTATAGCGCTGTGGGTAGTAGTAAAATTTAAATCCCTCTGTGGTTTTATTCAGCACTATTATTCTCTCTGATCGACCGCCATTTTTAGGTTTGATGAATAAATTAGAGTAATTTTTAATAAATTCAGGAAGTTGTATGTCAGTATCGGATAATATTTCATATTTTGGTATCTTAATATGATACAAATTATCTTTTATTAATTTTGCTACAAGATCCTTATCAGCCACAAAGGAACTAAATTTAAAATCAGTATATATTTTTATATCTAGATTTTTATACCATTGCGCAAATTGATTATACGATTTATTTTTCTTCTCAAATTCACCTATAAACCCAGTAACATAATCACAATTAATCTTAGGAACATTTGTTAGCTTTTTTATAAATCTCTTATCATGTAACTCATAACCATTTACCGTGTTAGTTGAGTAATCTATATCTGTTGGGCAATATAAAAATGCTTTTATTCCTACTGTCGCTAAATAATTATTCATTGGTACAAATCTATCAAAATGAAAGTGATATAATTCATTTTCTGGTGGTTTTATTCCACGTAAATTAGCCATAAAACCTATATAACTCAGGCTGTCTGGTAAAATACAATCTAGTAGATCGGACATGATGTTTAATTACTAATTGAGTATTTTATACATTGAAATAAGTGAAGATAGATTATGTTGAACATAATCTATTCTGATCTCATGGTTATTAATGCTTGTTCTAAATCCGCCGAGAGCTTTTTCTGGGTATTGTAGATATATAGTATTAATATCTGTATATTGAGTTCTCAGTTGAAAACAAATGGTTCTTTTTGCGCATTCTAAAATTATATCAGCAGTTTTTTTATCATTTCCAAATTCACTAACTAACTTATAAGCTGCAAGCAATCCTTCGCTTCTCGTAGCAGCTGGGGTTGAGCGTGGATCACCTTTATAGTAACTTCCATGATAGTCTGGATATTTAACACTCAAATTTTGGCTTTCAGTTATTGCGCTACAGATTTTGATACTATGCTCAACAAATTGGAAATCTTGTCTTTGTCTATATAACTCATTTAGGCCATATAAAAGCCAATGATCATGAGGTAACTTATCGGCTGGTGTAGATATGTCACGAACATTAATTAGCCACTTTGCAATCTTAAACGCTGCTTCTGCTAGATTTTCATCAGCCAATATCTTGTATGATTCCATTAGGCCGTAAATAACTTCACCAGGATAGTATTCTGAGATCATGTTCTTATATCTACCTTTTGGGTAATACTGAACATGTCCTTTAAAACTACCATCATCGTTCATCTGCTCTAAGATCCATTGGCATATTTTTTTTAAATATACTATAAATTTCTGATCTTTAGTCACCTCAACGTACTTTGATATAGCAAGGGCTGCAAGGCCATTTCCTCCTAATTTAATTGAACCGCTCTCAAGTAAGCACGTAGTGTTTGGATTTTCTATACCACTAACAAAAAATCTAGTCATGAAATGCATGGCTCTTTCAACTGAGGGTAATATACTCCTGTCAGAGAAAGCTAAGTAATATTCAATCATTGAAAATGCGGTACCGGCGTGACGAAGCAAATTATAATCTCTTAAACTTCTATTAGCATCAACAGCAAACTCGTAATCAAAACGGCCGGAGGGTAGTACTGCATTCGCTAGATAGTTTGCTGCCAAATTAATAGATTTATGGAGGTTATCTTTATCAAATTTGTTATATAGCTTTTGCCCTCTATAAAGAGGATTAAGTTTACTATTTTCAAATTGATAACCTTCGGTCCTAAATAAATATATCCTGAATTCTTTACTTCTTAGAACTTGAAACCATTTGGTAGATTCAAAGGGATTGTTGCCTAGGTAGTAATATATCCTATTTATTAGAAATTCACCTTTGTTGTTAATCAGGTAGTTGTATGCAATCTGTTCTGGTAAAATTGCTAAGTTACATTCATGATCAAATGCAATACCATCTAGGCCCCAATCTAAAGGTACTTTAGTATCTTCGTTACAGTCATTAATTGTTGTGACTTGGGTTACAATATCTAATTTAACTATTAAATCCTCAATGTTAGCATCGGCAAATTCTTTCCAGAATTGAATTAACAGATTTTCTAGGCAGTTTTGTACTCCCTTATCTCCATGATAAAAAACATTAGCAATTATTTTCTTTCTTGCCACGCTTAAAAACAAGATCCTAGGCGCCTCATCCTTAATTTGTAGATTATTTGGATTATATTTTTGGTATTTAATTGATTCAGATAAGATTTGTTCAATTGTTTCGAAATCATTCTTCTTGAGTTTTGTCTGCGATAGCTCACTAATGTCGCCAAACCATATCTTTTTCACGTTCATTCTTCTTCACCTAGGATTTTAATCTTTTTCCGATGCTATTGCTCGATTTCGAGTAATATGATAGCATACGTTTTTTTTATAAATCAAATTATATGACCCAAGTAATCACAAGATTTGCGCCTTCTCCTACCGGCAAGCTTCACATAGGGAATGTCAGAACGGCATTAATTAATTGGTTATATGCCAAGAAGCATGGTGGCAAATTCATTCTTCGTATGGATGATACTGATGTTGCAAGAAGTAAAGAAGAGTATAAACAACAAATAGAGAGGGATCTGAAGTGGCTTGGACTTGAGTGGGATTCGAGTTTTAATCAGCTCAGTAGGATCACAAGATATGAAGAGTGCAAACAGAAATTAATTGCGTCAGGTAGACTCTATGCATGTTATGAAACTCCAGAAGAACTAGAAATCAAAAGAAAATTTCAACTATCAAGTGGTAAACCACCAATATATGATAGGGCTGCTCTCAAACTAACAAAAGAGCAAATTGAAAATTATCAAACACAAGGGCGTAAACCGCATTATAGATTTCTTGTAAAAGATGCAGATATAATTTGGCAAGATATGGTCAAAGGAGAAATTAAATATGCAGGTGGTAACTTGAGTGATCCGGTTATTATAAGGGCAGATGGCACTATGACCTATATGTTGTGTTCAACTATTGATGATATTGATTACAATATAACTCATGTTATCAGGGGAGAAGATCATGTTAGTAATACAGCGATTCAAATTCAAATGTTTGAAGCACTTTATGCTGTTGCTCCAACCTTTGGTCACCTAAGTTTGGTCAAAGCCAAGGAAGATAAAATTTCAAAGCGTGAAGGTGGCTATGATATTGAGTCGATGAGATACGAAAAATGCCTCGAAGCAATGGCGATAAATAGTTTTCTAGCTCTAATTGGGAC
>JAFLDA010000001.1:122500-125727 GCA_017302595.1 Rickettsiales bacterium
AAAAACTCCTTTTTAGGGTCTCAAGTTCTTCAAAATTTTTTACTAAATCACAATCATGATCATCCTGAATTTGATTGGAGGATTCATCTTAAAGCAACCATGACCTCAAAGTAGCTTGGATCCAGGGCATAGCCCGGAATGACCAGAACGTGGTCATGCTAACACCAATTATCCTGCTTCCTTCACGTTAGTCATCCCAAACTTGATTTGGGATCTATTACTTAAGGTAATAACCTCGAAGCTGCTTGGATCCCGGATCTAGTCCGGGAAGACTAGAGCGCGGCCACCCCGAATAACAGTCATTCTGAGCTTGATTGGCGGCTCCACCTTAAGGCCGCCATAACCATTATGCTTTCTAGATATTAGGACCTGCGCCCAGGACCAAAATTATGCACCAAACATATAATTTACTACACTTACTTAAAACACTAATATCTCGCGAAATAATTACCCTTGATAACTATTAATTTATATAACCAAATGATTTATGTTATCATTCAACCAATAGAAGAAATAATTCTAATTATATAATTTAATAATTACATTTGATTTTAAGGTAATATTATGTCGAAAAAAACAGCCAAACAAGAAAAACCTTTAAGAGAAAAGAGTCAAGTAATTGATGATCTTGATCAATTGAGTCAAGAGATACCGAGGGATGATCAAGCATTAAAAGACGGTAGTGCCAAGCTCAAAAGGTTGGAAAAAGCATTAAAAGATAAAAGAGCAGAAGTGCAAAGGCAAGGGGAAGAAACTCAGCAACAGGTAGAAGCATTAGAAGAGGATTATAGGCATTATTCTGAGCAAAATAAGGGCTTACAAGCCGAAAAATTGGAAATGCAAAAGCAGGCGCTAGCTGAAATGGTGAGCAGTGCAAAAGAAAGCGTGGATCAAGCACAAAGCAAAGTCGAGAAAGAAACGCAAGCGTATGATGAGATTAATCAACGGGTTAAAAGTCTAAAAAATGATAGATTTTTGCTAAAAGAATTTAAGGAATTAGAAAAAAGAAAAGCGGTTGTAGAGTTACTTAAAGGTGGTACAGATGAATCTGAGCTTGATGAGGAGCAACAGGAGATAGTCGAAGAAATACGAGAGGGCCGACTTAATCTAGTTGGTAAACGTATTCCGCTAAAGGGAGAAATCACAGAGCTTGATCTAGATCTTTATATTTTAGATAAAACAAGTGAACTTGATCAACAAATAAGTGGAGCTGGTAAAAATAAAAAAGAACTAGAGAGGTTGTTTGGTAATTTACAAGACAAAGTTGAAGGGCAAAACCCAACTCCAGATAAATTCTTGTCGAATTTAGTTAGTTATAGTACCAGACAAGGAGAGATATTAAAGGCAATTCAAGCGCACGGTCAAGAGATTGAATCAGACGATATAGAAAAAGTTTTAGATAGTTATCTCAAACTAGATTCAGTTAAAAACAATGGAGAAGCAGTAGGTCTTGCTGAAACTTTAAGAGAACAAGCCCAGGGTAAAGAGTTAACTCTGGATGGATTCTTACCGGATTTAATCGATGAAAATGAAAAACGAAAAGAAACATTAAAAGCAATTCAAGCACATGGTCAAGAGATTGACTCAGATGATATAGGAGAAGTTTTAGATAGCTACCTAGAATCAGATTTAGTTATAGATAAGGAGGTAGTAGAGAATTTAGTTGAAAGTATAAAAGGCCTAGTAAAGGCGTCTTACTTGACTCCAGAGAAACTCCTATCGCAAGATATTCAAGTTGCAGAACAACAAAAGCAAGAAAAATCAGATGAATTAGGAGCCCTTGAGCAACAGGTCAGAGAGAAGGAGCAGGAATTTAGACAAGTTCAAGAAGCTGCAAAAAAATGGGATGCTCCATATGACGTTGAATTAGAACCTGATGTCCAAAGGAGATTAGATACAAGGGTTAGGATATTACAACAAAAACAAGATCAGGCAAGACAAGAATTAGTAGCTGTCGAGATAGATGGTCTTGAGACAAATAAGCAATTGGCTCTTGAATTACACCGTCTAGAAAAACAAGTAGATGAGCAAAGGAAGCTAGTAAAAAGTCAAAGTGATAAAGTTGATCAAAATAATGTAAAATTTCACGAATTAACTGAAGAGCGCGCTCAGATTGAAAAAGATGCTATAGCAAAGAAGAAAGCAGTTAAGAAAGAAACTGGGGAACCAGAACAAGAATTTTATTTATCAGACTCTCCTCAATACTTGCGGCTACAAGAGACTATAAAGCATAACAAGGAGATAAATGCTCTTAAGAGGGAACACCAACTTGCCATGTCCTCGCAAAGTGAGGAGTTAGAGCGATTAAGAGCAGAAAATCTTAAACTGCAACAAGCTCAAGAGCAGATGCAGCGAGAAAAAGAATTGAGAGAGCAAAGCGGAGTTTCTGTAGCAGAACCAACAGTAGAAAAAGCTCCAAAAGGTATAAGTTTGTTTGACGATATGATGGAGTCTAGCCTTGAGCAGCAGCAAAGTAGAGTTTCTGGAGGAGGAAAAAGTTTGTTAGATGAGCTGAGTGACTTACCTCCTGAGCAACTTGTTGGTACGGTGTTTGAAGAAGAAGTAAGGCAGGCACGAGCCACTCGTCCAGAGGAAATCCTTCGATTACAGGCTAGGCTGGCAGAACTTGAATTGGCTCAAGAAGAGTTTACTAGAACAAAAGAAAATTTGAAGGAAATTGAACATGAAAGAGATGAGTTAAGGCTCGAAGTTGCAAAGGAAAAGTCGGCTAAACAAGAAGTAGAGCATGATAGAGAAGAAGAATTAGATCAGTTAAGAGAAACATTAGAGCAAAGAGAGAGTGCTCTAGAAGTTCAGACTCGAGAAAAAGAAAAGTTAGCAAGAGAAATTTCTGAAGAGAGGGATGCTCATAGGCAGGAGCTCTCAAAGTTAGAGCAGTCTAAAAATTTAGAGCTAGGAACGCTACGGAGTCAGTTGGAGCAAGCTGCAAAACCAAGTGAAACACTTAAGGCTGTGAAGGTAGAGAATGAGAAATTGAAAGCAGAAGTAAGGCGTTTGAACCTTGACGTTGAAAGATATCAGTCTCAAGGTCAAAGGATTAAAGACCTTGAGAGGCAGTTAGCAGTACTAAAGAGTCAGGTAGAGCAGGCGAATATAGAGAAAGCGGCGAAGCAGAAGGAGTTAGAGTTAGCGCAAGCGGAGCTGCGTAGTACGAAAGAGAAAGGGGATGATCTAGCGAGTAAGCTAGAGTTAGCGCAAGAGAGTTT
>JAFLDA010000001.1:125827-1057085 GCA_017302595.1 Rickettsiales bacterium
TAGAGCAGGCGAATATAGAGAAAGCGGCGAAGCAGAAGGAGTTAGAGTTAGCGCAAGCGGAGCTGCGTAGTACGAAAGAGAAAGGGGATGATCTAGCGAGTAAGCTAGAGTTAGCGCAAGAGAGTTTAGCAGATGAAGTTGGGCCTAAGAAGCAAGCACTGACGCAGGAAGTGGATAGGCTTAAGCAGCAGATAGAGGAGAATAGGCTAGAGCAGGAGAGGCAGAGAGCATTGTTGGTGAGTGCGAAGGAAGAGGTAGAGAGAGCAGCGTTGGTAGAGAAGGAAAAACTAGAGAAGCAACTGGCGAGTTTAAAGAGCGATGTAGAAAGTAGGGATGCAAGTCTTAGGGGTTTAGAGGAGCAGATATTACAGAAGCAGAGTGCGTTGGAGGAAGAGCAAGTAAGTAATAAGAGAGCGCTACAGCAGAATGCAGAGGAATTAGAGAGGGTACGTCAAGAATTAGTACAAGCAACCAAGGGAAGTGAGAAGGCGGTAGAGTTACAGCAGGAAGTGGATCGCTTGAGTAGAGAGAAGCAAGAGTTAGTACAGCAGGGTAAGGAAGCAGCATTGAAGAATGAGAAAGCATTAGAAGAGTTAAGGCAATCGAAGGATTTAGAAAGAGAAGAATTGGGTAAAGCGAAGGATCGTGAGTTAGCAGTACTAAAGAGTCAGGTAGAGCAGGCGAATATAGAGAAAGCGGCGAAGCAGAAGGAGTTAGAGTTAGCGCAAGCGGAGCTGCGTAGTACGAAAGAGAAAGGGGATGATCTAGCGAGTAAGCTAGAGTTAGCGCAAGAGAGTTTGTTGCAAGGTAAGGGTGATAAGGAGAAGTTGGATAAAGAGGTAGCTAGGCTCAAGGATGAGATGAGGAGGAATCAAGAAGAGCAACAGAGACAGAGGGTGGAGCTTGAGAAAGCGAAGAAAGAATTAGCTGCGCTTGAGAAGGAAAACGAAAGAGTACAACAACATGTTGAAAGAGCTCAGCACGAGCTTGACCAAATCGCAAGACCAATGAAAAAAGCTGCACGTGAAGAAAGACGAGGTCAGGAAAGAGAACATTCTCAGGAAAGGGGGCGTACCCAGGAAAGAGTTATTCCTACTGCTGTAGTTAAAGTATCAGATAGAGTAGCTACTATATCTGACGATCAAATTTTACAAGAATTTAGAGCTCTTAAAGACAGCCAAAGAGAAGTTATTGTTGGCAGTGGTAAAATTCAAGGTATTCCACAAGGAAATGAGGCGTTCCATAAATATGCTTCTGAAAATGGAGCATTGATTGGAAGTAAACTAGATCCTGAAACTGCGAAATTGATGAATGATATGGAGCGTGAGAAATATAAAGAGATTCACGCTAAATATCCATATAAGGATATTGACTGGCAAGGTGGAAAGAAGGCAAGTATCAGTAAAGATGGAGTTGAGCTATGTAAGCTCAGTGATAGTGTGCCTGTTGCAAAAGAATATAGTCTAAATGGTAAGGTAATTAATAATTTCCGTAGTCTTGATGTTCCGCTTAAAGCAGACGGTGGACCCATGCATATGTCGCTTGCGGTAAAAGATTTACAAGGAAAGAATATCAGCGCTAAGGAGGCGGTATATTTATCTGCTCACTATGATGATCAAGGTAAGCTAGTTGAAATGACTACACCAGTACCTGTATATTTTACAAGTCAAGACAAAGAGTCACCAGTATGTATTAAGCAGGACGGAAGGGTATATACTTTACCGATAAATAGAGGGAGGTATGAAGAAATGCAAAAGCAAATTGCTATTAATAAAGGATTGGTGGTGGACAGAACAACAGAGTTATCTCATGATCAAGTTGAGGTTTCTACTAGACCTGTAAATAAAGCAAGACAGGTTATTGAAGGGAATCCAGAAGCATTAGACAAATTGAAAAGGCACTCTAGTGCACATCATTCTTATCCACCGGTGCACCGTAATCAATCTAAAGGTAATAGTAGGCTTATGGAGTGATGTTTTAAGATCTTTAATAATTGGTAATTTTATATTCTTATTAATTTGAGTATTTAATTGTGAATAACAATTGATAGTTGACAGGAAATATTACTTACAATATAAGAAAAAGTAACCATTAACGATTGTAAAGTATAGCGTCAATTGGTATGAAATTTAGATAATAAAAGGATAATTATGAAATTGAAGAAAATGCTTGGTGGTATTAAAAAACATGGATTAGCTGGAGCTGTAGATAAGCAGTTAGGACAATGGTCAGAAGTTGTGGTAGCTCAAGCTGAAAAAATAGAGGGTGGAGTAGAAAAGCATGGGATCGAAGGTGCTGTAGTGAGGCAATTAGATGGTTGGTTATCACCTGAAGAACAAGGCAAAGTCGAAGCTGAAGAAAGGGTAAGAGAAGAGCTCAGAAGAAAAGCTGAAGCCGAAGAAAGAGACTTGCGTGAAAGAGAGGAACTCAGAAGAAAAGCCGAAGCTGAAGAAAGAGACTTGCGTGAAAGAGAGGAACTTAGAAGAAAAGCTGAAGCCGAAGAAAGAGACTTGCGTGAAAGAGAGGAACTTAGAAGAAAAGCTGAAGCCGAAGAAAGAGAATTGCTCGAAAGAGAAGAACAGCAGAAGAAAATAGCCGCTGAGAAGTCATTACCGAAGAAAGTGTCTTTTAAAGATTTTATGCACAAATTCCTTGAAAGGGATCCTAAGCTTAATGATGAGAAGGCATTTGCTGCAATGAAAATGGTTGGTGCAGAAGTAGTAGATAATTCAGTACTTGCACAGCAATTATTCAGTCTTAATGATCCTATGATAAATCAACATGTGATTAAGTGGTTTACTACTGATATTATCGGTGATACTGAAGTGTCTGATTTCTAGCACGTCTATACCGCGAGGTACCGGAGAATTTTGTCAGGTACGATTTTTATTTATTTTTGTACCTGGCAAATACTAACTGGTAGGTTAATTCTTAACGTTGTTTATCCTTCAGAGTGTAAGGCAACCTCGTCAGCAACTTCTACTACCGGTTGGTTATTTCATCCAATTAGTTGGTGTCTCCGGAGGATAATACGTTAATAATCTGCTACCCAAATGGAGCTATGCCCATACAGGAGATAGCTGTAAAACCACCATGGCAACTAATGGAAATAAAATCTATCTCTTTACCAAGTTGAGAGGCAAAAGGTAATAATTGTTCAAAAAATTTATCTTTTGTTAGACCGATATTGGGGGCATAAGATCATCGCTATTGGTAGTCGCTTAAGTCTCCATCTACGATATTTCCATAAACCTGAAGGAATATGTAGATTTTTGAAATAGATACACCTAACCCTAGTCTAAAGAAGGAACAACTGGCCCAATCAACCTATACTAGCACAGTTAAAGTTTAATAAAATTTTTAAGTAAAGAAATTACTTAATTTTCTTCCATACTCTTCTCTTAGCGATAATGAAGAATATAGTGAAAACTCCTAAAAACAGCATCACCTTGATTCCCATAGATTTACGACGCTCCATTTCTGGTTCGGCTGCCCATTGTAAGAATATTACGATGTCTTCTGACATCTGCTCAACTGTGGCGTTTGTTCCGTCCATGTAAGTAACTTGGTTTGGAGAAAGTGGTGCTGGCATAGCAATTTGTTGGCCAGGGAAATATGGGTTATAATTGAGGCCAGGCATTAGGGTAAAACTTGCTGGTGCATCTTTATATCCTGTAAGAAGCGAGTAGATATAATTTGCTCCATCATGTCTTGCTTTGATAATTAAAGAAAGATCAACTGGTTTTGCACCATTATTTGCAGCCCTTGCAGCCTGTTCATTTGGGTAAGGGTTAACAAAAAAGTCCGATGGTAATGCAGGGCGCTCAAACATCTCTCCTTGATCATTTGGTCCAGCCATAACATTCTTTTTAGATGCAATCTCTTTTACCTCAGCAGCAGAAAAGCCTAAATCTTCTAGATTTCTATAATATAAGTGATTTAAACCATGACATGCTGAGCATACTTCGAGATACACTTGTGCTCCTCTTTGAGCAGCCTGACGATCAAAAGTTCCAAAAGCTCCATCAAAAGGCCACACCATTTGTTTTGGTTCTGCCCCATCAGTAGTAGCAAAAGCAGCATTGCTAAATGACAGAAGAAATAGAACTAAGAGAATGTTTCTAGATATTTTCATAACGCACCGCTAAAATTATATTTAAGTATATTTATTTTTCTTCTTCACCATGAGGTAATGCAAGAGGTTTTTCATATTTTGCAATCAATGGTACAACGATTAGAAAATGGAAGAAATAGTAAGTAGCAGCCAGTCTACTGACTGTCAAATACGGCTCTTCAGCAGGTTTGCCACCAACGTACCCCAAAATTAAACAATCTATAACAAGAGCTAAAAAAGCCCACTTATACATAGGGCGATATTTTGCGCTTCTGACCTTTGACCTATCAAGCCAAGGTAGAGCAAAAAGAATCAAAATACTTCCAAACATTAATACCACTCCACCAAGTTTAGAAGGTACAGCTCTTAATATTGCATAAAAGGGTAGGAAATACCATTCAGGGACTATGTGAGCTGGGGTAACCAATGGATTTGCTGGAGTGTAATTATCTGGGTGCCCAAGTAAATTTGGTTTGTAAAAAACAAAGAAGGCAAAGATAAGGAAGTAAAAACCAAAACCAACAAAGTCTTTTATCGTATAATATGGGTGGAATGGAATCATATCTTTTTCTTTCAGTTTTACTCCAGTTGGATTGTTTGATCCATGAGTATGTAGTGCCCATATATGAAGTATAACCAGAGCTACTATAATAAATGGTAGCAAGTAATGAAGTGAGAAAAATCGGTTTAAGGTAGGGTTGTCTACCGAAAAGCCTCCCCAAAGCCAGGTTACTATGCTTTTGCCAACGATCGGAATTGCTGAGAACAAATTGGTGATAACCGTTGCTCCCCAATAGCTCATTTGACCCCATGGCAGAACGTAACCCATAAAAGCTGTTGCCATCATCACAAGAAAGATTACCAAACCAAGTATCCACAGGAGTTCTCTTGGGGCTTTATATGAGCCATAATATAGGCCGCGAAAAATATGCAAATACACTGCAACAAAAAACATAGATGCGCCAACTGCATGCATATATCTTATTAACCAACCGTAATTCACATTTCTCATTATCTTTTCAACACTGTCAAATGCAAGATCTACATGTGGTGTATAATGCATTGCAAGAACAATTCCGGTAACGATTTGTATTACCAAAGCTATACCGGCGATAGAACCTAGGCTCCATAGGTAGCTAAGATTTTTTGGGGTTTTATACTCAGCAAAATGTGAAAGCCAAGAAAAAATAGGTAATCTATAATCAATCCAGGCAATAATTCCACAAGATGAAGATGATTGATCGTTTTGTTTTTTTTCACTCATAATGTTCTAGCCAATCTTAATTTTAGTGTCTGAAACGAATTCATAAGGTGGTACAGCGAGATTAAGAGGAGCTGGTCCTTTCCTGATTCTACCAGATTTATCATAATGTGACCCATGGCAAGGACAGAACCAACCATGATAATCACCGTTATTAGCCAGTGGTACACAACCAAGGTGCGTGCAAATACCAATTGTTATTAACCACTTTTCATGTCCTGGTTTTACTCTTGCTGAATCTGGTTCAGGATCGGTCAAGTCCTTCATTGGAGTAGCTTCCATTTGCTTGACTTCTTCTTCGGTTCTATGTGTTATGAACACAGGCTTACCGCGCCACTTAACGGTTATAGTTTGACCAGGTTCAACTTTAGAAATATCAACCTCGATAGATGACATTGCTAAAACATCAGCGGAAGGGTTTAATGAATCTACCAGTGGCCAAGCAGCGCACGCAGCACCAACAGCCGTCATCCCACTTGCTGCAAGAGTAATAAAATCACGTCTTGTTGTTTTATCCGGATCATCTGAAAACGTACTATCTGACATAATGTATATAATTTTAATTTGTACTGATGAAATTATATAGAATTATTATCCCAATTATCAAGATCTAAGCAGCTCTAGCCATGTATAAAATACCTTTTTGTTAAATATATATCACTGATCATCGGAGTATGGGTCAAGTTTTGCATTATATTTATCGACATCAAGTATAGTTCTTGCGGTGTTTTCCATTGTCACTTCATCAGGAGTCGGTTGATACTCTGGGGGATTTTGTAGGCAGCCCCAGAAATCTTCTAAATTTAAAATTTTTGGGATACAATACCTTGCGACTGATTTTGAGTCATTAAGAGCCTGGACTACTATAGTTTCGATGTTGGTTAATATTCCGGTTCCCGTTAGTCCTGAAATAACCCAAAACACCACTATTATTGCTGGTATAGCAATAATTAAGTACCACTTAGTCATAAAAGCGTAAACGACTAATCCCATTGGGCCCTTAATTAACAGCCTAATTTTGCCTAGAAATGACTCGAACATAGTTACTATTGCTAAGTTTAATGATAGATTAATATTAGATTAAAGTGCCTAGTGCTACAACTATTAGAGGTATAATAAATAAAATTATCTCAACTATATGTTGTAAATGTTGTCAATAAGGTATGCAGAAAGGAACAATGATGCTGGTATTATTATCATGCTAATACCAATCATAATAAATAATATGTAGTAATGTTCAAAGTTTTGGATAAACATGCCGCTTAGGATAATATTTGGCAGAATTACTGGTATAATGAGTACTGCAAGAAAACTTGTATTAGAGCGAAAATATGCTTGAATTGAAGAAATTAAAGTAACAAGAGCGGAATTAGATTTTATCAAGATTGATGCTGTAGCAAATAAAAATATTGTTTGCACTAGGTTTATGTTGAAAATTAGTGCCAAAAATGGGCTTATAATTGCAAAGGATAATATTTGAATAATTGCTAAAGCTCCATATTTTGCATAAACAATTTTCCAGCTTGGGGCTGTTGTCAACTGTATTTCAAGGGTTCCATCATCAATATCATTTTTAAATAAATTATTTGAGATGCTAAGAGCTGACAGCGGGATACAAAGAAGTGAAAAAAGAATGCCATATTTTTGAATTTCATCTGAAGAACTAACCAATGCTAAGCAAACAATAGAGAATAGAAAAAACAAAACGCTATATTTTGTAAGGTTATTTACTTTTCTTTGTATTTTTAGCTCTTGTAGAAGTAAATTTATCATTTTAATTTTTGTACTGATTTAGATTGATAAATTGCGCCGATTTTATTTCTGGCGTAGAGTGTGTTGTGATCACAACAATACCACCGCTATCAGCGTGTGAAATGATTAAATGGAGCAATTTATTTTTGGTTTCCTGGTCCAAATTAGAATCAGCCTCATCAAGTAGCCACAATTTTGATCTACATGCAAGAAGTCTTGCGATCGCCACCTTCTTTTGATTTCCGGCAGAAAGTAAGTAACATTTTGAGTCTAATTTTCTTTCAAGCCCCATATAGGTTATAGCTGCGTTTAGTAAAGTTTCAGTGCCGTATAACTTTGAGAAAAACGATATATTTTCATAAACTGACAGTTCTGGCTTAATAGCAAATTGGTGCCCAATGTAGTTGCAATATGGTTTTCTAATATAACGCAGTGGAGTTTGGTCTTTGCCGATAGTAATTTTGCCAGAACTTGGTTTTTGTATGCCAGCTAGCATTCTTAGTAAAGATGTTTTTCCAGCGCCATTATCACCTTGTAAATATAGTATCGAAGATGGTAGTAAGGTAACAGATAGGTTCTTAAAGATGGATTTTCCATTTATCGATAACCCTAAAGAGTGTAGAGATAACATTTGCTGACCTGATTGCGATGAAACTATAAGTAACAAATCTGAATACAATAACAACGAAAACTCTTGTTCTTGTATGTATGTTTAATTACCATTGTTGTTTGGCATAGTCAAATAACTTATTATTTTTTATAAATATTAGTTGTTGCTAACATAGGAAGGTTAAATGAAGGTTATATATGGCACTAGATCATAATTCGAAGTACATTAGCAAGATAAGTGTTGATAGTACAACTTATAGCATTTTTGATATTAGTAAAGCGGCCGCAGATGCAGGGTTTGATATTAAAAAGCTTCCGCATAGCCTGAGAGTTCTTGTAGAAAATGCGCTAAGACATGGTAATCAAAAGATTTTAAAATCTTTTAAATCGTGGCTAGAAACTAAGAAGTCAGAAGAGGAAATAAATTACATGCCTGCTAGAGTTTTAATGCAGGATTTTACCGGGGTACCAGCAGTTGTTGATTTGGCGTCGATGAGAGATGCTATGAAAGAACTCAAAGGTGATCCAACTAAAATTAATCCTTTGATTCCTGTTGATTTAGTGATTGACCACTCTGTGCAAGTTGACTCATATGCAACAAATGGTTCGTTTGCAGAGAATGTAAATAAGGAATTTGAGAGGAACAAAGAAAGGTATGAATTCTTGAAATGGGGACAAAAGAGTTTCAAGAATTTTAGAGTTGTTCCACCAGGAACTGGTATTTGTCACCAGGTAAATCTGGAGTATCTTGCGCAAGTTGTGTATGTCGAAGAAACATCTAAGGGTAAATTTGCATATCATGATACGCTAGTTGGTACTGATAGTCATACAACTATGGTCAATGGATTGTCAGTTCTGGGGTGGGGGGTTGGAGGTATTGAAGCTGAGGCTGCAATGCTGGGTCAGCCATTGCCGATGATTATCCCAGAAGTTGTAGGATTTAAGCTTACTGGAAGAGTAGCAAAAAATATTACTGCGACTGATTTGGTATTAACTGTTACCCAAATGCTTCGAAAAAAGGGTGTAGTTGGAAAATTTGTTGAATTTTATGGTCCAGGATTAAGCTCATTATCTCTTGCTGACAGAGCGACAATATCCAATATGGCGCCAGAGTATGGTGCTACCTGTGGTTTTTTTCCTGTAGATGAAGAAACATTAAAATATTTGCTACTTACTGGCCGCGATAAGCATAAGGTAAAACTAGTGGAAGAGTACGCTAAGAAACAAGGTATGTGGAAACAAGATGTTGATCCAGTATACACAGATGTTGTAGAGCTCAATATGGATACGCTAGAGCCTTCTTTAGCTGGACCAAAAAGACCTCAAGATAGGGTGAGTTTAACTAATGTAAAAACTAATTTTACTGAGGCATTACCAACATTTGTTCCAAATGCAAATTTAGCGAAGAAGTATGACGTTGAAGGCAGAGATTATAAGATAGGCCACGGTGATGTTGTTATTGCAGCTATAACAAGTTGTACTAATACCTCAAACCCGTCAGTAATGATTGCTGCTGGCATTATCGCAGAAAAAGCAAATAAATTAGGTATAAAGGCAAAACCATGGGTTAAAACATCATTAGCTCCGGGTTCTCAAGTGGTTACTGAGTATTTAAATAAGAGTGGGTTGAGTAAGTATCTTGACCTGCTTGGCTTTAACTTAGTCGGTTATGGTTGTACAACTTGTATAGGTAATTCTGGGCCACTTAAAGAAGAAATCGACAAAGCCATCAAAGATAATGAACTTGCTGTTGCCTCTGTTTTATCTGGTAATAGAAATTTTGAAGGGAGGATTCATCCAAGTGTGAGGGCAAACTACCTTGCATCCCCTCCATTAGTAGTGGCTTATGCAATAGCTGGAACGGTAAATATTAATTTAGATAAGGACCCTATTGCTAAATCTAGTGATGGGAAAGAAGTGTATTTAAAGGATATTTGGCCAACTCAGGATGAAATTAAACAATATATTGATGCAAGTGTTACATCTGAAATGTTTGCATCAAAGTATCAGGATGTGTTTAAAGGTGATAAAAATTGGCAAAATATAAAAGCTTCTGAAAGTCAAACATATGATTGGACGCCATCAACCTATATCAATAATCCACCATATTTTGTTGATATAGCAAAGCCTAAGTTATCGCTTTCAGATATTAAAGGAGCTAGAATGCTTGCGTTGTTTGGGGATTCAATTACTACCGATCATATATCTCCAGCTGGTTCCATAAGTAAAACAAGTCCAGCAGCGCAATTTTTAATTGCCAAAGGAGTATCTCCTGCTGGCTTTAATTCCTATGGTTCAAGGCGTGGTAATCATGAAGTAATGATGAGAGGTACTTTTGCTAATGTTAGGATTAAAAATCTCATATGCGAAGGAGTAGAGGGTGGTGTTACTATAAATTTCCTTTCGGGTAAGCAGATGAGTATTTATGATGCTGCCATGGATTATAAGAAAAATTCTATCCCGCTTGTTATTTTTGCTGGCAAAGAATATGGTACAGGATCATCTAGAGATTGGGCGGCCAAAGGGACTAATCTGTTGGGTGTAAAAGCTGTAATTGCTGAAACTTTTGAGAGGATACATCGTTCAAATTTAGTAGGTATGGGAGTTTTGCCAATTTCGTTTAATAATGGAAAAACATGGAAGGATTTTGGTATTAAAGGTGATGAAGAAATTAGTGTAAGAGGTATTAGTGATAATATTAAGCCTTATCAAAAACTTGAATGTGTTATAAAAAGACTAGATGGCACTAGCCAAGCATTTGATGCTACATTGCAAGTTTATACTGATAATGAAATAGAGTACCTTAAATCAGGTAATATACTTTCAGCAGTGATAAAAAGCTTAAAGTAGAAAAATTAATTTAATTATGATTATTTATGAATGAAGAGATAAAAAAGTATTTAGAACCTGGAAAAAAGAATATCATACTGATATATATTCTTTTTTTATGCGGAGCGGTTACATACTTGACGCCGATAGTTGGCGGAGTGCTTGCTTTTTTGAATATTAATTTTAAGGATCAAAAATGGCATAGTCATTATGTTTTTGCGCTGAGAAGTTTTATATTTGGATTAATTGGAATGTTTATAGCCACTATAATTGCTTTTGCCTCAGTAACTTCTACTGTGTTCTTTTTTATATTACCATTTGCATATACAATAGTATATGCTTGGTTTTTGATAAGAATTGTTATAGCTCTTAGGTTTATACTTGAAGATGCAGCTCATCCTAATCCGTTGACTTTTTGGATAAAATGAGTATTAATATGGCTTAACATTTTTAAATAGTAACGAAATAGATGCAAGCTGTAATTCAATTTTTTAAAGATATGGGCCCGACCAGGTTAGCTGCGGCTGCTGTAACTGTTTTAACCTCTTTAATACTATTTATCCTGTTTTTATCAAGAATTGGCGAAAATGATATGTCCATTCTATATACTGGTTTGGATGTACAGGATAGTGCTGGTATAGTGCAAGAATTAGAGAAACGTAACATCAGATATGAAGTTATAGCTGATGGTGGTGCAATTAAGGTACCTAAGTCGCAAGTTGTAAGTGTTAGACTGACATTGGCTCAAGAAGGGATGCCTTCAAGTGGTTCAGTTGTTGGTTATGAGATTTTTGATAAAGATGATAGCTTGGGCGCGACTAATTTTTCTCAAAATGTAAAGTTAGTCAGAGCTTTAGAAGGCGAGTTAAGTAGAACTATTGCGGCGTTTGATCAAGTTGAAAAAGCAAGAGTTCATTTGGTGATGCCTCAGCGAGAAATATTTTCTAAAGAAAGAATGGAGCCACGAGCTTCAGTAGTGATAAAATTCAAAGGTAATAAAAGGTTGGGTAAGTCAGAAATAGATGCTATTAGTCATCTAATTGTGACCTCAGTTCCTGGTTTAGAGATGAAAAGTGTTACTATTGTTGATACCAAGGGTGCTGCCTTAAAGATCGGTTCAGCTGAAGAAGAATCTGATTTTGGTGGTGGTAAAAATGATGAGTTAAAAATAGCTGCTGAAAATAGACTAAGAAATGTAATTGAAGAACTACTGTCAAAAACTCTTGGTCCTGGCAAAGTAAAAGCACAAGTAGCACTTGAGATGAACTTTGATCGCACAGTGACCAATTCCGAAGTGTATGATCCAGATGGCTCGGTTGTTAGGTCAACACAATCCATAGATGAGAAAGAAAGAACACCAGTATCGAATGCATCTGGCCAGGACGCTTCTGTTGCGAATAATATTCCTGGCGGGGGGGGGGAAGGTGATGCTAGTAAGTTTGCTACAATAGAAAAGAGCGATCAAACAACGAATTACGAAGTTTCTAAGACCATTAAAAATCATATATCTGAGTCAGGTGTAATTAATAAGATGTCTATAGGAATCCTAGTTGATGGTATTTATAATACTGATGTATCCACGGGCGAACATAAATATACACCAAGGTCAAGTGCTGAGCTTGATAAAATAGCTAAATTAGTAAAAGCAGCTGTTGGTTTTGATATTGAGCGTGGTGATAAAATAGAAGTAGAAAATATGCAATTTGTTTCTGATCTTTCAGATGGTGATAGTGAAACAGATTGGATTAAAGAAGAATTGCCTAATATATTCCAAACTTTGATATTTGCAATAGTAGTATTGCTGATATTGATTACAGTAATTAGACCTATTGCCCTTAAAGCCTTTGAAGTGAAAAAAATCAGGTCTGATGAAGATGAGCTTGGTGCAATGGGAGCTTTTATTCAAGCAGGTGGAGAAGGCGAATATGGAGCCGTTAATGTTCCAAGAGCCATTATTTCTGGTCCTGGAGATGGTGAGACTCCTGAGTCAGGGCAAGTAGGGTCAAGTCCAATTCAGAAAATTAATGACATAGCAGATACGAACCCGCAAGAGCTGGTGAATATCTTAAGAAAATGGCTTAACGAGGAGTAATAATGGGTGTAACTATTCAAGATATACAAAAGCTTACTGGTGTACAAAAAGTTGCGATAGTGCTTCTTTCGCTTTCTGATGATAATGCAATGAAGGTATTTTCGTTGATGACAGAAGATGAGATAACTGATATATCGCATGCTATGTCTCATTTAGGAGCAGTAAGTCCTGATGTTATCGAATCAATTATGGATCAGTTAAATAATAACCTAAGTGGCGATTCATTATTTCTGGGTAACCTGCAAAATACAGAAAGGTTACTAGAGAAGGTGCTTGATAAGGAAAGAGTAAGCGCATTGATGGAAGAAATACGTGGGCCTCAAGGGAGAAATACTTGGGAGAAATTGGCTAATGTGAATGAAGAACTACTTGCACTTTATTTTCGTAACGAGCATCCACAAACCGCTGCTTTAGTGCTATCTAAAATATCACCGGATCATGCTGCTAAAGTTTTGAGTAATTTACCTGACGGTTTTGCATTTGAGATCATTTCTAGAATATTAAGTCTCGGTAATGTAAAGAAAGAAATCCTAGAAAGAGTAGAGAGAATTCTAAGAGCAGAATTTATTAGTAGTGTTGGTAAAACACAAAAATCAGATAGCTTTGAAATGCTTGCAGAGATATTCAATAATTTAGATAGAAATAGTGAAACTAAGTTTATGAGTATGCTAGAGGCGAATATGCCTGATGCTGCTGCTAGAATTAAAGATATGATGTTCACGTTTGAGGATCTTGTTAAAATTGACTCTAAAGGTATTCAGCGTCTACTCAGAGATGTTGAAAAATCGCGCTTAACTTTAGCATTGAAAGGTGCTTCGGATGAAATTAAAAATGTTCTGTTCTCAAGTATGTCTCAAAGAGCAGCAAAAATTATAGAAGAGGACCTAATGGCTCTTGGGTCAGTAAGAGTTAAAGAAGTTGATACAGCTAGGTCGGAAGTTGTTGCTGTCGCCAAAAAGCTAATTGAAGCAGGAGAGATTGATGTTGCGCTAAGCAATGGTGATGATGAATTTGTAACATAAGGATGTACGTTTATGTCAAAATATGAAAAGTTTCAATATGATGATTTGCCTAAATCTGCTGTGATAAATTCTGGATTTTGTCAAAATGAAAGTGAAGTAGATAAGTTGATCTTAGATGCTGTAAGTGAACATTTGACTAAAATTATCGATGAAGAGCCTGTTAATGAAGATGAAATACCTGAAATTCATGAACGAAATGAAAGTATTGACAAAATTTTAGATAATGATAACATCCCTCAGGAAATTAGCGAGCCGGTGGATATAGAATCTATAAGAAAGAGTTCTTATGATGATGGGTACAAGGATGCTAAAGAGCATTATGAGCAGCAAATTCAAAGTTTAAACGCAGATAATAGTTTTGTGAATTTGGTAATAGAAAAATTAAATGCAATTGTTCCTGGCGTTGAACTTGATAAACAATTAACAAAAGTTTCTGCAGAGGTACTAGCCGATATTGCAAAGAAGTTACATTTAATTTTACCTGTAAATTTTGATGAAATTATTCGAAATGGTTTGTTTGAAAAGCTAAAGAATTTCTATAAGGAAGGAGATATTACGCTTACAGTGCATCCAGATCGTTATGAATTTTGTGCAGAAGTTTTGCAATCTGAGCAAATTCCATTTAGATTTAAAGATAATTTGCATATAATTAAAGATGAAAATTTCAGCAAAGACGATTGCAGAATAGAATGGCAAGATACTAGATTAGAGTATAATCAAGAGCAAGTTTCAGCTGAAATAGATAAGATAATAAATCAATTAAGAAGTACTACAGAAAGGTAATATATGGCTGACAAGCAAGTAAATGATGATAATGTAGAGCTAACTCTTGAGGCTTTATACGATGTGCCGGTACAAGTTTCGGTTGTGCTTGGTACTGCCACTATGTCTTTAAGTAATATATTGAAATTAGGTAGAGGGGCGGTAATTGAACTGGAAAGAGCTGTTGGTGAGCCTATAGATGTCTTTGTAAATAATAAAAAGGTTGCAAAGGGTGAGATAGTTATTGTTGATGAGAAAATAGGAGTGACTCTTACAGAGGTTGTTATTACTGATAAGGATTTTAGATAACAACTATAAGTTGAAATACAATTATTTAGTAGGTGGCCATAAATGTTGATTTTGGCTGCCTTTTTTATTACACTTTTTTAAATTTTACGCTTGTAAACTTACAATTTTTAGTATAAAAACCTATATTTATATATATAACCTAGGATTAAAAAATAAAAGCAATGAATCTAGATTTAGCAATTTTTGTTATATTTCTACTTGTTACACTAGTAATTGGGCTGTGGTATGGTCGTGGTGTTAGAAATATCAAACAATACGCTTTAGGCGATAGAAATTTTAGTACAGGAGCGCTTGTATCTACAATAGTCGCAACGTGGATTGGTGGAGATTACTTATTTATTACTCTAGCAGAAGTATATAATACGGGTTTAAAATATGCTATTGGGTGCTTGGGTATGGTGGCCTGTCTATTGCTCAATGCTTATATATTTGCGCCAAGAATGGCAAATTATCTTGGTAGTCTTTCTGTTGCAGAATCGATGGGCAAATTATATGGAAGAAATGTCAGGCTCATCACAGCGGTTGCTGGAACCATTGCTTCAGCTGGTTTTATTGCATTGCAGTTTAAGGTTTTTGGTTATGTATTAGATAATTTTGTGAATTTAGGTGGGCATTACTCTGTTTATGTTGCAGCCATTATAGTGGTTATATACTCAGCATTTGGAGGAATTAGGTCTGTCACATTTACTGATGTTTTTCAATTCTTTACTTTTGGAGTATTGCTGCCAGTTCTTGGGGTTGTGATATGGTATAATTGTATAAACAAAGCTGGTTTTGCGCTATATCCAGCCTTAGAGAATCCGCTATTTAGTTTCAAAGAGCATTTTAATTTTTCTGGCTCTGCTTTTTGGTCTATGCTTTCGTTGTTTTTACTATTTTCTATACCAGATATTAATCCCCCAATCTTTCAAAGATTTTCAATTGGCAGAGATGTTCAGCAAGTGAAAAAAGCTTTTGCGTATGCATCTTTTTTATTAGCCGTGATTTTGATAGGCATGTCTTGGATTAGTTTCTTATTATACAACGTAGATAGTAGTCTCGATTCATCAAAACTTGTCCAATATATAATTGATAATTACGCAACCGGCAGTCTGAAAATATTTATATTAATTGGCATAGTTTCGATGTGTATGTCAACTGCTGACTCTAATATTAATGCTGCTTCGGTAATCCTAACACATGATTTTTGTAATGTATTGAATATCAGGTTTAAAAGTGAATTGGTTCTTTCAAAAGTTATTTCTGTACTTTTAGGATTGTTTTCTATTTATCTGACAACATTGGATTATGATTTGCTTCCACTGGTATTTATGACTCAGAGTTTTTATATACCTATAGTAGACGTCCCGCTGATTTTAGCAATATTAGGTTTTAAGAGTACTACTAGAGCTGTACTAATTGGCATGATAGCAAGCTTTATCAGTGTTATTTGGTGGCGTAGCTATATGATGCATACTGGTATAGATAGTATTCTTCCAGGAACAATTGTTAACCTAATTGTCTTTATGGCAAGTCATTATCTTCTTGGAGAAAAAGGTGGGTGGGAAAAAACAGGTCAACTTGAGCAAACCAAAGTATCTGAAGCTAAATTTGCATGGTTAGGTTTCTTGAAAGGTTTCAAGCCTTCCAATCTTTTTGCCACAAGTGTTCCTGGTGATGCAAAGATGTTTTTAGTTTTTGGTATGTTCAATTTTATCTCTAATATTTGCTCGATGTATTCTATTTCTAACAGTGCTCTCTCGTTAGAAATTAAGAGCTCCTTAGTAAGTTTCTATGAAGTGACATTGGCCATCTCTGTATTTTTTATGCTATACCCAATTTGGCCAAAGAACATTAAATTTAATCGTTTTTGGTTAAGTATACTTTGGAATACTGCTCTTGCATATACAATGGTGTTTAACGTATGTTTTGTAGCTTTCATTAGTAATATGATAGAATCTCAATTCATGATTCTTGTTCTGAATATCATAGTTTTATCAGTGATATCTAATTGGAGAATATCTCTAATAATGATGTTATTTGGGGTGTTTGCTGCGATTTACTCGGCTAAGGTAATTATGGGTGTTGAGTATGTTAATGTAAGTCTAGATTCTGCATGGACGGTATTTTATGCAGTGTTGCTAAGTGTAACAGCCATAATAATGTTCATCAAGCCAAAGCAAGAATACATGGAAGTAACAGAAAAGAGGGTAGGAGATTTAAGTGAAGAAAATGAAGGACTAGTAGTTGCAAAGAGTAAGTTGGAAGAGGAGCAAAAGGGATTAAAGCATGACGTAGAAATATTAAGTGTAGGGTTGCAGCAGGCAAAAGAGAACGAGGGGTTCTATCGTCAAAGGATAGCAGATCATGAAGCTGAGATAGAGAGATTAGGAGCAACAGCGCAGAAAATATTAAATAATGTGAATCATGAATTAAGATTACCGGTTGGTAATGTGATGAACTTTGCTGAAATGTTATCCGAAGGACTAGAGCAATATGATAAAGATCAGTTGAAAGAATTGAGTGATGAGGTGCTGAAGAATTCTAGTAGATTATCGACGATGATATTGAATATGTTAGATTTGGCCATGTTGTCAGCAAACAAGATTGAGCTTAGGAAGAAAATGATCAACTTGAGTGAGATGGTAGAAGATAGGGTAGATCATTGTAGAAAAGTTTATTTGGAAGGAAAAAAGATAGATTTTGATATGAAAATAGAGAAAGACATATTTGCTTATGTCGATCCAAATTACATGAGACAAACGGTAGATAACATAATTATCAATGCTATTACATATACTAAGAAAGGCACGATATATGTTAGTATATCAAGATCTAAGGTAGGTAAAGAGATAGCGGAAATAGTGATAAGGGATGAAGGAATGGGAATACCAAAAGAGGAGTTATATAATATATTTACTGCATTTAAAATGGGAATTCATACCGAATCCAAGGCTCTAGGAAGGGGTGTAGGTCTTGCGCTATGTAAAGCTGCAGTTGAAGCGCATGGTGGTAGTATTAAATGCGACAGTAATGGTCATAAAGGAGCTAAATTTACCATGA
Source organism: Rickettsiales bacterium (assembly GCA_017302595.1). Classification (GTDB taxonomy): domain Bacteria; phylum Pseudomonadota; class Alphaproteobacteria; order Rickettsiales; family Rickettsiaceae; genus Megaera_A. The sequence continues at coordinate 143,620 of JAFLDA010000001.1, forward strand.
TGATTGAAGTTAGTCCATTTGGAGTAGGCCAAGGTTTATAGTAAATTACAAAAGACCTACAAATTAACTTAGCCACCATCCCATAGAATAACTTCTATAGAAGAGGCTACATACTCGTCAATAATATTTATATATCTATTAAGACCGCTCTTGCGGACTATAAAGTAGAGGGTCAACATCCACCACATGTAAATCTGCATAATCACCAACTAACTCAACCAACCCATCTATATTGCATAGTTTATCCGCAATCAAACCATTGGCCTAGTTTACTAATATATTATACTTTTCAATCGCTAATAATGGGAAGTCAAAAAATATTAGAAAAATTAAATTTAATTAAAAAATAATAATTATTATTGACAATAATTAACATTTAATATACAATACGTAAATAAGTAATTAATAACTAGAGAAAAATATGAAAAGTGTGAGTGTTCTGGGTCAAGAAATAGTTGATGGTAAATTGAATCTAACACAGACAATGTGCTACTCAAAAGCTGATGGAGTTGATAGTGTAGCAAATCAGCTTATTGGTCTGCCCGATTTGCATGATTTAAATCTAAGGTTTAATTGGCTACAGGAAAAAGCCGTAAAAATGTCTGAAGTACTTGCTAAGTTGCCCGCTCTTCGTATTTTAAATTTAAGTCATAATGACTTATCAATAATTTCCCCGGTAGTAGCTGAGAACCTTGCTAAATCTGCCTCCCTCCGTGATGTACAAATGGGAGATAACAATTTAACGAATAAAGAAGCAATAGAAATTGCTATGCACTTTGTTCCTGCTAATATTAAATTGGGCATTGATCAACAATTTCATCAACCAATATTAGCAGCAATTGAGCAAAGCAATAATGAAATGCATGTAGCTTTTGAAGAAGCTATGATCGATACTTTTGGTAAACCAACCCCAGGAGGTAAAGCTCTGGATTGTAAAGAGTTATTAGGCTTAATGGAGGATTACGCTGATTCCTCTATTGAGTTGGCTGGAACATGTGGATATAACGTAGATATTGATTTTTAATCTGATATCAAGGGGTAAGGTCATTGGCTTACCCCTAAAATTTTTATTGATCACCATAAATTTAAAAGGTGATCTAATAGTATATCAAGATCTAAGGTAGGTAAAGAGATAGCAGAGATAGTGATAAGAGATTAGGGAATAGGAACACCAAGAGAAGATATAATATATTTACTGCATTTAAAATGGGAATTCATACCGAATCCAAGGCTCTAGGAAGGGGTGTAGGTCTTGTGCTATGTAAAGCTGCAGTTGAAGCGCATGGTGGTAGTATTAAATGCGACAGTAATGGTCATAAAGGAGCTAAATTTACTATGATGATTGAAGTTAGTCCATTTGGAGTAGGCCAAGGTTTGTAGCAAATCTAGCTCATTGTTTCAAATCATTATTGATAATTTATTGGGATAAATATTGCTCATCAATAGGGTATAATTTCTTAAGCTCTTGTAATAATTCTAGCGTTTCATTAATCACATTAGGTTGATCGATCTTTTTGATAAAGACTAATTTGTTATCTGGCTTGATCTTAGCGTGTCTTGGGTGATGATTTATAAAGCCTATAACCATCTGATTTACCTTTTCGTGTTCAGTGAGTTTAAATACAAAACCATTTGGACCAGTATCTATGCTCTCGATGTGTAATTTAGTACAAAAATTCCTAATTTTTACCATAGAAAGTAAATTTTCAAATTCTACTGGTAAAGAACCAAATCTATCTTCCATTTCACTACGGAAATGTTCAATTTCTTGCTTTCCTTTAAGGTTACCAGTTCTTCTGTATATAGCTAATCTTAATGATGAATCTTCAATATAAGTTTCTGGAATTAGAATAGGTACATTTAAATTAATCGAAGGTGTAATTTGTTCTTGGTGGGTTATTTCATTTTTTAATTCTTTAATAGCCTGATCAAGCATTTCATTATACAACTCAGCTCCAACTTCTTTAATGTGTCCAGATTGTTCATCACCAACTAAATTACCAAAACCTCTTAAGTCCATATCATGACTAGCGATAGTAAAGCCAGCACCTAAAGAATCGATGTTTTGTAGTATGTCCAGTCTTTGTAATGAGTGTTTTGTAGTTATTTTATGACTTAATGTAAGATAGGCGTAACCGCGGACTTTTCCTCTACCAACTCGTCCTCTTAGTTGGTATAGTTGACTAAGGCCTAGCATATCAGCTCGGTGTATAATAATCGTGTTGGCTATAGAAATATCAATACCAGATTCAACGATAGTAGTTGAGAGTAAAATATCAAATTTTCCATCACAAAATTCATTCATAGTTTTGTCTATTTCAGCAGCACTCATTTGACCATGAGCAATTTTAAATTTTAATTCGGGAACTATTGCCAAAAGTTGGTTACTGATCCAGTCTATATCTTTAATTCTAGGTGCTACATAAAAGCTTAGTCCTCCTCTGAATCTCTCCCTCATAAGAGCATCCCGGATGACAACTGGGTCAAAAGGTAAAACACTAGTTTTTACAGGTAGTCTATCTATTGGTGGAGTACTAATAAGGCTTAAGTCTTTGATTCCAATCATAGACATTTGAAGAGTTCGTGGTATTGGAGTGGCAGAAAGAGATAAAATATGTACATTTGATTTTAATTTCTTCAGTTTTTCTTTTTGGAGTACACCAAAATGCTGCTCCTCATCAATAACTATCATTCCTAAATTATGGAATTTTATATCATTTGCTAGTAATGCATGCGTACCAATAATAATATCTACCTCTCCCATTTCTAATTCTTCTTTAGTTTTTTTTATTTCAGATGATTTAACTAAACGAGAAATTTGTGCAATTTTAATATTAGTGTCAGAGAATCTTTCGGTAAAATTACGGTGGTGCTGTCTTGCTAAAATAGTTGTAGGAGCTATAACTGCTACTTGCTGCTTACGTGGCTGATCTTCTGCGCAGCAGACAAAGAATGCAGCTCTCATTGCTATTTCAGTTTTACCAAAACCCACGTCGCCGCATATTAGCCTATCAATTAATTTGCCTTCACTAAGGTCTGATTTTATCTCTTCAATTGCAGTAATTTGGTCATTTGTTTCATGAAAAGGAAATTTCTTACAAAACTTTTCATATAATTCATTAGTTACGTGGATAGGATTAACTTTTGCTAAATGCCGTTTTGCCGAAATTTTAATTAAATCAGCTGCTATTGCTCTTATTCTATTTTTTAGTTTAGACTTTCTTTTTTGCCAATTTAAACTTCCAAGTCTATCTAGCTGAGTATCGTCTCCGCCATATTTTTTTATGAGATCGATGTTTTCTACAGGTAGATATAGAATATCGTTGTTAGCGTAAATTATTTTGAGACAATCATGAGGAATATTACTTACAAATATAGTTTGAATTTTTTCGTATAAACCTATGCCATGTTCTTTATGAACTACTAGCTCTCCTTCAGTTATGTTATCAAGCTCTGTTAAAATATTTTTAAGACGATTCTTTGCTATTTTATGCTCTGAAGATGCAAATTTGTTACCAAAGATGTCGTTTTCGGAGATGAAAATATATTTAGTCGTACAAAAGCCTTTTAAAAGAGGAGCAAGAGCGATGTTAATTTGATTTTTCTTGGCGTCTTTTAGATTTTTTATTTCACTTATTTCTATATCTCTACTTTTGGCAACTGATTCAATTCTATATCTACCTCCTTTAGAATTACACAGTATAAGAGCTATTTTTTTTCTGTTTTCAGTAAGAATTTCAAATAATTTATCAAATTCAGTTTTATTTTCGATTTTAGCGCTAGAACTTATATTGACGATACTACTATATTCTGAGCTATTACCCCCTTCGATAATAATTGAGTTGTTGTTATCTAGGTATTTCTTTGTTTCATCATAACTTTCAATATATTTCTCTGTAGAAAGGGTGAAATAAAATGATTCAGGAGAGTTTTTATTTGTCTCTAATCTTGACTGATAAAAATCATTAAATGCATTTTCAAATTCTTGTATGGATTGAATGCAAAGATTATCAAAGATTATTTCGTGATCAGATAAATAGTCCCTTATGGTGCACATATTATTAAAAAACAAAGGTGCTAATTGTTCGTAGCCATGAAATTTTTGGCCATTAATTATTGATTCATAAAGAGGGTGGTTTATACGATTTACACCGAAATGTCTAAGAAAATTATTCTTAAAAGTAAGCGTTGTGTCACTATTTAATGGCACTTCCGTTGTGCCCATGATGGAGATATTATCTAATTGTTTGGATGATATCTGACTAAATGGATCATATTCCCTGATTGATTCAACTTGATTCCAACCAAAGTTGATTCTATATCCTCTATTAGAATGTGTAACCAAATCTAGTATTTCACCTCTGATTGCAAATTCGCTATTTTCAACGGCGCTGGCTACTCTTGAATATCCATTTTTTACAAGGAATAGAGTGATTTTTTCTATATCTATTTGATCACCAATGGCTAAACTTAAGGTTGAATTTGTAAACTCTGATTTTTGTGGAATTTTTTGGATTAAATTTTGAGCGGCAGTAACTATAATTTTTGGTTCGCCGGACGAAGCAAGTGTAGTTAAACAATATGCTCTTTTAGCTAGTATATATGAACTTGGTGATACTCTGTCGTATGGCACAGTATCGAATGAAGGAAAATGCAATAATCTATCGCCCAATTTATTTTCACTATAAAATTTGATTTGTTTAAATGATGAAATTGCACTTTCTTCATCTGGGCAACATAACAAAATATTTTTTTTGTTGTGGTTAAAATGTTCTAAAGCGAAGAATGATTTAGAGGAAAAAGGGATTGATAGTTTTTTCATTTGTGTGCTGGAACAAATTTCATAATTTTTGTCATAATACTAGAAGAAATTTCTTTTGGTATTGGCTTTTTCCCAACATACCAGTCGTATAAATCGGCATCATTTTGTTGCAAGATTTTTTCAAATGTTAAAAGGTCGTTATCGTTCATTTTTTCTAAATTCTCTCTGGCAAATAGGCCTATTATCAAATCAGTTTCTTTGCAACCTCTATTGCAACTTTGATAAAGTAGTTTTTTGATCATTTGATCCCTATTTTTGATAATCATTATTTCTTACCTTGAAAAAAAAATATAAGATAATATTATTGTCCTAAAGAGCAATAAAAAAGCAAGTATAAATAAGTAAGCTCACGCTGTTTTGTTGCGTTCATATTTAGGTTTAGCTAGGTTGCGCCTAGTGGTACCTTTTTAAGTTCTAAAATCGTTATATAGGATCATACTCAAATGAAGCAGTTTCAAGTTGCCAAAGCTAGCTATCAAGACGGCGAACATTATGTTGGTTTATGGAGAAGTGTGAGTAGGGATTTGGCGTCCTATTATGGGGATGATCTATATAAAAGTTGGTTTAGCAAAGTGGATTTTTTGGAAGCTTCAGGTGATAGTTCAGTAATTCTTAGTGCACCTTCTAATTTTGTCAGAGATTGGATTAAATCAAACTATTTTGAAATGATATCTAAGTTATTTGGACATCATGATCCAAAAATAAGATCTGTTGATATTATAACAAAGGAAGTAATCCCGGATAGTACAAGCGCTGAAATACTTCCTATGGTTACTTCTTCTTTTACTTCTCTGGATGATAGCAGAGAAGATATAATATCATCCTTGGATCCTAGGTTTACTTTTGACAATTTCGTAGTTGGTCCGCCAAATGAACTAGCCTATGCTGCATCTCTTGCAGTTGCTGAATCTAATAATGCTATCGCAAAATCAAATCCACTATTTTTATATGGAGGAGTTGGTCTTGGTAAAACTCACTTGATGCACGCAATCGCATGGCATGCAAACAAGAAAAATCCAAATAGAAAAGTGCTATACATGTCTGCTGAAAAATTTATGTATAGATTTATTAAGGCCCTTAGAAATAAAGATATAATGTCATTCAAGGAAGAATTCAGATCAGTAGATATTTTGATGATTGATGATATACAATTTATTTGTGGTAAAGAAAGTACCCAAGAAGAGTTCTTTCATACTTTTAATGCGATTATTGATAATAATAAGCAAATGGTAATTTCTTGTGATCGTTCTCCTACTGATCTTGATAATGTTGAAGATAGAATAAAATCTAGATTGGGGTGGGGGTTGGTTGCTGATGTACATAGTACAACGTATGAGCTAAGAGTTGGCATACTTGAGTCCAAATTAGAGAAGATGGATATTAAGGTGTCTAAAAATGTTATAGATTTTCTTGCCTCTAAAATAACATCAAATGTCAGAGAATTAGAGGGTGCTCTTAACAAGGTTATCGCGCATTCAACCCTTGTTGGTCGTGAAATTACTCTAGAAAGTACTCAAGATATTTTAAGGGATTTGCTTCGTTCTAATGAGCGTAGTATTACTATTGAGGATATACAAAAGAAAGTGGCTAACCGCTACAATGTGCTAGTTTCTGATATGTCTTCAGCAAGAAGATTAAGATCAGTTGCGCGTCCAAGGCAGATAGCTATGTATTTATCCAAAATCCTTACCTCCAAAAGTTTAGCAGATATTGGCAAAAAATTTGGTAAGAAAGATCACACTACTGTTATACATGCGGTAAAAAGAGTAGAAGAGTTAATGGTTTCTGACCTAGAATTTAAGGATGAAGTCAATTTGCTCTCAAGAATAATACAATCATAAAATTAAAGAAGATAAGATTTAACATGTCAGAAGAAGGAAAAGTAGTTTTTGAAATTTCGGTTCAAACAAAAGATTTAGTACCAGCACTTGGCTTTGCAGGGTCAGTGGTTGAGAAAAGGAATGTAATGCAGGAGCTAAGTAATATAAAGCTAGTTGCAAGAGATGGAGTACTAGAGATTGGTGCTACCGACATGGATCTATATTTAAATCAAGAAATAGGGGCTGAAGTTTTTTGCCCAGGTCAGACTACTGTTTCCACCCAGACTTTTGCCGATATTGTTCGTAAAATGCCTGATTCAACTATCAAGATAAAACAAGTAGAAGGGAGTGATAAGGTAGAAATTAAGGGTACAAATTGTCGTTTTGAACTTCTTACACTACCTGCTAATGTATTTCCGGTAATGGAAGATGTGGATGCAAATTCAGCGCTGAAAATAGCTTGTGCTGAGCTTGCACGAGTGATTGAATATACAAGTTTCTCAATCTCAACCGAAGAAACAAGGTATAATTTAAATGGCGTGTATATGCACGTTAAAGGTAAAGAATTTTTAGGTGTATCAACAGATGGGCATAGGTTGTCAGTTGCTTCTGTTATCCTTGAAAAGGAGTCAAAAGACTTTGGCGTGATAGTACCAAGAAAAACAGTTTTAGAGTTAGTTAAGATATTAAAAGATTCAAAGAATATTAATTCTGATATTGAATTATTTTTCTCAGCTACTAAAGTAAAATTTAAATGTAATAATTTGGTTTTAATATCAAAGCTTATAGATGGAACTTTTCCAGAATATAGTGCCTTTATACCGACTGAAAATGAAGGTAAGTTAAAAATTAACAGCAAATTATTGTCTAGTGCTATTGATCGGGTTGCAACTGTCACTGTGGATAAGTTCAGAGCAGTTAAGATGTCCTTGGATAGTGAATCCATGGAAATCACAGCGTCTGGTGAAGCTAAAGGTGCTGCAAGTGAAGTTCTGTACCAATCCTCAAACAAAGACAGTTTGTATGATTTTAATGGTACAAAGGTATCAATAGGGTTTAATCCAAAATATATAAGCGACGTATTGTCAGCTATACATGCTGAGCAAGTAGAAATTTCCTTTAAAGACTCTTTTTCACCGGTGTTGATCAAAACCGATCAGCAAAGTAAGAATTGCTTTGTTGTGATGCCGGTTAAAGTCTAATTTTAGCTGATCTCAGCCAGCTCTATTACCTCCAGTTAATCGATAGACTAGAGGTTTTTTTTACACTAATTGCATTATCTTTGCACAAGAAAAGATACAATAACTACTTCTTAGCTTGCTTAAAAACCTTATCTGAATTTTCTTTAATGCTAGATTGAACAACATTTAGAATTTCCAGCGTAGATTTAGAAGCCATATCAACAATTTCTTTGGTGTTGTTGATATTATTATCAAATGTAGATTGTAAATATTTTTGTCCGCATGTAGACGCTTGAGCTAAATCTCCAGCAGCCACAGCATCCTTCATTGCATTGTACATCTCAGTAGTATTTTTCTGTACCACTTCAGCGCCTCTTTTAAATATAGACTGCATATTCTCAGATACCATTTGATTTGCTGCAGAAATAGCCTCTGCTGTATTTTTCATCGCACTTGTCATTGCAGAAAAATCTACGTTTGGCATATCGTGTAGGGTTTTTCCAAAATTCTCACGATTCATCATTGATTGAAAAAATTCAAACGGGTTATTATTGTTATTCATGATCCTTTCCTTAAAATAATTTGGGTTGCAAAACATACACTAATGATTCATGTTGTCTAAACTTTTATGTACTAACTAAATGGTAATGATACCATAAATTTCATTAGTTGCAAAAAATAAATTCATTAGTTGAAGTTTGTATGCAACAACAGCTGTTACTAATTTGTCTTATTTGGCTGGAGTTGTAGTGCGATGATTTTGTAGTTCTTTTTCTAACTTTATCACCAAATTTCTTAGCTGATCAAATTCCTCTCTAGTAACATAATTGCCCTTAATCACATTATTTTCAATGAACTGAGATCCTGTTGTTTTAATAATTTTTCTTGATTCCTTAGCTATTTTTGCTGCTCCAGCAAGGAGTTTTATTACCTTTTCCTGAGACATATGGTTATCATTTTCATTTGTTTTCAGCGATTTTAATCGAAACTGAATGTAAACCATTAGCAAATTCTTCTTTTAAGAGATCATTAATTATTCTGTGTTGTTTTAATTTTGTATTATTAGATAGAGTTGATGCTGTGATTATTATTTCATAATGTGTTTGACCTTTGCCATCTGGATTTCCTACGTGTCCTTTATGTTGATCACTTACATCTAGTACTTCCAAAATATCTGGATTTAAGACTTTAAGTTTATTTTTTATACTTTCTTTTCTACTCATTTGTTGATTGAGGTTTTAAAAAACACATAATTTTGTTATCATATCCATGGCCAGATTTGCCATCAGGCAAGGCTTATTAGTAATAAGATACGATATTATGATACAGAAATCAATTTTCTTTGATCAGCTTCAAAAAGATGTCACCAAAATGAAAAATGGTGTCGTTATAGCAGTGAAACTTCTTAATAAAGATGAGCTTACAATTCTAATAGAAGATACTTCATCGATAATGGCTAAGTATTACTTAATGGTGGAGAAGGCTTGCGAGAAAGCTGAGAAATATAAAATCATAAAATCATATGATTCAACTAAGATGTATATTTTACTGCCGGATGATACTAAGAGTGTGGAGAAATTAGCTTATTCTATATATTCACAGGTGCAGTTATATGTTGATGAGAATTACCCAGAAAGTTATTTTAGATGCGGTGTAGGTAGCATTAAGTTTAAAGAGGATTCGAACAATGTAATTACCCTCTTATCTACTTTGCAATATGCTATGTCAGTTTCCAAGGATCAAAGTTATTACTTTAATTATGACGATAATCTTATAGATCTTGAAAAGCTAAGGATGAGAAATATTAATCTAAACCTTCTTAGAACTTCATTACTGAAGAAAAGAGCGAAATTTATGTATCAACCAGTTGTTGATAGAGTAAGTGGTAATATTGAGTATTATGAGTGTCTCTTGCGAGTCCCAGATGGGGATGATAACTTTATTTCAGTCGGTCCAATGATTGAAGATGCTGAATCAAAGGGGCTAATAAGTATAGTAGATTTTACTGTAATTGGGATGGTAATTAAGGAATTAGCAGAAGATAAGAATATCAAATTATCTGTTAATATTTCAAATATTGGGGTGTTAAACAAGCGCTTACTCAAAAGAATAGAGTCACTACTTCGAAAATTTCATGTGGCTGATAGGCTAATTATTGAAATTACAGAGACTTCATTAAACCAAGATTTTATATCTACAAAGAAATTTATAAATACTCTTCATAGCTACGGGTGTAAGTTTGCGCTTGATGATTTTGGTTCAGGATTTACGTCTTTTAAGCAACTTCTCAATTTACCTATTGATATTATTAAAATTGATGGTAGTTATATACGTAATATTTTGGAAAATAACCATAGTAGATTTTTTGTTGAAGCTCTGATAAGTTTAGCAAGTGATTTGGGAATCAAAACTGTTGCTGAATTTGTTGAGAATGGTGAAATTGCAAGATTCCTAATAGATATTAAGATTGATGGTATGCAAGGTAATTTCTTTTTACCTGCTTCCGAAACAAGAGTAGAGTAAGCAACGAACGAATTAAATGAGTTATCAAACCTATCTTGAAGCTTTAAGAGAGCAAATTGAAGATATTAAGCCAATAAAAATATCCGGTAAAGTTTCTTCTGTTAAAGGAGTAGTTATTGAAGCAAAGGGGATATCTGAATATGTTTCTATTGGTTCAAGATGTAAAATAAGAAATAGCCTGAGAAACGAGCAAATCAACTGTGAGGTTGTAGGTTTTAGTAACAATGTAGTCTTATTAATGCCTTTTGATGATACAGAAGGAGTTGGTTCTGGTGCTGAGGTTGAAGTATATCAACATGAAAATGAAATCTTTCCTGACCAGAGTTGGCTGGGGAGAATAGTCAACGCATTCGGAGCGCCAATTGATGAAAAGGGGCCACTAAAGAATGGTGAAAAATCATATTTATTAAAAGCAAATCCACCACAAGCAAGCAAAAGGCGGCGTATTGGTAGTAAGATTGATTTAGGTGTAAAAGTAATCGATACGTTTGCTAGTTGCTGTTTTGGTCAAAGAATGGGAATATTTGCAGGTAGCGGCGTTGGTAAGTCAGTTTTAATTTCTATGTTGACCAAGTATGCTCATACTGATGTCAAAGTTATAGGACTTATAGGCGAAAGAGGAAGAGAAGCAAAAGAATTTATCGAAGAATATCTTGGCCCAGAAGGTTTAAAAAAAGCTATAATAGTTCTTGCTACCGGTGATGAGTCGGCGCTTCTTAGAAAAAGGGCTGCGTACTTAACAATATCTATTGCTGAGTATTTTAGGGATGCTGGGATGGAAGTGTTATGTATCATGGATTCAATAACGCGTTATGCTATGGCGCAAAGAGAAATAGGACTTGCTATTGGTGAACCACCAACTACAAAGGGCTATCCTCCATCAGTCTTTAGCGAATTGCCTAAGATTTTAGAGAGAGCTGGTCCTGGGGTAGAAAATTCTAATATCACAGGGCTATTTACCGTATTAGTTGAAGGTGATGACCAGAATGAGCCAATTAGTGATGCAGTTCGAGGTATTCTTGATGGTCATATTGTTATGGATAGAGCAATAGGGGAAAGAGGGAGATTTCCTGCAGTTGATGTACTTAAAAGCGTATCAAGGGCTATGCCAAAATGTAATAATGTCCTTGAGAATAAGCTAGTTACAACAGCCAGAAGGTCTCTTTCTATATATAATGATATGGCTGAAATGATTAGGCTCGGGGCATATAAGAAAGGAACAGATCCTGAGGTTGATAATTCTATTATTCTATATGAGAAAATAGAAAAATTCCTTAATCAACTACCAAACGAAAATTGTACCATGTCAGATAGCTTTAAGCAACTAGGTGAAATCCTTGGTATTACTGAATGACAAAGGCATTAAAGACACTTATCAAACTGAATAAAAACAAGTTGGATAAGATACTCAAAGATATTGAATTTCAGGAAAATGAAAAAAATAGGGTGGTTAGCAAAAAATCTCATATTGAAAATGAGTTAAGATTAGAGATAGATAAATACTCAAATACTGAGTATAGTTTTATGCTACAAAAATATATTGAGAATTCGGATAAGATCATCAAAGGGCTCAATGCACAAATTCAGCGTCTCGATGAAATTATACAAAAATTAAGGTTATCACTAAGAGATCAGTATTCAGAATTAAAAAAATTCGAAATAGCACTTGAGAAAAAATTACAATTAGAATTCGAAAAAGAGAAAAAACTTGAAACAAAAAAACTAGATGAATTTAGTATAAACCAATACTTAAACAAGAAGTAGTCCCTGGAGTTATTTATTTTTTATTTGAGAATACTAGATAAACACAAAAAACGCTAAATATGCCAACTAATCCTATCAATTCCACCATCTCTGCTCTCTCTTTAAAGTTGCCTGCAATTCAGTCGTGTTGATCACTAACTGCAGTGTAGCACTATATAGAAATTTTAACAAGAAAAAATAAAGATAACATTAATATATTTACTAATTATAAAATACAAGTGTCTCATTTAATCATATGATTTTAAAGCGCTAAAAATATGAAGTTTTATGATAAAGTACCGTAAGAGCTTTTATAAAACCTTAAGGAGGCATTGGTAGGAAAATAAAGTTGAGAGAAAACACGGTCAAAAGTGATTAAATATAAACTGATGACCGTATTCTGTTTTTAATCAAAACATGAAAGCTCTAATTATAGTCTTCTTCTCCAGTTGAGCTACAGCAGCCACAACATAATACATATTCAAAGCATTTTCCTATTGAATTTATTAGATCGGAACAATCTCCCCAACCAGAATCATGCAACACTTGTTGTGCTTGTTGAGGATTCATTGGAGGAGGCGCTGGCTGTTTATAAGCAGGAGTTTCTACTTTTGGTTTTTCCCTTGCTTCTTTTTCTTTGTGAGTTTCTTGTCTGTACATAATCTTTCTCCTTTGATTAATTAAATTATTATGCGCTGTATCAATACATCGTGAATTGAAATATGTAAATATATTTCTTTAATTAGTTGATGAATATTAACCTTTATGAAATATAGTACCAGAGTGTTTATTTTGGTATATTTCTTCTTAGTCGTTCCGAAATTGTTATTCTTCCTTAGTCATTATGAACGCCCTTCCTTAGTCATCCCAAAATTGATTTGGGATCCATTACTTAAAGGCGTTAAGCCCAACGCTCCTTGGATTTCAGATCAAGCTCGAGAAGAGTGTGAAGAACGCCAGTGATTACTTATGTCAGTTATCAACTATGTTTCTTTAAAATAAAAAGGAGCCATTCTCAAGGTTAAGGATTAATGATTCTTAATCTTCCTATTTATTTCTGGCGGCATATATTTTTCATCATGTTTTGTAAGCAATTTTGAAGCAATAAATAACTTAGGTGAGGATAATACTCCTTCTGCTACGATACCTTGGCCTTCTCTAAACAAAGCTGGCAAGACTCCAGAATATTCAATTTCAATTTCTTGAGAAAAATCTGTGATGGTAAATAATAGTTTCTTATCTTTGATATGCTTTATAGATCCCTGTTTTACGAGTCCTCCAACCCTAGCTTTTTTGTTAATATCTTTGATTTTATCTATCTCAGATGGTGGATAAAAGAAAACTATATTGTCAGTTAAATTAGATAAAACAATATACACACCTAGTGAGCAAATTCCTAAAAGTAGGAGTATGGAAAGAAATCTATTTTTTTTCTTTTTTACGAACACAGCATTTGTAGTCTATAAAGTTCTTCATCAAGATAGCAATTAATATCGCAAAGGTAATAATATAAGAGGCTGTAAGATAACTACTCATATTCTAGGATTTAGTTATTTTTTCTTTACTTTACTAGGTTCTTCTTCTTGATCAATAGGTTTCTGTTTAGCAAGTTCAATTGATAAGTCCCTTGCCTTTGTAGGGTTCATAGCTGCAATAATAGGGGCAACTTTTACTTCTTTCATGTTACTTACGACTTTTAGTAAAACTGGCATTTCTAGCTCATCAAAAATCTTGGCAGCTTCCTTGGGCTTCATAGTTTCATAAATCTTAACTAGACTCAAGATTTTGCCTTGTTCCTTTTGGTCATACTGTTTCATTAACTCTTCAAGTTGGGATTGTAAACCTTTTAGTTCAGTTACTTTCTGATCTAATTTATTTTCTGTTGCCTTTAGAAGTTGTTCTCTAGTATTAATATCTTTCTTTTCTTTATCCAGAGTTTCTCTTCTTTTAGATAACTCTTTCAGAAGGTCAATCTCTGATCTCGATAGATTATCTAGATCTGATTTTTGTTGAATTTTCCCCGGGTTATTTGCTAGCACTGCGCCGTGATTTATTTCTTCTTTTTTAGGCGTCTCACTTTTGCTTTTTTGCTCAGAATGTTCTTCAGAATTTGTTGATTGTGTCTCAGGTGCAGGAGCTGCTGTATCTTCTGTTTCTGGTTTATTAGATGATTTTGCATACGCGCTGTCAATTAACACAGAAGAAGTATTAGTATTGGATGAATACGTAGTTTGTTCTTGGATTCGACCAAACAAAACAGATGCCTTAGCAAATAATGTCAGGATAAGTAATATCAATATAGGAGAAAAGAAACTAGCTTTCATTATTTTTTAGCATTTATTTTTCTTAAAGTATCGTAATAATTCATCTGGCTCAAGCTTACAGGTTCATCATTTTTCTTGCTGACGATACTTTGTATAAAGTTCTTGAGTTGATTAGTGTATTTTGATTCAGAAGCTGGCTCATCTAATGGAGCAAAATCTTCTTCATTGAATTTTCCTTTGGCTTTTATGTTAACTTTAGGCTCAGGTGACATTTCAGAATATTCTGACATCAATTTAACTTGCTCATTAAGTCTCTCAGTCATTTCGGCAGCCATCATATTCATAGTAGCCAATTCTGAGGAAGCTTCTTTTGCTTCATCTACAACGGCTTTGATTTCATTACTTGTGACTTTGCTAAGCTCGCTCATTTCATTGACATTATTCTCTGCTTTTACGATTGAAGCATTTAGCTCCTTAATCATTCTTGCGAATTCTATGCGACTGTTTTGTAAATCCTGAATTCTTCTGTTAAGCATCCAGCAATAGCCGACACAAACCATAATCATCATAAGTAGTAATAAATCTAGAAATAACATAATTTTTACTCTTCAAAAAAATTTTTTAAATTAATAGCCACTTTATTTTCTACCTTTCCAATTTTACCAGTAAAAATGGATATAGGGCCAGATCTTACGATTACGTCTTTGTCTTTTGGATGATCTAGAACTAAGGTATCACCAATCTTCAGTTTTGCTATTTCTTCAACCGTAGAAACTCTATTAGTAATTACTGCTTCTACTTTTAAATTGACGCCCTTAACACTTTCCGCAAGCATACGCTCCCATTCTTGATCTGATCCAAATTTATCACCTAAAAACACTTGTTGCATCTGCTCTTTGATTGGCTCAATGGTCTTATAAGGTAAAATAACATCAACATACTTGACCTGTTCATCAATCTCAATTTTCAGTTTCAGAGTAATAACAGCATCTCCTGGTCTTGCTATAGTAACAAAATTAGGATTACTTTCAAGTCTTTCAAAATTAAATGTAGTCGGAGTAATCTGATCAAAGGCATGACTTAATTCATTAAGCACCAGTTCGGCAATTTGTCTTGTAAGTCCTTGCTCAATCGAGGTTAGTATCCTCTCAGGGTCGTTAGGTAACGCTTGTGATATATTTTTTTTCCCCCCCAACAGAAGATCAACAAATGAGAAAATCATATTGTTTTCTAATATCAACAAACCAAAATTTTCCCATTCTACTGCTCTAAATACTACAATTGATATCGGATTTTTGAAGTTATCAAAAAAACCGGCGAACCTTAGTGATTTATGCTCTTCGATTGTAACTTCAACCGGTTCGGACGTTAGGTTTCTTAAAGCTGTACTCAATTGCCTGATAAATTTTTCAAATATTATCTCAAGCATTGGCAGTTTATCATAAGACTGTAATGATTGTTCAAGTACTGCTTTTATGCCAGTTGAATTTGTTTCAACTTGAGAGGCCTTTTTATTTAAGTCTGGTTTGTTTTCCTTTGTCATTTTTTATTGATTAATGCTTAATTAACCGTTATTTCTTGAAATAATACTTCTTTAACTGTAATAGGAGCAGCTATTTTATTGATTCTTTTTGTAATCTCTTCTTTCAAGTATAGTGTATTATTTGAACTGTTAAAGTCAGTGGCTCTTAGGCTCCTTAAGAAAGTGATTAAAGAATCTTTTATCAGTGGCATTTTTGTTAATAAAACTTTGCTTTCATCTTCGGTATTAAGCCTAATTGTTAAATCTAGTCTCAAATATTCCTTCTTTGGTCCTGAGGGCGCAAGTCCAACTGTTATTGGATCTATATCTAGATAAGTGTTTGACTCAAGAGTAGCTTGCTCTGCGGATTTTGGCTGTTTTACTTCCTCTGTAGGTTGATGATTACCTTTGATAACAAAAAGAAAAAAGAAAATTGCAGCTGCAAGAGCAATCATAATGGGTGCAACAATAATCAAAACTTTTTTGATTTTCCTTTTTCTTGCTTCTTTATCAGAATCATTATTGGCTTCGGACGGTGTTAAAGGTTCTTCGTCTAATTCTTTGCTCATTTGTAATTATTTTGTTGAATTTGTTAACAATTTGCAGTACTTTTATCACAAAACTATGTAGTACAAAATACATTAGTTTAGAAAATTATGCTACTAAAATCTCTCTAATTGCTGTGCCAAAAGAGAAAAGCATCATAAAATCTAAATCTTTATAAAGACTATATAGCTTAAATATTTGAATATTATTATATGGTGCATGAATCAATAAATAAACTAACTTTGCGATTTTGTTTATTTTTGCTGATGCAGTTGTTTGTTTTCAACAATATAGCTTTTGCAAATAACTCCTCATACGTTGCTTTATCTGGACAGATTGCAAGAAAAAGGCAATTGGAAGTTGTTGCAAATAATGTAGCTAATGCAAATACAGTTGGTTTTGAGCAGGATAACCTAGTTTTTAGAGCGGTTGATGTAAAACAAAACTCCCGCAGGGCGAACTCTTTTGCTTGGACAGAAACGACTTATAGAAGTGGTGATCCTGGAGCTTTAAAAGTGACAAATAGACCTACTGATCTTGCAATAGTTAGTAAAGGATATTTTAAATTAGCTACACCACGAGGTTTTAGATATACTTTAGATGGTGCATTTATGGTTAATAATCAGGGAGTACTAGTGAATGCTGCTGGCTTTCCTTTAATGACGCCAAATAATACAGCAATAGAGATTCCAATAGATTACAGAGAGATTCAAATTGGTAGTACTGGCTCTGTTTTCGTTGATGGTGATGAGATAGCTCAAGTTGGAGTGTTTGATTTTGATACAAAAGATCCGATAATCAAAGAAGGGGGGAATTTGTATTCAATACAAGGTAATGATATTCCGCTAGAGGAGTTTACATTAGTTTCTGGTTCATTAAGGGAATCTAATGTAAATTCAGCATTGGCTATGGCACAAATGGTTGAAATGCAAAGATCATATGGTATAGTAACTGATATGATGTCTAACATTGCAGATTTAGAAAAATCTGCTGTTAGTAAATTAACTAAATAACGAGGTATATATGACATCAATAGCTATGAGCGCGGCAGTAACGGGAGCGCAAGCTCAGCAATTAAGAATCGATACGATTGCTGGTAACGTTGCTAATGTTAATACTACCGGGTACAAAAGGTTGGAAACTTCATTTTCTGATTTATTTTACATAAATTTGCGTAAAGCTGGGATTTTAGAGAATGCTGAGGCGTCTCCAAGACCGATTGGTGTACAAGTAGGAATGGGTACAAAAATATTAGGTACATATAGGAATATGGCTCAAGGCCCTCTGACTCAAACCTCACATCCTCTAGATATAGCATTAACAGGGCCAGGGTATTTTGCGATAGCGTTACCAAATGGGAGGACTGGATATACAAGAGCAGGAGCATTTCAAAGGGATCCTGAAACTGGGAATATAGTTACTCCTGATGGATATTCATTAGACCCGGCAATTGCTATACCTGCAAATATTGCTACTGAAAATGTGCAGATTTCAGAAAGTGGTGCTGTTACTGCCCAAGACCCCGATAATCCGGCTGCGCAGGTCCAAATAGGGCAACTAGAAATTTTTAGTTTCCCAAATGATGCGGGGCTTGAGGCTATTGGGAATAATATGTTAATTCAAACAACCGCATCTGGTGAACCTCTTGCAGTTGATGATACTTCTGGTAGATTTAAGCAAAAATTTCTTGAAGGCTCAAATGTAAGTGCAGTTGAAGAGTTGACAAAATTAATTGAGGCTCAAAGAGCTTATGAATTAAATACCAGGGTGATCTCAACTCAAGATAGTATTTTAGAAAGCACGAATAAAATATAGTAGTTTTGGGGTGTTTCTTAATACATAGTCTTTGTTTAACTAAATTCTGAGAATAATTGTGCTAAAAAACAAGTTATTATTTGCTTTGATTGTAATCTTTAGCTTTTGTGTTAAGGCTGAAGGTGATGGTTTTATTATAGAAAATATTAATAAATTACTTCGTGATAAGATTACTGACCAAAGATTGGTAATTGAACCTGAGTTTTCTTCTAATGCAAAGCTAGATATTATCAAGTCAAAACAGGATAAAATTGATTCTATAGATTTACAGGAATTCGATGCTAAGGATTCAACATTTAGAGTCTTAGTTCATTATACCGATGGAAAAAGTGATTCTTTGGCCGGTAAATATAAGTGTTTCGTGATGGTTCCTGTGACAGCAAAATATATTAAATTTGGAGATATTATTCAGCAATCAGATATAACGACACAAAAAGTACTAGCTGGCGATGTAGAAAAAGAGAATGCATCTGAAATAGGCCAGGTTGTTGGTATGCAAGCAAAAAAATATATTGCTGTTGGGAAAATGATAAAAATAGCTGAAATAGCTAGTCCTAATGTAATAAAACCTAATGATCCAGTAAATATTATATACTCATCTGGTCCAATCAATTTAAAGACGGTCGGCGTAGCTATGGGGAGTGGAGCGGTTGGAGATATGGTGAAAGTAAAAAACGAGTCATCTGGAGCAATTTTACTAGGGCAGATCATTAATAAAAATACTGTAAAGGTTGGTGGAGATAATGAATAAATTAATTCTGTGTTTTATCGCTTTGTTACTTACTACTTCTTGTACGGATACGGTTGAGAAATTAAAGAGAGTTGGAAAAGCTCCTGAATTTAGGAATATAGATATACCAACAGTAGAAGAAGATGAAGAGGATGTTGAAAGAAGACAAGCTAGGTACGAATCTCAGCATGTTCATATGAGAAAAACAAACTCCTTATGGCAACCTGGTTCTACGACATTTTTTAGGGATAGTAGAGCTTGGAGAGTTGGTGATATTATAAAAGTTGTAGTAGAAATTAAAGATAATGCTAGCTTAAATAACTCAACTCAACAAAACAGAAGTGGTAGTGATAGTTTAGGTTTACCAAATCTGTTTGGTAAGGAAAAAGCAATTAAAGCAAATTTATCTTCAACAGCTGATTTGAATTCTTTAGTAAGCACCAAGTCAGCCAGGGCTCATACTGGTAGTGGCAATATTTCTCGTAAAGAAGATATTAAAACAGAAATTGCTGCAGTAGTTACTAAGGTATTACCCAATGGTAATTTAGTGGTTCAGGGGCATCAGGAAGTAAGAGTAAATTACGAACTTCGTGAAGTAAAAATTGCCGGCATAATTAGGCCAAAGGATATTACTAGCGATAATAGTATTAAAAGTAACCAAATGGCTGAAGCCAGGATCTCTTATGGTGGTAGAGGGGTTGTCAGCGATGTTCAACAGCCGCGTGCGGGGTCTCAGGTTATAGATATAATATCTCCATTTTAATTAATATGAGGAAAAAATGGATCTAGGAGCAGTCGCAGAAATTACTAGAGAAGCGGTATACGTTCTGGTAATGATATCTATGCCTATTCTGGTATTATCGCTTGTAGTGGGTTTAATTATTTCATTGCTGCAGGCGCTAACACAAATTCAGGAACAGACTTTGACATTTGTCCCAAAGATAATTGCTGTATACTTGAGTATGATTGTAGTTTTACCTTATATGTACACTAAACTAAAAGTATTTGTTGATCATATTATGCAGCATATAGTTCAATGATCAAAAGGTTTTCAAGGAGCAGATATCTCTTTGAGTTTTTTCAATACTTCTTTGGCATGTCCCATAGCTGAAACATTGTACCAAGTATAGGCAAATTTGCCATCTGGTCCTATTAAGAACGTTGACCTTTCAATACCCATATATTTTTTGCCAAACATAGATTTTTGTGTCCAAACATTAAATCTTTCACAAGTATTGCTGTCATGATCTGATCCAAGATGAATATTTAAGTTAAAATTATTTTTAAACTTATCATGAGATGCATGAGTGTCCTTTGAAATTCCTATAATTTCAGCATTAAGTTTTCCAAATTCACTCTTAAAGGAGTTAAAATCACGTGCTTCTATTGTACATCCAGGGGTGTTATCTTTTGGGTAGAAGTACATAACTAAGTACTTTCCAGCAAAATCCTTAAGAGAGTAAGATTTATTTGCCAAAACTTGGATGGAAAAGTCTGGTACAACATCGCCAGCTTTAAATTTATTCATAACATTTACCTCTTTGCTAACTTTCTGTTTCCTATTAGAAGATCTTGAGCAATTGCAAGTGTATCATTTTCTTTTAAGATATGTCTATATACTTGTAAATTCTCAAGCACGCGCTGAACGTAGTTTCTGGTTTCATAATAAGGGATAGATTCAATCCAATTAATTACATCTCTAGTTTTTTTCATTACTCGTGGATCACCATAAATTGGTATCCATTTATTTACCTTCCCACCATTATAAGCCGCTATTGCCATTATGTATGAACCATCGAATTTATCAATTAATTGGTTTAAGTAATTAGAGCCAAGCTTGATGTTATAGCTTGGGTCAGAAGTTAACTTTGAGATAACGCAAGCATCACCAATAGATTGGGCGGTTTTACATGCAGTGGGTTTGATTAGTTGCATTAAGCCTATTGCGTTAGCGCTACTTATGGCGCTTTTGTCAAATACTGATTCTTGCCGTATAACGCTATAAGTAAGAGACTTTTCAATTGGGAGTTCAGCAATGTTTTTATACGGTGTTGGGAATGAATAATTGGTAAGTAGTACATGTTTTTGCATGGCGTACTTACCCATCCATGCCATGTGATGAATATTTGAGCTTTTAGACAAGATAGCTGCTAAATCTTTAATATCTGAAGTAGTGCTAGCATTTTCAGTAGCAGTTTTAATATATATTTGTGCTAAATAGTTAGGCCCATATTTTGATATGTAATAACTTGCCTTTGCAAGAACGATTTTAGGCGAATTGACTTCAGATGAAAGTTTATATTGAGCTAAATTTACCGTCTCAGGTAAGGCTATTTTTTTCTGTCCAATTTCAGATGCTGCAACTTGTCCATAGAAAGTGTATGAGTATCTTGTAGCAGCAAGTTTATATAATTTTAGTGCTTGTTCGTCCTGTTTCAATGATTCATGTGCTCTTGCGGTCCAATATATTCCTCTAGATTTGCTCATTGGAGTTTTAACGGAATGATCAAATTTAAGGAAATGCTGCAGAGCAATTTGAGGTTTATTTAGTTGAGTAAGAGCGATCCAACCTGATAAAAACTCTGCTTCGCTCAGATTTGCAGGGTTACTAGTAAAGTGAGCTGAAGCAATTTTATAAGCGTCTAGATATTTTTTGTTTTCTATATGTTCTCTAGCTATATAGCACTGCAATTTCCAAAATCTATCAGCATTTGCTTTGTTTATTTTAGCTGCATTTACTAGTTTTAAAACCGTTGCTGCTGCTGGTGGGTTAGATTTTATAACTTCCAGATAACGGTAGGCAAGACCAGGTGTCCAGTATTTTTGAGGGATAGATTTAAAGTTGCCAATAGCTTTTTTTCCATTTTGAATAAGTGCAATTTGAGCATTAAATGATTTTTTATACTCATCAGGAACAAGATGCAGATTATTTTTAGCAGTGCCGATACTTTCGGCAAAGAGTAAATTATCGATTCTTGTTATATGATCTTGAAGATCCAAGTATTTGCCAAATTCAGAACGGAATTGCTTTTGTTCCTGTGGAGAAAAGCTTCCCTTATGCCAGGCTAGTTTGATTATTGATTTTAGTTTTTCTTTGTCTTGTTCGATATTTTTAGCAGATAATGCATAATATTTATAACCTTGTCCCGTGATCGGCTGATTATCTTTAAACCACTTGTAGAGTGATTTTAGATCTGTTGAATCATTGATTAACCCTTCTGCGACCACTTTCATTTGACTAGCTTGCGGCCACGAAGGGTAGTTCATAAGAAAATGTACTATTTTCTCAAAGCTGTTACCTTTGTAATTATTATCAAGAAATTGTTGAGACAGTACGATATTCTTAAGCGGAATATCTTTTTTTGCTGCTAGTTGGTTTGCCAGCAGCCAATCTTTCTGTTTTATGGCATTAAATATCTTGGTTTCAATATTATTTTCTGCAGCCTGGCTGATGCTGCAGGCTAGTAGAGCCAAAATGATTGACACTTTGCGTATAATTCTCATAATCAGCATAAAACAATATTAAATAAATAGATATTAATATGAATAAAGCATTTATTTTTCCTGGTCAAGGATCTCAAGTAGTTGGAATGGGTAAAGACTTTTTTGAGTCTGATAAAATAGCAAAATCTTCCATAGAGGAAGTGGATGATGCTTTAGGGTATAAGCTTAGTGATATAATTTTTAATGGTACAATGGAAGTGCTGTCTGTTACCACAAATACACAACCTGCAATAATGGCCGTATCTGTTGCAATTTTAAGAGTTCTTTGCGTACGCTCTGGGAAAAAAATTGAAGAATTATGTAAATATGTTGCTGGTCATTCGCTCGGAGAGTATAGCGCGTTATGTTCTTCTGGCGTTTTGAGTTTATCTGATACTGCTAAATTGTTAAAAATAAGGGCGCATTCTATGCAAACAGCTTCCCCGGTAGGTGAGGGAGCGATGGCAGCTTGTATAGGTATTGGTGCACAAAACTTGCAAAAAATTATTGATGAAGTAGTAGATGAAGGCATATGCGAACTGGCAAATGATAATGTAGAGGGTCAAATTGTCATCAGTGGACATAATGATAATATCGATAGGATGGTTGCGGTGCTAAAAGATACTGGATATAAAGCAATAAAACTAAATGTTAGTGCACCTTTTCACTCTAGTCTTATTAAATCAGCAGAAAAGCCGATGCAGGAAGCAATATCAAAAACTAAATTTTTAGGTCCAATTGTACCGATCATCTCTAACTACACAGCTGATGTAGAAGTAAAAACTGATCGAATTAAAGAAAATTTGATCAGCCAGATTTGTGGTACAGTGAAATGGAGACAGACTATGGATAAATTGCATCAACTTGGTATTACTGAGCTAGTTGAAATTGGGCCTGGTAAAGTTCTGTCTAATTTGGCAAAAAAATCTGGAATAGATTTTAAAATTAGCAGTATTTCAAATATTGACGAACTAAATGCTTATATCAGCACTATATAATTTGTATGGCAACTTGTGCAATATAGCTGATTTGAATACAGGAAATAGATTTAAGTGTCTAGTTTTTCTAAATAGGAATTTACTATTATCACAAAAATTACTCACTCTAAAATATACATGTTTATCATTGTAAAGGCTACTTTTTCTGCTCTCGCATGACAGATGCGATATTACTAATTATCTATAATATTCACATAGCGTCGGCAGTTGGCTCTTAATTAATATTGATGTATCTTAGATAATCTCTAATATATTAATCATTAGGATACATTGGTGTAAAAAATAGGTAAAAATAATGAAATTTAAAGATTAAATAATGTTTGTTAAGCATAATAGCCCTAATGGGAAGTTTGAAAATAATATCACAACACTTATAGAAATTACTGATAGAAGCGCAGAAGGTCAAGATACTATGGGTTAATGGATTATATATATGATGCTAAGTGAAAGTGACTGGGAGTTGTATAGTTATAGAAGTGTTTTAGCAGCTTTTGTTAGGGGATCAGAACTTAGTAGACAAGAAAAAGTCTTATTAAAGTTAAAAAGTCACTCACCTTCTATTCTTACTGAGACATGGGTTAAAGATGTTCAAGAAATCTTGAAACAGGCTACCCAATATGTAGTTTCTGAATGTAAATTTTCTAAGGATTTCATAGAAAACCTACACGCCGTATTATTTTTGCCGACAGTTCTTACAAACATGATCAAAGAGTACTTAGGCGCCGCAGTAGGCAAAATAGCAAAACAAGCAGATTCAGCGCTGGTTGTAGAAGCGGCACCAGTTGTCGCGGCTGTATCGGTTATAGCAGCAGCACTAGAACCATCTGTAGCGGTATATCCAGTATTAGAGCAATGGTACCATTCGTAGGTGATGTAGTCTTAGCCGACTTAGATTTAACATCTTTGCCGTCGTTAAGTAATATACTTTAATAGTTGGTACTGTCGCATCTAAAAAGCATTTCTTTAAATAACAAGGTGCGGTAGTGGCAGTATTATAGGATTAACCAGTGGTTAAATTGTTGCATTCTTGTAATTTTATAAAAAATTGTAAAAATAACTATTGACAAGGGGATTTTTGCGTTATAGAATCAACCTTAGGTATAAAAAATAATTTATACCGTAACCTGTAGATTGGTCATCTATAGCTCTTCTGCCAATTAGGTTGCTCTACGACATAGTGTTTTTTAGCAAAGAAGAGTTTTAAAGAAGGTTCGGCGGATTTCATTACCTTTCCCAGATTAATTACAACAACTTTACGCCGGACCTTTTCTTAGACAATCCCACAAACTCAAAGTTACTTGGATCCCGGGTCAAGCCGGGGAATACTAGAAGGTGTCGCCCCAAACTTGATTTGGGGTCCATTACTTAAGGCAGTCATAATCACAAAGTATTTTGGATTCCGGTCAAGTCCGGGAGGACTGTAAGGAGTGCAGGGAATAGTATTAACCGCACCGGAGTGACTTATGATAGGATACCAGCGGTGTAGTTCTTTATCCTGCCCTTGATGCGGGATCCACTATAGATCTATTTTTTTTACGTATCGCTGAAGTAGGGATACCTATTGCCTCACGGTATTTAGCAACAGTTCGTCTTGCGATACTGATATTGAATTTTGATAATTGTTCAGCTATCTCATCGTCAGAAAAAATATGATCCATTTCTTCGTTCATTACAATTTGTTTGATCAATTCTTTTACTTTAGTGCTAGAGACGTTATCTTCAGAAGCGCGCGTTGTATTTAAGCTTGAAGAGAAAAAATACTTCAGTTCGTATATGCCACTCGGAGTAGAGAGATATTTATTTGCTGTTGATCTGCTAATAGTGCTTTCATTAAAGCCAGTATTGGCAGCAATTTTATTGAGGGTCATAGGTTTTAGGTACATTACTCCACGTGTGAAGAAATCTATTTGTTCCTCTACAATGGCAGTGGCAACTTTAAGTATGGTATTACTGCGTTGGTCAATGCTTTTTACTACGGTGTTTGCTGCTTCTATTTCGGTTTGGGTAAATGCTTTCTCATCTTTATCCATTACCTTATCTTTAATCATAGCGTAGTAGTCATTATTTACCCTTAGCCTAGGGATTGAATCATTGTTAGATTCTAAGATCGGGAGTCCTGAATCATCAAATCTTAGTAATACATCTGGTACTTTGTAACTTGTTTGTTCGATGAAGAAACCGTTAGCTGGTTTTGGGTTTAAGAGTTTAACCTGCTTTACTAAATCTCCTATATTGCCAATATTGACATTACAAAGTTTTGATAATTTTTTGAAATCCCCGCTTGCAATTAGATCTATGTTTTTGACCATAATTAGCAAGGATGGGTCAACATTTTCTTGGTCGTATAATTGGATTAACAAACATTCTCTTAGGTTTCTAGCAAATATACCGGCTGGATCAAATGTTTGTAGCACTTCAAGTATTTTGATGACAATTTCTTCACTGCATTTTAGTATTTTAGCTGCTTCAGATGTGGTAATTCCTAAATATCCATTGCTGTGTAGAGAGTCCAGTAAAAAATGTGCGATTAATTTATCTTTATTATCGTCGAATGATAAGTTAATCTGCTCAGTTATATGCTCTTTTAAAGATTTTTCACTAGCGATATTGGATAAAAAATCTTGGCTTGAGTAATTAGTGTTAGAACTAATTCTGCTATATTGTTGAAAATTACTAATTTCTGGCGCTTTTATTGACTTATCATCGTCTACTGTAACATTTGCATCCTCGATAAAAGGATTTTTTGCCAGTTCTTGAGCAGCAAACTCGGCAAGTTCTATATTTGACATCTGCAAAATAGAAATACTCTGATGCATGGTAGTAGTCATGGTCAGAGATTGCTTTTGTTGTAATGTTTGAATTTGCTTTGGCATAAATTAGTTCAAATATCGCAGTTTTGCTTTATTATAGCTAGTGAAAAACAATTTTTGTACCAAATCTAGGAAATGATACCAATTTTTTATATTAAGTCAGGTTTCTTGAGTTTTGCTGACAAAACAATTCTATCTGAAATTGAATTATATATCTCGCCTGGAGATAGAGTTTGTTTAGTGGGGCGCAATGGATCTGGTAAATCAAGCTTGATGAAAATCATAAATGGTGAGTACGAAATAGATTCAGGAGAAATTTTTTCTGATCCGGTGATCAGAGTTGGTTTTTTAAAGCAAGAAGTAAATTTGCAGTTAATTGGTAGAATTTATGATTTTGTATTAGAAAATTACAAGGATAATTTAGAAGAAAACAAATATAAAGCAGATATAATTCTTGCTCAATTATCAATCGATGGCAATGATCTGCTAGAAAATTGTTCTGGTGGTCAGCTTAGAAGGGTATGTTTAGCAAAATCTTTAATCGATAATCCTGATATATTGCTGCTTGATGAGCCTACTAATCACCTCGATATTACGGCAATTGAGTGGTTAGAGAGTTATATTAAAGGATATCAGGGAGCTGTTATTTGTATAAGCCATGATAGGACCTTTCAAGAGAATATTAGTAATAAAGTGTGGTGGATTGATAGGGGGGAACTTAGGAAATCGTCCAAAGGATTTAAATTTTACGATCAGTGGAGAGACGAGATTATTGAAGCAGAAGAGGCGGCTTTACGAAAAATGAATAGAAAGCTTGAAGTAGAGCAAGGGTGGCTCAGCACTGGTGTTACAGCCCGAAGAAAAAGGAACCAAAAACGACTTGCTAACTTATATAGATTAAGAGAAACATATAATGCTCATCAACATCATTTAAGAAGCGCTAAAGCAAGATTACAACTTGAGCTGATTGAAGAAGTAAAAAAAACCAAATTTATTATTGAGGTTGAAAATATTTCCTACTCTTATCCTGGCAAAAAATTATTTGATAATTTTAGCTTTAAAGTCAAGAAGGGAGAAAAAATTGGAGTAATTGGTCCAAATGGTGTTGGTAAGTCGACATTTATTAAATTGCTTACCAAGCAAGTTGCGCCTGATATGGGTAAAGTAAAGCTTGGAACAAATATTGAAATAACATATTTTGACCAATATAGATCAGAGTTAAATCCTGAACACACTCTGAAGTTTACTCTTTGTCCTACTGGTGGTGATCAAATAGTGCTGCAAGGGTCAACAATGCACGTGGCCGCATATTTGAAGAAATTCATGTTTGATCCTAAAGCTGCCAATAATAAAGTTTCAACCCTATCAGGAGGGGAGGCCAATAGATTATTACTTGCCAAAGCGCTTATAAACCCAGGCAATTTATTTATTTTAGACGAACCTACAAATGATCTCGATATGGATTCTTTGGAGATGTTGCTTGAGATATTAGCAGATTATTCTGGAACACTAATAGTTGTTAGTCACGATCGAGATTTTTTAGAAAGGTTAGTTACAAGAACTTTAATATTCTCAAGTGGAGAAATTATAGATTTATATGGTGGGTATAATGACTATTTAAAATATCATCATCAAAACAATGAGGTTAAAGTAACAGATAAAAAACCTGAGAAATCTTTAGCCAAAGAGCAAAAAAATAGCAGCAAAAAATTAAGTTATAAATATGTAAGACTGCTTGAAGAGTTACCGAATCAAGTAGAAAAAATGGAGGCGGAGATTGCGAGTATTGAGCAGCAGCTGTCGGTAGGTGATTTGTATAATTCTGATCATAAAAAATTTAACAATTTATCTGTAAGACACAAAGAACTAGAAATAGAGTTGAATGAAAAATTGTCTCAATGGCTTGAAATTGAACAAATAAAGAAAGGTATAGAAGAAAGTGAAGATTAATATCATGACAAAATTGTTCATAATAATGAACGCCATTTTTTGCACTCTTATAGTTACCGGCAATTTAATTTTTCAGAAATTTGTTTCAATTGATCTATATTTGAGTACTTTTGAGATTTCAGTTGGTGTGCTTCTGTATCCAGTTACGTTCTTGATTTCAGATTTAGTGACAGAGTTTTATGGCGTTGAAAATGCCAAATTTATGGTCAGAAATGGTGTTATATGTAGTTTAATTGTTATGTTATTACTAGCAGTATCTGATTTTCTATCGGCTACTGATTGGTCAATAGTTGATGATCAGACATTTCACATGGTGTTTAACGCTTTTGGTATTGCTTCATTTGCGTCAATAGTTGCTAACTATGTTGGACAAGTTGCTGATATACACATTTTTGCTCACATAAAATACTTGACCAAAGGTAGGCATCTTTGGATTAGAAATAATGTCAGCACAATAGTTGCTCAATTTATTGATACAACAACTGTTGTGACCATGCTTGCTATATTTTCTATAATACCTTGGGATAATTATATGATTATTATGTACAGCAGCATATTTTTTAAGGTGATAGCTGCTCTTCTAGATACCCCATTTTGTTATCTTGGTCATTATTTTATTAGTAGGATATCTCAGAAGAATTAGCCGTTAATGCTTTTTTCTTTTTTTATAATAGAGACCACCACGCCAAGTATAAGCAATATTACAGTAACCGCTAAAGTAAACATTGAAGAAATTTTTACATAATGTGAAATTATTATTTTTACTCCAATAAGAACAAGAATAATTCCAAGAGAGTATTTAACATATTTGAAGCGCTCTACAATATCAGCTAGACAGAAAAATAGCGCTCTTAGCCCTAGGATTGCGAATATATTGGATGTATAAACTATATAAGGATCAGTGGTTACTGCAAATATAGCTGGAATACTATCGATTGCAAATACTATATCCATAAACTCAACGATAACTAGAGCGATGAATAGCGGAGTAATAAATAATTTGTTATTTTGAACGATGAAGAATTTATTCCCTGCTAATTCAGGATAGATGTTAAATTTCTTTTTTAATATTTGATATACATACATATTTTGTGGATCAAAATCGTGGTTTTCAGCCATATAAAGAGTTTTGATCCCGGTATAAATAAGCAGAGCAGAGAAAATAAATAATATCCAGGAAAATTTAGCAAGTACTAATACTCCTGCGTATATCATGATAGCTCTTAGGATTATTACTCCTAATATCCCCCAAAATAGTACTCGATGTTGGTATTGTAGAGGAATTTTGAAAAAATGAAAAATGATAGAAATTACGAATATATTATCAAGGGACATGGCTTTTTCTAGCAAGAAGCCAGTAAAATATTCTTGTGCTTTGTGCGCTCCAATATGGTAAAAGATAAATAGACCAAAAAAACATGCTATAGTGACATAAAACAGTGTAAGTAATGCACTTTCTTTAAAGCTCATTACTTTATCCTTTTTGTTTAGCACTCCAAGGTCTAGCGCAAGGAGGATAATAATTATTGATGCAAATATCAACCAATTAGCCATAACTCAACAATACTATTAGAAGTTCAAAGACATTTTAACCTTATGAGGGGTTGAATGAATATAATTATTTGAAAAATGAGCGGCTAATAATTTTTATAAGAGCGGTATTAGTGATACTTTTGTAAAAAAAATGATGCCCAATATGTAAGCACCATTTTTTTAAGCTTATGGGAAATATATTTACGCTTGCTTGGCTTTGAATCTTTTGTTTACTTTATTAATAACCCAAACCCGGCCATTTCTTCTAACTATTCTGCAGTTTTTATCTCTACTTTTTAGGGATTTAAGTGACTTAACAATCTTCATTTTCTTTTCCTAACTTCTTTAAAGAATCAAAGTAAGGTTGCATTATAACTCTATTTATTACTATGTCAAGGGGCGATTTGGTTGTATTTACATCAGTTTAATAGTAATTTATTTTCTGAAATATTTGTAGAGTAGCTATGATGAGTAGGGTATTTTGGATGCTTGGAGTTTTTTCTTGAATTATTAGGTCTATTGGTGTAGCATGACGAAGCGAAATTAATATATATTTTTGATATGGCTAGAGTTACAGTAGAAGATTGTGTAGTAGAAATTCCAAATAGATTTGAATTAGTAGTATTAGCTGCAGAGAGGACGAAACATATTTCATCTGGTGCTCCTCTTACGGTAGAAAGAGATAATGATAAAAACCCAGTGGTAGCTCTTAGGGAAATAGCGAATAATAAGCTTGAAATCAGTAACTTGAGAGATTCAGTTGTTGCTAGCTTGCAAAAAAATAATAAGATGGACGATATAGCTGAAGAAAATCTGTACGCAGAAACTCAAGAATCTATGTCCATAGAAGAAGGATTCGATGATATAACAAAAGAAGCATCGTTCTCAACTGAAGAAGAAATAGGATTTGAAGTTGATATTGATTTCTCAGATGATATTTCAGAAGAACATTAATTACCTAAATTTTTTAATAAAATAAAAAAAAATCCCTAACAATTAATTTTGTTGGGGATTTTTTCTTAGTGCTCCAAATATTTCTATTATAACTGAAAATAATATTAATGTAGATATTTAGGAGGTTGTTTTGAAAAGAGGTTGGATAAGCCAAGAATTTATCATCAAGTCAAGTAAAAATAGAAATAACATAATAGCTGGATACGCAAGCGTTTTTGATGTGGCAGATAGTCAAAACGATATAGTAGCCAAAGGTGCCTTTAAAAATACTTCTCATAGAGATGTAAGATTACTATGGCAACATGATATCACAAAACCCATTGGGGTAATTACCAGTTTAGAAGAAGATGAATATGGCTTAAAAATGGAAGCAGAAATCAATAATTCTACTTCATTAGGGGCTGAAGTAAGTTCATTAATTAAGCAAAAAGCAGTCAGTGGCTTAAGTGTAGGATTTAGTATTAAATCATCAAATTATAATAAATTGGGCAATAGAATTATAGAGGAAGTAGAACTTATGGAGATAAGTGTTGTGACGTTTCCGGCAAATTCTATGGCTGAGATTAATAATATTAAATATCACTCTAATGACATGATTGTTAGTGATACGAGTTTATGGTTAGAAGTTAAGAGCTTACTAAAACAAATAGAAAAATATTGAGGTTATATGTTAGAAAGTGAAGTTAGAGAAATAGCTGGGAATTTGCGTGATTTTATTACAAATCAAACAGTAAAAAAAGAAAAAATCAATGAAATAGAAAGCAAAGTTAATATAATTTACGATCAATTCGTACAAAATAATGAGGTACCATATTACTTAACTCAAGATTCAGCAAATATATCCAATTATATAAGAAAGGGAGAGATTGATACAAGTCTTACAGTGAAGTCATTAAGTGGAGGAGGCGAAGAAGGAGGGGTAACGCTTCTTCCGTCATTAAATAATAAAATTATTTCTGGTATAAAAACTTTATCTCCAATGCGACAAATAGCAACGGTAGAGAATATTTCCACTAGGTCATTGGATATGATAATAGAAGATGGTAATTTTGTTTCTGGTTGGGTTGGAGAAACAGTCGTTAGAAGAGATTCCGATACACCAAAACTAATTAAGAAAACAATTCAAACTCATGAAATTTATGCTCAACCAAAAGCAACACAGGCTCTAATAGATGATTCTGCGATTGACATAGAAAATTGGTTGGTTGATAGATTAGTTGATAGTTTTGTAAAGCTAGAAAATGAAGCCTTCGTTTTGGGCGATGGTGAGGGTAAGCCAAAAGGGTTTATAACTGATGATAAAATAGAAAAAGTCAATATTGGTAATGCAATTTCACCAGAGGGGTTGCTAAAGCTAATAAATATACTAGATCCAGCTTACTTGGCTAATGCAAGGTTTGTTATGAACAGATCAACATTATCGGCTATTCAGTCTCTTAAAGATAAAAATGAGCGTTTTATTTGGCAGCAATCTCTTAGTGACCCATTGGAACAAAGTGTATTTGGTATTCCGGTTGTGATTTATTCGCATATGCCAGATATAGGTGCAAATAAACTAGCTATAGCATTGGGTGATTTTAAGTCTACCTACAAAATTGTAGATAGATCTGGGGTAAACCTTACTCGAGATCCATATACAGATAAACCATATATAAGATTTTATGCAGTAAAACGAGTAGGTGCAGATGTAGTTAATCCTTTGGCGTGTAAATTAGCAAAATTTGTAGCTTAAATTTATAGCGAGAGAGTCAATGTATATAGATTATCTAGAAAGGAAAAATAGCACAGAGAATATATGGTCTTTGAATGAGGTTAAGAATTGTCTTAGAGTATCATATGACTACGATGATAAGTATATCCAAAGCCTAATACAAGTGGCTGTTGAGGGGGCTGAAAATTATACTGGTTTGATGATTCAAAATAGAAATATTATTTGCAGTGTTAAAGATGCAAAGAAGGATATAAATCTAAAATTCAGGCCAATCCATAAAATAGAAGCAGTATTTTTGCTTGATGCAAAGCAAACACAAGAGGATATCACATCAAAATATGGCGGATGCATTCTGCATGATGGTAAAATACTGTTATCTGACCAATATGTAAGCAAAGATATTCAAGTCCATTATTCAGCTGGAACTAAAGATAATATTCCAGGACCTATAAAACATGGGATTCTTTTGCATATTATTGGGCTTTATGAGTACTCAGAAAATCCAAGTAGTATGAGTTCTATTCTCAAAGATCTATATACGCCATTTAGGATGCTAAAAATATAAATTTATGTCATCAAGAAATATAAGTGCTAATAGCAAATTAGTGCATAAAATTAAAATATTAAAAAACCAATCTGCATCAGCGATAATAGAGCCTAATTGGCAATTAGTATTTGAAGTTTATGCTTCCGTAAACGCTATAGTAGATAAGAGGTACATTCTATTAGAAGGAGTAAGTTTTGGTAATGTTATTGGTGAAGAATATTATTCGTTTAGAACAAGATATATGAAAGGTATAACAACAGATATGAGAATATTTTTTAAAGAGTTCTTATTTGATATTAAGAGAATAATGAATGAAGAGCATAAGGATAGGTGGCTAAACATAATCGCTTTGAGGGTATAACAATGTCACTAACCTTTATACATGATTTTCAAAATAGGATATATACAACACTGGTTAATGATATAAATCTTATGTCACTGGTAAAAAGAGTGTATATAGGGACCTCCCAAGATGCCCAAGGGCCTTTTGTCTTAATTAATATTGTCAAGGCAGAAGATTTATCGATTCATAAGATGGCTCAATATGAAATTGATTTTCAAATTTCAGTTTATGCCCAAGATTTAAATTATGGAACTTTAGCAATAATTGCTGATTATTGTGTGAAAAATTTATCCTTTATGAATAAGTTATTTAGCGGCTATGTAATAGATGGTCTAAAAGCCAATAGCATTATTTTTGATAAGGCAAAAGATCTAGTACTCAATAGAATGGTAGTAGATTGTAAAGCTTTTATTAAGAGAAAATAAATGAGTCAAAATTTTCATGATACTAATCTTCCTGATTTTATGGAAATTTATGCTCAAGGAGTATCTAAGTTTTCAACTTCATATGCAATGACGCTTTCTGGAAGAGAAAATAGGTCGTCAAATATTACTTTTCCTAGAAGGCTTTACAATCTCAAGAATTGTAGGTTATCAGAACCACAATTTGAAATTTTTAATAGTTTTTTTATAGCGCGGTCTGGTTCGAGATACTCATTTAGATTAAAAGATTATTTCGACCATAAAGCTATCAATCAGCAATTTACAGATTCCGACGTGCAAGGGGGAGGCAGAGTTCAATTAAAAAAAACTTATAATGACGTAGTATCAAGTGTTCTAAGAAAAATAACTAAACCAAAGAAGAATACAATCAAGTTTTGGTTTAATGGGGTACAGGTAGATGCTTGGGAAGCTGACTACACTACAGGTATTGTCACTTTTTTAAAAGAGGTTCCCAAAAAGACTATAATAACTTCCAACTATGAATTTGATGTGCCTGTAAGATTTGCTAATGATAGTTTTCAATATTCTTTAAACAATGATGGTACCATAAGTATTCTAGATACCGAATTATTAGAGGTATTTGAATGAGTAAAAAAGAGAGTGGTTACTTACACTTGTTTGATTTCGAGTTTTTAGGTGGAACCAGTATAAGTCTTACTTCATGCTCTGAAAATTTAAGAGTGAATGAAAGGCAATATTGCTGTAAATCAGGTCTATCAATAGCAAAAGCAAATTTTAACGATTCTGGCAAGAACCTTATCATAATCAAGGGGATATATGATAAAGAAGGAATTGAAAAAGAGTGTTGTATAGACGGGGCGATAGTTAGCATATCATCATTTGATGAAAATGCAGTTAAGCAGTCATATAGATATATTTGTACAAAAGTTGTAAGTAATGACCTGGAATTTGAGCTGTACTGTGAACCAGAGACAATAAAATATCAGAAACAATTACTAAATAGCTTTAGTAAAACCTGTAGGGCTAATTTTGCAGATGATAAATGTGGAATAAGTTTGCCAAAATACTCTATTGATTCTATTCCTTATGAAATATCAGGGAAATTCATGAAGTTTAAAGAATTAGAGGGTGCAAAATTTAGTTATTTTCAAAATGGAACGTTGCAAGTATTAAAACAGCATCTAAAAATTGCTGAATATAAGATTTGTATTCATGCAAAAGAAACTATAGGTTTGGAGCAAGAATTTACACTAAGTGCAAATGAATATACTTCTATCAAGTTAATTCCATCTTGTGACAAAAAATATTTAACATGTTGCTATTCATATGATAATGCAGTAAATTTCAGGGGGGAGCCTTTTGTGCCAGATAGATTTATTGAAAATTAAGGATAAGTTATTATGATAAAGGAGTTTATCAGCGGTTTCTTAAGCGTTTTTAGGTTTGGAACGATATCAGTCAAACATATGGAAACAAGAAATTTAGATGATTTGTTTATCAGTCCCTCGGAGGATATGGGGGCGGCTTACAAGAAAATAGTAAAAGCATATGAAAGAAAGTAGAAAGTTTTTTGAAAATAATCGCCTTAATAAGGGATATAGCAGAATTGTTAACTTTAATCGAAGTGATCAAGGTGTAATAAGAAGAAAATATAAGAGCATTCTTCCGCCAATTGATTTGATAGAAGAATATGAAGAGCTTTATCCTGGCACATTCGAGAAGATTCTTGATATGGCGCAAAAGGAGCAAAACCATATGCATTCTATGGATTTATTAGAAATGGAGCGTCATAATAGAGCAACTAAGCTTGGCAGGTTATTTTCGCTTTTATATGTTGCAATCATTTCAGTTACTACGCTAATTCTTGCTTTAAACGATAACGTACCAGTTGCGGCGATGTTTGCAACCGCATCATTTTCAGTAATTGTCGTTGTTTCTTATTTATATTCAAAAACAAGTAAGAGAAAAATGGCCGGAAGGCATTTTAATCATGATAGAAAGAAATTTAGCTAACAGGAAAGTTAAAGTACTGATCTTTAAAAGGTTCATTTGCGAAAGTAAAATGCCACCATTCTTGTGTAATTCCTCTAAAGCCGTATTTGATCATTAAATTTCTCAGTAGATGTCTATTTTCTATGGCATGTTTGTCTATAGAATTGCAACTTGCGTATGATTTTTTGCCAAAGAAGTCAAATTCAGTGCCCATATCTAGGGCTTGATTAGTGTCAAGGCTGAAGATAGTTAGATCTACAGTGGAACCTCTACTATGTGCACTATGACCTGGGGCAATAAAGCCAAGTTCAAAAAGGTGATGTTTTTCATATTCGGGATAGAATCTAGCTTTGATATGAGCAACATCTGGTATATCTTCCCATTGCAAAAAGTAATCTACTGCTTGAACTGGTCTATAAGCGTCCCAAATAAGTAAACTTAATCTATTTTTTGCTAATTCTTCTTGGATTTGTTTTAGTGCTAAACATACTACTTCTGTTAGAATGGCTACTGGTCTGTGGTATCCTGGTACAACGACTCCTGTAAAATTATCCTCAGTAGCATATTTGATATCTTGCATAATATCAGGGCAAATTTCATTGAGATACTTGAAACCATCTGGCAATCCAGTGATTGTATTGGCAAATTTATCTTTTATGCTTCCTGAAGTAACAATAGTTTCCATGATTTTTTATGACTTAAGTTTTTTAATTTTTTCTTTGTAATTTCCGGAGAAAATATAATTTCCTGAAATCAGCATATTAGCTCCACTTTGAGTACATAGCTTAGCAGTTTCGTCATTGATTCCTCCATCTACTGCTAAAATAATATCTGTTCCTTTTGTAAGCTGAGAAATTGCGCCTATTTTTTTTAATTGGTTATGCATAAATTTCTGTCCACTAAAACCAGGGTTTACGGTCATTACCAAAATAAGATCGATTTTATCGATTATGTATTCAAGAATATTGATAGATGTTGTAGGTAATAACGATATTCCAGCCTTTGTGCCATGCGATTTTATTTCATCTATAGTCCTATCTAGGTGTTTAGTTGATTCTGGATGAATGGTTAGTATATCTGCCCCGGCTTTTGCAAATTGATGAATCCATTTTTCTGGTTGTTCTATCATCAAATGTACATCAATTGGCAACGAGCAATTTTCTTTAATGGTTGAAACTATAATTGGTCCAAAGGTAATATTTGGTACAAAATTACCATCCATAACATCAACGTGGATCATATCTGCTCCTGCTTTTTCTAAATTGTGAAGTTCAGAAGAGATGCTGGCCAAATTAGCCGATAAAAGGGATGGTGATATTATCGTCATTTTTTATTTTTTGTGTTTTCTAGTGACATTACATAAGATATAATTTTAGCTACCTCTTCGAAATGATCAACAGGTATTTCTTCATCGATTTTAACATTCTTATATAAGCTTCTAGCTAGTGGCGGATTCTCCACGATTGGTACGTTAGACGCCTTTGCAATCTCTTTTATTGTTTGAGCAATGAGGTCAAGACCTTTTGCAACACATATAGGTGCATATTGGCTGTTTTGATCGTATTTCAGGGCAACAGCATAGTGTTCAGGATTGGTAACAACCACGGTTGCTTGTGGTACTGTAAGTTTGATTCGTTTTTTTGCTTGAGATTTTCTTAAGCTACGTAGTTTTTGTTTAATTTCAGGGTTACCTTCGGATTGTTTATATTCTTCTTTGACTTCTTGCTTAGTCATTTTTAGCTCTTGGTGGTGCTGATAGCTTTGAAATGCAAAGTCCACTGCTGCTATAACGGCCATGATGATTGTTACTAAAATCAAAATATGTTTAATAATAGTCATTAGTTGAGCGAGAATGCCAGCTATAGATAATTCTTGGTATTGTGCCAATTCTTGTATATCAGCTGCTATTACAATAGCCACAAAAGAGCCAACTAGAAGTATTTTAAAAATACCTTTGATGAACTCCATGACGCTTTTCATCGAAAAAATTTTTTTAAACCCCTTAACAATAGATAATTTAGATAACTTGGGTTCTATTGGATCAAGTGAGAAAATAAATTCACCAGCTTGAAAAAACGAAGATGCAATTGAAGCTATAATGATTATTAAAAATATTGGGCTTAAATATATTAGGGTTTTTTTCATAATAGCCACAAGAAGTATTTCAACCTTGCCTTGATCGATGGAGATATTTCCTGCATTTTCAATAAAAAATCTAAGGTTACTTCCCATAGATTGTAGTAATTGGGGTATAATCCAGATAGTGACTATGGTCAGTAGTAAGAATACCGCAAAGCTTGTCACTTCTTTTGAGTGAACAACTTGTCCCTTTTTTAGTGCATCTTCTATCTTCTTTCGGGAGGGTTCCTCAGTTTTTTGATCTTTATCTTCGTCGTCCCCTTCGGCCATTATTTTTTGCTATTTTCTTTTAAATGCTTCACTTTTTGTCTAGTTTTTATATAATAACTTAAAATATACTAAAATCAAATTAATGGCAGTTAGTACAGAAGTTTCTTGTGATTGTAATGATTGGAGTAATTATCCAAAGATTAACAGTGTTATGCTTACAAAGATAGTTGATCTAGTACTATCACGATTCAAAAATATTTATTCTGTAGAAAAATTAGATATTTCGATTTTGCTCACTGATGATGAGAGAATGAAGAATCTTAATTTTGAATTTAGAGGGAAAAACAAAGCTACTGATGTTTTATCTTTTCCAGATATAGAAATAAATTGGCGAGAATTACCAAATTATAAACCAGAAGAAAGTCATCTGTATCTGGGTGATATAGCCTTTGGCTACCAAACGGTAGCTAAACAATCAATCGAAATGTCATCTGATTTTGAAGATTACTTCAAACATCTTCTCATTCATGCAGTACTGCATTTATTGGGATACGATCATGTAGACGACGACGATGCAGAGGCAATGGAAGCGATGGAAAAAGAGGCGTTACTAGAACTTGGTATTAAAATGTCTTATTAATATTATTATATTATTATTATGCCTAAAGACGGTCCCACGGGGAATTATAATTCTATTCAAGAAAAATCAAAGATTTATGCTTTTTTACAAAGGCTAATTAAAATTAGAAAAAAGGATAACGATCAAAGTAAGTTACGATCAGCAAGTAATAAGATCGAATCTAATATGCGTAGTTTTGCTGAAAAAACCGTTGAAGATGTGATGATTCCTCGGTCAGATATAGGATCTGTGAGCATAGATTTAAAATTTGAAGAAATTTGTAACTCAGTAGTTGAACATGCTCATACTAGAACTCTGGTATATAGGGGCAGTTTGGATAATATTGTTGGTTTTATACATATAAAGGATTTATTTCACTCTGTAGTAGGTGGCAAAAAGATTCCAATTAAAAAATTATTAAGGAAGCATATTGTTTCGCCTCATTCAATGAAGTTGATAGACCTACTGAAACAGATGCAAATAGCAAGAACCCATATTTCAATTGTAGTTGATGAATACGGTGGTACGGATGGTTTGGTTACTATAGAGGATATTATTGAAGAAATAGTAGGCAGAATTGATGATGAGCATGATATTGATACAGAAGGAAATAGTTATAAAATAATTCGTCCTGGGGTAGTGGTAACAAGTGCTAGAGTCGAGATAGAAGAGCTTGAGGAAGTGATTGGTGTAAAATTTGAAAATGATTGTGAAGAAATTGACACCATTGGGGGGCTTATAATGACTATTAAAGGGTGCGTTCCTGAAAAGGGAGAAATCGTAGTTCTCAATAATGATTTGGTGATTGAGGTTATTGAGTCCACGCCTAGAACTATAAAACAGCTTAAAATTACATATCCTACTTAATGAGCAAGATAACCTTAAATTCTCTTGAACTTCTAAATTTTAGAAATTTCACAGATCTTTCATTGAAATTTGATAGAGGTATAACAATGCTTATTGGCCCAAATGGCAAAGGGAAAACAAGTGTTTTAGAAGCCATTTCTCTTCTATCGCCAGGTAAAGGATTGAAACAATCTGGATATAATGAAATGTGTAAGTTAGAAAATAACGAATGGAAAGCTGTTTTTAATTTAGATAGTAAACTGGGAAGAGCAGATATTACGTCAGAATATAAATTA
The DNA here is from genome assembly GCA_017302595.1 of Rickettsiales bacterium. Taxonomy (GTDB): domain Bacteria; phylum Pseudomonadota; class Alphaproteobacteria; order Rickettsiales; family Rickettsiaceae; genus Megaera_A. The sequence goes on from JAFLDA010000001.1 coordinate 183,421, forward strand.
GGGAGTAGTTTAAGAAAAATCTCATATAATGGTACAAAAATTCCTGCTGCTGAGCTTACGAATTTTGTTAACATTATATGGATTACTCCACAAATGGAGAATATTTTTAATCAGTCTACCACTATTAGAAGAAAATTCTTGGATAGAATTGTTTATAATTTTAATAATGAGCATGCCAAGAGTATTGCTAAATATGAATATTTTGTCAGAGAGAGAAATAAAATATTAGCTAATAGAGATGTTTATTTTCAAGAATCTTGGATCACCAATATTGAAAATAAAATCGCTAAAGAAGCGGTTTTGATTGATATTGAAAGAAAAAAAGTTGTTGAAGTTATGCAAAAGACAATTAACAATCTTAGTTCAGATTTTCCAAAAGCTATTCTGAAATTGACTGATATCTTCGCACATCAAAATGGAGTGGAAGATAATGTCGGTTTTTATGAGTTAGAACTGAAAAAATCAAGAGCAGGGGATTCGTTTACTGGCAGAGCAAGCTTTGGCGTACATAAAACTGATTTTATTGTTCTAAATTCTGAGAATAGACTAGCTAGATTATGCTCAACTGGGGAGCAGAAAGCGTTGCTAATATCAATACTTTTATGTTCAGTGAATTCTATTATAGAGCACACTAAATCTCATCCAATTTTATTATTAGATGAGATTTTTGTACATTTGGACAATGAAAGAACAACTGAGCTTGCGAAATATATTTTATCTACTAATTTGCAGACATTCATCACTGCAACTGATATTATTGGTCTTGAGCAATTGTCTAATTCTAACATTATAAGTCTATGACGTTAAAAAAGCCAGATTGGATACGAGTGAAAGCTCCAACTTCTAAGGGGTTCCAGAATACTATGGAGCTCATTGACAAGCTAAAGCTAAATACTGTTTGTCAAGAAGCTGCTTGTCCGAATATCGGAGAGTGCTGGGAAAAAAAACATGCAACAGTTATGGTGCTTGGTTCAGTTTGTACAAGAGCTTGTAGCTTTTGTAATGTTCAAACTGGTAGACCTGATTTATTGGATCCTCATGAACCTGAGCGTCTTGCATTAGCTGTAGAAAAACTTGGTTTGGAGCATGTGGTTATTACGTCTGTTGATAGGGATGATCTTGATGATGGTGGTGCAGAGCATTTTGCAAACTGTATTAGGGCTATTAGAAAAACTAGTTCAAAAGCAACAATAGAGATTTTAACTCCTGATTTTTTACGAAAAGATGGAGCTGTAGAAAAAGTAGTTGCTGCTAAACCAGATGTTTATAATCATAATATTGAAACAGTACCTTCTTTATATAAATCTATCAGACCTGGTGCACGATATTTTCATTCTCTCAATTTGCTATATAAAGTAAAAAAACTTGATCCTTATATTTTTACTAAATCTGGGATAATGCTGGGTTTGGGAGAAAAAGATGAAGAAGTATTGCAGGTAATGGATGATTTAAGGGCAGCCGAAGTTGATTTCATTACTATAGGGCAGTATTTGCAACCTACAAAAAATCACGCCAATGTTGATCGATATGTTACACCTGATGAGTTTAAGTATTTTGAAAGGATGGCGAAAGCAAAAGGTTTTTTAATGGTATCATCTTCGCCTTTAACTAGGTCATCATACCATGCTGGAGATGATTTTATTAAGATGAAAGAAAATAGAAATTTAAAATTGGGTGTTGCTTAATGCATACTTTTAAAGAAGTAAAAAATGTAGAGAGTGATCCTGCTTTTATATGCGATATAGTGATGGATATTGAAAAATATCCAGAGTTTTTACCTTGGTGCTCACAAGCAACTATATTAAATGCAGATAGTGATAAAGTTATAGCCGAGTTGAGTGTTAGTTTTAATGGGATATCAGAAAGCTATATATCTGAAGTTCAGATTTATAAAGAGGAACAAGAGATCACAATTATTTCAAAAGCAATATCTGGTCCATTCAAGTACTTAGAAAGTAAGTGGGTAATAAAACAACTTGATAAGGTATCTCAGGTACAGTTTTCTATTGATTTTGAGTTTAAATCTAGGATACTAGATATGGTTATTGGTCTTTTCTTTTCATTAGCAATTCAAAAGATGATTGATGCTTTTGAACAAAGATTAGTTAACCTTAAAAATCAACTAGTGTGATTTTGTAGCCAATGTATCGATAAAAAGCACAAACAGCATTCTATTTTGTTGTTGATAGTAAGTGGTTGGTGCTAGAATTTGGACTGTTAAGTTATTTAACAAAGTATAAACATTAATATGGAGAAATTTACTATGAACAAAGGAGAGTTTGTATCATATATAGCAGAAAAAAACGGCTGTACTAAAGCTGAAGCAGAAAGAGTGATTGATATGTTTACTAGTTCTGTTATTAGTGCATTAGGTAAAGGCAAGGATGTGACGCTAGTTGGCTTTGGTAACTTTAGTGTTACAAAAGTTGCTGCAAGAGCAGGTCGTAACCCAAGAACTGGTGAAGCGATAAAAATAGCTGCTTACAAACAACCTAAGTTTAAAGCTGGACAAAAACTGAAAGACGCTTGTAATTAATATATAATACCTGCCAGTTAGTATAATTGGCAGGTATATAATTGGTGTGTAGATCTTCTGTAAAAGGAATACCTTTTGGTTGCTCCTTTTTGTTTTGTGGAGTTACCTGCTTTTGATTGTTTTTAGCGCAGTAGATTTAGTGTGTAGAAAAATTTTTAATCACACACATTGGTCTTTTCTTTCTTGATGGTATTAAAAATCTTATCTATTTTACAAAGAGTGTCACTTGCTTATCTTGATTTCTAACACTTTTTGTACCGCACTAGGACTAAGTCTGGTCTCGTAGTGTATGGTCGATACCTCCGTTAATAGGTTCAAGATGGCTGTATGCGCTTTTGTCTTCTCAAACCTGAATAATAATATCTTAATATTCTTAGTCGTTATCTGATTTCTACGCTACCATCATCACTTTCGCCTGTGATTCCTGTATGGTATACGCTATCCTCGTTTAAATCAACATCACTAAAAATAGATCCTGGTTGTTCATCAAAATCGCTTTCTAATCTTTTGCTAGTTGTAAGGTTTTTATCTTTGCTTTTGTCTTTATCTCCAATTCTATCCTTACCTTCTTCTCTTTCTCTGGTATAGTCTTTATCTTTATCTCGACCAGCACAGCATGAATTGCCAAAAAGCCATTCCCAAAATGATTTATCCTTGGACATCAAGACCCCCTCTGTCAAATTAACCAACATTAGAACCTATTAAATAAAAAGGATAAACCTATATAGTTAAAAAATAATTAACATAATTATTCTATATTTAATGTTGTTATAAATGGCTAGGTGAAATTAAATAAATATTATTGATTTTACTGGAGGGATGACAAACAGTTGGTAAAGTTAAGGGGGAGAGGAGGTATTAGATCCCAATTACATCTTGCATTGTGTAGAATCCTGGAGGCATTTTATATAGCCATTTTGCAGCTATTATAGCTCCTTTGCTAAAGGCGTCTCGTGATAAAGCTCTATATTCCAGCGATATTACCTCATCATCGTCAGCAAAAATGACTTGGCAATCACCAAAAATTCCTCCAGCTCTGACAGAAGAGAAACCAATTTCGTTATTTTGCCTAGTTTGGTTCTTGGTCCTTTGAAAAATTGCGTTTTTTTTAAAGTCTAAATTCCTGGCGTTTGCTATTGATTGTCCAATCATTAAAGACATACCGGATGGGGCATCCTTTTTGTAGCGGTGATGAGTGTCAATTATCTCAACATCAGACTCTTCATTTGCTATGGCTACTGTAGTTGCAATTTTAGCCAATAAATTAGCACCAATACTTGCATTTGGAGCAAATAATACAGAGTTAGTTTTAGCAACATTCTTCAAATCATTTAATTGCTCAGTGCTTAAACCAGTCGTACCGATAAATAGCTTGATTCCAGTGGTTTTTGCCGCATTTATTATGTTATAAATACTCTCTGGTACTGAGAAATCAACCAAAATATCACTTCCCTTGCAGTAAGTAATTAAATCTGCTAGCTTTGTATTACTTCCAGTTTTATGTTTGATCTCAAGTTCTTGTATTTTTCTCTTTATTACAGCATCTGTAAATGCCATGCCCATTTTTCCCGTTGAACCGTTTAAGGTAATATTGATTACGCTCATTTTATTTCTCTAAAACTTCTTGCAAAATATAGGAGTGGATTTTTATTTTCGTCTATTTGCGTATCTGTTACTTCTCCTATGAAAATATAATGATCACCACATATAATTTGTTCTTTTTTTCTGCAAAACAAGATACTAGCAGAGTCTGCTAAATACGGTGATTGTGTATGATCATCAATTTTGTAATTTATATTAGCAAATTTATCTTTGGCTGGCTGCGCAAAATTCTTGGCGATAGCTTCTTGCGTTGAAGATAGTATATTGACAACAAAAAATTTACTGTTTTTAAATGCTTCTAGACTTGCTGCGTCAGTGTTAAGACAAAATGAAATTAAAGGGGGAGTGAGTGAAACTGAAACAAACGAGTTGGCAGTAAAACCCCACAATTTATCTGAATTAGAAGTTGTTATTACACAAACTCCAGTGGGAAATTTGCCAACTGCCTGTTTAAATTCTTTACTCTGCACCAACTAGACCCCACTTTTTAGCAAGAGAAGCAATGGTGCCATTACTTCTTAAGGATTTAATAGTATGATCAATGTTCTTCTTATCTTCGCTCCCTTTAGGTAGTGCAATTGAAAAAGATGAGCCATATTGTGGTATTGAAAGTCTTGCAAGTCCGTTATTTTTTTCAACAAACTTCTGCACTTGTGATTCTTCAAGCATAACTCCATCAATTCTACCATTTTTTAATTCTTCTACTAACATTAAGTTACTAGCTAAAGATTTAGTTCTGAAAGAATATTTGATAGACATATCATGTGCAATTAGCGTCCATATAGTTCCAAGTTGTGCTCCTATCATATGATCTTTGAAATCAGATGGCTCAGTAAAATTACTATCAATACGGTACAACACAGCTATTTTTGAGTCAGTGTAAGGGATAGAGAAATCTACTCTAGCTAATCTTTCAGGTGTGACTGACATGGCCGCAATTGACATATCAATATTTTTGCTTGCTAGAGCAGCAAGAAGGCCATGAAATTCCATGTTTTTAAATTCTATTTTTTTTCCAAGATGTTTTGCTATTTCGATCATCAAGTCGATATCAAAGCCTTGAATTTCGCCATCTTTAAGAAATTCATATGGTGGGTTATCGGCACTGGTCCCAACTATCCACAAATTTTCCTCTTTTTTAGAACAAGAAACAGTTGCAAATAGCGCCAAGATTAGAGCAAAAATTTTAAAGGGTTTCATTATTTATCTACTTAAATTATCGTTAATTTTTATCCAAAGCACTTATTATGCTTTCAAGCAAGAAATTATAATCGTCTGGTAGTTCTTTTTCAAACTCTAATCTCACTTTTTTTACTGGATGAATAAAGCTAATATAGTAAGAGTGTAATGCTTGATGATTAAAGTTGGTAAGAATATCTCTAAGACCATCTTGTACGTTGAGTAATTTCCTTGCATTATTACCATAAGTTTGGTCGCCAACAATCGAGTGTCCAAAATGACTCAAATGCACTCGTATTTGGTGCGTTCTGCCGGTTTCAAGTTGACATTCAACTAAACTAAATTGGCCATTAACTAGTATTTCAAGAGTTTTATAATGTGTAATTGCACGTTTGCCACCGACCCTGTATATGCCCATCTTTTTTCTATCTAATTTGCTTCGCCCAATATTTAGGTCAATAGTACCTTCGGTTGGTTTGATTATACCCCAAACCAGTGCTTTATATTTTCTTATTAATTCATCATTTTTTATTTGATCTGCAAGGTTTGTATGGGCAAAGTTATTTTTTGCTACTACCATCAAACCAGAGGTATTCTTATCCAGTCTATGAACTATACCTGGTCTAAATTCTCCACCTATGCTTGAGAGGTTTTTGGTATAAAAAAGCAGTGCATTTACCAGGGTATCAGTGTGATTGCCTGCCCCAGGATGAACAGTAGTGTGTGAATTTTTATTTATTACAATAACATCTTCATCTTCATATACAATGTCTAGAGGTATATCTGATGGCGTGATATCTGAAGTGTCCGGTTTGCATAACGATAATTCTATTACATCATTCTCAAAAACTTTGGCTGCAATACTTAGTACAGGAGTGTTATTGATGTATAATAGCCCGGTTTTTATTGCTTTTTGAATTTGAGAGCGAGAAGAATTAGGTAGTAATTCTGCAATTGCTTTATCAACCCTTTGCTTGTTTAAATAATCTGGTATTATGTATTTGATTTTTTCCATGGATTAAACTGCATATGAAAGATTACTATCAAAGAACTGCTTATATTAAATGGTTAAATGAAATGGGAGTAGACTATTATTTTTCTCTAGAAAAAGATAGTAAAAATTTGGTTAAAGATATCAATTCAGAAAAAGATATATCTTTGTCTAAGATTCATGAAAACGTACCAAAGAGTAAAGCGGTAGGCAAAAACAATGTATTAGATCAGAATAATCTTGAGATAGAATCAAGAGTTTTGGCTAATAAAGCATCTTCTATACTTGAGCTTCGGCAAATAGTTAAAAATTTTGAAGGCTGTGAGCTAAAAAACTTTGCCACAAATACAGTTTTTGCAGATGGTATAGAGAGTGCAGAAATTATGTTAATTGGCGAGGCACCAGGGGCAACAGAGGATGAGAAGGGAATACCATTTTGCGGTGAAAGTGGCAAATTATTAGATAACATGCTTGCAGCAATAGGTATATCAAGAACAAAAAATGCTTATATAACGAATACTATATTTTGGCGGCCACCCGCAAACAGAAAGCCTACTGATCATGAAATCAGCATATGCAGGCCTTTTGTAGAGAAGCACATTGCTTTAATTAAGCCAAAATTGATCATATTGGTTGGTAGTACTGCTACAACATCTTTGCTAGGAAAGAATCAAGGTATTACATTTATTCGTCAAAATGATTATCCATACACTAATCAGTACCTTACGGATGCAATTACTACTACTGCTATATTTCACCCAGCATATTTATTAAGGCAACCAATGCAAAAAAAGGTAACTTGGTTTGATTTGCTTAAAATTAAAGAGAAATATGGAGATCTTATTGCCTCTTCTCCTGTTTAAAAATAAACCGTAATTGTTGAGCTAGACTATGTCTTAGTCATTCTGTACTTGATACAGGATCCACCCTTAAAGCCGTCATAACCTTAATGCCTTTTGGATCCCGGGTCAAGCTCGGGATGCTGTAAGGAGTGGGTGGCTTAGAGCGTTTAGAGCTGGATTTATGTACCATGGGTAACTTTCTATTCTTTCTTGAAAAACAAACTTACTATTGCGCTGTCCAAGCACCATCTATTGGTAGTGCAGCGCCAGTAATAGAATTTGCCTCATTGCCACATAGAAAATAAGCAAAACCGGCAATTTCTTCTATTTCAACAAATTTTTTGGTTGCTTGTGCGGCCAAAATTACCTTCTCTATCACTTCGTCTTCAGTCATGTTTCTAGCTTTTGCTGTGTCGGCTATTTGGCCTAGTACTAGCGGGGTTTTTACATAACCAGGGCAAATTGCATTAACTGTAATTCCTTCTCGTGCTACTTCAAGCGCTACAGATTTGGTAAAACCAAGTAAGCCATGTTTTGCTGCAACATAGGCAGATTTATAAGGAGAAGCAACAAGAGCATGTGCAGAAGCAATGTTAATTATTCGGCCCCATTTATTTTTTTTCATATAAGGTATAGCGTTTTTAACTGTATAAAGGCACGAAATTAAGTCAATCCTTATTATTGCCTCCAATTTTTCTGGCGGAAAATCTTCAATAGGTGATACAAACTGAATACCAGCATTATTGATCAGTACATCAACTCCGCCAAATGTTTTGCTCACTTTTTTAAACATATTGTCAATTTCATCTGGCTTTGATAAATCAGCACCGTCAAAAAGTACATCAGTAGCACCAATTTTTTTTAAATCTTTAACAATATCTTCTGATTGATCTTTTGAACTAAAGCCATTAATTACTACCTTAGCGCTGTCACTTGCAAATTTTTTTGCAATTCCTAGACCTATACCGCTTGTAGAACCAGTTATTAACACCACTTTATTTTTCATTGTCTTGTACCTAAATAATTTATTTTATATTATGAATTCATATGTATAATAGTAGTGAAATTTAGAATTTTAAAAAGCCAAAACAATGCAATCTAAAGAATCTGAAAAAAATTACCAAACCTCTGTGTCTTGTCAGGGTAAAGATTATCCCTATGATCATCCAAAAATATACTTAGAGATTGATCCAGAACTAAAAAAAATAGATTGCCCATACTGTGGTAAAACATTCAAATTACAATAAATTAGCAGCTTTAATTGACAAAAACTAACTTTATTATCTCAGTATTAACTGTATTTGTTCAATACTATGATTACCACTTGTTTGGTTTCATGGCGGCAAATATATCTACCTATTTTTTTCCGGTAGATGAGGCGGTCACTCAGCTTTTAAATACCTACTTAGTAATGTCTATTGCAATGGTTGCAAAGCCAATTGGATCAATAGTCCTTGGTAAAATAGGAGACTTAAAAGGTAGATCAAATAGCTTTAAAATAAGCTTGATTGGCACTGCCATAGCATCTTTTGTCTTGTTTGCTACGCCTTCTTATCAGCAAATAGGAGGGCTTGCCTGTGCTAGTCTGCTTATCTGTCGTATGGCCATATGTACATTCGTCACTGGTGGCTCAGATGGTGTCAGAATATACATATATGAGCACATATCAGAAAAAAACAAGTGTTTAGGAGTTGGATTTACCACTATTTTCACTTTGGCTGGATCTTTATCTGCTTCATTATCAGCATGGTACTTTACTCTTAACAATGAAACAAGCTTAGTTTGGCGGTATAGTTTCTTAATTGGCTCTATACTCAGCTTAATTGTTATAATAGCTATGAAAATTACTGATTTTAAAGATAATATAAAGGTTATGGATAGCGATGATTATCACAAATATTCATCAATCTCTTTTTATAAAATTATTAAAGAAAACTGGAAATTATTCCTAACTTGTACGATTCTTGCAGGTAGTATTGGTAGTACTACACAATTTTTAATAGTATTTTTTGGTACATATAACTATGAAATTCTTGCGACGGAATCAAGGCATTATATACAAAAAATCATTACCTTAGGAATAGTATCTTACATGATATTCTCTGTAATAGGTGGTTATATCGCAGATAAAATCGGAAGATTAAAAACTACTTTACTTAGTGGAGCGCTATTATTGATTATACTAGTAGTGCTGTGTGTTTATACTTCTAAAATGCAATTTAGTGCTTATGTTTTTATAGCTATCAATTGTGTTATACCTTTTGTCCTTATGCCAGCAGCGGTAATTTTTAAACAATCTATTCCAATGCCAATAAGGTATAGACTATTTTCATTAAGCCATGCTGTTGGTTCAGTCTTGATTTCTGCGCCAACGGCTTATGTAAGTACCTATTTGTATAAGGTGTCAGGTGTAACGTGGTTACCGATTCTTTATTTTATTTCTGCTATATTCATGATATGTTTATCGGTATATATCTTAAGTCGTAAGAACGTGACATCTTAGATATAATTTTAACTTCTAAAATTTACTTAAAAACAATGCCTATAAAAATACTATCCAATAGCACGATCAATAAAATTGCAGCTGGTGAGGTAATTGAAAGACCAGCCTCTGTTGTCAAGGAATTAGTAGAAAATGCGATTGATGCTGGTGCTAATAAAATATCTATTTTGATAGAAGGTGCAGGCAAGAATCTAATTATCATCCACGATAATGGCACAGGAATGCTTAAAGAAGAGCTAGAACTTGCCATTTTGCGTCATGCTACTTCAAAACTAGATGAAGATGATTTATTAAATATTAATAGCTTTGGTTTTAGAGGTGAGGCGCTTCCATCAATTGGTGCAATAAGTAAGTTTAAAATCTCTTCAAAACACCAAACTGCAACTACTGCTTATAGTCTTACTATTAGTGGAGGAAAAATTTCTGATACAATAATTTCAAATTTAACTGAAGGAACTACAGTTGAAGTCAGAGATTTATTTTATGCAACTCCTGCTCGGCTTAAATTCTTAAGGTCAGATAAAACGGAACTTGCATCAATAATATTGGTTGTTAAGAAAATTGCACTTGCCAATCATAATATTTCGATAAAATTATCTCATGAAGGGAAAACTATAATTGATGTTTCTAGTGTCACTGATGAGAATTCGCTACAAAATAGGGTAGCCGAAATTATGGGAAAAGAATTTATTGAAAATGTTGCAGATATTGATTTTGCTAGCAATAACATACGTATCAAAGGCTTTACATCTCTTCCTACATTTAACAGAGCTTCAGCCGATGAGCAATATTTATTTGTAAATAATAGACCAGTAAAAGATAAAATACTGAATGTAGCGCTTAAAGTGGCTTACCAAGATTACTTAGCAAGAGATAGACACCCCTTATCAGTAATTTTTATTGAAATTGAGCCACATTTTGTTGATGTTAACGTACATCCAGCAAAAAATGAAGTCAGATTTCATGACCCAAACCTTGTAAGAAGTGTCACTATAAATGCAATCAGAGAAGCACTTAATAAAACAAGTAATCAAGTATCAAATGTTGCGTCTTCAAGGGCAATTAATTATATGTCACAAGGATCTAGTGATAACAGGCAGTTGTTTAATGAGAAAGCAAGTATACCAAGATTTTCGTTACCACAAACTACTACCGCCAAAGGGAAGGGATATATTCGTTCTGACTATATAGTCGCAAGTAATCAGGGATTAAGTGCAACTACTCCAATTGCCAAAAATGAAGTTGAGCAATATCAAGAAAATGAAATACATACTCAAGATAAGCAGTTTCCTCTTGGTGTGGCTAAGGCTCAATTTCATGGTACATATATTATATCTCAGACAGATGATAGCATAATCATTACAGATCAACATGCAGCTGCAGAAAGAATAGGGTATGAGGAGATAAAAAAACAAATTGAGAAAAATGGTCTTATTAAGCAGCGCTTACTTATGCCAACAATTGTTGAATTGCCAGATTCTCATAGAGCTGATTTGATAAATGATAATAAGCTTGCGCTAGAGAAACTAGGGTTGAGTGTTGATAAATTTGGCGATAAATCAATAATAGTTTCAGAAGTGCCGCATCTTATAGGGGGAGCAGATGTTGTTAAATTAATACATGATATTTCTGATCACTTGCTCGCTATGGGTGAGAACATAGCGCTGACGGAGCTTATCGAGGAAATAACAGAAACATATGCCTGTCATTATGCAATAAGAGCTGGAAGAAAACTGAATTATGAAGAAATGAATGTGCTACTTCGTCAGATGGAAAACACTCCATTCTCTGGTCAATGCAATCATGGAAGGCAAACCTATGTAGAGCTAAAACTGAAGGATATAGAGAAGCTATTTGGTAGAAAATGAAAATTAGCGTAAAGCCAGAGTGGATTACAGTACCTGGATTGTCAGCATATAATACAATGCTTGATACAATGGAAAATAGAGTAGAATCTATTATTAATCACAAAAACTCAGAAGCTGTATATCTAGTAGAACATCAGGATGTTTATACTGCTGGCACTAATTCCTCAAGAGGAGATATAATAGATCTTGGCAATATTCCTATTATTAATACCGGTAGAGGAGGAAGAATTACCTACCATGGCCCAGGTCAAAGGGTGATATACCCAATACTTAACTTGTCAATAAGACAAAAAGATATAAAACAATATGTCAGACACCTTGAACAGTGGATTATAAACTCTCTGAAAATCATTGGTATTGATGCCTATACCATTGCAGGAAAAGTTGGAATTTGGACCCAAAAAGATGATATTGATGCCAAAATTGGTGCTATTGGTATTCGGGTAAGAAAATGGGTTACCTTTCATGGTATTTCAGTAAATATTAACCCAAATATATTAAAATATAAGGGAATTATTCCATGCGGAATTTCTGATTTGCCGGTTACCTCTCTTGAGGATCTTGGTATTAAAATAGCATTAAAAGATTTTGATACGATTATAAAAAATGAGTTTGAAAAAGTGTTTTGAAGGCAAACTTAGTTATTCCTAGCGTTTTTATAGCTATCCCAAACTTGATTTGGGGTCCATTACTTAAAGCCATTAATTTTCAATTCTTTTGGATCCTAGGACCTACCCCCTGGAAGAGTAAAAATACAGTCATCCCAGGCGCAGGTTTTAGAATTCAAAATACCTAATATTTATTAATTTATAATATCTGAATTAATATAGTTTATTTTTTAGAAACAATTTTGGAAGTAGAAAACCCGTCTATTCTATCTATAACAATTCTTAAGCTGGCATTAATACTATCAGCTTGGATTTGCTTATTTTTAATTTGTGGGTCATTAGCTGTAACAGCAATAATATCAGGTTTAATATCTTGAACAAGCTGGTTATAGTCCCTAAAACCCTTTAATGAAGGCAGTAATAAGACATAATCTACATACTTTATTGCTGCAAGATTTGTCGCTCGCTGAGATTGTGTATGTATGGGAGTGCGTTTTTTATATAAAGAAATAGTTTCATCAGGCTCTAAAGCAACAACTAATATATCACCTGCAGATTTTGCATTTTTTAAAAAATTTATATGACCATAATGCAAGACATCAAAGCATCCACCAACTAGCACTATTTTTTTCTGATTAGGGAATGATAAAGGTTCATGTAAGTTATATTCTACTATTTTTGTCGGGTAAATATTATTGCTACAAGAAGAAAGTAAAATCACTTGAATTATTAAAAAAGAAAGACCTGCCCAGTTGAGTATTAATTTTTTAAGCATAGCGTTTTTTTTAGAATTTTACCTAGAGAGCATTTATAATTTTAGCGGAGCTCCTATCGACTATTTCCTGATAAGTTACTTCATTGGATTTTTTGATTAGTTTAAGCCCTTCGGCCACAACATCAAAGACTCCAATGTCAGTGATGATTCTGTCAACAACTCCAACTCCTGTGAGCGGTAGGCTACATTTATCAACTAGTTTTGGTTCACCATCCTTAGAATTGTGCGTCATTAGGATAACTACTCTTTTGATGTTTGCCACTAAATCCATTGCCCCACCCATGCCTTTAATCATTTTACCTGGTATTGCCCAATTAGCTAAATCGCCTTTTGTGGATACTTCTAGTGCCCCAAGTATTGTTAAATCAATATGGCTTCCTCTAATCATAGCGAATGATTCGGCGCTATTAAAATAACTGCTTTCAGGAAGAGCCGTGATTGTTTGCTTTCCAGCATTTATTAAATCAGGATCTTCTTCGCCTTCATACGGAAATGGTCCCATACCAAGCATACCATTTTCACTTTGAAAACAAACTTTCACTTGTGTCGGAATAAAATTGGGTATATTTGTAGGCAACCCAATTCCTAAATTGATAAACTGCCCATCTCTGATTTCGAGTTCAGCTGCAATTTTACACATATCATCTACTGACCAGGACATATCAATTTTCTCCTTTTTTTCTTACGGTTACTTTTTCTATTCGTTTTTCGTAGTTTGAGCCTTTAAAAAGTCTATGGATATAAATAGCTGGACTGTGTATAGAGTCAGTGGCAAGTTGCCCGATATCAACTATCTCTTCTACTTCGCAAATTGTTACTTTTGCAGCTGTTGCCATGATAGGGTTAAAGTTTCTGGCGGTTTTGTTATACATTACATTACCAAATTTATCTGCCTTGTGCCCTTTAATGATAGCAAGATCAGCAAAAATACTGCGCTCAAGCAGGAATTGTTGACCATTAAATTCTTTTACTTCTTTGCCTTCTGCAACTAGTGTTCCAACCCCAGTTTTAGTGTAAAAAGCAGGAATACCAGCGCCTGCAGCTCGTATACGTTCCGCAAGCGTACCTTGAGGGTTAAGTTCTAGTTCTAGTGTTCCATCTAGATACATTTGCTCAAAAATTTTATTTTCACCTACATATGATGAAATCATTTTCTTTATTTGGCCATTTTTTAGCAATATTCCTAGACCAAAGTCATCAACGCCACAATTATTACTGACAATAGTCAAATTTTTGACTCCAGATTTTGCAATAGCCGCAATAATATTCTCTGGGATGCCGCAAAGCCCAAAACCTCCAGCGTGAATTAACATTCCATCTTTTAAAACACCTTCTAGAGCATGTTCAGCATTGTTATAAAATTGCGTCATTGATCAAATATTTTTTAGTTTATTACTTTTATAAATAGTTATTATACTCATCAAGGTTTTACAACACAAAATTCTATTAGTGGTTACTTAGTTGTTTATTGACATATATTGCTTTATTGTTTACGACTTTGACATATGGACAAATGTTTAAATATATAAGATGGATAAGGGATACCAAATTAGATTAGCAAATTCAGGGGATATTGATGATCTTAATACTCTTCTTAAGAGATCAACTGCAATCTGGAATAGAAGTGAGAAAGAGGTAAATGGGCTTGTTGATTTGCTCAGAATGACAAAGGACAGTTTAGACGACTCAATATGCTATACTGCTCAAACACAGGGTAATTTAATTGGTTTTTTTTATGTAAGTCATAATAATGATGAAAATGGGTTAAATCCTGCTAGATTATACGTTGCTCCAGATTTTATAAAAAAAGGAGTTGGGAGTAACTTATGGCACAAAGTAATTGATGAAATTAAGGTAAGTATTAAGACTTTAAAATTTTTATCAGAGCCAAACGCTGTTGGGTTTTATATTAAAAAGGGCGGATATATAATTGGTGAGAAGGCATGCAAAATAACTCCTGGATTGATGCTTCCAATAATTCAATTTGATTTAAAAAATAGGTGATATGCACATTGACAAGAATTTACCTAATTTTCTAACTATCTTACGTCTGGCATCAATTCCGATAATAGTAATGACTTTTTATTTTGAAGATTCAGTTTTTGCTCACCGCCTTGGAGGTGTTTTATTCGCAATCGCAAGTCTTACAGACTTTTTTGATGGCTATTTAGCCAGAAAATATAACCTTACATCAAGTTTCGGTAAGATGTTTGATCCGATAGCAGATAAAGTACTTGTTGGGTGCGTATTGATCATGCTAGTACATGATAAGAGGGCCGATGAAATACCGTGTTTGTTAATATTGGCAAGAGAACTTGTAGTTGCTGGTTTTAGAGAGTTCTTGGCGCAAGTTCACGTTAGTGTTCCTGTAACACAATTGGCTAAAATCAAAACTACAATTCAAATGGTCGCCATGACGACACTCCTTGTTGGCTCCGTTGGTTCTGGTTTTGCTTATGTTGACCTAATAGGTCATATTCTTCTTTGGATTGCAGCTATTTTGACTATCTTTACAGGATATTCATACCTTACTGCGTGTAGTAAATATTTTTAAAAACCTATTTTAAGATGAGTGTGAAACATCCTAATTTAATCTACTTCATTCATCCAGCTGTCTTCACCTGAAAGATGAATATCAGGACTTATTTGTTTATCTATGGCGCTCACATATGAAGCTATATCTCTTGGATCAAATATAGGACATTCTTCTGGAAGACTAATGCCATCAGGATTTCTTGATAAAAAAAATGTTTGTTTCTCGCTATTATTCAAACAAGTTCTTTTTTCAATTCCAAAACCATCCATAAACGGCATATTTCTATTATAAGCTAGGGTTATAAAGTCGGTGCTACTTTCTTGGTAGAGCACAATACCTGCATGCCCACCAGAGCCTATTGTTCCTGATGGTTTTAATGCATTAAATGTTCTGGCGACCATAATATCACCGTGACTTGGACTCTTGTTTATATTGAATAACTTAACTAGCGAACCTGAAGAACTTTTGCTCCAATCAGCTACAATAGTATCTGGATCTACTCCCACACCAGATTGCGCTGCTAGATATAAGTCTGCTGAGCTTGCAGTAGCAGGTGGTAGTGAATATACCATTTCTAAAAATGATGTACAGTCCTGCGGTCTATATAATTTGAGATTTGTTCTGTCTCCACCCCAAGAATACCCACAATGCGGTACTGTTAAAAAATACTGAGACGCTCTTGATGATAGCCACATTACGTCATTGTCTCCACTTGGTACAAAACCTTCTGGCATTGGGAAACTATGAAAAATACTAGATTGCCCTATAGTGGCATGATTTATTTTTTGACCAGTAAGAAAGCTTGATATAATGCCAAAGTTAAAATTTACGAACACTGGTTTTGCAGTTCCCCAGTATGGACCAACGCCTAATCTTGGTAATTCTCCAGTTGGTATATCGTTATTATATGAAGATGGAAGGCGTCCACTAAGAAGAGCACTAATATTCTCATCTGTACAAAAATCCAAACCTCCATCAGATGCTTCAAGGAGTTTATGAGAATTAATGCCGTGGATTTTTGATTTAGAGGTTACTTTTGATAATTCAGCTATTTTTACCCTTTGTTTTGTTATGTGTTCCCTGCAATCTCTAGCCAAATTATCAAAAGTGAAATCAGGAAAGTTGCTTGGTACCTCTTTCATTAATTTTAAAACCACATTTTGATCATCTCTTATTTCATGCTGCGTTTTTCTCATATGAAAAACAGCGGAATAGATAAATTCACTTTGTGAATCAGATTTACGTCTAGCCATAAAACCTCCTTATGTTTATACCAATAATTTATCCAGTTTTCCTTGTGCATCAAGGGCGTGAAGATCATCGCAACCACCTACGTGGAAATCACCAATAAAAATTTGTGGCACAGTACGACGACCTGATGCTTTGATAATCATTTTTTCCCTTTCTTTTTCATCTTCAACACTAATTTCTTCATATGTTACTTTCTTTCTATCAAGGAGTGCTTTTGCTCTTACACAATATGGACAAACTTTGGTAGTGTATATTACAACTTTTTTCATGTTATTACTTTTGATAAGTGTTTATAATAAAGCATTTTAAGCTAAATTATCTTCATGTCAACGCAAGGATTTAAAATCGTCTCAGCATATTCACCTAGCGGTGATCAACCAAAGGCAATAGAGCAATTAGTTTCCAGGTTAAAAGCGGATGAGAAATCGCAAATGCTACTTGGTATTACTGGTTCAGGTAAAACTTTTACTATGGCTAATGTAATAGAGAAAACACAAAGACCAGCCCTGATAATGGCTCATAATAAGACGTTAGCTGCACAATTATATTCAGAAATGAAGGAGCTATTTCCAAATAACGCTGTTGAGTATTTTGTATCTTATTACGACTACTACCAGCCAGAAGCTTATATACCTAGAACAGATACGTTTATAGAAAAAGATTCATCAATTAATGAGCAAATTGATTTGCTCCGTCACTCGGCTACTAGGTCATTAATGGAAAGGAGGGATGTGATCGTTGTATCATCCGTTTCGTGTATTTATGGTCTTGGATCACCAGAGCTATATTATCAAATGACTTTAAAATTAAAAGTTGGTTCTGATTATAAAAGACAAGATTTTTTGGCTCAATTAGTTGACTTGCAGTACGAAAGAAATGATATAGCATTTGAACGTGGGACTTTTAAAGTTACTGGCGAAAATATTGATATATTTCCTTCACATTATGCAACTCGTGCCTGGAGGTTATCGTTCTTTGGTAATGAACTTGAGCAAATCAGCGAATTTGACCCATTGACTGGTGAAAAATTTAGAAAGTTTGATGATGTTACTCTATACGCTAATTCTCACTTTGTTACTCCAGAGCCTGTGATTAAAAAAGCTATTGAAGGAATTGCACAAGAACTAGAAGAAAGGTTGATTTTTCTTAAAGAGCAGGGGATGCTCCTTGAAGCTTCAAGGTTGAATCAAAGAACGCAGTATGATATTGAAATGCTTCAAGCAACCGGGGTATGTAAAGGTATAGAAAACTACTCACGTTTTTTAACTGGTAGAGCTGCAGGAATGCCGCCTCCAACCTTATTTGAATACCTACCTAAAGATGCCGTTTTATTCATTGATGAATCGCATGTTATGGTGCCGCAACTAAGGGCAATGTATAATGGTGATCGAGCAAGAAAAACTACGCTAGTTGATTATGGTTTTCGTTTGCCTTCAGCGCTTGATAATAGGCCTCTTAAATTTGAAGAGTGGCTTGATTTACGTCCCCAAACTATATTTGTCTCAGCTACACCTGGCCCATTTGAGCTTGAGCAGACAAAAGGAGAAGTAATTGAGCTAATTGTCAGACCAACTGGATTGATAGATCCAGTATGCGAAGTAAGGCCAGCTGAAACTCAGGTAGAAGATCTAATAGGAGAGATTAATTTAACTGTCAAAAGTGGTTTAAGAATTCTAGTTACTACATTGACTAAAAAAATGGCTGAAGATTTGAGTAACTATCTTACTGAGCTTGGTCATAAAGTAACATATCTTCATTCTAGCATTCAAACATTAGAAAGAATTGAGATTATTCGAAATTTAAGGCAAGGTGAAATTGATATTATTGTGGGAGTTAATCTGTTAAGAGAAGGGCTTGACATACCAGAATGTGGTCTTGTTGCAATATTAGACGCTGATAAAGAAGGTTTTTTACGATCAGAAACTTCTCTTATACAAACAATCGGTAGGGCTGCAAGAAATGTTAAGGGTAGGGTATTGTTATACGCCGATAAAATGACGAATTCCCTGACCAAAGCTTTATCAGAGACAAATAGGAGAAGAGAAGCCCAAATTGAATATAATATTAAACATAATATTACTCCACAAACAGTTTCTACTAGGGTTCATGCACTTGATGAATTACAAAAAATCGAAAATAAAATTGGCAAGAAAGATAGTAAGCAGATTATAACTGATCCTATAGCGCTAGAAAAAACTATAGAAAAGTTACGTAAGGAAATGAGGCAAGCAGCAAAAGATTTAGAATTCGAGAAAGCTGCAGAAATAAGAGGTCAAATAAAATTACTTGAGGAAGCAATAATGGAACTATCCTAATTTCATTATGAACAAAAATTCATCTATTAGTTGAAAAAGATATTGTATACTAATAACATTACTTGTGCATAAGAAATATAATATTGGAGTAAATTTATGAAAAAACTTATGGTAAAACTAAAGGGTGAAGCTGAGCTTGTTGGAGCAAATATGGGTAAAAAGACAGTAAAAGTTGAGCATGCTGCAAAAGGTGCCAAGAAAGGTGCAAAAAGAGCTGTCGAAGATCTTGTGCATGGAGAGCCTAGTACTCAAAAACAGCTAGAAAGAGGTCTAGAAGATATGTTTGATGAGATGACACAAGGAGCAGAAAAGCTTAAAGCTGAACTGAGCCCTGGGTATGTTCAAGCAAAGAATGCATTTAAAAAGGCAATGGGAGGAGGTGATTTGGAAAAAGCCTTTGGTGAATTGGCAAAAGAATTCAAAGCATTCAAATCAGGTATTAGTAAAGAATTTGGTAAGTTTTTTGACGCAGCTTCAAAGGCAGTGAAAGCTTTTGTAAATGATACAAAAGAGTTCTTTAAAAAAGCGTGGAAAGAACTAGGGGCTGCAGCAAAAGCTGTTAAAACAGAAATAACTAAGGCTTTAGGTATGAGTGGCAAAAGTACTTCAAAACAAGTGTCAATGTAAAGTCGCAAAAGAGTACTTAAGTTATAAATCACAAACAAACAGTTCGTAACTGGCTTAGTCTGAGCCAGTTATGGCTCACGTACTGTACCTGTCATAGGTAGTAAATTGTACACTTGAGCAAGGATTAATTACCGGCTTAATATTATGAGTTATTATTTTGGTAAAATAACGCGGAATAGAGAACCTTTATCTTTAGTACTATTAGCAGTAATTTCACCATTATGGGCGGTGACAACCTTTTTGCACAAAGTTAATCCTATACCTCTTCCACCAGATGGAGTTTTAGTCTTGGAGCTCACTGTAAACGGGTCAAAAATATCGAGTAATTCTTCTTTTGGAATACCAATTCCTTCGTCTTGTACACTGAATTCAATATTATTTTCTTTTGTTGATTTTAGTGTGATAGTAATAGTTCCTTTTTTGCAGTATTGGATAGCGTTAATAATAATATTGTCAATAGTGCGCGAGATGTAATATTCATCGCATGAGATAATCAATTTACCCTCAATATTGAGATCAAAATTCTGATTTTCTTTATTTTTTTCTTCGGTGTATAATTTCCTACAAATTTCTAATCTTTTGTAGACTAGATTAGTTAAGTTTACTGAAGTTTTGTTTAGTTTGTAGTTAATATTTTCAAGTTTTGATAAATCAATCAAATTATTGACTAAACTAGTTAATCGCTCAGAACTTTTTGCAATTTCTTGTGTAGCTTGGCGTTTTTGTTTTTCTGTGAATTTATCATATTTTTCCCATAACACTTGTCCCATACTAGTAATACCAGTGATTGGTGTATGTGCTTCGTGTTCAAGGTTTCTTAGGAATTCATTCTTAAGCTCATATAATCTAGTTAATTCTTTCTTTTGGTCTCCAACCTTGCTAGATAAAAATAAGTTATTTTCCTCTGTTAATTCTTGATATTGTTGCTTAGGTTTTAAGAAAGCAATTAGTATTCCTATTAGAAGTAGCAATGAATATGTTATCTTGAATTGCAAACCATCAAGATACTCTGGTAAAACACTTATTCCCATGCACATTTTGTAAAATTGAATACTTGTTAGTACACCACCTATAATCATTAATATAGCAATTTGCCAACGCATTAAGATTGCTATAGTAATCAAACTTGCCATTAGGATAGTTATTTGCGTTTGATTAAATTGACCAATTATAACTAGCAAGCTACTGCTAAAGGCTAAATTATAGAATACTGCTATATTCCATAAAATTGATATAAATACTTGGCTTCGGTATTTTTCTGACCAAAATGGATAAGTAACAAATATGGTGGATAAGGTTAATACTGAATAGTAGATAGAATTTAGTATAACGGCGTATTCTTGTTGTGTATTTCTTGGAAGTGAGTAGGCATAGGAGAATAAAGCTACTATGCAGAATAATCCAAAATAGACGAAAATCCTATCTTCTTTTGGGGTGTTATTTTGGCAATATTTTACTAAGTTGAGGTTCCTCATGGATTGAATGAAAGAATGGAATTTTCTTTTTCTTACTAGTCTTATGGTATTAAGAGGTTCTTGGTTTTTTATACCAACCCATCCACCTTTTTGACCTAGTATATAATGACTTCCTGTAAAAAATATAAAGCTAATTAACGTGCCAGGTATACCAGATATTATGTTATACTTATCTGAGAATAATTCAAAATAAACCACAGTAATAAATCCAGCAATCATGCCAATCAATAAAGCCTTAGCGGTACTACGAAAACCGAAAATAGCTAATGTAAAAGGCAGAGTGACAATTGGCATATAAAAACTATACACAGACAAGAGTAAATCTAATAAATTCTTGGCAAATAAACTCACTAATAAAGAAGCAAGACCAATAAACAGAGAGGAAAACCTTATTAACCGTAGTTGAGATTGTTCTGTAAATTTTATTCCAAGTGATTTTGGTAAGTCATAACCAAGTAGTACCGCTGAAGAGTTGATGTATGAGTCAGCAGTAGACATAATCATTGCCATAATACCGATAATAAAAATTCCTTTGAACCCATAGCCTAAATAGTGGTCTACTACATATTGCATAACATTGTCTGCATGTAGATTAATAATACTAGTATCGGCACGGAATAAAACCCCAATAACTGTATGCACTAGTGCATCGCAAATAAGAATGAAGAATATAGCTATAATAAAAGATTTGGATACTTGTAGTGTATTTTTAGCCATTGATATTCTTTGAAAGATAGCTGGGTCAAGAAGAGGTACCATTAAAAATAAAGACAAATATAATGTACTACTTATACCTTGTTTTTCAGAATCAGAAATTAAGTCATAATGGAACAATGGGTCTGACATTAGTGTATTGACTATTAAGTCGTTAGTGCTGAACGATTTCCATATTAGAAATGCAGTCATTGGAGTAACTACGCCAAAAGCAAAAAATTGGATCAAATCAGTAAAAGTTACCGCTTTTATACCTCCAAAGGAAGAGTAAATAATCACTATTAAACTACTTATAGCAGTGGCGTATACTCCAGGAATGCCAAGCCACAAATTTAGCAAAGCTTGCATAACCAAAAATTGCATTGCAATTCTGCCAAGGGCCGGGATTGTGCTAAATATAGCTATTATAGCTCTCACATAGTTGTTTTTATATATACTATGCATCGCTTCGGCTATAGATAATTTACCTAGAAATTCTGCCATGCGAGGAGCATAAAAATAAGCAATTAGCCCAAAAGATACTGCTTCTGCTAGGCTGCATAATAGAAAGAATATTCCTTGTTTATGAGTCTCAGCTATT
The DNA here is from genome assembly GCA_017302595.1 of Rickettsiales bacterium. Classification (GTDB taxonomy): domain Bacteria; phylum Pseudomonadota; class Alphaproteobacteria; order Rickettsiales; family Rickettsiaceae; genus Megaera_A. The sequence continues at coordinate 205,823 of JAFLDA010000001.1, forward strand.
GTAATGCTGAAATTGGAGCCACCAATCCAAGTTGCTGCAATGGTTGCGACGATGGTTGCAGTAGAAAAATTTCTGTTACCTAGAGAATATTGTTGGATATTTTTTATACCTCGCCCAGAAAGAAGCCCAACGATTAAATTTACAGTTAAAAATCCAGCTACAATAATTATATCTAAATTTGATGTCATAAAATTGATAATAATAACTTCAGTGTATTTGATTGTAATCTATATTACTTTGGTTATCAAATAAAAATTTTTTATATAAGTAGTAAGATTTTAGGTGTTTAAACGAGAATTATATTTCAATTATAGATTGAAATATTTGGAATATCTTATGATAATAAAATCTATGATCATATCATTTTTCAGTAAATGATTTTACCTCTAACACTTTAAAAAGTAGACCCATTTTATCTTCGTCAATTAATCGGTGAAGCTGGTTATTTAAAATTGATTGTTCTTCCAATACAGCAAATTTTGTCAATTCGTTATATCTGGTAATTATTCCATATTTACACAAAAAGTCTCTTTGAGTGAGGAAATTTATATCAGTTAATCCTGATTCATTGGCGGTTTTTAAAAGAGCAAAAAAATCTACATGAGATGACAAATCAGCTTCACCAATGCTTGAAATTATAGGCCAATATTTGTGATCTTTAACTGCTTGCAGGGTAGGGTTGTACTGCGCTCTAGTTCTAATCTTAGGATCTATATTATATCCATAATCAATAGTTATTATTGCCCCGCTATTCCTACTAATATGTCCACAAATTGTTCTGAAAATACATAATGATTCAATTGATTCTTCAAACACCGCTCCATCAGAGGCATTTATGTGTTCAAGTGCTAGGTAATTTGCGAGTGCTTGGTTTATTTCAACCTTATCAAATTTGATCTGACCATCGATTGGATCAACAATTAAAGTTACCTCGTACCATTTATCTTTTATCATTGTGTATTGCTTTATTGGCAAAGCATCAAAAAATTCATTAGATATTATAATCGTAGGTATGTTTGGTAACTCATTTAGCTTTTTTATCCATGTGATTTTCTGATTATATCTCTGAAGTAATTCCTTTTGTTTTTTTATAAGCCAAGGGTTTATATCAAATAAGAATATATTGATTTTGCTAGTCGTTATATTGCTAATTTTATCTATAGTTCTTAGAATGTCGTTCATTAGACTTCCTTTACCTGGTCCCAATTCACATAAACAAAACTCTGTTGGAGATCCTAAGTTTTGCCATTGCTCAATGATCCATAATGCCAGCATTTCTCCAAATAATTGAGATAATTCAGGCGAGGTGATGAAATCACCATTGTTTCCTATTTCTTGTGTTTTTACATAATAAGAATCAGAGTTGATGGACATTGCTTCTTGTATAAACTTATCGAGTTTTATATGTCCTTCTGCTTCAATTATATTTCTTATCTTGGCGTCTATTGCCATTTCTATAGTTTTTATAAATTAATATCATGCCGATTAGTAACATTGGGATACATAAAACTTGCCCCATAGTAAAATAGTGAGATAGATAACCAACTTTAAAATCAGGTTCCCTAAAAAATTCTACAAGAATACGAAAAATAGAATAAAGAATTAAAAACTGGCCTGATAAATATCCAGGTTTGTTTCTTGCTATAGTGGAATATGAGTATCTTTGGATAATAAATAGTACAATTCCTTCTAAGAATGCTTCATATAGTTGACTAGGGTGCCTTGGCAATCCATCGCTTCCTGGGAACACAAACGCCCATGGTACTTCGGTTACTCTGCCATATAGTTCAGCATTGATGAAGTTAGCCACTCTTCCTAAGAATAAACCAATTGGCGCAACAATTGAAACTGCATCTAGGAAGTGTAAAAATGGTATTTTGTTTGTCTGGCAAAAAATAATTGCTGAGATTGCAAAGCCAATTATTCCACCATGAAATGACATCCCGCCTTCGTAAGTTTTTAATATATCAATAGGAGAGTGTAAGTATTTAATTGGGTCATAAATCAATACATAACCCAAGCGACCACCAATGACAATTCCTATGATTGCCCAGGAAACGAAATCATCAATGTTCTTTGTAGTAATTTTCGATTCTTTATTGGTTGATATCAGTTTATTAAGGTAGTTCCATCCACAAATTATACCTACTACGTAAGATAAAGAGTACCAGGTAACAGAAAAAGGACCAATGCTAAAGGCGATAGGATTAATATCAGGAAAATTAAACATAGGTAACAAACACAGCTAGGCAGCTTCAAAAATTGGCTGCATAATTTTTAGATCTTGAAAAGTGCTAACCAGAGATTTGCTCAAGTGTTCAATCATTGCTTCAGTATGAGCAGGGGTAGGCGTTAGTCGCAAGCGCTCAGTACCCCTTGGGACAGTGGGGAAATTAATATGCTGAACAAATATATTGTGTTTTTCAAGAAGGATATTTGAAGCTTTTCTAGTTAATTCAGGATCTCCAATTATTAATGGAATAATATGGCTATTATTTTCTATAAATTTTATTCCGTTGCCTTTTAAACTATTTTTTACCTTTGTAACCACCGTTTGGTGTTTTATTCTTTCTTCATCAGAATTCTTGAGGTAATTTATACTTGCTCTCGCTGCATCGCTAATTGCTGGCGGTAGAGAAGTTGTAAAAATAAAACCGCTTGAAACTGAGCGTACAGCATCAACTAGTTGATTTGAGCCGGTGATATAGCCACCGATAACACCATAAGCTTTGGCCAAAGTGCCTTGTATAATATCTATTTCACCCTCTAGACCTAACATATTTGCTATGCCTGCTCCTCTATGACCGTAAAGTCCCACGCTATGAACCTCATCGATATAAGTTAAAGCATTATATTTTTTTGCTAATTCACATATTCTCTTTATTGGTGAAATTAGTCCATCCATTGAATAGGCAGATTCAAAGGCAATGACTTTTGGTCGATTTATATCTACTGATTCTAGTAATTCTTCTAAGTGATCGGCGTTAATATGTTTATAAATTAATTTTTCAGCTTTTGAGTTTTTAATCCCTGCTATCATTGACGCATGATTATACTCATCTGAAAAAAACACCAAATCAGGCATAACTTTGGCTAGTGCGCTTAAAGTGGCATCGTTTGATACATAGCCAGAGGTAAAAACTAAAGCTGAATCCTTTTGATGTAAATCTGCGAGTTCTTGTTCTAGAGCTAATATAGATAGGTTGTTTCCACCTATATTTCTTGTGCCTCCTGATCCTACGCCGTTATCTAATATAGACTTTATGGCAGAGTCAACAACCACAGGGTGTTGACTCATACCTAAGTAATCATTTATGCACCACATCACTACTTCTTTTTGTAGTGGTTGCCAGTACGCCATGGGAAAATTATTCGCCTGCCTTTTTAGGCCAACAAAATTCCTATATCTTCCTTCTGCTTTAATTTGTTCAAGCTCAGTAGCAAAGGCTAAGTTATAGTCAAACATTTTTCCCTCATGTTATATTGCACTAGACTATACATTAATTGATTAGGATTTTGAAAGAACTTTTCCCTAATTTAGTTATTTTTCATCAGAAAATTAAATTCGGCTCCGATAATGAAAATCATATTTACAATATAAAAAAATATCAGAGTGATGATAATGCTTCCAAGAGAGCCATAAACAATATTTAGCTGATTATAATATCCAATATACCTAAAGAGTAAAAATCCGCACATAATCCAAAGTATTACTGTAAGTACTGCGCCCGGTATAACTTCAAGAAATGATAATGAAACATTGGGAATGACGTAATATAAAGCACTAGCTGAGAAAAACAATGAAACTACAATTAATGTGTATCTCAGTATATTTAGCGTATATGTATAATCTTCTATATAGTTCATAAATTGAGGCATTTTCTGAAGACCAATGGGAATTAGGATGAGTAAAAACATTACAAGACCTATTACCAAACTGATTAGCAAAAATTGTAATATGCTTAAAAACCTTCTAAATAGGTAATTTGGTGGTGTTTTAAGCTCATATACTCTATTTAGTATGGTTCTAAGGCATTCAACAAATGAAGAGGAAGTCCATAAAGTTCCAAGGATAGCAAGTGTTAATAATCTTTGCGGTGGAGAATCCATTAGTTCGCTTATTCTATTTTTTACAATGGAAACAGATTCATCTGGTAAATTCTCAAGTGCCAATTGTATAAATTTTTCACCAACTTCAGAAACCCCTATAAAACTAGTGAAAGCTAAGAAGAAAACAAAAAAAGGAAATATAGAAACCAATAGCATAAATGACATGTAGCCAGAATGCTCAACACCATCGTGATCTATCATTTTGATAATAGATTGGTATAAATTGTAGATTATCCTTTTCATTTACTTTTAAGACTAGTCATAAATTTTTATGACTATAATTATATAATTTATTTTGATTCAATCAATATTGAAATAATACAAAACTTCATCCAGTGTAAATAAATCTTAATTTAAATTAAATAGAGGTTGCATAAACTTAATAGTTATGCTATTCTTTACTAAATTTTAGCAAACAATTAATTTTTGGTAACTTGTACTATGGCACGTAAGAATGATTTTATAATTGAAGTAGATAAATTTATTGGTAACAGAATATACACTTTAAGACTAGCTCAAGGACTATCTCGTCAACAACTAGCTAAGATTATCGGGGTTACTCACCAACAATTACAAAAATACGAAAAAGGTACAAATAGAATCTCTGTGGGAAGATTATTTCTAATAGCCAGAGCCTTATCAAAAGATATTTCGTATTTTTATGAAGGAATGGCTGATAATAATCAAGAAGCTGTCACTACACAACATCAGCGTATGTGCATCGAGGTGTCTAGAAATTTTATGAAAATTGAAAATGCATCTCATCAAAATGCCGTGAATACTCTTATTAAATCTCTTTCAAAGATTGCATAAATAATTGAAATAACACTAGGTTTATAGTAAGTAAAACCTACAAAAATACCTCTAGGTAAATGTTTACCTAGAGGTATTATCATCTTATCACATTAAAACAAAATGAAAATTGGAGAATTTTAAAATGGCAAAAAAGCGTATATCTGGAAAAGGCGTTGAACAAAAAGAAGCTAGGGTAGTATTAACAACGCACGCAATGCAAAAAAATGTTCAACAGCAGTTTGAGCTAGTAAACGCTGGATTAAAATCAGTGAAGAGAAAATATAATCCTGAGCCTTAAGTACACGCCATAGTTGGAATGGTTGACACTGTGCCAACAGTAGCAAAATATGTATTTAAACAAGTTCAACCATTACTTGAGAGTGGTAACGTTAAGTCTATCAGAGCTGGAGTAAAGATAGTAGTAGAGGTAGTAAAAGCTCACCCAGAGGGAGGAGATGATGCATTCAGAATGATGAAGTCGTTGCTCATTAGCAGAAATAGTTCTGACATGACAAAAAAAGCTGCTGTAAAAGGAATTGTAGACACAGTAAAAGCAGTGCCAGCTTTAGCAAATAGCGCATTTGGGCAGATTAATTCACTTCTTAAAAGAAGGGATGCTGACACCATTAAAACAGCAATTGAGATAATAGTTAAAATGGTAAAAGCTGCCACTCAAGTGGAAGTGGTGCAAGAAGCTTTAGAAGTTGTTCAAGGGTTGCTTGGTAGCAAAAATGCTGATTCTTTAAAAGCAGCGATGAAGATAATGGCAGAAGTGGTACAAGTTGCAACAACTGCGCCTCAGATAGAAGGCGGTATATTAAAAACGCTGGTAACGATAGTAAGGAATACTCCGCAAGTAGAAGTAGCAAAAGAAGTATTGGAATTAGCAAAATCATTGGCTGAAAGCGGTAATGCTGATCTTATCAAGACAGCAGCAAGGCTAATAACAAATGTAGTAAAAACTGTTCCGCATAAAGCGGTTGTAAAGGAAGCGCTAAGGTTTCTTCAGCCATTGCTTCAAGGTGAAAATGCTGATTCTATAAAAATAGCACTGGATGCCATGGTGTCAATAGTACAACTTGCGCCGTCTGTAGCGCTAGCAAAGCACGTGTTTAAGCTATTTCAGCCACTGCTTGAAAGTGATAATGCTGATTTTGTTCAAATGGCAGCAAAAACAGTAATGGATGTGGTAAGAACCTTACCACAAGTAGAAATAGCTCAAGAAGCATTAAGTTTAGTGCAGATATTAATTGCAAATAAGAATGTTGAAGTTGCCCAAGAGACAATTGAGGTGATAGTGAAAACTGTACCAAAAATTGAGATAGCTCATAGAGTGTTAAGCCTAGTGCAGCCACTACTTGAGAGTAATAACTCTGCTTTTGTTAAAATGGCAACAAACACAGTGAAAGAAGTAGTAAAAACTGTTCCGCAATTAGAGGTAGCTCAAGAAGCATTTAGTTTAGTTCAGATACTTATTGCAAATAAGAGCATTAATCCTGCCCAAGAGGCAATTGGGGTGATAGTGAAAGCTGTACCGAAAATTGAGGTAGCTTATAGAGTGCTAAACCTAATGCAGCCATTACTCGAAAGTAACAATCCTGCCTTTACCCTAATGGCAACACAGACAGTAATGGATATAGTAAGAATCTTACCACGATTAGAAATAGCCGAAGAAGCATTAAGTTTAATGCGAATACTTATTGATAATAATAACATTCATGTTGCTACAATGATAACTGACTCGATAGTGAGAGCTGTGCCAAAAATCGAGGTATCTCATAAGGCATTAAGTTTAGTGCAGCCAATACTTGGAAGAGATAATCCTCACTTTGTTAAAATGGCAGCAGGAACAGTGAAGGAAGTAGTAAAAACTGTACCGCAAATAGAAATAGCGCATGCTTCATTAGCTCTAGTACAGATACTTATTGCAAATAAGAGTATTGACGTTGCCCAAGAGACAATTGAGGTGATAGTAAAAGTTGTTCCACAAATAGAAATAGCCCAAAGAGTACTAAACCTAGTGCAGCCATTACTTGAAAGCGGTAATCCTGCTTTTATCCAAATGGCAGCAAAAACAATGACAGGTGTGGTAAAGGCTATACCAAAAGTAGAATTAGCCGAAGAAGCGTTAAGTTTGGTACAGGTGCTTATTGCAAATAAGAATATTGAAGCTGCCCAAGGGATAATTGAAACAGTAGTGAAAACTGTGTCAAAAATTGAGGTGGCTCATAGGGCATTAAGCTTACTACACCCGTTGCTTGAAAGTGGTGATTCTAGCTATGTCCAAGTGACAATAAAGATAATAACAGAAATACTAAAAACTGTGCCGCAAGTAGAAATAGCAAATGCTTCATTAGGTCTAGTGCAGATACTTATTGCAAGTAAGAATATTTACCATGCTCAAGAAGCAATTGAAACAATAGTGAAAACTGTACCAAAAATTGAGATAGCTCATAGAGTGTTAAGCCTAGTGCAGCCACTACTTGAGAGCGATAATCCTTCTTTTATTAGAATGGCAACAAAAACTATGGTAGGTGCAGCAAAGGCTATGCCAAAGTTAGCGCATGAAGTCTTGGGAAGGATGAAATTGCTACTTGAAAACAAGGATGCTGCCTTGGTCCAAATAGAATCAAGAGCGCTAGAAGATTTAGAGCTAGTTGCTGCTGATCCACAAGTAAAAAATAACATATTAGAAGCAAGATCCACGGTAGTTACAAGAGTAGAAGCGCCGGACATTTTAAGGAAAGGTGTGTTGTTACTTCGTAGTAATGATCCTGCTTCTGCAGCAGTAGGAGTAAAAATTGTGATGAAAGTAGTTGGAGCCTTTCCAAATATAGCAGATGAAGCTTATACTAAGCTTGAACCGTTGCGAAATAATAAGACCAAAACAGCAGCGGATGAGGTAATAGGGCAAATAGTATGGTCTTTACCAAAAAACTCACTTGTGGCAATCAAAGAAAGACTTGCAAATCATAATAAGGCAAAACTCACGAGCCATGAGAATTGGGATGGCGAGATGAACACCGTGGGGCCAAGGGTTATCGTACCTTTGGCAGAAATAGTGCAAGCTCTTCCGGATCTAGAAAAATGGGCCATAAATATAGTTGAATTGTTATCAGCAAACTGGAGAAGTATTTGCGCAAGAGGTAGTGCATTAGAAAAAATAGCAAAGATGGTGCAAGAGAATCCGCAAGTATCAAAGATTGGATTTGAGCTTGTTTTGCAAGTAATTGCAAGTGGTATTTCTAGCTTCGATACAGGTAATGCAATGCATTCAATAGCGGAGATTGTGAAGGTTGATTCGTCATTAGCTGGCTCATCACTACCGCACATTAAAAAATTAAATTCTGGTTCTGGCCTTAAGGTATTGAATGCATTATTAACAGTAGCTCAGGCTGCTCCGCATTTAGCTGGAGAAATGTTTGAACAAGTAAAAATATGTGCTAAAGCAAGCGTTTATAAAACAGAAGCCGTAGTAACAGCAGCAGAAATTGTTAAAGTGAAACCATCATTGGCACATGATGCGCTGAATCTGCACAGGACCGTTAATATTATAGGTGATTACCAGAAATTAGCAAAAGCAATAGCAGAAATAGTAAAAGCTGCTCCTGATGTTGCGTATGAAGCATTTGAATTATTGAGTCTAAAATTCAATCAAATGGGAGATCATAAACAAGTAGCAGAAATTATATTAGACATATCTCAAGTTTTACCACAGCTAGCACATGATACATTAGATCTACTTGCTAAATCATTGCTAGGTAAAAGTGGTTTTTACAGCGGGTTATATAATATGGAGGGGCTAAGAGCAATAACAGAAATAGTGAAAGTAGCTCCGCATACTGCAAATAAATCATTTGAGATGACTAGCAAGTTACTTAAAATAGATAATGCAAGAAATTGGTATAGAAGTGAGACCGGCACAGCGCAAGAAGCGTTAAAAACATTAGCAGAAATAGTAACAATTAAACCATCATTAGCAAGTACAGCGCTTAAGTTTTTGATGCTGGCACTTGATGATAAGAATCTATACTGCAATAAGGAAATAGTAGCAGCAAGTGTCGCAAAGATGGTACAAGCAAATTCACTTGTAGCGATGGAAGCTCTAGAGCTTGTTAAACCGATGTTTGACGGAAATCAAGCATATGTTGCGGTAGAAATCACACTATCAGTGGTCAGGATTATGCCGCATTTGGCTAGTGAAGTAGCAGAAACAATAAAGACACTTTTTATTAGTCGTAATATAGGTAATCAAATTAGTGCAGAAAATTTGCTTAAAGCTATGCCGTGGTTTGCTAGTGGAGTAATGGATACACTTAAACCACTTGTAGATGAGGAGACAATTAAAGATATATTGAAAAAAGTGCAACCAATATATGAGAAGCATACAAAAGGGGTTATTAATGCACAAGTTCACGATCATTTAGCTTTAGGATATCTTGGAGTTGATGATGTATCACAACACGTGAGCAAAGCTTTAGGTGTGGTGGATGAATATGTGTCTTTAGGAGATAATTTGGTGCATTAATGGAAAGAAAAAAAATTATCAACTATATTTTTTTAAAGAAAATAGTACAGTCATCCTGCACTTGATGCAGGATCTAGCTTTAAATCACTGTAACCTTATAATGCCGTTTGGATCCCTGGTCAAGCCAGGGATGACTGTATTGTAATCTATTTTAAAGCAAGCTACACTTTAAAAGGTAAAAGAAAATCAATATATTTCATTGTAGATTAATATAAATTAATATACAATGATGAGTCATATAATTATTTTAAATAACTTTATGGCAGTTTCATCTATAAATGCTTCATATTCAGTAGCTTCAGTAACTAGAACCAAAGTTCAATCAAAAGAATTAGTTTTTGCAAAAGCTAAAATTTCTATTAATGGTGTAAGCGTACAAATTGGTGGTAATGTTGAAGAAACAGCAAGAAAGATAAATAGGATAAAGGATAAAACTGGAGTTGAAGCTCGTGTAGTTACTAATAGCAGTGGCGTAAAAACTATACAATTAGTGCTCAAGAGAGGGAATAGCTTACGTATAAATGATCAGGATGGCGTGCTAAAAGGATTAGTCGGAACTACAGATAAGCATTTGATTAAGGTAATCAAAACTAATGGGCAAAGCAAAGTATTGCTTCAGTATACTAATACGCAAGAGCATCACAATAACACCAAAGAATTATATTTAAGGTCATCTAAAGAGTCTATCGATTCCAGAAAAAAGCTAAATAATCATGAACAAGAAAGGCTTGACCGGGAGCGTATTCAACGAGAAAATCAAGAAAGGCTTGACCGGGAGCGTATTCAACGAGAACAAGAAAGGCTTGAGCAGGAACGTTTGCGTAGTGAGTTTCTAGAAGGAATGAGGCGCATAAATGAGCATCGGGAACGAATAAAAGAAAGAACAAATGATTATGCGAATGGTAGTCTTAAGTCAGTTCTATTAATTAAAAAATTGAGTTCTACTACGCCGGAAGTGGTTAGGGATGTTGAAAGATGGATTGGTGAAGCTATAAGGGATTATGGACTCAGGGAGAGAATTTTGCTTGGTAAAGGTGAGCAACTTAAAACTCTTATTTCTCAAGAGATAATAAACAAAAGAGGGCTCTTTGCTAGTGCCATCCAGGATAGGTTAGAGATATCAGAAAAAGATACAAAAGATGCAGTGCGGATTGCAATAAGCAAGCTTAAATAAAACCGGTCATACTGAATCCGCTGTATACAGTACGCATCTATTACTTCCAAATAGCCCTGAAAGTTATCCCAAACTTGATTTGGGATCCAATGCTTAAAGTAGCCTGGACCTCAATGCAGTATGGATCCTGAATTAAATTCAGGATGACTTTACTCATTAAAAAACATAGTTGATGACCGTATTTTGTACGGCATGACTCGCACAAAGATACTTAAGATTTATTTAGACTTAGCATAAATTCCTTTGTTTTAGGGTCTTTTGCTTTGTTTCTATTGAGTATCAAAATACCATGATCTCTTTCAATGATTGCTAAATTACTTACTCCGATTACTGCCATTTTTTTATTATTACTATTTTCTATGTAGCAGTTCTCGCTTTCATGCAGGTATACATTACCTATTACTTTATTTCCTGAGCTATCTTGGATATTATTATTCTGCTTAATCATTGAGTCCCAATTTCCTACATCTACCCAATCCATATCACAATTAACAAGAGCTAGTTTGTTAGATTTTTCTAATAGTTCATAATCTATTGACCTAGCTGAAATCAAAGCCCAAGACTTTGGATTTAATATTGTTTGAATACAGAGATTATTAAAACTAGATAAGCTATACTTAAACGATTTGTACACAAAGGAAAATAATGTAGAACAATGTTTTTTTAACTCATCTACTAACGTCCCACTTTTACATAATAATATCCCGGAATTCCATGAATAATTACGCTTTTTTATATATTTAATTGCATTGTTATACGTAGGTTTTTCAATAAAACTAATAACTTCTGTGCCATTGGTTTTTATATAACCATAAGATGTTTCAGGGTAGTGTGGGGTTATTCCAAAGGTAATAATCTTATCCTCTCTCTCACAAATATCTTTCGCTTTTATGATGCTATTTGAAAAACTGTCCGTATCGCAGATAATGTGATCAGAAGGTAATATTAATAATGTTTCATCTGCACTGTGTTTTTCTTTAACTAAAAGAGCTGCCGAAGCTACTGCAGCTGCGGTGTCTTGATTGGAAGGTTCTATTAATATTTCGAGCTTGGTATTACTAATATGTTTTTTGCCTTTTAAAAAAGAATATTCTCTTTGAACGTAAGCGACATTTGATTCACTTGTAACTGTAATTATTGACTTAACTCCTGGAATATTTAACGCACGTTTTAATGTGATTTCCATAAGAGTTTTACCACCTACTTTAATAAATGGTTTTGGCTTAGTAGCAGTGGAAGCAGGCCATAAACGGATACCTGATCCTCCAGCTAAAATTACCACATGCATAAAATTTTTCTACTCAAAGTTGTTGGGATAGAGATTTTAACTATTACAAAACAACTGTTAAGAAAATATTAAAGATTATACGATATATTAATAATAAGGTTAAATTTTGGGGTAAAAGATATTGAAAAGATAAATTACCTTAAGCTGTTTCAAAATTTTTTGTGTCGTATGGTTCGATTCCAAAAACAGGTTGATGTTAACAAGATTAAGCAACGTTGGTATCTCAAAGCTATACCAAGGGTTGTTTGTGGTTGGATTGTGTTATAGCAGCTTCTTAATGACTATGTAAAAGGCCGATTTATTCTGCCTCATTAGTTTTTTCGGATACTTCTCCTATAAGACCTGATTCTGGACCATCATTCTCTTTAATTTTAATTTGTCCTAAAAATTTCCTCGACCAAGCCATTTTTTCTGCAGATCCAATAGATCCAATTACTACATCTTCGTCTTGTTCAGGTATTTCTATACTACTACGTTTCGTTGGTATATCTACCGGTTGGCTAGCATTTGGTTTTATTTGTTGCTGTTTTGACATTATGTTAACACTCCTTATAAAAACAATTTTAATATATAATTACTCTTCTGTGTCTGAATCAGATTGGCCTAGTAACTGTTCTACTTTATTACCGACAGATAACGTAAATTCAAATTCAAAACTACCGCCAGGTCCAATAGCTTGTAGTAGTGCACTTGGGTGAGTTGCTTTTTCAAATGAATTATATGAACCAACGTAAACATTCTCTGTAACATCATCTTTATCACGTTTTTTTGACTGTTTACTTTCTTTCTTTTTTGAACTGGTTTTTGCCATCTTTCCCTCCGCCAGCAAATTATATTTCTAAATTAGAGCATAATACAAATTCATCTAAATGGCTCTAGTTTTATCGCTCTGTTTACAAATCATTAACTATTAATTTTTGTAATTCTCTGATGCCACCACCTGTTCTGCTACTTACTAATAATATCTGATTATTAGCATTTATCTGATCAAGATCTTTTGTCATTTCCTTGATAAAGCTATCAATATCTTTTACTTGATCTGTCTTAGTAAAAATGACCTGGTAGTTTCTTTGGTAAGTCTTTAATAGCTCTATGACTTCTATATCATGTTCTTTCAATCCACGTCTTGCATCTACGAGAAGAAATACTCTCCTAAGTAGCTGACTATTTTTCAAATAATTAGTAATTAAATGTTCCCAGCTGGCCCGTTTATTATGGCTAACTTTAGCAAACCCATATCCTGGTAAGTCTACCAGAATAAATTTTTCCGCTAAGGAAAAAAAATTAATTTGTTGAGTACGCCCCGGAGTATGAGATACTCTTGCTAGTGCTTTACGGTTAGTTATTGCGTTTATAAGGCTAGATTTGCCAACATTTGACTTACCAACAAATGCAAATTGAGGTAGAAATAGTTTTGGAATTTGTGCAGAAGCCATAGCCCCTGCAATAAACTTTGCTTCTTGTCTAAAGATCTTAGTACCTATGCCATCAGCCATTATCTTTATCTAGCTTATTGATATAAACCTGCTGAACAATCGACAAAACATTGTTCCAAGACCAGTATATCAGTAAACCAGCTGGAAAACTAGCAAACATAAACAAGAACATAAGAGGCATGAATCTCATCACTTGTGCTTGCACAGGGTCAGCAGGAGCAGGGCTCATTTTTTGTTGTAAATACATTGTCAGCGCCATTACTATTGGCCATACTCCCAGCATTAAAAATGATGGTGGTGTAAATGGCAGCAGTCCAAATAGGTTAAATATAGTAGTTGGGTCTGGTGCTGATAGATCGTGAATCCAGCCAAAAAATGGCGCATGTCTCATTTCAATTGTAACGTATAATACTTTGTATATAGAGAAAAATACTGGAATTTGTACTAATAAAGGTAAACACCCCGATACTGGGTTTACTTTTTCTCTTTTATATAGTGCCATTACTTCTTGATTTACCCTGGCTTTGTCGTCGGCATATAGTTCTTTTAACCTCTCCATTTCTGGCTGCAGTTTTTTCATTCTTTTCATGGATCTATATGACTTATTAGCTAGAGAGAACATTGCCAGTTTTATGATGATCGTTACAATCATAATGCTAATACCAAAATTGCCCACATATCTGTAGAAATAGTTCATAGCATTAAATATCGGTTTGGTAAGAATATAAAACCAACCAAAATCAATAGCTCTATCAAAAAGTTTAACATTATATTGCTCTTCATACTGATCAAGTAGGTCTACATTTTTTGCTCCAGCAAATAGATGATGTGTAAGCTCATACCTGCCACCAGTTTCAATTAACTTTTCCTTAGAAATAAAGTCTGACTGATATTTATCTTTTGCATTCTTAATTGCAAAATTATAGTTTGCTGAATAGCTTTCTGATTGATCAGGAATAAATGCTGCAAGCCAATATTTATCAGTTATACCAAACCAATCAATTTTACCTGTATAGCTTTTTTTCTTTTCATCTTTTATTTTATCATAAGTAATTTCCTGTAGCTGGCCATCTACCGCACCAATCATTCCTTGGTGTAAAATATTCACTACATTTTCTGATGTACCTTGGTAAACCCTATTTATAAGCCCATAAAACTGAATATTTATAGGCATATTGGACCTGTTTTCTATAGTTTGTTTGATAGTAAACAGGTAATTCTTATCAAGACTTATTGCGACTTTAAATATAATATTTTCAGGACTTACCCAATGTAGATTGACGGTTTGACCTGCGCCAAGTTCATTTTTATCACTTTTCCACACAGTCTTTGAATCTGGAAAATTAATAGCTTTATCCTTGCTCCACCAACCTATTTCAGCAAAATAAGCTTGTTCTGAGTTTGATGGTGAGAATAGGTTTACATCTGGACTATTTTCATCAATTGTTTGTTTGTAATGTTTAAGAGTTAAGTCATCAAAACGAAGGCCTGTGAGCGAAATTGAGCCAGATAATAATTCAGTTTTTACTTGCACTCTAGGATCAGAAACAATAGCTTCCTCTCTGCTGACGACCTTTGGTAACTGATTTTCTTGCTTTTTAATTTCGTCAAGCTTTTTATTATATTCCTTGTTTTGCTCAGTAAGCTTACCTAGCCTTGGTTTTTCAAAAAAATGCTGCCAGCCAAAAATTATACCGACTGAAAGAAGTATCGCTAAGATCAAATTTAAAATATTACTATTCATCAAATTCCTAAAGTATCAATTTTATTAACCAGGAATTTTTATAGTATTATGTTATTTTTATCAAGAAGATTCGACAATTAGTTGCCTTATGGCTAAAACGTACTTGTTATTTCACGGGAGCGTTACTTGCGGCTTTCAAATCAAGTTAGGATTGTAAGATAATTAAAAACAAGGCCAAATTGAACAAAAAGGGTTGTCCTGAACTTGATTCAGGATCCATTACTTGAAAGTAGTCAAACCCTCAATTCTTTTTCGATCCCAGGTCAAGCGCGGGATGACTAAGGCGCAGTTTTAATACACCTCTTCTAGAGGATTTGACTATTACTGAGAAAAATTTACTTCAGTTTTTTGTTTATTGTTTTGCACGATTGAAATGCATTTCAGCAAAATCCCAATTGATCATCTTTTCAATAAATATTGAGACATAATCAGGGCGTCTGTTTCTATAGTCGATGTAGTAAGCATGCTCCCATACATCGCAAGCTATCAATGGAGCTAGATCTTGGGTTAAAGGAGTTTCTGCATTTGATGTTTTAACAATTTGCAATTTCCTATGTTTATAATCATAAACTAGCCAAGCCCAGCCACTACCAAATTGAGATACTGCTGCTTGTTTAAATTGGGTAGCAAAATTATCGTAAGAACCAAAATCTCTATCAATAAACTCAGCTAGGTGACCTTTTGGTTTTCCTCCACCATTAGGGTTAATTGAGTGCCAGAAAAATGTATGATTCCAGATTTGGGCAGCATTATTGAAAATTGCAGCATTTGCTTGGTATGAATTTTTGATAATGGTTTCTAGATCAGTGTCAGAGAATTCCATGTTGTCCTTAATCAAATTATTCAAATTGGTTACGTAAGCATTATGGTGCTTAGCATGATGATAATCAAAAGTTTCAGCGGTAAAATTAGGCGCAAATGCCCCTTTGTCATAAGGTAAATCAGGTAATACAAAAGGGTATTTCTCTTGGTTAGAATAATCGCAATAAGTCATCATTTCCTCCTAAATTGAAACTTGTAGTATAGCCTTCATTTCATCTATATCACCGCTACAATGCAGAACGATATCGCAGCCGGCTTTTAAACTCATTTTAGTGACATTTTTAAGACTTTCAATAAAATCGCTCTTTGTTAGTGATAGTTTTTTTCTACATAGTTCGATAACCTCTATTGTTCCCATACCAGCTGTATCAAAATCAAAAAGTTCTGTTAAAGAATCACTGTAATCTTTCTTCCAATCTTTATTATCTTGGGCCAATTGAATGACTTTTTTTAAAGTAGAACGTACCTTGCCAACTTCTCCATGAAGAGCGTACATATTAATATCATCCGTAACTAATGTTCCCTTAAATCCAATATTATCTCTAACATATTTTATTACTGGGGGAGAAATCGTAGCTGGTAATGATTTATCCAAATTAGTATAAATAATATGAGCAGTCATGGCATACACTTTTTCGCTAGCAAGTTCCTTAAAAACTCTAAAATCAGTATCTTCGAGTTTATTTATAGGAGTATCGACGATAGGTAAATCATAATGACTATCTACTCTAGCTCTCCCATGTCCTGGAATGTGTTTAATAAATGGAATACCTCCAGCATGCTCGATTCCCATTATAGCCGATTTTGCTAAGGTAATTACTTTTTCAGGAGTGGCGCCATAACTACGATCACCAATGACATCACTTGCCCATTCAAAATATAAATCACATACAGGGGCGCAAGGTGAATCAATACCGAAGCTTTTCAATTCACTCATCAATTCCATGTAATTAGCCCTTAGCTCTTGTTTGGCATCAATTGGATTAGAATCGTATATTTCAGCAAAATGAGCAGCAGATGGGTATAACCTTTTGGATACGGGTGGTTTGACTCTTGCTACTCTGCCTCCTTCTTGATCTATGTAAATTGGCACGCTTCTATCTAGATAGATAGATTTAAGAGAAGAGGTTAGCTCTTTTAGTTGTAATTTTGATTCAATATTTCTGCCAAATAATATGAAACCAGCTACTGGATTAGTTCTAAATAATTCTATTTCCTCTTGGGTTAACTTTAGTCCTGATATTCCTAAAATGAATGGTTTCATGTAATATATAATTAAATTTGAATATGTGATCTTTCTAGATTACCAATACTAGAGAATTTATCAACATAATATAATTGAACATTGCCAACTGATCCATTTCTGTGTTTTGCAACTATTATTTCAGCAATATTATGGACTTTATCAAGCTTTTGTTGCCACTCGGAATATTTTGGATCACCAGGAGATGGTTCTTTTCTGCGTAAGTAATATTCTTCTCTATATAAAAATAGGACTAAATCTGCGTCTTGTTCTATAGACCCTGATTCACGAAGATCAGATAGCATAGGTTTTTTATCTTCTCTTTGTTCTACGGCCCTTGAGAGCTGTGCTAATGCTATTACTGGAATATTAAGTTCCTTAGCAATAGCTTTTAAGCCTTGGGTAATTTCAGAAATTTCTAATACTCTATTTTCTGATTTTGTATTCCCTCTTAGTAATTGCAAGTAATCTATAAATAATATTCCTAAATTATTCTTTCTTTTTAGTTTTCGTGCTCTTGATCTTATTGCTGCAATTGACAGAGCAGGGGTGTCATCTATAAAAAATGGCATCTCAGATAGTTCTGCTGCAGCCTTTCTAAGGTCGTTATAATGTTCTTCATTAACTTTGCCATTTCTAAGATTCGTAGAATCAATTCTTGCGATCTTAGATAACAGCCTACTTGTAAGTTGTTCTGATGACATTTCTAGGGAAAAGAAACCAACGGAAGGCACTTTTTCTCCTTCTTTGGTCCTTCTAATTAGGGCTTTACAAGCATTATATGCAAAATTGATTGCAAAAGCAGTTTTACCCATTGCCGGACGTCCTGCTATGATTACTAGATCTGAATTTTGGAAGCCGGATAACTTATTATCTAAGTCCATCAAACCTGTTGAAATTCCAGTTATATGATCGCTGCTTTTCATAGCTCGGTTAATGCTATTTAATGACTCAGATACTGATTCACTAATCGACATGAACCCTTTTTCTTTTAACCCTTCACTAGCAAGGACATAAAGTTTATTTTCAGCATTCTCTAATTGAGTCGCTGCATTATATTCAAGCGTAGAGTTGTAGGCATCATTCACGATATCTTCTCCAATCGAGATCAAACTTCTCTTTAACGCAAGGTCATATATTATCTTGCCATAATCATGTGGATTTATAACTACCATAGCTATGGTAGTTAATTTTATTATATACTCTTCGCCATTTAGTTCTTGGTACAATGGGTCTTTATCTAGCATTGACCTTATAGTAATTGGTGTAGCTGATAATCCTTTTTCAGATAGGATTTCTATGGCTTTGTATATATTTTGGTGAAATTTTTCGTAAAAATGTTCTGGCCTTAAAAATTCATTGACCTGTTCGATGTTATCACTGTTAATCAGCAATGATCCCAGCAACATTTGCTCTGCTTGAACATTTGAAGGTGATTTTCTATTTTCCACTTCCATATATTAATGCTCATCGCTTCTTAAAAATTTCTCTACTTCTAGGGCTGCCATGCAACCAGTTCCGGCAGCAGTAACAGCTTGCCTATAAATTTTATCCTGTACGTCGCCTGCGGCAAAAACGCCATCAATGCTAGTTTTAGTAGAATTGGGCTCAGTTATGATATAACCATCATCGTCAATTTTTAATTGTCCTTTAAATAAATCTGTATTTGGTTTATGGCCAATTGCAATAAACACACCATCACAGGTAAGATTTGTTATTTCATTAGTTTTAACATTTTTGAGTTTTACACCAGTAACAGATTTTGGACTACTAGTGCCCATAACTTCTTCAAGCGCAGAATCCCAAATTACAGAGATTTTTTCGTTCTTAAATAATCTATCTTGCAGGATTTTTTCTGCTTTAAACTCATCTCTTCTGTGCACAACATAAACTTTTTTTGCATGGTTAGTAAGGTATATAGCTTCCTCAACGGCACTATTGCCGCCGCCAATGACTACTACGTCTTTTCCTTTATAGAAAAAACCATCGCAAGTAGCGCAACCTGATACTCCAAAACCTTGGAATTCTTGTTCGGATTTTAACCCCAACCACTTGGCTTGTGCACCGGTGCAAATGATCAGACTATCAGTGATATACTCGCCGCTCCCAGTATATACTCTAAATGGCCTTGCACTAAGATCAACTTTTTCTACATAATCGTGAACAAACTTAGTACCTACTTTTTCAGCTTGTTTCTCCATTTCTTGCATTAACCATGGTCCTTGTATTACTTCTGCAAAACCAGGGTAATTTTCAACATCTGTTGTAATTGTAAGTTGTCCACCTGGCTGCATTCCATGTATTAGAACTGGGTTCAAAGAAGCTCTTGCAGCGTAAATTGCTGCGCTAAGTCCCGCGGGACCAGAACCAATTATCAGCACTTGTGTTTTTATTTGTTCTTGCATTATGATTTATTTTAAAAATAGTTTGTTATTATACGTTTAGTACGCCTTGCAAAAATATAGATGCCATTACTGGCATGTATATTAAAACAAACACCAAAGAAAGCAATACCGCGGTTGCAACTTTTTCAGGGTGTATTTTGTATAGTGATGCAAGAACGATAGTATTTGTAGCAAGTGGTGCGATGCAGAGCAATTCTAGGGCGTTATAGTAGTTTATATCAAGCCAATTGAACCAAAATCTGTCAATTAAAATAAATAAATTGAACAATAAAGGGTAAAACAGAAACTTACTAGCAAAGGCAGCTGCAGTAAATTTAACATCAAATTCAAAATCCCTTATATTAGATAGCGCAATACCTATGGTGACCATACCAAGAATAGAAAAAGCTCCTTTCATATTACTGATAAAATCATCAAGAAATTGTGGTAGCTGGAAGCCAATCACACTTAATACGCAGCCAAGAAAGAAGGAGTTTAGAAGAGGTAATTTTATGACTCTATAAACACTTTCTTTAAAAGTCCCAATACTTCTTGCACAAAAATAACAACCAACTGATGCTTCAGAAATAGAGATACCAATTAACCCTAAGGCATATATTGTTAGCGTATGGTCGTCAAATAATGCAGCAGCGATTGGTAAGACTACATAGCCACTATTTCCTGTTCCAGCGGACATAGCCAATATGTTCCTATGAGAATCTTGCCATATCTTTCCATATAACCAATATGCAAAGATACTTAGAAAGCTACACATTGTGAAGGTTAAGGCTGTAATACCAAGTGAGGAAAAAGCAAGATTTGTGCTAGTAGGGATAGCAAAAAAGACTATGGGTGCTACGAAATAAAATAGCAAAGCAGCTATGCTTTCTTTTTCTACATTGGAAAATTTTCCAGATAAAAAACCAATTAACACGCTAAGTAAAGCAGAAAGAACTTTAAAAAAAACTAAACTAAAAACTGCCATATTGATATATTTTTGATGCACTGACCTTATATGGATTCTAGCATAGAAATTTGTAATTATTATTCAAGATAATAGATTTTTTTGTAAAAAAATCAAATTAGATAAACTAGCAACACAAAAAAGCTGCACTTAATAATAAATAATAATTGCAAACCAAAACAATATTGCTACCAATAAATGCATACATTATTCTTGTTACCTAGGTAAGATTTAATAAATAAGATTTTTAGGGAGATTAGTAGTTATGTCTAAAAGTGAATTAGGCGGAATTCAAGAGCAAGTTCAGCTAGAAGTAGAGAAAGCCGTGGTAGGGGTTGCTCAAAATGTTTTAAAGGATGTAGAAAAAGAAGTTTTGAACCCAGATCAGGCTAAGAAGGTTCAAGATGCTTTTAATCAGGCTGTTGAAGGTTTTGAAGGGCAGGCAGTAGGTAGTGTTGAGAAAGCTAAAGAGCAAATAGGAACAAGGTTAGATGAAGGTCTTGATGCAATTGGAATATTACCAGAACAAACAAAGGCTAACTTGAAAAAGGCTGGTCATGAGGTAATAGATAAAGTTTCTGAGGCAGCATTAGATGTAATCAAGCAAACTGCTATTGACGCTAAGGATTTAATGGTTACCTGTGTTAAGTCTGTGACTAATGCGATTACCAATGTTTTTAGCGCTATTGGTCAAGTTGTCACCAAAGAAAAAACGGTAGAGCAAGCAAGGGAATCAGTCGTAGAGGGATTTCAAAAGGCTAGTCAAGAAATCTCAACGGCTGCTAAAGGTTTTGCAAATTCATTTGTTGAACGTCTTGGATTGAGCTCGAAAAAAGATAAAGAAATGTCTCACGTTGAAAAAGTAACTGCGGAAAAGACTGCCCCAGTTCAAGAAAAGGGTGGTAGAAGTGCTTAACTCTCTTGTCGCTCTTAAAGTCTTTCCGGGCTTGATCCGGGATCTAAAAACATTTGAGGTCTTGGCCACTTTATGGTTGGATCCCGTCAAGTCTGGTGTGACTAGAAAACGGTTATCCTGGGCTTGACCCAGGATCCATGACCATATTGAGGCTATGATGGCCTTTAAGTGATGGATGCTGAATCAAGTTCAGCATGACTACTGGGCTGTTTAGCAGTGGGTCATGATGATTTCCTGTCCTTTCTTAGAAAGCATTAATTCATGGTTTTATGCAGTATTAATAACCATTTTATACGAATCGTATAGAATAAAAATCAATGAAGTTTAGAATTATTCTTGACCATAGTGGGAGAGAAAATTATCATCACATGAATTAATTATGTAGATAAATTTCGAGGAGATAACATGAAACCCTATAGTGACTTTGCAAAAATCATTCATCGTGAAGGATATATTTTTATTATTATATTTGCGGCAATAACCTTTGTTTTTGGTTCTTTTAGCAGTACTTTATGTTGGATTGGCTCTATTTGTACTGCTTGGTGTGCATATTTCTTCAGGAATCCTGAAAGAGTAACTCCTGTGGGAGATGATCTGATAATTAGCGGAGCAGATGGGGTAGTGCAGAAGATAGTTGAGTCTGTTCCACCTGCAGAGCTTAATATGGGTGATGAAGAAATGATACGAGTGAGTGTTTTTCTGAATGTATTTAACGTCCATGTCAATAGAGTTCCAGCTACTGGCAAAATATTATCCTTACATTATTTTCCTGGGAAGTTCTTTAATGCTTCTCTTGACAAAGCAAGTGTGCATAATGAGCGTCAATCAGTTTTGATGGAAACAAAAAATGGTGTTAAGGTAGCATTTGTTCAAATTGCTGGGCTAATTGCTAGGAGGATAGTGTGTGATCTTGAAGAAGAACAGGAAGTCATGGCCGGACAAAGATATGGTTTGATAAGATTTGGTAGCAGAATGGACATATACCTTCCTTTAAAGACTCATCTTGCGGTATCTGAAGGGCAAATATGTATTGCAGGTGAGACTATAATTGCAGATCTTTCAAAGAAAAAGTCTGAACAAGTGAAATTTGAAGTACGTTAGACACTAAAAAAGAGGTGAAATTGATAAAATTTAGGCAAAAAAGATTGTCAATTAGACCTGTCCCATTAGTAAAATTGCTTCCTAATTTTGTAACTCTAATTGGTTTGATAATTGGCGTTAGTTCGATTAGATTTGCGCTTGATAGTAGGTGGGAGGTAGCAGTTTTTTGTGTGCTCATTGCAACGATAATCGATGGTTTAGATGGTAGAGTTGCAAGATTCCTGAATGCTACTAGCCACTTTGGAGCTGAATTGGATTCTCTTTGTGATTTTGTTAATTTTGGAATTTGTCCTGCAGTGCTCATATATTTGTGGTCATTCCAGCAATATGAATACAAACTAATTTCGTGGGCATGCATTGTCTTTTATATACTATGTGTTGGTATTAGGCTTGCTAGGTTTAATACTGCGATTATTGAACCTAGGGATAATGGCTTTAGTGATAGTTTTTTTGTTGGAGTACCTTCGCCAGTTGGTGCTCTATTAGCCTTGATTCCAATGATTATGGATTTTGAGATTTCTTTATGGTTTGATAATTTTAGTTTTAGGAATCATACTGTATTAATTGATTTGTATATACTTATAATTGCTGCACTTCTACCAAGTAGATTACCTACTATTTCTCTTAAGAAGGTGCATATAAAACCTGAGTATTTAGCTCTGTCGATGATAATATCATCAATTGTGATTGTGGCTTTGGTTATATATACTTGGTATGCTTTGCCAATAGCTGCAGTATTATATTTCATATCTATTCCAGTAATATATTATTCAACTAAGAAAAGGAATAAAGACTATGCAAGAAAATAGCAAATTTAGACTGGCAAGGAAAGCCAAGTTGTTTATAGCGCTAGGAGTCGTTATAATTGCAATGTTGTCATACGTAATTTATAGATGGTCCAATACTCAATCAACTGATAATGCGTATGTTGAAGCTGATATTTCTTATATAAGTTCTGAAGTAAATGGTACGGTGGAAAAGGTACTTGTTAAGGAAAACAATTATGTAGAAGCTGGTCAAGTCATCGCTATGATAAAGGACAAAGATTATGAAGCTAATTTTAAAAAAGCTGAAGGTGAACTTGACGCGTCACGTAGGGATATTGAAGTTATAGAACAAAATATCAAATTATCCAAGATAGATCAGCAAAAAGCAGAAGAGCAGCATCAATTTGCGCAAGAAAATTATAAAATCTCAGAAGATGATTATAAAAGAACTAAATCACTAAGTCAGGATAATTTTGCAACTAAGAAAAACTTAGATAGTACCAAGATATCTTTTGAAAAAGCAAAAACTGAATTAGCCCAAGCGGAGTTTAATTTGCAAAGTAGTAAAGAAAATCTAACGATGCTAGAAATCAAGAGATTTGCAGCTTTAGCAAAATATAATATTTCTGTTGCGGAAATGGATCTTGCAAAGAGAGCTCTTGATAATACTATAATTCGTGCACCTATAGGTGGTGTTATTGGGAACAGCTCGCTCAGAGAAGGTGGATATGTTAGAGCAGGAACAGTTCTGTTTGCTGTAATTCCTATAGACGAGCTCTATGTAAAAGCAAATTTTAAAGAAACTCAGATATCAAAGTTTAAACCAGGAATGAAGGTTGATATTGCAGTTGATTCAGAAAAGAGTGCTAAAATTGAAGGTAAAATTAGAAATATATCGCCAGCTACTGGTGCAAAATTCAGCTTGATCCCGCCGGCTAACGCAACTGGAAATTTTACTAAAATAGTACAAAGAGTGCCAGTAATAATAGATTTTACTGTTCCTACTGCCTATAGGGCTAAGATAGTACCTGGTATGTCTGTGGTTGCTAATATCAGAACGGATCAATAACAGATAATGGATATTGAGCAATTAAAAAGGAAATATAATTACCAAGAAGCAACCCAGGTAATGCGTCAATATCTTGACATTAAATTCTCACATTTTGACTGTTTACTTCTGTTTAGAATGGGAGATTTCTACGAGCTGTTCTATGAAGATGCTATAACTGCTAGCAGAGTTTTAGGTATTTCACTGACCAAGAGAGGAAAATCAGGTGAACAGGAAATCGCCATGTGTGGTGTCCCGCATCACTCTTTGCTAAATTACTTAAACAAGCTCTTAGAGGAGGGGTTTAAGGTTGCGATTTGCGATCAACTTGAAACCCCAGAAGAAGCAAAAAAAAGAGGCGGATATAAGGCGGTTGTAAATAGATCGGTAACACGTATTATAACGCCAGGGACAATTACTGAAGATTCGCTCCTTAATGCTGGAATGCCAAATTACTTAGCCAGTATATCATTACTAAAAAATAGCGCCGCCATTGCTTTTGTCGATTTATCTACGTCTGGGATCAATTTAGTAGAAGTTGCTATCGAAGAAATAATAGATGAATTAGCAAGAATTAGCCCTAAAGAACTTTTAATAAGTGAAAAATATAGGGGGCAAGGATTGACTCAAAAAATTGTCGAGCAACTCAATAGCATCATTTCATATCAGGTAGATAGTAACTTTGCGAATTCTAAATGCGCGCGAATAATTCTTGATTATTATAAAATCTCCGACTTACTTTCAATAGGGCACCTTACTGAAAACATGATTTCTGCTCTTGGTAGCATACTTAGCTATATTACTCTTACGCAAAAAGAAAATGCTCCGTTGTTGCCAAAACCAATTATATTAAACCGCAATAAATTCATTAATATCGATGCATCTACCATGCGTAGTCTAGAGATCACGCATACACTGGGAGGGGCAACAAAAGGAAGCCTTTTTTCAGTGATTGATAATACAGTAACTAAATCCGGTTGTAGGCTACTATATCATAATCTAATCTCGCCACTAATAGATGTTGCTGAAATTAATGACAGATTAGACTTAACTTCGTTTTTTTACCAAGAATATGAACTATCACAGGCTATAAGAGAGTTATTATCAAGTAGTAGTGATCTTGAGCGTTGTATTACAAGAATTAATATGAATAGAAGTGTCCCGCGAGATTTATTGAGTATTAAATACACAATTGCAGTGGCAGAACACATCATCTCCTTATTTTATGAAAAAAAGATAGAAAGCCAGCTTAATCAAATTCAAGAAATTCTAGCCTCTCTGAATGGTCTTGGAGATGTTTATGACCTTATTGATCACTCTATAGATGAAAATGCTGCTAATGATTTATCAAGTGGTGGAGTTATTAAATTATCATATGATCATAAATTAGCAGAATTAGATGATTTAATAAAAAATGGTAGATTTAAGGTTGAAAACCTCCGAGATCACTATCGCGTCGAAACAGGTATAGATACTCTAAAAATTAGTAGCAATAATTTGATGGGTATGTACATTGAAGTTACCCCAAAGCAAGCAAATAAAATCACTGATACAAAATTTATTCACAGGCAAAGCACAGTCAATTCAATACGTTATACTACTGTTCAGTTACAAGAGCTGGAACAAAACCTAAATAATGCAAGTCAGTTGTCAATTAAATTAGAAAAAGATATTTATTCAAAAGTTTGTGACCAAATAAGCTCTGAGCAATATGCATTGCTGGGTTTAGCAAAAAGCTTAAGTTTGCTAGATGTATTGACGAATAATGCGTACATCGCTAAAAAGTTTAATTATATAAGACCTGTTGTTACTAATGATCTCATGTTCGAGATAGATGGTGGTAGACATCCGGTTGTTGAAAAGGCTTTGGCTGGCTCAAACGAATCTTTTACAGAAAATGACTGTATGCTTTCATCAGAAGAAAGGGTATGGTTGATTACTGGTCCAAATATGTCTGGTAAGAGTACTTTTTTAAGACAAAATGCTTTAATAGCTATTTTAGCTCAAATGGGTTCATTTGTTCCGGCTAAAAAAGCTCATATTGGTGTAGTGGATAAGATTTTTAGTAGGGTTGGAGCAGGTGATGATTTAGGCAAAGGGCAGTCTACCTTTATGGTTGAGATGCTCGAGACTGCTTCAATTCTTTCTCAAAGTACCTATAAATCTCTCATTATTCTTGATGAGGTTGGTAGGGGGACATCTACTTATGATGGAGTATCAATTGCTTGGGCTGTACTTGAGCATATTCACGATAAAATAAGAGCGCGCTGTTTGTTTGCAACGCATTATCATGAACTAACCAAAATGCAAGAATTTCTGCCAGCACTTAGGAACTATACTGTGGATATATTGGATGATGGCAATAATATAGTTTTCTTGCATAAGATTAAAAAGGGGGCAGCTGATAAATCTTATGGAGTTCATGTTGCTGAAATAGCTGGATTGCCAAAATCTGTGATTAATCGGGCAAAAAGCTTGTTAATTAAGCTTGAAAAAGATTCATCTAAATCTAGTAAAAATATACTAAAAACTGAGTCGCTTAATTTTAACTTATTTGAATCAAGCGCTAATGAAATTGTAAAAAATAACCAGCAACTTATTGAAATTATCAGCAAAACTGACCCAGATCAACTTAGCCCAAAACAGGCATTAGAAGTGATATATTCTATCAAATCTTTATTATAATTAATTGACTAATTATCGCTAATCTAGTACAACCTCCTAGTAAATTTAAATGAAGATGTTTATATGGCCAGCAAAACTGATAAAACCAAGCAACCTGTAAAAAAAGCTAAGGATTTGAAAGAGGTGCAAGATCATTATCTTGACTACCCATATCCTTATAGAGATCCAGAAGATGATAAAACAAGATTACTGAAAGTTTATGGTGATTATTTAGGCGAAATGAATCACTGGTTGTATGAAGGAAAAGAAGATTTTCAAAAAAAGTTTAGAGTGTTGATTGCTGGTGGTGGTACAGGTGATTCAACCGTTTACTTGGCCAAACAGCTTATAGATACTAACGCGGATGTTGTGTATCTTGATTTTAGTAAAAACAGTATGGCTATTGCCCAGCAAAGAGCCAAATATCAAGGTGTGTATGAAAAGATAAAGTGGGTGCATGAGAGTATATTAAATATCCCAGATCTTGGTCTTGGCAAATTTGATTACATTACTTGTACTGGAGTATTGCATCACCTAGAATCTCCAGATACGGGATTAAAACTACTGGCCGATTCGCTTAATGATAGAGGTGGTATGGGTATAATGGTTTATGCTCAATATGGAAGAACTGGTGTGTATCAAATTCAAGATATGCTAAGGATGATTAATAAAGGTATCACGTCCCGTCAGGAAGAGGTGAAAAATGGTTGGGAAGTAGTTAATTCTCTTCCTAATACAAACTGGTATAAAAGAGGCGGTGAGTTGTTGGGAGATCATATTCACCACGGAGATATTGGTATGTATGATATGTTTCTTCATAAACAAGATAGGGCGTATACAGTGCCGCAATTATATGAATTTGTAGAAAAAGCGGGGCTGAATTTTGTTGATTATAACTCTCCTCATAGCAGGATCATGCTTAAACCAGATACTTATTTCAAAAACCCTGAGTTTTTAGAAAGAGTCAAAACGCTTGAACCAAGAATACAGCAGGCTATTTGTGAAATTATGTGCGGATCAATCATTAAGCACAGTTTTTATGTATCTAAAAAGAAGAATACGGTAGCTAAATATACTAATATGGATAATGTTCCATTTATTTATACAATAAAGAACCTTCCAGCACAAATTGCAGATTATATAGCAGCTAATCCAAATCTAATAGGTACAAGAATTTCATTTTCTTGGAAATCTGATTTCCTTGGTGATGTATCAATTAATATTTCTGTTTCAAATTATACCGAGTATTTATTTAGAAATATGATAGATGAGACTAAGTCTTTAAGCGAAATTCATAAGGCGATGGAAAAAGACATAGGTAAAAAAATAAGCGATACAGAATTTCTTGGTGAACTGAAGAGAATTTTCCCTGTACTTGAAGAAGTAGGGGCGTTGATTCTGCGTCATAAAACTGTAAAGATAAATCCTTTATTTTAAGTAAAGATGGGGAGGGATTTTCCTCCCTTAAATTCCTCCTTTTATAAGTGAATGTGTAATGCATGAATTAGGATCAGACCCAGAAGTTAAATCAGTACTTGGCAATTACTGGAGGCGCAAAGGGTATGACGAAAATCTTGTATCTCAAATAAAACAGTCATTTAATGTTGATGACTTGACAGCCCAGATGGTCTCTAGTCGAGTTGATTCTGCTGAGCAGGTTGGAAAATTCCTTGATCCTAAAATTAAAGATCATCTTCCTGATCCGTTTCATCTGCTTGATATGGATAAAGCAGTAAGCAGAGTTGTGTCGGCAATAAAAAATAAAGAAAAAATCTGTATATTTGCTGATTATGATGTGGATGGTGCAACTTCAGCTGCGCTACTTAAAAGGTACTTTGATGAAATACAGGTGCAAGCTGGTATATATGTACCTGATAGAATTGCTGAAGGTTATGGCCCTACTGCTGAAAGTATGCACACAATTAAATCATCTGGATATAGTCTAGTAATCACTGTTGATTGTGGATCGTTAGCGTTTGAGGCACTTGAATATTCTTCTGAAATTGGACTTGATATGGTGGTGCTAGATCACCATATTGGCGCAGAAGTGTTACCTAAAGCTATTGCAATTGTTAATCCTAATAGATTAGATGAGACTAGTGAATATAAAAATTTAGCAGCAGTTGGAGTATCATTTCTATTTGTTGTTGCCTTGAATAAGACGCTAAAAGAAACTGATTTTTTTACTCATGATTTTAAGTCTCCTGATGTTATTAAGTATCTAGATTTGGTTGCGCTAGGGACTGTGTGTGATGTGATGACCCTTACCGGCCTAAATAGAACTTTTGTTGCGCAAGGTTTAAAGGTGGCAAAAAAAAGGACCAATATAGGATATAAAGTTTTAGCTGAGGTAGCAGCAATTGATGAAGCGATAAATTGCTATCACCTAGGATTCGTGCTTGGTCCAAGGATAAATGCCGGCGGAAGGGTAGGTAAATCATCTTTAGGAGCGAATTTATTATCAACTACAAATGAAGAAGAGGCCTACGATATTGCTAAAGAATTAGAAAAATATAATCAAGAACGAAAGGCCATAGAATTTGCGGTGATGCAAGAAGCAATAGAAATTGCTAAATTGCAAGAAGATAATGATAGTATTTTTGTTGTTGGTAGTGGTTGGCACCAAGGAGTGATAGGTATTGTAGCTGGTCGTTTGAAAGAAAAATATAACAAACCTGTGGCAGTCATAGCAGTCATAGATGGAATAGCAAAAGCTTCTTGTAGATCAGTTAAAGGCGTAGATTATGGCGGAGCTATATTAGAGGCAAAATTAAAGGGGTATATTAGTGCTGGTGGTGGGCATGAAATGGCGGCTGGCTTTACTGCGTCTGAGGATAAATTAGAGGAGTTAAAGGAATTTTTAAGTGCTAGATTTGCAAGTAGTATGAAGGACAGTAGCGCCCATATTACCAAATATTATGAGTACGACCTAACTACCTCATCAGTGAATTTTGATTTACTAGATAAGATAAAAATCCTTGAACCGTTTGGTAATGGTAATGTGCCGCCAACATTTAGATTTTCAGAGGTCTTCGTATTAAAGGCCGATGTGGCAGCAAATAATCATATACGTTTTATTTTGGCTCCTACTCAAGACGCATATGGCCATAAAGCGCTTAAAGGCATAGCGTTTAATGCAGTTGGTACTCCAATTGCTGATGCGTTATTATCAGCAAAAGCAAGGAAGCTAGATGTTTTAGGGCAATTAAAGCTAAATAAATGGCAAGATAGCGAGTCTATTCAGTTGCAACTAGCAGACATATTTTATTGCTAGAAGAATTCAGTTGGTTACCCCAGACGCTGTCTTTTAGTCACCCAAAATATCTCTCACGGTCATCCCAAACTTGATTTGGGGTCTATTACTTAAAGCGCCAGCAACCTCAATGTGTTATGGATCCTGGGGGTCAGACCCGGGATGACTAAGAGGAGAGTGCAGGATGACTAAAAGATGCCGTTCCAAGCGCTACAGTGAGTCATTTCAAATGTGTCCCTCGTGCTCACCCCAAACAGCCGCGGTCACTCCAAACAGCCCCTCGCGGTCAACCCAAACTTGATTTGGGGTCAATTACTTAAAGCGCCAGTAACCTCAATGTGGCATGGATCCTGCATCAAGTGCAGGATGACTAAGAGGAGAGTGCAGGATGACTATGTTGTTTAGCAATACCAAAGATATGAAAATATTTTTCTTGCTATTATACTAGTATGATAGTACAATAAGACATTAACTTTAATAAACCTAAGTGGATAAATATTATGAATAAACAAGAAACGAGCCTTCTTGATGCGATAATATCAATCAAAGACAATGAAACTTTAGATAACTTCTTATGCGACATTCTTACTCCTGCTGAATACAGGTCTTTAAGGGAAAGATGGAAAGTATGCCAGCTCTTACATCACGGACATCTCTCATATAGAGAGATACATAAACTAACAAATGCAAGCCTGACTACCATTGGTAGGGTGGCAAGATTCCTGAAAGAGGAAAAATACGGTGGATATAGAACAATTTTGAACAAACTAGAGTAAATATTATGACAAATTATATTAGAAAATTATTACTACTTTCATTCATTTTTATGGCGTGTAATGCGCAAGCAAATGAACCAATAAAAATATACATAAATCAGCTAATTGCTCACCCGGCTCTCGATAAAACGGCGCAAGGCATAATGGATACGCTAGATGAATACTCAAAAGCAAAATCGGTGAAAATTGAGTTAAAACTTAAAAATGCGCAAGGAGACAGCAAACTTGCTAATCAAATTTCATCGCGTTTTGTAAGTAACAACCCTGATATCGTTGTGGGTATTGCAACCATATCGGCTCAATCTCTTGCCAAATACGCTAAATCAGGGAAAACAAAACTGGTGTTTAGTACTGTTACTGATCCCATTGCTGCTGGGTTGGTTACAAAACTTCAATCACCAGGAGGCAACATCACTGGGGTTTCGAATTATATTGATCTTGAACCTCAGTTGGGTTTATTTAAAAATATACTACCGAGCATGCAAAAGATAGGTTTTATCTATAATCCAGGTGAGTCAAACTCTGTTATCATTGCTGAAAAGCTTGATAAAATCTGTCAAAAGATGAAGATTAAACTAGTGAAAATCACTGCGGCAAAATCTTCAGATGTGCCTCAAGCTGCGATGAAATTGTGCTCTGAAGTTGATGCTGTGTTTATTAGTAATGATAATACGGCGCTCAGTGCAATTAAGTCTATCATCAAAGAAGCTAATAAATATAAAATCCCAGTATTTGTCAGTGACACTGATGCAGTAAAAGATGGGGCAATCGCAGCGTTGGGCCCGAATCAATATGAAATTGGCAAGCAGACAGCTGAAATTATAATTCAAGTTATTGAAGGTAAGAATATCGGTCAAATCGATGTTCAGTATCCTAAAAGTAATGAGCTTTATTTAAATGTTAAAGCAGCAAAAGTTATAGATATAAATTTTTCGCAAGAACTATTAGAGAAGGCAAAAAATGTTATATACTAGGATCATGCGTCACCGGTTTCTTTTGTATATAAAAGCCAATAGGTGGAGGAATTGAGATTTGATAAATGGTAAAAGTATATAATTTTGCCATTTATCATTATAGAATTATCTCATCGTGATACTAATTGAAACATGAAATTTATGTCTAGAAACCGAACATTAGATGATCTATCGGAAGCAGCAAAAAAAATTGGCAAAGAAATAGACGCTCAACGAGAGCCTCTGTCGAAGCAATTTCAAGCTCAACAACAATTAAATAATGATGGTCTAGATTTGATGAAAGAGCATCAAAAAAAATTTGATAAAGTGGCCCAGAAATTTGATAAATTACTGAATGAAGTAGATAAAGATTCAGAAGTGTTGAGTGTGGCGGAAGCGCGTCGACAAATGCATCAAGCTCAGGATGGGGATCCATATATCAAAGCTAGGGCAAATTATAAGCAAGCAGTTGAGAATGAGCGTGCAGGGAAAAATATGGCACGATTTGTCGATTCGTGCATTATGCCGGTGATTGATGATCTGCTTGATGCACACAAAGATGGCTCTGGTGTTTCGGTTAAGGAGATAAATGTTGGAATCGGGAAAATACTAGACGCAATGTGTAAAAATGGCATTATTTCGGTTTCAGACAAATTAAATTATCAATACAAAGAGGATGAAAACGGTAAAACCGCTTTTGCAAAGGATGTAGAAGCGTCGCTAAATCTACAAGATGAGTCACAAAAGCTTAAATCTCCAGATTTGAAACCTTTAAAGGATAAATTATTGCATTTTGTAAGTAAAATATGCGCTTCAATTGGTCAGCCCCAGCTTATTAAACATTGCCGCAAGCATATGAGTCAGGAAGCTCAATCGCAATTTAAGATGTCTGAAAAAGCATTTTCTACACTTCTTGCAAAGGTTATTAAGAATTTAGATCAAGGGCAATCAACACCTATTAAACGTCTAGATAAAGCTGTTAATCAGAAATTTACTGATCGTACCAAAGGTCATAAGTCTAAATCAGGTGGTAGGAGTATTTAAGGTGGCGATACTAAGTAATTACTACAAAAATAACGCCAAAAAACAATAAAAAGATAAAATTTGTTAATCATTTTTGCGGTTGGCATATTTGTTGCTAAGTTAAATCATTAAGTCATGCGCTTTAAAGATTTTATTAAAGTAGGCTTGGGAATTTTAAGATTTTATTTATATTAAAGCTCTTTATTACGAAGTTATTATTAGTAAACAGAGTGAAAATAGTGTAAGATCTAGCTTACAAGGTAATTAAAGTTAATAGTTATAAATCAAATTAGGAGTAATTAATATGCCATTAACACTAGGAAACGACCTAACAGGTTTAGTATCAAGAGAAGTTGATAGTGCAACAACAAGGACAACAGGTCTTGGTAAAAGTTTAACAACAGGAGATAACGAGTTTGTAGAAGTAGTTGATGGTTTCTTAGGCAATGCCCTAAGAGACGGAGAAATCATACTAGGAGCAATCGCCAGAAATACAGCCTATAGTATAAATTTGATGACGATTGCAGATGAATATTTGACAACAATCGCATCATCACTACAAGACGGACTAGCAACAATAGGAACAGCTGGCCCATTGTCACTGGATAAACTAGCAGTGCTACAAAAGAACTTAGATGATAAGAAACTACAAGCAAATTTGTTGATATCAACTGCAAAGTTTGACGGTAAAAACCTACTAGCAGGCGGAGCAAAATCAATTGATGTGCAAGTTGGTATAAACGCAACTGATAAACTTAATATACGTGTCAATGACTTGAGTGCTGGTAAATTATTTAGATCTACAATCACTAATGCTTTGAATGCAGCGATTATAGCTGGTGGTGCTACTACTCGTTATGCTAACGCAACTGATATAGCAAATGGTGTTCTAAACAATGATAACTTCATCCGTTATGCGATGGCTAATGCTGGTGGTTCTGGTAGTGGTGGTGCTATAACTCAAGCTCAGGTTGATACATTAATACTTAACCTGTCAGTAGAACAAAGAACATTACTAGATCAATTAGCTCCTGTTACTAGTGCTGCAATGGCGCTTGCGGGTGGTGGTAGAACATTTGCCAATATGAATGCTGGTGATGTTACCGCAGTTATTGGTGGTGGTGGTAATTTTGCCAACGGTGCTACTGCTTCGTCCGGTGAACTATATGCTCTATTTAA
The DNA here is from genome assembly GCA_017302595.1 of Rickettsiales bacterium. Taxonomy (GTDB): domain Bacteria; phylum Pseudomonadota; class Alphaproteobacteria; order Rickettsiales; family Rickettsiaceae; genus Megaera_A. The sequence continues at coordinate 239,991 of JAFLDA010000001.1, forward strand.
TGACAACGCAGCAACTGTAATATCAACAGGAAATGCAACATCAAGAATAAGGGCTCAAGATGTGATGCAAGGTGCGCTAACGCAAATTCGCGCAGAGCAAGCAAATGTAAGCAATCAAAGGACGAATGTAGCTGAATCAGCAGATGCCTTGAGGGCGTCAACGAACGTGACACAAGCAGCAGCTGATTCATATTTGAAAACAGATTATGTGCTAACAGCGCAGCAATATTCTGAAGAAATCAGGAAAGTTGTAGCGTCGATTACATCACTACAAGCTGCAAATAAGATTCCAGAAGCAGCACAAAGACTAATTGATGCTTTGGCTAGATAATAAGTGGTCATCCCGGACTAGATCCGGGATCCACAAATAAATAAGTAATGGATCCTGATATCTGAGTTCAGGATGACTAAGAAAAAGAAAAAATAAAGAGAGGATAATATGCCATTAACACTAGGAAACGACCTAACAGGTTTAGTGTCAAGAGAAGTTGACAGTGCAACAACAAGGACAACAGGTCTTGGTAAAAGTTTAACAACAGGAGATAACGAGTTTGTAGAAGTAGTTGATGGTTTCTTAGGTAATGCCCTAAGAGACGGAGAAATCATACTAGGAGCAATCGCAAGAAATACAGCCTATAGTATAAATTTGATGACGATTGCAGATGAATATTTGACAACAATCGCATCATCACTACAAGACGGACTAGCAACAATAGGAACAGCTGGTCCATTGTCACTGGATAAACTAGCAGTGCTACAAAAGAACTTAGACGATAAGAAACTACAAGCAAATTTATTGATATCAACTGCAAAGTTTGACGGTAAAAACCTACTAGCAGGCGGAGCAAAATCAATTGATGTGCAAGTTGGTATAAACGCAACTGACAAACTCAATATACGTGTCAATGACTTAAGTGCTGGTAAATTATTTAGATCAACAATCACTAATGCTTTGAATCAAGCGATTGTAGCTGCTGGTGGTGCTGGTACTACTCGTTATGCTAACGCATCTGAAGTAACAACTGGTGTCCTAAACAATGAAAACTTTATAAGATTTGCTATGGCTGGTGCTGGTGGTTCTGGTACGGGTGCGGTGATAACGCGTACTCAGCTTGATACATTAGTGTTTAACTTATCAGCTGAACAAAAAGCATTACTAGATCAACTAGCTCCTACTACTAGAGCAGCAATATCTGCTCTTGGTGGTAATGCTGGTCGTACATTCGCTACTATGAATGCTAATGATCTAAGAGATGCTCTTGGTGGTGCTGGTAACTTTAATGGAGCTGGTACTGCTGAAGAGCAAGAATTATTCGCTCTATTTAATGACAACGCAGCGACTACAATATCAACAGGAAATGCAACATCAAGAATAAGAGCTCAAGATGTGATGCAAGGTGCGTTAACGCAAATTCGTGCCGAGCAAGCGAATGTAAGCAATCAAAGGACGAATGTAGCCGAATCAGCAGATGCCTTGAGGGCGTCAACGAATGTGACGCAAGCAGCAGCTGACTCATATTTGAAGACAGATTATGTGCTAACAGCGCAGCAATATTCTGAGGAAATCAGGAAAGTTGTAGCGTCAATCACGTCACTACAAGCTGCAAATAAGATTCCAGAAGCAGCACAAAGACTAATTGATGCTTTAGCTAGATAATAAATGGTTCCTCATAGAGTCATCCTGAACTTAGATTGAAGGATCTCATGGGGTGAAAGAGTGGATCCCGGGTCAAGCCCGGGATGACAAAAGAAAAAGAAAAAAAAGAGAGGATAACATGCCATTAACACTAGGAAACGACCTGACAGGTTTAGTATCAAGAGAAGTTGATAGTGCAACAACAAGGACAACAGGTCTTGGTAAAAGTTTAACAACGGGAGATAACGAGTTTGTAGAAGTAGTTGACGGCTTCTTAGGTAATGCCCTAAGAGACGGAGAAATCATACTAGGAGCAATCGCAAGAAATACAGCCTATAGTATAAATTTGATGACGATTGCAGATGAATATTTGACAACAATCGCATCATCACTACAAGACGGACTAGCAACAATAGGAACAGCTGGCCCATTGTCACTGGATAAACTAGCAGTGCTACAAAAGAACTTAGATGATAAGAAACTACAAGCAAATTTGTTGATATCAACTGCAAAGTTTGACGGTAAAAACCTACTAGCAGGCGGAGCAAAATCAATTGATGTGCAAGTTGGTATAAACGCAACTGATAAACTTAATATACGTGTCAATGACTTAAGCGCTGGTAAATTATTTAGATCTACAATCACTAATGCTTTGAATGGTTGGATTAAATCACAAGCAAACCCACTTGGTGTAACAACATATTATGGAGCGAACCAAGCAGCATTGTATCAAGCTGATGTTTTAAATAATAATAATTTGTTTTACAAAGCTATGACCAATAATGAGGGTAATGCTGGTGGTAATGGTATTATGACTTCTGCTCAATTTGGTGCCGCTATATTTGCTCTATCAGCAGAGCAAAAAGCGCTATTGGATCAGTTAGCGCCTGTATCTAGTGCTGCATTGGTGGCTACTGGCGGTTTTGCTGGGTCAAATAATGGCCAAATAGCAGCAATAGTGAATGTCGGTGGTGGTAACGTAGATGTTGTTGGTAATGGTAACAATAATGTTGATGAATTAGCGGCCTTATTTAGAGACAACGGAGCAACTGTAATATCAACAGGAAATGCAACATCAAGAATAAGAGCTCAAGATGTGATGCAAGGTGCGTTAACGCAAATTCGTGCCGAGCAAGCGAATGTAAGCAATCAAAGAACGAATGTAGCTGAATCAGCAGATGCATTGAGGGCGTCAACAAATGTGACGCAAGCAGCAGCTGACTCATATTTGAAAACAGATTATGTGTTAACAGCGCAGCAATATTCTGAGGAAATCAGGAAAGTTGTGGCGTCAATCACATCACTACAAGCTGCAAATAAGATACCAGAAGCAGCACAAAGACTAATTGATGCTTTAGCTAGATAATAAATGGTCATCCCTTATAAAGTCATCCTGAACTTGATTCAGGATCTCATGGGGTGAGAGTAGATCCCGGGTCAAGCCCGGGATCTATTTTTTTGTCACCAGAGATTAATTTTCTTGCCATCAGGTAACCTTTTTCCTAGCGATTTTGGGGTGTTTTTAATGACTGTGTTCTAAGTCATGCTGCACTTGATGCAGCGTCTATGGCACTTGAGGTTGTGACGGCTTTAAGTAATGGATCCGAAATCAAGTTTGGGATGACTTTTGTGGGGTTGGATGACGTTATAAGTTTTTGGAGTCACCAATACAAGGATAACTAAGTGGTGAGCCCGAGATGACTATATGAAAAATTAAGTGATATCTTTTTCCTAATTGCTGTATATTAAACTCATATAATTTAAGTATTTTAAATATAATGGAAGTAGTTACACGATTTGCGCCATCGCCAACTGGTTATTTACATATAGGATCAGCTAGAACGGCGCTATTTAACTATCTGTTTGCAAAACATAACAATGGTAAGTTTTTACTGCGTATAGAGGACACCGACAAGCAAAGATCTACTAAGGAAGCTACAGAAGCTATTTTATCGTCATTAAAATGGCTTGGAATTGATCATGATGGGGAAGTAGTTTATCAATCTCAAAGAGAAAGCAGACACCAAGAAATTGCAGATGAATTAGTAAAAAATGGCAAGGCCTATTACTGCTTCTCATCGCAAGAAGAAATTGCCGCGCTCCGCCAAAAGGCGCTGGAAAATAAAGAACATTTTATTTTTCATTCACCTTGGCGAGATAAAACACCAGAGCATTATCCAAAAGATATCAAACCAGTGGTCAGAATTAAAGCGCCAAGGGAGGGAAATACGATTGTAAGAGATAAACTACAAGGTGACGTGGTGGTGATGAATTCTCACCTAGATGATATGGTTTTGCTTCGAAGTGATCGAACTCCAACATATATGCTTGCAGTGGTGGTGGATGATCATGATATGGGTATTACCCATATTATCAGAGGAGATGATCATTTGAATAATGCTTCAAGACAGCAGCTTATCTACCAAGCAATGGAGTGGCATGTTCCAGTGATGGTACATATTCCACTAATTCATGGTCCAGATGGAGCAAAACTCTCTAAAAGACATGGCGCTTTAGGGGTGGAAAGCTACCAGGAAATGGGGTATTTACCAGAAGCGCTCAATAATTACCTTTTGCGCTTGGGGTGGTCACATGGAGATAGTGAAATAATATCAAATAGCCAAGCGATTGAATGGTTTACTATAGAAGGGCTTGGTAAATCACCAGCCAGGCTAGATTTTGCTAAAATGAAGCATCTTAATGCTCATTATTTGCGAAATCATAGTAACATGGAGCTGGCTGAAATAATATATAACGCTTTACCAAAATTAAGTGATAAATCAAAGAATAACATATATTTAGCGCTAGATTCTATCAAACCAAGAGTAGAATTAATTACAGAGCTTAGTGATGTCGCAAAAATATATATTATTGATGATGAGATTAAAATTGAAGAGGGTGCAGCACAAATTATCAAAGATGCAGATGCCGCGCTGATTTCACAAGTAGCAGGTACACTTGAAAAAATAGAAGAATTTAGCAAAGATAATATACAGGTTGAACTTACAGCTCTTGCGAGTTCAATGGAAATGAAATTAGGGGAATTAATGAAAATTGTCAGAGCCTTTGTCACAGGTAGAGTTAATTCACCAAGTGTTTTCGAAGTAATAGAGATAATAGGAAAAGAGCAAAGTTTAAAACGCCTTCATAGATGATAAAGAAGCAGCTTGAGCACGATTTTAAAGCCAATAGGTTAAGTAGCAGCTACTTGGTCTGCACTGATGATTTAGATAAATCATATGCTGAGGTAAAAGATTTTGTTTTTAGCCATTTGATTGACGATAATACTGACTTTAATCCAGATTTTTTATGTATTAAAAAAGTAGATAATAAGGTCAAGAATATTTCTGTTGATCAGATACGAGTTTTGCAAAAGTTTTTATATAGAACTTCTGTTATCTCCGGGAAAAGAGTAGCGATAATACATTCTGCGGATCAAATGAATATTAATGCTGCAAATTCTTGCCTTAAGATTTTAGAGGATACGCCAAGTGATGCATTTATTTTTTTGATAACAAATTTTCTTGGTAATATAATTCCTACAATTAGATCAAGATGCAAAATTATTAATTCTCATTATCATGTGGTAGTTAATAATGAGAACGAAGAAGAATACTTAAAAATATTGGATAAACGGACGCAAGTAGATGAAATGATAAAATTTTTAAGAAAATTTGAGCAAAAAGATAGGTTGTTATGGGAACATTTTAGTTTGTATTTAGATGGGCTACTTGCTAGGTTTCATCTTTATAGTAATAAAGTTACTATACCTATAACAGTGTATGAACAAGAAGTGTTTAGTCAACTTAGTTTAAATACCAATGTTGATTTTACGAAGAAACATAATGCAGTTAAGCAGATCATAGAACTCACCAATAGTTTTGACCTAGATTTGAAATCAAATGCTATGATGTTAATAGAAAAATTTAAGGAATAAGTTATGAATTTCTTTTTTCAGCCTGTTAGATCTGTTGTATCTATAAAAGACACCACAGAAAAAGCATTGCTGAGATTGGGGATAAAGAACATAAGGGATTTATTATTTTATAGGCCTTATTCGTGCAACATATATCAGCTTTTTCCTAAAATAAAAGATATTCAAAATAATAGCTTAGTGCAGCTTGAAGCATCCATTGACGAAATAGAAATAGGTAAAGGTAGGTCGCCGACAAAAATACTTGTATCTGATAGTAGCGGTGTAGTCCTTTTGGTGTTCTTTAATAAAATTCCGCCATTTATTTTTGCTAAATTAAGAATAGGGCAAAAGTTTATAGTGCGAGGCAAAGCGCAACTATTTGATGGTATTTTTCAAATAACTCACCCAGAATTCGTTTTTAAAAAGTCTTTAGTAGTAGACGTTGAGCCTATTTATCATCTGACTTATGGTTTAACTAATCGTCAATTGTTTGACTATGTTATGAGTGCCATAAATTCATTAGATTTGGCGGTACAAGCGAGAGTATCATTTTCTAATATTTCAGATGAAGAAAAAAAATACCTTTTAGCCTTAGTGGATGAAATTAAATTGCTACACTTAATTGGACAAAAAGCAAATAGAGCAGATATTGAGCAAGCTTTTGATGATGCAAGGAAGATGCTGGCAACCAGGGAATTATTTGTTAATCAGTTAATGCTTGCAAAGCTAAAGCTACGGACTCAAGAAAATGCAGTTTTAGGGAGAAGTTTTGAAATTGATAGTAAAACAAAGCAGGAAGTAATAGCGAAATTGGGTTTTAGCTTAACACAAGATCAACTAAAAGTCATCGATGAAATTGAAGATGATCAGTCAAAGAATGTTCAAATGATGAGATTGCTTCAAGGTGATGTTGGCTCTGGTAAAACCATCGTGGCACTACTTACGATGCTTAATGTTATAAAATCAGGCGCACAAGCGGTATTAATGGCACCAACTGATCTTTTAAGCACGCAGCATTTTCAGTTTTTTAAAAAAAGCCTGAAAGAAACAGGTATTAAATTGGAGCTATTAACAGGGCAAACCAAGGCTAAAGATAAGAAGGATATCAAAGAAAGGCTGCTAAATGGTGAGATTGATATACTAATAGGTACACACGCATTATTTCAAGATACTGTAGAATTTAGAAATCTTGGTTATGTTATAATAGACGAGCAGCACCGTTTTGGTGTTGAGCAGAGAGTTGCGCTTATAAATAAAGCTATGCACCCAGATGTATTGGTTATGACTGCAACACCAATACCACGCAGTTTAACTCTAACTATGTTTGGTGATATGAGTGTTTCGCAAATTAAATCTAAGCCTAGCGATAGGTTGCCAATCAAAACTACTGTTCTTTCTACTGGAAAAAGAGAAGAAGTAGCTGATTCCTTAGCTAAAATTATAAATAACGGTCAAAAAATATATTGGATTTGTCCTTTAATTGATCAAAATGATAAGACTATTGAGAAGGAGGAAGGGATAAACTACGCAGATGCGACAAATAGGTTTGTACACTTAAGTAAGTTATATCAAAACCAAGTAGGCATAGTTCATGGAAAAATGAAGGCACACGAGAAAGATGCTATTATGCAGCAGTTTAAAGATAATGAGTTAGCAATATTAGTAGCAACAACAGTGATTGAAGTTGGAATAGATGTGCCATCAGCTACCTTAATTATTATTGAGAATGCTGAAAAATTTGGTTTAGCACAATTGCATCAACTAAGAGGTAGAGTGGGGAGAGGAAATTTACAATCATATTGTATGCTAATGTACAATCCAAAGCTCTTTTCTAAGGATGCTAGGAAAAGGCTTGAGATAATGAAAGAAAGTGATGATGGATTTTATATTTCTGAACAAGATTTGATACTCAGAGGAGGCGGAGAAATATTAGGCACTAAACAAAGTGGGGAACCAATATTTTACTTTGCTGATTTGGCCAAGGATTTGGATATTCTCATTAAAGTTAATAAAGATATAAACCATGCTGCTGTGTTAAATGATGAATTTACAAGTTTTATAACTTCTCTATTTAACAAAGATAAAGAATCATATACTAAGAGTGGTTAATTAGTGAATCCCCTAAAGTATCAAAAAAAATTCTTTAGTGGGGTTTTATTCATAAAAAATAGTATAGGAGTGATAAGATTATGGATAGCATGTTTTATAATTCAATAACTACTTCAGATAAAGCTACATAATCACCAATTAATTCGACCAAAGGGTTTACAGGGATGAAAGCCTGAACTAAATCATTAAATTCGTCATGATTAGGATTTGTAGCCTTGTGATCAATAGCCATTTCAGATATTTTGGCCTTGATTTCTGGGTATCTCCTAAAATTATTTCCCATGTTAACATTATATGATTGCCCTGATTCAAAAAATACTTTAGCTACATCGAGGCCGCAATCACCAAGGCTACAAGCGACCATTCCAATTTTCGCAATAGAAGTTGATGATACAAGTATTTTACTCAGTTCTATCGCAACATTACTTAAATTGCTATTACCGAAATTTACAGTATCAAGAGATTTAAATTTAACAAGTTCTCTAGCTACTTCTAGAATTCCTTCGTGCGCTTTTGGGCCTAATTTATAAGGCATTTCACCATTATCCATATTATCCATAATATTATACAGATTTATAGTGCGAAGAGATTGTAACTCAGCAAGTACTGTGAGTGTTGGGATAAAAAACTTATCTAATACACATCTACTAAATTGTACAGTGTGAAGAGACTCTAACTTAACAAGCTCTCTAGCGAATCCTGAGGCAAAAATTGGGTTTCCTGGATTTTCAGCTGTGCTTTCAAATGATAATATTGAAAGTTTCACTGTATTAAGAGATTTTGACTTAGCAAGCTCTCTAGCGAATAAAGCAGTAGGTATGCTGAATGTTGGATTATATATAGTAATTGATTGAAGTGATGGGGCTAGTGCTAACATCTGTCCAAGTACTAATAATTCTGAACTATTATCAAAAATTTCTAGACTTGTGTGTTTGCATATTTCCTTATATAAGTCGTGATCTACAACCTCAGCCACGCTTGGATTGGTTTTAGCGAAAGCTAGTAAGTCATTAACCATTGGATCTTCTAGTATCAATTTCATAATCCCGACCATTTTGTTTAATTAAATTAACCTAATAATTGTTATATATTAACATTTACTAACTATTAATGCAAGTATTTTAATAAAATGAAAAGAAATATTAAATAATTCAAAATAGAGCGCTCCCTTGGGAGTATTATTAAATCACTTGTATTACCAATTCAGAATTAACAGTATGATAAATAAGTTTGTAATGGAGAGTTTACAAATAAAGGGATCAAAGATGACTTAAGATCAACTTTTCAGGATCGTTTGCTACTTCTCCTTATCTGATGCTAAAGTTAAAGAGTGCATAAATCTAAATAAAAAGAAGAAGAAATCGGAGAAGAAGATAAAGTAATCCCGAAAGAGTACGCTGGACTAATATTTAAATTATTCAAACCAACTAAGTCTATTATTGTATTATTTAGTATCTCATTTACGGTTTTTCTTGTATTCCCAAAGCTTCTAGCACTTCCGAATATAATAATTTTGTTCATAACCATTTCCTCATAAAATAGCAGCTAGAATTTTGCGTATAGCCTGGTCTTTCAAAATCACTTACATATCCCAATTTTTCATAGAATGATTTGGCACCCTGAAAGCTCATTGTGCAGGCGGTTGCCATAGAGCATCCTGATTTACGGCCATAGTCATGAACCGAATTCATCAATTTGTGCCCTAAACCGTTCTTACGATAATCTGGATGAACCCATAATTGATCCGTATAAATGCTGCCGAAAATCACGCTTCCATTGCAGCCTGCAATGATCTTGCTCTTCTCATCTCGAATAGAGAATACAAAAGGGTGAGCTTCGCCAAATTCGGGTGTTTCTTGATTAATTTTTTGCGTCAGAAAATCGATGTCAGTTGCTATTTGAGATATTGTGAATTCTATCTCTTGTAACTGGATTGGCTTTTCTAATAACGCTAGTCGATAATTACCAATTTTTTTAAAGCCAATAGCAAGATAAGCTTTTATTGCTGCTGGATTATCGGTAAATAATATTGCTTGCTTAGTTCCCTTAAGTTTTTCCTGGTGTAAGGTATAGGCGAGAAGCAGTCTTGCAAAACCCTTATTGCGATATTCTGGAGGCGTCCAAACAGGGCCCACTTGAACCGCATCTGCAAGACGTGCGTTGAAGGCGTTTAAAGCAACCGGAGTGCCATCTAATAATAAAACCCAGCTATCATTTTTCTGAAGGCGTAAATTCCAATGTTCTTGAACTTGTTTTTCTAGGTTTTCATCATTTAAGGCGCCTAATGCCTCAATATCATAACTTTTCATCCACTCAATTAATATATTTTTGGGTACATCTTGTGCGGATACTACATTCATAGCCGTTGGCATACTAAGCTCATTTAAAGCTTCAAGATTGATTTCATATAGTCCTTCATTACTATTAATGCTGAAACTACTCTCTGATAGCCCAAGCTTTTTGATGACATGCTCTGTTTGAATATTTGGACCTAAAATCCCTGCTACTGGTCGGCTAATATTCTTTTTGAGATGCAAGATAAGCTGTTCTAGTACCTCATGACCTTCGGCATGCATCATGACATTGCCATTCCAATAATGAACAATAACGCCAAGTAGCTGCTCTAAATGATCATCATGTTTATCAAAATAACCAAAATATTCACCTTCAAAATCTACTCCTTTATATAGAATTCCTGCAGCTTTAAGGTTGCTGCAAATAAACATGCATTCTACTTTGTGAGGAGCTAAATATTCTTCTAATACATGTGTATCTTGGCTTTTTAGCAATCTTATGTTCATATTTCATCTCATAAATTTGTTTCAATTTATTTATTACGCTAGAAAATTAGTTAAAAGTTTTTGAAATTATACTAGATGATTTACAGATGCGACAGAAGCAATTTTAATACTAGTAAAGTAGTTTTTCTGGTCATTTTTGTGCCGCTTTGTTATCACTAGCAATTAAGGCTATAGCTAGGGTTTAAATTGTATTATATTAGAACGGATAGCACGTGCTACCGATTCCATTCCATTAGATCAAAGTACACTATTTCAATCAATCGTATGTGACCAATCTGGATCCGAAGCATCTGTAGGTGTTGGTATAATCCTTTCGTTATAACCGGTAAAATCAATCGTATATATTCTATTTAAACCAGTAGGATTCTTTTTGTTTTTATTACTTCCGTAAGGAGAGCCTTTTGTAAACACTAAAACTCTGCCATTAGGCGCCCAAGATGGCGATTCTACAAGGTATCCGCTTGCTATTAATCTTTCATTATCTCCTGAATCTGGATTCGGTTTCATAACGCCGATTGTAAAGCCACTTGTTCTGGTTTTTTTAGTAAAGCCAACAAAGTTACGTGATGACCAATTTGGCTCAGCGTATGATCCACCACCAAAGCTAATTTTTTGGACATTAAAACCGTTTCTTGCCATCATATATAGTTGTCTCGATCCATTGCGATCTGAGTTAAATACTATATATTTACCATCAGGGGAGTAGCATGGGGATGTGTTAATACCATAGCCGTCTGTTAGCTGTGTAACCTTCTTGCTTCTTATATTCATTTCATAAATATGGGTTGATCCCTTTCTTGCAATTGACATTACTACATGATCACCTTCAGGAGAGAACCGTGGAGCAAAAGACATACCAGGAAAATTCCCGAGTAAATGAGTTCTTCCAGATTTTAAATCAAGAATAAAAACTTGCGGAATTCTATTTTTATAAGAAAGATACAAAACTCTTTTGCCATCAGGTGAGAATCGTGGTGTTAGTACTAGGTCAGACCCATTAGTTAGGAATTGGTGGTTTGCGCCATCATAATCCATCAGCGCTAATCTTTTAACCCTTTTTATGTATGGACCACTTTCAGAAACATAAACAATTCTTGTATTAAAATATCCATCATACCCTGTTAGTTTACTATATACGCTATCAGAAATCTTGTGAGCTGCTCTTCTCCATAGTTTTTCTGGTAATTCAAGACTTTCGCTTAATAATTGTTTTTCAAGTACAGTATCCCAGAGGATAAAGCTCACTTGTATCTTACCAGATTCACCTTTTGTGACCTGACCATTAAGCAATAAGTTAGCATTAATTTGTTGCCAGGCGGCAAAAAGAGGCGTGTGTCCAATACCTATTTTATTTTCAATAAATGCAGCAGAAGAAATTGGTCTAAATATTCCAGATCCTTTTAAATCATTAGTAATAACAGAAATTATTTCTTTACCAATTTTATCATCTGCAGGATCAACTCCCTTGAACTTATTTATTGCTATGGGAATAGGGTCAACTATACCTTTGGTAATATGAATTGTGCTTTCTCCAAGGGTGATTAGTGGAAACAAAATAAGTGTTATTGTAAGTAATATTCTATTCATAATGTAAACTAATTTAATTATTGGTCAATTGCGCTTGGGTCAAACAGCATATTAAATTCTTTCCAGATATCATATCGATCAACTGGTAAATTTTCAATTGGACTTGCTTGTCTTACGGCTCGAACAGAGCTTTCTGCTGTAAGTTTGCAAGTTAAATCTGAATTTGGTGGGCATATTACATCTTTAATGCTTACATCGGTTACGGTTCCATCTTTAGCTAATACCATGTGTAATATAACCCTTACATCTCTTAGATTTTGCGTACCAACCGGAGGGCGCCAATTTCTTTCTATTTGGCTTTTTATCAGCATTAATTCAGTAATTGAAAGAGGGGAGTCTTCATTATAATCTGCTCCTCTTGCTTTTTTTGTTCCTGCTTGTTTTTCTTTGTTGCTCTTTTTAAGTGCTTTTTGGTCGTCACCTTCTGATTCTTCTTCAAGGTTTTTCAGTATTGAGTCAATACTATCTTCTTCTTTAGGCGCTACCTTTGGTTTGGCTTTGGGTTTATCCTTAGGCTTCTCCTTTTGCTTTTCTTTCTTGTTGTCCTGTTTTTTTTCTTCTACAGGTTTCTTATCTTCTTTCTTTTTTTCTTCTTTCTTTTCAGGGACTTTTTCAGCATCCTTGAGTTCTTCCTTAGGTTTTTCTTTTGCTACTTTTTCTTCTTCTGACTTTGTTTCTATTGGTTTTGGTGATTCCTTCTTTGCAGCCTCAGATTTTTTAACTTCTCTTGATTTTTCTTGTTCTACAGCCTTCTTAGCAGCGATATTTTCAGTTTTAACATTATTGATTTCACTTATTGGCAGTACTTCAAAAGTGATTATATTTGGTTCTTCTGGTAATTTATCAAATACCCTAGGAAAACCAAAAATAAACACCGCTAGCAATACAAGGTGAATAATACCTGAAGTTGTAAGTGAATTTTTGAATTGCTGATCTAATTTCATTTATTTTGTTTAATATCGGAAACAAGAGCGACTTTTGCAAAACCAGCATTCTGAATAGTAGCCATAGTTTCAACTATTTTGCCATATGCAACTGCTTTATCACCTTTGACAAATATACGAGTATCCTTATTTTCTTTGCTTACTTCTTTTAGTTTGTCAGTTAGGTCTTCAGATTTGACTAGAGTTTCAAATAAATATAAATCACCATTCTTTTTAATGCTTACTACCAGCGGTTTTGAGTCGCCAGAAACAGGTGCTGACTCAGTTTGTGGCAGGTCTACTTCAACGCCAGCAACAAGCATGGGCGAAGTGATCATAAAAATAATCAATAACACTAGCATGACGTCAACCATCGGGGTAACGTTTATCTCATTTACTAGTCTTCTTCTTCTGCCCGAACTGCGAGTTTGTATTGATGCTCCCATAATTACATCTTTTCTTCATCTATTGCTCTTGTAATTAGCGCGTTTAGTTCGCCTATAAAATCATCAATTTTATAATTTATTGAATCGATTTCAGATGTTAAATAATTATAAAAAATGGTAGCAGGGATCGCTACAAATAAACCAATTGCAGTGGCAAGTAGCGCTTCAGCTATACCAGGAGCAACAACAGCCAGAGTAGTATTTTTTGATGCAGCTATTGATTGGAAGCTATGCATAATTCCCCAAACTGTTCCAAATAGGCCAATAAACGGTGAAGCAGATCCAACTGTAGCAAGGAAACCAAGTTTTTGTTCTAGTTGTTCTAGCTCTCTATTTTTTGCCAAGTACATTGAACCTGTAACTCTTTCTTTATGGCCAATTTTTAATGTTTCATTCTTATGATTTTCTTTTGTAACAGTTTTTTTACACTCAGTAATTGCCCCAACAAAAATTGCAGTTAGCGGGTTATCTACGGCTTTCTTCACTCTTTCGTATAAATCATCGAGAATTTGCCCTGACCAAAAGATGTTTTCAAAGACTTGCATCTTTTGCTTTGTTGAAGCGATTAATTTTATTTTATTGATAATAATCGCCCAGCTCCATACTGATGCTGCAAGCAAAATTAATAAAACTAACTTACCTACAAGATCGGACGAAAATATTAAAGATATAATAGATAGGTCTGCTGAACTTGCCGTTGTAACGACCTTATCTGCGCTTTCTGCTACTTCCATGATTAAACTAATGAATTCCAGTTAAAATTAATGCATATTAACACAAATGCATAAATCAAGCAGACATACTACACTTTTTGATCGTTTGCGTAAACAAAATCTTTTATAGCAGGAACTATCTGTTCTCTGAACTTGCTTCCACTAAATGCTCCGTAATGCCCAACACCTTTTTGTAGGTGATATTTTTTCTTACTATCGGGTATATTCTTGCATAAATTAAGTGCTGCTTTAGTTTGCCCGACTGCAGCAATATCATCTTTTTCACCCTCTATACCCATTAGTGCGCATTTTGATATTGCATCAAGATTCACCTTTCTTCCTCGAGATACGAACTTGCCTTTTGCTAAAGAAAAGTCATGGAAGACTTCTTTGATGGTTTGTAAGTAAAATTCCGCTGGGATATCCATAACTGAAAGATATTCATCATAGAATTTTTTTTGTTTATTTGCCTCAGCATTATTTTCAACAACTAGACTCTTAAACATATCATAGTGAGAAGTTAAGTGTCTTTCCCAATTCATTGCTATAAAACCGGCAAGCTGAATAAATCCAGGATATACTCTTCTTCTATGACCAGGATAATTAGCAGGCACATTAGTGATCATGGTTTGATCAAACCACGTAAGACTCTTGTCAGTAGCAAAGCTATTGGGTTTTGTTGGGTTTTTTCTTGCATCAATTGGTCCTCCAATCAGAATTAAACTTTTTGGGATATGGGTGTCATTCGTTTCAGACATTAATGCAGTTGCAGCAAGAACCGGTACGGTTGGCTGGCATACGGCTAAAACATGTATATCAGGGCCAAGGAATCTTATATAATTTATTACATAATCAATATATGAATCCAAGTCAAAACTACCATCTGTGATAGGGATTTGATTTGCATCAACCCAATCAGTTATATATACATCGAAAAAAGGCAATGTATCTTGAACTGTTCCGCGCAGTAACGTAGCATGATGCCCAGACATTGGAGCAACAATCAATAATTTAGGTTGGTGCTTTTTGTAATCTACTTTCTCAAAATGTTGTAAATGACAAAATACATCTCGACAAATTGTGTTTTTGTGAACTTTCTCTTCCTTGCCATTAATTATGGTCTTTGTAATACCAAAGCGAGGTTTTTTGTAAGTTCTAGTAACGCGCTCAGTTATATCCAAGCAGGCTCTAATTAATGAAGCATAATGTGTATTATTAAAAGAAATTTCTTTATCATCTAACATCTGGTGCATACTCATCAGTCCAAATCTTGAAGGAGACATACTATGTCTAACTAATTCAATGAGGGAGTATAAAGAGTTAGTATCAGGTATAAATATATGATTCATATTATTCACTTATTGATTGATATTAACAAACTTTATTCTACTATAATTTTCATCAGCCTTGTTAGCTTTTGCGCTCTCTGCATAAAAAAAGATCATATTTTATTTATAAACATGCAGAATCGTGTTAATAATGTGTTCATAATAATAGAAATTTATATGCGACTAATAGATGTTAAGAAAAAAAATAATTGCTCTAGTTGGTAGACCCAATGTAGGAAAATCAACCTTATTCAACAGATTAAGTATAAGTAAAAAAGCAATAGTGCATGATAAACCTGGCGTTACAAGGGACAGGAAATATTCGGATGCAAGATTAGGTCCTCTTGAGTTTGTTATTATAGATACACCAGGTCTTGAGGAATCAGAAGAAGGTAAGCTTGAGCATCGTATGATGCAACAAACTATAATCGCTATGAAAGAAGCTGATTTAGTTTGTTTAGTGATTGATAATGAGGCTGGTATAACCCCTGCTGATAAATTTTTTGCAGAGTTTATCAGAAAAAATGCTTCAAATTACCTCGTTATAGCCAATAAGTCAGAAAAAAATTTCAACCATGACAAAGCCTATTATAAAATAGGTTTTGGTGATCCTATACCAGTATCAGCGGAGCATGGACTTGGACTAAATAATCTTTATGAGGCCTTTAGCGCCAAATTAGATAATATAAAAGATATTATAACGGAAGATCCTATTACATCTGATTCTTTACAAATAGTTGTAACGGGAAGACCAAATGCTGGTAAATCTACTTTTATTAATTCAATTTTAGGTGATGAAAGGTTGCTTACAGGACCTGAGGCTGGAATTACCAGAGAGTCGATTGAAGTAATAATTGATCACAAAGGAAAAGCGATAAAATTAATTGACACAGCTGGATTAAGGAAGAGGGCAAAAGTTACAGAGAATTTAGAAAAGCTATCAACAGGAGATGCAATTAACAGCATCAAATATGCTAATACTGTAATTTTAATGCTAGATGCGACTAATGCTTTAGAGCATCAAGACTTAAATATTGCGAATTATACAATAGAACAGGGAAGAAGCATCGTTATAGCAGTCAATAAATGGGATTTAGTACAAAACAAAAAAGAGTTTATTAATGAGTTTGAATACTTACTTGAGAAAAATCTTCCACAAGTGAAGGGAGTGCCAGTAGTTTATTTATCCGCAACTGAAGGTGGCAAAACCTCGGAAGTTCTGGATAGGTGTCTTGAAATATATAGTTTGTGGAATAAGAAAATTGCTACAAGTAAACTTAATGATTGGCTTCAATTTGCAATTGAACGTCATCCACTTCCGCTTCATAAGAAATTGGGTCGTAGAGTAAGAATAAAATACATAACTCAAGTTAAAAACAGACCCCCAACATTTAAATTGTTTTCCAATGACCCTAAGAGCGTCAGCGATGCTTATAGGAGATATTTATTAAATACTCTCAGAGAAGATTTTAAAATGCCAGGGGTGCCGATTCGAATGAACTATGACAAATCTGATAATCCATACGCAAAAAGTAAATGAAAAACAGGGTTTTACTTACTCGGTCAAAAGAGGCTAACAATGAAATTATATCACTTTTAAGTAGTTGTACTAATATTGAATTTATCCAATTAAACCTAATTAGTTACACTTCTTTAGTCTTGGATAAAGCATTGTTTGATGAATATAGTAATTTTATAATTACTAGTAATTATGTAGCCAAAAATATTTCTACTGCTCCTAAGGATGATATTTTTATCTGGGTTGTTGGTACAAAATCGGCAATGATACTAAAAAATAAAGGGTATAAAATAAAATTTATTGCTCCGTCTGTTGATATTTTAATTCAGAATCTCCCTAAGTCTATGTTCAATAATATGCTATACTTATCTGGGGATATAATTTCAAAAGAGATGCCAGATGGAATTAGGAGAGAAATAGTATATAAAGTAACTTATTTAAGTAGTTTGGATAAAGAGATTATTACAAAAATTAAAGAAGGAGTAAATTACCTGACAGTGTACTCCAAGAATTGCGCAAAAACCCTATTAAATCTATTAGTAGAAAATAATTTACTGAAATATCTAGAAAATACCAAGGTAATTGCTATAAGCTCAAGTGTTGGTAATATTCTTGAACCGCATTTTAAGAATATAATTGTGACTGATGATGTTACATTAACTCTAAGGAGTATCTGAAACTTATGTCTGAAGAAAAAAAACAAGAAGAAAAGAAAAGAGTAAAACCTAAAAAAAGCGATAACTTTGTACGCAATTTTTTATTAACTCTTTTTGGCTTTTTTATAATTGTGATCTTTATAAGCAAGTATGAAGAAAAGACAGTGATGAATTTACCCGCTAAAGATGAACAGAGTAATGAGGAATCAGGACAGAATACAAATAATTACGTACCTAGTTTAGGTGAAGATATTATGAGTTTTGCCCCAGATGAGATGGCTACAGAAGCGATGGTAGCTTCATCTGCAGATAATGTAAAAATTAAAGAAGAAAAGAAAGAAGCTGATACAGAACATCAAAGTCCTTATGAACAAGAGCTAGATAAAGAAGAAAAAACAAAGCAGCAGAGTTTGTTAGATCAGCAAAAAAGTAACGATAATTTTAGCAACAAAATAAATAGTTACAGGTTGTTCTTACAAAATGCAAACAAACTCGTTGCCAAGTTTTATAAAGGCGAATCTAGCGCTAATGAATTAATTATATTCAATTCAATAGCACATCCTTTAAAAGTTGATGCAGTAGTAACTTTGATTAATGAATATAATAACTTTCTAGCCAAGACTGATTCTTCAAGTGGAGATGTAGTGCAAAATAATTTTTATCAAAAAATCTTAAATAGATTCGTCAAAATAAGAAAAATATCTGAGTATGAGAAAGCTAAAAAACAGTTAGAAGAAAAAATATCAGATATTTTGCCTATATTCGTTGATTATGTGTATTCGCAAGAGCTATTAGATAATTTTGTAGTAAATAAGTAATGCTTAAATTTAAGGTATCTAGATGATAAGATTTATAATTCTCTGTCTTTTATTTTTCCTGTTATATATCGGGTTTAATGCCATTTCTGAATATGATTCTGATATAGTAATAAATATTCTTGATTATCGGATTACAACAACGTTATTTGCTGCTGTTGCTATTTTTTTCTTAGTGCAGTTTGCTGTAATTGTTATACTTAAATTGGCATTCTTAATGTTTGACCTTCCTTCCATACTGAAAAACAGGTGGTATAAAAGGAAATTAATCAGAATAAATAGTAGGTTATTACAAGTTCTGTCTGAATTAATTATGGGGAATAAGAAAAAATCCCTTAAAACTGCAACAAATATTCTTTCTGAACTAGATGATGATAATAAGGATTTTGTAAACTTAGTTTTGGCAGAAAGCGAAGATAGTTTTGATAAAAGAATTCAATATTATAGAAACCTGATTGATAAAAAGAGCTTTAGCGCTTACTCACTGAAAAAACTAGCTGAGATATTTTATGAAAATGCGCATTATTCACAAGCTGAAGAATTTGCGCTCAAAGCATTTAATCAAAATGATACTGATCCAGAGTTAATGCTACTGATTATTAGGATATATGCTGCTCTTGCTATGTGGCCTAAAATAGTTTTTATTGCTACAAAGTTAATGAGAGCAGATAATTCTGTTTATGAAAATAATGCCAAAGAACTTGCAGTGTATTATTTTTCTGCGGCTAAACATTCTTTGCAATCTGGTTCAGATAAGGATGCTCTTAAATATATTGAATCAGCACTTGAATGTCATCCAGGTTACCTTGAAGCGCTGAATCTTTATATGGAGCTGCTAGCTAATACAAATAATTCAGCATCGATATTAAAAGTTTTAAAAGCTGCATTTCAAGCTAATCCTTCATTCGAAATTGCCAGAATGTTTGCTGATAGTTCAAGAAGCTCTGCAGAAGCTATATATGGCACTCTTGCAAGTATTGCTCAACCAGTAAAATATCAAGATTTATTCTTGGCATTAGCTAGTTATCTGGGGCTTAAGGATAAAGCAATAGAAGTAAAAGAATCGACTAAACTGATTTCTGAATAGCCATAAAATAAAACTATTGTCTATGTTTGATATGATCTCTCTTGATGAAAAGCAAAAAGAGGTAATGGAAATTTTATACTCTGTAGCTAATCAGCTAGAAAAAAGAGGAGTAGCATGGAAAATAAAGGGTTTGTTTTTTAAGCGTACCCAGCAGCGCGGTATTTACCTTTACGGAGGTGTTGGCAGAGGCAAGACGATGTTGATGAAAAAGTTTTTTGAATATGTTACTGTCCGAGCTCAGATAATACATTTTCAGAAATTTATCAAAGATATACACTCAAGAATTCATACTCTAAAAGACAAAAATACAAATAAAGTACTACACCACTTGGCGAAAGAAATATCAGCTACTGGTAATGTATTATGTCTTGATGAATTTGAAATCAAGGATATTACTGACGCAATGATAGTAATGCGATTAGTAAGTTTTTTAATAAAAGAACATGTATTTGTTTTTATCACAACAAATACTCCACCAGGAGATCTGTATAAAGATGGTATACAAAGAGAATCATTTTTACCTTTTATCGATCTAATTAAAAGAGATTTTTTGACATTAAAACTGGACTCAGAAATAGATTATAGATTCAATAAAATTGCTTCAACAGAGGAGCGAGTTTTCTATCCTATTTCTGACCGAAGTAAAGTAAAGATAAATGAAATCAAGAAGAGCTTATGTGATTTTGATGAACTACATAAGGTTGAGGTGAGTTTATTTGGTAGAGACTTGGAGTTCTTAAAAGGTCATAAAAATATATTATTTACTAATTTTAATGAATTGTTTGAAAGAAATTTGAGTTATGCAGATTTTGTAGCAATTACAGAAAAATTTAAAATTATTGTAGTTGAGGATATTAGGAATATTGCTTCAGATGAAACAGATGTCGCCATCAGATTTATTAATTTTATCGACAATGCATATTTTAATAAGGTATTTTTGATTATGGAATTGATGTCAAGACCAGAGGATATTTATCCAAATGGAAAAAGAGTAAATGAGTTTGCTCGCGCAATTTCAAGGATAAAGGAAATGAACTCAACAGAATATTTATCTGGTAAAAATGAAATTTAATAAACCATTATTTATTACATTTGAAGGAGTAGAGGGGAGCGGTAAATCCACCCAAAGTGTGATGTTATACGAGTATCTTTTATCAAAAAGTATTAAAGTTGTTAAAACCAGAGAGATTGGAGGAACAGCAGAAGCTGAAAAAATAAGAGACTTGATAGTCCATTCTGAATTATATCCCATGACTGAGGTAATGTTGGTTATGGCAGCAAGATATGAGCATATAAATAAAGTAATTATTCCCGCAATAGAAAGTGGTTCTTGGGTAATTTGTGATAGATATGTTGATTCTACAGCAAGTTATCAAGCTGAAGATTCTGGGCTTAGTATAGAGGATATATATGAAATACATGATCGTCTTATGAGGGGTAATAAGCCAGGGTATGATAGGTTTGGTCTTATACCGGATATAACATTTTTTATGGATATCACTCCAGACATTTCTGTTGCTAGAGCTATAGCAAGAGGAGATGTTAATAAGTTTGATAAAAGAAATATAGAGTTTCACCAGAAGGTGTATGAAAGATATCAGAGGATTATGGATTTATATACAAGCAGGTTTGTTTCAATAGATTGTATAGGAAAGGATAGTGCTAAAATACATAATGAAGTGGTAAAATACCTATTTCATTAGGAGTGGTAACTTGAGATTAGAGGATATATTATGAGTAAACAGCTACCTTGGTTGATAGAATATATCAATATAGACGAAAATAAGAAGGTATATGATAAGATAGATATGCCGTTGGAGCTCTATAAGAAAGGTGGTGGTTTTGGCTTAATACTTATAGACGGTACTTATGCAGAATCTGAGAGATGGCTTAAAGAAGAATCTGGTATTGATGAAATTTGGGTTGAAGCTCTGCTTGCTCATGAGACAAGGCCAAGGATGGTTAAAATCAATAAAGATACTCTGTTCCTTAATCTAAGAGGGATAAATTCTTTCAATAAAGAGGAACCTGAAGATATGATATCTATCAGGCTATATGTAACTAAGAAGCAAATAATAGGTGTTAAATTAAGGGATTTAAAAGCGGTTGCAAAAGTAAAAACAGATCTACTAAACAAAAATATCCCTCAAACCACTTTTCAATTGTTAATACAATTAATAGAGCATATTAATGAAGAAATTGAGAACACTATTCTAGATATCTATGAGGCTATAGATGAATTAGAAGAGATGGTGCTCATTGAACATGATAAAGATTTCAGACAGAATGTTGTTGATGTCAGAAGGCAAATGATCATTTTTAGACGCTACTTTGTTCCTAATCTAGATGTTTTTCATCAGCTTTTAAATTATGGTGAAGGTATGGGGATAGAGCAGGATGTGCTAAGCATTTTATCTGAAAATATTCATAAAATGACAAGGTTTATTGAAGATATTAATTCCATCAAAGAAAGAGCTCAAGTGATTCATGAAGAATTAAATAACCATTTAACAGAAAGATTAAGTAGTACTACTAATAAGTTAACCATGGCAGCATCAACTTTCCTGCCAATGACTTTTATTACTGGTCTCTTTGGAGTGAACCTTGGTGGAATACCGGGTGCAAATAATGAAACAGCTTTTGCAATTTTTACAACTATCATAGTGGTGTTCCTGTTAATCCAACTCCTAATTTTCAGATGGATGAAGTGGATGTAGGTATATAATCAATCGTGACTGCAATTGTGAATATTTATATAAATAGAAAACATATCAAAGCATGAGGGGTTATCTTTATAGTTTGATTCTGCTGTATTTAATAGTTTGATACATTTTATAGCATCAGTGGAACTGTATGTTCTTAAAGCTAATTTAAAATCATCGACATATTTAAAAAATATGGGTGGTATAATGGATTTTACAGCAGAGTTTATATCCTTACCATTTTCCATTAATTTTGTTGCAGTATATACATTGTAGTAATATCTTATTAACGCTCTTATCATCAGAACTTCATTGATATTTTGTTGCTTTAATTTATCTATTTCTTTTAAGAATTTTAGAGCTTCTTTTTTGCTAAAATATACACACATCTCGTCTCCGCTGGCCATTAAATCATGGCTCAAGGTCTCTAAAATATCTGATTTTGATATTTGTCTCTTGTTGTGAGTATAGCTAAAGAGTTTACCTAATTCAGAAAGGATTATTTGGTGATCGCCTTTTAAATGAGATTTTAAGTAGAATAGGGCTTCTTCATCAATAACTTTATCATTCTGTTTGCACAGACCTAATATCAGTTTGGCAATAGTTTGCTCATTATCAAAATAACAAGGTATAATAGCTAACTTATCATTGTCTTCAAAATATTTACGGATAGATGGTGATGGTGTTTCTTCTTGGGCAAAAAACAGTAGATGAAAGTTATTGTCCTCAAAAAGCTGCTTATATTCCTTTGTTAGTGCAGTTGGTAATCCATCGATTTTTATTATTTCTTTTTGTGCAAAGAAGTTTTTAGTGTTTGCAGCAATAGATATTTCATTGATTGATGAATTCTTATAATTAATCTTAGTGATGCTAAGGTTTAGGTTTTTTGCAATATTATCAATATTAGTATTAATTAGCCCTATGTTTGGTCCATACATCAATATGGTTTTTATCTCTTGGCTTGCTATTTTTTTTATTAATTCATTAATTTGATTAGCATAGAGTTTCATTATTGAGATTTCCTAGTAAAAAAAAGAATTAATCGGTCCCTAGTTTCTTCTGCAGCAATTATAGACAATGAGTTATTTAAATTGTCAGCTTCAACCGTTGTAGAATACGGCGAAAATGTTGTGTTATATGATACAAATCTTGAAAATTGTCCTGATAATTCAATTTTACCAGTATGTATATTCTTAAGTACGTACTCAGTTTTAAGAGTTAAGAGCTCTCTTAGCACATCAGAATTTTTTTGTATAATATCATAGTCTTTTGAAAAAATTAGCTTGCTTTCAAGTGTATAATTATAAGGAGGGTGTGATGAAATGATATTTTTAAGGTGAGAATAATACTCAGCTCCATATACCGTGCTTTGTGGAGCCACTTGCACGCTTGATAGAGCTGTTACTCTTTCTCCTTTTTGATAAGCTGGTCTAAAACCGCAACTTTGTAAAATGCCAATTAGGCAAATAAAAAATAACAGTTTTGTACCGTGGCTATTCATAAAAAACCTTAATCATAATTGCCAACTTACTTAGAGTCAGACTTTTTTGACTTGCGATGAATTTCTATTTCTAGAAATCTTCTTTCTGTTTTTATTTTGTCTTCTTTTATTGTTTAAATTATTTCTATTATCTTGTCTTGTATCACTTTCAACTTCTTTAGTATTAGCTGGAATTTTCTTTTCTGTTCTTGGGTTTGTCTCTAAAGTATTATCAACATCATTATATATTTCTGAAGTATCTTGAAGGGCTGGTTCATCTAAATATTCAATAAATTTATTATTTTCTTGTAGCTTTACTTTTTCTATAGAATAGCTATCTGATGTCGCGTTGTTATCTATACAGAAATTTAGCTTTATATTATGTTTATCTTCTATAAACGAAATTTCAGTCCTTTTATTATTTAGAAGAAATATGATTGAAGGTAGTGCACCATAGATGTTTACCACATCATAATTGCCATTAAAAATTTCATTTTCAATAGTCCTTAGTATTAGCATAGCGTTAGACTCATCTGCTCTAACGATACCTTTACCGCTGCAATGAGTACAAATACTTGAGTTCATCTCAAGGAAAGATGGTCTTAGTCTTTGTCTTGACATTTCAAGCAAGCCAAACGAACTTATACCTGAAGTTTGTATGCGAGCTTTATCTTTGCTGAAATATTCAATCAATGATCTTTCTAAAATTCTCTTATTCTTTGTGTCATGAAGATCAATAAAATCAATTACAATTAAACCAGAAAGGTCTCTTAATCTTGCTTGCTTTGCTACTTCTCTAGCTGCTTCAAGGTTTGTTTTAAGCGCGGTCTCTTCAATGTTTCTTTCGCTAGTAGATTTGCCAGAGTTAACATCAATGGATATAAGAGCTTCAGTTGGGTTGATTACTATGTATCCACCTGAAGGCAAGTGTACAATCGGTTGGTATAATTTTATTAGTTGTTCTTCTATTCCATATTTAGTGAAAATCGGAGATTTACCTTTATATTCCTTAATATTTTTTGTTTCATTTGGCAAGATATCGTTCATAAACTTAGTACAAGAGGTAAATGCATTGGCTCCATGAACAACTATCTCTCTAACACTTCTGTCATACATATCTCTGATTGTTTTAAGCAGTATCCCATCTTCTTGATGGATAAAGCTTGGTGCTATTGACTGAAGGGTAGTTTCACGTATTTTGTTCCACAATTTTGCTAAGTAGTCGTAATCCTTCTTAATTTCAAGCGTCGTGTGTCCAGCTCCTGCTGTTCTTGCTATGACACTATAACTTGCGTTATCACTTTTTGAAGATAAATCATTAATAATTTTTTTAAGCCTTTTGCGTTCATCATTATTCGAAATTTTTCTAGATATTCCATTGTGAGAAGGTTTATTTGGCATTAGCACACAATATTTTCCTGCTAAGGATATATATGTTGTAAGTGATGCGCCTTTGTTTCCTCTTTCTTCTTTTGTTACCTGGACTAATAAAATTTGTCCTTTTTTAATAACTTCTTGTATTTTGTGTAGTTTATGTTCATGATTATCTTGATTTCTAGCGATTGTATCAATTTCATCTTCGTCAGCTTCTATATCAAAATCAGATTGAATTTTCTCATCAACCATTTTTTCTATTTTACTAATATCGATCTCATCAGAGTCGGTTATCTCATGGAAATTAGAGGAGGCGCTCTTTTCTGCCAAATCTTCTGATGTTATTTCAGCAGAACTAAGCTCTTTCCAAGAAAGAGCAATTGTGCTTTTATCAGATGATAGTGCTTGATAGTAGTCAGGATGAATTTCACCAAAAGGTAAAAATCCACTTTTATCGCTACCATAATCTACGAAAGCAGCTTGAAGAGAAGGCTCTATTCTTGTGATTTTTGCAAGATATATGTTTCCTTTGATTTGCTTTTTGTTGGTTGAACTAAATTCGACATTTTCTATATTGTTATTTTTATCCAGCAAAACCACTCGAGTTTCAGTCGAGAAGTTTGCATCAATTATAATTCTTTTGCTCATACTTATTCTTAAATATTTTGTTATGTTTCTCTTTAAGTCAGGCAAACATGCATCGCAAACATAGAATCTATTTACAAAATATATCCATTTTCTTTATTTATTTTCTAATTGAGCTTACGCTCAAAATATTAATATTTATATGCATTTATCATACCTGAAAACAGTGATCAGATTGCCTTTAACTAGTAAAATTTATATACCAACAAACAGTGTTTAGCAAATAGTATTTATGTCAAATAACAGCAACATATCAGCTTTTTTAGCATACTTATCCTGCTATGTTGTATATTTCCTGATGTTTCATCTTGACGACGGTTATTTGCAGTCAATTTATAGTACGTACAACATATCAAATTATGAAAGTGATATGATTATTTTTTATGAATTGATAGGCGGTGTTGGCGGTGCTTTGTCTATGCTTACCTTAAGTCGATTTTTCTCATTAAGAACTTTATCAATTATAGGTACTTTTTTTTATGTAATTACTTGTATAATTCTTCGTTTTACTGTTATTGATAGTCATACAAACTATTACTATTTTAGTATATATATAGCAAGTTACTTACTCGGTTCAGTCTCTCTACTATTGCACATTTTTTATAGAACTAATTTTGGTCATATTATCTCGGTAGTAGGTATAGCTTATTCATTCATTATTTCACTTATGATCTATGAGCTATTTTCTATATTTGTTAACTGGGATTCAGTATCCCTTGCAACATTGGTTATTTCTGATGCCGCATTAATAGCATGCTTTATCTTTCTGGTTAAAAAATATGACGTATTTTCAGATCATATTGATTTTCTTGAGTATAATTTTATTACGATTATTAATAACATTAACCTTGAGGTGGTAATTGGTTACTGTTTATCTTATATTACGGCCTTTATTATCAATGGATATAGTATATACTTTATCGACAAGGGATTCTTTATCGTTTTTGAAAACAGTGTAATATTTCATGTCATCCTGTTGGCTGGTTTTGCTGCAATTTCAACAGCCTTTTGGAGTGAAAAAATTAAGATATATAGGTTAAATTTCTATATACTACTCATAATTCTCTTAGCTCAATTAACAATAAATTATTGGCTTGCCAAATTTAATTTAGCTTTTGCAATCTGGGTAATTCAGTTTTATTTGATTATATTACTACTAATTTTAAATTTAATCCTAATAGCGGATAAATTTGAGGGGCAATATAAGCTTATTTCAGTAATGATATATCTTTGTTATTTGGCATCAGGGTTTATGTCTGGTTATGTTATGTCTAGAGGTAATGAACTAGAGTTAGTTATAGAAAACACTTTTTTACCAATGTGCCTGGTGATCATAATAACATTTGCATATTATGCTTATAATTATTGGAAGAAAAAGTTATTTAAATTTTGAAGGTATTATTAAGAGATGAATAAGTTTACAAGTGATGAGATTATTGAAAATTGTCAAAAAGCATCAGTTTATTATCAACAAATTCTTATACAGATGCTAAACAATAAAGATATTAGTTTACCACTGAAGTTTATGTTTACAGAGGAGTACAAAGATGCAGCAACTAAAGTAGTTGAACAGACATTTGAGCATCCTGAAAGATTTGTAGATATTAATATTGAATATTTTCAGAAATTTCAACAATTAGTCTCGGGTTCAATAAGTAAATTTCTTGGTGGTAATAAGTCTGATAATAACTCGGCTGTTACAGATAAAAGATTCAAAGAACCTGAATGGAATCAAAACATATATTTTGACTTTATCAAACAATATTATCTTTTAACTTCTAGTTGGATAAATAAAACCACAGATAGTTATGACCTAGACAATGAAGGAAGAAGATATATTCAATTTTCAGTCCAGCAATTCATAGATGCTATTTCACCTGCAAACTTTGCTTTTAGTAATCCAGTTGTGATTAAAGAATCTCTTGAAACTGGTTTTGAGAATATTGTTAAAGGAATGGAGAACTTTCTTCGAGATATAAGGCAATCTGGTGGGTTGTTTAATGTATCAACAACCGATCAATCATACTTTAAAATTGGAAAAGATATTGCTGCAACTACGGGAAAGGTTATATATCAAAATGAGTTAATGCAATTATTGTGCTACCAACCTAAAAAAGAAGTGTATAAGTTACCATTGCTTATTATTCCACCTTGGATCAACAAGTACTATATACTAGATTTAAGTGAGAAGAATTCTATGGTGAAGTGGCTTGTTGAAAACAATTTCCAAGTTTTTTTGATTTCATGGAAAAATCCTGATCGTAGCTATTCGCGAATTAACTTTGAGGATTACCTAAATCATGGGGTAATAGCAGCAATTAATGAAATAAAGAAACTTGGGTTCAGCAAAGTAAATTCTGTTGGGTATTGTATAGGAGGAACGTTACTTTCTATCGCATTAAGTTATTTTAAGCAAAAGAAAGATGATATAATAAATTCCGCTTCTTTCCTGACTACATTGATTGATTTTTCTACGCCTGGTGAAATTGGTACTTTGATCAATAAACATACATTTAAGGTAATTGAACAAGAGGTGAATAAGAAAGGATTCTTAGATGGAAAGTATTTATCAAATAGTTTCAGTTTAATACGTGCTAATGACTTGATTTGGTCGTTTTTTATAAATAATTACTTACTTGGAAAAGCCCCGGCAGCATTTGATATATTATACTGGAATGCTGATCCGACTAATTTGCCGGCTAAAATGTACATGTATTACCTAAAGAACATGTACATAGAGAATAATCTTATTAAAAATAACAACCTAGAAATGCTAGGGCAAAAAATAGATGTTACAAAAATAAACTTACCAACATTCTCTTTAGCAGCAAAAGGAGATCATATTGCAATATGGAGTGGGGTGTATGATGGGTATAAACTTCTTGGAGGTGACAAGACTTTTTGCTTGACTGATGCAGGTCATGTAGCAGGTGTAGTCAATCCTGCAGATAATACTAAATACTCATATTTAATTGGATCAGATATAAATCAAGATTATCGTTCTTGGCTTAAAACTGCTAAATCTGGTCAAGGTTCTTGGTGGAATCCATGGAAAGAATGGTTAACAAAATATAGTAGTGATTTAGGTAAATCAATCGATTATAACTCATTAAAAGCTATAGAAGAAGCACCTGGTAGCTATGTAAAGACTAGGGTGTAAAGAGGGCGGTAAATCGATTCAAGTTCGGTTTGTAAGGTATAATCCTATCCTGAACAAAACCAAAATCATCCCAAACGCCGCTTTATTGTCATCCCAAACTTGATTTGGGATCCATCACTTAGGCAGTTATAATCTCAGTGTTGTTTGGATCCCGGATTCAAGCCCAGGAAGACTAGAATACTCTAGTTCTAAACACAAAGTACAGTCACCTAAAACTAGATTTGAGGCGATTAGCTGACTTTTCTTAGGAAACATAGATTATTAATTGTTAAGAAATATCTCAACCTAGTTAGGTGTTGCCTGTGATTGCAAGAAAATATTGTTCACTTTCATCTTATTCTGTTTGGTAAGGTGAATAATTAATTCTTGAAACATTCCATCTTTTATTACATTAGAAAAATTATCACTTTGTTCTTTTTTCACTTTTGCTGCTATTTGTTTATCAAAATTGATTTTCTTAATAACAATAAAGTGAGCGATATTATCAACTATGATTACTTTAGAAGGTGAGTTTTTCTCAGCTGATACCACAGCTCCAATAAGTTCTAGAGGTATTCTCTTTTCTTGATCAAAATTTGCTCTTACAAAAGCCATATCAGGTTTAACTGATAAACCATCAATATTACCAGTATTTGTTAAAATATTATCTCTAATGTTATTAATACGCTGAGTATTTGATAGGATTAGATTTTGTTTTTGAATGGTTGATTTTATCTGCTCTTTTACCTCACTGAATTCAAGGTTTTTACTTGGGGTTATTGATTTTATAGAAACCAAATATATTTCAGACTTCTCATGTAATTCAATTGGATATGATACTTCTTTATCTGCAAGCTCAAATACCATATCGGCAATATCATCAAGTCCCGGTACTTTCCCAGAATTAATATCTGTGAAATTAACATTATCAGCATGATTAATTGTAAAATTATTTTTATTAGCTATCTCTGTTAAACTCATGCCAGCTGATACGTCTTCCTCTAGTTTTTTTGCTAAGTCATTTGCTAAATCAATCAACTTTTCAGAAATAAGCTGATCTTTAATTTCTTTTTTTACTTCATTATATTTTTTTGCCTCAAATTCGCCTTTATAGTTTTCGTAGTAGTTTTTAACATCGCTTTCACTTATTTTAATGCCTTTTTGTAAGTAGTTTTTGTCTACCTTAATATAGTCAAAACTTCTTTGTTCTTCGATTACAAATGTATCTTTATTATCTTTATAGTATTTTTCTAAGTCATCTGTAGAGATTTCCTTTTCAAAGTAATTTGTAGGTTTATAGTTCAAATCATAAGAATATACATCAACAAATCTTGTTTCAGACATGTAGTTAATTATATTTTCAGTCATTGGATCCGGCACAATAAAACTATTTCTTAGTGTTTCTAGCAGTGTAGAATAAATCAGGTTATTTTTTATTGAGTTTAAATATTCTTCTTCTTTCATAGGCGAGTTATTAAAAGAGGTTTTGAAAATATTAATATCAAATTGTCCTTTGTTGTTTTTAAAAAAAGGTGATTCTTTAATATAGGAAATTACTTTATCATCACTAATATCTAGTTCATAAATTTTAGATAGGTACTTTAGCATCGAATTCTTAATTAAATTCCTTAGGACGACATTATTTATATCGAGTTCAGCAATATCTTCATCACTGAGATTGATTCCATTTTGCTTTTGAATAGTATCAATTTCTCTTATCCGAGCTGTATTAAATTCTTCAAAACTAATAGAATCAATTCCGGAAAAGGATACGACGTCTCCTTGACTATTTCCTCCAATAAATTGCGCCCCACCAAAACCTACAAAGCTTAGTGCTATTAATGCAAGTAATATTCTAACAAATCTGCTATTAGCGCTATCTCTAAATTTTGTTATCATAAAAATAGATTTACTTATTATTTAATGAAAATAAAATAGTGACCTAACTAAATTACTGCAAGTAAATTCTCCTATGAAACAATTGATTATAGCAAACTGGAAAATGAGTATAAGTTTTGATGAAGCAATGTCTTTGTTAAAATACATCGATGTTACAAATTCAAATAATGAATTAATTGTAGCTCCACCTATACCATACTTATCCCATATATCAACCATACTAAAAAATGCAAAATTATGTTCTCAAGATACTAGTATATATAAAGGTTATGGCGCATACACAGGGGAGTTTTCAGCCTCAGTACTTAAGAGTATGGGGGTCAAATACGCTATATTAGGTCATAGTGAAAGAAGGACTTACTTTGAAGAGGCAAATATCACTGTGAGAAAAAAAGTAGAAAACTGTATAGAACACAACATTACACCTATAGTTTGTGTGGGTGAGAGTATTGAGATTAGAAGGAGCGGGCAGTACAAGGATTTTATATTAAATCAACTGTTTGAGTCGCTTCCTAGCTCAAACAACGGGCAAATCGTAATAGCGTATGAACCAGTATGGGCTATAGGCTCAGGCCTAACGCCAAGCTTAGATGAGATAAAAGAAATTTCAGATATGTTACATAATAGTAAAGAATTGGACTCAGTTGCAAAAGATTCTTATATAGTGTATGGTGGATCTGTAGGGGCAAAAAATATCGTACAAATCTTAGAGATTGATGGAATTCATGGAGTGCTAATAGGCTCTGCCTCAACAAAACCCGACGAGTTGAGTAGTATATTAGATAGAATATTTTGACGGATTAGAGAAAATGCTTAATACATTATTGTTCATTCACTTAGTAATTGCCTTGTTATTAGTTGCAGTAATATTGCTTCAAAAGACGAGCACAGACGGCTTAAGTGGAATTGGAGGTGGCTCAGGTAATATGGGCCTAATTAGCGGTAGATCAGCTGCCAGCTTTTTGCACAAACTAACCATAATACTTGGTGTATTATTTTTTGTTAATGCGATTATGCTTGCTAACCTTTCTTCTAAGGTGAATAAAGGTATTGCAAATAAAATAGAGCAAACTGCTGAGGAAACTCTAAAAGATGAAGAACCAGCGACTTCACTACCAATAGCTAAGTAATTATGTAGTCTTAAGATGAGTAATATAGTTAAGGTTAACAATATTTCTATTGCCAATGATTTGCCGTTTACATTAGTGGCTGGTCCATGTCAAATAGAATCCTTAGATCACGCGTTATTTGTGGCAGAGAAGGTGGCTAGTATTTGTGAGAAAATTGACATACCTTTTATCTATAAATCTTCATTTGATAAAGCGAATCGGACTTCAGCTAAAGCACAAAGAGGTGTGGGGTTAGATAATGGGTTGGAGATTTTAGCTAAGGTTAAGGCAAAAATTGGTTGTCCTGTGCTGACTGATGTTCATAACGATTACCAATGTAAACCAGTAGCAGAAGCGGTAGATGTGCTACAAATCCCAGCGTTTCTATGCCGGCAAACAGATCTTTTAGAAGCTGCAGCTAAAACTGGTAAAGTAGTTAAAGTTAAGAAAGGGCAGTTCTTAGCACCTTGGGACATGAATAATGTTTACGATAAATTAGTACATTTTCATGCTAAAGGCATAATCCTTACAGATCGTGGTACATCATTTGGATATAATACGCTTATCTCAGATATGAGAGGTCTTGCCATAATGGCAGAAACAGGAGCTCCAGTTTTTTTCGATGCAACTCACTCAGTTCAACAGCCTGGTGGTATTGGAGCAGCTAGTGGTGGGCAAAGACAGTTTGTAGAGTTATTAGCTAGATCGGCGATTGCTGCAGGCGTTGCAGGCGTATTTATGGAGGTGCACGAAGATCCTGACAATGCTCCTAGCGATGGACCTTGTATGCTTAAACTTGATACACTTGAAAAGACATTGTCAAACCTTAAGAAGTTTGATCAATTGCGTAAATCTTTATCTTGATCTCAAGGATTTTATAGGCAATAAATCGATCCCAAAAAAGTTTGGAATGATTTTTGGTGCAGAATGACTTTACTGTTTCTTTAAAACTATAGTTCATGACTAATGTTGGTGTTTAAGGATCACAATGCCGGACCATAGATTACCTAATCACTTGCCACCAAGTACTGGCAAATAGTATCAAAAATATAACCAATACAATGATTATTGAATTTTTTTGGTTGTGATGTTTGGCAAAGAATTTGGTAGAGCTGGATATTATCTCAGCTAAGGTTACTACTTCATTATTTTCATTTGATAATTTATGGTTATAGTTTATTGTATTGATAAGGCGTAACACAATTTTGCCAATAATTTCTATTACGTTGATTGGCTGTGTTTCCTTTCTCTTGATTTTTAATTTAATAGATATTAGGCAACCAATGCCGATTATAGCAGCTTGTAATATGATGCCTAAGAGTGATAAATCAGGTTTTAAGCTATTTATTAAAATAACCTGTAATAACAATATGATAAAGGTTACAACTAATAAAGATGATTTGCTAAATACATCCAATTCTAAGTAATTATACGACTTTGAATCAATAATCCTTTTTAGAGGAAGAGAGCACAGTGCTATTACTGGCATAAGCAGTATGAAATAATATACTAGTTGTTCATGTAAGGAAGCCGTAATTGTAGATTTGAAGAAAAACAAGGCGGTTCCAGGGAAATTAATCATTGTTAGTAGTCCTAATATTAATGGTATAATGAAATACGGACCCCTTATTTTTGAAACTTGATCGCATGATTCTATGTTGTTTTTTTCAAAATATATTCCTGCGCATAGCGATAAAATTAGCTTATAAAGAATCAAAATTGCTAAATAATATCCTATTATTTCTCTAATTAATTCGTTATTTGCAAGCGATATTCCGATTAACAAAAAACCAACTACAAAGATTGAAAAAAGGCTGAGCATGCTTTTGAAGTTATTTTCAAATAGCATATTAAATGCCGAATAGATCATCACTATTATTCCTAGCCACTTGAGCATCCCAAGGCCTGCAAAAAACTTTAACAGTATAAGCAGAGATACTTTTGATGTACCAGAAATAAGAAATATAAAACCACTGTAAGATGCTTTCTTATAGTAATTGACCATCCAACCAGAAAAAGGAAAAGCAGCAAGATTGATAATTAGTCCGGTCAGTATCATATAAATGTAGCTACTAGCCTTTGCATCAAAGGAAAATGCGTCTAGCAAGTTAGTAAAGCCATATTTATTTGTAAATAATAAGAATGTGGCGCCAGCCATTATCAGGCTTCCGCTAATAAAATGAGTAATAAAGTAATTTGCTGCTGTTTTGATGTTATTTTCAGGATCAGAGATATAGATAATGCTAGTAGATATTAGCATCATCATTTCTAGTGATATAATGAGTGTGATAAAATCTCCAGCTAGTGCGCACAAAATAGCAAGACCCATATAACAACTACCAAGAACTAATTCTTGTTTTTTATTTGCCGAAAGAGCAAATAAATTACCGCAAAGCAATACCGCAATGAGAGAAAAAGATATAAGTTTATTGATGTATTGCCCATCAAAAATGATTTCAATTTTATTAAAATAAAATACCTCCCTAAAAGGAAGAAAGAAGACAAAACAAGCCGCAATAATTGGTGATAATATGGATATTGCCGCAAATATTTTATCAGTTTTATAAGCGGCCATTAATAATGGAATTGATAAAAAAATAGCAATTGAAGGGTGTAACATTTAAATATACCCAATGAACTTAATAATGAATTCTTTGATAAAGAAAAACAAGAATATAGCAGATATACAAAAATATATACTAATTAGCATAAAAGGGTGAATGCTGGATTCGCTATAATTGTTATTTCTTATTTCATTTTTAGTATAGAGAAATATAATTATTCTACCCATGTAAATTATTGTCATTATTGAACTTAAAATAATTGTCAGAATTACCAAAAGATTATTTTGCTCAGAAGCTGCTAAAAGAATATATAATTTGCTTATAAACCCAGAAAATGGTGGGATTCCAGCAAGAGATAAGGCTGCAATTAGTGTAGCTAATGATGTTTTTGGAAGATGTTTAGCTACAGCATAATAGTCATTTATCTTTGTAGCGCCGTTGATGGAGTATATATTTCCAGCACAATAAAATAGGCATATTTTACTAAATGAATGAGAAATCATATGCAAAATAGCAGCTATGAATCCTTTATATGAGAGTAGGAATAAACTCATTAAGGCAATAGAAAGTTGAGCTATAGTGGAGTAGGCCAGAATCATTTTAATTTCCTTTGCTTTAAGCGCATAAAAACCACTATATAATATTGTGATTATAGGTAATATAACTAGCCAATTAAAATCTTTGAAAATAGAATTTAAATACACTAAACCAAATACATAAACAAAAATCTTGTAAGTACAAAATAAACCAGCTTTTACCACCACGACTGCATGTAGCAGTGCGCTTACTGGGTATGACGCAACCATAGCTGATGGAAGCCATCCATGAACAGGAAAAATAGCGGATTTTGCAATTCCAAAAATGAATAAAAGCAGTAATAAAATACTCTGCCAATTGTTAAAATAATTATATATATAACCATCTTTAATGAAGTTACCATGGCCAGCATGAGAATAGATAATTATTATGGCTGGTAAAAATAGCATCAGAGCACTTATCATAAGGATTTTAAGGTATTTTAATAATCCTTTGGTAGTAGTTGAATTATGATTATGAATGATAAGAGGTATGGTCATTAAAGTAAGTATTTCGTAAGCGATGAACATAGTCAGTAAATTATCTGATAACGCTATAAGAAACCCAGACATAATGCTGGCATTTATGAAGAATAAAAATCTGCTACTATTTACAAATTTATTCAATTTTATAAATTTAATAGTATATAGCAGAGCAATAATCCAAAGTACTGCTAGCATATTAAGGAATATCATGCCAACTGATTCTAGGCTCAAGGCAATTGAATACTGATCTATACGAAGTATAGTAATTTTTGCTACAATTCCTTTCAGGAAAACATAGTCGAGCATAGCAACATTGAGTAAAAAGGATAGACCAATAGTAAGAAGGAAGTTTGTTCTAACTACTGAATCATTCCTAGTTATGAATGGTGTTAAAAGATTCATTACCCCAATGAGCAAAGTAAAAATAACTAGTAAATTCGGTCCAGCTAAATGCATTAAAATACCGTTTTTTATAAAATTATAGTTGATTGAATAAACTCAGCAAATTTTGCTATGTCATTTATATATATTAAAGTCAGAATTTGTATAATAACAATAGCCGTAAGGCCAGATAATTTTGTGTCTATCTTAAAATAGGCTTGATGATGATTGAATAATACTGGTTTTGCCATTTTTAAGTGATACAGTAAAGAGATAAGTGAACCTCCTAATACTACGATAAATTCTAGTAATAAGTTGTTTTTTAACAATGTATCAAAAATTTTGATTTTAATAAAAAACACGCTTGTTACTGGGGTAGAAGCGCTAAATAGCAAGGTTAGAGTATATAAGAGCTTAAAGCGATAATTGTCTTGAATTTGCGGTATATCTCCCATTTTAAAGGAAAATATACTGGCGTTTTCTAAACCAATTTGCATATGGGAAAGCATCGTAAATGCTGCAATTTTATTGATAGCATCAAGTAATAGCATTTGGAATAATATTCCTTGGGTATTTGATATGTTTAGTAATAGCAAAGAGTAGCCAATTTGAGATGCAGCGGAGTAAATAATTATACTTTTAAGATTTTTGCTTAATAGAGCGAAAAATGTACATAAAATTATAGTGATAATAGCGAGGTATCTTAAGGTCGAGCTAACAGCAATAATAATGCTTTGGTTATCAATAACAAATTCTAGGAATCGTAAGATCAAATACACTCCAAAGAAGCTAGAAATAGCAGCAAAATATGTCAATAATATTGGACTAGTATTACTGTAAGCCCTAATCATCCAAAAATGCATAGGGAAAAAAGACATTTTTAGTATGCAGCCAGTGATAAAAAACACCACAGAAGTGATTACTAGTTTATTACTACCCGTGCTATCTTTTAGTATCTGATGAATGTCAGTAATATTTAGACTGCCAGTTTTTGCAAAGAGGAATCCGATTGCAATTAGGATTAAGGTCGCTCCTATGGTGCCAAGCATTAAGTAATCAAACGCTCCAACGAGGGCCATTTTTGATCTTCCTTTTGAAATGAGAACATAGGTTGCAAGTGATGAGATTTCTATAAATACGTAAGCATTAAACAAATCGTTGGTGCTTATTACGCCTATATATCCAGTGTGTGCAAACAATAAAAGGCTATAAACTAGGTTTCTTCTTTTGGTTTCTATGTGAGCTGTCACACTTTTTGCCATTAACTCCTTAGTGAATAATAAAAAGAATAGTATGATTAAATTCAAAATCACTATTATAGCCTGATTCAAAGAATCAATTTTATACTCAATCCCAGTAGCTCCATGCCAGCCACCAAAAGAATAAGAGTAGGGGGAGTTTGTGATTGTGGCTAATGCTAGTATTGATAAAATGGTGCTAAGTAAAATGGTTCCCGTGCTTAGTAACCAAGCAATTCTTTCATTCTTAATTAACGCTATAATTAATGCACCAAAAAATGGAATCATTACCCCCAGGGCTGGAAAATGAAAAAGCAATATTTTCATTTTATTTCGCTCTCATTTATCGTTACAAACTCTCGTTTTATTTGGAATATTAAAGCAAGACCTACACAAAGGGTAGAAAAACCAACTACTATTGCTGTAAGCATTAAAACATGAGGTATAGGGCTGGTGTAGATGTGGTTGCAATCAATGGTGTTGCTACATAAATCAATGGGCACTATCCCGTCTTTTGCTTTACCTAAGGCTATATAAAATACTAAAACTGAGTTTTGAAATAGCCCAAGACCGATTATTTTTTTAATGTAGTTATCGCTGGTTATCATTATGTATAAGCCAGAGCAAAGTACAAATGCTGCTACGTAATAGATCCAATAATTTATCATCAATCCTCTTTAAGTAAAATATATATCAAGCACATAGTAGCAGAAACAGTAATTCCAAC
The DNA here is from genome assembly GCA_017302595.1 of Rickettsiales bacterium. GTDB lineage: Bacteria > Pseudomonadota > Alphaproteobacteria > Rickettsiales > Rickettsiaceae > Megaera_A. The sequence continues at coordinate 277,846 of JAFLDA010000001.1, forward strand.
TCCGATTTCAATAATGAAAATACCTAATTTCTGTCCAAATATAAGTGAATTATTTAAAGCATCATAATCTAAAAAATTATGATCAAATAATAATGAAACTAAGCCAGTTGAGGCATAAATTAATACACCAAATATCATAGTTATTTTTAAAGAATCTATTTTAAAATGATATAAAAACTTATTAGTTCCTGAAATTAATTCATACCCAATAAGGGAGCTTGCAAATATTACCCCAGCTTGGAAGCCTCCACCGGGTGAAATTTCGCCATTTAATTGGATAAAAATTGAATATACAACAATAAATGGTATGATAAACGATAAGATACATCTAATAACTGAGAATTCTTTAAGCATCTGTTTTTTTCCTTGAAGTGATAACTAAAACTGCTAGCCCTGCGATTAAGATTACTGTTGTTTCACCCAATGTATCAAAACCTCTATAGCTTGCTAATATTGCGGCTACAAATGATGGTATATTGATTTCCTTATATGTATTTTCTACATAATAGTGACTAATATGACTATGAACAGGGGCATTTATGTTTCCAAACTGTTCTAAATCAGTGCTTACATAACATAGTAATATAAAAAGAAATGAACACAAAACACTCGCAAGTATTTTATAGTAATTAGTCGTTTTTTTGATATTTTCTCCTGTAATCTTTGTTATATTTAAAAGTACACAAGTAGACAAACAGGCCCCAATTGCTGCTTCTGTCATTGCAACATCTGGAGCATCCATTAATAAATATATCAAAACCAAAAGAATACTAATTGCTGACAATACTACTACTGAATTAAGTAGGGTTTTACTCCTAATTAACTGTATACAGCTTAATGACAAGAGTAGGGAAAAAATAAATAATAATACGATGTTAGAAGAAAATGATAATTGAAAAGGTATTGTCAAGAAATCCATAATTTAATCTTATTTTATTCTTCCATCTTCATCTATCTTGTATAAAGTTGATGCTCTAGCGATAGCAAAAGTTGAAGCAGGGCATAAAATCAACATGATAGCAGCCATAATTATTAATTTAAATGAGGAAGAGACGTTGCTTTGTAGACATGCAAGGCCAACAAGCACAATCGGAGCGCCACAACTTTCAATGACGCTTGCGCCGTGAATTTTAGTATAGAAATCAGGAAAACGTAGCAATGCTATGCTTCCAGAAAGCACGAAAAACATACCAATAACAATAATTGTCCAGCCTATAATTAGCAACATAATAATAACTTAAGTTGATTACTAATAAGTACTACTACAAAAGGCTACAAGTCACAAGTATCTACTGAGAAATCAAATAACAAATGGCAACTAAGGTTTTATCTAGTGCTATTTAATAAACATCTGATATCATACGTTATGTTGCATAAGCGGGTTAAGTCGGTAAGTTTGTAAGGGAAGGTCATTGTTGAATCACTTTAGACTTATTGGTTTTATATTTATTGGTCATTTTATTTAATAAATATATGCAAATTATCGCTGTAAAAACAGATGATATATAACCAGCATTACTATTGCCTGGAAGCAAAATTTTTCGTACTACAACACCAACACCTGCTATTAGAATAGCAATATATGCTGAACCTATAGATGAGGCATGAATGTACAACCAACTTTTAGGTTTAAATCTGATTGCATAAATTGCCATAAAAAGCCATATTATTACTAGTGAAGAGAGTATATGCATTAGAGAAAATTTTTTGTTATATATTCCAAATGAAGAACTGGCAGAAATAAACATACAAATAATAAATATCCAACCTAAGACTTTATGAATTCTTGTTCCTTTAATTTGCAGAAGATTTATAGAACCTAGTACTAAGGCAGTAATTGAGGAAATAGAATGTATTAATATAAATATGAGCATACTTCTGTTTCTGCTTTAATTTTTTTATAAACTTTTAGAACCTAATAGCTTTGCTATGAGCTCTTTTTCTCGAGTTTACTTTTCACTGAAGGAGAGAGCATAATATTAAGTTCTCTTAATTGTTTATCAGTTACAATACTTGGAGCCTGCATTAATATATCCTCAGCTTGCTGATTCATTGGGAACGCAATAACTTCTCTGATATTAGCGGTTTCTGCAATTAGCATTACTATCCTGTCTACTCCTGGTGCAATTCCGCCGTGTGGTGGCGCGCCATATTTAAATGCCCTAATCATGCCACCAAACTCTCTATCTACATCTTCTTTTGAATAACCGGCTATTTCAAAAGCTTTGTACATAAGCTCTGGTTTGTGATTTCTAATGGCTCCGCTTGACAATTCTATACCATTACAAACTATATCATATTGATATGCTTTGATTTTTAAGAGTTCTTCTTTAGTTTTAGAATTTTCAAGTGCTTCTATACCACCTTGAGGCATTGAGAACGGATTATGACTAAAATCTATTTGTTTTGTTTCTTCATTTATTTCGTAGAAAGGAAAATCTGTTATCCAGCAAAATTCAAATTTATCGTCAGCAATCAATTCAAGTTCTGCTGCGAGTTTTACTCTTACTTTACCAGCAATTTTGGCAGCACTAAGCTCATCTGAGCAAGAAAAAAATACAGCGTCATCATTTGAGATATTAGTAATTTTTTTGATTTCTCCCAGCTGCTCATTAGTTAAAAATTTAGCAATTGGCCCTTTAGCACCATCTTCAGAAAATTGTATATAACCAAGTCCGCCAGCGCCTTCGCTTATTGCAAAGGCAATCATATCATCAAAGAATTTACGCGATTTGGTGGCAGTATTAGGAGCTGGAATCGCTCTAACTACTGAGCCTTTTTTTACTGCTTCTCTAAAAATACTAAATTCAGAGTCTTTAAAAATGTCAGTTACATCAGAAATAATTAAAGGATTTCTTAAATCTGGCTTATCAGAACCATATTTAAGCATAGATTCACTGTATGGGATTCTTACAAAAGGAGGCTTTGAGACAGTTTTATTGCCAAATTTGGTAAATACTTCATACATTATTGGCTCTATAGTGCTAAATACGTCATCTTGAGTGACAAATGACATTTCAATATCTAGTTGATAAAACTCGCCAGGAGAGCGGTCAGCCCTTGCGTCTTCATCTCTAAAGCAAGGTGCGATTTGGAAATATCTATCAAAACCAGACATCATCAGCATCTGCTTAAATTGTTGTGGAGCCTGGGGGAGGGCATAAAATTTCCCTGGATGTAATCTACTTGGTACTAAGAAATCTCTGGCTCCTTCTGGTGAACTTGCGGTTAAGATTGGAGTTTGGAACTCAGTAAAGCCCGAACCGGTCATTAATTTTCTAAGCTCGGAAATAATTCCTGACCTTAGTATAATATTCTTATGTAATTTTTCTCTACGCAGGTCTAAAAACCTATATCTAAGCCTTGTCTCTTCAGGTGCTTCTTGATCAGTATTAACTTGAAATGGAAGCATTTCAGCTTCTGATTCTACGTAATAATTACTTGCTACCACCTCAATTTCGCCAGTGCTCATTGCTTTGTTGGTTGTATCAGGTGTTCTTGCTATTACTTTGCCTTCTATGGTAACAACGCTTTCGTATCTCAAGTAACTCGCTTTATCTTTTAAATCTATATTGTTATCTGTAAAAACTATTTGCGTAATTCCATAATGATCTCTAAGATCTATGAACAGAAGATTGCCATGATCGCGACGTCTGTGGACCCACCCTGATAGTTTAACTTCTTGACCCGCATGGGTGATGCTTAGTTCGTTGCAATTATGGCTTCTGTATTTATGCATAAAATATGTTCTAGGTATAATTTTAATTCACTTTAATTTATATATAAATAATCATTATTAGGCAATCGAAAACTCATGAGAATTATCAGCGATCAACAAGAATTTAAAAGTTTTTGCGAAGAAATTTCGGTAGAGAAAGTAATTTTCATGGACACAGAGTTTTATCGTAGAAAGACCTATTATGCTAAGTTAAGCTTAGTGCAAGTAGCCACACATTCAACTAAAGTGATTATAGACGCCCTAAATCTCTCTGATCTTGCTCCCTTAAAAGAACTTTTACTTGCTAAGAACATTTGTAAGGTTTTTCATGCACCTGACCAGGATTTTGATATTTTTTTGCATCTTTTTGGCAAGCTTCCTGAAAATATATTTGATACCCAGACTGCAGCGGGAGTAATTGGTCTTGATGAAGTTATGGGATATGGGAGGTTGTGTAAACAGTTACTAAATGTTACCATAGATAAAACGATGCAAAATGCTGAATGGCTTGAAAGGCCATTAACAGATGAGTTACTTGAGTATGCAATAAAGGACGTAGAATACCTTCCATCATTATACCGTGAATTATCTCAAACAATTGAGAGAAGAAGGTTATGGGATACATATAATGCAAGGGCAAAGAAACTACTTGATCCTGAGTTTTACAAGCCAAAAATTGATAAGATTTTAAAAAAAATGTCTTATAATACCAAATTAACGACAAATAGCTACTTGGCTTATTTTCTGCAACTAAGAGAGGAGTGTGCACAAAGTTTGGATATTCCGCGTTCTTATTGTGCTAGTGATCAAGAAATTGTAAAACTTAGTCAGTATTTACCAACAAATGATGCTGAATTATCTAAACTAAATATGGAAAACACCCCTCTTACAAAAGGTAATTTTAAAAAGAGGCTACTAGATTTATCAGCTGGTATAAAAGAAATGTTGTCAAATCAAGAATAAGAAGCTATTTTCTATAGGCCAAATCCAAATTATTTATAACAAAAAATATGAACTTAAAATCAATTTTTTCGCTGTTTTTATTAGTGGGCACTTCTTTTTATAGTACTGTGCTTGCTAGCGATTACCCACAAACAAAAATTGAAAGAGAAATGGAAGAGATGGGCTCAATTTTGGGTGGAGAAGGGATAACTTTTAGACCAAATAAAGAAAGAAGCACGTCAACAAGATCCAAGGTTGGTAATATAAATAAGTACTTATATCAAGCTACTATAGAGGTGCTAAAATTCACCCCTTTAGCATCGGTGGATAGTAAAGCTGGTGTAATTATAACTGAATGGTATACACCAAAAGATCAAAGTAATGCTCAATTTAAAGTGACTGTTTACATTAAAGATGACTTAATCACACCAGAAGGTATTGAAGTTATTGCTTTTGAAAGAAAAAAAATGGGAAATAAATGGTCGCAAGAAAATGTTGCCCCTTCGGTTTCAAAGGTTCTTGAGGGGAAGATTATTCGCAAGGCTAGAGATTTATACCTGCAATCCGCGAGGTAAGTCTTATGGATATTTTATCAATAGAGAAAAAATGGCAAAAAATCTGGCATGATAATAATGCTTTTGCTGCTCTTAATGATAAATCTAAGCCAAAATATTACGTTCTAGAAATGTTTCCTTATCCTTCTGGCAAAATTCATGTCGGACACTTAAGAAATTACTCTATTGGCGACGTTGTAGCCAGGTTTTTTAAATCTCAAGGATTTAACGTTATGCATCCAATGGGATGGGATGCTTTTGGTTTGCCAGCAGAAAATGCCGCAATTAGCAATAAAGTTCATCCTGCAACTTGGACCTATGCCAACATAGATTCAATGAAGGATCAGCTTAAAAATGTCGGACTTTCATATGATTGGACTAAAGAGTTAGCAAGCTGTCATCCATCATATTATAAGCATGAGCAACAATTTTTTATCGATTTACTAGCCAAAAATCTTGCTTATCAAAAAGAATCGGTTGTTAACTGGGACCCAGTGGATAATACCGTACTTGCAAACGAACAAGTAGTTGATGGAAGAGGGTGGAGATCTGGGGCAAAAATAGAAAAGAAAAATTTAAAACAATGGTTCTTAAGAATTACAGATTATGCTGATGAATTGCTAAGTGATATTGACAGTCTTGATAAGTGGCCTGAAAATGTCAAATTGATGCAAAGAAACTGGATTGGTAAATCTCATGGTGCAAGGTTTAGTTTTGAAGTTGATGGTTTAGAAGATAAAATTGAAGTTTATTCTACTACTCCTGAAGCAATATTCGGCGCAACATTTGTTGCTGTAGCATACAATCATCCTTTGGTACAAAAAATACAAAAAAACACAGAGATACAAAATTTTATTGATAAATATTCTCATCACTCAACCTCTGAAAGCGATACTCAAAAAGAAGAAAAAGAATGTGTATTTACAGGGCTATATGCACTTCATCCGTTTGATAAGAACATAAAACTGCCAATTATACTGGCGAATTTCGTATTAATGGAATACGGGACTGGTGCGTTATATGGTTGTCCTGCTCATGATCAAAGAGATTATGAATTAACGCAAGTAGAAAAAAAATTACAGATTTTACAGATAGTGAAAAGTAATAATCACGATATTGATCTAGCTAAGTCTGCTTATATATATGAACTTGAAGATGTTATGATTAATTCTTCATTTCTAGATGGGCTTACTGTAGCAAGAGCAAGACAAGAGATTATCAAGAGATTTGAAGAAATGGGCATAGGTAAAGGTGAAGTTAACTATCGCCTAAGGGATTGGGGTATTTCAAGGCAAAGGTACTGGGGTTGCCCTATACCAATTATTCACTGTAAGACTTGCGGTGTTGTTCCAGTTCCAGCAAGTGATTTACCAGTTACCTTACCTGAAGATATAACATTTGATAAACCTGGTAATCCACTTGATGTGCACCCAACTTGGAAAATGGTAAATTGTCCAAAATGTTCTGCCCAAGCTCAAAGGGAAACCGATACATTCGATACATTCTTCGAATCTTCCTGGTATTTTGCCAGATTTTGTAATAATGAAGCGAAAGTGATGGTTGATAAAGATGATTGTGAGTATTGGATGCCAGTTGATCAATATATAGGTGGAGTTGAGCATGCTATTTTGCACCTTTTATACGCAAGATTCTTTACGAAAGCAATGTCTGATGTTGGGTATATAAACATTAGAGAGCCATTTAAGAAGTTACTTACACAAGGTATGGTATTACACGCTACTTACCAGGATCAAGATGGCAAATGGATTTCTCCAACGCAAGTGATTGAAAAAAATGGCGAATATCTACATAAAGAGACAAGGGCAAAGGTATACAAAGGCAAGATTGAAAAAATGAGCAAATCAAAGCTTAATACAATTGATCTTGAGGGAATGCTTAATACTCATGGAGCCGATAGCATTAGGCTTTTTGTACTTTCAGATAGCCCACCAGAAAAAGATTTAGAATGGTCTGCAGCAGGTCTTGATGGTTGCAAAAGATTTATTAATAAATTGATTCAAAATGTTGATAAAATAACATCGAATACATGGCAGGAAACAGCACATAATTCTAAGCTAGATAGTTTGATACACCTTACGATTAAGAGCGTTACAGAAGATATATACGCCTATCACTTGAACAAGGCAATTGCAAGAATTAGAGAGTTATCAAATGCGGCAAATGATGAATTAAGCGTTAAAGAGCCGGACTATAACTCTATCAAGATAGCTTTTGAGACTATAATTAGGCTTTTAAATCCATTTATCCCACATATTACTGAAGAGTTGTGGCAAAAATTAGGTCATACTTTACCTCTTTATTCTAATTCATGGCCAGTTGCTGATGAGAGTAAATTAAAATCTGATACTTACATCATGGCTATTCAAATCAATGGTAAATTAAGAGCAACTCATGAGTTTGATACTAGCGACGACGAAGAAAGAATAAAAGAAGTTGCGCTGAATATAGACTCTATATCAAAACATATTGGATCACTTGCGATTAAAAAATTTATTATCGTGCCTAAAAAAATCATTAATATAGTTATTTAAATGCGAATTGCAAAATATATTGCAGATTGCGGAATATGCTCAAGAAGACAAGCAGAAAAGCTGATAGAACAAGGAGCTGTTTCAGTTGATGGTATAATAATTACATCACCAGCCTTAAATGTTGACGAAAAGAATGTAGTTTACGTTGATGGCAATCAAATCAACCCACCAGATCGTTCAAGATTGTGGGTATATTACAAACCAACCGGGTTAATAACTACGCATAAAGATCCACAAGGAAGAAGAAATGTATTTGAAGAAATAGGCGACAAACTGCCCAGAGTCATATCAGTTGGCAGACTTGATATAAACAGTGAAGGGTTATTATTGCTGACCAATAACAGTAAGTTAGCAAGATATTTTGAATCTCCTCAGAACAAAATTGAGCGAGTTTATAAAGTAAGAGCCTTTGGCCGTGGTAGACCAATTGATATAGTTGATAAAAAAATAGTAATAGATGATATATACTACAGACCTAAATTGATTAAATTAATTAATAACACTGGATCAAATTCTTGGTATGAGGTAATTTTAACCGAAGGAAAAAATAGAGAAATTAGAAATATATTCAAACATTTCGGTTTTGAGGTAAATCGCTTAATTAGGACAAGCTATGGCAAATATAGTTTAGGTAAATTGAATCCTGGTGAGTACAAAGAGGTAATAATTGATGAAGATTATATCAGGCAAATACAAAAATAGAGTAATTAAGCCTCCCAAGAACTTTGTTCATAGACCATCTACAAGCAAATTTAGAGAAGCATTATTTAGCATATTATCTTCGGGACAATTTATAAATGATAATATTATAGAAAATGCCAAGGCCTTAGATCTATATTCTGGTACTGGAAGCCTTTCTTTTGAAGCTATTTCCAGGGGAGCCAGTAGTGTTACTATGGTTGATATAAATAGGGAATACTTGGATAGTGCAATGTCTTTTGCCAAGCAATTAGGCGAAGAGGGGGCTGTTAAAACATTATGTTTAGATGCTAGATACTTGCCACAATCAAACGAAAGATTCAATCTTGTTTTTATAGACCCTCCATACCGTAATGAACTGATTGGCAAAACTCTTGATGCACTGCAGTCTGAAGATTGGCTAGAAGATAGAGCTTTGATTGCGCTTGAAATGGGGAAAAAAGAGAATTTATCAATTTCTTCGAGTTTTACCTTAGTGAAAGAAAAGTTATATGGTAATGTAAAATTGGTACTCGTAAGATATGAGCAAAAATAGGACTGTTTATTCATGTACAAATTGCGGAAGCATAGTCAGTAAATGGCTAGGTCAATGCCCAGATTGTTTAGAGTGGGGGACAATTGTTGAAGATGTTCAATCTAGTGATAAAGTTACCCCTTCAAAAAAAGGCGTAATACAAGAAATAGATACTCTGGCTAATAGTATTGAGCATATAACGAGAACTAAAACCCCAATAGAAGAGTTAAATAGGGTTCTAGGCGGTGGAATAGTTGCTGGTAGTGTAATTTTAATTGGTGGGGACCCTGGTATTGGTAAGTCCACTTTATTATTGCAGCTAGCAACCAGTCTATCTGAAAACAACTCAGGATGCTTGTATATTACTGGTGAAGAGTCAACAAACCAAATTAAGCTTAGAGCTAACCGTTTAGGTGTTGCCAATGATAAAACTGGTATTGTAGCGTCTGGTAATGTTGAAGATATCATATCAACCATAGATAAAAATAAGAAAAAACTAGATATGGTCGTTATTGATTCCATACAAACTGTATCATCTTCTAGTTTAGCGTCCGCACCAGGTACAGTTTCACAAATAAGGTCCTGCGCTCATCAATTAATAAATTATGCAAAACAAAATAATATTACCTTATTTATCGCCTGCCATGTGAACAAAGATGGGCAGTTAGCTGGGCCAAAAGTCCTAGAACATATGGTTGATACAGTGCTTTATTTTGAAGGTGATCATAATAATCATTTTAGAATACTGCGTTCCATAAAAAACAGATTTGGTGGTGTGAATGAAATAGGTGTATTTGAAATGACGTCGTTGGGATTGATCGAAATTAGCAATCCTTCGGAGATGTTTTTAATGGATAGAGAGAATGCAATAAGTGGTAGTGCGGTTTTTGCTGGAATAGAGGGGTCTAGGCCAATTTTAGTTGAGATACAAGCCCTGATTGCTCCTACTAACATGGCAACTCCTAGAAGATCAGTTGTGGGCTGGGATATCAATAGATTATCTATGATTATTGCAGTTCTAGCAGTTAGGTTTGGCTTAAATTTAGCAAATCACGAAGTGTATTTAAGCGTAGCAGGTGGGATGAAAATATCTGAACCTGCTGGGGATCTAGCTGTTGCTGCAGCGCTAATCTCTGCTGCTAAGAATTTACCACTTCCCAAGGGGAGTATCTTCTTTGGTGAAGTTGGACTTTCAGGGGAAGTGAGAAAAGTAGCGCAATCTGACTCAAGAATAAAAGAGGCAGCTAAATTAGGTTTTACCTCGATGTATTGTTCCTCAAAAGAAAAAAAACAAGGAATTGAGCCAATTTTTCATCTAAAGCAACTAGCTAGTATTTTTTGACTTAAGGGGGCTTATTCTATCAATACTCAAGTATTGATAGAATATATTAGAAGATAAGTACTGTAGCAACTATGATATACACTGTCTTAAGAATTTTTTTCTACTCTAAAATGTATACTTATGAGAAATATATGGGAAAGAGTTTTAAAAATGAAAAAGCCTGATCAAGTACTTCTTGATCAGGTTATAAAAACATAACACAAAGCGGATATCTATTCAGTGATATCTGCGCTATCACCTAAAATTGCCGTAACACCTTCTTCCCCAAGGGAGTCTAGCATTTTTTGGGCAAATGCTCCTGTATACATAGATTTTAGATGTGACAGTTCTTCTGCTGAAAAATCTGCTTTATTAAATGCATGTTTTACAAGTTTAATTTTTCTGGCCATAATAATTACCTATTTTATATTTTTATGAACAAAAACATAACTTGAAGAAAAGATTTCTCTAAGTTACACAAGTACTATATTCATTAGTTATTAATAAAAAGTTAATGCAGCAAAAAATAGTTAACTAGCTAATTTATTTTAGGTATTCACCTATCGGGAAAATTTTGTAATAAGGGCTACACAGTGAAATAGAAAAGCTTCTTATACTGAGGAAAAAATATTCTACGGCATTTATTTGATGTAATAATTTTATAAAAATATGGAGTTAAGTATGATTACACATTATGTAGTAACAGCTGTAGGAGGAGCATTAGGTTCAGTTGCACGTTTGTTAGTAGGAAAATTATTACCTACTATTATATACGGCATACCTGTCCCGATTTTGTTTGTTAATATCTTTGGGTGTCTGGTAATGGGATTGTTAACAGAAACAATTACTTTATATTGGTCGCCTAATGAGCATATAAAGTATTTTTTGATCTCTGGATTTTTAGGAGGATTTACAACTTTTTCATCATTTTCTCTAGAATTTGGGCTTCTTGTAGAGAAGAATGAGTTTGTCCCAGCATTTCTTTATTTAGTACTCAGTGTGATCTTAAGCCTTTTTTTCTTTTTTGTAGGAGTGAAAATTATTAGGTTTTTTTAATTTAATAACTAATATTTAATTAAAAAATTTATTTTAACTATATATTAACCACCTTAAGATATTTTATTGTTAAGATTGTTTAAAAAATTAAGAAAAACCTAAGTGCGAGGGCGATTATGGCAAAAGTAAAAGATCTTATGACAAAAGTAGTTAGAGGGGAGTTAAGTAATGATGATATCCTCTCATTAGTTGAGCTTCTAAAAGGAAAAAACTCAGCACAAAGAAATGAGTTCCTGAATAAGCTTGGAATTGAGGTGGCAAATGATTCAAATGCTGATCCTATGATCTCAACTAACAAAATATCTGATTTAGCGTTGCATAAATTAGTTAAAGGATTATTGAAATTTCATGCTAATGATATAGTGGAAGACAATACTTTTTTAAGAAGAGATGACGGATATTGTGGTTTTCTTAGGAAATTATTGGCCGAAGAAGGGAAAAGAAACCCTCTAGAAGAAGATGACATAGTTCCGGATGTAATAATCGATCACTTTAAAACTATATTAGAAACTTCGCCAAAAGCTTTAGATTCAGTTCATGATATAAATATAACTAATATAGCTAACACTATATCTTTTAATTGTTACAGCAAAAACTTTCAGCCGCAGGCGGTAAATAGAACGGATCTTCTTGCTAAACTAAAAACTGGTTATAATTTACAGCTAACAAATATAAAAGAGCAAGATTCAAATTTTGGAAATGATCAAAATGGCCAAGGAATGCTGATAGAAAGCTTAAGTCAGAGTTTTCAAATAGAAGAAGAGGAGGTGGTAGCTTCATCTCCAGTTAAAAAAAGTTTTATAAAAAAAGTAGCCGGAGCAATGTGTAAAGCTCCAACTAAAATATATGATGCAGTTTCTTATGTATCTAGTTTAGCTCATTCTGTAATTTGTAAAGTTTTTAAAGCAAAGCCACAAGCAGATATTGATTATTATACTCAAGATTATCAAGATGCTAGCGAGTTTGAGTGTTCCAAAACTATTCTTGACGACGATGTATGTTCTAGATCTTTTTCTATGGTATTAGCTGGAGATGCATATGATACTGTTGATAGTGTGGCGAGCGCCGCAGCTGCTTGATATAGGTTTAGTTGTTGTTTTTGCAATAATCGCTTTAGTGTAATTACATAATCCATATTATGGAAAATAAAAGAATGACTACAATAAAAGACGTAAAACTCCATGAATTTTAAGAAATTTCTTCTATCTTCTATTTTTATACCTTCAATCTGCTTATTCCATGCACAGGCACAAGAAAAATTGAGTGTTGTAAAGCCAGAGGATGCCCTTGAGACTGGACTTGATGGAAACGTTGTCAAAAATCCTTTTACAGGAGAATCTGGTTGGGCTCGCAAAGGGGTTATCGGTGCAACAGAATTTAATATCGTTGCTATGGACAATCTTTTAAAAAAACACAATCCATTACAAGAAGATAAAGAGGTCTTTTGGGAAACTGTTCGATTAATTGATGGTCGTATTGAATCTCTCCGTTATATTGGGCTGTTTGATTTATTTCTTCCCTCAGAATGGATGGGAACCGTAAAATGTCCGGCTCGTTTTTTAACTGGAGTACTGTTTTTCAAAAGTCAGAAAAAAGATATAAAACACCAAATCAATCAGCTATCAGATAGTCTTCCACAAGCGTGGAGACAGGAGATTCAAAAGTTAAAAGGAGATCAACTTCCGGCAGCAAAAGATATTTCTTTAGATGCATCAGAAATCAAAACAGAAAAAACGCTTCTACCTGATGGAGTTGAGGCAATTAATGCTAAAAACCCCTATACAGGTGAAGAGGGATTGATCAGAAAAGGTACAGTTAATTCAGTTATCCAGAATGTAGCTATGCTTGATAGGTTTTTTCAATCAAAGGGTGCAACAGCTGATGCACTGAAAAAATTTGATCACGATATAAAACCTTTCATGGATTCTATTTGGACAACAGGTATCTTTAACTTATTTTCAATCCTTGAATGGCTGTCAGATAGCAATAAGCCTGGCCGGATTTATATGAGCATCCTGGTACTAAAACATTATCCAAATCTTTTAACTTCAGAAATACATGCAAGACTTTGTTTTGTTGGCCGTGAAACCAAAATTTCTCTTTTAAAAAAAGAAATCATAATTCTCTGCAAGGAGTCAAAAAAATAAAAAATTCATCTTCCAACAAATGCTCCTTTATCAAATCAAGATGACTTACAGCTATTACTCAGGTGGTATAAATTCTATATTTCGTATTAGAAATCGCGATATTTGGGGAGAAGTTTTTTTTACTGCTCTGGTAGAGCTAGGAATTGATTGTCAACACCATCTCCAGCTATTTTTACCTCATATATTTCTTGAGCTTGTTGAAAATCATATAACTTCTGGTAATCTTCTAATCTTCCTAATATAGAATAATCTATGCTACTTCTTCTGCTATCCTCAATTCCCTTCCATATTTTATTATTTCTTACCATGCTGTCATGATCCACTTCTGTTTCTGAATTAACCGGACAGCACGTAAGTAAATTTGTAGAAAATGAAAAAGTTGATAAAGTTTTAGTAACTTGTGCAAAACTCTCAGCAAACTTTAACATATTGTGTTGAAGTTTTATAGTATTATGATCAACTAATATTATTGTTGGTATTGCCCAGCCGTCTGTATAATAATAATTTACATTTTCAAATAACTTAAATGTAATCTCTTTCTTATAGTTATTATCAACTACCCCCTCCACTTTTTGGATAACACCTTCATGAAAGCCAATTCGCCCAGTTTGATTATAAATATCTAATTCCTCTGCATCATGCTCAATAGTGTGAGTAATACTATCACATACTTTGTGTAAGTTAAAAGGCGCCTTAATGCTTATTTGTGTCAGAAAATCCTTTAGTTGAGTATCATCATTTTCTCTTAGTTCAATTAAAGTACTTGGGAGACCAACATATCCATCCATATATTTCATTAACATGTATAAAGTCAATGGAGAAACTGATTTAGAAAATAGAAAAGTTGGTTTGTCATTATTATTACTGATAAACTCCTCTAAATACTGAATTGAAAATCCTGCGGCTTGCGTTTTCCCTCTAAATTCTTCAAAAATTACAGAACTTCCTCTTGCTATATAACAAAGCTGCAAATCGCCATTAATTTCTATTTGTTTTTCTCTTACATATAAAACTGCATATCCAACTATAGAACTATTCGTTTTATTATCTGTGAAGTAAATACGACATACAGAAGATATAGTGTCTTTTTGTAAGTCTTCTGTCGTAGTGGAATAAATTCTAGCAGCAGTATCAAACTGGATAGTAAATAGATCTTGCATAATTTTTAACAAGCCATAATACAAATCTGGTTCTGCTGAATATAAATCTTTTATGTTGTAATCTTTGTAAGTACTAGGCAACTTAACAGTACCATGTGTTTGTGAGTTTTCTTTTGCTGATGACTGTTTTTGTGCCTTGTCTTCCAATTCATAATAATTTTCATTAGATTCCGATTTTTTAATTTTACTCATATTAACTCACTCATATTTTTAATTTAGATATTGTTGTTTTATTCATTTTATGTAAAAAATACTCTCTATATAAAAATGCAGTAAGGTAAGTGGAAATTACAAATTCTACTTTTCTACTTTTCCTGATTATCAAAAACTTTAAAAACAAATTTATTAAACAGAGACAGTACAGCGAAGAACCATATCACCAACACTTAAATTAGTTGTCATTACTATGACCTAAATTTAAAGCCCGCTTGATTCTATGTTATACCTAATTATTATTTCTGTACGTAATTCCTGATCATCGCCAATTATCTCTTTTTCTCCAATTGCGTCTGCATGTAAAGTTACTAGATCATAGCCATCTCCTATTAATTTTCGCAAAGCTTCAGAATAAGAGTCTTCAGCCGTAATTGTCCCTTCTTTCAACTCTACCTCTACAAAATCTTCTTGTAAAATTTCCTCTTGGTTTTCATTTCCGTGTATACTATCTTCTTGGTGCACTCCTTCATAATCACTGTTAACAAATCTACTTAGCATCTTTTTAACAATTCCTAACATCCTAACTTATCTCCTATGATTTGCTCAATGAGGGGTAAGATCCCCCCTCCTCGATTTTTATTGAACTTCTGATTCTGAAGGTAATGCATCACCTCCGGCCACATCAAGGTCTTTATACTCGGATGGATACAAAGCTTCTGTGGCGTAATCTTCTAATCTTCCCATTACAGAATCTAAACTATTTCTTCTATTAGTTTGATTAGTAAAAGATAATACTTCATTATTCCTTACCACATCATCGTATTCAATTTCTACTTCCGAAGTATCATTGCAGCAAAAGAAAATAGAAGAAAATGGCACCACAGCCGCAGGTTTACTAGATTGAGAAAAAGCTTCAGCAAGTTTTAACATATAATTTTGCATAGTAATCGTATTGTGATCGACTAAAATTACTGTTGGGATTGCATAACCTTCAGTGTAATAATATTCGGCATTTTCAAATAATCTAAATGATATTGCTTTCATATGATTGTCTGGATTTGCTTTCACCCGTTCAATAAAGTCATTGGGAAAAATTATCCTTCCACTTTTGCTATAAAATTCTGATTGTTCCGGTTCAATAGTTTTTGTAATGCTATCACAGACCCTAGGCAGGTCAAATGAAGATTTATTACTTATTTGTTTTAGATAATCAACAAGTTGCTCATCATTACTTCCCTGAATTTCAATTAAAGTACTAGGAAGGCCAACAAACCCATTCATGTATTTTGTTATCATGTATAATGTAAGAGGCGAAACTGATTCGGAAAACAAAAAAGTTGGCTTATCATGATGGTGATCAATAAAATCAGCAAGGTATTGGATAGAAAATCCTGCAGCCTGAGTTTTTCCACGGAAATCTTCAAAAATCACAGAACTACCACGAGCTACGTAACAAAGTTGGGGCTCATAATTAATTTCAATCATTTTCTCCCTTACATATAGAACTGCATAGCCTACAACTTTATTACCGGCAAAATAAAAACGGCATGTAGATGATACAGTATCTTTCTGTAAATCTTCCGTAGAACTAGAATAAATTTGCGTATCTCTAGTATCAAAATTTACAACAAATATACTTTGTATTGTTTTAAGTATTCCCTTATATAGTTCTATATCTGTTTGGTATGTTTCTTTTACGTTATAGTCTTTGTATACAGAAGTTTGCGAGGTAGTAGATTTAACTTTTTTATTGTGACTAGGCTGATCTATTTTGGCTGTATTGATTTCAGCTGAGCTACTTTTTTCATCTAATTCATAGTACTCTTCTGCTGTAGTTGTGCGTTTAATTCCTAACATATTTTATATACCTCCTCTTTTTCATTTAGCATTACTCAGAGACAGTGAAGATATATACTAAAAGCTGAATTTTAGTAATATATTTTTACTATCACTTGATTTCTAAAATAGAACTATAGAAACGAAAAGGTCAAGAAATAAATTAATTATTTTTAAGGCAGCTGAAATTTATATTCATCATATCGGTAAAGATTGGTGAATAACTTCTATCACCCTTCTTGCACTATCCTCGTCTCTAACGAGAAGTTATAGAGCACAATAGAGGGGGCTCTTAATTATCCTCAAGGGGTTTGTGTGTACCATCAAAGAGCCTAATAGTTCTTTAATCCATGCCTCTGGTTGATTAGAAAAGCACTCGATTGTATATGGTAAAAGATTGTTTTTGACAAAACAAAATGTTTGTCTGTTACAATGATAATTCTAATATCACCAGCTAAATCTTTTCTATATAGCACAGATCCCTTTCCCGAAGTTATGCAATCTTTTTCTGCTATATATCGAAATACTTCTCCTTTATAACTTCCTATTGCTCTATTAATCAGAGGCGTTGATAGAAGCTTTTCTCTTGATCATAGTTGTTAAGATCTTAAGTATATCAATTTCAAAAATATTAATAACTGATCAATTTGAATTTTCTGTTTACTAATTCTTAATAAAATAAGTGGATAATCTATCAAGAATTTTTTAAAATTTACATCATATGAAAAGTGTATTTTATGTTTTTAAGAGTGCTGCAACCTCTGTAGCTGAAGTGATTGTTAATATGGGTAATCATGTTAGTAAAGCTAGTACCACAAATATACTAAATGAGCTTGATTTATATAGACCAGACATATTTATTCATCTTAATAAATCTGGTCATTATAAAAGTATGGGTTATTTAGAACTAGGAAAATATGGTCCCTTTGTAGCTGTCATGCTTGCTAAAGATAGTTCTATGTGTACTTTAAATATAAGTGATAATGAACTCAGAATGTACGGTCCAGCTGTAGCAGATGCGCTTAGCACCGCACCGCACTTACATACTGTATACATAGCAGAAAATGAATTAGAGCAGTACGGGATTAAAACAGCTTTTAATCTTGCTAAGTCCCCTTCTCTACGTATAGTACATATGGGTTGCAATGGTTTTACTAATGATCAAGTAATACAAATTGCTAGGATTTTTCTATACAGGGAGAATCCTATTAAATTAGGAATTGATGATAAATTTCATCAGCTTATAAGAGAAGCAATTAGCGGTGATAATCATCAAATGCATATTCCTTTTGAGCAGGCTATGAGCGATACTTTTGGATGTACAGCAAAACCCCTGTTAGCTTTAATTGAAGGATATGCTGACTATGATATTGAATTTATAGTATAACACACTATTAAATCTCCTACTTTTAAAATAAGAGATTTAGGAGAAAAGTTATACGAGGATATTTTATAGGCAACATTATATTACTCTCTTTCGCTGTTCTTAGCAATGGAACTCCTGAGAAATCAACTGTTTACTAATTCTTAATTAAATATACAGATAATTATAACTGTATACCCAATGAAGGTAGTATACATATCTTAGAGGTAGCACTATGGCAAAGGCAAAAATTAGAGTAATTAAAGAGTGGTTTAAGCATAATCTTATACCTTCATGCTTTTTAGAACAAAGTGGAGAGCAATTTCCGGCAGTGTTGGTTAGACAAGGAGGAATGCGCGATTTGTTACAATTAAACGAAGATCGTTTTGATGAGGTTAATTCACGAGAGAATCTTGCTGCAACCAATATTATAGGTAGCATTATCGATCATGCTGAACCGACATAGAGTCGAAACATTTAGTTGCGTTTTTAGGTATTTTTATTTAAAACCTTAAATGCAACAAACCCATTCCCTTTTGTACAACTTGTGTTTTTGTTAGTTATCAATGTATTAATGACTATCATCTTCAACTTTATATTCTTCGCCAACAAGGTCTCTCTCATCTTTGTTCTCCTCATTGAATGGTAATAATGCACTGCCTAATAGCACCACCACAGGTGTAATTGGTGGTATTGCTACTTTATATACTTTGCATAGCATTTTTAGACCAGGCTCAGATATTGTTTGAACTGTTTGATGTATATGGCTAAGTTTTTCTACTTCTTCAGCATCTCTAGCAGAGCTGGCAATAAATTGACTAATTTCAATAGTGCTTAATTTTGCTACAAATTTTTCTAAAACCTTCTGTATTTTCTGTTTAGTTGTCATATGTTGCGGTGAGTAATCAAAAGCTACAACTTGTTTATCAACACCAACTCTTTGAGCTTCTAGCATTATTTCTTCAGTTACTACCGCTCCATGTTCAACACAGAATCTAGCTTGATCAAGTAGTTTATTAGTAACAAATAGTTTTAGCATTTCACCATTGTTATGATTAATATTAGCGCCTAATTCTATTAATTTTTCTGCAAAATCATTTTGTCCATTTAATATTGAATGTAATAATTCTTGCACCACTTCTTCAGCATTCATATTTATATATGGTGCTATTTTCTCAAGTAATACAAGTTTGTTATCTCCTCCTAATAGTCTAACAGCCTCAACTGGAGATAGGGCTTTTGTTTTCACGCCCACCTTTATGGTGCAGTGTGCTAATTTATTTTTTACTAAAAATACAGCAATTTCTACCTGATCAGTCAATAAGGCAACAACAAAAGGTGAATCAAGAATTTCAGACTTACAACATTGATGTATAACACCTGGGTTTTCTGGGCAAGGTAAGTCTCTATCTGCAAGCTGTTGTAATAGAGCAATATTTCCATATTTGGCAGCCATGCTGTAGGCTGTCATACCTGCACAATGTTTTACAGTTCCAATACCATGCTCTGCCATTTTCAGTGCAAACATATTTGCCTTGGGACTGTTTACACCATCTTTGATCAATATTTCCAATGCTGTGGTTCTGTCCTGACCTACTACAACATTCGGATCTAGTCCTGCTCCCAACTCCTCATCGACTAGTATTGCTTCAAATACCTCTGGTGTTAAATCGGTATTCTCACAATTTCTAGCTAGGTAATTTAATAGTAGCTTATTACCTACCCCTACACCTCCTAGTAATTCAATATGGTGCTCGTAGGATTGTAAAACTAACACTTTTGATACTTTGATTCTTTCTGATCTAAAGCCTCTAGCTTCTTCTACATCTCCTCCTAAAATCTCGGTAGCTTCCACCATTCCTTTTTCCACCGCAACTCTAACCGCAGTTTTGCCATGATACTTCGGAGATGGATTAGTTGATTCTACATCGGTAGGAAGACCAGCTTCCATCCACTTAATAATAGTACTTAAAGGTAGTTTTCCTTCTTCGATATAACCTATAATTTTGTGTAGCTCAGTAAAACCATTCCCATCAACTGCAGTAACATCGACACCGTGCTGCGCTAATGCGACTACTGCATTTATGTTTCCTCTATTTACTGATACCGATAAAGGGCTAGCACCAAGAACATCTAGTTCATTTAGAGACCTCCCTTGTGATATCCATTTATCCATCAAGGAATTTAGCACCTCTGGTCTTGTTTCATTAACAGAGATAAAATGCATAAAACCATCAAACGTCTTGCCGCAGACTTCAGCATTAAAAGTAGTCAAATTAGTAGCAGCCTGAGCAGCTATTTCAAATGAAAATGATTGCCCTAGCTTTATTTTTGAATAATGTTGAATCCACTGAACTTTAGCAACAAATTCATTATTCAATTGATCAAGAAGTTCATCACTCAAACTTCCAGGGCCGTTAATTACGCCAAGATTTCTAAGATATGTATCAAAAGCTATCTCTAATAGCCCTAATTCTGGCGATTGTGGTATATCTACTTTTTTCATACAAATCTTCTCTAATACGTTAAAATAAATCAATATTCTAACAGATTTTTTACATTCATCAAGTCGAATCTTTTCAATTTACTTAATTGCTGATAGAGCCCTTTTCTGCCAGTTGGATAGATATATTTGCGCTATTTGTTTGTTGTTTACAAGGAGAACATTTTCAGCATTACGAGTATTTGCAGCATTGGTAAAATTAAAAGAACCTGTGATTACTTTTTTATTATCTATAATCATCACTTTGTTATGTGCTATACCAGGCATTTTATCAAACTTTACATTTAATTTTGCTTTTGAAAGCTCATCTAGTACAGGTTTATTATCGCTTAAATTTCCACCATCAAGCAGTATACGAACATCGACGCCTCTTATTTTTGCTTTCTTAAGCTGATTAATAATTACTTGTGAAGTTAATCCATAAGCTTGCACATACACCGATTCTTTTGCTTTTGATATTTCTTTAGCAATTAAATCAAGACACCCTGATGGTGGTGTAAAGCACACGTTAAACTCCTTTGGCTCAGCATGAAAATCATTCCATGTTCCTATTCCATATATTTCTTCGAACATTACTCCTAGTGTGATACCAATGGTGATCATTACAAGTGAACTTTTAACATTGCTTCCTTTATAACCAAGGGTAGACAATAATTTGTATATTAAATTACTACTAAATCTCCTCCTGCTCATATCTTTTCTAAAGATGTAGTTGTGGGACATAGTTTTTATCTGTATATATTATAATATCATATAGTTGGTATGGGAAAATGATAAAGGTACTAGCAAATCGTAGCGCACAGATTGTTATAATCTTAACTGTATATGTACTAGTTGCCGACTCAATACCCACCCAAATACAGAAGTTATTGTACACAATAAGTCTACAAATAAAAGAAATACTTATTTGGATAATGCCAATTACTATATGTGCGTTTATTTCAAATACAGTTAGAAAATTTGAGAAACAGGCATTAATATTTATTTTATCATTGTTATTTTTTGAGAGCACTTCAAATTTTTGTGCAGTTTGGTATGCATACTTAAGCGCTGGTATTACATCTAGCTTCATGCCGCCAGTATCCCCAGCCAATGAATTTACAACAACTTTTACCTCTCTATGGCAAACTTCTTATCCAAAACCATGGTGGTGGTCAGCTGATAAAGGAGCATTTGTTGGAATTTTATTAGGCTGTTTAGGAGCTTTTTATCAGCGTAAATCTTTGAATAATATCATCAATTATAGTCACGAAATAATGGAGTGGGTATTAGTCCGAGTATTTGCAAAGCTAATACCATTATTTATACTAGGATTTGCTGTACATATATATCAAACTAAGTTACTTGATCACGTTATCAGTCATTACGCAAGTTTAATATTTTGGTTAGGAATCTTTTTGCTTATATATATATTGCTACTTTTTACTTTAAGCGCTGGTATTTCGATGCCAAATATCATTACCCATATTAAAAATTTACTTCCAGCTGGTATGGTCGCACTTACCTCAGGTTGCAGTTTATCTACTATGCCTTGGACAATTGACGGAGCTTCTAAAAATTTACAAAACCCAAGCTTAGCTAAAGTCATTATTCCTGCTACAACAAACATACAGCAAATTGGGGACTGTATAGTAAATTCATTTTTATGCTACTTGATATACACTGACTTTTTTGATCATACACCTGATATATACATATGGGCAAAATTTACAGTGGTATTTGTTTTGGCAAGATTTCTTACCGCAGCAGTCATAGGCGGATCTATTTTTATAATGCTACCTATATATGAGACTTATCTTGGATTTAATAATGAAATGATAGCAATAATATTGGCTTTGAATGTAGTTTTAGATCCCATTGTTACTTCTAGTAATGTACTTGCTAATGGTGCCTTATGTAGAGTTTTTGAAAGATTTTGGAATTGGCTACAAGTCACTTTATATAAAAAACAGAATGAAGTAATCGTTGAACCGGATTAATCAGCTTATTATATAAATCTTAATTTTTTAACCATTAATTAATTTATTCTGCATTATAATGGTAATTAAGTAGGAGTACAAGCCTACTTAAAAAAAAGAGAGGATGTTATGAGTAAAGCGAAAATTAAAGAAGAAGTAGCAGCAGTTGCAACAAAAACATTTTTACAAAAATTAAAAGATATTTTTTTACCTTGCTGTTTAAAAGTAGTGGATGAAGCCGCAGATAAAATTGCAGATGAAGCAGAAAAAGCAATAACCAATAAAATTGGTGGCGATGTTGGTAAAGAACTTGGGTCACTAACATCAACAATTATACACGACAGCGCAGCAATAGCCTCTAGTGAAGCCGTACATGTTATAGGTGAGTTAACAGCTGAGTCAGCTGTATCTCATTAATTTGTACTTAAAAGATAAAAATAAGCGCTCAAATAAATTGGGTGCTTATTTTTCAATTATCATTTGTTTATTCTGTGGCTGCAGCTGATTCCTCGCCTACAAGTGGTCTTGCATCCTCTGGATCAAAACATACTACCGCATTTTCACCTTCAAGTATAATTTCAACTCCCCCTATTAGTTCTATGTCTTTAGGATTTATTCTTACCTTCTGCTGATCTTTGATATGTACAGAAAGATCCCCATCTTTATACTTTAGAATACCAGGATATTTTGATATAAATAGGTTTATAAGCTTAAAGCTTCTCTCATGCATTTCTACTTTTTTTCCTTTTTTCTTCATAAAATTTACCTCATTTTATTTTTAATTAACAAAGGAAGATTTCTTCCCAGCCGCAAAATATATTACAAATAAGTTTTCGTCATTAATTATTTTGGAGTAACATTGATTAGCTTCATCATCTGAAATTAGCACATCTACAAAATCATCTAACTTGCTCTCTTTTAGCACTTCTGTAAGGTTGAATTCGGTGATCATTTCTTTCCTTGAGAAAAGCTATAGGTTTTGATTCTCCCTGATTACAGTCCTCTAGCTTTAGAAGAAACAACTGATTTACGTACATGGTGCTTTGCGTGTGTTTTAGGTTTATTACGATTGAGACCTTTCTTAATAGAAACAACTGATGGTATTAAGTGTTTGTGTTTAGAGGTTTTATCCATTGCTTTTGTTAGTTCCGAGTGTTTTTCTGTCTTAATCTTACCGGGAGCATTATATTCAGAAAAAGGATCGTGGGCTCTGCCTACATCTTTTATGAGGCTTTTAAATATTTTTATACTTTTTTCAAAAATATTTTTTGGAACTGCAACTGCTTCCTCTGTTTTAGCTATGGCTTCCTTAAGATTTTTAAATTTTGCTACTTTTTCTTGAGGAGACATAGTCCAATATTCTTTGTCAGTAATTAATTTTTGTAAAGCCATGGTCTGTATTCGTTGTAATCTGGTAGATTGTCTTAAATCAGCCAAATTATCATAACCCGGAGTATCTCTTTTATCTCGTTCATTATCTATTTGGGTTTCTAGTTGTATTTGAAAAGCTCTGATAGTCATATTATGTCTACTTTCTGTTGCTACAGCTAATGCGAACAAAGCAAACTCTTTTATAAGGTTAACCCCTTTTGTTGCAAATACATGTAATGCAACTGTAGCAATCGTGAGTGCATTTTTTAAAAAAGCTTTACCCACATCTTTTGCAATATTTACCTTTTCCAAGCTTTTACTAGTATATCTTTCTTTGGCTGATTTTTTGCCAGTAGCTGTAGCCTGATATAATTCATCTTTCAGTATTCCACCTAGTTCAGGCTCAAGTTTTAATATGTAATCCTGAATACTTTTTGCCGATCTGTTTTTCACCAGTAAATCGTTTTCTTTTTGTAATTGACGGGTGTTTCTTGTTCTGGCAGTATCCATAGCTACTCCTATGGCTACCGTTGCTAATCCAAGCACCCCCAATGATATTGCTATAGCTGGGCTTACTGGACTTAAAAGTCCGGCTATAGTAAGAGATGCTAATACAATAGAGATAACTCTTGATACCGCAACACCAGTTGTAACCTTAAAAACTTTGCCTGGTATTGTTTCTTCAAATTTCTTCCATTTACTACCGGCTTTGGTTGATAAATCTGATACTTTAGTGGCAAACCTTGAATCTATAATTCGTTTAAACCAAGATTGAGGAATAGCAGTTTCTTCTTCGATATTTTCTGTTAACTCTACATTTTCTGTTGGTTCTACAACAAAAGATGAATCTAACTCAAGAGATCTAGATCTCTTTTTACGAGTACGATTCTTGGATTTTCTACTATTATTTTTCATTTCATTTAGTGATTATAAATTTACACAAAATTAACTTATAAATCTTATCTCTTTAAAACACTCTGAGACTTTTGTGATGTTGCCTTAGACTTTGTTGAACTAGGCCTCTGTCCAGAAATCTTGCGTTTAATCACTTCAATCTCAGCAAGAATTGATTTATTAAATATCCCCTTCCCCTTAATAATTTTTATTCCTTCTAAGGTTATCGGTTTGTTGGGGTGTTTCTTGTTATATTTTGCAACTGCTGTCCTTAATGTTTTCAGAGATTTTGCATCTATTGTTGCTCCTTCAAAGCTTACATGTTTTTGAAATTTTACATTTTTGAAAGAACAATCTTTAATAGTACTACCAGCAAAAGAGATTGTTCCTAACTTAGCTCCGGCAAAGTTAAAACCTTCAACTGTCCTTCTTTCAAAATTCAAACTTTGTTTAGATAAATCAAGACCACTAAAATCTCTATTACGTAGCGAATATCTAGCTGTTTTATCACTGTGCTTTTCCGCTTCTAACCCTATTAATTCTCGTAGATCTGCATTGTTTTTGTCAGCTGTTTTACCTATATTTTCTAGAACTTCACCGATTTGATCAGCTGATTTTTTGCGTATGATGTTTGGGGTTAAAGCTTTTTGTACTTTATAATGTAGCCAATCATTGGCAGCTTTCATGACTAAGTTTAACACCTCTTTATCAGATGTTACCAACTTAAATAACTTGGGAATGAGTTTTGCATAATTGCCATTTTTATTAAGAACTGATATCTCTATCAATTGCGGCAAGTTTTTACTTGCTACAGCTATTATATCTTTACCTTTAATGTTTATATTTCTACCAGTTGGTGAATCAGTGAGGAATTTATCGACTATTTTTCCTAACCCTTCTGAATTATCAACTAGTAATTTAGGAAGATCCTCCTGTAATATTCTATTAACTTCAGGATTCCTATCTTTGAAAGCAAAAATTTCATCAACTAATTTCATTGTCAGCTTGCCCCGCTCTGCTTCTGGAGCATTAACTGCTGCTTGAAACTGATTCATTAACTGAATCATTCCTTCTTTATCCTTCAAAGACTCTTGGGCAAGTTTGGTAAATAAAGGTAATGCTGAAGCAATAAAATCCACCCCATTAGCGGCTATTTCTCTAACAAGAGCATGACTCACACCCACCGATTCTAAAACTTCTTGAAATTGTGGCTGAGCTAATGCTTTATCAGCTATCTGTTCTATATTTTTTTTATTATCTCTCAAATAGCTTGAAATATCATCTATTGCTGATGACATACCTCCTAGAATTCCTTCGGCAGAAACAAGAACATTCCCTAACAGTTTTTGTTGCTGAGTTGTTATTAAT
This sequence comes from Rickettsiales bacterium, assembly GCA_017302595.1. Classification (GTDB taxonomy): domain Bacteria; phylum Pseudomonadota; class Alphaproteobacteria; order Rickettsiales; family Rickettsiaceae; genus Megaera_A. The sequence continues at coordinate 303,958 of JAFLDA010000001.1, forward strand.
TCTCGTTCAATTTGGCTTAAAGGCGGCATCGATAATAAGCGTTTCCCAAGTTTTTGATATTCATAAAAATCATCTGCTGCTTGAAGAAGTTCTGGAGAATTATTAAAGGCGGTAGCAGTAGTTTTAGTTACCAGAACAATAGTGGAGTCAATTAATTCGCTTGATATTCCGAACTGTTTTAATCGTTCTTGCATAGCAGGATTATCTGCTATCAAGTTTTTGACAATTTTATTGATACCATGCACTATATTTTGATCCAGAAGCATTAATGGAAGCGCAGTTCTTAAAACTGGTATAACTTCTTTAGACCTCAAAATTTTTAAAGATTGCTGGATTAATTTATCTAACGCATCATCCTTTTCTTGCTTTTTCTGCTGCCTTTCTTGGATACTCAAATCTGGATTTATTGATGGGTCTGGAGTATTTAATATTTGGATATTTTTAGCAAATTCTTGTATATCTTCAACTGAAGTGGCCTTTAATACATTGGCTACCAAGCTAATAGCTACAGGCGCGACCTGTTGATAAAATTTAGGATCTAAATCTTTTAGTATTTTTTCGACAGGGAGAACTAACATTTTCATTAATTTATCGTGATCCAATTTTGATCCGACAACTATGTCTTTATTAGTGGTTTCTAGATAATTTAAGAGAACTGGTATTGAACCCGCAAGTAACGGTGCTAATTGGCTTTTATTTTTTTCAAGAAAATAAGGTAAATCCTTTAAAATCACTTCCAAAGTTTCTTTTTCTAATAACACTGGTAATATCGCAGCTATTAATTCATTGACGTGACTAGAATCTTTGCTTAAAATCTCTGAGAACTCCTCCAAGGTTTTTGCTTTCTTCAATTTTGTTGTTACATCATATAAAATGGTATCGGTAAGAGCCTTATAAATTCTACTTGTTTTATCAGCATTTTTAGAAATGCTACCGGCTAATTTAGTAAATACAGGAACTAGATCAGCAACTAATTGATCCGTTATTTTATACTGTGCTAATGTTTGTTTGATATTGTCATTTGAAGCAATAACTGTAGAAATAATTTTTACTAAATCATCGTTTTTTGTAGTTAAAAATTCAGCAAGTTTTTTATTTTGCAATAGTTTAGCAACATCGATTTTTGCCAAGATTTCTGCCAAAATGGCGTCTTTTGCAGCAGGATCTGTAGCTAAAGATCTATCAACTAGTAGCTGTGCAATTGTAACGAGTTCTTTAGGAGAGCTTAATATTTCTCCTAATCCCTCTGTTAAAATAGGCAATATATGCTCATTAATGTAAGCTGCACCAATTCCCTCTTTCTCAAGGGATTTTAACATTTTTGCTGTCTTATATCGTGCCAATAGAGATTGTAATGCACTAACCTCTTTTTGCAATTTTTCTATTTCTTCTTTTTGAGCCGGCTTAGAAATCCTACTTTCTAGCTCAATTAACTCTTGCAACCGTTTTTCTTTTTCCGGCAGAGCTTCTAATTCTTTTGCTTTTTTGTGTAATTCTTTTTCGATAGCTTCTACATTACCTAACTGTTGTAATAAAATTGGTGTGATAAGAGGAGTTATTAAACCAATTAATTTGTTGAGATCACTACTACCTTTACTCCGTAAAAATATCAGTAACTCAGGATCCTGTAGTAACTTAAGAAAAAAAGGAGGGTTTTTAGGATCATAATCCATTTCTCCATTTAAAACCTTTGATAATTTGTCAATTTCTTCAGCATAGAATGTTTTTGACTTAACAAGATGTGCAAGGTTGCCAGCATGACTTGCTACTAACTGTATAGCTGATGTTGCTGCTTTAAATTTTGCAGAGAAACTAAGATTGCCATCTTTTGCGGAGGCAATTGGGGATAATATGTCCTGAAAAGGTTTTGGATCACTTAATATTTGATCTATAGTTTTAAGAACGAACTCTTTTTGTTTTAAATAAACATCTTGTTCCTTTTGAGCCTGTTTTTGTTGTTTCTCAATCTCTTTTTCTGCTACTTTTTCAGCTTTTGCAGCTGCTTCTTTCTCTTGTTTCTCCTTTTCTTTCGCAACCCTATCTACCTCTTTCTCTGCTTCTTGCTTAGCTTTCTCAAGCTTACCTGTATCTTTGGCAGATTTTTTGGCCTTATATTTTTCATAAGCAGACATTTCCTTATTTAGAGCATCTAACTCTTTCTGCTTTTTTTGAGTTTCTTTTGACGGTTTTATCCCTTGTTGTAATAAAGTAGGTAATTCTCCTGATAGCACTGATATTTGCTTTTGAATTTTTTCAAATTTTTCATTTAAAGTTTTCTCCAGTAAAGAGCGTTTATCTTGGATGATCTGAGATTCTTTTTGTAATTTCTCAATTTGCTTTTGAATTTTCTCATTTGGTAATCCTTGTTTGAGTTTGTCTATTTGCTGCTGAAGTTTAGCGACTTCTTTTTGTTGTTTTCGAACCTTTTTCCCTAGATCTACTAAACTATCAGCCATAATAATTAACTCATTTTATGCTTATTAAATTTAAACTTATATTCTTTAAAAGCTCAAGAAAAACTTAATTATTGGTATAAAAATGTAAAATATAATTCCACTATCAACAAATCGATAGACACAGTATTGCATCTCTTGTTGATATTAATTAAGTTTATAAAAGTGATGTCTTCGATTTATTTTAAAAGATTCAGATTAAGTAAGTAATAATATAGATAACTTTTTTAATCTAATAAATAACTAAGATTTATACTCAGCTAGTTTAGTAGCCTCGTCATCTGAAATTAGCGCATCTACAAAATCATCTAACTTACCCTCTTTTAGCACTTCCTCGATTTTGTATAATGTAAGATTAATTCGGTGATCAGTTATTCTCCCTTGTGGAAAATTGTAAGTTCTGATTCTCTCTGATCTATCACCAGAACCTACCTGCTCCTTTCTTGAGCTTGCTCTTTCGGCCTCTTTTGCCCTTCTTTGTTCTTCATATATTCTAGAACGCAAAATCTTTAGCGCCTTTGCTTTATTCTTGTGTTGTGATTTTTCATCTTGAATAGCTACTACTACCCCAGTAGGAATATGAGTAATTCTCACCGCAGAATCAGTTGTATTTACGTGCTGTCCTCCTGCCCCAGATGCGCGGTAAGTATCTATTCTTAAGTCTTTATCTTCGATTTTAATATCTACTTCCTCTACTTCAGGAAGAACAGCAACAGTAGCAGCAGAAGTATGTATCCTTCCGCTAGATTCAGTTTGAGGGACTCTTTGCACTCTGTGTACCCCAGATTCAAACTTTAACCTCGCAAATACACCGTAACCTTTAATAAGAGCTGATGCTTCCTTATATCCACCTATTCCGATTTCAGCAATAGACAGAATTTCAAATTTCCAACCTTTGTTTTGTGCATATCGTTGATACATTTCAAACAAGTCAGCAGCAAATAGTGCTGCTTCTTCTCCACCAGTTCCACCTCTTACCTCAATGATAGCACCTTTACTATCTGCTTCATCTTTTGGCAGAAGTGCAACTTTAACATCTCGTTCTAATTTGGTAACTTTCTCTTCTAACTCTCTGATTTCCTGTTCAGCTAATTCTCTTGTTTCTTTATCTAAATTGATATCATTAGCTAATTCTTGTGCTCCTTTAAGATCTAAAAGAACTTTTTTGTACACTTGAATTATTTCTACAAGTGGCTCAAGATCAGAATATTCTTTTGATGCTTGGATATACTCTTCACCTTTAATCCCGCTAGCCAAGCTATCAGAAAGATCTTTATGTTTTAAAATAATTTTATCTAGATTTTCTTCAAAACTCATTTACTACCTTGAGATAATAGGATTTTACTTCTTGCTGCAGCAATTCTTGCTATTGGTATTCTATAGGGCGAACAAGAAACATAGTCAACCCCAATATTATCAAAAAATTCTATAGACTTTGGATCTCCTGCATGTTCACCACAAATTCCTATTGTAAGTCTTGCATTTCTACTTTTACCCTTTTCAATAGCCATCTTAATTAAATGGCCAACACCTCTGATATCAATATGTACAAAAGGATCAAAAGCAAATATACCTTGCTCAATGTAATCTGGCATAAATGAGCCAATATCATCTCTTGAGATCCCGTAAGTTGTTTGTGTTAGGTCATTTGAACCAAAGCTAAAATACTCAACATGCTCTGCTATTTCATCTGCTAATATTGCTGCTCTTGGCAGTTCAATCATAGTACCAATTTTAATTGGAAATTTTGTAGAATATTTAGCTTCCATTTTAGAGATTGTTGCAAGAATTAATTCTTTTAGTTTTATTATCTCTTGAACATCACAAATTAACGGCACCATTATCTCTATAATTGACTCAGTGTTGTTTGTCTTTGCAGTTTGAAATGCTTCTAAAATAGCTTCCACTTGCATAGAATATATTTCAGGGAATGAAATTCCTAACCTACACCCACGATGACCAAGCATTGGGTTCGTTTCATGCAATACATGCAATCTGTGGTTTACTAGAGCAATAGGAACATCAAGATCCTGAGCAAGAGCCAATTTATCACTTTCTTCTTTTGGCAGGAATTCGTGCAATGGTGGATCCAGTAGTCTTATATTAACTGGCAACCCAGACATTACCTCAAATAAAGATTTAAAATCTTCTGTTTGCAACGGCTTAAGTCTAGAAATAGCTGATGCTCTTTGTTCTGGAGTTTGGGCAATAATCATTTCTCTTACGAGCGGTATTTTATTACTTTCAAAAAACATATGTTCTGTTCGGCATAACCCAATACCATTTGCACCAAATTTTATAGCAACACTTGCATCAAGTTTTGTTTCAGCATTGGCTCTAACTGCTATCCTTTTTTCTTCATCTGCCCATTTTAGTATAGTTTTAAATTCACCTGAGAATTCTGGGTTAATCAATTTAATTTCACCAACAAGAATTTTTCCGTTTGATCCATCTATTGTGATTGTTTCACCTTCTTTTACGATAATCCCAGCAGGAGTTCTAAATGTTTTGCTAGCTTCATTTACAGCTAAACCATTAATCCCACATATACATGGCTTACCCATCCCGCGTGCTACTACTGCGGCATGAGAAGTCATCCCACCTCTAGCTGTTATTATTCCTGCCGACACATGCATACCTTTAATATCTTCAGGACTTGTATCATTTCTAACAAGTATAACTTTATGATGACGTGACAATTCCTCAGCATCATAGGGTGAGAATACTACTATTCCAGTGCTAGCCCCTGGAGAAGCTGGCAGCCCACTAGCAATTACTTGCGGCTTAGACTTATAATCTACGGCTGTGTGAAGTAGTTGATGCAATGATTCTGGCTCTATTCTAAGCAGAGCTTCTTGTTTACTAATTAATGACTCTTCAACCATGTCTACTGCTATCTTAACTGCTGCTGCTGTAGACCTTTTTCCACTTCTTGTTTGTAGTATATATAGCTTACCTTTCTCTATGGTAAACTCTATATCTTGCATGTCTTCGTAATGAATCTCAAGTTTTTGGCAAATAAATAACAGCTGCTCGTATTGCTCATTCATTAATGATTGCATTGAGTTGTTATCATCACCTTCATGAGCCAGGATTGGGAACGGTGTACGAATACCCGCAACAACATCTTCCCCTTGTGCATTTATCAAGTATTCCCCAAAAATCTTTTTCTCTCCAGTGGCTGGGTTTCTTGTAAACACTACCCCGGTAGCTGAATCATTACCCTTATTACCAAAGACCATAGTTTGGATGTTGATGGCAGTACCTAAAGAATCACTGATATTATGTATATTTCTATAGGTAATTGCTCTTGGACTCATCCAAGATTTTAATACTGCAATAATAGCATGTTTTAGCTGCTCAAAAGGATTAGTTTCAAAATCATGTCCAGAATATTTCTTTATTACAGTTTTATATCGCTTCACTAATTCTTGTAACTGCTCTGCACTAAGTTCTCCATCACTCGCTACCCCAGAAACTTCTTTAATTTCTTCTAAAATCCTCTCAAAATTATAGTGCGATATCTCAAGCACTACAGAGCCATACATTTCTATAAATCTACGATAGCAATCATAAGCAAACCTAGGATCTGATGTAGATTTTGCTAGAGATGATACTACTTCATCATTAATACCAAGATTTAAAATGGTATCCATCATTCCTGGCATCGATACTTTTGAGCCTGATCTTACAGATAGTAATAATGGATTTTTGCCTGAGCCAAAAGTCTTGCCAGTTTCCTTTTCAAGTTTTTTTATGTTTTGTTCTAATTCTTCTAGTACCCCGTGTGTAAGATGGTTTTCATTTCCTATATGCATAGAAGAAATTTTACTTGATATAGTAAAACCAGGTGGAACTGGCAAACCAATTTTGCACATCTGTGCTAAGTGTGCACCTTTACCACCAAGTATTTCGGTCATTCCGGCATCACCCTCTGATAGTGTTTTACCGAAATAATATATATATTTATGCATTAGGAATAAGTTTGATTAGGTTTAAATCACTTCAAGACAGTTTATACAATAGTAGTTTAGCGTTTTCAATATTAAGGATGAACAAGTAGTTGTTTAATTATTAAAAATAACTTTCATGCCCAACAGCAACGCACTCCTTTTTATATTCTTTATTAAGTTCTACAACTGCCCAGATCCATATGACACAGACTATCGAGAATACAAACATCAAATAAGTTGAAATTGAAGAGTAAGTAGCTGCAGGAAACACAACAAATATCATCGATTGTAATAACGCACTAGCTGATTTCCCGAGCTTAGTACCTATCATATCTGCGGCTGCTTTTCCCCTAGTTTTAAGCTGTTCGTCAAGAGGAACATAGGACATTTCCTTTGTAGAATCAAATAAAGTGTATTTACTAGACTTACTCAGGACATTTTGTATAGCACCTATTACAATTGCAAGCATAACTGGATCGGTAAATGCAAAACTAAGCATCATAAAGGTAGCTACATAATCAAAATTGGCCACTGCAAAGAATGCTAACCCTGTTACAAGTACCATCAGAGGTGTAATTATTGCAGCTGACATCCACCCAAGCAACCTGACTACATTTGACCCTAATAAAACAAAAAAGATCGTTAGTATTCCTGTGTAACTTAAATAACTGCCAACAAATGCACCATATTCAGTTGGAGTTGTATATATTTTGGCAGCTTCAGCTTTCCAAGGTCCTTCAACAAGATTTATGGCTATCCCATAGCATACTAGCAATATAGCAATAAGCCTAATATACCTTGAATGAATGATCATATGAAAGCTTTCTTTCAAGGTAAGTTGATTCTTCTTAACTTTAAATTGTAAGTTTTCTGCGGTTGCAATGTCTAAAATTTTATGATTAAGCATCCAAAAAGCAAATAGACCAATAAACCCAAGGATTGTTACCACTGATATGATAATCTGGATTGATAATTCACTCGTATAATTCTGAATATTAAATAACTTGGCAAAGTAATCATTGATGACTTGTAAATTTTCAAGAAAAGTTCCAGTTAAATAAAGTCCAGTTTGACCCAGTAAACCGAACAGAACATAAAACCTCTTAGACTCTTCAACACTAGTGATTTTATTAACAAACTGCCAAAAAAGAAGAGCAAAGACAGCATTAGGCCACAACTCGGCAATGATATAAAATAATGAAAAACTCCAATTGGATAAAAGTAATATAAACCACTTGAGATTGGGATATTGCTGCACTAAGTGATTAGCTGTTTCTTTCGAGAGATGAAACATCTCATGATTAGGAAAAAGATAAAAAGCAAACAAGAAAAAGAACCCCAGAAATATACTCATAATCATATAGAATATATTCTCTCCTTTCATCACACTTACAAGTTTTACGTATATTATTGTGACAAGGAATGCAGATGGCAATACACCCCAAAATTTTAAGAACGAAATGGTTTCTACACCAATCATAGTATTGACTATACTGTCTTTGGTTGCACGAATTAAGTTTTGAATACCCAGGATGCAGAACATTAACAATGTTATAAACAAAAACTTTGGCAATTCGTGCCTGTAAATAGGCCAAATAAAATCAACAAATTTTGAAATTTTAGAATTAATTGAGGAAGGAACATTGTGGTTGATGTTAGCTATTGCAGAATGATCAATAGTTCCTTGCATAATTGGTTGTCTAACCTAAAAAAGTGTTTTTACCGCGCTCTTTGGCTAGATCTGAATCATAGATTAATAGCCGTTACCAGTCAAGCTATTATTTTGATTATTTTGTTAAAATGGTCACTTTCTCTGAGATCAATTTTGAATTGGGAATTAAGTGCAAATGATCTCCATCTTGGATTGTAGTATATCTTAGGTCAATACTAATTACTTTTCCTTTTGCATCTAGCAGAGATATATAAGAATTTATTTCAATTGGCTTATAAAAAATTAGTATTATTCCGGCAATTATATTTTCAAGCACCTCTTTTAATGCGTAACCAAGCGCAAAACCAGTCAAACCAAGACCAGCAAGTAGCGCTCTTACATCAAACCCTAGAGTCCCTAGTAGAGTTAAAACGCCAAAGATTAATATGGCAAAATCAATAGATTTACTTATAAACGTTAATGCAGTATGCCGGGATACATCTTGTGTCCTTGCTATTATACCATCAAATATTTTTTTACTAATGTATTTAGCAATAATAAATGGTACGACTGCAATTATTATACTCAGAACTTGAGGAAATATTTGATATACATTATCGAACATTGGGACAATTTTTATTTTTTACTATTTAACGCCTTTTGTAGTTGAGTATTCAAAATGCAATGATCTACCATCAAATACTCTTGGATAAGCATGATGAAAGCTAGAGGCTACCTCTGCAAATCCAGTTAAAATTAATTTCAGTTTTCCTTCATATGTTGCAACATCTCCAATAGCATATATTCCAGGAATATTAGTTTCAAAATAAGGAAAATTGACTTCAATATGATGATTTTTTATTGCAAGACCAAAATCTAGCAATGGTCCTAGATTCTGAGCCAAACCAAAAAAAGGTAGCATTATCTCAGCTAAAACTGATTGTTTATTACCATCTAAATCGACTAATTCCACCTCTTCTAGCACTCCATCTTTACCTTTTAGTGCAGATAGCTGAAAATCTGTAATTATCTTAATCTTCCCTTGAGCAGAAAGTGTGTTAAGAGTGGCAATACTTGATGGGGCAGCTCTAAACTTTGCCCTTCTGTGCACTATGCTAATATTTGCAATTTCAGACAATGATATTGCCCAATCTACAGCAGAATCACCTCCTCCAGCGATAAGAATATTCTTACCTTTAAATTGCTCTTTTTTAGAGACATGATAGAAAATAGACTTACCTTCATATTCTTCAATATTATCTAAAGGTGGCCTATTGGGACCAAAAGAACCAGCGCCAGCTGCAATAAAAACCGCTTTAGCAATAATATTATCCCCTTTAGAAGTTCCCAAAATAAACTTATTCTCAGCAATCTTTAAAGAATTTACTTGCCTAGACAGCAAGTAAATTGGCTCAAAGGGAGATGCTTGAGTCACTAAATTATCAATTAAATCTTGTGCTAGTATTTTAGGTTGACTTGGTATATCAAAAATTGGTTTTTCTTGATAAAGAGCGCTACATTGACCGCCAGGAACATCAAGTGCATCTATTATACACGAAGTCATTTTAAGCATTCCAGCTTGAAATGCTCCAAAGATTCCAACAGGACCTGCTCCTATTATTACTACGTCTACTTCTAGCATTTAGAGTTTTCTTTTAGAGTATAAGTAGCCTTACTTAATTAATAAGTAAGGCTACTTTTAAATTGTTTACATTACATGTGAAAAAGACTTATCTTCCATCATAGATGACATAGAATTACTGTCTTCATAATCTTTAAGCATATAACCACGCCCCCAAACTGTTTCAATATAATTCATACCACCAGAAGCTTTTGCCAATTTTTTTCTTAATTTACAAACAAAAACGTCAATAATCTTGATCTCTGGCTCATCCATACTACTGTATAAATGATTCAAAAACATTTCTTTGGTCAATACTGTACCTTTGCGCATTGCAAGCAACTCAAGAATAGCATACTCTTTATTCGTAAGATGCACTTGCTGACCATCTACATCAACTGTTCTAGTATCAAGATTGATTGACACTTTATCAAAACGAACAACAGATTCAGAATGACCTTTAGAACGACGGACTATCGCCTGTATTCTGGCAATCAACTCTCCGCGATTAAATGGTTTAGTTAAATAGTCATCGGCACCAAAACCTAATCCCCTTATTTTCTGATCAACTGAAGTTAAACCTGAAAGAATCAGAATAGGCGTCTTAACTTTAGCCGAACGTAGTCTTAGTAAGACTTCATATCCATCAATATCTGGCAGCATCAAATCAAGTAGGATTATATCGTAATCATATATTTTTCCTATCTCAATTCCTTCTGATCCCAGCTCAGCTGTATCACATATTATCCCCTCAGCTGCCAAAGCAAGTTCTATCGCCCTAGCTGTTGATGATTCATCCTCTATAAGTAAAACCCTCATAATATATTCTCCTTAACAAATTTTACTATTAAATAAATATTTACACTTTTCTTAATAAAAATCAAGTAATAATTACTTTAATTTAAATATTTTTTTAAATTGATATCTTAGCGCCAAGGATAAATAGGCTACCCTTATTTTTATCCTTCTTAATAACGCCATTATCTACGTACTTACCATTCGCTTTATAAATAGTTTCTTGTATATAGGCTTTGATACCTTTTGTAAGGACATAATCTATACCAATACTCACCGCATCTAGCTTATTATTTTTATGATTACTAAAAAAGTAATTTATACTCGCAGCATATTTGTCATCACAAAATTTATACCTAGAACCAATAGAGTATATCGAAGTTTGTGAACCAAAATTATCTACCGAGGAATTAGACAGACTGTTATTATAATTCATATAAGAACCAGCAATAGCAAACTTGTCGTAACTTATCTGCAAACCCACATTGTAGGTATTTAAATTTTTGAATTTCACATTTGATTTACTATTATCACTTTTATTAAAAGCGACAGGTTTGCCAGATTCTCCTACTAAAGATAGTTTTGTAGATAATAAATCTGAATGTTTTCCTTCGTATACCGCGCCATATGATATCCCATCTTTAATTGCAAATTTATATGGGTATGCACTGTATATTGCAAAAAGATTATTTGGGTCATTTATGTCGCTATTTGTAGAATTACCTGTATGCCCAGCATTTGTGCTATCAGGAGAGTAGGATACTCCTAGCTGAAAATTATGATTTTTTGAACCTATTTTCGGCGTAAAATAAGTTATTTTTCTTGAGTAATCTGACAACATGCTTGTCCTAGTTTTTGCATCCAAAAAACTAGTAAAGTTTGTTACATACGCTACTTTAGCTTCTTTCCCAGTTATTGGAGATGTCACAATAAATGCATCCCACCCATTGCCAGTTGCACAAGCTACGCTAAAGCCTGTTACCATCATCTTTGATCCAGCAGTTTTATCAGATCCTAGTTCTAGCTTCCCATAACCAGTTTCTGTATATAAAACAAATGGAACTCCACGGTCATTTCTGGTTGTTTGCTGAACGCTAATCTTTGTACCATATTTTAGACCATTCTCATCCACTAGTTTATAATCTACATAAAAATTACCGGTTGAATAGAAGCCTAAATTCTTATTATTCTGCGTGAACCTTCTTTGAGTTTCATCACCATTAGATTTATAGTAAAGTCCATCAGCCTCTATTAATGCGCCCATTTTTACTTCTTTGTCTAAAGCCAAAGATATAGAGCTATTAAAAGTAATAATAAAAGGAATTAGCGCTTTTAAGGTACTAATTTGTCTTTTCATCCCTTATACCCTCCTTTTGCATCATTTTCTTACTGTATAGCACACCAAAATCTACTGGATCAATCATCAGAGGTTGAAACCCTCCATCTTGAGTCACGTCAGCAATAATTTTTCTCGCATAAGGAAATATTATTGAAGGGCAATGCACAGCTAGAAGTATTTCTATTTGTTCTTCTGGAATATTAATCAAATTGAATACACCAGCATACTTCAAATCTACCACAAACATTGTTTTTTCTTTAGAAATTGCTTTTGCGCTTATAGCTATTTCTACCTCGTAGTAATCCTTTTCTGGAAGTCTTTGGATATTTAAATCCAAAGCTAAATCTATTTGAGGTGTTTTATCTATAGCAGACAAACTAGCTGGAGCTCCAGGATTTTCAAAAGAAAAATCTTTTATGTATTGAGCATTAACAGCTATATGCGGCATTTTTTGTTCTAAATTGCTATCCAGCATAATCTCTCCTCTTACTATTAGTTTTTAATTTTTAAGCTCTAGGTAACGTGACACCAGTTTGCCCCATATACTTTCCATTTCTATTAGCGTAAGAGACTTTACACTTCTCGTTACCTTTAAAAAATAAAAACTGGCACGCTCCTTCGTGAGCATATATCTTAGCCGGAAGTGGAGTAGTATTCGAAAACTCCAGGGTAACATGCCCTTCCCAACCCGGTTCAAGAGGAGTTACATTCACTATTATTCCACATCTCGCATACGTTGACTTCCCTACGCAAATCACTAATACATCTTCTGGGATCTTAAAATACTCCACTGTTCTGGCCAAAGCAAAACTATTTGGTGGAATTATACAGACCTGAGTATCTTTATGCACCAGACTATCATTATCAAAATCCTTAGGGTCAACTATAGAGGTATTGATATTAGTAAAGATCTTAAACTCACTTGACACCCTAGCATCATAACCATATGACGATACACCATATGATATTATTCTCTTATCACCTTCAATTTTTATTTGATTCTCTACAAACGGCGATATCATATTTTGGCTTTGAGCCATCTCTGCTATCCATTTGTCAGACATTATTGCCATATAGTATTAATATTTATGTTTACTACATCCTTAAGGTTCCCAGCAGAAGCTTTCATTACTTGTAACTACCAGGAGTGTAAATAATAAAAAAAAATTCAAATTGTTCTATACGAATAACCCAAAACCCTGCTAATAAGAATGATCTAGAATTATTGGTGTGACAATTATAGCGCTATTTACTTAATTATTGTCAACTATTTATCTGATGCCCAACACTAGTAGTTTGCTAATGAATCCAGTATTTGGTATATTTTTGCTTAGGTATTTAAGAGTTTAAAGCTTACTAAAAATAGATAGAGCGTTTTTTATTGATCACTAAAATTGGTAAGCCAAAACTACAACCAAGGGTTTAAAAAAATAGGTTAATAAACTTGACACTATTTTCTTTTGGGTTAAACTGAGTCAACCAAATCAAATTATTTGAATATTAAATATGAGTACTTTGAAAAAAATTATAGCAACCACAGCGCTAATTACAACCTTGACATCAAGTGCATTAGCTGACGTAACTACAACAGACAAGAAACCAGTACTATCTGATCTTGAGGTTAAGTTGTCTGCTTTTTCTCATTTCCAGTCTGGATTCAGGAATGAGTCTAAACTTGCCAAAGATGAAAAAAATGTTTCCAGCAACAGAACAGGGTTTGCTTTTTACAATGAAACAGCTCTTTTTGCTACCATATCTAACATGGTTAATGATGTGACGTATGGGGGTAAAGTTGTGTTAGTGCCAACTGCTAAGAGAAAAGGTTCTCCAGATTATAATGGATCTCATATATTTGTAAAAACAGAATATGGTGAAGTTCAAGCTGGCTCCCCTATTGCACCATCATCGGTAATGATGATTGATGGAAGCACTATTGCAGCTGCAACTTTTGACGACTGGGGACGTTATGCAAAAACTAATACTAGTTATTTGATGCAAGGATCTAAAGTTGAACCATCTTTTGCTAATTTTTCTGAATTTTTCTTAGATAGTAAGTTGACAACCGATTTGACTACTAGGTCGTATAGTAGTGAACCAGCTAGAACAATCGCTTACTATACACCAAAATATGAATTTGGCTCCACTAAGCTACAAGCAGGTATTGCATATATACCAGACTCAAGCAACACTGGTGCAGACAATCCTGGTACAAATTCTAGCGGAACTAGTACTAAACTGGTTCAAAATGGTTCCATTGAAAAATTTGTTATTGATAGCAGTGTAAAAGATACTTTTTCTGGTGGCATATCTGTAGAACAGGCTTTTGCTGATGGAGTTGACGGCAAGATTGCTCTTACAGGTGAATATGGTAAGGCTGCTGGAAAAGCAAAAAAATATGTATCAGCAAATGATCCAAACCCGACATCTTATAAATTAGATAACCTTAGGACTTATAATATTGGCGCTATATTAAATGTAGGAAACATATCATGTGCTGGTTCCTATGGGTCATTAGGAAAGAGCTTAACAACAAGCGAGTTTCACAAGACTGGCAGAAAAACTGACTATTACACAGGTACTTTAGCTTATAAGCAAGGACCTTTGGCTGCTTCTGTTTCGTATTTTAAGTCTACTCAATATAAAAACACTGTTGACGCGATCACTCTAGGAACAAGCTACAACCTAGCTCCTGGATTTAAGCCTTACGCTGAGGTAACAGGATTTACACTAAAAGGCAGACCAGAGTTTAATCCTGAGCTATCTAAAAAGAAAGTTCGTGGTACAGTAGCTTTAATTGGTGCAAAATTGAGCTTATAATTTAATTAGTTATTTCGGCTATTAGCACTTAAAACTAGTAGCTGAAATTTTTTCGTGATCTAAATCTTTTTTAAAATAATTAGTATGGAAAATAAGTCTAAAATACTTAGCGCTTTAATTTCGATTGCTATACTAATGCTACAATTAAACACCGATTTCGCTCTTGCTGCTGAACAAATTGATGATTCCAATCTACTTGAACAATCATTACAGCAAATTAAAAACACTGAGGAAAAGTCAGACACTTTGGTACCAACTGATAATGCAACTGCACCCCAAAATACTGACAATAATATTCAAGCAAAAACAGATTTTTCAATTATATCTGATGTAATATATACAAATAAAGCTCAAATAGTGATACTGAACAAAATCACAACTAAACCGTACACTCTTAATATAGCTATTGGAAAAAGGTATAATTTTAGCAATATTTCCTACGAGGTACATAAATGTGCTAAATCTATAGATGCTTATAATTTGTCCAATAAGATGTTAGTATCTGTATATGACACTAAAGAAAAAACTGATAATAGCTTAATATTTCGTGGATGGATGATTTCAACAAACCCTTCTATTTCAACAATAGAGCACCCTGTATACGAATTGATCCCTATAAAATGTATAGATTAATTTAAATTATCATTGTGAATAATATTATTAAATATGCAAGTATCATCATTCCTACACTTGGAATGTTATCTGGGTTATCTTTAGCAATCACTACTACTACTTTTTCTTTAACAATGGTTTTATATAGTAGAAACCGCATTAATATAAAACTTCTAAAACACAGTAGCGAAATTCTATTTCTCTTTTTATTATTAATAAGCACAAGCTGGTCATCAAAACCTTTTGAAGCATCTATTATGGCCATATCTTTAATATTATTGATAAGCCCGTTTTATTTAACTTTTTATAATATCGATACCTTATCTACAAAAATAAAATTTACATACAAATATCTGACCTGGGGTTTTATAGGCGCCCTATTTATGTTCTATTTTGAATACTTTACTTCTGGAGTTATAAACAGCGGCTTTAGATTTATCTTCCAAGCAAATTCATCAACATATCATTTTATGCTTTATAACCTTGATAGAGGATGTGTAATGCTGTCATTACTTGCATGGGTTGTAATGGCGTGTAATTTCTTAGAAAGCAAAAAATATCTTAGTTTTATCATTTATTCATTTACCATCGTAACTTTATATATATCAGATAGCCTTGCAGCATTTGTAGGGTTTCTTTTAGGTGGTATGCTATTTATGCTACTAAGCTTTCGTATATTATTAAACCCTAGAATACTATCTGGAATAGTCATTTGTTCATCCCTGCTCTTCCTATCAATAATAAAGAACTACGATGCAAAACAAATTATCGATAAATTTGATTCAATACCAATCTCAGCAAAACATAGAATTTTTATTTGGAAACACACTATGGAACTTTCTGAAACCAAACCACTATTAGGACATGGTTTTGGCGAGTCTAGGTTTATTGATAGCCAAAAAGATTATACAATGTACAACAATATAAAACTTTTGCTATTTCCAACTCATCCTCACAATAACCTAATGCAGTTATTATTAGAAAATGGAATCATAGGGTTAATGTTTTATTTAACCTTAATTTGCGGCTACATCTTTCGATGGCACAGTTTATTTAAAGATATGATAAATGATCCCAATAAGAAGTATAAAATCGTATATAAAACTGGAATCTCTTGTCTTGCATGTTTGTTTGTTATATCTATGATCTCTTTCAACATTTGGCAGCCATGGTTTATCTGCACCTACTTGTGGGTAGGAATATACATGAGTAGTATACATAGCAACTTACGCAAGGAATATACTGCGGTTATTTGAGTTGAGTTAGCGCAAGGAATAAACAATGTAGTCGCACTGAGCAAAACACGGTTATACTGAACTTGATTAGCATCCACTTAAAACAACCTCAATGCTTTTTGATCCAAGGATCAAGCCCGGGATGACTTTTTAGTGGATAAACTTTCCTAAACATTACGGGGTTCATGCATTGCTACCAACTTCAATATTTCGTCTTGCCAATAGCCAATAATCATCGTATTTTGCAATACTTGGCCCAATTGCATAAGTTTTATTTTCCACGTAATGTTCAATTAGTTTATGCATCGCGTCTTTATGTTTGGCAATATCCTTGGCTGATAATTTAATTTCTTTAATTTGCAAGTACGGACTAGAGCTGCCAATTTTTACAAAAGCTATCACAATACCTTCTAAATCATAAGTATTTGATAAAGCAAAACCATTCTCATAAGCAATTATTGCTTCTATTACTAATTGCGGAGACAAACCAAGTAAAACGTCCTTTTGACTAGGAGCTATACCAGTTTTATAATCCAAAATAGTTATTTTTCCTTGAGAGTCTATTTCTATTCTATCAGCTATTGCGGCTACAGTTATAATACTAGCACCAACACTTAGCTCGATACTTCCATTTACCTCAGAAAATACTTTTGCATCCTGACGCCGTAAATGATCAAACTCAATAAATTCTATTGCAATTTTCTCTAATTTTACCCCCCATAAATGCTTAATTTGCTCTGGTAGATGAATCAACTCAACTTCTTGCTTTATTATTTCTTTAATAAGCAGGTTACTATCAAATTGTTTGCTTGAATTACGCATCTTGACAAACTTATCAAATACTTTATGAACAGTATTACCAAAATCAGCAAGTGATGCTGTATCTGATATTTCCTGTATTTTTTTTAATTTTAGGATTTTTTTTGCATAAAAATTATATGGTGCTCTCAGCAATAACTCAATATCAGTCGCGTAAAGTTTAGATGGAAATATCTTGGATTTAGCAACCAACTCACTGCTTGCCGTTATGGTTTGATTAAATGCAGGTTTTTGATATACAAGAGTTAGCTTTTCTCCTATCAAGTATTTTAAATTGAGCAAATACGGCGAAGGTAAATTGATTTTATTATTACTTCTTCGAGATCTACTTAAATATACCTTGCTATTATTAGAAACTAGTAAATTAAAGCAATTTAGTTCATACTCAATTTGTTTTTGTCTTATATCAATTCCTAGTTCTTTCTGCATCTGCTTGCTCATCCACGGATTTGATTTATCTTTTTGTGGATAAACAGTATCATTTAAATTAGCAATAATTACTAAATCAGCATCTACCAAGCACGCTTCTTCTAAAGAGCATATTATAATATTACTATTGCTATTATTTCTTATATACTTACCCCCTGCTAGAAGTTGCTTAAAAATATCAACAAACTCTTCTATTGTATTTATTTTTAGCTTATTTCCGACTGAAGTTAATTCACTTAGCATTTCAGAATAATTGCTAAATTTATCAAAATCAGGCACAAGAGTTTTTGCAGTTTGTATTACTTTTTTATAAATTGAAATAAAGTCAATTAGATCAAAATCAACAGTAAACGATGATAGTATATTGTTAAAATATAATTTTGTATTTTTATTATTATACTCATCAAATATATCCTTTATCGTATTGATATTATTTGCAAACCTATTATTTTTTTTAATTATATTTTTTATTTTGATATCAATATCTTTGTTTAATAATGGGTGAGATAGCAAAGCAATAAAATTTTTAAGATCAAATGGCAAGCATATGTTTTCTGTTACTTTTAAAATAAATGATATATGATGATCAGCGCTTATATCATCGCCAAAATAGTCTTGATATGAAAGCAGGTATTTATTTAAGTAGTTCTTATAGCAATTTCTAGAACTACCCTCATTTGCCACAAGGGCTATTCTAGTTTTGCCCGACTCTATTTCATCTTTGCATCTTATGGCTATATACTCAGCTTCGTGATAGTTATTCTCAAACTCAGCTAATACTACTTCATCCATTAAATTAACAGAATTTGAGCTCACATTATCAATGATAGTACATGTCTTTATTTCTCTTAATTGAGCAATAAAGTTACTCAACAAGCGATTTGATTCAAAAATATTTGCTATTAATAATTTCTGTGTTTGATCTTTTTTAAGCCTTTGAATTTCAGCATTAAACATTAATTTCTGGTGCTGAGCTTGTGAAATTTTATTTTGTTGCTTTAGTCTGGCCTGCCATTTTTTGTATGATACAGAAAGAAATTGATGTATTTTGCTCCAATGTTCTGGTTGCTCCAGTAGTGGCAACTCTTTAAGCAATTCAAAGTCTATACTATTAGCTTCAATTTGAAAAAATAAGCGCCCAAGAGACGGGGCAAGACGCAAGCTATGAAGCAAATCAAAACCTAGTATTTTTGACTCAAATATTATTTGGGTAATTTCAACTTTCTCTTGTAATCTATCAATAACACCTACTTGTTCTGAAGGAATTTTAAAAACCTCTTCACTCTCTGCTAGTAACTGACTTATAGGTATTACTTTAGGTAAAATACAAGTTCCAAGTTTCTTAAGCAGCAAATTTTGCAATTCATTGCAGGCAATGCCAGAAGGTAAAATGATTTTTAGTTTTGTAAAATCATTAGCCGAAATTTCTATAGCCTTGTTTGCTATTAAATCTAATTGGCTAATTTTTGTTGTTTTAGATATCATGAAAAAATGTAATAACTAAGGTAAAGTAATTTCATCGCCCCACCTAAAAGCAAAGTATAGCTAAATCTAAGCCGTAAAAAACCTAAAAACACCACTATAAATTTACCAAAAAATGGCACTGCACTAAGTATTAAAAGCAAATAAATAGCTTTTGAATTTTTAAACTTATCAAGAACCATCTTACTATGCTCTACATTCCTTGAATTTATTGGAGAAAGAACTTTAAAACACAAAATACCAAGAACATAGTTTAAGCAAATTGCAATGCAATATGCTGCAAAAGTAACTAGTAATATCTGAAAATTATGATAATTTCCAAATATCTTCATTGAAGGAAGCACAAGTTCGGTTGAAATATTAATTGCCAAGTTACTAGTTAGTGTATCAGTAAACAAAAGAGCGTATATCTCTGTGTGGTTCATATATAAAATTATCGACTAATAAATTTCACAATCCATAAAAATGTATGTTGTATAATAAGTTTGCAAATACAATATACTTGCAAACTTTATGATCTAAGACTAATCTGACAATGGTAAATAAGCAAAATAAATTTGAAGAGAGACATGCTAGATATTTTTTTTGAGAACGAAAATTCCGACCTATTTTCATATAATGCAATAGCAATTTTAGTTGATGATCAATTAAAACTGGATAAGACCTCTGTTTCTATAGATCAGAAATATCATGGTATTATCTCAAAAGTAATCAATGATAAAAATAAATTTGAAGGTAAATTCTGCCAAACTATTGCACTTACACTAATTGATAAAGATGGTAATATTAACTATCTAATAATACTAGGCACCGGTAATAGCAAGAAGCTGACCTCTTTTCAGATTGAGGAATTAGGTGGTAAAATTTACTCTACTTCTTGCGCTCTCAAAGCGACAAAAGTATGCTATAAATCAGATTACTCAATAGCAGATTTTTCTCAAGAACGTATATCCACGCTACTAGCTAGTGGTGCTCTTTTGGCTTCTTATAAATTTGATAAATATTTTACAAAAAAAACTGAACAAGAGAAATTTGTAACACAAAGTCTGACTGTACTAGTAAAATCACCAGATAAAATCTACAAGGAATTTGAACCATACAAAGCAATTGCAATGGGTGTACATTTTGCTCGTAATTTAATTAGTGAAGTACCAAATGTATTGTATCCTGAAACATATGCGGAAAAGATAGTAGAAAAACTTGAATCAATAGGAGTTGATGTAAATGTTCTTGGCGAAAGAGAATTAAGAGATTTGCAGATGGGTGCTATGCTCGGAGTTGGTCAGGGATCTGCTAATGAATCAAAATTGGTTGTTATGGAATATTATGGTGGCGATAAAAACCAAAAACCAATTTGTTTAATTGGTAAAGGAGTTACATTTGACACTGGTGGAATCTCTATAAAACCAGCTGCTGGTATGCACGAAATGAAGTATGATATGGGTGGATCAGCAGCAGTTGTAGGTACCGTAAAAGCGTTGGCACTTAGAGGAGCTAAAGTAAATGTGGTAGGAATCGTTGGTTTAGTAGAAAACATGCCTGATGGCGCGGCACAAAGACCTGGAGATGTTGTAAAAACCATGTCTGGTATGACCGTA
Source organism: Rickettsiales bacterium (assembly GCA_017302595.1). Classification (GTDB taxonomy): domain Bacteria; phylum Pseudomonadota; class Alphaproteobacteria; order Rickettsiales; family Rickettsiaceae; genus Megaera_A. Next base: position 324,762 of record JAFLDA010000001.1, read on the forward strand.
GAGGTACTTAATACCGATGCTGAAGGAAGATTAGTACTTTGTGACTGCATTACTTACGCTCAGGAAAAGTTTGATCCTGAATGCATAATTGACCTAGCAACACTCACGGGAGCTATTGTAATTTCCCTTGGCTATACTTACGCAGGTTTGTTTAGTAATGATGACGATATAGCAAATAAACTTATCAGCTCATCTGATAAAACCAACGAAAAACTATGGAGAATGCCACTTCATAAAGAATATGATAAGATGATTGATTCAAGCGTTGCCGATATTGCAAATATTGGGAGCGAAAAAGGTATTGCTGGATCTGCTACTGCTGCTCAGTTTCTTGCACGCTTTGTTAAGGATGGAATAAAGTGGGCTCACCTTGATATCGCTGGGGTTGCTTGGGATAGAAGCGGAAAAAATCCAATATGTCCAAAAGGAGCAGCCGGTTTTGGTGTAAGATTACTAAATAATTTTATAGAAGAAAATTATGAATCAAAATAGAAAGCGACAAATCTTTGTTGTTGGAAATGAAAAAGGAGGTGCTGGTAAAACCACCTGCTCTATGCATCTTATTGTAGGGTTGCTTGATAAAGGATACAAGGTGTCAAGTATTGACGTTGATTCAAGACAGCATTCTCTAACTACTTATATAAATCACAGAGAAAGCTACAATAAAAAAAACCAAGATAAACCTGTAGATATGCCAAAACATTATCACTTGCAGGAGTCAGGTAATAATTCCTTATATGAAAAAAACAACGAGGAATTGTCATTGTTTGAAGAAACTCTCCAGCAAGCAAAAGATGGTGCAGATTATGTAGTAATCGACACACCAGGAAGCCATACTAATTTATCTCGTATAGCTCATTCTTATGCAGATGTTATTATCACTCCAGTTAATGATAGCTTTGTGGATCTAGATGTAATGGCTAAGATTGATGACGAGAATTTCGATATCACTAAACCATCTATTTATAGCCAAATGATATGGGAACAAAAACTAGAAAGAGCCTCCAGAGACCAAGGATCAATCGAGTGGATTGTAATGAGAAATAGGCTTAGTAATATTGACGCACAAAATAAAAGAAATGTTGCTAGCGCATTGGATAAATTAGCCAAAAGAATATCTTTTAGGGTGCTACCTGGATTCAGTGAGAGGGTAATTTTCCGTGAATTATTTCCGTTCGGCCTAACTCTTACTGACCTTACCAAGGCAAATTTTAATAAAACTCTTAGTTTTTCGCATGTTGCAGCCCGCCAAGAACTTAGGGATTTTTTTGATGGTCTAGGTATTGAGTGATAATATATTCTCTTATTGCTGTAGTATTTGTATTATTCATTACAATTACCTACTTTTCTGTAAAGCTTGCAAAACTAAAAATCCAGTTAGCCTTTATTGATAATATTTTTCAAGATGAGAAGGTTCTTAATTCTAAATTAGAATCAGAGAAAATCGAATATATTCAAAAAATCGAACAACTTATATCAAAAACAAAATATCAAGATGGATTGATTGCCGAATTTGAGCAACTTCAAAAAGCATCACATGAACAAACAAAATCCTCTCTTTTTGAACTAGGAAATCAATTATCCAAACAACTGATAGAATTACATAAACAAGAAAATCAAGAATCACGTGCACTATCGGAGAAAAAAATTGGTGAAGTTACTAACAAATTTAATTCAGAATTTGAGCGTATAGTATCTTTGGTTGGTGCCCTTAGCAAAGAAGTATCACAATCTAAAGATACTGTTGATGTAATCAAAAATTCTTTATTATCACCATCAGGCGCAGGGGCACTTGCTGAAATCACGCTTGAAAATATCTTAAAATCATCTGGTCTTAGGTCAGATATTGATTATATTATGCAATATAGCGCCATAGATGATGAAGATAATACATACAGACCAGATGCAGTTATATTTTTGCCAGGCAATAAGTTGATGATTATAGATGCAAAAGCTTCTAAGTTCCTTGTTGACGAAGTAAATAATCAACAAAATCTTGCAAAAACAATGAATAACCACCTTAAATCCTTATCTTCTAAAAATTACGCTCAAACAATAAAAAGAAGTGTAGAAAATAAAGGATATACATTATCAAATACAGTCACTCTTATGTTTGTTCCAACAGAGCATGCAATTGAGAAAATTATTGAAGCAGATAGAGATTTTATGAATAAATCTTGGAAAGCAAATATATTTCCTGTTGGACCAGCAGGAATAATGAATATGCTATCTTTTGCAAAGTTCCAAATCTCTGAACAATTGATGATTAAAAATCACATTCTAATTATAGAAGAAGTAAAAAAGCTATTATCTTCTGTAGGAATTATGGCTGAATATTCCTCAAAACTAGGTAACAGCATCTCTGGCTTGGTATCTAATTATGATAAATTTGCTGCTTCATTCAATCGTAATTTCTTATCAAAAGCACAAAAATTAAGTGATATGGGCGTTGAAAGCGGCTTAAAAAAAGACCAAGATTCTCTAAAACGTTTGCAATTATTCTCATCAAAATCTGAGATTATTGAATCAAATAACAACGAAGAACTTACTTTAAAACCGATTGATAAGCACGAATAGTCTGGATGGCGAAAGCCTTAGTGACTATAATCAGCGTTATCATCAAATTTCTGGATAAAATTATCTATTTCTTTTCTTCTTGGTTCCCTGGCAAGGTTATTGTAAAACTCCCAGAATTTGATAACATATTCCCTAAAATCTACTTGTTCAAGCTTTGCTTCATCTGTAAGTTCACCTAAAACTACATCATCGTTTGGTATTGATAATACTTTTGCTTCATCTTCTATAAATTTTAATTGCTTACTATCATCTACCTTTTCATCTGATGCGCTATTTAATTTATCAGATTTTTCAATTTCATCACTAGTGATCTTAGGTAATTCTTTAATTGACTTTGAATTTTGAACTTGCTTAGTATATTTACTTACTAATGAATCACTACCAGCAGAAGCATTGTCACCCTTTGCATTTTTTTCACTCTCTTCTACTACATATGCTGGAGTTGGAGAAGAGGTAATGTCTGTTTTTTCTGCAATATTATCTACTTTTTCTACAGGCGCTTCTGGCTTAGGTAACTCCACTTTATTGTCTTCAGGCACTGGAGCAGTTTCAATTTTTTGAGGCAAAGAAGGTGACGGGTCAAGAGCTGGTGGCGTAATATCATTAGGATCATTTTTGACATCAGCAACCTTTTCACTTACAAAACTTGAAGCTGGAGTTGTTAAATCTTTCTTATCTTCTTTTGGTTCCGTATTTTCTTTATTATTTTCTTCAGATACCTTTGGAAGCTCTAATTGACTTGGTTGTAGTGGTTCTGTGTTAGGTGTATTTATCGTTTTAAGTTCAGTAGTGATTAAACTTGGCGTAGTTTCAGGTACCTTCGAAACACTTGTAATATTGGTAGACGTAGCTTGATTTTCATCACCAAAACCAGCTGGGAGTTGCAGCTGATCCGATTCATTTTGTTGACTAGTATTTACTACTTGTTGTGGGGTGTTTATATTCACCTGATTTGCCGAACTGTCTTTTGACACAATAGGAGTAGTAGTTACGTTCGTCGAATCCAAATTACTTGGCTCCTGGTTGACCTTATTAATCTGTTGTCCATTATCGATAATGGACATAGGTTGAGGGAGCTGAGTTTCACTCTTAGGTGCTTCAACTTTTTCCTCTGTCTTAACAATAACTTCCTTTTCTTTCTCAACGATCTTAGCTTTTTCAGGTTGTTTCAAATCTTGACTTGTGTCTTTAATGGTTTGCGATTTTGTTCCAGTTTTTTCTTTTTCTTCACCAAAACCAAAAAAAGACTTTATTTTTTGCCACAAGGACTCTTGATCTGCACTCTCTACATTTTGTTCTACTGATTTATTAGTACTTTCTTGTTCAAAAGCTGGTGGCAATGGTGGTAGTGTACTTTGATCATCAGCGAGAAGAGTCATAGGCGTAAGCACTATTATTGATAAAAATAGTATTACGATCTTTTTCATACTAACATCCTAGTTAATTTTACTTCTTAATAATAACTCTCTTAATTTCTTCTGAAACCACTTTTTCTACTATTTTAGGCAAATTGTTATCCAACCACTCTTTTATTAATGGTCTCATGATATCATTTACCATGCCATCAATACTGACTGCAGCAGTTCCAACATATTCGCCTTTTTCAAGAGCATCATTTAATTTCTGAATTTGTTCAACACTCTTTTTCTTGGTAGCACTTGAAATAAAATTCTCATTTGAATCGTCATCAACTACTGAAGTAAGCTCTAGAACATTTTCCTTATTAGAGTTGTTTTCGGAGTTAGTTTTCAAGTATTCCTTTGGTCCAGTTTCTATCATCCCTCTTATGGACTTCAGAATATCTTCAAGCTTTATCTCTTCACTCCCTTTTTCGGATTTATCACTCACTTTAAAATCCTATAATTTTAGTCTTGATCTTCTTAAATTCTTGTTCTGGTTCGAAGTAAGCAACTTTTAACCCCATACCTTTAGCTGTTAATCCACCAGCTAATGCTTTGATTTTATAAGCTGACAAGGCTAGACCTTTTCTTGCCTCTACTCTTCCATCTCTAGCCTGATTTAACCTTTCTTCAGCTCTTAGTACATCTACGATAGTTTTAGACCCCAAAGATTCTTCCTGTTTCATACCTTCATAAGCTATTTCAGCAGCTGATACTGCCTGATTTGCTGCTACTATTCTGAGTTTAGATGCTTCATACTCGCTCCAACTAGCTTTACAGCTTGCTTGTATTTGCTTCAACACACTATCAAGCCCTATTGCTGCACGCTTAGTTTGGTACTTAGCCCTTCTAACATCTGAATACTCCGCTCCACCTTTTGCTAAAATTGGGACTGTAACTGATAATGTTGACGTTATACTTCTATTATTAACTGTACCACTACCATTTTGCTCTGGATTATAGTCTGTTAACCCACCTTGTACTCTAAAACTAACTTGAGGTAAAAGAGCTCCTTTGGCCGCATTTTCCTGGGCTCTAGCAGAAAGTCTTTTATGTCTTGCACTATCAACAGATGGGTGCCTTTCAACGGCTACCTTCGTTAGCTCTTCAAGCGAAGATGGCAGCCCTGCTGGTGGTTCAGGCATTTTCAAAGCAACAGCATCAACATTAAATACCCTATTAAAATTTGCCTTTGCTCCTTCATAATTAGCATACGCTACAGATTGCTGCGCTTCGGCGGTCGCTAACCCCTCCCTTGCACTAGCTACTTCTGTTTCAGTTGATTCTCCTAGTCTAAATTTCTCTTTCATTGATTCAAGTTGAGTGCCGTTGGATCTCACACTAACCTTTGAAATATTGTATTTTTCTTCCGCTGCCACACAATCTAAATACGCATTAATTTCTCTAAAGAATGTTTCTTGTTCATTAGCATAATAATCACCTCTTGATGCTCTAAAAGCTTCCTGCGCTGCTTTAAGACCATTAACTGAACTCCAACCGTCATAGACTGGTTGTTCTAGTGTGATAGATCTACTATACCTCATATTATCTTGCGTAATAAAATCTGTTAAATTTTGCGCTGAGCTTCTTCTTTTAATCCTAGAATCCGTTGAGTCAGCATTAGCATAAATTCTAGGCATAAACGCTGCTATCGCTCTTGGGAATTGCTCGATTTCGGTTAAAAAGGTATTTCTGTTTATATGCTGCTCTTCATCGTTATCATACCCTTGTACCAAAGCTTCTTCTAGCGTTACAGCAAAAACATTAGAGATCTGACACAATGATAGAATAAAAACGATATGGATAAATTTTCTCATTTAGCAAAAACTATTTTCCTTAATTAAAACAATACTATGCCAATATAGAACTTTAGTACATAACGATAAAAAATAACTCGTTGTCTTTAAAACTTAACTGTGACTTAGCTACACATAGCTTTAAACATATAATACTTGTGATATTCAATTTTAAGATGAATTTATTTATAGCATCTAGTACTCTAAATTCGAAATAAATACATATAGGTGAGTTGAAATGTCCAAAACAATAGAAGATGCTTTAGAAATAGCTCCTAATCTAGAAGAGCTTCTAACTACAAGTAAAGATAATCTCAGTCAAGGCGACCTGTCTAGCCTAATTGATTTTGCCAAAATAGAAGATGCAGCAAAAAGTATACTTGGGGATTACTCAGAAGGATTAAAAGATTTTATAGATCAATTCTCATCCCAAAATATCGACGATTTCTTTAATAATGTTGACTTAACAGAGGAAGAAAAAGAAAAAATTAATACTACTTTTCAAAGAACAATTATCTATGCTGCTCATGCCGCCTTAAACGTGGTATCAAAGGGGTTTGACAAAGGAGATGGTATCCTGTTTAGCGCCATAGCTTCTGAATCAACAATTAATGTCCTAGAAGGCGTTCTTGATTACAAAAACAAAATAGATAAAATGTTTCCAGGCGCTTCCGATGCAATAATTTCTAATTCTCTTAGTGTTATCACTGGATTAGTTACTGTATACTCACCTCCACTTGGAATAGCTTTAAAAGCTTTTGGTGCCGCAGAAAAAGTTTCTGAGTTCTTGAAAACTGAAAACCTTGATAAAACTGTAAACAGATTATATGAAGCTGTAGAGAAAATTGAACATGATAAACGGCTTTCTTCGGCAGTTACAGTAGATAAAGATGAGCCAGAAAAGCCAAAAAAGAGATTTACAGATGGTATTACAAAGTCTGAAAGACATGCCGTTAAATCTGAAAAAACCGAAAGCTACTCCAAAAGAATTGAATCTGAAAACGAAGCAGAAAAATCAAACACAAAATCAAGATAGTTTATTATTCTTGAGCCATTTTGAACTAGCTGCAATAAAGTGAGGATTAACAAGGGTCTCTTTGCCGTATAACATTATGCTGCCTCTAGTCGTATATACACCGCCCCCTGCTGCCCTTAGTATTGCATCGCCTGCTGCAATATCCCATTCCATTGTTTCTCCAAATTTGGGATATACATCACATAGACCTTCTGCAACCATACATAATTTGTACGAACTAGGAACAGCTAATATCTCATCAAAATTATAATAATTTAAATAATCTTGTGTACTAGGATTAAAATTATGAGAACTAACTACTGCTACAAATCCGCGCTTATCATGAACCCTAGGTACCACGACTTTACCATCTACTTCTATCACTAAATCACTATTTTTATCTGTAAAATATAATCTAGATTGCGACGGTAAATGTACAAAACCTACCACTGGTTTACCTTTTTCGATTAACGCTATATTTATAGTAAATATTTCATTATTCCTAATATAACTTTTAGTACCATCTATTGGATCAACTAACCAAAATGAACCGCTATCAATAATTGTTGGCGATTCCCTTTCTTCACAAATCACTGGTATTTGGGGTGTAATTCTTGATAAGGCGCTAAAAATGTGGTAGCTAATTTTTTTATCGGCATTTGTTACCGGAGATTTGTCAGATTTATAAGTTATTTCTAAACCTTTGGATCTTAAATCTAGAGCGATTAGACCAGCCTCTATTATTACCTCTTTAATTTGCTCTATGAGTATTTTATCCATTTGACGTAGCGCCTTTCATTCTAAATTTGTTAATAAATTACTCCAAGTTGAACCATGGCTGTCATGCTGAACTTGATTTAACATCCATTCCTTTCCTCATGTTATCCAAGTCAAGTTTGGGATAATATTGATTTAAGATAATCTCTGATTAACACAAGCCGTATAAGTATTTACTAATAGGTACGCTACCGTCATCGGACCAACACCACCTGGAACTGGGGTTATATAACTTACGTGATTTAGGACATCTTCAAAATCTACATCACCAACCAATTCAACTTTTTCATCTTTTGAAATTCTATTAATTCCAACATCAATTACCAAACAATTAGTGTTAAAATACTCCTTCGTTAAAAATTTGGCCCTCCCTACTGCTGATATAACAATATCAGCTCTTGAAGTAATTTCTTGTAAATTATTTGTATATGAATGGCATATCATAACACTACAATGCTCTTTTAACAACAGGGCAGCAAGCGGCCTTCCAACTATATTAGACCTTCCTATCATCACTACATTCTTACCAGTCAAATCATCAATGCACGAATTTATAAGTTTAAGACACCCCATAGCTGTACAAGGAACAAATTTATGTTTAAATGGGCTATACAACAACCCCAAGTTGAGAGGATGAAATCCATCAACATCTTTATCAGGACTAATTGCAAACATTACTTTGCTTTTATCGATTTGTTCTGGTAGAGGAAGCTGGACAATAATACCAGAAATTTCCTTATCTTGATTTTTCTTCTCTATTTCAGATAATAATACTTTTTCTGGAATATCATCATCAAATTTTATCAACTCAGTATTTATTCCAACAGTTGTTGCCGCCCTAATTTTATTCTCAACATAAATTCTACTTGCCAAACTGTTACCTACTAAGAAAATAGATAATTTTGCTTCTTTAAGACCAGCCTCTTTGTCTTGATTAATTTTAGCTTTTAAGTCAGCCAATATATCACTAGCAATTTTCTTCCCGTCAATAATTATTGCATTCTTTAGCATCAATTTACCTACATACCTAACAAAAGTATATTATACCTTATCACCATGCAGCCTGGCTATATCTGCTCCACAATTTCTTAACTTATTCTCAAGAGAATAATAACCACGATCTAGGTGGTACACCCTCTTTATTTTAGTTTTACCCTCAGCAGATAACCCAGACAACACCAAGGATACAGAGGCCCTTAAATCACTAGCCATAACTTCTGCACCAGTCAATCTTTTGACCCCATGAACAATTGCACTTTTTCCATTAATAATTATGTTTGCTCCCATTCTGCATAATTCTGGTACATGCATGAATCTATTTTCAAAGATATTTTCTGCAATAACTGATACACCATCTGATATGGCCATAAAACTCATAAATTGAGCCTGTAAATCTGTAGCAAAACCAGGATAAGGCTGTGTAGAGATATTGACAGGCTTAATAACGCCTGCGTGACTTACTCGAACAAAATCACTTCCATACTCTACTATTGAACCAGCTTCGATCATTCTCTGAGCTACGTTTTCTAGGATGTCATAATTTATATTAGTTAACTTGATATCTCCCTTAGTAATAGCAGCAGCCATCATATATGTACCAGCTTCTATTCTATCCGACATCACAGTATATTTGGCTCCATGCAAGCTTTTTTTGCCGCAAACTCTAATTTCACTTGTTCCAACTCCATGAATCTCAGCTCCCATGGTAATCAAACATTTACATAAGTCAGTTATTTCAGGCTCTATTGCACAATTGATAAAGAGTGACTCTCCTTCAGCCATTGTTGCAGCTAATATGGCATTGATAGTTGCTCCCACTGATTGTTTTGAAAATGCGAAATGTGCACCCTTTAGTCTACCATTTGATTTTGCAAAAATATAACCATCTTTTATCTGAATTTCAGCGCCCAATGCTTCCATTGACGCTATATGAAGATCAACTTGTCTAGCACCAATAGCACACCCACCTGGCATAGATACCTTAGCGTTACCAAATCTGGCTAGCAAAGGCCCCAAAACCCAAATAGATGCTCGCATTTTCCTAACAATATCGTACGGAGCAGTTAAATTTTTAATCTTATTCGATGAAATTATTATTGAGTGATCGTCATATGAATCAAGTTCAGTAATTTCAGCACCATGATTCCTAAGCAAGTTTTTCATAGTGTCAACATCTGTAAGTTGCGGAACTCTATGAAGTTCTAACGGATCGGATGTTAATAATGATGCACACATTATAGGTAAAGAGGCGTTTTTTGACCCACTAATTTTTATTTCACCTACTAAGCGCTTTCCACCATTTATAACTATACTATCCATTCTTCCTCCTAGGTATTCTCCAATCCTCATGAGATTCCAAATCAAGTTTGGAATGACTAGTGTCACAACTTCCAAGTCATCCCGGGCCTAAATACGAGTCATCCCGGGCTTGACCCGGGATCCAACTTATTCATGAGATCATGAATCAAATTCAGGATGACTTGTTATCTTAACGATCAAAAATGGAATGACCGCTCAGGCCACTCTACTTCTTTCCTTTTGCTTCATCAAGTACAGCACCTAGAATATCCCCTAGGCTTGCCCCACTATCTACTGAGCCATATTCTTTTATAGCTTTTTCTCGTTCCTCTATTTCAAGAGCTTTAATGGATAAACTTAGCTTACGTCCACCTTTTTCAACTGAGATAACTTTCGCATCAATTCTATCACCTGCTGCAAATCTATCAGTCTTTTGCTCTGATCTTTCAGCAGATAATTCTGTTTTTTTAATAAAACCAGTAACATTCTCGTCAACCGATACTTCTAGACCATCTTTATCCACCGTGGTTACAGTACAAGTAATCACCATATTTTTCTTATAGCTTTCTACGTCTGACTGTTCTGGAGCTTCAGATAATTGCTTAATACCCAACGCTACTCTATCTTTTTCTATATCTATGCTTAAGACTTTACACTCAACAATATCGCCTTTATTGTAGTTTTTAAGAAGCTCAGCGCCGTTATTATCCCAGCTGATATCAGACTCATGAATCATTCCATCAGTATTATCATCAAGAGCTATAAACATACCGAAATCAGTTACATTTCTGACTGGAGCCTTGATTACACTACCAACAGGATTATTTTCTGCAAAAGTAATTAAAGGATTATTTTGACATTTTTTAATACTTAACGAAATTCTATGACGCTCAGTATCAACATCTAAAATTACAAATTCAACTTCTTGTCCAATATTCAATATCTTCTTAGGATTTTGATTTACTTTACCCCAAGCAATTTCAGAAGCATGAACTAAACCTTCAATACCATCTTTAAGTTCAATGAATACACCATAATCGGCAATGTTAGTAATTTTACCCTTCATTACTTTTCCAACTGGGAATTCCTCTCTGATATTCTCCCATGGATTTGCATCTAATTGCTTCATACCAAGGGAAATTCTTTTAGTTTCCTCATTGTATTTAATCACCATTACCTTAACTTCTTGTCCAAAACTTAACACTTCAGAAGGATGATTAATTCTACTCCAAGAAATATCTGTTACGTGTAATAAACCATCTACACTACCAAGATCAACGAAAGCACCGTAATCAGTAATATTTTTGACAACTCCATCAAGAATATCACCTTCTTTAATCTTAGAAAGCATAATTTCTCTAGCTTCTGATCTTGATTCTTCAAGGATAGCTTTTCTTGATACAACTATGTTACCAAGTTTTTTATCCATTTTTAAAATCATAAATGGCTGTGGGATATCCATGAAGACTGTTGGGTCCTTAATTGGTCGTACATCGGCTTGACTTCCAGGCAAGAAAGCAACTACACCATCAATATCAACAGTAAATCCGCCCTTAACTCTACCAAAAATTGTGCCTGTAATTGTTTCACCTTTCTCGTGAATTTTTTCAAGTTTAATCCAAGATTCTTGTCTGATGGCTTTTTCACGACTCAGTAGTGTTCCTCTTCTTCCTTCAACTTTTTCAACAAATACATCTACAATATCGCCTACTTTTGGTAATTCTTGATCTTTTATTAACTGGAACTCACTAACTGGTATTCTACCTTCATTCTTTAATCCAACATCAACTACTATAACCTCTGAAGTAGTTTCTACTACTTGGCCTTTAACTACAGCTCCTTCTTTAATATTTGAAGCTTGTAATGATTCAAGCATTTTAGCAAAATCTTCATCTGATTTTGTAACTTGTGCAAGTTGGGGAACAAATCTTTTTTTCACTGTCATAACTTCTAATGGTGCGACTAATTACGCCTCTTAGTCAAATTTTAATGTTAATAATTGTTGAAAAACGGGCGTTCAATTTATAATTCATTTTTCCAACATTATAGTGTTTATTTTTTTAATCACCTCTTGAGGAGTCAGATGAGTAGTATCAACTATAACAGCATCACTAGCTGGAATATTCGGTGCAATTTTGCGCGAACTATCTCTATTATCTCTGGCAATAAGCTGATCTAAAACGTCGCCCAGTATACATTTCTTTCCTTCAGAAAGCAACTGTTTATATCTTCTCTCAGCACGCACCTCTACAGCAGCGGTGATAAATATTTTGAGCTGTGCATTCGGAGCAATTACAGTTCCTATATCCCTGCCTTCCATAATTATCCTATGAGCATTTTTTATAATGGTTTTTAGGTATTTATTTACAAACTCTCTTACTTCATAAATTGATGATATTTTTGAAGCAAATGAACCTATTTCTTCAATATTTAAATCTCTTCTTTTGATTATATCGGAAATTTCAGCCTCACTCAGTCCATCAAGTATTTTTTTTACCCCTTCAGGCAAAATACCATTTTTAGTACATATATAAGCGATAGAGCGATATACCAGACCAGAGTGAAAAAGCTCCATGTCAAATTCCTTGGCAAGCAAATAACCAATATGACCTTTACCAGAAGCAGCAGGACCATCCATCGCTAAAATAAATGGCAATTTTTTATTAGATATTATTTCAAGTAGATTCATTAGCTAAATAAGTTTTTTCTTTTTTTCTATATGTTTTTATAAAATTGGCAAATAAATTCTTGAAGTTTCAAAGAAATAAGGGTAAAAAAAGTGCCTGTAAGTCTAAGTTTTGTCATTGTTTTAATACTAGCTAAAAAAATAACATAACTCAAAATAAACTTATATACAAACATTTCAAGGGCGGTTAGCTCAGTTGGTTAGAGCATTACGTTGACATCGTAAAGGTCGGAAGTTCGAGTCTTCTACCGCCCACCATTTTAGCAATAAAGGTGATCTCAGGACACAACGAACCTAGTTAAAGCTGAAGCCATATCCTGTACTATTTAATCGACCGTTTAAAATCTTCGATTTGGTTGCTCAGCAAAAAATGGAGACTCTTAATCGCTTTTTCTATACTCTCTTTAATCACCGCCGTCTCTTCTGGTGTAAATTTTCCAAGCACATAATCAGATACCATGTATCTTGGGTCTGATGGTCTTCCTATTCCTATTCTAATTCTATGGTAATTATTACTCATATTTTCATCAATTGATTTAAGACCATTATGCCCGGCTGCTCCGCCAGAAAATTTATAAGCAACTCTGCCCAAATTAAGATCTATATCATCATGAACAATAATTATTCTGTCCGTAGGAATTTTATAAAATGAAGCTATTGATTTTACAGATATGCCAGACAAGTTCATATAAGTATCTGGTTTAAGCAAGACCACTTCCCAATCATCGAGGGTTGTTAGCGCGTAATAAGCTTTAAATTTCTCTTTTCGCTCTAACTTTACACCAAGTTGTTCGGACAAATTATCAATGAAGTTAAAACCAACATTGTGCCTTGTGTCTTTATACTCATTGCCAGGATTGCCAAGACCAACGATTAAAAACACTTACTTACACTATTTTTTAGCAGCAGCAGCTGCTGCTGCACCGGCCGCTGGAACTTCATCTTCTTCAGCTTTTCCTTTCTTACCTGTTATTGATGCTATTACTAAATTTGGATTACACAATAGCTTAGCACCCTTTGGCAATTCTATATCTTTTGCCTTTAAAGAAGTACCTACTGGAAATGTTGTAACATCGATCTCTAATTTACGAGGTAAGCTGTCGACTGGACACGTAATCTCAAGAGTTCTCTTGACTGTGTTAAAGTACCCCCCTCTTTTAACACCAAGGCAGTTCTCTTTGTTTGCATACACCAAAGGAACGGCCATTTTTTGGACTTTGTTATCTAGAAACACAAAATCAGCATGGAATACAATGTCAGTAATTGGATGCAGCTGAACAGTCTTTGGCAATACTTTGAACTTCTTTTGACCTATCTCTAGTTCAAAAACCTGTGATATAAATTGGGGTTTTCTGTAGTATTTAGTGATTTCTTTCTCTTCTATTGCAATAGATAAAGGAGTTTTTTCTGGACCATAAATTGTTGCAGGCACCATCCCTCTCTTTCTTAAAGCTCTCGTTGCTCCTGTTCCAACTTCTTCGCGCATTTCAGCTGCAAGTGTTAATGCTTCACTCATTTTTAAATCACTCTCCAAATTATCTATAAACTACTAACTATTGGCCATTCATTTGTGCCGCTTAAGGCGGCGAGTATATATCTATTACTTAGTATATTCAAGATTTTTTTACATAATTTTTAGGCATTGTTAAATAAATTATCTAACTCTCTTTAAAGTGAGTAATAGTAATTTTCTTTTTAACTTATCTCACTGCTGAATTAAAAAAGCTTTTTCAAGGTTAAATCTTTAATTATATAGACTTTTAATCTATTTTATTGACATATAAATACTAAATAGTATATTCTATAGCGATTGCATTACAATTACAAAATGATACTCATATGACCTTATCCAAATATACACAGATATGCGATGCTATCGTTGTCTTAATTGACCCACTGGTTGAAGCTGTAATTCATGATATTGATACAAATAGTATTGTATACATTAATGGCTCGCTATCACAAAGAAAAGTAGGAGATCAGAGTTTACTTGATACAAAAAGTTTAGATAACATAGACCAAATAACCTATCCAAAAATCAACTACGACGGAAAGCTGATTAAATCAATCTCAGTAGTACTAGAAGAAAAATGGGTACTTTGTATAAACTACGATATTTCAGTATTTAACAAAATGCAGGATTTAAGTTTAGCCATCTTACAAAATGGCATTAACAAGAAACCTAGATCTTTGTTTGCAAATGATTGGCAAGAAAAGCTACACATCAGCATTAATGCTTACCTACAAAAAAATAATTTATCATTTGATCACCTAAATAACCAAAGTAAGAAAGAACTTGCAAAACACCTGTTTGAACTTGGGGCGTTTAATGAAAAAAATGCCGCTGATTATGTAGCAAAAATTCTAAAACTTGGTAGAGCTACTGTTTTCAAATACCTGAAAGAATGGAGAAAAAAATGAATATCAATACATTTAAATTGGAAGAGTATTTAGCACGTCATGAATTCTCTGCTAAGTATTTACTATGCTGTTCTGATAGCGAGAGTTTTCTTATGTCAGAAATTTTATCTATGGCTTCTCCAGAAGAATTAAAATTATGGGATAATTTGCGTCTTAGTTATACAGAAGCATCCGGATCCCCAGCTTTACGAAAAACTATATCAAATGAACTTTACAAAGGTTTGGATGAAGATAACATCCTCATGTTTGCTGGTGCTGAAGAAGGAATATTTTGTACACTCCATGCTCTAATTGAAGATGGTGATCATGTTATAGTCATAACCCCTTGCTATCAATCACTTCTTGAAATTCCAAAGCTAAAAGGAGCTGATATATCGGAAATTGAGCTAAAAGAGGAAAATGACTGGCACATTGAATTAGATGTTATCAAAAATGCAATTCAACCAAATACGAAATATATAATTATCAACTTTCCTCATAATCCCAAAGGAAAAGTAATAGAAGAAGATGAATTAAAAGGTTTAATTGATATATGTGAATCAAAAAATATTTGGCTTTTTTCTGATGAGGTATATAGACTTCTTGGCAGCCCAAATGAATCATGGGCGCAGCCAGCTGCAGAACTTTATAGTAAAGCTCTATCACTTGGAGTAATGAGCAAAGCTTTTGGTATGCCTGGCCTTCGCATTGGTTGGATTGCTTGTCAGGATAAAGCGATCTTAAAAAAAATAGAAAACCTGAAATATTATACCTCTATATGTAATAGCGCACCAGCTGAAGTACTAAGCCTTATATCCTTGCGCAACAAAGATAAAATCTTAGAACGTAATAACAAAATAGTAAGCGATAATTTAAAAATTTTAGATCAATTTTTTACAGAATATAATCATCTATTTCAATGGGTAAGACCGCAAGGTGGATGCGTTGGTTTTGTCAAATATAAAGGCCCAGAAGTTATAGATTCATTCTGTAAAAGATTAGTGCAAGAAAAAAGAGTTTTGCTTATGCCAGCATCAATTTATAACCATGATAGCAATCATTTTCGTATTGGATTTGGCAGAAAAAACATGCCAGAGTGTCTTGATAAAATGAAAGAATTTTTGTGATCTAGATATCAGGTAACTGTGGTAATGTGCTTAGCAAATATTTGACGAGCAGATGATTGGTCATTATGGTTAAAAATATACCTATCAAGAAAGTACCCTGTTAGCTTAAGAGCAAAATCAATATTGGTCAGTGAATTAAGGTCATTAAAATCTGGTAAGATAAGCAACTTATCTGCATAAGCAAGGCCGCTATTTTTTGATACTGCTATACCAGACTTTGGTGACACATAAAATAAATCATCTGATTTTCCTGTAACAGCACATTTTTCAAGCTGCAGTCTGTATCCAGTTTCAGATAGTATGTCTAATTCTAGCCTAAAGTAATTAGAGAAAGAGAAACTCTTCTTCATTTGCTCTAAGTACTCAAGTAAAGATGGAAATAAATTATTGTGCGGCTCTCTTTCACAAAAAGCACTTTTAAGAATGCATACAACTGAATTAAATGCGTATAACTTAGTCTTATCAGAAATTAGTAATCCATTATAAGGCTTGATCAATTCTGCTTTTGCTGATCCCAAGTGCTCATGAAGCCTAGCTTGCCAAAAAAAATCAACTAGATTTCCAACAGCAAGCACATCGCCATTTTTTTTGCTATATTGCCGAAGTGTGGCAGAATATATTCCATGATTAGCAGTAAATACAGTAACAATGCTATAATTTTCTTTTAACGGGGTTTTAGAGATTATTATACCTTGATCTCGGAAATTCATGTAGAATCACTTTGTTTTTGAAAAGAATATTATGTGAAAACTATTATGAAAACAATAAGATTGATATCGGCATTATTGCTAGTTGTTCAAATTACATTTAACTCATATTCCGCATGCGCAGAAGAAAAGTCATCAAAGGTCAAGTTAGTAATAGCTGGTGATTACTGGTGTCCGTATAATTGTTTACCTAACTCTGATAAACCAGGTTTTTTGGTTGAAATAGCACAAAGAGCATTTTATATCTATGAAATCGACGTAGAATATAAAATGATGCCTTGGAGTCAAGCACTTGAGAAAATAAATACAGGAGAAATAGATGGCATCTTAGGTATTAGCGTGCCAAGCGCAAAGAACCTAGTTACAACAAAATTACCTCTTGAATATAGTCTCTCTGGTGTATACACAAGAAATGATACCGAGTGGGTTTATGACGGAATCGAATCACTTAAAGGTAAAAAGATTTCGTTTATTATGGATTATGTAATTGATGAATCAATAAATACTTTTTTTGGTAGCGAGTATACCAAAGACCCAGGAATGTTTTCTATTGAGGATAGCGAAAAGGCAGTGATTGAATCTATAGCAAATCTTCTAGATAAAAAATCAGATGTATATATAGAGGATGAAAGAGTTGTAAATTACTATATTAAACAAAATAATTTAAAAGATTCAATTAAATATGCTGGTCGAGTTACCAAGAATAAATTACCTATATACATCGCCTTCTCTCCTAAAACGGCTAATATTAAAAAATATATTAAATTTCTTGAAGAAGGTATAGCATCATTAAAAGCCACAGGAGAATATGATGAAATTATGGCTAAATATGATATAGAGTAATAAGTAATGTCTTATAAAATTGTTGAATATAAAGGTATTAGGCCACTAATTGATAAAACAGTATATTTAGCAGATGGAGTAATAATCGCGGGTGATGTCACTATAGGAGCAAATAGTAATATCTGGTTCAATACCGTAATTAGAGGAGACGTAGAAAAAGTTACTATTGGACAAAATACCAATATTCAAGATGGAAGTGTAATTCACACTTCAAGGTTTGATGGTGCAACTGAAATTGGCAGCAATATTACAATTGGCCATATGGCACTTGTGCATGCATGTACGATCCATGATAATGCATTTGTTGGTATGCACTCTACTGTTATGGATAAAGCAATAGTTGAAGAATTCGGGTTTCTTGGTGCTGGAAGCTTACTACCCCCAGGAAAAGTGATTAAAAAAAATGAGCTATGGGTTGGGATGCCAGCTAGATTTGTAAGACTGGTAACCGGTCAAGAAAAAGAATTTATGAAAGGTAATATAAAAAATTACCTGGAACTTGCAAAGGAATATAAAGATAAAGGATAATTGATATGTTAAAATTTAGATACGTTATTATGGCAGCTATCATTTCTTTGACAGCAAATATTGCTTGTGGGGAATACGAATATAAGTTGATCGAAAAAGACCAACATAAGATTCATGTTCTTACTTTAGACCCTAATGAATATGATTTGTCTATGGTATCCTCACATAACTCTGTTTTTGGTCGTGAGAGAGTTGGAGATATTGCAAAACGAGAGAATGCTCAAATCGCATTCAATAGTGGCTTTTTTGAGATAGGAGACAACCAAGATGGAAGACCAACAGGTACATTGGTGATTGATGGTAAAATAGTTGGCCTACGAACTACAGAGCATGCATGCTTAATTAAAAAAGCAAATAATTATGATGTGAAACTAATTACACCTTCATTAAAAATAAAGTCAGGTAAGGAAGTAATAGATGTTCAAAAATTTAATAAATTCGCACTAGGAAAAAACATATTCTATTTCAACAGCTACTGGGGCAAGAAAACTCTAAGCTCTTATAATGATAGAAAAGAGATAGTAATAGGACAAGACAATAAAATTCTGGAGGTATCAAATCATGGTAATAACGAAATACCTGATTACGGATCTGTAATATCATTTCCAGCAAGTTATGATATAAATGAATTTAAGCAAGGTCAAAAAATTGAGTTTATCTGGACTCCTGAGTATTTACTCAAAAAAGGTACTTTTGCTGTCATGGGTATTCCAGCCTTGGTTTTAGACGGAGTAATAAAAGATAAATTATCTAATGAAGAAAAACATGCTAGAACTGCCATTGGAATAAAAGATGATGGTAAGCTACTTGTTGTTGTTGTAGAACATTACTATCGCTCAGATATGTCCACTTTAAACATTCAAGATATAAAAAAGATAATGGATAAAAAAAATATGTCCATGGCTACAACTACAGTATCAGATGTTAAAAAATTACTGGTTAATGATACACCACGAGAAAATATGCCAGTTGGACTTACTACTTTAGAACTTGCAAATTTAATGAAAGAGTTAGGAGCCAAACAAGCAATAAATCTTGATGGTGGTGGGTCATCAAGCCTATATGTAGCTGGAAAGTATGTAAACCAATCTTTTGGCGATAAAGATGAAGGTAATGGGCAAAAAACTATCAGACCTGTCTCTGACGCAATAATTATCAAGAAGAAGTAAACTTTATTGTTATAAAGGTTTTAGCATAGTAGCAAATAACCACTCGTAACCATCTGGATCAAGAACACTACAAAACCTGTCTCCCCAAAACGAGTCGTTTGGAGCAACTATGCTTTCAGCTCCGTTATCAGTAGCTTGTTTGTATAATTTATCTACATCATGACAATATATGTATACGTTAATTGGCATCTGAACACCAAGATTCTTAGGTGATTTTTTTGTTGTTCCATATGCCCCTTCTGGACAAAACATGATGAGTACTTCATCCATTTTCATTGAAACATGTTGTGTTTTCCCATTATCACCCTTCACTGCCTCAGTGACCTTAAAACCAAAAGCCTTTTCATAAAATTCTATTGATTTATCAGCATCTTTTACCGTCATATACGGGGATAGTTGTGGAACATCTTTTGGTTTAAAGCTCATATGTACTAATTGCATGATTACTATATGCCATGGTACTATATTACAAAGCCAAAGTAACTACTAAAAACACTCATTGTCGTTTATATTTTCTTATAATTATCAAAACTCTATACTTATCAATGTTATCGAATGATAATAATGTAACTTTAATTAACACACCAAAACTATGAGCAAAAAGACAAAAACTACAAACGCCCAAACACCAAGTCTAGAGGAATTTACCCAATTTTATCTCCCATTCGCTTTAAGTATGACGAGCAAATATGGTTCTATTGAGAACTACTTAAGACAAAACCCCGCTCTTGCATCGTTGGTTTCCAAACACAACCTCCCCCAAAACAATGAAGCTATAAATACTTGGTTAGAACAACAATTTGGTATTGCACCTACTCTAGCTCAACTCTCTAGGAATAAACTTTTGGATTTATGCGACAAAACCGCAGAAGAGGAATGTAAATTAAGCGGCCATAAATCAGATAGCTGTGAGGATGAACTGTAGTCTATACAACATTCTAGATAACTATATACGCACAATTTTCTATAATTAAAAGTAATAAACACTTTATTACTTTTAATTCGTCATAGAAATATATAGAAAGATAGTGTATTTTGTATTTTTCATTTTTGGCACTCAATAGAGAATACATGTTAAAGCTAGAAAATATTGATCCATACTTAAATTTCGAGAGCGAAATAATTGCACTTAAGAACAAGCTTAATGCGGTAATACTGGCTCATTACTATCAAGATTCTGAAATACAAGATATTGCCGACTTTATTGGTGATTCACTTGAATTATCTCGTAAAGCATCGCAAACTGATGCGGATGTTATAGTATTTTGTGGTGTTAAGTTCATGGCTGAATCGGCCCTTATATTAAATCCAAAAAAGAAGGTACTAATCCCTGATCTTCAAGCTGGATGTTCATTAGAAGAATCTTGCCCTGCTGATCAATTTTTAGAGTTCAAAAAGAAACATCCAGACCATATTTGCATCACTTATATTAACTGTTCTGCTGCAGTTAAAGCATTATCAGATATCATTGTGACCTCTTCCAACGCAGAAAAAATTATTCTTTCTATCCCCGAAAATCAAAAGATCTTATTTGCTCCAGATAAACACCTAGGAAACTACTTGATCAGAAAAACTGGAAGAAATATGACCTTGTGGAATGGCACTTGTGTAGTGCATGAAAACTTTTCTGAACGGGAATTGATCAGACTCAAAAGCACTCACTCAAAAGCTCTGATTATAGCACACCCTGAGTGCCCAAGTAATTTACTTGAATACGCAAATCATATTGGCTCTACGTCATCATTACTTAATTATGTCAAAGAGTATGATAGTAATGAATTTATAGTGCTGACCGAACCTGGCATAATTCACCAAATGCAAAAAATCGCCACCAACAGCAAGTTCTATGATGTACCTTCTATTGATAAGGCCGGTTGTAGCTCATGCAGTCAATGCCCATATATGAAGCTTAATTCTCTTGAAAAATTATACTTATGCATGGTAAACCAATCACCAGAAATAAGCCTAGATAGTAATGTAATGGAACAGGCAAGAGCCTCTCTCGATAGGATGCTAGCTATTAAATGATAATTTATAATTGTGTAGTTTTTAATATGGCCTAAATGCCTCGTTAAATACACACACTACTTTCTTCCCGGCTCTTAGAGTAAGCTTTTTGAAGACCTGCTCTACTACTACCAAATTGCTATTAGACGGATCTAGGCGAAAGTTTACCATTGATTCCACTAAACTCTCATCTACAGCAAATATAGCTGGTATTTCATTATTTTTTTCTCTAAATTGAAGATAGGTAAACTCGCCATCGTCAAAAATTTTGATAGGAGCAATCTCTTCGTTACCACTGATTGAGTAATAGAAGTTGTACAGCTCTGGGTGCTGCATATCTGGGCCACTAGCACCAGAAGATTTATTAAAGCTTCTTACATGCTCTTCTTCTTCTTCTTCTGGGTAAATAAACTTCACATTAAACACCATACCAGGATCTCTTATATCCGTGGTCTCTTCTGCATACAACTCAAAGAAGTATGTTCTTTTACTAGTAATCAAGGTCATATTAGTGGTAGCTTCATGCTCCATAGGCTTAATAAAGATTCTATGCCCTGCAGGCACAATTTGCCACGAAGTGGTATCACCCATAGAGATACTAACCACTTCTTCATCTTTTGCTAGTTCAATGCTAGCTTGGTAACCATAATATCCAATAAATTTAAATACATCGTCAGGATTGTAAACCATTACTCTGATCCTACTATCTGTAGGCGTTGGACGTGATTCTCTTATTGCCAATGCACAATTCACAAATGCTATCAAAGTGATCAAAGTAACTACAATTTTCTTCATTTCTTACTCGCCTTATTATCTTTAATTTGTTTTAGCTGGTATTCAACCACAGTAAAGTTAAATCTAGATCCTGATGGCATACTGGTATTGATATCATCAACTTCATAATCAATCGTTACTTCCCACACTGAGTCCTCTAAATTCTCATTATTGATACTATTGGCTATCGCACTAAACTGCACCACCGCTTTAGATTTAGCCGGATATTTACTTTCAAGAATTTTGATATTCCTTTTTGCGTTTTTCTGATATTTCAACACTGGAGAAGAAGGGTTATCTATATTCATATAGTTATAAAATCGCCTAAAAGCTATTCTTGTTGAATTGTTTTTTAAGAATACAAATTGCTTTTTAAGCCTGTCATAATCATAACTTTCCCTTTGCATTACATAATTCCTAATTAAAACATCAACTATTGAAGCTAACGGATCATTTTCAACTTGACCTGCTCTAATAATCTGAGCAGTTTTATTCATTGATGCATTTGCAGAAATCGAATACTTCACCTGAATAACTGAAGGAAATAAAGAATATATATTCAAACTAAGACCACAAACACATATACACACTGCAATAGCAAGTATAAGGGAGTATGACCTTTGTGAAAATGGAGCAATATACTTGAAAAAGTACCACTTTTTTGCATCCAAAAAGTACTCACCAGATTTAATATAGTCGTCTAGTAGCTCGCCACTATTTTTCATTTTATGATCTTGAACAATATCAATTTACTAGTAATCATATGATTTTAACTGTAACTTATGAAATTAACATCTCTTTCTTCTTATGTTTGTCTAAGAGAAATCAAAACAAAACAAAATTGTTGCAAGTTAACATTAGCTGTAGCAGCTATAACTGGAAAAGAAAACTAGTATAATTTAATATCGTTCGTAGTAGTATGAGAAAGAAAATTGATAAATTCCACATGTTTATTAGGATATTATTATACATAATCAGCCCAGGTTCATATCTAGTGTCTAAATATGATTTGAAAGAAGAAACTATAATGTTATTTCGAATGACAATTAATATAACCTACTATACTGCCATAATAGCAATATTATTCATAATCGAGTATTCCTCCTGAGTTTATCATAGATTTTGATTCACAAAATTGGCGCTTTTTTTATAGTATTTCAATACGAAAATACAACAAGAGTTTACTCTTAGCTCAATTTTACAGTCTTAGGATTGTATTTTACATTTAGCTTAGTTAGACTATAGGATAATAGTGTTGCGTTCTTAATCAAACGGTAGACAAAAAAGATGAAAAGTAAGCATTTTAAAAATTATCTACTCATTTGTTCTCTTATTGTTCTTAGTCTTTCTTGCACTCCAAAGCCACCATATGAGATCAAAAGTCCTTGCGTTGCAAATGACTCAGTAGAAAACAGCAGCGCAATACACCCTTGCATAAGAAGGCCAGTAAATGGTAACCGCTCTATTGTATAGCATAATATTTGGAATTTTGTTACATAGCCTCTAGATGTGAATAATTAAGTCTAATGTTTGTAGAATATTTGATCGTTTTTATCTTCGGAGTGTTAATAGGCAACTTTGCTACACCAATTCTCTACCGCTTACCTAGAGGAATTATTGTTTATGGCTTTAATAAGGAGTTCACTAGACCTCCATTTTGCTCTGTATGCTACCATCCGCTCAAATTTTATGAATATTTACCAATACTAAGTTGGATAAGTACCTTAGGCAAGTGTAACTACTGTAAAGTACATATTTCTTATTCTTATATTTTACTAGAATTATCAGCTGGTTTTGCTGCCATCCTTTGCTTATATTTATTTAGGAATAATCTGGACTTATATTTTATCATATTTTCTTTCTTAGTTAGCGGTTTAATAGCAATATTTATTGCATACGAGCATCCAGTAATTCCAAATACCGTTACCCTTAGCTTAATTGTGGAAGGTATAGTCTATCGGACTCTATCAGAGAAAACTGTACTATCTTGGTTACTTTCGATATGCATAGTTTCTTTACTAAGTCTTTGGTTACTTAATAAAAGAGAATTCTTAAACCCAGAAAAACAATCTCTAATTCACGTGATACTTCCTGGTGGTGCTTGGCTTACAAATGAAGTGTTATTACTTTATGGTATAGTTGTCTTATTTTCTTTTATAATAAAGAAATTCTTTTGGCAAAAGCTTAGTATTTACGGAGTCAGTATTGCAGCGTTAATATTCATCGTTTTATACATTAATTATATAAACCACTGATTTATTTTTTGTATGAATTGTTACTATCATTTGGAGAATTCAAAATTGTATCTACTTCCTCTGATTTTTGACTTAAAGAACCGTTTGGGTCCATATTCATTATTAAGTGGTCTGCGTACAGAAATAGAACTGGTATTGATACTGAAAATAGTAATAGCGCAATAGTCATTTAACTAAACTCCTCTTCTTTTATTGCAATCATAGATTGAAACAGTTAATTTATAGTTAATTTGTATAAAAGTGGCTGATTGCAATTTTGATTCTTCCTGTGTAGAATGTGCTTCAGTTAATTTTTGAATTATTTGTAAACGTATATGATGACAAGGACAATAGTTAGTAATAAATTAGTTTTTCGTGGGTCGCTAGGGGATGATTTAGTAGCCAGAGTAGATTCACCTGAGAATCCAGATGCTTACGTGCTGTTTGCGCATTATTTTACAGGTAACAAAGATATTAGCCCATTGAGCAGAATATCTAGGGCGCTTAATGAAGTGAATATTGCTCTATTTAGGTTTGATTACACTGGTCTTGGTGCAAGTGGGGGTGATTTTGCCAATACTAATTTTACTTCTAATGTTAATGATCTTATAGCTGCAGCAGATTTTATGAGAGAGAAATTCGCTGCTCCACAAATACTTGTCGGTCATAGCTTAGGTGGAACGGCTGCAATTGCTGCAGCTTCAAAGATACCAGAAGTTAGGGCGGTTGCTACTATAGGCTCACCATTTGATACAGCTCATGTTCAGCATAATTTTGTGGATCACATAGATGAAATTAATGAAAAAGGGGAGGCAGAAGTAATCCTTGGAGGAAAGAAATTTAATATAAAGAAACAATTTCTAGATGATATATCCAATCAAGATATGCCTTCTAAGATCAGAAACTTAAAAAGAGCATTATTGGTAATGCACTCTCCTATTGACGAAACTGTCGGTATTGAAAATGCTCAAAAAATATATGAACTAGCTAAACACCCCAAAAGTTTTATCTCTCTTGATAAAGCTGATCACTTACTGATGAAAAGTCCAGAGGATAGTAAATATGTTGCTGCCGTTCTTGCTGCTTGGGCCAGCAGATATTTATATAAATAATTAATTTTGTAGCACAAGACAATTAATCTGCTAGTGCTTCTATAAGAATCTGAGCAGCATCTGTAATTTGATTAGATGCTTGTAATGCAACAACAGATGCAACGATGCTGCGAAGATTTTGTGCATAATCATTTGCTGCTTCTACATATTCTGTTTTTAAATAAGAGTCTGCTGCCTGCTCTGTTACAATTGTCGTCGCCCTAAGAGAATCAACTACAGAAAGTATATTCATCTTTGTACTTGAAATTTGCACTTGAGCCAAATATATAGCCTGTAATGCACCCGTAAAATATCATACGTACATGTCTTGCGAAGAAGAAAGTGCCCCCCACTTGTCTAGATACGGTTGATGTAAGACCACTTTGTAGCGTTAAAGGCATCTGTAAAAAATTATTAATTTATATTGAGCTCAATTATAACGCATTATTCAACTTTTATTTGTACAAAATAGATTATATGAATTGCAAAAATTGACTAAAATAGTCTTGATCGAAGATAAAAAAGCAATCAGAAAAAGGAGTCAATAAGTCTTAATTCTTAACAAAAACTCCTACCACTTCGACGTGCGAGCTCCAGTAAAATTGATCGACAGGAGTAGCTTCAAGCAATTTATACCCTCCTCTTTCTAGAATTTTGGCATCACGAGCAAAAGTTTCAGGGTTACATGACACATATATAATTCTTGTGCAGCTACTGTTAGATAATTCTTTCACCTGAACTAGAGCACCTGCTCTTGGTGGGTTAATCACAGCAAAACGATATGGTCTTAATTCATCGGTATTTAAAGGATTAGTAAACAGATCGCGTTCTTGTAAAAATATTTCTCCTTTTGATACTTCTTCAAGAGCTTCAAGAGAAGGTGTATGTGAATCAAAACCATATACACTAAAACGCTTACTAAGCGGCAGAGAAAATGTACCACGACCACAGAATAAATCTACCAGTTCTCCTTTTTCTGTCGGTAAATATTGTGCTACTAATTCGGTAAGTATTTGATCTGATGGGAAGCTTGCTTGTATAAAGCATTTGGCATCAATAGCTACTTTTTCACCCCCCAGGATAATATATGGACTTTCACTTTCATATATTATTATGGATTTTTTAGGTAAAGAAATTTGTAGTCTAATAATTCCATTTTTTATGGCAAAATCTTTAAGCTCTTGCTCAAAGCCAGAATCTGTAATCTCATTTATCTCAACTAACATATCAATACCATTACTTGCATGGGTAAGAAAGATTTCAGCTTTTTGTTTATTTTTTAAAATCAGTGCAAGAGTTTCTTTAAGAGGGACTAATATATCCGATAATGGTTTCATAGCTACTGGGCAGCTATCTATATCAACTATCTGATGAGAATGAAAACGATAAAATCCTAGAAGAAGCATCTTCTCATCTCTTTTAAAGGCTTTTAGATTAATACGACGACGGTTTCCTTTATTGATAGTAATTATAGGTCTTACTAAAACTTTATCTGGTAAAGCATTTTTTACAAGGTTATATTTAAAATTATTGTAAGTCTCTATATCCATATGCTGGAGCGTACAGCCACCGCAACGTCCAAAATACTTACATTCTGGTGTAATTCTGTGAAGGGATTGTTTTTCTATAGTTCTAAGTAAACAATTAGATTGGTTACGATACTTGTGTCTTTCAAAACTTATAATTTCATCAGGTAAAGTATATGGCACCTCTACTACCCCTAAAGCGCTTTTACCGCAGCCAAGACCGTACTTATTTACAAAATCTATCTGACACTTTCCCTCTTCTATTAAAGCCATTTTTATAAATATTTGGTTTATTCCAAAATTACTTGTATTGGAGGTGTTTCTAAATAGTTTTCTACTACACCAACTAAATCAATTGTTACAATATCCAGAATAATAGCGTGCAATTCCTCTATATAGGCCTTATAAGAGCCATTTCGTGCTTGAACTTTGTCATTAATTTCATTGCGATTTGCTTGAGTAAGTAAACCATTGCCACCAATATCCAGACAATGCAAAGAACTAGTAAGAAAGATATCTACAATAATAGAGATATCATTTAAACATATCTCATTATTTCGCATATTAACATTTTGTAAACTTGGAATAGTGGCTAAACTCTTCGCGATTTCTTTTGCATGTTCTCTCAAATAATTAAATCCCATATCAACACTAGTCAATTCTAAAAATTTTACTAGTTGTTTTGATGTTTCTGGACCATATTCACCAATCCTATTATGACTAAGATCAAGAGCGCGTAAAAGTGGTAAATCTCTTGTCAATCTCTCAATAGTAGCGGGAGCATATTTACCTAAACCACTTAGTTTTATGGTAATAGAGTGTGTTACATTAAGATCATTTTGACTATCAATATTTTTCACTTAATACACAACTTGTTTAATTGACTAATATTTCTATCTCATAGGGAAGAAATACTAAAAACACAACTATAAAATTTAGTTTTTTTTATGATTTACTCATGTAATGAAAAATAGCTATGATAAAGGGTAAACTTAATTCAGGAACAAGATAGCCAATCCATACTGCAGCTGGCTGAGGTAAGCCAACGATACTTATTGAAATAAGCCTACCCACTCCAGCACATAGCACACCTAAAGCTATAAGATATACTAACATACCTTGTTGCCAAATTGTAAATGCAGCCCAAAAGCTAATAAACCCAGTAGATAAATATACTCCAGCCATAAATCTATGTACGTTATCTAGCCTAGGAGTTGTATCTGGTTGCCCTAGATACATTTGTAAAGTTCCACCAATAATTGCAATTGCACCTACACAAAACAATGCTGCTCTTACAATTTGTTGACTGATCAATAATGACTCTCCTTCGCTCATATGCACCTCCTAGAAATTAATTTTCTGGTGTCATTTTAGTATGATAGCATTTTATTATTCAAAAATATAATTGTACTATTAGTGTATTTTTAATCTATTAGTTGTATTGTGTTATTGTTTTATAATTTTAGAGTTGTTAATTTTATGAGCATTTTAAGAAAATTACTAATCTATGTTACCACCACCCTTGGATTAATATCTGTTGTATATGCAAAGGATAATTTTGAGCAAATTATCAGCAAACCTATTAAAATTGATACAAGCAATGCTAAACTGAGCACAATGAGTAAGGCATCAACGTTACTTATATCATGTGTAGATTTTAGACTAAGAGATGAAACCGAAAAACTTATGAGAATTAATTTTGGCTTACTTGATGATTACGATGAGATAGTAATGCCTGGAGCATCTTTAGCATTAGTTTCCCAAGATCATCCACATTGGAAACAAACCGTTGAAGATATAGTTGAGGTACTTAAAAAACTACACCATATAAAAAGAGTGATATTACTTGATCACAGAGATTGCGGCGCCTACAAGCTGATTATTGGCCATGATCATGCAAAGAATCATGAATCTGAAACCAAGGCGCACCGCCAGGTTCTAGTGCAAGCAAAATCTAGTATAGAAAGTAAATTTCCTCAACTGAAGGTGTACAGCTTATTACTAGGTTTAGATGGAGTAGTTGAAGTCATCAAATAGTGACCACTTCTTTATAAATAAGTATCATAATCTATTGATGCTGTGCAAAATAGTATGTTGAGTTAACCTTACCCGTGTTATTGATTTTCTCCAGTTTCTGCCTCTCCACCAGCTAGTTCAACTTGATCCTTCTGATCTTTATCTGTATTTGAAGATAACTCAGTTTCTTCTGTTTTAGATTTCACTTTCTTATCAGCAAGCATTATTGCAGATTTTACCACATACTTATGTACACCTTCCTGATAAGCTATTACTTCTGCAATATTACTTTTAGATGAACCTAAACCATCGATTATTTTTTGCAATTGTTCAGTACTAACACCTTCTGTACCTTCTGTAAGTTGTTTAGATAACTCTAGAATCACTTCTGTAAGCTTTTTTTTACTATGACTACTATCTTCTACTTCTGCTTTAGACATAATATTTACTCTCCATAATTATTTAATTACCAGATCATGGAGAGTATATAGTAAATTTATTAAGAATTATTTAATTTATTTACTTTAAAATAATAATTTAAACTTGATAGAACCTTGATGGCTAATATACTTACCTCTCAAGTGAGAGTTATAGCTAAAGAGAATCTCATTATTCCTTTTACTAGCTAGCAAAGTTGCACCCAAATTATACCCAGTTTTTTTAGTAGTGATTGTTATATCGTTACCTGGAAAATAATCAGACCATTGAAGTTTTATCTTAGATTTACCAGATTTGTTGATCAAATAATGGTCTATTTCAGCATGGATACCTGGTGTTAGATTTAATCCACTAGATAGAGAAAATGTTTTGCCGGCTTTTATACCAACAATAGCAATTAAACTTGAATTTTCCTTTGAAGTTACCGACAAATTATACACTCCAGTGCCGTACTCATTATATCCACCATTGTAATTTTTGCCATATCTTAGCCCAACATTTGGAATAATGTAACAATCATTTACTGGCAACTTATAGTTAATTACAGTTTCTAAATTATATGTCCTGACATTAAATTTTGCATTGGCTGTTTTGTACGTGTCTACATCTACTAACCTCCTAGTCTTTTGCATAGCCTTAATAGAACCAGCGGAAAATAACCAATGAAAAACAAACCTACTATCAAGGTTGTGTGCGCCATAAAGTGAAATTAAATCGCTCACTGTTTTTATCTTATTTTTTATTGCAGCATTATATTTAAATTTTGCATTTAAACGTGTGTAAGAAATTCCAATGAGATTAGCATCATTGATATACTCCTCTATGCCAATAGTTGCGCCATCTGTTGTTCCTTTAAATCCGTTCTGACCACCTTGTTGCCCCTGCTTTATGCTTCCAAACAACCCCCTTACCCACACTCCTCTTGTTTTAGATTGATCCTCATCACCAGCTGACAAACCAGAGTTGTGATCTGCACTTGAGTTGTGTGCTGTATTAAGTTCAATTATTGGACTTGATGTTACTATTTCACTTACCCTAGAATTTGTTGTGTCCGTTGCAATTCTTGTTAATTCATCATATATGTGTATTTCGTTCTTAGTATGGTCAGTATAAGTTTTATTACTTGTTAAATCCTCAGCACCACCAGGTGCTGCATCATTTATTCTTTGTATCGCTGATAGGTAAAGATGACTCATATATTGATCATCATAAGCACCCAATACGCTATCATTACTATGATTCTCACCATTTGTATCAAACTCTTCAGCATAATCTACTCCATTTTCAGATCCACCTTTTGCTACTGGAAGAGTCAAATGAGGATTCTTTACCAAATCTATAAAAAAATTACTATCTTCAGCTTGCTCATACAATTCATGATCCATGATATAAACTTCATCTGTGTGAGGAATGGATGATGCAGCAGGATTTTTAGCTGTCTTACTGTTATCCAATGGGCTATTACCGTCTTGTACTGGTATACTTTTTTCCATGCTAATTGCAACAGCTGGTGATGGTTCAGGTTGTTTGAACGCGCTCTGAACAGCAAGTATTTCAGCCACCATTTCCTTAGTAAGAGTTCTTTGTTTACCTCTAGAAATAGTAACACTTCTTTTAGGCCCTTCTGGTTTAACAATACTTGCATCTGTAATATCTTCTTGTGGAACGGACGCATTATTCGTTGGTTCAAATACCCTTGCTACCGAGGTTTCAGGTGCTGGTATTACCGTAATTCCTCTTTTACCTAAAGTTAGATATTTTTTTACTACTTTCTTTGGACTGGAAGGCGTTACCTTTCCTACGACTATACCAACTACCCTACTATCAGATTCAGGCTGAACACTAGGATCTTGCTCAGGATTACCTTTATTAAAAAGAGCATTAATTCTTGCTGCATTACCCTGACCAATTTTGACAACAACAGTAGGTTTATCTTGTGGTACAAATGGACCAGCACTCCTATTCATATCCGGTAGACGGTAAGGAACAAGGCCCACTCCTAAACCGAGTACATTATCAGTTTCACTAAAAGCATAGGCTTGAAACGATAAAGAAGTAGATAAAATTATAGTTACTAATAGTAAATTAATAGAAAAATAATTTATTTTAAAGTTATAAAAATGTGTCATATAAATAAATTTTAATAATTACATCATTAATATAATTTTATTTATAAGATTTGCAACTAAAATTAATTTAGATTAGGATTATACAATCGCAGAAAATAAAATAATCAAGGAAATATTTCCTGTAATCTTTATTTACAAAAGGGTTAGATATGAAATTAAATACACAAATAACTCCTTAAAATAACGTATTAAAAAATCAAATAATTTGAAAAAGATATTAAATTTTATTACTGCATGACACATAACAACACTAAAAACCTCTATCAATAAGTTGGATTATTTACAAAGCAATTTGCTAGTAACCAGAAGCACAATAAAACCACCTAGAAACAACCAATTGTTGGTCTTAGTTACGGAATCTATGTAAGTAAGTTTTAAATTTTCTGATAAATGGAACTATTTCTAAAGAAATAAATACTTTGAAGAGTAGATTAAATAATAATAGCACGTACAACTCATCATACATGCCATTATTAACTGTTACTCTCATTTAAATACGAAAGCTATCTTACTAATCACAAGATTATACATCCACAACAAAGATCAGCTTTGACCGCATCGCCATGACCTTCACCAACAACCTGAACTTCTGCACCATCAGACTTTGATGGATCTGATGATAAATTCATTCCGAGCACTTCTTGTAACGATAATTTTTCCTGATTATTACTTTCTTGGTGAGCTGTCGCTTGTCCTGGGACTACATGGATCATCGCCCCTTCTGGATTACTAGAACTTACCACTTCATCTCTACCCATAGGTGGAGTCAATTCTCTGTCTAAGCTAGGAACTGGAGGAGTAACCACAACCCCATCCCTTGGTAATGACGATGCCACATACCCTTGTGATACTAATCCTAATTGCGACATATCAGGCACCACACTCACTGAACGTGTTAATAATTGAGGAGTAATTTCAAATAACACTCCATCTTCACTTGTTGGACTTTGTGTAGGCGATCTCGGATCTGAACTCACTACTGAACCTAAACTGGCACCCACCAACTCCTCACCTTTAACCCAAAATGCAGTTGGCTCACGGTACAACCCAAAAAGTGGAGAATTAGAAACCTCTTCTTCCTCTGGTTCTGGTGATAATCTAGGAAATTGTTGTTCCTGAGATGGTGATTCTGGCAGTGGAGCAGCGATCGAACGCGTAAGCGGCAATGGCGGAGGTATATCAGAACAACTTACTGAACGTGATAATACATGAGGAAAGATAGACGCCTCCTCAATAGGGTAGCTGAAATCAGGTGGCGGTATTACCAAAGGTGCTAAACCTAGACCCTGCGCTAACTCTCCCAATTTGGATCCAGAAACATGACGCTCTACAGTTAAAAAATCAGACGGCTTAGGAGCTTCATCAACGTCACCTTCATCTGGCTCTCCCACTGGATGCTCTGGTACTAACTCTAATTCTCCAGAGGCAGATAATGAGAATATTTTCACTACATATTCATCATTATAAAGTATTTGCCCACCAACTTGTGCCCCCCTAAAAGTTGCCCCTTCTTCTAAAATAATTCTATTTCCTGGATTGATTTTAAAGTTTTCGTCAATCACACCACTTAATAATGTATTATTTCCTGCGGCATCTATGTGTCGAGTTTTCATAAATCCTCCATATCATTGTTAATTCTATATTGATTTTATAGAATTATTATTAACTAATCATTAACGGCTAATTTCAGAATTTATAAATCCTAAAACTCATCTAGGATAATTGACTGTTGCAGGTAGTTTTTACTTTGTATAATGTTGGATTTTTTTGCGTAGTATATCAATAGAAATCCCAAGAATATTGGCAGCTTTAGACATGTCACCCAAACAATACCCAATCGTATTAAAGACCATTCTTTTTTCATTATCAGATGAATCTGCAACATCCTGGT
Source organism: Rickettsiales bacterium (assembly GCA_017302595.1). Taxonomy (GTDB): domain Bacteria; phylum Pseudomonadota; class Alphaproteobacteria; order Rickettsiales; family Rickettsiaceae; genus Megaera_A. The sequence goes on from JAFLDA010000001.1 coordinate 358,191, forward strand.
GAGATTGATTAACTTCTCTTTCTTGAATACTAATATCAGAAGGCTCTATCTCATCACCATCTGATATCAAAACGGCCCTATGAATTACGTTTTCAAGTTCTCTTACATTTCCTGGCCAAGTATATTTCATCATTTTTTCAAGAGCAGATTTGGATAATTTCTTTTCAGCAAAACCATTATTTCTACTATATTTTTTTATAAAAAATTCTGATAATAACTCGATGTCCCTTTCCCTTTCACTTAATGAAGGTAGCGCAATATTAATTATGTTTAGCCTAAAATATAAATCTTCTCTAAAATTGCCCTTTTCTATTTCTTTTTGTAAATCTCTATTTGATGTAGCAATAATTCTTAAGTCTACTTTTACTGGGGAATTGCCACCTACTCGATCAATTTCCTTTTCCTGAATAGCTCTTAAAAGCTTGGCTTGAAGCCTTGAATCCATTTCGCTAATTTCATCTAAAAGAAGTGTCCCACCTGATGATTCCTCAAATTTCCCAATTCTTCTTGAGAGAGCACCGGTAAAAGCTCCTTTTTCATGGCCAAATAATTCAGATTCTAATAGATTCTCAGGTATAGCAGCACAATTCACTGCAATAAATGCCTTTTCTTTTCTTTTGCTTTTATTATGAATATAATTGGATAATACCTCTTTACCAGTACCAGATTGGCCAGTAATTAGGACGTTTGCGTCTGAAGCGGCAATTTTATCCGCAAGAGCTATTGCTTCTGTCATTGCTTTTGATTTACCTATGATATTTACTGTATCATCAGAAAGGGCTGCAAAGATAGCTGCAATTAACCTCTCATCAGGAGGCAGAGGCATAAACTCCCTTGCGCCAGATTTAATAGCTAATACCGCTTCCTTAGGAGAGCATTGAACACCATATGCAATAACTGGCGTAGACATTTTTTCATTATTCATACTTTGCACCAATTGTTTAACGTCAAATTTAACATCAACTAAAACTAAATCTGCTCCTTTACCTTGACATAAGAAGTCAACCGCTTGATCACAAGATTCGACCATAACTACTTTTGCGTTTTTTGATCTTGCAATGTCAATTGCAGTCTTAATTTCGCTATTAACATCCCCTACTATTAAGAGCCTCATATTAGCATTCTTCATAAAATTGGTTACATTCCTGTACTAGCGTAAGTTAAGTTTTATCTTCTCCAAGGTGGTACAACAACTTTATACACGCCGCCTTTGATAATAACTTCTTTTTTCTCAAGTCCCAAGTACTTTTCCTCTCGTAGTAATGATATAGCAACATTTTTGTACGAGGAGCATATATAACCAAGTAAATCACCACTACTACTATGTATTTCATCACCTTTGTTCAAAGGTGCAATATTTGTGCCATCAATAATTTGCAAACCAAAAATTTTTTTTCTAATTTCCCCCAAGTACTTTGCTCTCGATATAACTTCTTGTCCAATATAACATCCCTTGTCAAAATCTATTGCGTTTAATTCAATTGCGCCAAATTCAATTGGGATTGATTTTTCGTATTTGAGGTCCATTCCCCCATCTATTATAAAATACTTATACTTATCCACTAAGTATAGATCAGGCGAATTTTTAAGACCTGTAGGCACTTCATCCATGCTTGCTAGCGACCTAAATGACAATTTGCTATAGCGTGGATCTTTCAGTGAATAAACTACATTATCACTTATCTGATGTTTAGAATATAAAATACACATCTCATTTGATATGTCTGATATTTCAACTAAACTTCTAAGCTTATACATAGCAAGTTTTGCCATAAATGACGCTTTTGATTCAGCGCTAATATCTAAAAAAAACTCCTTATCCTCATTTTTATATAAAAATAAATCACATAAATATCTTCCTTGATTAGTTAAAAAATAGTTATAACTATATGATTTTTTACTTACATCATTTGTAAGCAATGACTGTAAAAATGTAAGGGAATCTTGACCAAATACTTTAATAATCGACCTATTAGAAAGAATTTCAATCATACAGTTTTACTCGAATTCATGATCTGCTGAAAAATAATCTCTAAATCTGGACTCGCGGTATGAATATCAATAATTTCTCCTCCTAAGTTCTTTATAATTTCAAACATCTTGTAGTAGTCAGTTTTTCCTTGATCAATATAAAATCGTATTTTATTGGGAGAAATAAATTCGTATTTCTTGTCAATATTCATGGGATTGATCACATTGGAAAATGTAAATTCTATGTATTTACTACCCAAACTATCTAAAATTCTGTTTTTACTATCTTGTTTTACAATTTCACCATTATTTATGAACGCTATTTCATCACAAAGTTCTTGCGCTTCTGTTAGATAATGGGTTGTAATTATAACTGTAACACCTTGGTTTTTAAGACTTTTTATATATTTCCATAGCTGATCCCTTAATTCAATATCTACACCGGCCGTAGGTTCGTCAAGAATCAGCACTGGCGGACTATGAACCATCGCCTTTGCAATTAAGAATCTTCGCTTCATTCCACCGGAAAGAGCCTGAGGGTAGCTGTTTCTCTTATCCCACAAACTAAGAGCTTTCAAAATATCTTCTGTTTTTCTATTACCAGGCTTAATACCGTAATACCCAGCATAAAACTCTAAAGCATCAAATATTGGGAAAAATGTGTCATATACTATTTCTTGCGGCACTATACCTATCTGACTTCTAGCATTCTTAGGATACTCATCGATAGATATACCCATGATGCAGACATCACCAGATGTTTTCTTAATTGTGCCAGCTAAGATATTAATTAACGTTGATTTACCAGCACCATTCGGACCAAGTAAACCAAAAATTTCTCCCTTAGGAATGCTCAAATTAAGTTTATCTAAAGCCCTTTTAACTACACCACCGCTTTCGAAGTAGTCTTTAATTAAATTAGTAACTTTAATTGCATCTTGCATTTAGTATAAAATTAAGCTTTTGAACAATATTAGCTTAGAGCTTCAATTACATTATTACCTTCATTTACTGCCTTTACAGAAGAATTATTATGAAGATCTTTTATTAAACTAGATAGCGCACCAGTTTCGTACATTTCCCTGACAATATCACAGCCACCAATAAATTCTCCTTTGATATACAATTGAGGAATTGTTGGCCAATCAGAATAATCTTTTATTCCCTGCCTCAAGGCGTCACTTTCTAAAACATTTACATCTTTAAACTTCACATTAAGAGTCTGTAATACCCCTACAACCATAGCGGAAAATCCACAATTTGGAAAATCTTTAGTCCCTTTCATGAACAATACCACTTCGTGATTGGAAATTAATTCATTGATAAAATCATGTATTTTTTTTTCATTCATAAGCAAATTACCAAGAAACAAATACTTGCGTTAAATTCTGCGCTCCATTATACACAATTATTGATAAAAAATAAACAACAAATAAGTAATGTTACCTATCGTAAAAGTTGAAAATATATTTTCTATATTACAGTCTAAGGTTAATTCTCCTAAAACAGAACTTAATTATAATAATAATTTCACTTTAGCAGTAGCTGTCATTTTATCGGCGCAAGCAACTGATATTTCAGTAAATAAAGCCACAACAAACTTATTTAAATATTACACCTCCCCAGAAAAAATGCTAGAGCTAGGTGAAGAAGGATTAAAACAACACATCAAATCTATTGGACTTTTTAATAGCAAAGCGAAAAATATTATCTCTCTTAGCAAATTACTAATCGACAGGCATCAGTCAACAATACCAGATAATTTTGATGCACTAATATCCTTACCAGGAATTGGTAGAAAAACTGCAAACGTTATACTCAATTGTGCTTTTGGCAAACCAACTATCGCTGTTGACACTCATGTTCATAGAGTTTCAAATAGACTAGGATTAAGCAATGCATCAACACCAGAAAAAATAGAGAGAGATTTACTAGCAATTATACCAAAAAAATACTTAAAACATGCTCATCATTGGCTAATATTACATGGAAGATACATTTGCAAAGCAAGAACCCCTTTGTGCCAAGATTGCGCTCTTAAAGAGTATTGTGATTATTATAAAAAAAAGTATGCGGTATGAACAAAATTATCATATTTGGAAGCGCCAGAAGCTTTGGAAACACAAGAAAAGCAGTAAATGAGATACTGAATAATACAATAATAGACTTAGTTGATTTAAACAATTTAAATATTAGCCCATTTGACTACGAGCATAAGAATAAAAATGATGATTTTATCCCATTAATGGAGAAAGTAATTATTTACGATACCATAATCATAGCAACACCCGTTTATTGGTATTCAACGGATGCAAATATAAAAATATTTTTAGATAGAATATCAGACCTACTTAAAATAAGAAAAGACTTAGGAAGAAAATTACGAGATAAAAAATTATTTGTTATCTCTAGCTTTCAAACTTCTTACCCAAGAGGTTTTGAAGATATGTTTGAACAAATATGTGATTATTTAGGTATGATATATTTAGGCACAAGTTTTATTTATAGCGGAACAGAAAACTCCGACTTCTTAAAAAATAATATCCATGAAATACAAAAAGCTAGATTAATTCTTGATATTAAAGGCTAATATCACCTATTATCTGGTGGATTTAGAATATTTAAGTAACTTGCAAGTATCATAAAATGTTAGATTTACCAGAAACTATCGCCTTAAATAATAAAGCAAATAAATTGCTAGTATTCCTTCATGGTGTTGGTTCTGATGGTTACGATTTAATTAGTTTAGTACCATTTATACAAAATGATTTACCAAATTATCACTTTATCTCTCCTCATGGTGTAGAACCTTTTGATATGGCCCCATTTGGCCGTCAATGGTTTAGTTTGCAAGATAGAACACCTAGTCTAATACTAAAGCTAGTAGAACAAAATATACCAAAACTAGCCGAGATTATTAGCAAAAAACAGCAAGAACTTGGACTATCAAACAAAGACACAATACTTTTTGGCTTTTCGCAAGGGACCATGATGGCATCTTATTTGACTCTTGCTCAAAAAGACAATCCATATGCTGCTTTGATTGGGTTTTCGGGACGATTAATTGCACCAATTGCTGGGCAAGTAAATACTAAAACACCAATATGTATTATACATGGAGTAAGTGATGATGTAGTACCTTGCACAGAAAGCGAGAATTTTGCTAAATATTGCAAAGAACTTAAAATTGAGCATGAGCTGCATTTAATTAACAATCTAACACATTCAATTGATGACAAAGGACTTAATTACGCTGTAAATTTCCTAAATCGCTTAGCGTTGGCATAATAAGTTATATAATGTAGAGGGGCTAGTATGAGCACGATATTAAACACACAAGATAAGGAAATTTTTGATGCAATAAACTCAGAAAAACGAAGACAAGAGCATAATATTGAACTTATTGCCTCTGAAAATTTTGTAAGTAAGGCAGTTTTAGAGGCCCAGGGCTCTATTATGACCAATAAATACGCAGAAGGATATTCTGGTAAAAGATATTACTCTGGCTGCGAGGAAGTAGATAAAGCTGAAATTTTGGCTATAAATAGGCTAAAAGAGCTCTTTAAATGCTCTTGGGCTAATGTGCAGGCTCATTCTGGTTCTCAAGCAAATCAGGCAGTGTATCTAGCGCTACTTAATCCTGGGGATAAAATACTTGGCATGTCTCTAGACTGCGGAGGACATTTGACTCATGGAGCAGCCCCAAACATATCTGGTAAATGGTTTAGCCCTGTATTTTATAGCGTTGACCCTAAAACGTACTTAGTTGACTATGATCAGGTAAGAAAATTAGCAAAAGAACATAAACCAAAATTAATAATAGCCGGCTATTCTGCTTATACTCAAACACTAGACTTTGCTAAATTCAGAGAAATTGCAGATGAAATTGGAGCATACCTGATGGCAGATATTGCACATATTGCCGGAATAATAGCAGCAAATCAACACCCTAGCCCATTGCCTTATGCACATGTAGTTACCTCTACCACCCATAAAACACTACGCGGACCAAGAGGTGGAATCATTATGTCAAACGATATTGAAGTTGGTCAAAAAATTGATAAAGCAGTATTCCCTGGGCTTCAAGGTGGTCCTTTAATGCACATTATTGCAGCAAAGGCTGTAGCATTTAGAGAAGCTTTAAAACCAGAATATAGCAATTATATTGCTCAAGTATTGTCTAATGCTAAAACACTAGCAAGCTCTTTACAAAAGAGAGGATATGACATTTTAACCGGTGGAACAGTGAATCATATTGTTTTACTTGACCTAAGAAAACACGGCATAACTGGGAAAATTGCTGCTGATTCTCTTGATAGAGCTGCAATTACTGCAAATAAAAACTCAGTACCATTTGACACCACTTCACCGTTTGTTACATCTGGAATTAGGCTTGGCACTCCAGCCTGCACTACAAGAGGTTTCAAAGAAAAAGAATTTGAAATAGTAGCAAACTTAATCGCTGATATACTAGATGGACTAAAATCATCAGATCATAACACTCTTATAGAACAAGAAGTACACAAAAAAGCAGTTGAATTAACTAAGAAATTCCCTATATATACTGATCTATGAAATGTCCATTTTGCCATGCCCCAGAAACTATAGTTAAAGATACTAGAGAAACTGAAGAAGGGAAAGTTATCAGAAGACGTAGATCTTGCACAAAATGCAAAGGTCGCTTTACTACTTTTGAAAGAATACAATTGCGAGAATTATCGGTAATCAAAAAAAGCGGAGCTAAAAGACCATTTGATAGAAATAAAATTCTTAAATCAATTTCAACCGCACTAAGAAAGCGAAATTTCTCTGATGAAGTAATCGAAAATATAGCTAATAACATCATACTTGAAATAGAAAGTTCAAGTGCAAGAGAGGTGGAATCTCGAGCAATCGGTAAATTAATTATGAGTGAACTAGCTAAGATTGATCCAGTAGCCTATATAAGGTTTGCATCTGTTTATAAAGATTTTGCAAATGCGCAGGATTTTGCTAGGTTTATAGGCCAAATCAAAAACTAAAAATATGAATAGAATCTTATCAATTATAGTCACCTTTATTTTAATACATAACGCCATGGGAGGGAATCCAATGCTTAACAATATTAAGGCTCCAATTGCAGATAAAATCACTTATGAAACAGAAATTGCAGGAAATAAAATCAGTGACCAATACCATTGGATGAGAGCACAAGGATGGCCAAACAGCGTTAAAGATCAAAAAGTACTAGATTACCTTAATGAGGAAAATAGGTATTTTGATAGTTTTATCAACCCATTGGAAAAAGAAAAAAATATTATATTTGAAGAATTAAAAGGCAGAATAAAGCTAGCTGATCAATCAACATATATAAAAAGAGATAAGTATTATTATTATACTAGAACTGAAGAAGATAAAGAATATCCAATATATTGCCGCAAATATGAATCAACTGATGGTAAAGAAGAAATACTACTAAACGTAAACGAGCTAGCTAAGGGACAAAAATTTACTTCCCTAGGTGGTTTTGCAATCAGTCCTGATCATAATTTAATGGCTTATTCAGTTGATCATACCGGTGGAGAAAAATTTACTATCAAATTATACGATATAAAATCGGCAAAATACTTAAGTGATATCGTAGAAGATACTTCTGGTAATATCATATGGCACGAAGATCAAAGTGGTTTTTTTTATACCCCAATAGAACCTGATAATTGGCGCCACAACAAAGTGTACTTTCATAAATTGGGAACAAATAAAAAAGAAGATAGACTGATATATCATGAACAAGATCATCTTTACTATACTTCTGTTAGCAAATCCTCTAGTAAGAAATATATCTTTGTAGTTATCAATGGTCATGATAGTAATGAGATATACTATATTGACATGCAAGATAAATCACTTACCCCTAAGGTGATACTAAAACGCAAGGATATGGTGCAGTACAGCGTTGATCATAATGGCAATTATTTCTATATGAGCACCAATGATAATGCAAAAAATTTCAAAATCTTGCGAAGTGAATCTAAAGATTATTCCTCATCAAGTAAATGGATTAACTATATCAAAGAAGATAAAAACAAGTATTTATCTAGTTTTGACATTACCAAAGATTTTTTATTAATAAATTATAGAATAAAAGGCCTACCTGAATTAGTGGTGCATAATTTAAATGATACAATCGAAAAGAAGCTCACTTTTCCAGAGGCTGCTTATAGCGCTAGAATTTACTCTACAAATTTCGAAGAAAACGATATTAGATCTGACTATAGTTCAATGGCAAGACCTAACACCACCTACTCTTATGATTTTATTTCTAATAACTTGAGTGCTTTAAAAGTACAAGAAATTCCAAGTGGACATGACCCTAAGCAGTATACTGTTGAAAGGATCTTTGTTAAAACTGACGGTGTGGAAGTACCAATAACTATTTTATATAAAAATGATCTATTTAAACATGACGGATCAAACCCTCTTTATTTATATGGCTATGGTTCTTATGGTATCAGCATCCCACCTGTTTTTAAAAATACAGCTATCACACTAGCAAATCGTGGTTTTGTTTATGCCATAGCACATATTAGAGGTGGCGATGATTTAGGATATGATTGGTATGAATCAGCAAAATTCTTAAATAAAAAGCGTACCTTTACAGATTTTATTGCAGCAGCTGATGAACTAGTTAGTAAAAAATATACCTCAAAAGGTAATATAGCAATCATGGGTGGTAGTGCTGGAGGAATGCTAATAGGTAATGTTATCAATCAAAGACCAGAACTGTTTAAAGCAGCAGTTGCTCATGTTCCTTTTGTGGATGTGTTGAATACTATGCTGGATGAAACACTACCACTGACCCCAGGTGAGTTTAAAGAATGGGGAAACCCAAAAGATAAGGAGTATTTTGATTATATCAAATCATATTCACCTTATGATAATGTTACTAAACAAAATTACCCCAATCTAATGGTTACTGCTGGCTTATCAGATCCAAGGGTTGGTTATTGGGAAGCATCAAAATGGGTTGCAAAGTTAAGAGACCAAAAAACGGATAATAATATAATTATCTTTAAAACAAATATGAGTTTTGGACATCAAGGCGCCTCCGGCAGGTTTGATTATTTAAAAGAAGCTGCTGAAGATTTGGTCTTTATTTTTAAAATGTTTGGTCTTGAAATAAAATGAAGAACTAAGAGCCAATAGCTTTTAAGAGCTCTATAGCAGCATTTACTCCTTGTTCATATGCAGTAGCAACTGAGAATATTTTATTACAGCCTGATATTTTACTACCATCTTCACTAGCTAGCATATAGCTAGCGAAGATCTGGTCATTTTCATATCGTGCATATGCTGCCATCGGCGTTCTACAACTAGCATCAAGGTAGGATAGGAATGACCTCTCAGCAATAGATAGATCCCAGGTTGGCACGTGATTAATCTGCTTACATAGTTCTAGCATATTTTGGTCATCTTGTCTTACTTCAATTCCAATAATGCCTTGACCTACAGCTGGAAGCATAAAATCTGTTTCAATTGGAAAGCAATATTTATTGTCAAACAAACCCGCCCTTTTAAGGCCAGCAATAGCCAAAATGGTTCCATCTACCTGACTGCTTTGAAGCTTTTCTATCCTTGTATTAATATTACCTCTAAACACCACAACTTCTATGTCTGGTCTTACCTGGTTTATTATTACTTTTCTTCTAACTGAAGAACTACCAACTTTAGCATTTTGCGGCAGAGTTAAAATTGAATTAGATTTAAATGATACAAAGCAATCTCTTGGATCTTCTCGCTCCAATACCGCAGCTATTACAAGACCTTTTGGCAACATTCCTGGTACATCTTTTAAAGAATGAACAGCAATATCAATTTTTTTATCAAGTAATTGTTCCTCTATTTCCTTTAAAAACAGGGCTTTACCGCCAATATCGTATAAATTCTTGTCAGTAATTTTATCTCCTGATGTAATTATCTCAACGATTTGGCAATCGGCGTTTTTATAATGTTTTGTAATTTCTGATATAACTAAATTCGCTTGAATTAATGCTAGTTTACTTCCTCTTGTGCCGATTCTTATTTTCATATTACTTCAAAGAAAATGGGCTTTCGATTTCTAGAATATCACTATTAATCATAGCACTGGCCCCAAGAGCAAAAGGATAATTAATAGAATTATGCCCCACCCCAACTGTTCTATACACTGGCAAATGTTTTAAATAATTATTACTAAAATGCTCAATACTAGCTTCTAAATGATTATCTGAAGCAGTAAAATCACCAAAAATTACTGCCTTTGCACTATCAAAAAGACCTGCATTTTTCATATGAAGAAGGTTTCTATGTACCCGGTACCCTGCCTCATTAACCTCTTCGATTATTACAATTTTTCCTTCATTAACTGGAGCAAGCCTAGTACCTATCATATTGCAAATCAACGTTAAGTTGCCACCAGTTGTAACAGCGTTAAATTTTTTTTCTTGTAGAGCTTTTTGGTTTAATGGATTCAATGTTAAACTTACTTCATTACCAGAAAGACACGATATCATGTGTGATATCATGTCTTGATTGTGTTTTCCTACTGCTCCATGGATTGAGGCGAATTTGTAGTGTTGATTGAAGAGGTAGTGAATTGCAGTTGCATCACTAAAACCAATAAATATCTTAGGGGTTGATGGTTTGATATTCATTAAATCAAACACAATTTCTCCAGCTCCATAACCACCCCTAAAAATAGAAATGATTTTAATCAAAGGATCTTCAAGTGCATCTTTGAACTGCCTAAAGCGCTCTTCTCTTGTAGCTGCAAAATAAGCAAGACTGCCACCTGCAAAAATCTTCTCATCATATACACACTCTAATCCATGCTCTTTGAACAAAGATATTGCAAGCTCTAAGCCTTTTTTACTTGTTTCTAAATCAAAATTATTTTCAGCATCTTTGATCGCTGAACTCGGCGCAATTATAGCAACTTTATCTTTTTTTCGATTAAATTTAATCATCACCTACCTTTAGAGCTGCAATGAAAGCAGATTGAGGAATTTCTACGTTACCAACGTTCCTCATCCTCTTTTTACCAGCCTTTTGTTTTTCAAGTAGCTTTCTTTTTCTTGTGATATCACCACCATAACATTTTGCAAGCACGTCTTTGCGCATCGCTTTTACATTTTCTCGAGCTATAATTTTGCCACCAATTGCTGCTTGAATAGCAATTTGAAATAACTGTCTAGGAATTAGATCTTTTAATCTATTACATAACTCTCTGCCTCTATATTCAGCTCTTGATCTATGAATTATTGTTGATAATGCATCTACTGGTTCAGAATTTACCAGAATGGATAATTTTACCAAATCACTTTGTTCATAGCCATCCATCTCCCAATCAAAGCTTGCATAACCTTTTGTACAACTTTTAAGTTTATCATAGAAATCAAAAACTATCTCATTCAGTGGTAACCTATATTGCAACATTATTCGCCCAGACATATATTTCATGTCTAGCTGCACTCCTCGCTTATCAGTACATAATGCAAGTACCGATCCTAAATACTCTTCTGGAACCATTATTGTTGCTTTTATCCAAGGTTCGAGCATAGTTTCAATGCCTTGTACATCAGGAAAATCGGCTGGGTTATGAATTTCCATCTCCTTACCACCACGAAGAATAATCCTATATATAACACTTGGAGCGGTGGTAATAAGATCAAGATCGAATTCTCGATCAAGTCTTTCTTGTACTATCTCGAGGTGAAGTAAGCCAAGAAACCCACATCTAAAGCCAAATCCTAAGGCCGTAGAGGTTTCGGTTTCATAGGATATACTCGAATCATTCAAACACAACTTTTCTAAAGAATCCTTAAGTGCTTCAAACTGGGAAGCGTCTGATGGATAAAGACCACAAAACACCACAGGTAAACTAGGCTTAAAGCCAGGTAATGGTTCTATATTTAACTTAGTATCTTCAACTATGGTATCACCAACTTTACAATCTGAAACTTGTTTGATTGAAGCAGTAAAAAAGCCAATTTGACCATCATCTATTGAATCGCATAAAACCTTTTTAGGAGTAAAGTAACCAACGTTATCTATTGTATATGTCTTCCCAGTGGAGAGCATTTTAACCTTCATACCCTTTTTCAAACTTCCTTGAAAAACTCTGATTAAAATTACCACACCTAGGTACTTATCATACCAACTATCCACTAGCAGAGCCTTAAGATGCTTTTCGTCAGACTTATTTTCCTTTGGCGGAGGTAAGCGATTTACAATGGCTTCTAGCACCTCTTCAATACCGATTCCACTCTTAGCTGAGATAAGTACAGCATCACTGGCGTCAATACCAATCATATCTTCAATCTGCTGTTTCACCATTTCTGGTTCAGCTGCAGGTAGATCAATTTTATTAAGTATAGGAATTATTTCGTGGTTATTATCAATTGCTTGATATACATTTGCTAATGTTTGCGCTTCAACACCTTGACTTGCATCAACGACAAGCAATGATCCTTCGCATGCTGCAAGTGACCTACTTACCTCGTAGGAAAAATCCACGTGCCCAGGAGTATCCATTAGATTCAGTATATAAGTATTACCATCTTTGGCTTTATACTCAAGTCTCACTGTTTGTGCTTTAATCGTTATTCCACGCTCTCTTTCAATATCCATTGAATCAAGAACTTGCTCACTCATTTCTCTTGCAGTTAGACCTCCACAATATTGGATTAGCCTATCCGCCAATGTCGACTTACCATGGTCAATATGAGCAATTATGGAAAAATTTCTAATAAATTTCTTTTCTGTCATTAATGTGTGTATTATATTCCAATAAAAATAGTCTGCCTACGCTTTATGTAACCCATAAAATCATGGCAGAGTATATAACAAAATATTCAAGTGTGGTAGTAAAAATGAGAGCGGAATTAGAAAACCTAAAAAACAAGATTGAAGAGTCATTGGTTTTAATTAGGAGGTCACTTTGACCCAGATGGAATAAGAAGAAAATTAACTGATCTTGAAACTCTATCACAAGATCCAAAATTATGGGACGATCAAAAAAAAGCCAGTGAAGTTTTAAAACAAAAAAGCTCTCTAGAAAAAACACTTCAATCCTATGATAGTATTAACAACAGATTAAATGATAATTTGGAAATAGCACTATTAGCGGAAGCAGAAAATGATGCTATATTGCTAGATGAGATAGAAAAAACTCTGGTGGATATCCAAAAAGATGCATCCAAACTAGAGACAGAATGCTTATTTTCAGGAGAAATGGATGGCAATAATTGCTTCTTAGAAATTAATGCCGGAGCTGGTGGCACAGAAAGTCATGACTGGGCCTCCATAATGATGAGAATGTACCTAAGATTTGCCGAAAGAATGGGCTTTAAACCAGAAATAATTAATATCATTTCTGGTGAAGAAGCCGGCATAAAGTCATGCTGTATTAAAATTACCGGTAATATGGCGTATGGTTGGCTTAAAACTGAGTCAGGTGTTCATAGGCTAGTTCGGATATCGCCATTTAATGCGGCAGGAAAAAGAATGACAAGCTTTGCTTCGTGTTGGGTATATCCAGAAGTTGATGATAATATCGATATAAATATCGAAGAAAAAGACTTAAGAATCGATACATATAGATCTTCAGGGGCTGGAGGTCAGCACGTTAATACCACTGATTCTGCCGTAAGAATTACCCATATTCCTACGAATATTGTAACGCAATGTCAAAGCGACAGATCTCAGCATAGAAATAAAGCTGAGGCGATGCGTATGCTGAAAGCAAGACTGTTTGAACTTGAAATGCAAAAGAAAAACGACGAAATTAACAAACAAAATGCCGAGAAAACTGAAATTGGTTGGGGACATCAAATTAGGTCGTATGTTCTACAACCATACCAATTAGTCAAAGACTTAAGAACTGATTATGAAACCAGTGATACCGGAGGCGTGCTTGATGGCGATTTAGAGAAGTTTGTTTCTGCAAGCTTAGCAGCCAATGTAGGTAATAAGGTACTATAAAAATGACTGATAAAGTAGGAATTTTTGGACTTGGCATCACCGGGCAATCAATTTACAAAGAGCTAAAAACAAAACTCAATCGTATATATTGTTGGGATGACTCAGAAATTAATCGCAACAATTTCAGTAAGCAATTTGACAGTTCCTGCTTAGTACCAAGCGATAATAGTTCTTGGAATGATTTAGATATAATTTATATAAGCCCTGGGGTACCCCATAGTCATAAAATATTTGGAATAGCAAAAAGGAATAACATAAAAATAAGCTCAGATATTGAACTATTCTTAGAGCTTAATAAAAATTCTAAAATAGTTTCAGTAACTGGAACAAACGGTAAAAGTACTACTACAGCGTTAATAGCACACATTCTTGCGCATGCTGGTCTTAATTTTGAGTGTGGAGGAAATATTGGCCTGCCCGTGCTTGAACTACCACGTAATGCCAAAGGCTATGTTCTTGAATTATCATCATTTCAACTTGACCTACTAGATCAATTTAATCCCGATATTTCAGTACTAATCAATATCACTCCTGACCATCTTGATAGATATGACAGTTTTGATGATTACTGCAGCTCTAAAGCTAGAGCCTTTGAAGGCGATGGAATTAAAGTCATTGGTTTAGATAGCGAAAAATCCAAGCTATTATTTGATACTTTAAAACAAGCTGGTGATAAAAAACTTATACCGTTTAGTACAAGAACAAATATCAAAAACGGTATTACTTGTAATGAAAATACTATTCATGACAATTATTTTAATAATGGAAAATACCAAACTGGATTTTTACAAAACCTTCAAGGTAAGCATAATAATGAAAATATCGCAGCTGCTTTTGCAGTATGTAGATCACTGGGCTTAAACGCAAAAGAAATAATTGATCATATAACCACTTTTCCTGGCTTAAAACACCGAATGCAATATGTAGGAACTAAAGGACATTTTAGCTTTTATAATGATAGCAAAGCAACAAATGCTGCTGCTGCTGCTGCATCGTTATCTTCTCTTGGCAATATTTTATGGTTGGTAGGCGGCATTTTTAAGGAAGAGAATCTATCTCCAATCGAGCCATACTTGAGTAACATAACAAAGGCATTTTTATTTGGCAGAGATAAATTAATTCTTGCTAAATTACTGGATATTTATAAGGTCAAATATACTATATGTGATAATATGGATCAGGCATTTGAATATGCAATATCTGAAAAAGCTGAATCAAAACGCGAATATAATATTCTACTTGCACCAGCTTGCGCATCCTATGACCAATTTAAGAATTTTGAAGACCGAGGCGATAAATTCGTAGAATTATATGATACTAAGCAGATTAATTAAACAATGGTGGCGTGAAATAGATCAGCAATCGGTGATTGCTTATGCAATTCTCATTGCCCTTAGCTTTATGCTTGTGACCACTACAAGCTCGGCAGTAGCAAGAAAAATTGGCTTAGTAAGTGACTATTTCTCTACAAGACAAGTTATATTCTTAACTACTGGCATTATCTTAATGATTTTCTTTTCAATGCTTGATGAAAGATGGATAAAAAGAATCGCTATTATGGGGTTTTTATTTAGTATTTTTATGTTGATAGTAGTGAAATTCTTTGGCTATGAGGTCAAAGGCGCAACCAGATGGATCAAAATTGCTGGTTTTTCATACCAGCCATCTGAGTTTCTAAAGCCATTTTTCTCAGTAGTAGTTGGGTGGATATTATCACTAAAATATCAAGACGATTTTCCAAGTTTTCAAATTTGCATTGGGTTATATGCTTTAATTGCATCTTTACTTCTTATTCAACCAGATGTTGGCATGCTAATACTCATTACTGCCGTATTTGCAACGCAGCTTTTTGTCAGCGGCTTTCCTATCATATGGATAATATCTTCAATTTTTATTGGTATACTTGGAATAACGCTTGCATATTTATTCTTACCTCACGTTACAGCAAGAATAAATAATTTTCTTGATCCAGACTCTAGCGAAAATTATCAAGTATCAAAGTCTATACTAGCATTTGAAGAAGGTGGATTATATGGAAAAGGACCTGGTGAAGGATACGTTAAACAACACTTACCAGATTCTCATACAGATTTTATCTTTGCCGTAGCAGGAGAAGAATTTGGTGCAATAATTTGTATTCTTATAATTCTTATTTTTGCTTTCATTGTACTTCGCTCCCTCATAAGAATTGTTGATGAAAAAGATAAATTTGTTCAAATGGCTTCCCTTGGCATTATTACTCAATTTGGCCTACAAGCCGGTATTAATATGGGGGTTACACTGCATTTACTACCAACTAAAGGCATGACTTTACCATTCATTAGCTATGGAGGCTCATCCACTATTGCTATCGCTATTGGAGTTGGTATGCTTCTTGGCCTCACGAAACACAAGACATCATTAGTAAAATATAAGCTTCAGGAAGATTAAAGAAAATGACAGATGATAAAATAATATTATTATCGGCTGGTGGCACAGGTGGCCACCTATTCCCTGCTCTTGCACTAGCAGAAGAACTACTTTTATCAAAAAATAAAGTTCAATTGATAACTGATACTAGGTGCCAAAAATATATCAATAAAGACCTTAGTTTTACAGTAAATGTAATAGATTTTCACCTTAAAATGAATTCTATATTTAATAAAATTATTTCATTATATAAAATAATTTTCAGCTGTTTTAAGCATGTTTTTTTAATTAAAAAAATCAGCCCCAAAGTTATCATTGGTTTTGGCGGATATACAAGCTTTCCGGCTATATTTGCAGCTCGTATATTAAATATTCCATATGTATTAGTTGAATTAAACTGCTTTCTTGGTAAAGCAAATAGACTATTTACTGACAAAGCTCATCTAATTGCTCTCACTTACAAAGAAACCGTGAATGTAGGACATATCCATAAAGACAAAATAATTTATACTGGTGATTTGGTTAGATCTGCAATTAGAAATCTTCCGATAAAAGATAACTTTAATAAGGAAGCATTCAAAATATTTGTTTTTGGTGGCAGCCAAGGAGCAAAAATATTTTCTGAATTAATACCTACGGCAATAGAAAAAATTTTACAAAACAATCCTAATACTCAAATTGAAATTACGCAACAAGCAAAAATAGAGGATCATGATAGGTTGAATAATTTTTATCAAAAATTAAGGGTAAAACATACTATATCTGATTTCTTTCATAATATTCATGAAATATATGCTGATTCCGATCTAGCTATTACCAGATCAGGATCTGGTACTGTTGCAGAACTAGTTACGATAGGTTTGCCGTCTATTTTTATTCCATTTCCTTATGCCATGGAAGATCATCAATATTACAACGCAAAAGCTCTAGAAGATTCTGGGGCAAGTTGGTGCTATAGACAGGAGACTTTAACACCTGAAATATTAGCTAATAAAATTCTAGCTTTAATCAATAATAGAAAATTATTAATCAACGCTTCAGAAAATATGATAAAAAGAAAAAGCAATGGCACAAAGTATCTAGCAGACACAGTATTAAAAATAATTCAATGATAGATTACATTCTGGGTTGCAACTGCAACTCTTATATGACATGTTTTAATTAGGATACCTAGGTAATTTACGTACGTGATGTTAAAAAAAATAATTGTTCTTTCTTCTTTGGCTTTTCTATTGTCCTCTTGCGTTACAGGACCAGAAGGATATTTGAAAAAATCTGCAAATAATAAAATTTTTGACAGTAAAGGTTTTAAAGGCGGAAAAAGAGCTCCTTTATATAACAAAAAGTATATTTCTCAAGCTAAAAAAAATATTCTTACTGGTGAATATGAGTATGATGATAGCGATTTTGATAACAGTGATATCTCTTATGAAGATAATGCCCGTGAAAATGTTGAGATGTATAAGGCAATGCTTGAGCATGACCTAAGCCAAAATAAGAAAGGTAAAAAAAGAACTGACCTTGCTTATCCTTCAGTAATTCACACTAGTGACAAATTAAGCCGCAATTCAGCTGCTGATAATAATGACTTAAGAGAAGAATTAAATAACATCAAACAGCTTTTGAATGATACAAAGCGTGAAATGGCTAATACCAGATGCCCAGCTGCTATTAACATAGAAAATAAGCATAAAGAAAATAACAATTCTAAATCTAATATAGATGACGTTAAAAAACCTACAAAAGAGATAAAACAAAAACAACCTCGCCGCAACACCAATACTGAAACATCTGTGATTCAGCCCATTTAACAACTTTACTCTTGGTAACTTCATAGTAATTGATCCCAAATCAAGTTTGGGATGACCTTGTTTTGTTTTGGGATAAGCTTAATTTTGTCATCTGCCCTTTTTAGTTATCCCGAACTTGATTCAGCATCCATTACGCAATGATCTTTGTGGTATTGGAGTTCTTGGAATCATATTCTAGATTTGATTTACTTATAAAAATTCTGGGATAAAGCTTTTGGTAGTTGCTATATTCCATAAATCAATAAAATGCCCAGTGGATTTTCTATCAAGTAGCTCACCAGGTGATAAACTATGATATATTTGAGCAAAGCTCTTACTAGTGCTTGAATCGATATATCGCCTAATATGCATAGGCTCAAGTTTTTCAGGATCATCAAGCCCCATAGCGCCAACTAATTCACAAAATGACTCGACTGTTCGTTTTTGAAAATTTGCTACTCGCACCGATTTATCTTTAACATCCAACGCAGACCATCTGTGCCTATTTTGTGTTGCAATGCCTGTTGGACACCTATCGGTATTACAGCTTAATGATTGCAGACAGCCAAGTGCAAACATCATAGCTCTTGCAACATTACAACTATCAGCACCAAGAGCTATTTTCATTACCATATCATAGCCAGTTGCGATTTTGCCGCTGGCAATTAACTTTATATCATCTCGCAAATTTGCTCCAATTAAACAATTATGTACAAAAGTTAAAGCTTCATTTATTGGCGTGCCAATACGATTAGTAAAAGTTACTGGAGCAGCACCGGTTCCGCCTTCAGCACCATCTATGGTGATAAAATCTGGTTTTATACCAGTTTCTATCATAGCTTTACAAATAGACATAAATTCGGCTTTATGACCTATACATAATTTGAACCCGATTGGTCTTGCACCAGAAATCTGACGAAGCTTAGCAATAAAATGCATAAATTCAATTGGATTAGAAAACGCGGAGTGACCTGGAGGAGAAATCGCATCTTTATGAGGCTCAAGCATCCTTATTTTTGCTATTTCTTCATTTACTTTAGCAGCAGGCAAGATACCACCATGAGCTGGCTTTGCTCCTTGAGACAATTTGATTTCAATCATTTTAATCACATCATTCCTGCCTACTACTTCCGCAAAAGCATCCTGGTTAAATGTACCATCCTTGTGGCGACAACCAAAATAACCGGTACCAATTTGCCAAACCAAATCACCACCATGCTCTAGATGATAAGGGCTTACCCCCCCTTCTCCTGTGCTTTGGCAAAAATTGCCTATTTTGGCCCCTTTATTGAGAGCTCTTATAGCATTAGGACTAATTGCCCCGAAACTCATACCTGATACATTCATCCTGGATGCATTATAAGGTTTTTTACAATCTTTACCCCCTATGATTACTCTAGTACTACTAGGTGCCACATGTTTTGGAGAAAGAGAGTGATAAGAAAAAACATACCCAATACTTGTAATATCATTCTTAGTGCCAAAAGCTATTGTTTCAGTCACGCCTTTAGCCTTTTGATATACCAATGACCTAATCTCCCTTGAATATGGTGTGCCGCTACTATCTGATTCAACAAAATACTGCTGAATTTCCGGCCTAATAGATTCGAGCATATACCTTAAATGGCCAATTACTGGGTAATTTCTAAGCACCGTATGCCTGGTTGAAAAAATATCACGCAAACCTATTAGTATATAGGGGATAAAAATATATAATAAATAGCTAATAGGTGGCCAAAATTGGTAAATAACAAAAATACTCAATGATCCAATAATAGAAATAGCATAAAATAACCAGCGCATACAACCCTTTTGATTGAATAATAATCTTGGATTATAAACTGCTAGTATAAGTTAGTTAAATTTATTGTTCTTAGGAAATCCAACTGGAGGTATTTTTCCTACAGCACCGCGTTTTGCTCGCCACGACATTATGTCTTTTTCAAGCCTAATACGTGATCCAATACCCCATGATAAGCCAATATTAGAATCAAAAATTTTGGCATCAGATAGATGAGCATCCTTATATTTTTGTAAGACCACGCCTTGCCCTCTCTTCATTTCAGGAATTTCATTAGCAGCAAATACTAGTAATTTTCTATTAGTGCCAACAACAGCTACCATATCTCCATCTAAAGGGGTACAAACAACGCAATTCTCGCCCGATGCTAGATTCATTATTTGTTTACCGTTTTTAGTTGAAGCCAGTGCATCATCGCTGTTTACTAAGAACCCCTTGCCATTCGATGAAGCTAAAAATAATTTCTGCCCCTGTGTATAAGGGATTATGTTGGTTACATCATAATTATCGATATCTATCATTAATTTGATTGACTCACCTTGGCCCTTACCTTTGGCAAAATTATCTCCAAGTACTGTAAAGAACTTACCACCAGTAGAACATATAAGAATGCTACTTGTTGTATATGACTCAACGATAAAAGCTTCAGCATCACCTTCTTTAAACTTTACTGTTGACAGGTCAAGATTATGTCCCTTCATGGACCTTATCCACCCCATTTTAGAACAGATAATGGTAATAGGTTCTTTTTCAATAAAAGCCGATATATCAATTACTTGCGCCACTGTTTGAGATTCTTCAAAACTTGTACGACGTACTCCGATCTCTGTTTCGCTGCCAAATTTCTTTTGGATATTAATAATATCCTTCTTAATACACTTCCAAAGATAATCTGATTTATCAAGAATCATACTTAATTCACTTCGCCTTTTTAGCAATGCCTCATTTTCTGATATTATCTCTTGTTCCTCTAGCTTTCTTAATGATCTAAGCTTCAAGTTAAGGATTGCTTCTGCTTGGTTATCATTGAGCCCAAATCTAGCCATAAGCACCTTTTTAGGCTCATCTTCTTCACGAATTATTTTGATCACTTCGTCAATGTTCAAATATGCTATTTTAAGAGCAGCTAGAATCTCTAGGCGGTTATCAATATTGGATAGCTCAAACTTTGTCTTCCTGATTGTAACTTCTTTCCTAAATTCTAAGAATTCCTTTAACACTTCATGTAAGTTCATCACCCTTGGAACACCAAGCGAACTTAAGACATTCATGTTTAAATGAAACCTAGACTCAAGTTCAGAGAGTTTAAAAAGTGACTCCATAACGATTTCAGCTGAGCAATTTCGTCCCTTTGGCTCAATAACTATTCTTATATTTTCATCTGATTCATCCCGTATATTACCAATAAGTGGTAGCTTTTTATCATTTAGTAGCGTTGCAATTTGCTCAATTAATCTAGATTTTTGTACCTGATACGGTATTTCTGTAATTACAATTTGATATAAGCCGTGACTAAAATTCTCTTTTTCCCATTTTGCTCTTACTCTAAAACTACCTTTACCAGATAAATAAGTTTGTTCAATTGCTTCTCTACTATCTACAATTATTCCACCGGTTGGAAAATCTGGGCCTTTTATAAATTGCAATATATCTTCGCACTTTGTTTCTTTATGCTCTATCATGTATATGAGCGCATCGCAAAGTTCATGCAAATTATGAGGTGGGATACTAGTTGCCATGCCTACCGCTATCCCCTCAGAACCATTTACAAGTAAATTAGGGAACTGCGCAGGCAATAAAACTGGTTCGGTATCTGAATCATCATAGGTAGAACGAAAATCAACTGTATCTTTGTCTATTTCCTCCATAAGTAGCGTACAAATAGGAGTCATTTTTGACTCTGTATACCTCATTGCCGCTGCATTATCCCCATCTATTGAGCCAAAATTACCTTGACCATCAATAAGTGGGTACCGAAGTGAAAAGTTCTGTGCTAGTCTTACAAGAGTTTCATATACTGCAACATCACCATGCGGGTGATATTTACCTATAACATCACCAACAACTCTTGCGCATTTTTTATATCCAGAGTCTGGATCAAGCCTTAATTTAAGCATTGCATAAAGTAATCTCCTATGCACTGGCTTTAGTCCATCTCTAACATCTGGCAGGGATCTAGACATTATTGTTGATAATGCATAAGCAAGGTAGCGCTCAGAAATAGCGTCACCAAAATCAACATTCTCTATATTTACTTCTTCTGCAATCATTGGCAATAATCAATAATGAAAGCTAATAGTAGCATTAAACATTATTATGTCTATAAAATTAGCAAACATCTGCCCCTAGAAATTAAATCTAAAACTAGCACTATACTCATCTACGCCAAAGTAAAACGTAGCTTTACCTTGTATTCATTGCTCCAGTAATGCTCTTAATGCTCTATTACGATAAACACTGATAATAAACGCTGAATAACTCTTACACCTCTACTCCGTATTAGAATTTGCGCTAATTATCATTATTATCTGTTTACCTTCCATTTTAGGCTCGAATTCAATTTTTGCTAACGCCCCTAGGCTCTCTAATATTCTATCAAAAAGCTCTTTTCCCTTGTCTTTATGGACTATTTCACGCCCCTTAAACCATAACGACAACTTAACCTTATCTCCATCCTCAAGAAATTCTTTGATCTTTCTAATTTTAACATCAAGATCCCCTTGGCCAATATTGACTTTAAATTTCATCTCCTTAAGAGCAACTTTTTTCTGCTTTTTTTTGGCTTCTTGTATCTTCTTTTTTGCATCATACTTGAATCTACTAAAATCAAGTATCTTACATACTGGGGGTTCAGCATTTGGAGAAATTTCAACTAAATCTAGACCAGCATCATTTGCCATTTGTAAGGCTTTTGCTAAAGGTACAACACCAACCATTTGTCCTTTTGAATCAATGAGACGGACCTGCTCTGCTCTGATTTCCCTATTAGCTTTGGGAAATTTATTTTTTGAAACCTCAGTTATAATAATTCTCCATTATATAATTAATTAAAACCCCAAATTAACCTAAAAATTTCTTGTTTTCTGCAACAATCATATCAATTAGCTTCTCAACACTAACTGTTTCTTGCTCTTCCTGACCAAGTTTTCTTATAGTTACAGTTCCATCCTCTTGCTCTTTTTTACCAGCAATAGCAATTAACGGAACCTTTAAACTTGAGAAATTTCGTATCTTATAATTGACTTTTTCCCTTGAAATGTCAAGTTCAGATCGTATTCCAGTATCGACTAATTTACGGTATAATGCCTGTAAATACTCATCTTGGTCATTAGTTATTCCAACTAATGCAACCTGAACTGGAGCAAGCCAAACTGGAAATTTACCAGCATATTCTTCTATCAAAATACCAATAAATCTTTCAAATGTTCCTATAATAGCTCTATGAAGCATCACTGGAATCTTCTTTTCTCCGCTCTGAGACACATACTCAGCACCCAAACGCTGCGGTAAAACAAAATCCACTTGGAATGTACCACACTGCCAATCTCTTCCCATCGCATCAGTTAGCACAAATTCAAGCTTAGGGCCGTAGAAAGCCCCTTCACCTGGATTCATCTCATACTGCAAACCAGCTTCAATAACCGCGTTTTTAAGTGCAGCTTCTGCCTTATCCCACACCGAATCATCACCGGCTCTTGTGCCCGGCCTATCCGAGAACTTAACTTGAATTTTCTTAAAACCAAAATCGCTATATACTTCTTGCAAGATTTTACAGAACGCAACTGTTTCTGAATTAATCTGCTCTTCGCTGCAGAAAATATGCGCATCATCTTGGACAAAATTTCTTACCCTGAGCAAGCCATGAAGACCTCCTGAAGATTCATTTCTATGACAAGAACCGAATTCAGCCATTCTAAGAGGCAAATCTCTATAGCTTTTTGTACCATTGTTAAAAATCTGCACATGACACGGACAATTCATTGGTTTTAAAGCATATGTTCTTTCTTCCGTTTCAACAGTGAACATATTTTCTCTAAATTTTTCCCAATGCCCCGAAGCTTCCCATAATTTCCTATCTACAAGCACTGGGGTTTTTACTTCAAAATAACCAGCCTTTTGAATCTTTTTTCTTATATATGACTCAATTGTTCTATATAAATTCCAACCTTTTTCGTGCCAAAAAGCCATTCCTTGAGCTTCTTCTTGAAAGTGAAACAGCCCCAAATCTCTACCAAGTTTCCTATGATCTCTCTTTTCAGCTTCTTCAATGTTATACAAATGCTGCTCAAGCTGCTCTTTCGTAGCCCACGCTGTTCCGTATATCCTCTGCAGCATTTCATTATTACTATCACCGCGCCAATATGCACCAGCTACTTTCATTAATTTAAAATGCTTAATTCTTCCAGTAGACGGACAATGTGGTCCTCGACATAAATCTATGAAACTTCCTTGACGATACAAGGTGATAGTTTCTCCTTGGGGAATGGATGAGATAATTTCGGCTTTGTAGTGCTCACCCATTTTTTTAAACAACTCAATAGCATCCTCTCTCTTCCACTCTTCACGAATGAACTGCTCATCTTGCTTTACTATCTGATGCATCTTTGCTTCTATTTGTTCAAGATCATCCGTAGTAAACGGCGTATCTTTTGCAAAATCATA
The DNA here is from genome assembly GCA_017302595.1 of Rickettsiales bacterium. Lineage (GTDB taxonomy): Bacteria > Pseudomonadota > Alphaproteobacteria > Rickettsiales > Rickettsiaceae > Megaera_A. The sequence goes on from JAFLDA010000001.1 coordinate 382,824, forward strand.
ATAAAAACCATCCTTTATTGCTGGGCCAATAGTTACTTGAACCCCAGGAAAAAGCTCCTTGACTGCTTGTGCTATTATATGAGCAGCATCATGCCTTATAACTTCAAGAACTTCAGGATCATTTTCTGTTAATATTCTGATAGAACAATCATGCTTTATAGGAAAAGATAAATCCTTAAGTTGCTTATCTACCTCTACAACCATTGCAATTTTTGACAAAGACTTAGAAATTGATGCTGCAATGTCAGCACCAGTAATACCTGAGGTAAATTGCTTTACCGATCCATCAGGAAATGTTAGATTAATCATATATCAACCCTTACGTTTTAACTTGATATATTTAGTAGATATTATATCATTTTGTCAATCAAATAACACACTACTTGCGATATGGTAAGAATGCCTGATTGGCCCAAAGTTCCACTTTGGAAAAAAGAAAGACAGGCAAGCCTTGAACATTGTATAAGACTACTTGAGAAGTTAGGAAATCCACATGATAAATTACCACCAACTATTCATATTGCTGGGACTAATGGCAAGGGATCAACGGTAGCAATTCTCAATAGTATTCTTACTCAAGCCAGGCTCAGGGTACATACATACACATCTCCCCATCTCTTAGAGTTTAATGAGCGAATAAAATTAAATGGCCAAGATATATCAGATTACCAATTAAAGTTTTATCTAGACAGGGTCAAATCAGTAGCCGAAAAATTACAAATAGAACTTAGCTTCTTTGAAGGAACAACTATCGCAGCGTTTTTAGCATTTGCAGATGAAAAAGCAGATGTTTTACTACTTGAGACTGGCCTTGGCGGCCGCCTTGATTGTACTAATGTTATAAAATCTCCCATTGCTACAATAATTACTCCCATCTCTTATGATCATATTGAAGTTCTTGGTTCTCATATTAAGCAGATTGCTATTGAAAAGGCTGGAATTATAAAAGCTGGCGTGCCATGTATAATAGGTCCTCAAATGCATCAGGCCTATGAAATATTGCTTGGCGTTTGCGAGCGAATGAATTCACCATCATTTTGTTATGAATATGATTTTATTGTAGAAAAATCTGATACTGGATTTATATATAAATCAAAAAATCTATCACTTGATCTACCAAAACCAAAACTACGCGGAGATCACCAAATATTAAATGCAGCAAGTGGAATTGCTACAGTTTTACTACTCAATAACTATTTTAAAATTAGCCAGAGTAATCTTGCTATAGGCTTACAAAATACCAAATGGCCTGGCAGAATTGAACAAATTGAATCAAGTACAGTACTTAACCTAACAGGAACTTCTGATATTGAAATCTATCTTGATGGCGCTCACAATGATAGCGGAGCACAGGCTCTAGCAGAATGGGCTAAAAACCTTGATGGAAATGTATATTTAATTCTAGGAATGACGAGAAAAAGAAATCCAACTTCATTTTGCTCCTATTTTAGCGACATTGTAAAACATGGAATAGCTGTAAATGTTATGTCAGAGCCATCTAATATTAGCGCAAGCAGTCTTGCTAAGCTTGCTGGCGAAAGTGGAATAGATTTTTCCTTTGAAGATAATTTATTAACTGCAATCAAAACTATATCCAACGCAAGAAAACCAAAAACCAAAATTATTATAACCGGCTCCTTATTCCTGGCAGCAGATTTTTACCAACTTTTGTAGTTAATTATGTACAAACCTAAACAACATGTTGCACAGGAAAAACCAATCTTACGACTAGAAACCACAAAGGAAGCACACAAAATAAGGTATTTGAAGACACTCTTCAAGCCTAAGAGTTTAATTGTTGAGTTGTAAGCTTACTTAATTTGAGATTAGATATAAAAATACTATCATTTGAATTCACCTGAACTCCTCCAGCCTCAGAAGCAAAAAGTTCTGAAAAGAGTTGCAAGATTGGCGTTAATTTCATTACTGCAATATCAAGCTTACCTGCAATAGCAAGAGCTAACAAATATGAATCGCAGCCAAAAATTCTTTGCCTGGATGAAGATCCTGGGTTAAACATATTTTGCTTGGTAGCTCCTATAACTGATTCTTCTAGTTTTTCTGTTCCAGAAACTCTAACTCTTAGTGAACCACTAAAATTGAATATAATCCTCTCAAACCACGCCCCCTTACCTCTGGAAGCATAATATAGCTCACCAAGTGCTGGAAATTTTATAACAGATTTTTCAGCCACCAAATTACCATTCTTATTTACCAATAAAGTAGCTACAATCGAGAAAAATGGCATAGCTTTACTTAAGTTATCAAAGCCATCAAATTCAACGACAATAGCTTTCTTTTGTTCTGCAATATTTGTTATTTGGGTATAGTCAAAAAATACTTGAAAGTATTTTTCAATTTTGGATTTAAATATTTCCTTGGCTTTAATTAGCGACTTTTCACTAAAACTCTGTGCTGTCTTCGCAGATGATTGCAACCCCTCTAATTCAAAATAATCTCTTAGCAATAACTTAGAGGTATGCCTTATAGCATCTACAATTAACTCAAGTTCATTATCCATTACTTCGCCCTTTCGACAAAAGTTAAATCCTCAGTCTTGACTACTATTTTCTCACCGGTCACCAAGTATGGAGGAACCATAACTCTCAAACCATTAGTAAGAATGGCTGGTTTATATGATGACGTCACGGTAGAGCCTTTTATAACCGGATCCGTTTGCTCAATTTCTACAACTAAAGTTTGGGGCAACCTGATACTAAGTGGCTTTTCTTGATAAAATTCAACGGTCACCGTCATACCATCTTCAAGAAATGGCAATTTTTCACCCAACATATCTTTCTCAAGCATAATCTGCTCGAATGACTCTGGATCCATTAGAATAAGCCTGTTATCTTCCATATAAAGAAACTGCATTTCCTTGATTTCAAGAAAGGCCCTTTCAACCGATTCAACTGAGCTGAATCTCTGATTAAGTTTATTACCAGTACGCAAATTTTTCATCTCAACTTGTACATATGCCCCGCCCTTACCTGGTTTAGTATGCTCAGGATTTTTGGCAACAATCCAAAGCTCCCCTTCATAATCAAGAACATTACCGGCTTTAATATCATTTGCTGAAATTCTCATATAACTACTCTTTCGTATTTTTTAAATTAAACATTGTCAAAATTGGTGCTGAAATAAATATAGATGAAAAAGTTCCTATCACTATTCCAAAGAAAACTAATACACTAAAGCTTTTTATCGCCTCTCCTCCTAATAGAATAAGCGCAAGATTGGCTAGTAAGGTTGTAAGTACCGTTACCGTAGTTCTAGATAAAGTTTCATTAATGCTATTATTTATTATCTCATTTACAGGTTTCTTGCTAAATTTGCGCAAATTATCTCTAATACGGTCATAAATGACCACCGAGTCATTCACAGAATATCCTATAATAGTCAAAATAGCTGCAATACTACTTAAGTTAAAATCATATCTAGTAATACTCATAAAACCTAAACTAATAATCACGTCATGAACAAGCGCAATTAATACACCTATGCCAAATTGCCACTCAAACCTAATCCAGATATAAATCATGATTGCAACAAATGATAAAATCATAGCCATAGAACCAGAAACTATCATCTGCTCACCAACTTGTGGACCAACAAAATCCTGCTTTCTATATTCAAATTTATAATCAAAATTCTTCTCAAGTGCGCCCTTGATCATAGAGATATTATGCATTAAATTCTCTTCACTACTAACTCCAACACGAATTGACAAATCTCTGGAAGTTCCAAAATTTTGTAATACCACTTCGCCGATACCAAGATGACCCAAGACTTCCCTCATTTTTGGAAGATCAGGCTCCTTATCGGTTCTTACCTCCATACTGATACCACCAGCAAAATCTATCCCAAAATTAAACTTCAACATCACCATCGAAGCAAAGCTTAACAAGACTAATGCAACTGAAATAATATATGTATACTTATTTATTGAAATAAAATTAAATCTTGGCTCCGCAGGAACTAGTCTAAGAGGAAAAAATTGCATCTACTAATAATCCATTTGAAAAATAATGAACGCATTCTACAATAATGAATACACTAAATCCACTGAAAATTGTATTGCAGGTACGGTAAGGATATTAAGTTCTTAATTTAATAAGCATACTTAATACTAGGGTGGCTATAAGGCATAAATCCTTCCTAGTTTACTTAATATTTCCAAGAATTTAATGCTATACTTATTTATCAAGGGTTCTGGTGCAACTTTTCAAACGATCCTTCATTTACAAATATAGATGGCCGAGCCTTTTTGAAGATTCTTTGAATAATTAAAGCAAAAGCACCATTCCCCATAACGTTTGCAGCCGTACCAAATGGATCTTGTAATATATAAATAGTGGTCAGAATACTTATCATCTCCGGTGTAAATCCCAAATAATTTTGTAATACTGGCAAAATAACTAAAACGCTTGCTCCTGGAATTCCTACGCATGATAATTTTGCGATGGAAAAGCTTAAAGCAAATGGCATAAACTCTACAAAATCTGGACATGATAAGCCGAAGATTGATAGTAAGGTCATAGCAGCTATAACTATAGTCAAATCATCTCCAAGCATATGTATATTTGCAGTCGCCGGTATAATTAGGTCAGCAAAGTTTTTATTTTTAGTGGTGACTTCCGTGCATTTTAATGTAACTGGCATGGTTGCCGCCGAAGACATAGTACTAAATCCGGTTAGTCCAGCAGAAGACATGTTTTTTAGATAGGTACTGGCATTCCCAAGGCGCCCCTTAGCCGCCACAAAATATAACATAAAAATGTATATTACAACTAAGAGCATGCTAAATAGAAATATCTTACCATACTGATGAAATAAATGTAGAAGAGCATCGTCATAACTTAGTTTTACACAAAAGCCAAATACGTAAATTGGTAAAAAAGGTATAAATATTTTGCTCAAAACAAAACTAATTTGATCGCTGAGCCAAACTGACGACTGTCTAACAAAATTCTTATACTTGTTATCATCATTTAAAAAACTTAAAATTATGCCACAGAATATACCGACCATCATAGCTTTTTCAGTACCAACTAGCTGAGAAAGATGCAATTTAAACAGAACGGGAACTGAGGAGTGAAATTTCACAGCAAAGTCAGGTGAATGAACAGCTCCGATTAGAGGTAACGTTATTTTACCGAAAAAATATGCAACAGTCAGTGCTAAACAATTGGAGATTGTTACCCCTGCAAAAATTAATAGTAGTAATGAGAAAGATCCAGTTTTTATGTTAACTACTGCCCTAAGAATCAAACTGAACACAATCAGTGGTAATAAAAACATTAACATTTCTATAAAGCAAGAACTTAAGCTATAACTAACAGCTATGTAATGTAAATCAAGCTCTTGGCCCAAAATAAAAGCGAGTAATATACTGATACCCAATTGCACAGGTAATTGTTTTAACATCTTTAGCATATTGATTGCTCCTTATCTTGTCACTAACTGATGACATGCTAACATATCCAGTCTACACTTAATACTGAATAATAATTTGTCTACAAAAATCTGCACCTTAATATTATTATCTAATCAAAACCTACACATAAAAAATAAATAGATCTTAGAAGCGAACTGGATCCAAATTAATCACACTGCATAACCTGATGCAACATTTTATTATAACCCCAAATCAAGTTTGATAGCTTTAGGGGGCGTTGAGAATAACCAGAACACTTTATTCTAAGACGAAATATAGTTATCCTGAACTTGATTCCACCAGTGTCCAGGATAATAAAGATTGGAGTATCTAAACTAAGGCTTAACCCGCCTTCTTAACTTGCTCAACTATATGGGCAAATTCTTTTGAATTGCTGACTGCAAGTTCAGCGAGCATTTTTCTATCAATCTCAATGCCAGCTTTTTTCAGTCCACCCATGAAGGTAGAATAAACCATTCCGTGCTCACGAACTGCTGCATTTATTCTTTGAATCCATAAGCCTCTAAAATCTCTTTTACGCGCTCTTCTGTCTCTATAGGCATACTGAAGTGCCTTCTCTACTTTTTCAATAGCAACACTGAAACAGTTCTTAGCCCTGCCTCTATAGCCTTTTGCCATCTTTAATATTTTTTTATGGCGGTTTTTAGAAACTAAACCTGATTTTGCTCTTGTCATTGCTTCCCCCTATTTCAATCCGTACGGAAGGAACTTTTTCTTAATTCTCTTAGTGTCCGACTCACTAAGAACCTCTGTTCCACGTAAATTTCTAAGTTGCGCTTTCGAGCAATGTCTCATCAGATGTTGCTTCCCTGTTTGACCAGCCTTAATTTTACCGCTAGCAGTAATTTTAAGACGTTTTTTTGCCCCAGAATGGGTTTTCATTTTAGGCATTTTTTCCTCTATATTTTGGTATTTAAATCTTACTTTCTTTTTAAAGATTTTTATGAGTGTTATAGGCATACCAACAGCCACGCCACTCTAAAATCATGCAGATTATATATGTATTACTACTATTTGCAAGCGTTTATTTGCTCTTGGTCTAATTTATAAGCAGAATAAAACCAACCTTAATCTTTATCTGATCTCTTCACTTTATTAGCAATTTTATAAATCTCTTTACGACTGATTTTGTCTCCACACCTCTTAAAAACTTTATCGCTTGCACTTTTTGCACTAATACCATGCTTGATTAGCTTTGAGATATCTTGCTCTAATTCTTCAATTGAAATCTCATTAACATCCCGGCCGTCAATAATAAAAACTATCTCTCCTCTTGGAGGATATAATTGATAATACTCAATAAGCTCTGATAAAGTTTTTGTATTTGATTCTTGATACAGCTTTGTTAGCTCCCTTGATACATTTGCTAAACGATTCCCGAATATTTTAAAAGCAACCTCCAGACTGTCAACTATTCTAGGAGATGTATCATAAAAAATTAGCGAACAGTTCAATTGTATTAAAGAGCTAAATAACTTCTCTTTACCTAGTGTTGTCTTAGGAATAAAACCAGCAAAATAAAATTTATCCGTAGGAAGGCCTGATAGAGTGAGAGCTGCAATAAGGGCGCTTGGTCCAGGAATAATATCAACATGCAAACCAGAGTTCCTAAGTTCACGTACTAATTTATAGCCAGGATCTGAAATAAGCGGGGTCCCAGCATCACTGACCAAACTTACCACTTTCCCCTGAGTTATCAAGCTTTTTACAAAGCCCCTTGTTTGAACATCACTGTTGTCGTTGTAAACCTTTAAAATAGTATTAATCTTATGTTTTTCTAGCAATTTTTGAGAAACTCTGGTATCTTCACAAAAAACTACACTTGAGCTTTTAAGAGTATCAATAGCCCTAAGACTTATGTCATTCAAATTACCGATTGGAGTTGAAACAATATATAAGCCAGGTTTGGTCTGCACTTCTTTTCTTTGGAGAAATTAATTATGGGTACTATAAAACAATTTTTGATTAAGTTCATCATAACTTTAACAACATTATTTATTATTGCTGGTTGCGCGCAAAATGTAGGAAATAAAAACTCAAGAAATTCGTCTAAAGAAGTAGATGTCGCTATTATTTTACCACTAACTGGCCCTGACTCTAAGAGTGCTAAGGAATATGCAAAAATGATCAAGCTTGGTTTGTCAGACGGAACAAAAACTAAATTACGTGTTACAACCTATGATTCTTCAAATAACGAAACTTTGACACAATCACTAGATACCATACTTAATAATGGTGTAGATATTGTAATTGGCCCTGTATTTTCAGAAGAAACTAAAGTAGTTGCAGAAAAATTAAAGGGAAAAGGCGTAATCATCATCTCGCTCTCAAACAACCCAGTCCTAGCAGACAAAGAAACATACGTATTTGGTCACGCCCCGATGAGACAGCTTGAACAAATAACAAACTATTTCTTAGATAAGAATCATAAGAATTTTATTGCACTTCTACCATCCGGACGCTACTCAAATACTGTTAGCAAGGTCTTAAAAGACATGATTGAATCAAAAAATGCCAACTTAGCCAAAGTAGAACTTTATGGAAACACGCCAGAGGATATTGAAAAAGCAATAGCCTCCGTCAATGAAACCGTTGAATCTTTTAATGAAAATGATGATGAGCTTACAAGGCCTGTCGTGTTCCTTGCAGATGACCCATCAGCATTAGAGAGTATTTTATCTAATATCAAAAAACTTGGTCTAGACAAAAGGGCTATCATCGCAGGAGACAGTAGAATTGATATTAATATGCAACAAAATATAACCACTACTTTTACAAGTTCAGTGAATCTGTTAAATTATGCGTTGCCTACAAAAGCAGCAAAGTTTGGTATTAATCATTTATCATTTATTCATGTCTTAGCTTACGATGCCGGAAGAATGGTAGCTAATTCGATTGGTAACTCCTATAAAAAGCATGATTTTATTGCTAACTTAAATTCTACATCTCCGTTTCCTGGTGCTTCTGGAGAAATAGCTTTTGTTGAGTCTATCGCCCAAAGAAGATATGATATTTTAAGGAAAGAAAATGGAAATTATAAGGCCATTTCTGCCGAATAGCCTTAAACTAAACAGCCGCATTAAATTCACTTGGCATTTCAGAAGTGATGTTATAACTTTTGCCAAATATTGACTCAGAGATATTGATGTTGCTTGCATGCAGCATCATCCTAGCGTATTTCTTTCCTCCATATTTTACATCTCCCAAAATTGGACAAGAAAGGAATTTACTATGCACCCTAAGCTGATGAGTTCTTCCAGTTTTTGGCTTAAATTCTACTAAAGAATACTCTTGATTAGTTCTTAGTAGAGTATATTCAGTTTCTGCTATCAAGCCATCCTCGTTTACATCAACAATTTCATATTCTTTGTCATTTTTGCTAATTTTATTACTAATCACTCCGTGCTTTCTAGAAAGGACACCACACAAAACAGCATGATAAGTTTTGTTTATTTTTTTATTTTTAAAAGCATCACCTAAGATTCTGGCATTTTCATAACCAATAGCAATCAGTAGAATTCCACTGGTGTTTTTATCTAATCTATGCACTAATTTATATTTTTCTGTTTGAGATTGATTCATATAGCTAAGCGCATCATCTATTGATAAATTAATTTTACTACCACCCTGCACCGCTAAACCGCACGGTTTATCAATTGCAATAAAATGTTTACACTTAAAGATTAAATAACTCCCTAGTAATTTATCTGCCAAAGAAATTACTGCACTACTATATAATTTTTTAACCTCATTTTCTTCATCTAGTAAATTATGAGCAATTTCTACTTTATCTTCATCAATAAGGCGTAAATTAGACTTAGCTTTCTTGCCATTTACAAGAATTTTGGCTCCTCTAAGACTTTTCTCAATTACACCTTGAGTAATATTAGGTATTATCCTTCTTATATATCTATCCAATCTGATTTCTTGGCTGGTGTTTACTATATAACTTTTCATTATATTAGTTCAGTTTGGGTACATATGAGAAGAAAGTATACTCTTAAAATGGTACTTAGCAAAATAACAGCTCCAACTTGATGAATAATAGCAAGCGATATTGGCACTAAATATATTAGTGTAAGAACTCCAAGAGCAAATTGTATTACTAATGCACAAAAGAGCATAAAAAGAGCGTGATTCAATTTCGTTACCCTTAACTCATAACCTTTAATCAGCAATAGCACTACAGAAATTGTAACTATATATGCTCCAAGTCTGTGGATAAATTGGATAAATACTGGATCATATAAACTAGCACCATTTTGCCATACTTCATCTGGAATCACTGATTCTCCCATCAAAGGAAACTGATTATATATTAGCCCAGCTTTTAAGCCAGCTACAAAAGCACCTACTATGATCTGCAAAAATAGTATCAATATTGATATTACTGCTATTACCTTTATAATTGAAGTGTTTGCCCTAGCGGGAATTAATATTATTTCTCCAGAACATTTAAAAAACTGCCAAAGTAGTATTGTATATAATAAAACGGCCAACAGTAAATGCAGTGCCAACCTAAAATGACTAACATGAGGATCATTTATCAATCCGCTTTTTACCATATACCAACCAGCTACCCCTTGAGCTAATATAAGAATCAATGCAAATGTATAACACGGTAACTCTTTTGTAGAAATATACCTCTTTATCAAAAAATATAGGAGCGGTAGAGAGTATAGCAGAAAAAGTACCCTGCCTAAGATACGATGAAAATATTCTGTTATATATATTTTTTTAAACTCCAATAGGTCAATCATGAAGTTAATATGCTTAAACTCTGGAGATTGTTTATATTTATCAAATTCTTTTATCCAGACATCGTCACTCATTGGCAATATCACACCGGTCACTGGTCTCCACTCTGTAATTGAAAGACCAGATCCGGTAAGCCTTGTATAGCCCCCTATGATTATAATAAAAATAATCAACGCACAAAGACTAAATAGCCAATATTTAATAATATTATTATGCCTATTATATGTGCTCATATTAATAAGTTCTATTAACGGCAAAATCTACTAGATCTTTTAGATATAACTTTGCCTTTTGTTCACCATCAATAGAATCAATTAGTTGATATGATTCATTTTTCATAACATCAAGGTAAGATTTAATTTCATCAGAAATATTATGTTCTCTTAACATTTTAATGAGCCAAATCAGCTCGTCGCTACTTCTTTCATCCTGCTGTATAATTTTGGCAAGCTTTAGTTGATTATCTTGAGATAACTTATCATTAAGTAATATTACTGGTAGAGTGATTTTTCCTTCATAAAAGTCATCACCTACATTTTTCCCGACATTATCACTTTCACTAAAATAATCTAGTAAATCATCAGTAATTTGGAATATATTACCTAAAACCACACCAAAGTCTTTTAATACCTTAGATAAGTAATCTTTCGATGAAATATACGCTCCCACTTCACAAGACGCACCAAAAAGTTCTGCAGTTTTTGCTCTGATTATAGAAAAATATTGCTCCCGGGAAATTAGCACTCTTTGTTCTAGTTTGGCTAATTGAGCAACCTCTCCCTCGGCAATTATAGCTGATGCATTTGATAAAGCAGTCATTGCTTTTTGCACTCCAGTTGCAACAATTAACTTAAAGGATTGGCTGAATAAGAAATCCCCCACTAAGATGCTTGCTTTATTACCCCATACCACGTTTGCTGTTGGCAAGAATCTTCTCATCTTACTTCCATCAACGACATCATCATGAAGAAGTGTAGCCATGTGTATAAACTCCACTGCAGCAGCTAACTTAATAGAGTTTTCTCCATTATAACCAAGCATTTTCGATGATAGTAAAGTAAGGATTGGCCTTAAGCGCTTTCCTCTACTAGTAGATAAGTGGTTACTGATAACTTTTATCAATTCCTCATCGACACGAAGGCTATCTATTATAACCTCATTCATGGAAGCAATTTCTTCCGCCAAGTATCCATGAATTTCTTTAATTAGATCCATGCAAATATTACTTTATTAGTCCTTTCAACAAATTCTCAGATTTTTGCTTAGGAATAATATCCTTAATTAAACCTTTAGCTTCTTCAGGAATTATTTTTTCAACCTGTTTAGTTACTCCATCAGTTGAAATTTGTGGCAAAACTTTTTTTAAAGTGCTTTCTTCAATTTTAAGTCCAGGCATAATTTCCTGCATTTTTCTTAGTACATCTCCACCGGGACCAACTTTATCAAATAATTTTTGATAAAGCATAGCAGTATAAAGTTCTGGTATTTGCTTAACTTTAACCACTCCGATTGTTGAATCTGGTATATCAAATGACTTTAGATCGTAAGCCAAACTGATATCATTAGATGTTGATTCTGGATGGTCAGATATAGATTTAACAAATGATTTATTTACTTCAACATAGATACTTCTAGCAATTTCATTTAGTAATCTAAATTTACCAAACCTATAAACATACCCTGATGTAAATTCAATAACTGCAGGATAATTTTTTATAAAAACTTTTCCTGTTGCTGTCCATTCTTGTTTTTGATTAACAATAGTTTCCATATTATGTTCTAATTGAATTCCTGAGTCCTTTGAGAATATAGAAAAATTATCAACTTTTAAGAGTCTTTTATCCTTTTTAATTAAGCTAGTTAGGTCAATAGATAAGTCATATTTATTATCTTCTAAATCCTTGAATTTAAACGCTTCTTTATTTTGTATAATATATCTAACCTCGTGATCAAGCAACCTACCTGCAGCAGTTTTGATCACTAGAGTGCTATATAATTCATACTCTTTAAATAACTGATCAAAAAGACCTTTTTTGGTTTGAATTTTAGAATTAGTATTCAATTTAACTTCTTTAGATAAGGTAGTAGATTTACTATCATACTTCACTTTCATATCACTAAACGCTATATAACCTGAATCGTAGGAAATACTAGCATCAGTAGAAGAATTATCTAGAAAATTAGCAAACTTTTTAGCACTAGTTTTAATTTGCGCCTCTACTGACAGATCTATTCCAGAAGGAAGAGACGAGAATGCGTATAGCATACTTATCGGAACTATTCTAGGTTTTGCCTGGGTTACACTGGTCTTAACTACGTAATTTAGTTTGTACTCTTGAGGTATATTATTAAGCAGATCATCTAAATTTTCATAATACTTTGGTTGTATAAAAGTAATCTTAGCCTTTTCATACTGCTTGTCGTAATATTTTTCTTTATTAATTAAATCTAATATTTCAACCTTATCACTGGATACTGTAATACCTGATATATAATTAATGATCTCTATAGGGTCCTTTAGGCTTTTTAATGTTTTAAATAAATTATAGGAAAGAGGAAGATTAGCTGCTATGTGATAATTATTTATCCTGATCAAAGAACCAAAACCATTTTTTACTGGCTTATATGCAGCTTTAATATCGCCACTATAATCTATGTATAACTTCTGTAAAACTAAATCGTAACCAAAAATTACAGGTAAGTTATATGTTATTTCAGCGCTTCTACTTTCTTCATGCCAATTAATCACCTCAAAAGAAATCTTATAAGGAAACCCGGTCGGAACTACTTTATCAAAAGATATGTAGTAATCACTATTATCTACACCTTTTACTAGAATTTTTTTAGCAGCATATTTTGTGTTTAATTCATTAGCTACCCTGTCAGTAAGATACCACCAAGCCGCAGACATTGCTAAAATTATCAATACTGCAAGAAAAAATACAATTCTAACTAGCTTCATTTTATTTACTTATTATATTTGAATACTGCCTTCCTAGAGCCTTTACATTCCAAGTCCAAAGGAGTACGACAATTATAAAAATTACCAACAAGTAACTTATAACAGAATCAAAACTTGCAATTGGAGCTATAATAAAAATAGAAGACTGTATAAATGCACCAAGTGATTTACCGAATTTCAAACCAATTACTTCTACGGCAGCTTTACCTTTTGTTTTTAATTCAATCGAAAGAGGAATATAGGCCATTTCTTTTGTTGAATCAAAAAGCGAGTATTTAGTAGCCTTGCTCAAAATATTCTGAATTGCCCCAATCAAAACTGCTGCATATATCGGGTTTATTAAAGCATCAGTAAAATCAAAATAACGACCAACTAAGACAAAGGAAAAAAATATCAGACCAGTGGTTGCAATCATCATTGGCGTTACTAGAGCCGCCGTTGTCCAGGTAAAGTTTCGGATAATATTACTACCTATTATCATAAATGTAACACAAGAAATTCCCATCCAAATATTAAACTTTCCCATAAAATTAATGTAATCAATAGTGTTTGGATATAACTGACTAACCTTTGATTTCCATGGGCCCTCTAGAATATTAATTAACAAACCATAACACAGAACTAATACAACTATATGACCTATATAGCGAGATCTCAGAATTAACTTAATACTATCTACAAAAGAAAGAGAGGTTTTGGTATTTTCAGCCATTCTAATAAAACCAGAACTCTTTAAAACATAATGGTCAATAAATCTATACAATATCATTGCTATAATTCCTGAGAAAATTATAGTGTTTATTATAGGTTTTAAAACCATTTCACACTGATAACTGATATCTGTAGCAAACGCTCCAATATTTGTATCAGAACCTGATAAATCTGAAAAACTAACTAATACATTACCAGCCAAAACTAACCCTAAGTTTCCTATCATCCCCAAGAATGGGTAGAACCTTTTGGCTGAATCAGTATCAAAAATATGATTAGCATATTGCCAAAATAATAAGTTAATAACTACGGCGCTCCACAATTCACAAAAAACATACATCACTGCATAGCTCCACTTGCCAGCTATCTTAATAAACCATTTTAAATTTGGATATAACTCTATTGCGCGATCTATTGTCGTACTAGATGGGTGAAAATAGTCCTGCTCTGGGAAAAGAAAATAGGTAAAAACGAAAAAAAATAAAAGAAATGAAGATACGATGATATAGAACAATTTATCATATGAAAAAATATTACTCAGCTTTACATAAATAAGAGTAAATATGATCGTTGATGGTAACACTAGCCATAGTTTAAGAAAACTTATTACCTCTGCTCCAATATTTGGTACAACCAAACTATCTTTAATAGAACGCAACGCCCCGAAATTAAACAAAACACACATCATCATCAAGCCCAATGGAAGAAATAGGCTAACTTCCGACTTCTTTATCGGCCAGAATATATCTTTCAATTTCTGAGAATTAATTCTAAAAGAAAAAAGTGACATTGAATATTTTGCTGAAAAGCTCTTTAAACTAAAGTGTATTAACAACCCCTTTGCAATACCAAGTAGTTCTAAACGATGCACTATATTATGTCAATACAAACTACAGCTATTCTACACATAATTTAACAACATGAATTACTTTTGTATTGGTATTTAGTTATTGACTATAGTGCTTTTAGAAGTAATACTGGTTCGACTCAGATTCTGTAAGTATATTGTGCCTGTGGTTATTAGTAAAAAAAAGTTCATAATAGTTTGGCTATTTGGGTGGATGAGTGGATTTACCATTATGCTCAGTGGCTACACCTTAAATTATTGGCTATCATTTGAGAAAATCGACATTCGAACAATTGGGCTTTTTTCTTTAATCTCAATTCCATACGCAATTAATTATACCTGGGCGCCAGTATTTGATGCTAAAAAAATACCACTACTTAGCCCAGTGTTTGGTCATAGACTCTCATGGCTAGTATTAATACAATCATTCTTGAGTATGGCTGTTTACTTAATGAGCACATTTGAACCTAATTCAGAACTTGTCCCTATAGCTATCTCAGGTTTTTTAATTTCATTTTTTGCCTCAGCTCAAGACTCAATATTGGGGGCACTTAGGACTGAACTAGTAGAAAAAAGAAGCCAAGGAGCCATCTCGGGTTGGTACGTATTTGGTTACAGAATTGGTATGTTAGTTTCTACTTCTGGAGCGATTTTCATCTCTCAATATATTAAATGGAATCTTATTTACGAACTATTTAGCTTAGTGATCTTTTCTTTTCCTATAATATTGATTTTATTTTCTAAAGAACTTTCTGCAATTAACATCAGAGATGAATTTCATTCAATTCATGAAAATACTAAACACAGAAGTTATTTTGAGAAGGCGTGTAATCTGATTTCTCAAATTCTTAAACCAGTAGGAAATAAGAAATATATATTATTAGTCATTGTGTTTTTAATATTCTATAGGCTGCCAGATAATTTTATCATGATGATGATAAACCCATTTTTACATCATATAGGATATAATTCCTTTGAAATATCAACTGCAGGCAAGCTATTTGGTGCTATATCAGCGATACTTGGAGGATTGATTGCAAGCCACATTATGAAAAAGAAGAATATTTTTGATAGTCTTCTAGTTTTTGGATCAATTCATGCCACCTGTCATATACTATATATTGCTCAGGAATTTTATGGCAAGGATATTACTATCTTATTTATAATAACTGGCTTTGAAGGAGTAACTGGTGGGATGACAATGGCCGCTTACATTGCGTTTATCGCTTCATTATGTGAGGGTAAATTTAGGGCCACTCAATACTCTTTCTTTTCCTCTATGATGGGATTATCTAGATCAGTATTTCCTACTATTTCAGGATATATCGTTAGTTATATTGGGTGGAGTATGTTCTTTATTTTTACCATTTTATGCACAGTTCCTGCTTTAATATTAATATTATACTTAGAAAAATACCAACAATTAAAGAACCAAAATAATTCAGATGATTGATATTATCATTGTAGGATTGTACCTTTGCGCCTTATTAGTCATTGGTATTTTGAAGCGCAACAAAGGCTTCAACTTTACTACACTATCTAAAATTAGAGACAAAGCCAAAAACAATAAGTTTATTCTTGTTGCAACTATCTTTGCTTCAAGCATTGGTGGTGGAACTACTTTTGGTATTTCAGAAAAAGCATTCTCAGAAACGTTAGTAAATACTTACGCCCTACTAATCGCTCTTCCAATAGATATTTTAATAGCTCTGTATATAGTACCAAAGCTTGCTAGGCATTATGGCGCAGAATCAATTGGAGACATTATGTCCTATCATTATGGTAAAGCGGGAAGATATCTAGGAGGAGTGTCTGCAATTTTAGTATCAATTGGTTTACTTTCAGCGCAAGTAAGTGTTAGTGGAAGAATTTTTGAGTATATACTGAATGTTGATTATTTGTATGGAGTGATAATTAGCTATGGAATAGTTTTGGTCTACACAACAATTGGTGGACTTCAGTCGGTATTATTTACAAACTTATTGCAATTTTTAGCTATGATTTTTGCAATACCTGTAATCTCAATATATGGGATCCATCAAATAGGATTTTTTGAGTTTATAAACTCAATTCCAAAGGAAAAAATATCTTTCACGGCCAATAGTGAACTTTTACCTATGTCTATTGCTACAGCTTTTGCATTCGCACTGATTAATTTACTACCAACTTTCATACAACGTACTACGTTAAACAAAAATAGTAATATTACTTCAAGCGCAGTGCTTATTAAAACAGCCATATATGCTGTATTTTTAATTTTTGTAACAATAAATGGCTTGATTGCTTATGTACAGTACCCAGAAGTAAAAGCCTCTATTGCCCTTGTGCATTTAATTGACCACCTTATACCCACTGGTTTGCAAGGGCTAGTAGTTGTTGGTTTGCTTGCTGCAGTAATGTCTACGGCTGATTCTGATCTAAATGTTTTATCAATTACTTTGGTCAATGATATTATCAAACCAAACATATCGAAAATTTCCGAACATACAATGCTCCTTATAGCAAGGATAATAAACGTTGTTATGGGTAGCGTGTCAATTATTTTTGCTATGTGCTTTTCTAGAGTTGTTGATTTAGTGATCTTTGTGGTTGGTTTTTGGAGTCCACTAATACTGGTCCCACTCGTACTTAGTCTTTTCGACATAAGAATCAGCGCCAAAGGACTAATAACCTCTTCTCTTCTAGGCGCAATAAGTTTTTTAGGCTGGCACTTATTCTTTGAGAATATGTTCTATTTAAGAGCGATACTAGTTGGAACTGCAGTTAATCTGATTATTTTTTTATTGTTTTATTTATCAGCAAAAAGAACTGCAAAAAACATAAGACACTAATGTTGCCCTCATAAAAGTCATAGTTTAAAAACAGCAAAGTAATTTACATCAAGGCTATCTTTCATTATCCATTGTTGATCCATTACAGAATAACCAAGTCCTTTCATTTCTAATAATTCTAAATCTGACTTACTTGCCATCATTACTAATTCAGATGGTTTGATAAATTTATTATAATCATGCGTTTGTTTAGGTACCCATTTTAAGATTTTTTCTGCTGCAACAATTGCAAGTAAATAAGATTTTGCTGTCCTATTTAGAGTTGAGATGACTATTACACCGCCTTTATTCAAAAGCTTTGCTAAATTAGACACAAATTCTCGCGGATTAATTATATGTTCTATAAGCTCAAGACATAAGATAACATCAAACTTATTTCCATTATTAACGTAATCTTCAACAGTGGTATGAAAAAATTGAGCCGAGTAAGAGTTATTTTGTGCATGCTCTTGCGCTATTGATACATTACTCTCATTTGCGTCAATTCCAAATGGTTTGATACCTAATTTACTCATTTCGTATGAAATAATCCCCCCACCGCAACCCACATCTAGGAGTTTGATATCTTCCATTTTTTTATTTGGCTCTATGTATTTAGCAAATATAGATTTTAAATACTCAACTCTAATAGGAGTAATTTGGTGCAACATTCTAAATTCACCATGCTCTGTATCCCACCAATCTGCATATCCTTTTTTGAATTTTTTTAATTCTAATAAATCTACTGATGTAGTCATATTTATGCTCTTTATAGAAAGTTCACTCTTAGTCATGCTGCAACCATCACTAGTCATCATGGGCTTGACTCAGGATCCATCGCTTAATTTATGGACCCCGGATCAAGTCCGGGATGACTAGAATACATTTATCCAAAATGCCACTCATTGTTACTACAAACACCACTTATCGTCACCCCAAACTTGATTTGGGGTCCAACAAATGAGTAACATTAATAGAAAAGAAATGATATGTAAATTACCATGATAATATGTCTTCAAAAATACTGAGCTACATGTTATATTACTAAACCTCAACAGACATTTTGAAAAACCATTATGCAAGTAATTGTGCAAAAATTTGGCGGCACATCGGTTGCTGATCTTGAGAGGATCAGAAATGTTGCAAAACTTGTACAAAAAGAACTAAAACAAGGAAACAAAGTCATAGCTATAGTCTCAGCTATGGCCGGGGTAACTAATTCCTTGATTATGCAATGTCAGCAATTATCAAGACTAGATAATATAGACTCCTTGAGAGAGTACGATACAGCAATTGCAAGCGGTGAAACTATAACCTCTGCCTTACTCGCTCTTGAACTACAAACTATTGGCATAAAATCAAAATCACTCCAAGGATGGCAAATTCCTATTAAAACCTCAAAAGCCCATGGAAATGCACAAGTAATTGACCTTGACTCTAGTTTATTAAAGAATTTTTTAAACAATGGCATAACACCGGTTATTACTGGTTTTCAAGGGGTTGCAGATGATTTCAATATTACAACTTTAGGAAAAGGTGGGTCAGATACAACAGCAGCAGTGATTGCTGCAAGTATTAATGCACACAGATGTGATATATATACTGATGTTGACGGAATCTATACAGCCGACCCAAGAGTAGTTCACAATGCAAAAAAAATCGATGTTATCGACATTAATCAATTATACGAACTATGTACATCCGGGGCAAAAGTACTGCATCCAAGAGCAGCACTTGCTGCTAAACGCTATGGATTCAACTTAAGAGTATTATCATCATTTGATATTAATTCAACAGGCACAACAGCAATAAATATAATAAAAAATATGGAAAATACATCTATTACTGCTATTACTTCTAATAAAAACTTACTCAAAATTACAGCTGAACATAATGCTGAAATTCTAGCGCAAATTATTCAAGCTTTTGCGCATAACGAAGTAATCATAGAACAAGCATCAAGCCACTTATCAAAACAATCTGTGCTAATTGTAAATCTAGTTGATAAAAACAAGTGTGAAAAATTATTAGATGACTTAAAATCCAAGCAGTTAATTACAAAATATAGCATAGATTCTAATATTTCCTCTGTTACTGTTGTTGGATATGGTATAAAGAATGATAGCAACCTAATCTACGAACTAATTGATTTGCTTAAATCTCACGGTATAAGTGTTTTTTCTGCTGACCTTTCGGATTTAAAATTCTCAATAGTTGTAGATGATCATGATAATGAGAAAACAATAAAGCTATTACATGACAAATGCTTCCCAGAGACTTCTTGATTCAATATCAAGAAAACTCCAGATCATAAATTTTATAAATAACCCTATTCTTGGAGCAATAACAGTTATTGCCATTTTAGCTTCTTTTGCTTTCTTACAAGAGATTATTAATTCATCTGAACATATTTTGATATACTTTCATACCACCTTTTGGCTGTGGATGACCGTATTATTATCCATTTTTGCGGATGGGTTTGCTGAATCTATGGCAAAATATAAGCACTACTCTGTGCAAGATTTATATGTTACACACCTTGTTAGGAAACTAACCTTACTTAAAAAAAAGGATTCACTTGATAATAACATAATTAAATTTAACACTGAGAGTTATAAAAGTATTTTAGTTGACCAAAATAAAATTAAATCAGGAGATTTAATCCTCCTAACCAACGGCGACATAGTTCCACTAGATGGAATATTAGTTAGTGGTTCATGTTATGTTAATGAATCAGACTTGACTGGCACACTAGGCCAGAGTTTGAAAACTAGCGAAGAAGGTAGTATCCTAACAGCTGGCAGCATCATAGACAGCCTTGACCATATTATCGTTAAAATAACTTTCTCTAAAAGGTTCTCCTTTTACGCCAGAACTAAACACTTAATAAAAGCCATTAGCAGACAATCATTACCATCAGAACTTGCTCTGCAAAGAATCACTTTTGGTTTTTCTATACTCTTTCTTTGCGTTATTTTCACTGTTTGGATCATAGCTAAATACTCCGGTTATGAAATACCTTTCATATACATTTTAGACTTAATAGTATTACTATTACCTACAACTTTCTCAGGGTTGCAAAGAGCTATAATCAGATATGGAACAATAAAACTCCAAGAAAAAGGAATATTCGTGCGCGATAACGTAGCCCTTGATAATGCAGTTGATGTTAATGTTGTTCTATTTGATAAAACTGGCACTATTACCGTTGGCAAAAGAGAAATGACAAGTTTCGTAAATATTTCTGATTTTGATGATGAGAATTTTCTAGAATTATTATATTTAGCATCATTGCATGATACTACTAACGAAGGTCAAAGTATCAGAAATTACACTGAAAATCGTGAGGCTTTTAATAAACTTGAAGTTGTTGAGTCAAATTACACCTATTTCTCATTCTCATCCTCAAAACCAATAAGCGGTTGCGATTATAAAGGAATTGAAATTAGAAAGGGTAGTGTAAAAGCAATTTCAGAGTACTTAAAAATTGGAATTGATAACTTCCCTGCCCCCATTAAAGAAGCAACTCATCAAATATCATCTGCTCACGGCACCCCTTTAATCGTTACTATTGATAAACATATTATAGGAGTAATCCAGTTAAGAGATCGTTTCCGCAAAGGTATTAAAAAACAATTAGATAAATTCCATGAACTTGGGATAAAAACCGCGCTTTTAACAGGTGATAACGTAAACACAGCTAATTACGTCGCTAAAAAAATGGAAATTGATGAAGTATATGCAGACGCTACACCAGAAGATAAATTAGACATAGTAAGGGAGCTACAACAACAAGGATATATAGTAGCAATGTGTGGAGACGGGATTAATGACTCCTTAGCTCTAGCACAAGCAGATGTAGGTTTTAGCTTTGAAGATGATGACATGGCTACTGGTAATGTTATCTCCAATGAGCATGATTTATCCAAGCTATTGGAACTTAAAAACATTTGTAAAAGAATGACCGTTAAGCGCGGCGAAGTGACCGTATTTTCACTTACTTCTGATTTAACGAAGTACTTTGTTATTATTCCATCTTTATTTTCAACGGTATTCCCACCTCTTGAAATACTAAACTTCATGAGGTTTCACTCACTTGATAGTGTGATCTTATCTTCGGTAATTTTTAATGCTCTTATAATCCCAGCTTTAATGCCACTAGTATTTGATGGCTTTAATAAAACAAAAACAAAATATTCTCTGTGGAAGGGTATGCTTTTATACGGACTAGGAGGCATTATCTCACCGTTTATATTCATCAAATTAATTGAAATAGTTATATATAACTTGAGCTTGTTATGGTAAGAAATCTATTTTTTAGCATAATGATATTTATCTTCTGCCTCGCTTTAGTGTTTATTTATACTAAAGCCGTTTATGCACTGGGTAATCTATTTTGGCCTTATAACACACAAGGAAGATTAATATACGACTTGCAAAACAATTTACGTGGCTCAGAACTCTTAGCACAACAATACTCCTCAAATATTTACTTTAAATCAAGAACTAATTATCAAGGAATGAATATATGTAATTTAGCAATTTATAATGATGATTTTACAAAATTCTTTTCTCCAATTTATGCAAGTGCAAAAAATGATATATCGTTCATTACCCCATCAGCAAGTCAACTAGATCCATATATCATGGTAAATGATGCAAAAAAACAAGTCATGATTATTGCTAAGAATAGAAAAATTAGTCCAAAAATGATTGAAAATTTAATAGATAAACTATCGCTGAAAAAAACAAAATTTTTCTTTGAACTTGAGATTATAAATACCACTTTGCTTAATCACGAACTAGATAAAATTCAGTAGAATTATTACCATCATTTTAAGCTTTAATTGACTTTAGATGCTCTAATTAAGTTCAAAGTGACCGTACCACACACAACATTAGGTTATACTGAACACAAATTAGTCATGCTACACACCGCGATAGTCATCCTGAATTTAATTCAGGATCCATTTACTTAAAGTAGTTATGACCTCAGGGCAACTTGGATCCTGGGTCAAACACAGGAAGACTATAGAATAGAGCCCGAGAAAACCTTATTTGTCATTAACTATGTTTTGTAAAGGAATAAAGTCATCCCAAACTTGATTTGGGATTCATCAAAATAATAGAATACTTACTCAAACTCTATTAGTACCTGACCACCAGAGACGTTTTGCTGCGGCGCTACTAGAATCTTCGCTACTTTAGCCTCCTTTTGGGCAGTAATAATATTTTCCATCTTCATCGCTGTTAATACTACCAGTTCTTGGCCTGGAACAACTAAATCTCCCACAGATACACATATATTTACTATTTGCCCTGAAAGCGGGGCTGGTAATTCATTTTGATCATCATCTTCATCACGCGTAAGCATCAATGACTCAAGCTCAGACATTCTTGGAGATCTTACATAAGCTGCAACAGAAATTCCTGAGCAAGTCAGGTTGTAACCAGTTGATATTCTCTCAATTTGTATATTAAACTTGGCGCCATTTATGTTGGCAGTAATAAGAGGGCTTCCTATATTCCAATTACTTGAGATGGTAATACGACTCGAGCCAAGGCGTATATTATAGCCACCCTCGATTTGCTTAATCATTACCTGATATTGAGTATCATCAATGCTAATAACCCATCTTGTACCGATTTTAGCCGATTGATCACTCATTTGATTAGGGAGTGATGCAGCTCTTTTTTGCTCAGTTAAAAAAGCAAAAATGGCTGTTGAAACAAATACTTCATTTATTTCAGATGTCAGATTTGCTCCTGAAAAACCATCTGGATATTCTTGCTCAATAAAACCTGTATTAATATCACCATCGATGAATCTTTGATTATGAATTATCGCCTCTAAGAAACTGATATTATGCGATATCCCCTTGATCACAAAAGAGCTTAAAGACTTCTTCATGAAGTTAATTGCCTCTTCTCTGGTTTTAGCATAAGTACATAATTTTGCAATCATTGCATCGTAATACATACTTACTTCACCACCAGCACCAATACCGCTATCAACTCTAACATTTGTACTTTTTGGCGGCTCTTTATATTCTAAAATCCTACCACTTGAAGGTAAGAATCCTCTACTAGGATCTTCAGCACAAATTCTTGATTCAAAAGCCCAACCATCAAGTTTTATATCGTCCTGGGTAAAAGATAATTTCTCCCCAGCAGCAACTCTTATCATTTGTTCAACAAGATCCACTCCAGTTATAAGCTCTGTAACGGGGTGCTCAACTTGAAGTCTAGTGTTCATTTCTAAGAAATAGTAATTTTTATTACTATCCATCATAAATTCAACAGTCCCAGCTGAATAATATCCAACCTTTTTGGAGAGAGCGACCACTTCTGCATACATTTTCCGGCGCGTTACTTCATCTACAAATGAACTAGGAGCTTCTTCAATAACTTTCTGGTGATATCGCTGTATTGAACACTCTCTCTCTCCTAAACATACTGCATTACCAAATTGGTCTGAAAGCAGTTGTATCTCGATATGTCTTGGCGCCTTAATTAATTTTTCAATGAATACTCTTCCATCACTAAAACAATTCTCAGCTTCTAATTTTGCAGAAGCATAGGCCTTTTCCATTTCCTTTTCGTTATTTACAACTCTCATACCACGACCACCACCACCAGCTGCAGCCTTAATGATAACCGGAAATCCTATTCCTTGAGCTATTTCAATTGCCTGTTCAGGACTATGAATGATACCCATATAACCAGGAACAGTGGTAACACCAGACTCTATAGCAATTTTCTTCGCTTCAATTTTATCTCCCATTTGCTTTATAACTTTTGCACTTGGGCCAATTAAAGTAATACCTTCACGTTTTAAGCTATTAGCAAAATTAGCATTCTCAGCTAAAAAACCATATCCTGGATGCACTGCGGTTGCACCACTAACCCTGATCGCACTTACAATATTCTTAATCGATAAATAACTCTCCGTAGCTGGTGAATTCCCGATATAATATGCCTCATCAGCATATTGTACATGCTCAGAATTTGTATCAGCTTCTGAATAAATTGCGACTGAAGTAATTCCCATCTTGCGCAGGGTCTTCATAATACGCAAAGCTATCTCACCACGATTTGCTACTAATACTTTCTCAAATAACGGCTTATCCATAATTATTTTATTTTTTATATTGGTAAATTATCATGTTTTTTCCAAGGCATTTGCACCTTTTTCTCACGCAAATATTTTAGTGATTTACAAATTCTCCAACGAGTATTTTGTGGTTTTATAATATCATCTAAGTACCCTCTTGAGGCTGCAACAAAAGGAGAAGTTATATCTTCTTTGTACTGCTCTATGACTTTTTGCTTTTTCTCAGGGTCTTTGCATTCTTCACGGAATATAATTTCTGCTGCTCCTTCTGCGCCCATTACTGCTATTTCTGAATTAACCCAAGCGTAATTTACATCTCCTCTTAAGTGCTTAGAGTTCATCACTATGTACGCGCCACCATAAGCCTTCCTGGTAATTACAGTAATTTTAGGCACCGTAGCTTCTGCGTAAGCATAAAGCAATTTTGCGCCGTGTTTTATTATACCACTATATTCCTGCTCTACTCCTGGCAAAAATCCTGGCACATCAACAAGAGTTATTAGCGGAATACTAAAAGCATCACAAAAACGGATAAATCTTGCCGCCTTACGAGAGGCATTAATATCTAAACATCCAGCTAAATGCAGGGGTTGGTTTGCTACAAATCCAACTGGCATTCCTTCCATATAGCCAAAACCTATTATAATATTTTTAGCATAATCAGGCTGTAATTCAAAAAACTCTCCCTCATCAACTATTCTTTCAATTAGCTCTTTCATGTCGTATGATTTATTAGCACTGTTTGGCACTAAAGTATTCAATGACATATCTACCCTATCTGCAGGATCTCGAGTTAGCCTTATTGGCAACTCTCCTCTATTAGATAGTGGTAAATAGTTAATAAAACGCCTAGTTTCAAGCAAAGTCTCGATATCATTTTTGAAAGCAAGATCAGCAACACCAGATTTTACAGTGTGTACTTTTGCACCGCCAAGCTTTTCTTGACTAACTTCTTCACCTGTGACAGTTTTTACAACATCTGGTCCAGTTACAAACATATATGATGAACCTTTTACCATAAAGATGAAATCGGTAAGAGCTGGTGAATAGACCGCACCTCCAGCACATGGTCCCATAACAAGAGTTATTTGTGGAATGACACCTGATGCAATAACATTTCTTTGGAATAGCTCACCATAGCCACCAAGGGCATCTACGCCTTCTTGAATTCTTGCTCCACCTGAATCATTGATACCAATAACTGGAGCACCAACTTCTATAGCTTTATCAATTAAATTACAAATTTTCTTTGCGTGATACTCTCCAAGTGAGCCACCTAAAACAGTAAAATCCTGACTATAAACAAAGACTAACCTGCCATTTATAGTTCCATGACCGGTAACCACCCCATCACCAGAGTATTTTTTATCACCCATTCCAAAATTATCGCAACGATGTTCAACAAACATCCCTGTTTCCTCGAAACTATCTGGATCCAGCAGTACTTCTATTCTTTCCCGTGCTGTTAGCTTACCCTTTGAATGCTGTACTTGAATTCTACTAATTCCACCCCCTAGGCTGGCTGCACTTAACTTTTCCTCAAGCATTTGCTGCTGATTTAAGGTATTTTTACTCATAAAACAGTTTTAATAATTAGTACCTGGATTATAGTAAAGTTTTTTAGAAAAGGTATATTAATTTACATCAACTAAAAAATTGTTTTTGTTTTAGTTGATGGATCAATAATTCTACTCTAAAATCATGCACCAAGGATAATATACACTTCAAAGTTTAATTTTAGCTGCAATATGATATGTACCAAACAACAGATGCTTTAAATCAGCAGCAACTTTTAGCCGTTAACCACACAAACGGACCACTTTTAATCTTAGCAGGTGCTGGAACCGGCAAAACAAAAGTTTTAACGCATAGAATCGCTCATATTATAGAGCAAAAACTTGCTACCGCTAATGAAATATTAGCTGTTACTTTTACTAATAAAGCAGCAAAAGAAATGCAAGACAGGTTAAACAATCTAATTCATGCAGACGGCCTTAATATTGGTACTTTCCATTCGATTGCAGCAAAAATTCTTCGCACTCATATTGGGATGCTCGATTCAAATCTATCAATTAATTTTACAATTATCGATCAAGATGACCAAATAAAATTGGTTAAAAACATATCAATGGAATTGGGCGTTGATACTAAGCAATATCCACCCAAAATGATACATATGATCATTTCAAGATGGAAAGATCTTGGATTAACACCAGAAAAAATCAATGAATCAGATGTTACGTCTCCCGCTCACAACTTGGCTAAGAGTGTATATTTTGAATATCAAAAGCAAATGCATTCTTCTAATGTCGTAGATTTTGGTGATTTAATATTGTACTGCAATCAATTATTCATTAATAACCCAGCAATACTTTTATCATATCAAGAAAAATTTAAATATATAATGATAGATGAGTATCAAGACACCAATGCAGTCCAGTATGTGTGGGCAAGAATGCTTGCAAGTAAATATAAAAATATATGCTGTGTCGGTGATGATGATCAATCAATATATAGCTGGAGAGGAGCAGATGTTAAAAATATACTCCGGTTTGAACACGATTTTCAAAATGCAACAATTGTCAAATTAGAACAAAATTACCGCTCCACTCCTAATATACTGACAGCGGCATCTTCTATCATCAGCAATAACAGAAATAGGCATAAAAAAAACTTATGGACCGAATGTCCACAAGGCGAAAAAATTAAAGTTGTGTCATGCTGGAATGATAAAGAGGAATCTAGATTTATTACTACTGAAATATCAAGCCATATAAACTCAGGAAAATATAGCGCAAATCAAATCGCAATTCTGGTCAGAGCTGGCTTTCAAACACGGTCATTTGAAGAAAGCTTTATTAGTAATGCATTGCCATATCAAATTATTGGTGGTCTCAAATTCTATGAAAGAATGGAAATTAGAGATTTACTTGCTTATATAAGACTTAGTATTAATAACAACGATAATATAGCCCTTGAGAGGATAATTAACGTCCCAAAAAGATCTATCGGGAATGTTACTTTGATGAAAATCAAAGATTACGCCTCTATACATAATACATCATTATTTCAAGCCACTAAGCAAATGCTCTTTGATAAGCATTTTAAGGGCAATACTTTTGAAAAACTTAGCGAATTTGTAAACTTACTTAGTGAAAGTAATATTAATTTTCAAAATTTATCTGCATTTGAAGCATCAAAATCTCTATTAGAAAGATCAGGTTATCTTACATCATTAAAAGAAGAAAAAACCGAAGAATCCAGAGCAAGAATAGAGAACATCAATGAAATGCTACGAGCAATAGACGAGTTCGATAATATCTCAGAATTTTTAGAACATTCTAGCCTAGTTATGGATAATGAAAGCCTTGAAAATGACTTTGGTGGCACAGTAAAAATTATGACTCTGCATGCAGCAAAGGGACTTGAATTTGACTTAGTTTTCTTGCCAGGTTGGGAGGAAAATATTTTTCCACACCAAAAATCATTATCTGAAGAAGGAGAAAAAGGCCTAGAAGAAGAAAGAAGAATTGCGTACGTTGGAATTACTAGGGCAAAAAAGGAATTGTATATTACTCACGCAGAAAGCAGACGAATGTTTGCGGAATTCATCAAATCCATACCTTCCAGATTTTTATCTGAAATACCTAAAGATCTATGTCAAACACATAGCCCAATTAGTCAGCTAAATTATCTTGGTTCAAGGCACAATTTTTCTATGCAAACCAAGCTTAGCAACATCACCCAAACAACTAATTCAAAAACAAATTCCACTCCTATTGAAAGAGATTCTAGATCTCCAGGAAGCAAAGTGTTTCATGAGAAATTTGGTAAGGGAATAGTAATCAAACGAAATGGCGATAGCCTAGATATAGTTTTTGAAAATAATGGACTCAAAACAATCAAAGAAGCATTTGTAAGTAACGTATAAGATAGAACTCTTTTGATTTATACTTCAACAAAACAATTTGGTGTTTCGTATAATCTAATTTTGGTTATTATGTAAGGCTTACCTTCAAATATTTGCGGGACTATATCATTTTTTATATGAATCGCAATGTTCTCTGCTGTTGGATTATCATTAAGAAAGTAAACTTTTTGTCCAGTATGGGCAGAAACAAAATCACCCAGTTTTTTATCATGAACACTGAGTATAGTATTATGATCTAAATAGTGATCTATCCAGGATTTTATTATTTCTTTGAGCTCTCCAAAGTCTACAACCATACCTAATTCATCTAGATTTGCTGATTTAGCAGTAATTTCAAGTACATATCTATGGCCATGAAGATACTTACACTTATTTTTATGACCTATTACTCTGTGTCCAGCATCAAATTCTATACGCCTTGTACATTCGAACATAATAAAATCCCCTAAATAAATGCTAGCAGCGATTCGTATTTTTCTATTTTATCTTCTTGAATTTGCCTACTTAATGACGCACCATCATCTTGCTCATCTAAAGTCAATTTTAATGCTGCTACTTGGTTCATTATGTTAGTTCTTGTTTCCTTATCTAGTTCAACAACAAATTCACTAGCAACATTAAGATATGACTGGCCAACTTGAGCTACTCCTTTGTAGACGAAAAACTTCTTCTCTTGGTTATTAACAATAACCGAAATTACCCCTGTATTTAGGTTTGAAACTAGTTTACAGTGACCTGAAAGAACCCCAAACACACCTTCTTGCCCGCATAAGTTGATCATATCGACTTCAGCTTCAAATAATACCGAAGATGGCATCACAATTCTTGCTAGTATTTTGTTTGCCATAATTATTAACCTATCTCACTTCTAGAGTACGTGCCTTTTCTATCGCCTCTTCTATACTACCAACCATATAGAATGCAGCTTCTGGTAAGTCATCATATTTGCCTTCTATCAAACCTTTAAAACCCTTAATTGTATCTTTTAAATCAACAAATTTACCAGAAAGACCGGTAAACACCTCGGCCACATGGAAAGGTTGCGATAAGAATCTTTGAATTTTTCTGGCTCTACTTACTACTTGCTTATCCTCTTCTGAAAGTTCATCCATACCTAAAATAGCAATGATGTCTTGCAGAGATTTATAGGTTTGCAAAATCCTTTGGACTTCTCTAGCTACCTTATAATGCTCATCTCCAACAATCTCTGGATCAAGCATCTGTGAATTGCTATCAAGCGGATCTACCGCTGGATAAATACCAAGCTCAGCTATTTGCCTACTTAACACAGTTGTTGCATCAAGGTGAGTAAAAGAAGTCGCTGGAGCTGGATCAGTTAGATCGTCAGCTGGAACATAAATAGCTTGCACGGAAGTAATTGATCCGTGCTTAGTTGAAGTAATTCTTTCTTGGAGCAATCCCATATCAGTTGCAAGGGTCGGTTGGTAACCAACTGCAGAAGGTATTCTTCCCAAAGTGGCTGATACTTCTGACCCTGCTTGAGTAAATCTGAAAATATTATCAACGAAGAAGAGAACATCTTGTCCACCATCTAAATCTCTAAACGATTCAGCAATTGTAAGTCCAGTAAGAGCTACTTTTGCACGCGCCCCAGGAGGTTCATTCATCTGACCGTAAACTAATGCTACTTTTGATTCTTCTGGATTATCAGTATTTATTACACCAGAGTCCATCATTTCATGGTAGAGGTCATTACCTTCTCTTGTCCTTTCTCCTACCCCTGCAAAAGCAGTATATCCACCGTGAGCTTTGGCAACATTATTAATTAATTCCATAATGATAACTGTTTTACCAACCCCAGCTCCGCCAAATAAACCAATTTTGCCACCTTTAGCATAAGGGGCAAGAAGATCAACAACTTTTATGCCAGTAATTAAAATACTTCTCTCGGTTGATTGTTCCTCAAAGGTTGGGGGTTGTCTATAAATTGAAGAAAATGTTTTAGATTTTATAGGCCCTTTCTCATCTATAGGCTCTCCTACTACATTCATAATCCTTCCTAAAGTAGATTTACCCACAGGAATATTTATCGGCTCACCAGTATCAGTTACCTCTGCTCCCCTAGTTAAACCATCAGTAGAATCCATAGCAATGCATCTGACACTACTATCACCAATATGCTGAGCAACTTCTAAGACTAATTTTTGTCCATTATTTTCACATACTAATGCATTGAGTATATTTGGTAATTTGTTACTATCAGAAAACTTGACATCAACTACCGCCGAAACAATTTGTGTAATTTTACCTTTATTCATAAACACGTACCAATTAATTTTTTTTATCTATCGCTAGCTGGCCTGCAAGAGCATAATTTTCTAACTCTAAATCAGTAATAATAATTCTTACTTTTTCTGGCTTTGTATCAAGAGTATCACAAACAGTTTTCGTTACCGATTCAACAAGCTTTCTTTTTTGTTCAACTGTTCTTCCTTTCATCATTTCTATATGTATTAATGGCATATTATGACCCCTATAATTATAAAGCTTCTGCACCCGAGATAATTTCTATTAACTCAGTGGTTATCATCGCTTGTCTTGATC
This sequence comes from Rickettsiales bacterium, assembly GCA_017302595.1. Taxonomy (GTDB): domain Bacteria; phylum Pseudomonadota; class Alphaproteobacteria; order Rickettsiales; family Rickettsiaceae; genus Megaera_A. The sequence continues at coordinate 413,980 of JAFLDA010000001.1, forward strand.
TATTTAGTTTTATAGTCAGTTTGTCAACCAACTCTTTAGCGTTTCTAGTTGCGTTATCCATAGCCGTCATCCTAGCGCCTTCTTCACTAGCACGACTTTGTAAGATACCATAATTAATTTGTCCGCCAATATACATACTAATTACATTTCGTACCAAATCAGCACCTTCATAATCGGAAGAAGCATAATTCTTTGTTTCTTTATGTGACTTAGCAGGAAGTATTTGCTCTTTGGTAGGTATTTGAATCATAGCATTTTTGAATTCATTATAATACATTAAGCAAGCTCCAACACTTCTACTTTCTACTAATTCAAACAATTTATCCCTAACTTCTCTAGCGAGACACTCATATTTATTTTTGTCCAAAAAGTAATGAGCTAATATTTTCGAGCCAAATTCATTTTTTAGTGCATCTAACCCTTTCTTACCAATCACAATCAACCTAAAATCTTTGCCATCTTTTTCTAGCCTACGTATATCATGCTTCACTTTTTTTATTATACTAGAATTAAAGCTACCACAAAGCCCCCTTTCAGAGGTAATTACCAAAATTAATGCTGGTTTTGCCTCAACATCAATTTCAAAAAATCTTCTGTCGCTCTCAGATAAACTCATTAAATTCCCACTCGTCGAAATATCAAACAATACCTCACCAAGCACTTCACAAAAATCATTTAAATTTTCTGCCTGCTCCTTCACCTTCTTCAGCTTTGCCGCAGAAACTACTTGCATTGCTTTAGTAATTTTTTGAGTAGACTTAATACTCTTTACTCTATTCCTAAGATGTTTTAATCCAGACATTTATTCTATTTATGATCTTCTATAAATTCTTTAACAAAGTTTGATAGATAAATTTTTAGCTTCTCTTCGACATCATCAATCAACTGCTTTTGCTCTCTAATTGAAGACAGAATATCTTCGCCCTTTAACCTTATATCATTAATCAACTTACTTTCAAAAAGACGAACTTTTGATGTATCTATATTATCTAAATAGCCTTTAACACCAGCGTATAATATTATAACCTGCTCTTCTACAGGAACTGGAGAATATTGTGATTGCTTTAATAATTCAGTTAATTTTGACCCATGTTTAATCAACTTTTGCGTTGAGGCATCTAAATCAGAACCAAATTGCGCAAAAGCTTCCATCTCTCTAAATTGGGCAAGTTCTAACTTAAGTGAACCAGCAATTTTTTTGATGGCTTTAATTTGCGCAGCCGAACCAACACGACTGACAGATATACCAACATTCACTGCTGGACGAATACCTTTATAAAATAGCGTGGTCTCAAGGAATATCTGTCCATCAGTAATTGAAATTACGTTAGTTGGAATATAGGCTGATACATCCCCGGCTTGTGTTTCAATTATAGGAAGAGCTGTTAGCGATCCTGCTCCCCTATCATCAGACAACTTTGCTGCTCTTTCAAGCAGTCTTGAATGCAAATAAAAAACATCTCCTGGATATGCTTCCCGCCCTGGTGGCCTTCTAAGAAGCAGTGATATCTGGCGATAGGCCACAGCATGTTTCGACAAATCGTCATAAATGACCAAAGCATGCATTCCATTATCTCTAAAATACTCTCCAATAGTACAACCAGTATAAGGAGCTAAAAATTGTAATGGTGCAGGATCAGATGCAGTTGCTGAAACAACAACCGTATATTCCATTGCTCCAGCCTCTTCCAATCTCTTTACTATTTGTGCAACAGTTGACCTTTTTTGCCCAATTGCTACATAAACACAGTATATCTTATCTGCTTCTTTGCCGGATAAGTGGGCATATTTTTGATTGATTATGGTATCTATTGCAATAGCAGTTTTTCCTGTTTGACGATCACCAATAATCAATTCTCTCTGTCCACGCCCAATTGGAATCAAAGCATCAATTGCCTTAATACCAGTTTGCACTGGCTCATGCACGCTTTTTCGGCCAATGATTCCAGGAGCTTTTACTTCGATTTTACTATGGTGTTTTGTAACTATATCTCCCTTAGCATCAATAGGGTTGCCCAATCCATCTATCACTCTTCCTAGCATCGCTGGACCTACCGGTGTTGTTAATATTTGACCAGTACGAACAACCTTATCTCCCTGACATATTTGGCTATCATCACCCATGATCACAACACCAACCATATCACTTTCAAGGTTCAACGCTAAGCCTTTTTGACCAGAAGAAAATTCGACCATTTCGCCAGCCATAACATTATCAATACCATATACCTTAGCTATTCCATCACCAACTGTTACAACGTAACCAACCTCTTGTAGTTGAGCAAGTTTGTCGATATCACCTATTTCTCTCTCTAAAATCTCTGATATTTCCGATGGATTCAATGTCATTCTCCTGACCCCTTGAGTTAATTATTTATTTATCGATACTTTTTCTATTCTATCAAGAGCACCTTGTACAGAGCAATCTAGCATATAACTATCATATTTTACCACCACGCCTCCTAGTATTGAACTATCGACACTATACTCTGCTTTTATGTTTTTTTTCAGCTCCTCTTTGATCATCTTTTCAATAAAATCTTCTTCTTTCTTATTCAATTTTTCAAATGATACAACCTGTATTACTTTTATACCCTTGCTACTCATTAGCAAATCACCAAGCTTAGTTACAATATCTGGAAGCAAATGCATTCTGGCATTTTTTATCAATATGAATAAAAATCTAAGCGTAATCGAATCTAACTTTAATTTTTGAGATAAAGATTTAACCACAGCAAACTGATTTCCATGAGTTATAATCCTTGAGCACAAAGCTTCTCTTAAAGTAAGGTTGCTTCCAAATAGCTGACTGAATTTTGAAATAGACTCAAAAACTACATCCTCTTTTGATCGCTTTGTTGCTTCAAGTAGTAGCGAACTAGCATAATTGCTTACCACTTTGATTTCCTTTGTCATAGCAATTTAACCGTAAATATGTAATCAACTTGTTTTTATGTCTATTTCGAATGAATTTATGTAATCCTTTTTTATCAAATAAATCAAGGCAAAAATCAACACAACAAGCTGAAATATAAAATATGCAAGCACCAGTGATACAATACCGCTCCAATCCCAAATTAACATACAAAAAAATGGCGTAGTAGTTGATAATAACATACTTCCTAAAGAATGAGATAAACTATACATTCTCATTCTTACCTTTGTTGTGAAAGTGGATTGAATCAAAATGTTTGACGGTATCCAGTATAATGGAACTAAGAAAACCAGGATTGCATGAGAAGTAAAATTATACCCAGTAACAAATGCCATTGATATTGCACAAAATACACTTAGACAAAGAGCAAAAATAACTTGCTTGAGCTGCCTGGTTTTATCCGAAATAAACCCAGCAAATAAACTTGAAACTGCATATATGGAAATCAACCAAATATTATTATTTGCACCCTCTATCTTATCGATAATTCCGGAAACATTACCCAAAAAAGTATTCAAGAATATAACGAGAAATTGATACCCCCCACCAAACATCCCGCTAATAATTGTTGCTAGAAAAAATTTCGTTTTATTCTTTAAGATGATTTTTATAACATGACCATCAACTTCAATAGCTTGATCCTCTTTACTTTTTATAAATAACTGACTTTCATTTAATTTTGATCTTAGTAAAATTACTACTAAGCCGAGCACTCCTCCTATGATAAAATTAATTCGCCATAGCCAATCTACTTGTGAATAATGCACAGAAAAATTGAATGCGAAAGAGGCAAATAATACCCCAATTTGTGAACAGAATGAGACTACACCAATTGCCAGATGCCTTCTTTTTTTGTCAACAAGCTCAGCTACATATATCTTTATCGCATCTGTTTCCGCAGCAAGGGAGGCTAGGAATAACATACGCACTAAGCCAAGGCATAACACTGACCACGCACCAATCGTGCTATACTCGGGAAGAAATGCAATTAAGGAGGTAGAAAAAAATGCAAATGCTGTAGATAACTTCACGCTCACTACTCTTCCCGCCAAATCACCAATTCTACCAAAAATTACTGATCCAATTGGTTTAGCAATAGTAGAAATAGCAAATAGTGCAAAAAATATTGATAATTGATAGCTATCATTACCTTGCGGCATAAAATGCTTAGAAAGTATAGACGCTGACAAGCCAAATATCGCGTAGTCATAATACCGAACTATGGTGATAATAGATGCAACAATTAATGATTGTCTCTTCTGTTGATGCAAGGACATATAACCCGATTTAAATTGCTAAATATTAACGCGGCTGATATTATAACGCTGGATATAACCTTGCAAGAGATTATTTAATGATTGGTAAATTAAAGGGCCTGGTAGACTCAGTATACGATGATCATTTAATCCTCGACGTAAATGGAGTTGGATATTTGATATTTTGCTCTAGTAAAACCATTGCTCAAACAAACTGCGGTGAACTTGCTGAATTTTTAATCGAAACGCATGTTCGTGAAGATCACTTTCACCTATATGGCTTTTCGAGCCTTGAAGAAAAGCAAGCTTTCGTTACTCTGCAAACTGTCAAAGGAGTTGGCACCAAAATGGCGCTCGCTCTATTATCTGCAATTAGCCCAGAAGAAATTCAGCACGCCCTAAATGCAAAGGATAAAAGTACTTTTTCTGCAGTTTCAGGCGTAGGAAACAAGCTAGCTGAGAGAATAATAACCGAACTTAAAGACAAGCTAATTTCTACCAAAACCCTAATGATATCATCAAATAAAGCCAGCACTGCTAGCAAAAAGCCAATTGCAGATGATGCAGTTTCTGCTTTAATTAATCTTGGTATTAATAAGATTGACGCTCAAAATCGGGTATCTTCAATCTTGGCTACTAATGAGCAGATCACTATAAACGATTTAATCAGACTAGCATTGAGGAATTAAGAAATGAATAAAGAGCTTCTGTCTGGCATTAATCTTGAATCTGATAGCGATCATTCGTTAAGACCAAATTTACTAAATGAGTTTATTGGCCAAGAGCAAATTAAAAGCAATTTGCAAGTTTTTATAACTGCTGCAAAAAACAGAAATGAATCGCTTGATCACACGCTATTTTATGGCCCTCCTGGCCTTGGAAAAACTTCACTTGCTCATATAATTGCCAAAGAAATGGGAGTAAATTTTAAAGCAACTTCCGGCCCAACACTCTCTAAAGCAGCAGATTTAGCGGCTATTTTAACTAATTTGCAAGAAAATGATGTACTATTCATTGATGAAATACATCGCCTCAATACTAACATCGAAGAAATTTTGTACCCCGCAATGGAAGACTTCTCCCTAGATATTATTATTGGCGAAGGCCCTGCGGCAAGATCAGTCAGAATTGATTTACCGCGTTTTACTTTAATCGGGGCAACCACAAGGCTTGGGCTAATTAGCAACCCACTTCGTGACCGCTTTGGCATTCCACTGAGACTTAATTTTTATAACAATAATGAGCTTACTCTTGTAATAAAAAGAGCAGCAAAACTCCTCGTTGCCGATATTAGCGAAGATGGAGCACAAGAAATAGCAAAACGCTCCCGGGGAACTCCTCGTATTGCACTGCGGCTACTTAAAAGAATTAGAGATTTTGCTCTGGTAGATAATAAGAAACAAATAACTGCTCAAGTTGCTGATAATGCTCTTGGCAGGCTCGAAGTTGATAAAAGCGGACTTGATAGCAATGACTATAGGTACCTCAAGTTTATTCTAGATAACTATAATGGTGGGCCAGTTGGTGTTGAGACAATTGCTGCTGCATTATCAGAACAAAGGGATGCAATCGAAGAAGCAATTGAGCCATATCTAATCCAAATTGGATTCTTACAACGCACTCCAAGAGGAAGAATTATTACCAACAATGCGTTTACTCATCTAGGAGCTACTCCTCCAGCAAATTCAAGAGATAACCTGGAGCAAACTGGTTTATTTGAATTAAATTAATATATACCAAACTACTTTGTATTTTCTCTAGCAAGAAGTTTGAAATAGTCATCTCGTAGTAGCTTAACTCCGAGGGTCCACACTAAGCATACCATAATAAATACGACCATTAAGAACCCAGCTATATCTTCGTGATGCGCCGCTGGAAAAATTGTAAAACTAATCATCTGAACAGTAGCCCCAACTGACTTACCCAGTTTTGCACCAAGTACATCAACTGCAGCTTTACCTTTAGTTTTCATTTCCTGATCCAATGGTATATAGACCATTTCTTTAGTAGCATCAAACAGCGAATATTTCACTCCCTTACCGAGTATATTTTGAATACTACCAATAAAAACTACTACCACCAATGGCACAATACCAGTAAACCCACCTAAGATATACCCCAAGTGGCTTTCGGTCAAAACTGAGATAAAGAATGCTGAACCAACAATTAAGAACATTAGTGGTGTTAGTGCAGCCCCCCAAAACCAACCAAACCTTTTGACAATTAAATTACCAATAAAAATAAAACTCAAGGTAGCAATTCCAGTCCAAAATAATACATTACCATGGTAGGCCATAAAATCTTTTGTAACTGGATATAAAGCCTTTGCCCTAGACATCCATAGACCTTCAATGAGATTTACAACAGTACTATACGAAACCATCAAAATACAAATTAAAGCCAGATACTTCGAAGTAAATACCATCTTTGCACTTTGTCTTAAGGTAAGCTTTAAAATGTCTGTACGCTTGTTTTTAAAGATAATCCCTTTTAATGTTTCAACATTTTTTACTTCAATATAACGATGTAAAATCAAACAAATAATCCCAGAAACAGTCACAAGCGTTGTCATAGATTTGAGTACAATCTCCGCATTGTCTGTTAAATCACTAAAAACTGCTAAAAGAAAGTGATTACCTTGAGTAAAATAAACAATCAGCACTCCAGAAATGAGTAGATTAAATTGCCCAAAAAGACCAAAGAAAATATAAAATCTTTGTGCTTCTTCGGTTTTGGTAATTTTATTAGCAAGTTGCCAAAAAAATAAAAAGAACACTATTACAGTCCATAGCTCGCCCATAACATAAAATATCACAAAACTCCACTTGCCCCACATCACAATAAACCATTTCAAGTGAGGAAAAGTCTGTACATAGTAGTTTACGACTTGCACATCAGGATGAAAAAAGTCTTTATTTGGGTAGATTACAAAAGCAAATGCTGCAAAGAATATCAAGAAGATAGAGACTATTATTCTAAATACCTGCTCGGTAGTCATGACATTGCACATCTTGGTATATAAAATGACAAAAAGAACTCCCATTGGTAGCTCTCCCCATAATTTAATAAAACTCAGCACTTCAGTACCAATCATGGTCACTATGAATCCGTCTTTTAAACTACGCACCAAATTTTGTGTAAGAAGAATGAAAAGCATTAGAAACGCCATCGGCAAGAACTTGGTAAGCTCATAAGACCTAACAGGCCAAATGGCATACCTGAATTTACTGTGCCTTATTTTAGTAAAAACACCTATTGCCCCAGAGATATTAGTCACTTGTAATCCATAAATTATCTATGAAATAACAAACTAGAGCATGGCATAGGAGGTGTCAATGTTCGGGCTTATAAAAAATATTTCAAAATTTTACTAAAAACTACTTGATATCCCCCACCATTTCCTCTGGAACGACGTACTTATCAAAGTCTTCTGATGAAATTAGATTTAAAGCTATCGCTGCTTCCCTGAGCGTTGTCCCTTCTGCGTGCGCTTTTTTTGCAATCTTTGCGGCATTATCATATCCGACATAAGGATTTAACGCTGTCACTAACATCAAGGATTTTTCTCTAAGCTCTGCTATCCTTTCTAAGTTTGGTTCTATCCCGTCGATACAATGATCAACAAGGCTAACTATTGCATCACTAAGTAGATTAATCGAATGAATAACATTTTGAATAATCAAAGGCTTAAATACATTTAGTTCAAAATGCCCATTACTCCCACCAACTGTAACCGCTACATGGTTACCCATAACTTGCGCTGCTACCATTGTCATTGCTTCTGCTTGAGTTGGGTTTACTTTACCAGGCATAATCGAAGAACCTGGCTCATTCTCAGGTAGCAATAACTCTCCTACACCACACCTTGGACCAGAACCAAGTAATCTTATATCATTTGCTATTTTCATCATCGTCACTGCCAAGCTATTAAGCGCTCCAGAAAAATGGATTAAAGCGTCATTACAAGCCAGTGCTTCAAATTTATTCGGAGCAGATTTAAATTGATAACCAGTATAATTTGAAACTTCATTGGCAAATTTTTCAGCAAAACCTTCTTTGCAATTGATTCCAGTTCCAACAGCAGTACCTCCTTGCGCTAAATAACTAACATCTTCAAGCGAAGTTTTTATTCTATTTATACTAAGCTTAATTTGTTGTGCATAACCAGAAAATTCTTGGCCCAAAGTAATGGGAGTAGCATCTTGCAAATGAGTCCTGCCAATTTTTACTATATGTTTCCACTCTTTAGCTTTTTTCTCTAAACTTTTATGTATTTTATTTAAAGCTGGGAATAATTTTTTATTTGTTTGAATTATTGTAGCTATATGCATAGCAGTTGGAAACGAATCATTAGATGACTGCCCCATATTTACATGATCATTTGGGTGAACAGGCGATTTTCCACCTCTTTTACTAGTTAACACTTCATTAGCAATTCCAGCTATAACCTCATTAACATTCATATTGGACTGAGTTCCTGAACCAGTTTGCCAAACTACCAAAGGAAAATTATTATCAAATTCTCCGCCTAAAACTCGATCCGCAGCATCTATAATTGCATTTGCAATATTTTTATCAAGAGCCCCGATACTTGTGTGCACTCTAGCTGCAGACCTTTTAATGATTGCAAGAGCCATTATTACTTCCATAGGCATCTTCTGATTCGCTATTTTAAAATTACTAAGTGATCTTTCTGTTTGTGCTCCCCAATAGCATTTATCATCTACTTTTATTTCACCCATTGAGTCGGTTTCAATTCTGTATTGCGTCATAAATCCTCTTTATTCTTACGAATTGTTATTTCATTATTTTGACCATCATTGTCTATGATAATACTATACCCCGCCCTTTCGCAAAGAGTATTGATATAAAATTCTCGGCAATTTCTTACCGTCATCTCTTCTTTGTTGTTCTTATTAGTGATTATTTGTAATGATTGTAGGTTAAACTCAAACACGCTACTAGAAAACCTAAGTCCTATGTTCATATTCCTATCACAAGATAAGTATATAACACCATTTTTTCTTGGATTATCATGAAAAAAGGTAAATAAACAGAATAACGCCTTAGCTATATTAACATCAATTGTAGAAGAACTATCATGCACTGATGTTTCGATCTTCATTTTTTCATTAGGTATATTCTCTTTTAAAAGCTCTATTAGCTCGGTAATTGATAATGCATTGTTTGAATAACCATAGACATAACGGTACAGCTTTATTTTACTGACTAAGTTCTTTGTTTCTTGGGATAGCAATAATCTTGACTGATTCTTTATACTTGCTTGATCTTCATCAATTAAGTCAACACAATTATATATAGTGCTAACAGAACCTGCTAGATCATGACAGAGTTTTGAAATCAATACCTGTAGAAGCTCTATGTTTTTAGTCATATCTCACCTTGAATAAAAGAAAATGTTTGTTATGCAAGGTACATAACAAACATTTTATATATGTATTTGCTTACCGAATGCTGCTAATACTGATTCATGCATCATTTCAGACAATGTAGGATGAGGGAAGATTGTATTCATTAAATCTACTTCCGTTCCTTCCATTTCTTTAGCTACAACATACCCCTGAATCAGCTCAGTTACATTATAACCTATCATATGAGCACCAAGTAATTCTCCTGTTTTTGCATCAAAAATGGTTTTTATTAGACCATCTCCTTCACCTAAAATCAGCGCCTTTCCGTTAGCATAAAATGGAAATTTACCAACTTTAATTTGTTTTCCCGATGCAATAGCATTTTCTTCAGTCAAACCAACACTTGCAATTTGTGGGCTTGAATAAGTACAGCCAGGAATATTATTTTTTATCATTTTATGGGGCTTTTTGCCAGCAATCACCTCAGCGACAATAATTCCCTCATGACTAGCTTTATGAGCAAGCCATGGAGCACCAGCCACATCTCCTATAGCATAAACACCAACTTCCGCTGTTTGATATAAGTCATTAGTTACAATGTGACCTTTTTCGGTGATTACTTTTGTTTTCTCAAGACCAATTCCTTCTATATTTCCAGCAATACCAACAGCCATAAGCAATACTTCTGCATCTATGGTTTCTTTTTTTCCTTCATGATCAAAAGTAATAGATACATTTTTAGCAGTATTTTTTTGCCCCTCTAGTTTGACACCAGTTTTGAATTTTATTCCTCTTGCCTCGAAAGCTTTCCTGGCTAGAGTAGAAATCTCTGCGTCTTCAACAGGAAGGATTCTATTTGCAGCCTCGAGCACTGTCACTTGCGCTCCCATAGTGCTATAAAAACTAGCAAACTCAATACCAATCGCTCCAGAACCAACAATGACCATAGATTTCGGAACAGATTTTGGTATCAACGCCTCTCTATATGTCCAAACATTTGTCCCATTTGGCTCAAATCCTTGCAGCACTCTTGCTCTAGCACCAGTAGCAATAATTATATTTTTAGCTTTAACTTTATCTTTATTGTTTATAGCAATAATTCCTTGCCCTTCAAGAGTAGCCAACCCTTCAATTAAATGCACTTTGTTTTTCTTAAGCAGGGATTTGATCCCACTGACTAATTTAGCTGAAACATCTCTAGAACGAGCAACAATTTTATTAATATCCGCTTCTATCTTGCTGATATTAATACCAAAATCTGATGCATGATTTATTTTATCATATAGTTCAGCTGATTTTAATAATGATTTAGTAGGTATGCAACCCCAATTCAAGCATATGCCACCCAAGTGTTCCTTCTCTATTAATGCAGTTTTTAAGCCAAGTTGGGCAGCCCTTATTGCAGCTACATAACCACCAGGACCACCACCAATAACCACTAAATCAAAACTGTCCATATTATGCACCTCAAATAAACATTAATACCGGAGATTCAACATATTTTTTAAATGCTGCCAAAAATTCAGCTCCAACCGCCCCATCAACTACCCTATGATCACAAGATAAAGTGACATCCATAATGGTTCTAATTTCAATTTTATCCTCAATAATCACCGGCCTTTTACTACTAGCACCAACAGCCAGGATACAGCCTTGAGGTGGGTTAATAATGGCATTAAAGCTCTTTACTCCATACATACCTAAGTTAGAAATGCTAAAACCACCACCTTGAAACTCCTCAGGCTTAAGCGCGTTTTCCCTTGCTCTTTTTGCTAGATCTTTCATCTCTACGGATATTTTAGTGATATCTTTCTGATCTGCGTTTTTTATCACCGGAGTAATTAATCCTCCATCTATAGCCACAGCTACTGACACATCAATGTTATTGTACAATCTAATACCATCATCATTCCAACTAGCATTAGCCGTTGGTACATCTTTTAGAGCTTTAGCTACAGCTAGAATAACAAAATCATTAACTGATAATTTCTTAGCCTTATCATCACCAAAACTATTATTAAGATCTGATCTTGCGTCAAGCAACTTATCCATAACACACTCAATGCTCAAGTAAAAATGCGGTACATTTTGCTTTGACTCAAGTAACCTCCTAGCAATAATTTTGCGCATATTATTGTTTGGTACAACTCTATACTCTTCATTATGCCTATATACTTTACCGCTGTTTTTATCCGCCGACAGCACATCTGACTTTATTATTCTGCCATGAGGTCCAGATCCTACTACGTGCGATAAACTAATACCTTCTATAGCCGCAATTCTCTTTGCAAGTGGTGAAGCAAATATTCTTGATGATGAGTTTATATTAGGTTGTGCGTCAGGTTGTATACTTGACTCACTTTTAACCTCAACATTTGGCGCTTCCTGAGTAGACTGCTTTGTATCTTGTTTCTTAAGAGATTGAGTTGACTCTTTCTTAATAAGCTCTTCAATAGAATCTGCGCTCTCACCATCGTCAAGTAGCACAGCTATTAATTTATTCACTGGAACATCTTGCGTTCCCTGTGCAACCACGATTTTAGCCATAATACCTTCATCAACAGCTTCAACTTCCATTGTAGCTTTATCTGTTTCAATTTCGGCTATAACCTCACCTGGTTTGATCTTATCACCTTCTTTCTTGAGCCATTTTGCTAAATTTCCATGCTCCATTGTAGGAGATAAAGCTGGCATTAAAATTTTAATTGGCATTAGTACTACTCTAAACGGTTCAAATTTTGTTAATATTTATATTATCACTACAAAATATAACATGCTTTCTTGGCTGCAGTGACAATATCATCCACGGTTGGCAGAGACATTTTTTCGAGATTAACTGCATATGGCAGAGGCACGTCTTTACCAGAAACTATCTCAACTGGCGCATCCAAATAATCAAAAATTTCTTTCATTACAATAGCGCTGATAGTAGCACCAATTCCTGCAAAAAACCACCCTTCTTCGACGCTAACAAGCCTGTTTGTTTTTCTTACTGATTCTATGATTGCATTCTCGTCAAGTGGCCTTATAGTCCGAAGATCAATTACTTCGGCGTTTATTCCTTGCTGCGCTAAGATATTGGCTGCTTCAATAGCCATTCCAACTTGCAGAGAAAATGCTGTGATCGTTACATCAGCACCTTCACGAACAATCCTTGCTTTTCCTATTTCTATTGGCACAACTTCTTCTGGCGTTTCAAAAGAATGGCCATACATGATTTCGTTTTCCAGAAATATAACTGGGTTATCATCTCTAATTGCACTAATTAACAGACCACGACTATCCTCAGCACTGTAAGGGGCAATTACTTTTAAGCCTGGTACATGAGCATAAGTTGCAGCATAGTTCTGACTATGCTGCGCACCAACTCTTGCTGCAGCACCATTGGGCCCCCTAAATACTATCGGACAACCTAATTGCCCACCAGACATATAATTTGTTTTAGCGGCAGAATTTATTATTTGATCAAATGCTTGCATGGCAAAATTAAAGGTCATGAACTCAACAATCGGCCTAAGACCGCCAAAAGCAGCCCCAATAGCAAGACCTGCAAAACCATGTTCTGTAATTGGAGTATCTATTACTCTATTTGGACCAAATTCCTCAAGTAACCCTTGAGTAATTTTATAAGCACCTTGATATTGCGCAACTTCCTCACCCATAATAAGGACGCTTTTATCTCTGTGCATTTCTTGCCTCATGGCCTGCCCCAGAGCTTCTCTGACTGTCATTTGCACCATAAATAACCTATTTAAAAATATCTGTAAAAAGCTCGCTTTCATCTGGAAGCGGCTCTGAAGTGGCAAATTCAACCACTTCATTTATTGTATTTTTGATTTTATTCTCGATTTCTTTTAACTGCGTCTCACTGGCATAAGAATTCTTGACAATAAACTCTCTGACAGCTTCAACAGGATCATGAGTTTTTTTCTCTTCAACTTCTTCTTTTGTTCTATACTTTGCTGGATCAGACATCGAATGCCCTCTATACCTGTAAGTCTTAGCCTCAAGAACAACTGGCCCTTTACCAGATCGTACATACTGCGCTGCTTGTGCTGCAGCATTGTACACGGAATCTATATCCATGCCATCCATTTGAAACCCAGGAATACCAAATGACTCACCCTTCTTGTATAAATCGGTCATTGCTGTTGACCTTGCGACCGAAGTACCCATTGAATATTCATTATTCTCAATAATGTATATTACTGGTAATTTCCAAAGAGCAGCCATATTAAACGCCTCATACACTTGACCCTGATTAACTGCTCCATCACCTAGAAAGGTAAAACAAATCTTATTTGTTCCATTATATTTTTCTGCAAAAGCAAGCCCCGTACCAATTGGTACTTGTGCTCCCACTATACCATGTCCACCATAGAATTTACCTTGACTATTGAACATATGCATGGACCCGCCCTTACCTTTGGAGCAACCAGAGGCTCTTCCAGTAAGCTCAGCCATTACATACTTAGGGTCAATACCAGATACTATAATATGACCATGATCCCTATAGCTCGTTATGGTAGAATCTTCTTTATCTTTTGCTAAATCAACGCCAGCAATCACGGCTTCTTGGCCAATATATAGGTGACAAAAACCACCTATTTGCCCCATTCCATAAAGCTGCCCACACTTCTCTTCAAACCTTCTGATAAGCAGCATTTTCTCATATGATTCTACATATTGCTTGCTAGAAAGTTTATGCTGATCCTTCTTGAACATAGTAACTTAATTTCAAAATAGTAGATATTGACCATAATATTTGCCCCCCCACTTGTCAAGAATGTAGTTGCATTCGACATTATTTTCAAGTTAAGTAAACTTACAATTTTTTTGCTAATAAATTAAGAAAGCTATTTTTGTTGCTTTTTTTATATATAATCTGTAGAATGACGAAGAAATTTTAATAAATTTAATAAATTAATTTTAGACGATGTCCAGACAACAAAACCAACAAAAACTTGTTTCTTTCAGAGATAGCGAAAATGATCTTATGAAAATCTCTGATGAACTCAAAAGCGGCTGGTCTTTGATTAATTTAGTTAAAAATGGCGATTACTACGTTGGTATTATGGAGTTTGATAGCCAGCGTGCTAAAAATAATGACACTTTGTTTATCCCACCGCGCAAAAAAATTAGAATATCTAAATAAATTTGCCCTAACCTATTAAGCCTGTAGGTCATCCCAAACTTGATTTGGGATCCATTACTTAAAACTGTTGTAACTTTAATGCTTATTGGATCCCGGGTCAAGCCCGGCGAAGAACAGAAAGAGCGCCAGAGAGAACTAGAATGCAGTCATCCTGGGCTTGACCCAGGATCCATGCTACAACAAGCGCAATTTGCTTTACTCACCTTGCGCTAGGGAGTAACCTCTTTTGCCATTAAACTCGTATAAATTCTCAACTTTAATAAAATCTATCCCGGCTTTTGACATTTTTTCTAACAACTCTGCAATATCCTTGTGATTGATGCCCCCTTTTTCTGGCATAAACCTACAACACCAATGATCTGATTCCATCAAATGCTCTTCATCTCTTGGCCATAAAATTAATCCTTTAGAGGCTATAGTTTTTAATTCAAGTACACTGCTGCCTCCCAAAGCCTTAATTTTATCTGCAATTTTCTTGGCTGAAGCTGTATGCATATCAACAAAAATATCCACACCTACTAAAGTTTTCTTCTCTGAAGTATCTATTTTATACTCAACTACCTTTGAACCAGCTTTTTTACTAGCTTTATAATCTGCTATTCTTAATTTGCTTGGTGTTTGCCCTAACCTTTTAGCCACTTCTTCAGCAAACTCTTTTGTCCCAACTTTTTTAGATGAATTTTTCTCATTATAAATATCAGGTGTGTGTACTCCATCTTCTAGGGTCTTTTTCCATGCATTCTCTATTGTTGTAGCAATATCCCCTTGTCCAATATGAATAAGCATCATCACCGCTCCGTTTAAAAGCCCAGATGGATTTGCAATATTCTTTCCTGCAATATCTGGAGCAGAGCCGTGAATAGCTTCAAACATAGCATAATGCTGACCAACATTAGCACTGCCAGCAAGTCCCACTGATCCTGAGATTTCTGCCGTTACGTCAGAAATGATATCGCCAAATAAATTAGAAGTCACAATCACATCAAATATTTCTGGCTTGGTTGCCAAGCGAGCTGTTCCAATATCAACAATATAATGCTCATTCTTAATGGCTGGATACTCTTTTGCAATCTCATCAAATACTTGATGGAATATTCCATCAGAAAATTTCATAATATTATCTTTGCTAAAACATGTAACTTTCTCCCTGTTATTGAGCACTGCATATTCAAAAGCATATCTAACTATTTTTTCACAGCCCATTCTACTAATTAGTTTTACAGACTCCCTCATATTTCTGGTGTGTCTGTACTCAATACCAGCGTACAAATCTTCTTCATTTTCTCTGACTATGACTACATCAAGATCAGGATGCTGAGTTTTAACAAAAGGATGATAAGCAATAGATGGCCTGACATTCGCATAAAGACCTAACGCTTTTCTTAAAGTAACATTTAGACTTTTATACCCACCACCTTGCGGAGTGGTAATAGGCGCCTTTAAAAGCACTCGTGTTCTTTCGATTGATTCCCACGTATCAGAAGAAATACCCGAAGAATAGTTTTTATTATATAACTTTTCTCCTATTTCGATAACTTCAAGCCTGACCTTAGCTTCAGCTTTCCTTAGTATATAGAGGACGGCATCCATTATTTCAGGGCCTATTCCGTCACCGTAAGCTACTGTAATTGGTACTATTTCACTCATAATCTTACCTGTATTAGTGGGTTTGTAAGATTTTACTATGATATATAGCCTATACGCTAGGCAATAATTGATTTTTTATCAATTTTATTGACAAGATCTAGCAAATTATCACCAGTATTTGTCTATTCTTTCAAACTAGAAAGAGAGGTTTTGATGTCCTTAATTGCGTCTATTGCGGGTTGTATTTCTTCAGGGCTCTCACCTTTCATATTAGCATTTTCTAATATATTAATTGTGGCCCCATAAAAATTATCCATTATCTTTATGGCTTCATCACTACTATCCTGAGGTAATCCGCTCTTGAGAATATAAAAAACTTCAATAACTTTAGCAAGATTTTTGAATTTTGTCTCATACGCTTTGTCTTCAATTGCCTTTTGCGCTTGAAGCAGTAACTTGGTTAACTCATCATAAATAAAAATCATCTGAGTCGTTGTATTACTAGTACTCACTGTAGCCGTTTTATATTTCTCAATAGCGTTCATTTTAACCCCCTTTAAGCTGCTGGCGCTGTTAACGATGCAAGAGCTGCCTGAATCATTGCAGTTTGAAGACCAGCCATTAAGTCTAATTGGGCAATAGTTTGGTACTCTCTATTCATTTTTTCTGTAAGCGCTTTTAGCTCTTTTTCAACACGAGCTAACTCTGTACTTAACTTATCTATTTCATTATTAAATAACTCGCCTTGCAGAACCGTTGTACCAGTCAAACCGCTATCACCAAACATATCTCTTAGCTGATCTGTCACTATATTAGCCATACCAGGTTTGACATTAACAGTAAAATTATCTACTGCAGCTAGAGCAACTGCTCTTGCCTCAACTCTAAATTCCATCCCATTTAATGGTGAATTGTCAGCAAATTTTGCGTTATAAACACCAGGACTCACTTGAGTGAGTACAGCATTATACACCACACCACCAATTGTTGTAGCAACACCATTTAGTTGCGCCGCAACAACACCATCATAGGTGGCACTTATCGTAATATCTCTGTTCGCAATCCCAGATACAGAGCGATCAAATTCACCTGGCAACCATTTTAGCGATGAAAGAACTCCACCCTGCGGCGTAATTGATGTATCAGTTAAAAAGAACCTACGAACCCTATCTGGTGTATCATTTAGGGCTTTATTAAACTTTCCTTCATCTTCAAAATAGACTGTTTGGTATTCCACACCATCCTTGACAGCAGCTTTAATATTCATCCCTAATTCATAAATCGAATTAATCTCACCTGGAGCTGCATTTTTAGATGTAGTAAATGTCTGCCAAATTTGCATCGCCTCTCTAAGGGTAAAAGAACCTCTTAAAGGAGAGTCGTCACTATCGAAGTTTTGTAAATCCGTTGGAGCAGAATATGCAAATTTATCCGGAGACCCATTACTTTGACTGTTTTTTGCAATAAAATATGACAGCTCATTTAGAGCATTACCAAATTTGATAATAGAGTCTTTAGCAGCAGCAGTATCTTGGGTTGTAGTGATTGTTGATGAAATACCGCCAGCATTCACTCTTCCAGCTAGTGTAAATGATAGACCAGGAACAACATTGGTGAATTTATTACTAGCTTGGGTGATTGCAGGCAATCCTTCTACTACAATACTTGCATCTACACCCGGAACATTACCTTGAGGGTGAAAATTCCCTGCATCAAGGTTGTTTAGATCTTGAGGTAACAGAGCACCATTATTATAAGCAACTGCTATAGTCTGAGCCGCGCCAGTTTGTTTTGCTCTGATTTCTAGATACGCCCTTCCACCTCCAACATCAACTAAAAAGGCTTCAAATTGATCACCATTAGCTTGGAATTGTTGATTTGTTTTGTCTCTAACGCTTTCAATAGTGTCACCAGGAACAATAGCTACAGTTCTAGGTGTCCCAGCAACTGTAACAATCATATTTCCTGTTTTAGCCAATGCAACCCCTTTTTGAAACCCTACGTTATTAGCTGAAGCTAAAATAAATTTCGACTGAGTTGCCACTGCTGTAACTTCAACCTTAACTGAACCAAGCATTGCATTACCATCCACTTGTACAGCTGTTAAATACTCATCAACCGAGCCAACATCAGCTGTACTCAAAGTAACTTTTTTATTCTCAAAAGAATTAGATATCGGATTGGTTAAATTTGCAGCTTGTGATTTGATTGATTTTATCAAATTCTGTAATGACGAGAGCTCAGACAACTTACTCTTTCTTACGTCTATTTTATCACCTACTTCGCTTCTTGCTTTTTCTATCTGCTCGGTTGCCTTTTTTATAAATTGCTCTTGTGAGCCTAGCATTGAAGAAAGACCAACACCTTTTGTTATCGCAGCGGTAATATCAACCATCTTAAAACCTCCAAATCCTTTATATATCCGTTTCCTGTTTATATATCCGTTTCCTGTATTGTACTACAAAATCGTATTAATTAACATAAATATTTTTACAACTAATGCCAATTCAGCAAAAATTATGCCAAACAAACATAAGTAGAATATGTGGGGGAATAGGCACTGTAATTACTCACCCTTTTCTTAGTTAGCAACTATGTTTTAAGAAAGAATCAAGTCATCGTAATCCTCTCCAAAGTCATCCTGCCCCTGCACAACTCCCTAAAAGCCATCCCAAACTTGATTCAGTATCCGTTACTTAAAGCCGTAACAACCCCAATGTTACTTGGATCCCCGGTCAAACCCGGGAAGACTAGAACACGGTCACCATGAACAAGACACTGTCATGCTGAACTTGATTCAGCATCCATACTTAAGTCACAACCTCAATGTTGCTACCAGCGCTCGGAATTACTTTGAGGGGCGTTTGGAACAATAAATAAAGACTACAAATTTATTTACTAGTAATAGAATACATTAGCTTACCGATTAAATCCTCAAGATTCAGAGCAGACTGAGTAAACTTAATTTTCCCTCCTTCAGCCAAATTCTCTTCTGATGCACCAGGATTTATCCTAATATATTTACCACCTAAAAGACCACTAGTGGAAACAATAGCGCTTGAATCTTTAGGTATGTTTACCCCATCATTAATTCTCATCGTTAGCACAGCATAATAGGTGTTATCTTCAAGTATTAAATTATCAACATAGCCAATTTTGATTCCAGCAAGCTTAACATCAGCTCCTTTTGCAATCCCTTCAATATTCTGGAAACTCGACACTAAGCTATAAGTTTTTGCTACTCTAGAATAGCTACTATTATTATAAGCAAATAAGAAAAAGGTTGCGGCTACAAAAAGCACAACAAAACCAACTACTGTCTCAATTAATCCTTGTTTCATAGTATTTTATCAATTTAAATTATTTTGGTACCCAGCTAGAATAAGTTTTATGAGTAACATTTTTTGAATCAGCTGGATTATAAGCGTTTTTTGTTCCAGTTAAATTTGGCAAATACTCCTTTTGCCACTGATATTTCTTATCTTTTCCACTTATTGGAATTTCATCGCTTAAATAATGGAGCCAAGCATGCCACATCGGGGGCACTTTTGTAGACTCATCGATACCATTATATATCACATACCTCTTTGATTTACCCAAGTAATTCTCTGTTGAACCAAGATAATACTCATTCCCATATTGATCTTGACCAACCTTGCGGTTGAACATTTTTACTAAAAATCTATATATTCTAGACATTGTGTATATTATTTTTTGCTATTTCTCTTCCTTGAGTAGCCAGTCTATCTGCTATCTCGTTACCATAATTCCCAGCATGACCTTTGACCCAACACCAAATGATATCGTGTTTATTAATTTGTTGCTGTAATTTTTGCCATAAATCCACATTTTTCACTGGCTTATTGTCACTTTTACGCCAATCTTTATTTTGCCAATTTGAAAGCCACTCAGTAACCCCTTTTTGTAAATATTTGCTATCAGTATATAGCTTTACAATACAAGGTTTCTTAAGTTCTGAAAGAGCCGATATTGCAGCCATTATCTCCATTTGATTATTAGTAGTATTTGCTTCATGACCGAAAATTTCTTTCTGAATGCTGTTATAGATTAGCAGAGCACCCCATCCACCAGGACCTGGGTTACCAGAGCACGCTCCATCAGTGTATATTTCTACAAAAGGTTTTAGATTTTCTGTCATTTTTAGTGAAATACTTAAGACTTACTTTATTTTTTTGCGGAACTTTTCAAATAAAATCACCTCTCCCAGTTTATTTTCATCCTTCTTTGTTATATCACTATTCTTATCTTGCACTAATACTTCTTTTACATCACCTCTTGCATTACTACCCGTAACGACATCAATCTCATCTAAATTATCATTTCTTCTAAATTGCAGACTAAAGTTTGCTTCTGGATCGATAAAACTAGTCAAAGTATTAAAAGGAACAATTACAGTTTCTGGAACCCCACCGAACGATATATTTACTGAAAAGTGATCATCATGTACAAACAAATCTCTAAATTGATATTGTAGTACTATAGTTATTTCGCGTGGATATTTTTGCTTTATCCTCTTGGATAATACTACACTTGGATCATCTGTTCTAAACGACACATAGTAGCTTTGATCAGCATTTTTCTCCTTATCGCAAGTGCTTTTAAGAACTTTTTTAACTATACCAAGCATTGCTTCATCTATCAGTGACTGGTAGTCTATAAACATTTTGCGTTACCTTATCATTATTAAATAGGGCTTTTCTGTTGCCAGGTAAGCCCCCAACCCCGTGGCTAGCTACCTAATTTAAGCAGCAGCCGCAAGACGATTATTATCGTTTGCATTTACTTTTTTTGATCCACAATCCAAAAAGATTCGGAGGTATCATCCCGAGTAAAAATTATACCTTTATTAAGCACGTCGATCCTATTTCGCTCCCATAAACAAGTCCAGTGGTGGAAGCGCCGGGTACCGCCCCCGGGTCCGCAACTTCTATTTTATATAACGTTTATTACTATAGCTGCTATTGCAGCACTACCATTATAGTACTAGTCATTTAGTATTGTAAATAGGACAAACAAGGAGAAGTAGACGAAATAAAGTTTTTTTGTGCAGACTAGAGTTTTACATGGACAAATGTATTTTTTTTATATATAAAAAATCGATCTACTAGAGCGCTTTAATTAGCCCTTATAAGGAGTATGGCCAGGTAGCTCAGTTGGTAGAGCAAAGGACTGAAAATCCTTGTGTCGGCGGTTCGATCCCGTCCCTGGCCACCATACCCACCGTTTTCTCAAAATAACTTAGAACTTACTAAATGCTAATTAAACAGGCATTCTTCACAATCATCTTGGGTAGGAATTTCAGTCATCCTGAACGCTGATTTTAGTCATCCCTGGCACCCTAAAGTTACCTCGGACCCAGGCCCTAGGGCCCAAACAACCTTAACGGTTATGACATCCTTTAGAGTAATGGATCCCAAATCGAGTTTGGGATGACTAAAGTGGAAAGCACTATGCAGAGAGTTCAGGAGAACTATGATGACCTTAGGAGAGTTTTGTGATGATTTTCTGGATTGTTATATGCTGATCCATCATAAAAAAAAGAGAGGGTAGAAAATCTACCCTCTCTTTTTTTAAGTTTGTAAACTTACTGTTATATTAGAAGTTTACACGAACTTTTAAAGTACCTTGATGACCAACTAGCTTTTTAGCTAAGTAACAATCATAACCAGCACCATATTCAAACATACCAGACACAGCATTCACACCTAGACCAACATTGAACGTTGTCTTATTAACTTTAGCAGCTTTTGTTGTTAGCGGCGTTGCAAGTCCAGAATGTGTTACTGTTACTTTTGCACTCTTACCAACAAAATCATGATTTACAAAAGCATGGAATTCAGGTGTTAAATCAATTCCATTAGTGTTCATCGTGGTTTGAGCTCTTAGTCCAAGAATCGCTTCAAATCTATTAGACGCTTTGCTGCTTACAGATAGATTCTGGTTTGTTGTTCCAGTTTCTTTGTAACCACCATCATTAACTCTAACATATCTTGCACCAATCATAGGTGTTACAACAACATCAGAGAATTTATGGTTGTAACCAGCCAGTAATTCACCTGAATATGATGTAGCATCAAAGCTACCAGTCGCTTTTTGTGAACCAGTTAATGTCACACGCTTCTCTGTGTTTTTCACTCTAGATGATGCATATGATGCATTACCTTGTAGGAACCAAGCATCAGTTAGCTGTTGAATACCATACAAGCTTATCATGTATGTATTTAGCTTTGTTTTATCACCAGATTTGAAGTTTTTATGCTTAACATCAGTTTTTACATATGAACCTGCAAGACCAATAGTCATATCGTCATTTGCTTTTAGGTCAAAACCTACTGTTGCACCATAAGCTTTTGATGAATAACCCGCCCTACTACTTTGTTCTTTTTGGATAGAAGTATTATAGAATGGGCTTACCCATGCACCGTACTTGCTGTCTCCTTCACCTGCGGCAATACCAGATACATCTACCTGTGAAGTTTGGATTCCTGGCATTGGGTGATTAGTCAGAGTTGCAATCCTGTTATTAATCCCTTGGTTTACAGTACCTGTAACTTGGTTAACAACTGGGTTTGCATGAATAGCTGTTGATTCCGTGATCCTTTCTAGAGATTCAACGATTTGCGCATCAGTCATGCGGCTAAGTTCAGATGCATATGCTAAAGCATCACCTTTATTTGCTGCATTTCCATAAGCAAGACCATCATTAAGTAATTCAGCATCATTTAGTTTACCTAAAATACCTGTAAGCACCTGCTTAGCGTTGTTATCACGCAACAATTGTAATTGGTTATTTGCTGACCATTTAACAAATCTATTTCCAGATGGTTGCGTAATATCAATCAACGCTGGATTAACATTATTGATTGTTCCACCGTTTGTTAGATTAAGTACTGTATATACTTCTGTTGCTGCTGGCAGAGCTGCACCATCTGTGATTACTAAAGCAAGAGATGTAAGACCAGCTGCATTCAAGCTTGCCGCACCTTTTGAACCATCAACAGTTAGGCTACCAATTGCTTTATCAGAATTAAGTGTTAAACCAACAACACCAGCACCACTTATCGTTGAAGCACCATTTTGCAATGTCACGTTATTAGTGCCAAGATTTATTCTTGAACCAGTAAATGTCGAAGCACCATTTAAAGCTACATTAGATGTTGCATTTAATGTTTGAGCTCCTGCTACGATATTATTAGCAAACAAGTTAGCTCCGAGGTTTGTTGTCTCACCAGCCACACCATTAAACTCAATTCTATCTAGGCCTTTACTTTCACCGATATTTCTACCGATTGTATTATTTCCTGTAAATCTTGCAGTACCTTGTCCAACAACTCCGCCATTAATTGCAGAAGCTATAACAGATGAACTACCAAATTCAGCAACAGATCCATTGTTTAATGTTAAACCGTCAGTATCTGAAGATACAGTGCCTGTGAATTTTACAGTGTTACCTGCATCAATTGACATTGTTTTTGCATACACATTGCCAGCTGACATGTTAGCCTTAAATTGAACTGACTTTAATTGGAAGCCAGCAGCACCGATATTATCTGCAACTGAATTTAAGCCCGCAAGAATTAGAGTACCTTCATTATTTGTTTTTGTTGCAACGCTACCAAAGAAATCAGAATTGAAAGTCATATTCTTATCGGTAGTAAACTTAAATGTTCCCATGTGATTTGCAGCTGTACCAACAGTCGTATCAAACTGCTGATTATCATCAGAAATCACGATATTATGATTACCATTTCCAGTTGAAGTAATCACTGTGTTTTGGAAAACATTGGCAGCAACTTTTGTAAATGTTGCAGTCATTGCATTTGCAGATGAGAAAGCAAGTTTGCTTGTGCTAAACACACCATTTGCTTCAGTAAATGTAATATCTGTTCCAGCTAGTTCTACTGTTGCTAATTTTACTTGACCAATTTTAGCATCAACAGCATTTGCATCAGTAAGTGCAATTCTATTAGCAAACTTCACCGTTCCTTTGTTACCACCAAGTTCGCTATTGATTTGTGCAGCAAGTACTTGCGCTTCAAACACTGCAGTTGCATCTTGAGAAATGGTAACGTTAGCTGCTAGATTTACTTTTTCTTTGAATGTTACAGTTTTATTTGCACCAGTAACTTTTATTTCATTAAATTTAGCATTCAAACCTACTACTGCGCCAACTGTTGAATCACCTTGGAAAATCAGCGTACCTCTACCATCTCCAGTATTTCTAAAGCCACCATCTACGCCATTTGTGGTGTAAAAATTAATACCATCTTCAATAGTCAAAGTTTTATCTGCAGCATCTGTAAAGCTAACAGCTTTCATCGTGTTGATTGCACCAGATGAAAGATTTGTACCTTTTTTCAATGTCAAGTTTTCAGCAATTGCCAACGTACCTTGCCCATCTGAGTGCGAGAAGTTACCAATCATGTAATTACCAGCGGCCTTGTTTAGGGTCAAAGTTGAATCTTTGCCTTCAATATCAATTTTCTTAATCGCAATATTAGCATTAGTTAATATGATATTTGCGCCCCCTCTAGCTGAAAGTAATTTTAGCATTGTGTCAGCAGCATTTACATCACCAACTTGACCAGTCACAGTTACTGTATTACCAGTAAGCACCGCATCTACATTGATTGTACCAACACCATTGGCATTAACAGCAACTGTTGTTGCTTTATCTAGCGTAACATTCGAATTATCACCAAACACTAATGTACCATCTTGTAAGAAATTCACTCCTCCGTTAGTTGTAATTACGTTTTTCCCTAGCGTTAAAGTATTAGCCGCATCAAAACGAATCTGGTTGATTGCATTAGCAATAATTCCTTTAGTGATTGTTGCGTCACCTTTAACAGAGATTATACCTTTATTCCCGTTAGCTGAATTAACTGAACCAACTATTTTGCTACCTGAATAAAGCTCTAAGATATCATCAGCGCCACCAGCTGACTTTATAGTAACACCACCGTTTGCTGTAACTGTTATATCTTCCTTAAATCTTGTTATTGAACCAGCTCCGCTACCAACGGTAACAGTGTCAAAAGCCTTAGTATCATCACCAACATCAGCGTATAATTCAATTCCATTAGCAGTTAAGGCAAGTTTACCCTCATTTGCTATTTCAGTAGTAAATGAATCTACATATATTTTTGCATCAGCTTGATCAAAAGTGTATGTCTTATTTGTCATTGAGTGAATATTACCAATTCTTTTTGCATCCGTACCAACAGCACCTTTGAATGTCCTGTCGTTATTGCTTAATTTAATTTGGCCCTGACCACTGGTTTCAGTTGTAAAATTTGTATTCAAATCAAGTGCAGCATTTTTAGAGAACGTCACAACTGAAGTAGCTTGTGCTAAATGCGTTGTAGTTGCTTTATAAACCTCAGTTGTTGAGAAGTTCACTTCTCCAGCACCAATCACAACCTTATTTACCTTAAAACCATTACCAACTTTGTTGATTGCAGCAGTTGATGCACCAGCAAAGCTTAGCGTTCCTTGGTCAAGCGCGGCACCGTCAACTGTTTCAGCTGTTACGTTTTTACTAGCTCCAACAGTTAGCGTCGATCCATTACCAATTTGGATCGCTTTAACATTAGCCGTATTATTTAATGTACCACTTTTACCATCATTAACTGTTAACTTACCAAGTCTAGTAGCACCAATTACACCACCAAGGGTAATATCATTACCGTTAATTCTGAATTCACCTTGATCAGCACCTGCACCGTTGATAGTTGCGTTAAAATTTGTTGCATTGTTTAAGATCACAACATCACCCGCATTTTGCATCACGATCGCACCTAAACCTGAATAATCGTTTGCTTGCGCGTTAAATGCCCAGTTATTACCAGGATCACCAGCTTTTAAGTATGTTTGCACGTTACTTGCAGTACCTGTCAAAGTGATAGTAACAGCAGCAACAGCACCAGTATTAATTGTTAACGACCCAGTTTTACCAGCAACTTTACTAATTGAGCCAATGTTAAAAGCTGAATTTGCTGCAGTATTAGCTGCATCAAGAGTACCAATTACATTTGAGTCAATCATGATCCCAGCTATATCAGTCGGAGCTCCATCCATATCAAAAGTGTGCGCACCTCTGAATGTTAAAGTTGAACCAGCCGCAAATGGAACATTAGCAGGTACACCATTCTGATCAAGATTAGCACCTGTTGACTTTACAGCCGCACCAGTAACAAGCCTTGCTTCCGCCATTGCATCAACTGCACCAGCTGCAACTGCAAGAGCTGAAGCTGTCGTTAATAGATTTTTAAGAAATTTTGATTTATTGGTCATAGTTTTCTCGTTCTTAAATTAAAAATTATTTGTTTATAAAAAATTACCTATAGACAACCTTGATTTTTGGTTGAAATAAGGCTATTCACGCCCGTTATTATATCCAACAAGCATTAAAATAGACAAGAATTTAATCGCTGTTAACAATTTTGAATATAAAAATTGTGATAAATATACAAGAATATTTAGCAACGCTCCGCACGGATAATACAACACTAAACATCACTCCTGAAGTCGCGCTGAACAAAGCACAGTCATCCCAAACTTGATTGGGATCAAGTACACCACCTATTACTCATCCTGGACTTCAGTAATAGCACCATCAACTTCATCACCACCATCTTCAGCTTCGCCTTCAGAATCAGCAATGATCGATGCCGAAACAACCGATTCATCTTTGTCAGTCTTAAATAAAATCACACCACTTGTACTTCTACCGGTAGCCCTGACACTATCAAGCTTACATCTAATCAACTTCCCTGTATTAGTAATCAGCATAAGCTCATCACTTAAGGTTGCTGGCATCGAAGCAACAACCTTACCAGTTTTATCTGAGAGCACCATATTTACAATACCACTACCGCCACGATTTGTGACTCTATATTGATAAGCTGACGTTCTCTTACCAAATCCGTTTTCAGATACAGTTAAAATGAATTCTTCAGCTTGCGCCATTTCAATTACTTGCTCTTTACTTAGCACAAGATCAAACTGACTTGGCTCAAAATCATGATTGCCAGCAGCTATTTCCATTCTTTTTTCAACTGGTATGGATAAAAATGCTTCTCTTTCTTCCATACTTGACTTTGCACCGCGCAGGATGGTAATAGAAATGACTCTGTCATCCTGAACAAGCCTCATTGCTCTCACACCGTCAGAGGTTCTGCTTTTAAAGACTCTGACTGCATTTACTGGGAACCTAATGGCTTTACCCAGCTTACTTGCAAGCAAAATATGATCATCTTCATTACACGCCTTAACATTAACCAAACTATCATCCTCATCAAGCCTGATCGCTATCTTGCCGTTTGACTGAATTTTCTTAAAGTCCGAGAGATCGTTTCTTCTGATATTACCTTTGGCAGTAGCAAACATAATATGCATATTATCCCATTCTTCCTGATTTTCTGGCATTGGCATGACACTGGTGATTGCCTCACCTTCCTGAAGAGGTAATATATTAATTATCGGACGCCCCTTGCTTTGCGGATTACCAAGAGGCAACTTATAAAGCTTTAGACTATACACCTGCCCACGAGTCGTAAAGAATAAAAGCGGGGTATGAGTGTTGCCAACAAACAATTGCGTTGTCACATCTTCATCTCTCATAGATAACCCAGATCTACCCTTTCCGCCCCTTCTTTGCGCTCGATACGTAGCCAGCGGAACCCTCTTGATGTAGCCACCAAGAGTAACTGTGACAACCATATCTTCTTTTTGAATCAAATCTTCAATATCTTGATCAAAATTACCCTCTATCACTTCTGTTCTTCTTGGGCTTGCAAACTCATCTCTCACTTTAATAAGCTCTGATTTTAGTATCGTAAGTAATTTGTCTCTATTACTTAAAGTCTCAACATAATCAGTAATCTCTATTGTCAGATCTTTTAAATCGCTTTCAATCTTATCTTTCTCCATTGCAGTCAGGCGCTGAAGCCTCATCTCTAATATCGCCTTGGCTTGCGCTTCAGATAGATGTATCGTACCATTATCAGAAATGTCTGCCTTATCATCAACAAGCCTAATTAAACTTGCAATAGAGGCACAATCCCAAGCTTTTTCCATCAAACGGTCTTTAGCCTCA
Organism: Rickettsiales bacterium; assembly: GCA_017302595.1. Taxonomy (GTDB): domain Bacteria; phylum Pseudomonadota; class Alphaproteobacteria; order Rickettsiales; family Rickettsiaceae; genus Megaera_A. Next base: position 442,406 of record JAFLDA010000001.1, read on the forward strand.
GTAGGAGTTGAAGCAGATCTAATAATTCTAATAACCTCGTCAATATTATTTACCGCAACTCTAACTCCAAGCAATATATGAGCTTTATCTCTTGCCTTATTAAGAAGGAAGATCGTTCTTCTAGTAATGACCACTTCTCTAAAACGTACAAAAGAACTTAACATCTCCTTCAAGGTCATTACTTTCGGCATTCCTTCATCAAGAGCGAGCATGATCACACCAAAACTTGTTTGTAATTGAGTATAGGAATAAAGTTGATTAAGAACTACATCTGCAACCGCATCTTTTTTTACTTCAATTACTACTCGTACACCATCTTTATTAGATTCATCTCGAAGATCACTGATACCTTCAATTCTTTTTTCTCTAACAAGCTCTGCAATTTTTTCAACTAATTTTGCCTTGTTAACCATGTATGGCATTTCTTTAACAATAATCGCTTCTCTGCCGCTATGGTGATTTTCGATTTCACACTTACCACGAAATAAAATACTACCCCTGCCGGTAAGGTAAGCGGACTGAATACCAGAGCTTCCAAGAATTGTTCCACCAGTTGGAAAATCAGGTCCTTTAATATGGTTTAGCAACTCTGTAGGTTCAATATCATTATCATCTATATATGCGCACGTTGCATCTATAACCTCACCCAAATTATGCGGCGGAATATTGGTTGCCATGCCAACCGCAATACCACCGGTGCCATTAACAAGCAAATTTGGAAACATTGCAGGAATTACCGTTGGCTCTTGCTCCGATCCATCGTAATTTGGAACAAAATCTACAGTGTCTTTGTCGATATCTTCAAGTAACGAGTGAGCAATCTTAGCAAGCCTTGACTCGGTATACCTCATTGCAGCAGCAGAATCACCATCCATTGAGCCAAAGTTACCTTGACCATCAACAAGCGGTACTCTTAAAGAAAAATCCTGCGCCATTCTGACCAATGAATCATAAACTGCTGCATCACCATGAGGATGGTATTTACCAATTACATCACCAACAATTCTCGCTGATTTTCTATGAGGTTTTGAGCTAACGTACCCCCCCTCATGCATCGAATAAAGAATACGACGATGCACTGGTTTGAGTCCATCCCTTACATCTGGAATCGCGCGACTCACGATTACGCTCATCGCATAGTCCATGTAAGAACTCTTCATTTCATCTTCAATACTAACTGGCTGTAAATTGTCTACGACTATCTCACCTGTACTCATTCTGCTACTTATAGGGTTTATTTAATCTGCAAGAGAATAGAAGTTTTTTCAACCTATTGCAAGAAAATATAACCAGTAATTTAGGCATTGTTATGTTCTAATACATCTTAAGAAACATTACTACATTTGAACTGCTAGACAAAATTCATAAAACCCACACCTGAAAAAGGAGCGTAAAAAAAACACAATTGGTTACAAATTGTAGAAATCATTTTCTAATTTTCTAGTAAAGTGCTTGACCCAAATTGACCAAGATATATAAACTGGTAGTCGGTAATTGTTATCAAAATTATTAATTAGAGGTATTTTTAACATGAGAAATAAAGCTTTTTTAATAGAGTTTAATGCTGATATTGCATGGCGTCTGTTTTTACTCTTTGCTTCAATCAGCGTAATTCTAGCCGCATCTGATGCTGCTTTCGCTGCTACATCAACTGCAGCTTCAGACAATGACGTAGTTGGTCAAACATTATGTAGATTGGTGGCTAATCTTTCTGGTGGCGTCGCAAGAGGTATTGCAACTATAGCGATATTCTCTGTTGGTGTTGGTTTATTCCTTGGTAAGTTAAACTGGGGTATAGCTGCTGCTACAGCTGCTGGTGTTGGTATCATATTCAGTGCACCAAAATTAGTGGCTTTCTTAAGCGGCGACGCAGATAATGCAAACTGTCCGACCGATGCTGCTGCGTAAATCCTAGACAAACTCGAAGATTTACTTTATAAATAGAAATATCAGTAGGTTGCACCACTTTGGGGCAACCTACTTTTATCTTTATTTTTAACTAAAATATAATAAAGTTATGTTACGATAATCAAAATCGTGTAAGAATTTATGTCTATAGAAAACAAAATATCAAATCATCTGTATGCCTTAGTAAAATTAATTATGGCATATCTTTTGTGCATAGTGCCATTGTCAGCATTGTCAAATAACGATGATACAGCGATAAATGTTGAACTTACAAAAGCAACACTCCATGATTTTTATGAAAAATATACAGCTATTGGTCAGTCAAGAGCTGAAAACAGTAAGACATACTACGCGCGCGTAGACGGAAACGTTGATTCAGTAGCCATCATGCAAGGCCAAGAATTTACAAAAGGACAAACCTTAATTACAATTGATACGCAAATTGCCCAAGCCGCAAAGTCAAAAGCCGAAGCAGCTTTTGCCTTAACCAAAAGTACATATGAGAGAGATTATTCATTATGGCAAAAAAAGTTCATTAGTATTGAAGTATTAGATAAATCTAAAGCTGCCCTTGAGTCAGCCAGGGCTGACCTTGCACTGCAAAATGATAAATATCAAAATATGATCATAACAGCACCCTTTGATGGGTATGTTGGCGTAGTTCACGCCGAAGTAGGAAAGGATATAAAAACTGGAGATTATCTTTTTACTATCATTGCCAATGGCGAAAAAACAATCTTCATCGAACTACCGGAAAACTTAAGTGGCAAGATCAACAAGGATTCAAAAGTTTCTGTCATTGATAAAGCAGGAAAAAAGATCTTTGGAAATATTTTAGCTGTTTCAAATTATTTAAATGATAATGGCACAATTACAGCCAAAATATCTTTTCCAACTGAAACAAAAATTCTTCATGGTAGCTTCATCGAGGTAGAAATAATCTTTGATCATCATACCGGACTTTCAGTTCCCGAGAAAGCAGTGCTAAAAAATAACAAAGGTAATTTTGTTTATAAGGTTGATGAAAACAGCAAAGCAGTGCAAATTTACGTTCAAACTAAAACACGAGATCAAGATTTAATCGAAATAGTCGCAAGTGATTTAAAGGACGGAGATCAAGTTATCGTTGGCGGATTGACCAAAGTATATGACAGCGCTCTTGTAAGAGCCTCAGAAACTTCTAATCAGGGTAGTTAATATGCAACTACCTGAAGTTTGTATCAGAAGACCAGTATTTACCATCGTATTGAGTATGATCATACTTTCAATCGGGGCTATATTTTTTACTAAGCTTGAAGTAAGAGGTACACCAAACATCAACCCACCCTTGATTACTATTAAATCAGAGTATCCAGGAGCTGATGCCTTGTACATGGAACAACAAATTACCCAGCGTATTGAAAAAGCTGTTAAGACTACTAAAAATTTACATTCCATGTCATCTAAGAGCTCACTAGGTGAGAGTATGATAATGCTAGCATTTGACATTAATGCAGACATTGAAACAGCGCTAAATGATGTTCGAACAACGGTATCTGACTTATCTCAGATTTTTCCTGACGATATGAAAATGCCATCAGTTGCTAAAATGGATTCCGATGCTTGGCCAAGTTTATGGATAAGTATCAATAGCTCAAGACACGATGATCTAGAGCTTACAAGAATATCTGATAATGAAATCAAATCTATCTTAGAAAAATTACCAACGGTTGGTAATTCAATCATATTTGGCGCTAAATACTACACCATGAGAATAGAGCCAATTGTCACAAAACTCTTTCAACATAAACTATCTCCAATGGAGCTAGAAAAGGCAATAAGAGAGCAAAATAAAGAATACCCAGCTGGCGAAATAAAAACAGAAGTTCGCAATTTCTCACTAAAGCTAAATGCATCATTAAATTCTAAAAATCAGTTTGAGAATATTATTGTCAAAAAGTACCCTGATGGCACCATCATAAAACTAAAAGATGTTGCAAACGTAGATCTGGCTCCGTATGAAAATGATGTAATACTTAGATATAATGGCAAACAATCCCTTGCAGTGGGGCTAATAAAACAATCCACTGCTAACATTATTGAGCTATCAGATTCAGTAAGAAAAGAACTGCCAGAAATTCGTAAAAACCTTCCAGCTGGGGTGGAAGTTGAAATTGCTTTTGATACAGCTATTCCTGTTAAGGCATCAATTAATTCAGTGTATTTAACAATCTTCGAAGCGATAGTTCTTGTTGCCGGCGTCATTTATCTATTTCTTGGATCAGCAAAAATAACTTTAATTCCATTAATAACCATTCCTATATCACTTATTGGTACCTTTTCTGCCATGTTTATGCTTGGTTTCTCAATTAATACCTTCACACTTCTAGCGATGATTCTTGCTATTGGACTCGTGGTCGATGATGCTATTGTAATGCTAGAAAACATCTTTAGGCATAGCCATGAACTTGGAAAATCACCTATGCAATCTGCATTTGACGCTTCGAAAGAAATAGGTTTTGCAGTGGTTGCTATGACAATAACACTGGCATCCGTCTTTTTACCAATTGGGTTCATCGAAGGATTCATGGGTAAATTGTTTATTGAATTTGCTTGGACGTTAGCTTTCTGCGTATTGTTTTCTGGGTTTGTTGCACTAACTTTGACTCCGATGATGTCCAGTCGTATGATTAATACTTCTAGTTTAAGAAAACCTTTGCCATTAAGAATTTTTGATTATTTTTTATCAATTATACAAAAAGCCTATATAACGCTTTTATCGGCGGCAATTAGACATAAGTTATTGTTTTTAATTATATGCGCAGCATCTGTTGCAGCGCTTGTTTTTGGTTTTAAAAATGTGCAAAAAACTTTTGTCCCAGACGAAGACCAAGGATTCTTACAAGTATTTTTTACCGGACCTGAAGGAAGCAGCGTCAATGAGTCGTTAAAAACAGTTGAACCAGCAGAAAAGATATTATCTTCTGTTCCAGAAATTCTAGGTTTCTTTGATGTAGTTGGCTGGGGCGGCGGAGATAGCGCGATGGCTTTTGTACCTTTAAAAAATTGGAAAGAAAGAAAAAGATCTCAGCAAGAAATTCAACAAGAATTAAATGCTAGATTTAGCGCCTTACCTGGAATGACAATTTTTGCAATATCACCGCCTTCGATTGGCGGCGGAGGCGGAGATAAACCAGTAGAATTTCACTTAACTTCACAACTTGAATATTCTGATCTTGATAAAATATCTCAGCAATTTATAGATGAAATGAATAAATCTGACGTATTTAGTGGTGTAGAAAGAGATTTCAAAGCCTCAACTCCTACATTAGATGTTATCGTTAATAGAGAAAAAGCGTACAGGTTTGGAGTTGATATTGAATCAATAGGAAAAACCATTCAGTATCTAATCAGCGGCAGACAAGTTGGCGATTTTCGTATGGGAAGCGATATTTATGATGTAATACTTCGCTATAGCACTTCTGAACGAAACGACCCAGATGATATAAAGAAGATATTTGTCAAAACAAAAGATGATAATTTATTACCCCTTGAATCAATTGCAGAGATTAATGAGACCATTACTGTGAAAGAATATAGTCACTATAACAATTCTCGCTCTATTAAAATTAGCGCAGATCTAGCACCAAATAAGACTCTACAGAATGCTGTAGATACTATTGAAAAAATTCGAAACTCAATTCTAGATAAAAATACGACAAAAATCGAGTATGTTGGGCAAATAGACCAAATGAAGGAATCAAGCGGAGATACTATCATTACCTTCCTATTTGCGTTGTTATTTATTTTCCTAGTATTATCGGCTCAATTTGAAAGTTTTGGTGATTCTTTCTTAATTCTCATGGCTGTACCATTTTCTATAACTGGCGGAGTATTAGCGTTACTGTTATTTGGTAATAGTATTAATATGTATAGTAATATCGGCCTTGTAACACTGATAGGATTGGTAACTAAAAATTCTATTATGCTTGTCGAGTTTGCAAATCAACTTCATGAGAATGGCAAAAACGTTTATGACTCAGTCATAGAAGCAGCCAAGTTACGCCTACGTCCTATATTGATGACTTCTATAGCAACAATTTTTGGTGCTGTACCATTAATTCTTGCCCACGGAGCTGGAGCAGCGGCTAGAACATCAATAGGTCTAGTTATTGTCGGAGGGATGATGCTTGGAACATTATTCACTATATTTGTTATCCCAGTGTTGTACCAAACATTTAAGAAAGATCACAAATCAGCGAGTGTCAATTAAATGAGGATTCTAGGCATTGACCCTGCTCTTTCTTCACTTGGTTGGGGAATTATAGAATTAGATTCCCCAAGAATTAAGTATGTTGCAAGTGGCACTGTTAAAACTGACACAAAATTAGAACTTCATAAAAGACTAGCTATTATTTCTTGTTCAATAGAAGAACTAATTAAGCTACATCAACCAAATGCCATTTCAATGGAGGAAACTTTTGTTAATACAAATGCAATATCTTCCTTAAAACTTGGTTATGTAAGAGGAGCAATAATGGCACTAATAGGTAAAACTGATATTCCTTATTTTGAATATCTTCCTAATAAAATCAAAAAAACAATTGTTGGCGTAGGACATGCTGAAAAAGAGCAAGTCAAACATATGGTTAACATAGTTATCTCAAATTGTCAAAAAAGCATCACCTTTGATGAAGCAGACGCTCTTGCAATTGCTTATACTTGCTTGGTCAATGCAAAGTTATGATACATTATTGTAATTCATTGTAGATAATTATTAATTATAATTACACATTTCTATTTAACAATTTTATGAAAGTACTATAGTATGCCTCCAATGGTTTTCTGGGGGCTTTTGAAAACTTAGTAACTAAATAACGATAAAAATTATGAGAAACAAACTACTTATCACATCTACTCTAGCATCAGCTTTAGTGTTTAATTCAAGTGCGAATGCAAACCTATATGAAATAGCATATAATGGAAACAACACTTTCACATTCCAAGGACAGCAATTTGCTAACCTTACAGATTTAGGAGCAAGAATAAGACAACAAGTGATAGCAGGTGCTATCAATTTAGAGAATGACGATATAGAATTCACCGCTGCTACACAAAAACAATTTGCTAATGACCTTCTTACTAACACTGCCGGTGTTGCGGATCAATTTGCTCCAATCATTGCTGCTGTCGGTCAGGTTGATGTAAATTCTGTTAGGCAGTATATGACAAAAGCTCAACAAATATGGGCAACATTAGATCAGGATGAGAAAGATTATTTAATCGACGGATTTGATTTAAGTGATTTAGGAGAGACTGATCTAGAAGAACTTGCACAATTTATTGATTATGCAGAGCAATATCATTTAACAACTCAAGAGATAGAGGCAGTAGACACTCAATTTAACCAAGTTACCACTTCTTTAGCGCAAACTGATCCTGCATTAGCTTCCCTTGTAAATGAATTAGGTATATTAAAAGCTGCTCAAAACCTATCAAATGAGCAATTAAATAGACTTTTGACCGTCTCCCAGGCGATTTATGCTAATACTGCATATACTGGAGTAAGAAATAGTGATGCTACTCAACAAACGTTAAAGGATTTTGTAGATAGAATTGAGGCTGCATTAAACAGCACAGAAAACCAAAATCTTAGAGTAAAAGGGACTGCTGATTTAGCAACGCTTACTAAGACTATCGATCAGTTCTTAGTAAAAAATGTAACAGATGTTAATGCTGTTCCAGTTGTACAAAAACCTGATAATGCCGTAACTGAAGGGATGCTCAATTCAATGCTAGCATCAAGACAAGTTGTTGACTCAAGAATTTCCGGTTTCTCTGGAGCTTCATCTGGCGACTTAATGCAAAGCTACGGCGTGTGGTTACAAGGAACAATGACTCGTGGTACACAAAAAGCATATGGCAAATCAACAGGCTATAAATTCGACCAAAAAGGTTTCACCATTGGTGCTGATACTGGTGATGAAACAATGATTGGTGCTGCTTATACATACATGATGAACGATATTAAGAACAAAACTACAAGTTCTAATAAGGAGGACGTAAAAGCTCATTTATTCACTGTTTACGGTAAATTTGATGCAACGAACGAAATCTTTGTAGACGGACAGCTTCAATATGGTAAGTCACAAGTCAAAAAGAAAAGGCTGACAAATCTAGCAGGTAATGTTACTGCAACTGCAAAACCAGATGCTACCTCAATGGCAGGAAAAGCTGAGGTTGGCTATGATTATGCACTAAATGATCAAGTGCACCTAGTACCTACTGTAGGTGTGTCATATACTTCAGTAGCGGTTGATAGCTATACTGAAAAAGGCAATGGCCTTAATAGATCAGTAGCAAAAAGGACAATTTCTCGTACATCAGGTATAGCTGGAATTACTGCAAAGTATGTTGCAGATATGGGTGATATGAAATTAATGCCAGAAATACATGCTAATATTGATTATGCTTTTAAAAGCAAAAACCCTGGTACTTCAGTGACAGTAATTGATGGTGTTGCACCAATCATTACTCCGTCTGAAAAAGTAGCAAAAGGCTATTATAACCTGGGTGCATCATTAAAAGGCGTACAATCAGATATGTATGAATTTTCTGCTGGTTATGATCTAGGACTTTCTAAGAAATTCCAATCACATACTGGAACTCTAAAACTAAGAATAAACCTATAATCCACGAAGTACAGTTATCCCGGGCTTGCCCCGGGATCCATTACTTAAAGTAGTCACGATCTCAACTCTCTTTGGACCGCAGATCAGGTCCGGGTGACTAATTTTTATATCCTGGGGCTGCGCCCAGGATAACCTTGTTTTTCATCATGAATTTAATTCAGGATCCATTACTTATTAATGACTTTGATGGAAAGGGAGAATGAATTACTTAGTCAGCATTTTCCTGTACAGTTTCTCTTTAAATTCTACTTTATCACTGCTAATATTAGGAAAAAATTCATCTGTAAACGGCACAAACTCAGCCGATCCGCCTTTAAATTTAATTTCAACGATATCCCCTGCTCCATAATTAACAAAACAATTAATTACGCCAATAATATCACCTTCCTCATTAACTACGCCCTTTCCTTCTAAATCAGAAATATAGAACTCATTTTCCTTTAATTTAGGAAAATTGTCTCTTGTACTATATAAATTTACCCCAATACAATTTTCAGCATCATTTCTAGTATTTGATCCATCTAGTTTACAAATCAAGGTACTGGGGCTTCTTAGCTTTAAAAATTTTAACTTTATTTGATTACCATTTTCATCAAATAAGTTATATTTGCAAATATCCTTACTATCCTGAGTATATGACTTAACTATTATATCACCTTTAATACCGTGCGCTGAGGATATTACACCAACTAAAATTAATCTCTTTTCTTTATCCATTTTGTATATGCGATATTGCTATATAGTGAAAATAATAATACTCTAACTAGTTAAATACTACGGTAAAATATATTTAGTATGAAAAAAGTACTCATTACATTATTTTTAGCTATCGCCTTATTATTCTCGACCTTTTATATCTCATTGAGTTTAATTGATTTTTCTAAAATATATCATGGATTAGTGGCCGGAACTGCTCTAGCTTCTGCAAAAATAAAAGATGACGTATTTACCCTTGAAAAATTACCTACACCTATTCTAACTATAAAAGAAATAAACCAACCAGGAAAAATAGAGCTTAAGAATATTAATGTTAAATTATCACTGCTATCCATAATGACTTTTTCACCGTCTATTCAAGAGATAGTAGTAGAAGAAGTAAAAATCCATGTCAATAATGATAATGTTAACTTTCTAAATCATCACGAGTTTATTTCTGAATTGATAGCACGTGATGTTTTAAATATTAAAGCAAAGGTCGAAAAACTGATTTTTGTTGAATCAGACAATGACGTACCATTCACTATAGATCAACTAGATTTTGCAAGCCAAAACGGTAATACTACTTTTAGCGGAAATATAAGCAACATAGGATCGGTTTCAGGTAATTTAAAAAATGCTAATGATTCAGTATTGTTTGATCTAAATATTAAAGATAAATCATATGAATTTCACCTAGAAGAAGTGTATAAAAATAGTGTTCTACAAAACGGCAAAGCTGAATTAATAACAACTAATTTAATTGATAAAATATCTAGATTAGTTCCAGATTTTAGTAATTTTGAAAAATACCTTTCTGGTTCAGAAAAAGTTAAAATTAATTTTAATATTTTACCAACTAAAGGCGGCTTATTATTTGATGCATTAGTAGTTAATTCAGATTCAATACAGGCACAAGGTAATGTTAACCTTAGCACTGATATTAATTCTACCTCTGAAATTAATTTACAGTTTAATAAGCTTGATTTAGATAGTTGGGCAAAATCAAAACCATCAAATATCACTGAAAGCCTAACTAAATTTGGCACTAACAAGAGGATGGACTTTAATAAAGGAAAAACTCTGATAAATCTTTTTGCTTCAACGATAAAAGTAGATGAGAACAACACCTTTACCAATATGATTTTTAAATCTGAAATAGCAAACGGAAAACTACAAATCAATGACTTTAGTGGGCAACTAGATAAGGATGGAAATTTTAGAATCACCGGTGAGGTCAATCAAAATGCTTTTAGAAGCATCTTTGATGGCATGATTACTATGAATCATAAAGATCTCAACGATTTTGTAGAGTTTTTAGGTGATAAGAATCTAAGAACCAGTACTCCAATACCATTTTACTTTTCATCTAGCGTTAAATTTAGTTCAGTTGATATTTCACTACATGATTTCTTTTTAAAAACAAATAATACCACAGCATCAGGAACAATTTCTTCAAAATTTATTGGCAATACTCCAAGAACTAACGCTAACATTCGACTATCTGAAATTAATGTTGATGATGCAAATTTTCCTGTAATCAATAAAACATTTGATTATATTGCAACCTTATCCCAAGATATGAAGGATGAATCATACTTGAGTAAATTTATACCTATTAGAAAAATTTCTTCAATTTCAGATGTAGAACTAACTTTTGATCGCCTTACCTATAACAAAAATCTTTATGAAAATGTCAGTTTTGATCTAGCACTATCCCCTGGAAAAGTTTCTATTGATAATTTATCTATTAATTATGGTCAGAATTATTTAGAAACTAGCTTTTCACTTGAAGCTCAAAGCATTAGACCTGCACTAAAAATACTAGTAAATGATGGAAACTTAACAGTTTCATTTTTATCGGCTCCAGGATTTTTTGAGTTAAAGAAATATATTCTGGATAATTTTGACCTCTCTAAAATTGATATTATTGCCGGCATCCGTTTATCAGAAGTCTTGCAAAAAGATAGTTTCGCCGTGAATAACATACGCCTAGAAGTTAATAATGATAAGAATCTGTTTAATATCACAAAGCTTGAGGCAGATATTTTTGGCGGTAAACTTCAATCAACTGGTAGCATTCTATTATCTCCGTACACCTTAAATTTTGTTTATGCAATTAGCTCTGCTAAAATTGATGAAATCAATAAATTATTACCTAAAGGCATGGTCAATTCTAGTGGTTACATTAGCGCGAGTGGCATGTGGTCTACTAATGGAGAAAAACTAGAGGAACAATTATACAACCTATATACCAAATCTAATGTGATCACTAAGAGCATATCCATCGCTAATTTCTCAATTGATAACCTAATTCAAAATCTCGGTGACCCTAACTATAATTCCAGTACTTTAAAAGATGACTTGAATAAAACCTTATTACTTGATAAAACAGATATCTCTGATCTTCAAACTAATGTAGAACTTTCTAAAGGAGTGTTTACACTATCTTCTATCATATTCAAAACAAAATACTCATCCGCTCAAGGAAGTGCTACTTTTAACTTATATGACTTTAACCTAGATGCAAAATCAACTTTTTCCTTCTTGCTTCCCAAAGTTCAAAACGGCAGAACAACTAGGGATTATCTCCCATCAAAACTAACCGTTACTGCAAAAGGTAATTTTCTAAATCCTAAAAAAGAAGCAAATACTGATGAAATCAGTAATGCCCTCAAAGATAGATTTCTTAAATAAGTTGACAACATATAAGGAGCTATCTATGCTCGTCAGCTTAATTATATAATTAATGATTAATATAATGGTAAGGAAATCCAATATTTTAGAGTTATTAAAGGACGTAAAGCAGCTTCAGATTTTTGTACTTGGAATCTTGAGTGGGATGCCGCTTTTCATTATATACTCCACTCTTGCAGCCTGGATGAAAACATCAAGTATTGATATAGCTGTAATTACCACTTTTGCTGCTGCCAGAATTTTTTACTCACTTAAATTTACATGGTCCCCCTTTGTTGATCATATCAGATTACCAATTTTGTATCGCTTAGGAAGAAGAAAAAGTTGGATGTTTTTATTTTCAGGTCTTATTTCCGTAATTATTTTCTCATATGCTTCGTTAAATCCCCACGATCATCTTGGTATTATTTATACTCTCACCATTCTTTTAGGTTTTTGTTCAGCTACCTTTGACATAGTCATTGATGCGTATCGTATTGATAATATTGATAAAGAAAAATTATCAATGGCTGCTGCAAATGCTGTCTTTGGTTATAGAGTTGGCGGATTAATAGCAGTTGCTGGAGCATTATTTGTTGCTGCAGACATAGGCTGGTCACATAGTTTTTTCATCATAGGAAGCTTATACTTACTAGGTATAGTGTTTATAGTATCTTTAAAAGAAAAAGAATTTAAACAAAGTGAAATTAATTTTCTGTCATTTTCATCATGGAAGTTGATGGTATTTGATCCATTTGCAGATTTTTTTAAAAGAGAAAAAGCACTCATTATTCTTGCTGCGGTAACTTTTTATAAATTAGGAGATGCAATGCTTGGAGTTGTTGCAATGCCTTTTTATATAGAGCTTGGATTTGAACTAAAAGAGATTGCTGCAATTACTAAAGTATTTGGATTGATTGCTACGATTGCTGGTGCGTATGTTGGAGGGTACATAATGTACAAATATGGCAACCTAAGAGGTATGCTCATTTGTGGATTTGCACAAGCAATAACTAACCTATCCTTTGTTTGGCTTCATACCAAAGGACATGATAATTCTGCTCTTATGATTACAATTGTTATAGAAAATGTAGCATCAGGCATGGGAGATGCGGCACTAGTTGGGTATTTAAGCTATTTGTGTAACAAACAGTTTTCAGCAACTCAATATGCGTTGTTAAGTAGCTTTTCAGGTCTATTTAGTCATAGTATTGTCGCCTTTGGTGGCAGTATTGTAAAGCTAATAGGCTGGGATATATATTTTATTATGACAGTATTCTTAGCGCTACCTGGACTTGCTATATTGTTATATCTAAGCAAGACATTTAAAAATTAATATAATAGTAACAACATCTAGTTGTTTATTTTATCTTTTTTTTTATGTTAATATTTTTGTATTAAGTATTTAATTTTAACAAAATAACATGACACAAAATAAGTTTGTAATAATTATTATATCGTTGTTGATTGTTTTATATTCACCAATTGGCTTCGCCAATAAAAAATCAAACACCACACATGCTCGACCTATTCAAGCAACTTTAGTTGTTGATGGTAAAACTGGCAAAATATTGCAAGCTAGTAATGCAAATACAAGAATCTACCCCGCTTCCTTAACTAAAGTAATGACATTATATTTGCTGTTTGAAGCACTTGATTCAGGTAAAATAGATATGAATCATAAATTCACAGTGTCCAAATACGCATCTGAAGCAAGGCCACTCAAACTATTCTTAAAACCAGGTGAGAAAATTGATACCAAAACGGCCATCCAAGCTATAACTATTAAGTCAGCCAATGATGTGTCTAGAGCTGTAGCAGAAGGATTGGCAGGATCTGAAGCCAATTTTGCTAAAATAATGACGAAAAGAGCCAAGCAGCTTGGAATGAAACACACCAATTTTACAAACGCTTCAGGATGGCACGACCCAAAACAAGTATCTACTGCAATTGACTTAGCGAAGCTTTCTATTGCAATTGAAAGAGATTTTCCACAATATTTCCATTTTTTCAAGCAAACTAGTTTTACATATAAAGGTAAGACTATTTTGGGCCATAATAAAGTTACAGAAAACTATCCCGGAGCAACTGGCCTTAAAACTGGTTATCATATCCCTGCTGGATGTAATTTAATCACCACCGTAACAAGAAATGGAAAAAGTTTAGTAGCAGTGATTACTGGGGGTAAAAGTGCCGCTTCAAGAAACCAAAAAATGGTTGCGTTACTAGATAGTCATTTTGGTGTAAAACATACTCCTATCATACAAACTGCAGCTAAAAAACAGGGAAAAATTGTAAAGCACTCTAAACTTGCAAAACTGGATAAAAAAACAAAATTATCTAAACCTCCAATAAGCACTAAATTAGCCAAGGCATCCAGTAATTCCAAAAAGAAAATCAGGAAAGTCGCTAATAAACCTTCAAACAAAAAGAAAATCTCTTAGCAAATATTTTAAACCTCAAGACCATATTTATCCCACATCAAGTTTGGGATGACTTTGATGGTGTGTGGAATGACTTTGAGGAGAACCTATCTAGGTCTTTCAAGAGCAGGTTGTTACTCTTATCTATAATCCAACTAATGCACGAGAAAATTGTTTTACATCAAATGGTTTTAAATCCCCTATAGACTCACCTATACCAATATAATGAACAGGAATGCTAAACTTCTTTACTATCCCAACCACTGAACCAGCCTTAGCAGTACCATCAAGTTTTGTGATGATTAAACCAGAAACATTTGTTATAGATTTAAATTGTTCTACTTGAATTGAGGCATTCTGACCAGTGGTACCATCAATAACCAATAAACAATGATGAGGAGCGGTTATGTCTATTTTTTTTATAACACGGATTATTTTAGCCAACTCCTCCATTAAATTCTTTTGATTATGCAACCTTCCTGCGGTATCAATATACAAAACATCTATACCAGTAGATATTGAATCCATAACAGCTTGATGAGTTACACTAGCTGGATCAGCTTTTTCCTCGCCTTTGTATAGCTTTGCACCTGCTCTTTGTGCCCACTCTTCTATTTGTCCTACTGCAGCTGCTCTATAAGTATCACATGCTGCAATTGCGACTTTCTTACCTTGCTTAACATCATTTGAAGCTAATTTACCTATAGATGTAGTTTTACCATTACCATTCACACCACAAACCAGTATTATGTTTAATCTATCATCTGGTATGTCAAATTTATGATTTTGTTTAGCTAATATGGCCTCAATAATCTCAGCTAAATCCTGTTTGATCTCTTCAGTAGTTACTTCCTTATTAAACTTGTGTTTCTTAATATAATCAACTATTTCATTCGTTACAGTTGTGCCCACATCAGCCATCAAAAGTGCATCTTCAAGCTCCTGTAACACCTCAGTATCTAATCTTCTTTTTACAAATATATGTTCAAGCCCACTCCCAATTTTGTTAGAAGTTTTAGATAGAGCCGACTTTAATTTGCTTAAAAAACTAGTCACTATTATTTGCTTAAAAACTGATTTTTATATTTATCCAAAAGCTCTTTCATTTGATCAATATTCAAGCTTTTATCAATATTTCTATAATCAACTGTACCTGAACTTGATACTAACAGGTTAATAGTATCCCTTAACACAACATTTCTATTACCTACTAGCTCGGATATTGTTTCAAGCCTATCTGGCATATTGAGCATATAATAAGCAATAGCAAGACGTAAAACATCTTGTGCTGCTGCCATATCAGTTCCAACTTTTAATATTAAATTCTCTATATCAGGGGACACCTGATCAACATATTTTTCCCATGATTTTGCTTGAAAAAGAGCCTCACGTCTTATTATTTCAGCATCATGCGTGATATCGTCTTTAATATACGCCAGCGCCTCAGCGTATTTTTCAGCACTTACCATCGCCCTGGCTCTTAGTCTTAATCTATATTGATGCTCACTAAAACTGACGTTATCCTTATCTGTTTCATCTAATACCAGTATTGACTCTGAAGGCTTTTTATCCATCATTAAAACTATTGCTAAATTATCAGCATTCTCGACTCTCTTACTTCCTTGTAGCCTATATGTAATCTGGTGACGAAGTAAATCCTCAGCATTTTCCAGTAAATCTAATTTTACTAATCTTTTAGCGATGCTAATGATTACATCATCACCTTGTTCACCGATTGGATTAAGTTCCTTAAATTCATAAAAAAGCGCAACAGTAGAAAAATCATCCATCCCTTCACCAACACCACCAGGTAAGAACACATCATTAAATATTCTTGCCATTTCGGAAGTAATATAAAAATTACTTATTTTATTATTAAACGCATCTTCTGCGTACTTATATGTCCTTAAGGCATTTAAGAAATCCTTTGTTTCCCTGTAACTACTTGCTAATTGAAGTAAGATTTGATATTCAAGTTGATCCCCCCTCCATTCGTACCTTAATCTTTCCAAACTCTTAATGACTTCATTTGTTTTCATCTCACCTTCTTCAGATAAGATTTTAATTAAGTCAAATTCCGCTCTGACTTTTGTAAACATATCTGAGTCTTGGTTAGTCAATTCTCTTAAGTACTGCTTAGCTAAGTTTAATTGATTCTTTTTTCTATAATAGGAAGCTTTATAATACTTTAAAAAGTATGAGTATCTACTTCCCTCCTTAGGAGTTTTGACCTCTTTAAATAATTTATCTAATAACTTCAGATCATTCCCTAACAAGGCAATTTCAATTTCTCCAAATACCAGCGACCAATATTTATCATCTGAATAAAGGTTAATTGTTTTAGGCATTAAATTAGCTATATTTATCAAACCTGGACTGCCACCAAGTGAAAATTCATTATATTTACTCCATGCTACTATTTCTTGAACTCTTTTAATATCATTATAAGCCAATAAATCATCATACTCTTCCTTAGCGGATAAATTTTCTTGCATCATCGTATAATTCACAGCAAGCATAAACCTAGCTTGTAAATTTTCTCGAAACTCCTTTTCTGATGCAAATTTAGCTAATTTTAATACTTCATTAGATTCTTGGTACCAACCATGAATAAAGTAAAATCTAGCAAGTGCTAGATTATTTATATATGATTCATGTTCATCCTTTGACATCGCTGCCTGGGAGATTAATCGACTCTTTTGCTCATTAAAGTTAATTATGTCCAGATTTTTGTCTAAATAAGGCAAAATGGATGGTAATTTTATATATTCATCTATTTTTGCTGGAAACAAGCTAGCATCTATTACTTTTTCATCTGGAATATTAGATTCAGTAGTAAGTTTAATTTTATCTGAATGAACTTCTAGCTTTGCATCATCACTTAAAAACACTACTGCAACACCTTGAATTGTTTTAAGCAGCTCATACTCAGGCGTATTTTTTGCCTGCATCACCCTGCTGCCAACTTTGGAAACAGGTATAATTTTTAATGTTTCACCAATCTCGCTATGATCAAGTGTAATGACATCTGCTGAGGAAAATTCGCCTTTAATTAAAAAACCGTCATCATTTTGTACAATTTCAGGTTTTAGAATCTCTTTTTCATACCATTTTTTATCTTCACTCTTAGCAAACACCATCACCCAACCAGAATTACTACGCTCTAGCTTTGCGTAAGCAAATGATTGCTCTATTTTCATTTTTATTATTGTGCCTTTTTCGCTAGGAACAAGTTCAAATTTACCAAATATTCCTTGATCTTTAAAAGTAAAAAACTTTTTTTGATCAAATATTACCCACAAATTTTTCCCCTTAAAAAAGGCAGCAACCGCAGCATCCTTACCTGTATTAAAGAATAATTTGTGATTACCATTGTCTTCTAAATAACTTATTGCTCCAGGATCATTTTGCGCAGATCCAATTTCTGCTAAATCTTCAGCTTGATCTTTATTAACAGCAAACCTTATTGCTTCTAGCTTTTCTCCTCCAATTATGTTGATAAACTTAAGCTCCTTATTAACGGCAAAGTTAATTCTCTGCTTATTCTCACTGGGTTTTATTGCGGTAGCATATTTTTTAAATTCATTGGGATTAATTAACTCAAAATTGGCTGGGATATTTATTGAAACATTCACTTGTTTACCAAATACTTTAAGATCAAGAATCTGCGTGTTATCATGATGAAATACAAACACAACATCTTGCCCAACATTTTTTACTTCAATTTTAATTGGACTTGTCGCGGCTAAAGAAGCACTACAAGAAAGAAGTATGCCACACAGTAGCAGCTGCCATATTAAATTTTTCTTTATATATAAACAAAAGGCGCTGTTATACGCCTTTGATATAAAATAAATCGAACGAAGAAAAATATTCACTATTTTACCTCTACTTTCTTCTTCGCTAGTTTCTTGGTTGGCTTAGCATCATTTTCTGCTACTTTGCTTTTTGTAACATTTTTCTTACCTGTGCCAGGAAAATCTAACTCTTCTTCATTATCTATTGGAAGTCCTAAAAGAAGATTTTTAATTTGTTTACCACTTAATGTTTCTTTTTCAATAAGTGCGCTTGCAAGCAGGTGAAGCTGATCAATGTGAGTCGTAATAATATTTTTAGCAAAATTATACCCTTCATCTACTATCCTTTTAACTTCATTGTCGATAATTTCAGAAGTCTTTTCAGAACGCGTTTTATCTCCTGTTCCGCCAGAAGCATAATGATCCTCATTACTTCTTCCATGAAATATTGGCCCAACTTCTTCGCTTAGACCCCATTCTGTTACCATAGCCATTGCCATTCTAGTTGCCATTTTGATGTCAGATGATGCACCTGAAGTAACTTTTTCTTTACCAAATATAATTTCCTCAGCAACTCTACCTGCCATTGCAACCGCAATATCTGCTTTCATCTTTTCAAGAGCCATAGAGAATCTATCATTTTCAGGCAATCTCATCACCATTCCAAGAGCCCTTCCTCGCGGGATTATTGTTGCCTTATGAATTGGATCAGATGCTGGGCAATATAGCCCAACAAGCGCATGTCCACCCTCATGATAAGCTGTTAGTTTCTTCTCGGCATCAGTCATTGCAAGTGAGCGTCTTTCTACTCCCATTAAAACTTTATCTTTTGCCTCTTCCATATCCTGCATATCAACAATTTTTTTACCTCTTCTTGCAGCTATTAATGCTGCTTCATTGACAAGGTTTTGTAGCTCCGCCCCCGAAAAACCAGGTGTACCTCTAGCAATAATTCTAGGCTCAACCTTATCAGAGTATTTAATTTTCTTCATATGAACTTTAAGAATTTGCTCTCTGCCATTCACATCAGGATTTGATATCGTAATTTGGCGATCAAATCTTCCTGGTCTTAAAAGTGCTGGATCAAGGACATCTGGCCTATTAGTTGCAGCAATTATTACTACTCCTTCGTTTATTTCAAAACCATCCATTTCAACAAGCATCTGATTTAGTGTTTGCTCCCTTTCATCATTTCCTCCACCAAGACCTATACCTCTATGACGACCAACTGCATCAATTTCATCTATAAAGATTATACATGGCGCATTTCTTTTACCTTGCTCAAACATATCTCTAACACGACTTGCTCCAACACCAACAAACATTTCAACAAAATCTGAGCCTGAAATACTAAAAAATGGAACATTAGCTTCTCCTGCAATCGCTTTAGCAAGAAGAGTTTTACCTGTTCCAGGAGGGCCAATTAATAAACATCCTTTAGGGATCCTGCCTCCTAGTTTCTGGAATTTATTTGGATTACGAAGAAAATCTACTATCTCCGCCAATTCTTCTTTTGCTTCATCAATACCTGCCACATCAGCAAAAGTGATTTTTGGTCCTTTATCTGAAATGAGCTTAGCTTTAGATTTACCAAAGCCCATACCTTTGCTACCACCTTGCATTTGGCGCATAAAGAATACCCAAACACCTATTAACAACAGCATCGGGAACCATGATACGAAAATACTAAACAGTGAATTCATTTTTGTATCAGGTGGCATGACATCTATGTGTACACCATTAATACTAAGTTTATCAATTAAACCAGGATAATCCGCCGCATATGTGGAAAAAGGCGTGCCATCAGCTAGAGTACCGTCGATCGTTCTTCCTTGAATTTTAACGGAATTAACTTGACGTTCGTCGACTTTATTTAAAAAATCAGAAAAAGGCAACGCTTGTGATCTACCGCCTACTCCATCACCTTGCAGAGCGTTAAAGGTAAGTATCATTAATACAAAAATAGTTATCCAGATGAAGATTTGTTTGTTTTGATTATTCATTAAATTTCCCTATAAGAAATGCGTAAATCGTGATATAAAATTTGGCCTAAAAGTTATTTTAAATAAGCCAGCAAATTGCCTATCATCATAATAGGATATATGTGGAATTGCTACGATTTTTTCAAGATTTTTTATAACAGGGAGAGTAAATAATATAGATTTATGACAATTCCCCACAACTGTTTTGAGGGAATATAGAGATTTGTTTCTATGTTCAAGTTCTTTTCTAATAAGTACGTAATCTTCAAGCTTTAGTTTCTCAACAGAATATTGTTTTAAGTCGCTTTTTTTTTTAAATTCAATTTGAAATCTATTATCCCATAAAACTTTATCTTCACTAAGACTTACTGCCATTTTTATATCAGAAACCTCTCGGAAAATAAGTAAACTTTGATTTACTTCTTTTATTATACATCCATGAATACTACTAGTAAATTTTTCACCAATCCGTATTTTTTCAAGCAATTTTCCAACACTTCTATATCTTGGTATATTTGTATTCCCACCAATTATTGTTGTTATGTAATTAATCACATGCACTTGTAGGTCAATGATCATTTGATTAAATTTGGTCAAATCAATAATAGCAAATCCTTGTTGATATATCTCCACTGCCTCTGCTATAGCTTTTATAAGCTCATCATTCACCTTTTTTGCTTGCTCATTTGTTTGCAACATTTCATGATATAGCTCATATTGCTTCTTGATTCCGCTAGATTCTACTTCTTTCCTTATCCTGTTTCTTTCATAATGGTCGCTTGTGTTAGATTCATCTTCTACCCATTTGATATTATTTGCTTTCAAGTAATATATTAGATCAGATTTATGATATTTAAGAAGTGGCCTTATGATCTCAACATCATTAAAAAAGTAATTGTCAGAAAAGCTAAGACCAAGCAAACTCGCTTTCTTATTTTTTCTCATTGAGTAATTTTCTAGCAAATCATCAGCATGATGAGCCGTCATTAAGCAAGTAATGCCAAGCTGTTTGCATTTATCCGTCATCAACTCATATCGTGCCTGCCTTGCTTTTTCTTGCACCCCTGTTTTTATCCCTTGATGCTGCCATTTCAAATCATGGAACTCTAACCCGAGTTTACGAACTTCAGTACGAACAAACTCTACATCATTTTTTGAATTCACCCTTAAATCATGGTCAACAGAAAATACAACAAGCTTTATCTTTCTTGATTTTGCCCAACTAAACATTAGATAAAGCAGCGCTATAGAATCACTCCCACCAGAAACAGCAAGGGCGACACTATGATGTATCGCCCTTGTTTTATTTCCAAATAGAGGCTCGATAATTTCTTCAAACCTCGATTGAATCATTACTCAAACACCCCAAAAACAGATAATCTATCAATAGTATTATTAAGATGCGTTGAAATCTCTTTTTTAATCTCTTTAGGGTCGTCTATTTTAACATTCTCTTTGCTGACAGTAATTGTTCCTTTTTCTACTTCTTTGACCAAATTATCAACTATTTGATTTCTATTGTTTTTACCATCCATAAATTTTAAGGCAATTTTATCAAATATATTTAGTCCTACAGGCACGTGATTACGAGATGTCACCCAAGCATAATCTGTGTTATTTACTTGGAATAATGAAAGATTTGATAATGTAGGCTTTTCTAAATTCACCTTATCCTTATCTCTCTCCATCAAAGAGATTTCCATATAACCTTTCATTACTAAATTCATAGCATTGTTAATTAGCTCGGCTTCAATTTGGGCTTTATGATTACCTTTTAATTTCTTACTTGCTTTTTCAACAAGAGTTTCCAATTTTAGCGGGTATCCTCTGTTTTCTGACAAAGTATATAACACCGATTTTAAGAACATAGAAGATGACGACACATGTTGATTCTTGTCACCTTTGTAAATGAATTTCACAGCTTCATTGCTTTCCAAATCCTTTTGATTAAAAGGGTTCTCTGGCTCAATATCCAAACTCATAGCAAAATCTTTAATATGATCATTGTTCAGCGCCCTATTAAGCGGAACATTTTTATGACATAGAAGAGTACTTCTGAACCTTCTGTTAGTGATAAAATCAATATATTGTTCTGTTTTTACAATATCATTTAGTGCTTGCAATTTTTCTGCTACACTAGGTTTCAAATTACCCAAGTACATAGGTGCTAGAGCAGCATCGGAAAGGTATTGCAAATCATTTTTTGCTGCCATTTCCATAAATTCAGTAAAATAAAATTGTTTATTCTCATCTTCCAAATGCTCATGCCTGATATAATGATCAGCTTGCTTTGATAGTAATTCAGTTTCAAGAGCTAACATTTTTGAATAAGGCGTATCTTGCCCTTCAAGACTTTCTTTAACAAATGCTAGTAATGCTCTTGCTTGAACTACTTTATCTTGCGGATTTGCAAAACCTTTAGAGTGATATAGCATCATATCTCTTACTGTTCTTACCATATTCCAGCCAGGAAGAGTATTATAACTAATATAAGCGATACCATTTTCTGAAAGATTATTATTACTAATTTCTAATATCTTTTCTTGGACAAATTGCGGCACCCATGAGAACACGCCATGACATATGATGTAATCAAATTTTCCATATGATTTATCAACATCAGTGATAGAAGCATGCTTGAGTTCAATATTCTTCAGTCCCATAGATTTGATAAATTTATTTCCTTCATCTATTTGAACTTTTGACAAATCTACACCAACAAAATGCCCCTTTGGATAATGAACCGCGTGCGGAATAATATTTCCACCAGCTGCACAACCAAGCTCCAGCACCTTAGCAGTTTCTAATTTTGGAGGATTCATACCAAAAAGCTTTCCAAGCGTAGCAAGCTTCTCTGGAGAAGTTTGATTATACGGATAACTTAAATAAGGCGTTTCATCATATGGGGTATTTTTTTTATCTATCATAATTCTTCATTAATTTAATTGTTATTTAAACTGGTATCTTAAATGTGACACCAAAAGTAAACTCACCTACACCAATCGTCTTTTTAATCGGCTTCTGTGATTCAAAGCGCCCCGTAGCGCTATTGAGTGTATCATATTTAAGTTTTATATTATTTACAACTTGTAATTTTGCTCCCAAATCAAGTGCTATGTTTGGCGTTAGATCTTTTGATATTCCTCCACCTATCTGCCATGCGAGGTAATTTGATGTATCTTTTTTAATTCTGAAATATTCAGTTTGTGTAGGAATTTGTATCCCAACAGCTGAATTTAAAACTGATGTTGCAGTAGTGGTAGATTTAACGCTTAATCTTGCAACACCTGCACCAATCGAAACATAAGGCTTTAATTCCATAAATTGCGGCTCAAATTGATAAAGTAAATTTATGGTATATACGCTTGATGAAACTTTTGTACTACCTGGTGTTTTAGGTATTGTTAGCGCCCCAAGCAATGGATGCACTACTCCAGTATCAGCTTCAGGCAGCATATATGTTAAGCCATATTTTGGCTTATGAGTAAAATGTAGTTCAACCATCATATTAGGATAAAAACTATAACCTATACGACCACCAACTAGTCTGGATTGCTTAAGTCTAAATTTTGATCTTGTTTCCTTATCAGTAAAGGTCTTTACAACTGGCTCAGAAATACCGACCTTCGCACCAACATATATATACCTATCGTCAGCATCATTAGCTTTAGCCACTTGACCAAATAACATGAAATAACCTGCAAGAAATGAGACCACGGTCTTTACTACTTTTTTCATAAATCCTCAATTTAAGATTTGTCGATCTCGAGGATTATAAACAACTGTAATAACGGGTCAAATAAAATTGACTCTGACGAGGCTTAAAAAAGCTATTAATTACAACAAACTAAGAACTTTAGAGCTAAAATCATTATGAGATAATGCAAGCATAACTTCTATAGCAATTAGTACAACTATAGTCATCTCAAGTCTTGCAGAATGTTTATAATTAAGCTCATTGGATAAAACATTATATAACTCTTGAATTATATCAAGTCTATGGTTCATTATACCTTGTCTGACACTAATATCCTGAAACTCAGCCGTCATAAGATAGAGCGGCTCATAACTTGGCCTTCTCCAGAAAAATTCTGGTGTATCAAGAATATCGCTATGTAGATTAATTGAATATCTCTCATTAAACAAATTACCTATTTGTTTAGATATTTCTTTCTTTGATAAAGATACACTCCCCGTTCTTGCTAATTCTTTTTGAATAGGTGCTGCTTTCTCTAATATTTTACTGACCGAGGCCTCTAATATCATTAATTTAACAGATTGAGCTAAAGCATGCGACATTGAGAGCTTTGTATGAACGGACTCATCCCCTAGGACAATTTTATTTCTTTCTTCATCTATAAAAGTTTTTGAATTCTCTTTGCTTTTTTTAGATTCATGATACTCAAAACTAATATGATCATAAGCAACGTCTTCGACACTTTCTATCTCAAATTGCTTCACTTTTTCTAAAATAGATTCTTCTTCTTGTTGATTTCCTCCCCATATAGACAAGCAACCAAAAGGAAAAATAAATAAATCTAAATGAGCTTCATTTTCAAGTTTTGCATACGCCACATCGTCGAAGTGAGTGATAACATAGCCCTGACCTATTAGATATTTTGTTAAATCATTAACTTTATATTCTGATGCCGTACAATAAGATGAACAACGCATAATGCGCTCCGCGATTACATTAAATTAAAAGAAACTTATAAAATGAATAATAAGAACTACGAAATACCATAGATAATTAATAACCCACCAGTGAAGATTATAACACATTATCTATCTCCACTTACTATTTTAACTACACAAAATTATAATTGCTGTCAAGAAAAAGTGTATAAGTGTAATAGGTTCATTACACATGTATTTGGTTGATATACAGATTTAATCATGATAATTATTAAGTAAGTAAAGGTATTACTTATAATTAATCTATGGATGTGAATATGACTCAAGTTAAAAAAATAGTAACAGTTAAACTCAGCCAAGAGACAAAAAATAAGTTGAAGCACCTAAGTAAAGTGAAGTCTAGAACCACTCACTGGCTAATGAATAAAGCAATTAATGATTATGTGGAGAAAGAGGAGACAAAAGAAAGATTAAGGCAAGAAACTTTATCCAGGTGGGAAGAAGCAGAAGCTGGCAAAGTAACGTCACATGATAAAGTTATTGACTGGCTAGATAGTTGGGGAAATTCCAATGAAAAGGGTAAACCCATAGATGTTTAAAATACTATGGCTTGATTCAGCTGTAAATGATTTAGTACGACTAAGATCGTTTATAGCGGAAGTAAATCCAAATGCTGCAAGCAAAGTAGCCAATATTATAAAAGTGGCAACGAATAATTTACAAGCATTTCCGCTGATAGGAAAACCCGTAGAAGAATTAGATGATTTCTATGATTTATTTATTGAATTTGGTGCTAGTGGTTACCACTTGAGATACAAATTATTTAATGAAAAAATATACATAATCCATATCAAGCATTCAAGAGAGCTAGACTTTTGTGGTTTAGATTAGACTATAGTAAATTTAGTAATCAAACTTAGCTATTTTCTTCGACTCCAAGCACACTTACTTCATCTACATCATGAACAACATCTTGTACAAGTTCTTCTACTGGATACTCATCCAGTTGGTCTACAACCTTACTTGCTTCTTTTATAAATTTCTTATTATCGTATATTTGCGCCACATCTTCTGGCGTTCTATCATCACTATCTACAGCGCTAAGTAATTTAAGTAGTTGCTTAGGATAATAAGTCTCTATGACTGCCTTAAAAACCTTGATGGCCTTTTTATTTTTAGATAACTCATGAACAAACGTGGTACCTTGCACTTCATCAGTGTCATATTTTGATACAACTGAATACCCACCTTTAATCATAAATATAGCTAAATTTTGATGCCCATATTCGTAAGCTACAACAGCTACTGGCTTGCCATGAGACCTGGATTCCATCGATACTTCAAATTCAGAAAATAGCGATACCATACTACAATACCCAAGCTCAACTGCTTGACCAAGGGCGGTACGACCATGCACATCTTCTACAGACATATTTGCTCCAAACTTGAGTAGATTTCTAGCAACCGGTACATTGTTTATTACGCAGGACTCATGCAGAGCTGTCACACCATAAATATCTTGCTTATTTAATATTTCAAGCCTGTGTTCTTTATTACTGAGTATCAATTCTATCGATGTACGTTTGCTATATGTTGCTGCATAATGTAGTGGACTTCTACCTAAGATATCAAAATCATCATAAATACCAGATTCAGTAGAAAATTTGAGCAATTTACTTAAAACAAAAGTATCACCCCTTTTAGCTGCCAAATGACTTATGGAAATACCTAGATCATTTTTTTCAAGACCACAAAATTCTTCCCTCTTAGCAACTACAAAATCATGAGCTAAAAACCTTTGATAAGCTTTTTTTGATCCAATAATGCTAGAAAGTTCTTCTGCTATTGTTTGCCCGTCATGCTCACAAGCAATAATAGACAACGAACTAAGTATTTTGAATGACTTTAGATTACTACGACTTATTAGTGTAAAGCAAAGTTTAAAAAAAGAGTAAATCTCCCAGGCAGTTTCATCTTTCTCAAAAACTGCAAGGGTTTTTTTCATTTTACCCTCATTGCTTCTATACCCATATCAGGCTCCTACAACATACTCTTAACTTTCATGTTAATACAATAATAATATAAAAATCAAGTTAAAAATACATTTAGAAGTTAACCGCCTTTTTTGACATCAATTAAATTATATAAATCACCGTGTATTTTGTAGCTTAAGCCACTCAAGTACAACCCCTCTGCCAACTCGTACTCATCTGCATGTGTATATATTGCGATTTTATATTTAGAACCATAGTCATGCGTTACAGTAAATCTATCAACCTGTGGTACACGCTTTAATTTCTCGCTAACTATTTCCAGCTCTTCTTTATTAAAAACATCAAAATTCATTATAATAGGTTTTGTCTCATCTACGATGTTTTTAACCACCTTCCTTTTTTCCTCTTCAATAATAGATTGACGTAATACACCGTACTGATTTAGCGTTTTATCAACAAAACTTCTTACCGTAATAGGTATTTCATCAAGCGATTTTAATTCATATTCTTCTTCAATAACTTCTGGTTTAGGTAAATTTGGTTTAAACACAAACTTCTTTACCTTCATAATACTCCTATAGTTAGTACGATCAGTAAAAAATTCAGCCGTAACAACCATAACATTTTTAAATAAAACATTATTAAATATCTTAATGAAATCGTTTAAATCTAAGTGTAATACTGTTTGTTCATTGATTTTTTCACTAAGAAAAAGATTCTTTTTCGGTATATATATTTTATGATTCTCGAATTGCCTTCTTGAGTCATTCCAAATGCTATTCCATCTTTTATCTTCTTCCCATATATTCATGGTATTACGTTGTTTAAAAACTGGAATAATTATATATTCATAAAATTTGTCATTTATCTCTTCTCCGCCATATTCTAGAATCATGCTAAATAACTTACCCTTGTCATAAGCGTAAGTCACAGTAGCATTATATCTATCAACCAGACTTACTTCATTTTCGACTTCTGTTACACTAAAAACAGATTTTAACTTAGCGTACGGAGCCTGTTTGATATAATCAGTTGGCAGCTTTAACTTATCGGCAAGTAGTAACAGCGAACGCCACATGCCAAGCTCATTAGCTTTGATTTTTGCTTCATGAATATTATTGCCACTTGATTCAATAAATATATCATTTATTTCAAGCTTCTCAGCTTTTGATATGGTTGATATACTAACTAGCACAAGCATTAGGAATAGCTTACAAAGAAGAGCACATAAGACCTTATCAAGACCCATCATACTCTTAACATAACTAATCATCTTTCTTTGCATCATTTTTAGACTCTGGTTTCTTAGCTACAGATACCGCTGCTGGTCGAATCAATCTATCTTTGATCCTATAACCGACCTGCATAGTAGTAACTATATTACCAGGGTCATACTCATCTGTCATTACTTGAGAGATAGCATGGTGCGAATGATAATCAAATTTATCTCCAGGATGAGGCTGTATTATCTCTAAATGATGTTTATTAAAAACTACAGCTAACTCAGATCTAGTCATCTTAACACCTTCAATAACATTTGCAAGTTCTTGAGATAAGTCATTTGGTAAATGCTCAAGTGCTCTTACTAAATTATCCATAACTGGCACCAAGTCCCTTGCAAATGAAAAGTTAGCGTAATCTTTTGCCTCTTCAATTATCTTTGCCGATCTTGTTCTAATATTCTCTGTTTCTGCAAGCTGACGTAGTAACTTATCTTGCAACTGATCAACTTTGTCTTGAAGTTTATTGATTTCTTCGGCATAGC
This sequence comes from Rickettsiales bacterium, assembly GCA_017302595.1. Classification (GTDB taxonomy): domain Bacteria; phylum Pseudomonadota; class Alphaproteobacteria; order Rickettsiales; family Rickettsiaceae; genus Megaera_A. Next base: position 470,953 of record JAFLDA010000001.1, read on the forward strand.
TAGTTTGCAACACTTTTGTATCCTCAGTGTTAGTCTCGATTTGCTTGCTAGCACTTTCAATATCTTGCTGTTCTTGTTTTTCCATCTTCAATTTTTTATTTCTTAATTTTATGTTTTATATATAGTTTCAGTTATAAACACATTCAAGACCAAATGAGAATAATTTATGAGACCATCAGGAAGAAAATTCAATCAATTAAGACAAATTACTATAGAACCAAACACATTGATAAATTCAGAAGGGTCGTGCACCATCAAATTTGGCAACACCCATGTGATATGTTCGGCTAGTTTTGACCAGTCCGTGCCTCGTTTTGTAAAGGGTACTAGCTCTGGCTGGATTACAGCAGAATATGGAATGCTACCAAGGTCAACAGACCAAAGAATGCAAAGAGAAGCAAGTAACGGCAAGCAAGGTGGCAGAACTCTTGAGATCCAAAGATTAATCGGTAGATCAATGAGAGCAGCTGTGAATCTTCAATTACTTGGCGAAAGACAAATATATATTGATTGCGATGTTATCAATGCTGATGGTGGCACTAGAACTGCAGCAATTACCGGGAGTTACGTTGCGCTCCACTTAGCTATTAGAAAGCTATTAGATAAAAAGCTAATTAAACATAATCCATTAATTAATCAAATCGCAGCAGTATCTTGTGGTATTAGAAACGGCACAGCCATCCTTGACCTTGATTATGAAGAAGATAGCACAACTGAAGTAGATGCTAATTTCGTTTTTAATAATAAAGGCAATATGATTGAAATACAAGGAACTGGTGAGAATAGTGATTTTAGCAAAAATCAATTGATAGAAATGATAACCCTTGCTGAAAAAGGCTGTGAAGAGCTATTTAAAATTCAAAATAAAATACTACTAGGAATTTAAAACTAGTTTAAAATTTTAAATACACAAAATCTGCATGTTGTAGAAAAATAACATAGTGTATTAAGGCCTAGGTTCATCATAATATCACCTAGTTTTGTATATAGCCCACTGATCACAAACAACTATATATAGTATGTCAAGCAAAAAAATATACTATATATACAATTATTCCTATTGAAGTTCATATATATTATGCCTATCCTAGTTGGCTAGGACCAAAGAAAATATTTATTCAAGGAAACATCAGTCATGTCAAATGCAAAAAAGACCAAATATAAAGTTAAAATCGATAATTCACGCAATGAACTTTTGACTGATTTTGGCAAAGCGGTTCTAAAAGATCGCTATTTACTCAAAAACGAAGATTATCAGGATCTTTTTGCTCGTGTTGCTTCATATTATGCAGATAGTAATGAACATGCGCAAAGGATATATGACTACATAAGCAAGCTGTGGTTTATGCCAGCTACACCCATTCTTAGCAACGGCGGCACAGATCGTGGTATGCCTATATCATGCTTTCTCAATGAAACAGGTGATAGTCTAGAGAGTATTGTAGATTTATGGACTGAAAACGTCTGGCTAGCATCAAGAGGCGGTGGCATAGGTAGCTATTGGGGCAATGTTAGATCCATAAACGAAGCTGTACACGGCAATGGCAAAACTTCGGGAATTATTCCTTTCTTAAAAGTACAAGATTCAATGACACTTGCTATTTCTCAAGGGTCTCTTCGAAGGGGAAGTTCAGCTGTTTATCTTCCCGTTGATCACCCTGAAATTGAAGAATTCATCGACTTAAGACGTCCAACTGGTGGAGATATAAATAGAAGAGCATTGAATATCCATCATGGCGTAATAATACCAGATGCTTTTATGGAGGCAGTAGAACAAAATAAAGAGTGGAATTTAGTCAGCCCTAAAACTAAACAAGTAATTCATACAATCAATGCAAGAGAACTATGGATTAAACTCCTCACCACCAGGATAGAGACAGGAGAGCCATACCTATTATTTATTGATACAGTAAATAAATACATACCAGAGCATCATAAAAAACTTGGATTAAAAGTAAAAACTTCAAATTTATGCTCAGAAATAACACTTCCAACAGGTATTGATCACCTAAATAACGAAAGAACTGCTGTATGCTGCCTATCATCAGTTAATCTAGAATATTTCCATGATTGGCAGAATGAAAAACAATTTTTACCTGACGTTATGAGGTTTTTGGATAATGTATTACAAGACTTTATCGACGAAGCACCAGAGACGATGAAAAGAGCTAAATATTCAGCAATGAGAGAGAGAAGTATTGGCCTTGGAGTTATGGGGTTACACTCATTCTTGCAAGCTCAAAATGTCCCTATTGAATCTGTAATGTCTAAAGTGTGGAATAACAAAATCTTTGAACATATAAGTAAAGAAGTGGATTTAGCTTCCAAAGAATTAGCAAAAGAGCGAGGAGCTTGCCCTGACTCTAAAGATGCTGGATCTAATGAGCGTTTCAGTAACAAAACATCTATTGCGCCAACAGCTTCTATCTCTATCATTTGTGGCAATTCTTCTCCTGGAATTGAACCATACGCAGCTAATAGCTTTACTCAAAAAACATTAACCGGATCTTTTACAGTAAAAAACAAGAATTTAGTAAGATTACTTGAGAAAAAAGGATTCAATAATGATCAAATTTGGTCCTCTATTTCAACCCACGAAGGCTCAGTACAGCATTTAAGTTTTCTAAGTGAACATGAAAAAGATGTCTACAAAACAGCATATGAGATAGATCAAAATTGGCTAATAGAATTAGCGTCTGACCGCACTCCACATATTTCACAAGCACAATCACTTAATGTTTTTATGCCAGGAAACGTCAGTAAACAATATTTACATGATGTACATTTCAAAGCATGGAAGAAAGGAGTAAAAAGTTTGTATTATGCAAGATCAACATCGATACAAAGAGCAGATAAAGTCTCTCATAATGTAACACAAGCACAAGAAATAATCGAACTTGAGAATAAGGCAAAGTTGGCTGTTAACAATGAGTTATCTCAAAAAGCTAATGAGTATGAAGAATGCTTATCATGTCAGTAAGAAATATGAATATTAGGAGCAAATAAAAATGACACTACTAAACGCACAACCAATATATAAACCATTTTCTTATCCTTGGGCATATGAAGCATGGCACACTCAACAAAAAATACATTGGTTACCAGAAGAAGTACCTCTAGCAGATGATGTTAAAGATTGGAAATATAATTTATCAGCAGGTGAAAAACACCTGCTAACTCAAATTTTTCGTTTCTTTACACAAGCAGATATTGAAGTTAACAACTGTTACATGAAGCATTATTCCAAGGTATTTAAACCAACTGAAGTACAAATGATGCTAGCGTCATTTTCAAATATGGAAACTATTCATATAGCAGCCTACTCTCATCTACTTGATACTATTGGCATGGATGAAACAGAATACCAAGCATTCATGAAATACAAAGAAATGAAGGACAAGTATGACTATATGCAAAAATTTGGGGTAGAAACAAAAGAAGATATTGCAACGACTCTAGCAGTATTTGGGGCCTTTACAGAAGGGTTGCAGCTATTTGCTTCATTTGCAATTCTACTTAATTTCCCAAGATTTAATAAAATGAAGGGAATGGGACAAATTGTTACATGGTCAGTTCGAGATGAAACACTGCACACAAACTCTATTATCAGGTTGTTTAAAACATTTGTTCAAGAAAACCCTGATGTTTGGACGGAAACCCTAAAAAGTAGACTCTATGAAGCGTGTGCAACAATTGTTCACTTTGAAGATGCGTTTATTGAACTTGCTTTTGAAGTTGGTGGAATCGAAGGGCTTACAGCTCGTGAGGTGCGCCAATATATTAGATATATAGCTGACCGCAGATTGATGCAATTAGGCTTAAAGGAGATTTATCTTGTAGATAATAACCCGTTGCCATGGCTAGATGAGATTCTAAACGGAGTTGAGCATACTAATTTCTTTGAAAATCGTGTTACAGAATATACAAAAGCCGCAACAACTGGAGAATGGGAAGACGTATTTACAAAAATGGATCAGAGTACAGCACACAACCAAGCACAATCACAAGCATAGTATATTTATCTACGGTGATTGCATGCGCCACCCCATCCCTGGTGAAGTTCTGTGGTGAATAGAATATGCCACTTCTGAACTCTCTTAACAGTCATCCTGGGCGCAGGCCGTGGATCCATACTACACTTGAGGTTGTGGCTACTTTAAGTATTAGAGCCTAGATCAAGTTTGGGATGACATTCCGAGGCATTCGTTATGACCGCTTTTAGTCATGCTGAACTTGATTCAGCATCCACCTTAAAATTACCGTACACTCAAAATAATTGGATACTTACTTTATGGAACCTAAATCAAGTTTGGGGTGACTAGACGACCATAACTCATCGTTTGTATTATTAGTGTAATCAATTACAATTTCTAGAGCCTGACCTATCCAAGCTGTATATAAAGAAGGTTTATTGTTTATTTCTTTTAATACTTTATCAAGATCATACCACTTTAATTGTTCTACTTCCTCTGGATTTGGTATAATTGGTTGCCCCTGCCAATAACCAATAAAAACATGATCTATTTCGTGCTCTATTAAGTTGTTTCCTACATTGGCTTTATAAGTAAAAACACCTATTTCTTTCAATAGTAAATTCAAACCTATTTCTTCTTGCAGGCGACGATTAGCAGCTTCCTGAACTGTTTCACCAGGTCTTGGGTGGCCACAACAACTATTAGTCCATAATCCAGAACTGTGGTATTTTGCTAGAGCTCTCTTCTGAAACAATACCTCAGGCACTTGATTCTTACGCAAGACGAAAATAGAAAAAGCACGATGTAAGAGACCTAGTTGGTGAGCTTTGATTTTTTCTTCTTCTCCAATCGTATTATTATTACTATCTACTAAAATCACTTGTTCTATCATTATCCCTTTCCAAATGTAGTAAAATCATATCTCAGGCGGACTAAATCAGCCCGTTATAAAACTTTTACCATCAACTCGCTTTTACTTCCTATAAACGCTCCTTTTGATACATCATATTGCCCAACCTTAGCGAATCCAGCTTTGCTATACACATGTACCGCCCTGGGGTTATTCTCATCTGGATCAATAAAAAATGTATCAGCTTTTGGGGCAACATTATTACGGTAAAATTTCATAAATTCAATTAAGGTATTAGCCCCAAGCCCCTGCCCTAAATATTTTACGCTACCAATTCCAAAATCTAAGGATATGGTATGCCCCATTTGCGACATATATTTCAAGTGAGTATCTGTTAAATCATCTTGCTCTTTTTCTAAAATATCAGAGAGTATAAAAGCATATGGTTCATTGCCGACGTAACCTATCCAGTATTGCGTAGTTCCAGCAAAATAAGTTTGGGGGCGATGATATATAAAATTCAAAATATCATCTTTATGCTCTCTGATATTATCCCAAAATTCCTGAATATGAGACTCAGCTAGCCAATCAAAAATAATATTTTCATGAGCTAGAGTTGCCTTTTGAAAATGAATATTCATGACATTTCAGGATATTTCAACGGTCTTTCTCTGTAGTATGCTAATCGTTCCTTGTTTTCTTCAGTAACTGCAATACTATGGCAATATATCTTACTACTAAAACCACCACGGCCAGCTTTGCGATTCTCCATTGTTTTCTGCACATCAGCATGAGAAATACCAAGAGTTTCAGTAAGGGCATTAATTACCTCCATTAAATCAGCAAGCTCATCTACAATTTCCTCGATATTACCTGCTGATATAACCTCATGAGATTCTTCAACGAGTTTATCTTTTAAGCTTGCTATATAATCGTCATTTTCTAGGACTGTATACGTTATCGAAACGCCTATTTCTTGATCGATAATTTCTGGTACTTTATCTCTTATCAATTTTTCTACTTTAAAGCTATATTTTGTAGTCATACTATTTTCTGTCATTTCAATGATCGCTTATTTAAAAAACTTCTGAAAAGTTACACCATCAAGATTAGATTCATAAAATTTAGGCATAATGTATCCTTGTACAAAACCAGCTGAAGTATAAAAGTTTCTCCCTACTATATTATTAACCGGTGTATCCACAAAAATACCTAGATTACTTATAGTTTTGGACGATATCTCTATAGCTTCAACAAGTTTTTTTGCAATTCCTAACCTTCTGTAGTTTGGATGCACCACAAGACCTTGTATGTGACTTAACCGATTCCATTTGTGATGTTCTATTTGTATAAAACCCACAACGATATCATCATTGACTGCAACGTAAACTTCTCCATTATCACGTTTACTAAGTATTTTAATACACTCCAATTGTCCAGTAACATAATGATCTGCCCAGCCAATAATTTTCAATATACTCTCAATTTGAACAAGATCTCTCTCCTCTAGATATCTTATTTGTAATTTAATAGAGTTTTTTTCATTCAAATGTTTTGTATAAGACATTTCTTTTAGCATCCACATTTCATTTGTATCTTCATGTCTTGAATACTCATAAAAGCCAGCTTTTTTGTAAGACTTAATAGCCGTAATATTATTTGGATCAGGATCAACAAAAATATGAGAATAGCTAGTGCCATATTGATTTAGAAATTCTTTAATTGCCATAGAGCCGATATTTTGCCCTAAATACTTTTCTTCGCCAATAAATATGTCTATGCAACCTAAATTTTTGGGCAAATCAGTCAGTTGTTTGCTACGAGGAAAATCATTAGCATTATAAATTTGTATATACCCAGCAGGCTCCTGTTCTACGTTAATTATATAAGCATGAATAGATTTATTAACTCCATCTATTTGTTTATATCCATCAACATATGATTCATATTTTTCCTTTACTAAATCTATTGTATAAATAATATCCTGATCCCACCATTTTTTAACATGAGGAGTTTCTAGCCATTTTAGCATATATGAAAAATGCAATGCACTAAGAGGTGTAAAAGTAATTTGTATCATAATACTGATTTAAGTAAACTACGAATCGAGATTATATCGCTATTTGATCTGATAAAAAAGTCTTTATAAATGCATCAGGTTCGTCGTGCTGAACTTGATTCAGCATCCATGGTACCTTGTGAGGTTGTGTTGCTGCGTTAAGTAATTGGATCCCAAATCAAGTTTGGGATGTCTTTCCACGGCCCTTGGGGTTGGAATGATAAGAAATACGAAAATATTTACTTTGATAAAACATGGTGGAGATGAAGGGAATCGAACCCCCGACATTCTGCTTGCAAAGCAGACGCTCTACCCCTGAGCTACATCCCCAATAAACACGGTTAACAAGATCGATTTATATACTTGTATTTGCTTATAGTCAATAGCTTTTTAAAGCCACCAATATAAATACTTACAAGTGATTTATTTTTCTTTAAAGCCTTTAAACATTGCATCAATCACTGGATCAAGTAGATATCTTAATAATGTCCTAGTACCAGTGATCAGCTGCACTTCTGCCTGCATTCCTGGATGCAGAACTAGTTTTCTCGGTTCGGCAAGTTCTTTAAAATTAGCTGCATCAAGCTCGATTCTGGCTAGGTAATAACCACCAGATAAAGGATCACCTGGTGCTCTTTGTTGATGATCCATTATAATATCGGGTGATACTGATATTACTTTACCTAGGAATAAAGGAGTAGTTCTAGATTTAAAAGCACTAAATCTTATTTTAGCAACCAATCCTTCTTTTATCGAGTCAATTTGCTTAGGCTCAACCTTGGCTTCAATTACTAATTTATCATCAGTTGGAGATATCTCTATAATTGGCTGCCCTGCAGGAATAGTACTACCTACTGTATGAAAATTGATATTATTTATTGTCCCATCGACGGGAGATTTAATTATCACCCTAGCTAGCGCTTCTTGTAGATAATTATATCTTTCTCTATTAGTTGATAGCTGAGATTGTGCTTCTTTAAGCTCAGTCAAAGTTTGAGTAGTAAACTTACTCTCAAAATTCAAGAGCTCTATATCGGTTTTAGTAATTTCCTGTTCTGTCCTGGTTATCTCAGTATCAGTCACTGCTATTTCACTTCTAAGACTTGCATCCCTTGATTCAAGCTCAAGCAGAGCTGATTTTTGCACAAAACCCTTTTGATTTAGTTTTTTAGTCGCTTCAAGCCTATCTACAGTAGCCTCTAAATTCTTTTTTAAGGCTTCTTTTTTTGCATTTAATCCTTCAATTTGCTTATTAAGTTGCTGGACTTTCTGCTTAATAGAATCTCTTTCGGCATCCATCACTTTATTCTTAGAGGTAAATAGATTATCTTGAGTTTCAATAATTTTAGTTACATCAGAGATTGACTTATCTTTATTAATAAACTCTGGGTATTCTATTTTATCATAATGATTGATTTCGGCTAATAGTCTTGCTTCACTAGCAAGAAATGTTCTATATTGATTTAAAGTATTTTCATACTCTGACCTAAGCCTACTGTCATCTAGTTCTATTAATTTATCTCCTTTCTTAACCTTATCCCCCACTTTTACAAAGATAGCTTTTATTATGCCACCTTCTTGATGGTTAACTACTTTTTTCTGCGTACTACTTACGACTGTCCCAATAGCAACTGCTGCACTATCTAGTGGGGCAATTGATGCCCAGATCCCAGCAAAGAAGACAAAAAATATCATCACAAAAAGCCCAAACAAAATCGGGGACCTTGCACTTTTTACAACATCATTTACATTATCCGAATTTGGTTTAACCACTAAATATATTAATTGATCAACAAACTTAACTGCATCACTCATTGATTGAAGCACAGCAAGAAAGAAGCCTTTTACGGTCCATTTTGAAGGCTTTGCCAGTTGAGCTTGCCCAGCACCACCTGCTTGCTGTTGAATTAGCATCTGTTGAAGCTGCTTTATTTGTTCCAATTTCTCTGGTGTAATTTCATTCTTATTGTTGGACATTATTGCTACTAATCCTATTTATCGTTAATATGAATCATACCATTTTTAAGCATTTGTATTCTGCTTAATATCTCTTCTTTCGGACCATAACTGGCTATCGCACCATCTTGAATAACCATTATTTTGTCAACCTCAGATAATATAGACGGTCTATGTGAAATAACTATTACAGAGATTTTTTTCTGACGAGCTTCTTTAAGAGCACTCGCTAATGCCAGTTCTCCAGCTTCATCTAGATTAGCATTTGGCTCGTCAAGTACAACTAGCTTTGGATTACCGTAGAACGCTCTGGCTAATCCAACTCTTTGCCTTTGTCCTCCAGATAGGTTGGAACCTCCGGGACCAATATCAGAATCATAACCATCGGAAAGTCTCAGTATCATTTCATGTGCACCGCACATTTTAGATGTTGTAATGACTTTCTCAGGATCAACATTTTCTGCCATTCTTGCGATATTATCTTTAATTGTACCGCTAAATAGCTCTATTCCTTGTGGCAAGTATCCTACATGCTCACCGAAATTCTCTCTATTCCATGTATACACATCTCCTCCGTCTAGCCTCACTGACCCGGATGATGCATGCCAAACACCCACAATAATTTTTGCCAATGTTGACTTACCAGCAGCACTAGGGCCTATTATTGCCAGAATTTCACCTGGTTGCAGGGAGAATGAAACACCTTTTAAAATATGCTTAGGAACAACCGGCGCTGGCATACCATGTGGAACAGGTGCAGCATAGTACACATTTTCTACAGTTAAGTGGCCGTCAACGTGAGGTATAGGCATGGCCTGATCTCTTTCTACATGCCTGTTCAAAGAATCGTTAATGTTTTTATATGATTTCATTGTACTACTAATACTCTTCCACATACCAATAGCATTATCAAAAGGTGCTAAAGCTTTTCCTACTATGATAGAGCTTGCTATCATTCCGCCAGTAGTCATATCTTGTCCATTAGTTTTAACCACTACATATGCTCCAACTCCTGTCACAGCCATTTGCATAATATTGCGTACAAATCTAGAGAAGTTTGATATTATACCGTTCCTATAGCTGGCGGTCGACTGCTTTGCCAAAGAAGCTTCATTAAATTTTGACCAGTTTCTACGAACATTTCTTATCATGCCCATTGCTTCAACTGCCTCAGCATTTCTATTAGCAATTTCAGCTTGAGTCATACCTTTTATTGAGTATTCCGTGGCTTCATTGAGAGTTTTATTTGTTGCTACTGCGTTAAAGAATGCAAAGCCTACAATAATGACTGCCCCAGCAATTGTGATATAGCCAATATACGGGTGAATTAAGAATATTATAATTATGTAAACAATACTCCAAGGCGCATCAAACAGAGTATTGATCCCAGTGCTTGTAAGAAATGTTTTCAGATTCTGAAAGTCACGCAGTAATTGGCTAGATGCTGGATCAACTTTAGTGGCAGATGCCGAAATAGAGTGTCCAAATAGCATTGGTGATAGTGTATTATCAAGCCACTCTCCTACCTTGATTAGAGTAAAAGATCTAGCTATTTGAAGCAACGTATGTACAAAGTATATAAATCCTATAATGATTGATAACATTAATAGAGTTTGTAAATTTCCACTACCTATAACTCTGTCCAGTACTTGCAAGGAGTATAACGGAGTAACCAACATCAAAAGATTAATTATAAATGCAAAAACAAATGTAATTTTGAATGCTGATTCACACTTATTTAATGCAACTTTAAGGTAATTTTCTTTTTTTTCAGCTTGGTTTTGTAGTTGTTTCATAATGTTTTTTATTAACAGTGAATGTGTTAAACTATAGCATAAATGGTTAATTGAATCAATAAATTAAATTATAGTTAATTACTATTAAGTATTTCATTTAATTCTTTCTCGATTATTAATGGATCAGTATGGTAGTCAAGCAACTCTAGTAAAGCGATATATGGTGAAAAAAAGTCGTTTGTCTTTATGTTAATTTCAATATCTACTGCTTTAGCAAAGTTGTGCATATTTATATTAATAAATTCAAAAAATTGAGCTCCTGAATCAATAGATAATTTTGATATTATGGCTGATTTTTTTGTTAACGCAGAAAATTCAAGCGCAGATTGATTTTCTTTAACGGTCAAATGTAAATCTAAATTTGGAAAATTATTATTAGTATATTGCAAATTAAATCCGTAACTTGCTGCTACATTTGAAATGATATACCTAGAGATAATAATATTATCCGCTAGCTCTATGATACTACTTCCTATAATACCAATAGCGCATGAATCTGATTTAATATTGTAGTAGTGAGTTTTAGTTTCAATTCCAGCAAGCTCGAGAGTTTTTACAATTTCAGATCTCAAGTTTGAATAATTATCTACATAGTTAAATCTAGAGTGATGTTGATCATTTACCATGGGCCAGAAATGGATAAACGCCGAGTATTTGTCAGTAGCCGACTTATTTCTAAGAATCTTCTCTGTAATACTTCTTAGAGGTTTAGATAAAAGTAAATTATCACAAAATACGCTTAAGGTTGAGTGACTCCTAAAAGGGTCAATAAAGTGCTTACCATTAAGGATTTTGAGGAAACTATTTCGGAGTGACAATTGGTCTTGTTTAATAGAGTTGGCAGAATAATCAATTTCTCGTAATACTCCATCATCATCCAAATATTTCAGTGAAATGAAGTCAACTTCATATTCCCCTTGTAATTCTATTAATGAACTCGCTATATCCATCAACCCTCTATCAAAGTTTCAGCAATTTGCACTGCATTAAGCGCGGCGCCTTTTCTTAAATTATCTGCGCAAATCCACAGATTAATGGCATTTTTTAAAGATAAATCATCACGGATTCTTGATACAAACACCTCATCATTACCTGTAGCATCAATTGGCGTAGTATATTTTACTTCGTTACCAATGCTGTTGACGCTTATTCCATCAGATTCTCTTAAAATTTCTTCTACCTCTTTTGCACTTAATTCATTCTCAAATTCTACATTAACTGACAAGGAATGAGAAACAAAAACAGGAACTCTGACACAAGTTACAGATAATTTGATATTTTTGCTTATTATTTTCTTAACTTCTTCTTGGACTTTTAACTCTTCATCGGTAGACCCATTTTGATCAAATTCACCAACATGTGGAAATAGATTGAAGGCTATTTGTGTTGGAAACATTTTTGGTTTTAATTCCTCAAAGATAAATTTTGCTTTTGTTTGCATGTATAATTCATCCATAGCTGTTTTTCCAGCGCCGGAAACTGATTGATATGTTGAGACAACAACACGCTTAATTTTTGCAGCATTATGCAGAGGGTTTAAGGCAACAACAAGTGGTATAACACAGCAATTTGGATTGGAGATAATACTAGGTTTTCCCCTGATTTCGATCAGTTTATCGATATTTGCTTCAGGTACTATTAATGGCACATCTTTATCAAGACGATATAAAGATGATTTATCTATAACTGTGCACCCTTTTGCCACAGCATCTTTGGCATATTTTCTAGATATTTCTGAGCCAACACAAAAAAATGCAATATCAACCCCTTTAAAATCAAAGTGTCTAAGATCTAACACCGGCATTGATTCGTTACCAAAACTGACGCTCTTACCTACTGAATTTTCTGAAGCCAATGCAATGACTTTACTTACTGGAAACTGTCTATCATGAAGATAATTTAGTACCTCATGCCCAACATTACCTGTTGCCCCTACTACTGCTACTACTAGTTTTTTACTCATAAATTTTTATCCAATAAATTCTTATTTTTTGACCCACTTAAAATGTGGGTGTGAAAATGAAATACTGACTGCCCGGAACTAGATCCATTATTGCTAACGATTCTATAATCCATAGCACCATTATCTTTTGCAATTTTATCTACTAATTTAAAATAATGCGCAATTGTATCTTGGCCTGCTTTGGAAACAAAGTCAGAAAAATCTGTATATTCTCCCTTGGGCATAACCAGAATATGAACTGGTGCTGCAGGATTAATATCCTTTATAGCAATTACTATTTCATCTTCATATATTTTCTCGCTGGGAATAGTATTATTGATAATTTTTGCAAAAATATTATTTTTATTGTACATAGCCTCTTTAACCTTAATGTATAAGCAAATTGTTGATCATATAAGTTATAGCAAATTTCTGATAAAATTATAGAAAATAATTTTATACAATTTGTATTTGGAGCACTTGTAATTTAGGCTTTAGATAACTATCTGTATTGGAATACATAATTAATTATTTTAGGGTATTTTATGTCACAAGGTGCGAGTAATAGTATTACCCATCACGGCACAACAATTTTGTGTGTCAGAAAGGAAAAAGATGTAGTAATAGCAGCAGATGGGCAGGTTTCACTTGGCAATAATATAGTTAAAGGAACAGCTAGGAAATTAAGATCATTATCCGATGGCAAAATCGTTGCAGGCTTTGCTGGATCTACCGCTGATGCATTTACCCTATTTGAAAGACTTGAAGCTAAATTAGAAAAATATTCAAATCAACTGGTCAGAGCCGCAGTCGAACTTGCAAAAGATTGGAGAACTGATAAGTATTTAAGACGCCTTGAAGCAATGCTTATTGTTGCTGATCAAGATAATATTCTTATTCTTACAGGTAATGGCGATGTTATTGAGCCCGAACATAATGTTGCAGCCATTGGGTCTGGTGGCTTTTTTGCCCTATCAGCAGCTCGTGCTTTATTGTCGGTCGATACTAAACTTAGCGCCGAAGAAATCGCATTAAAGTCAATGAATATTGCAGCCGATATTTGCGTATTCTCAAATCATAATATCATTACAGAGAAAGTAAAATGACAAAAAATAAAAATATGGGACTAACTCCAGCTGAAATAGTCTCTGAACTAGATAGGTATATTGTTGGGCAAAAGCCAGCCAAAAAAGCAGTAGCAGTGGCACTGCGGAATAGATATCGTCGCTCATGCGTAGAAGAGCCTATGAGAAGTGAAATCATGCCTAAAAATATCTTAATGATAGGTTCAACTGGCGTGGGTAAAACCGAAATTGCAAGGAGATTAGCCAAACTAGCTGGCGCGCCGTTTATGAAAATCGAGGCAACAAAATTTACCGAAGTAGGATACGTTGGTAGAGACGTAGAATCAATAATACGTGACCTAGTTGAAATTTCAGTTTCAATGCAAAAACAAACAGCAAAGAAAGAAGTAGAAAGTAAGGCTAGGCTAATGGCAGTTGAGAGAATCCTTGATTCAGTTGTTGGCAAAAGTGCATCAGCTGAAACAAGGGATAAATTCAGAGTTAAGATTCTAGGTGGTGAGCTTGATTCTACTGAAATTGAAATTGCCGTAAAAGATACAGGGTCAACCGGAGCAAGTAGCTTTGAGATTCCTGGAATGCCAGGAGCTGCAATGGGTGTATTTAATATAGGTGACATGCTTGGTAAAGCCCTTGGATCAGATAAAATGAAACAGAGAAAACTCTCAATAGCTGAAGCTTTGACTGTTATTACTTCCGAAGAATCCGAAAAAATGATAGATGAAGATAAAACAGTTTTTAATGCCATTCGCGCGGTAGAGAATGATGGGATCGTTTTCATTGATGAAATTGATAAAATTGCTTCAAGATCAGAAGGCAAGGGACCTGAAGTAAGCAGAGAAGGAGTGCAAAGGGATCTTCTTCCAATCATAGAGGGAACTAGTGTAGTCACTAAGTATGGAACAGTAAAAACAGATCATATTTTATTTATTGCTTCAGGAGCATTCCATATTTCAAAGCCATCTGATTTATTACCCGAACTTCAAGGAAGATTACCAATTAGGGTTGAAATGTCTTCTTTAACAAAAGAAGATTTAGTCAAAATTTTAACTGAACCTGAAACCAGCCTAATCAAACAATACGTAGCACTTCTTGCAACCGAAGGTTTATCATTAGAATTTACAAATGATGCAGTAGATGCAATTGCTACTTATGCAGCTAATTTCAATACTGAAATAGAAAATATTGGTGCAAGAAGACTACACACAATTCTTGAAAATTTGCTTGAAGAAATTAGTTTTGAAGCCAGCGAGAAGAAGAATAGCAATGTCAAAATAGATCATAAATTTGTTGATAAGCAACTGTCGAATTTGATGAAAAACATAGATTTAGCTAAATTTATACTATAGGTTGAATTATATTAATATAATTTAAAAGTATGATAACACGGATATCTAGCCTTACCTTTAGTGGAATTGAAATTGTCGATGTTGATGTGCAAGTGCAAATTGAACCAGGAATTCCTAAATTCGTAATAGTTGGTCTTGCTGATAAAACGATTGCAGAATCAAAAGAAAGGGTTAGAGTAGCGCTTTCATCAATTGGCCTTGCGCTCCCTGCTAAGAAAATATTGATAAACTTAGCACCTGCTGATTTGCTAAAAGAAGGTAGTCATTTCGACTTAGCAATTAGCGCAGGAATACTAGCAAGTATGAGAGTTCTCCCCAGGGAAATAATCAAAAATTATTTGATTCTTGGTGAATTATCTTTAGATGGAACAATCTTACCAGTTAGTGGGGTTTTACCAGCCGCAATAGGTGCAACAGCAAGGGGTATGGGAATAATATGTGCTAAACAAAATGGTTCTGAAGCTGCCTGGTCTGGTAATGATGATATTCTTGCTCCAGCAAATTTACTCGAATTAGTAAACCATTTTAAGGGAACGCAAGTATTATCACAACCAATTGCATCTAGAATTGATACGCAGCCAAAATATCCAGATTTTAAGGATATAAGAGGCCAGAAATTAGCAAAGAGAGCTATTGAAATTGCAGCTGCTGGAGGTCATAATTTACTAATGTATGGACCACCTGGAGCTGGTAAGTCAATGCTTGCCGCGCGGTTACCTGGTATATTACCTGAACTTACGGCAACTGAAATACTAGAATGCAGTACAATTTCAAGTATTGCAGGACATTTGCAAGATGGTAATCTTACTCAGCAGAGACCATTTAGAGCTCCCCATCATACTTGCACAGTCGCTGCAATGGTTGGAGGAGGAGTTGGCAGAAAAGTAAAGCCGGGAGAAATATCCCTTGCACATAATGGCGTATTATTTATGGATGAGTTTCCTGAATTCCCTTCAGGCGTTATCGAATCTTTAAGACAACCACTAGAAACCAGGGAAGTATTTATCGCAAGATCCGGTGCTCATATAAGATACCCAGCAAATTTTCAATTGATTGCAGCAATGAATCCATGTAAATGTGGATATTTAAACGATTCTCTTAAGGCTTGTTATAAAGCACCTGAATGTGCAAGCAATTATTTATCAAAGATTTCCGGGCCTATTCTAGACAGGTTTGATTTGCATATTGAAGTAGGAACCTTGGAAAATGAATTAATTTATGAGCATATGCTTAAACCTTCAGATGAAGAAACAAGTCATGAAATGGCTAAGAGAGTAAAATTAGCGCAAGAAGTACAAATAAAGCGTTATGACGGATATAATATTAAATTAAATAATGCGCTTGATGGCCAGTTATTGATAGACTATGCACTACCAGATGATGAGGGAAGAAGAATTTTAAATGAGGCTGCAGTAAAATTTAAACTTTCTATGCGTGCATATAATAGGGTACTTCGAGTAGCAAGGACAATAGCAGACTTATCTGCGTCTTTAAATGTAAAGAAGCATCATATATCCGAAGCATTAAATTATCGAGTAGTTGATTTCTATTCCCTACAACCAGCTTAAGTAATTAAGATTATGAGTACAGATTTTCAGATAAAACGAGACTTAACTAATGCTTATAAGATATTAGCTAAATTAGGTATGGACGATCATACTTATACACACCTATCAGCAAGACCTATTGGGGCCGATTATTACTACATATATCCATTTGGCTTACGATTTAGCGAGGTTACTGAAGATAATTTATTAAAAGTTGACTTAAATGGAAATGTGCTGGAAGGTAGTGAAAAACAGTACAATAAAACTGGCTACATTATACATGGTAGCATATATCGCGCTAAGACTAATATATCTGTTGTTTTTCATTTACATACTATATCAACTGTTGCTGTATCAGCAATGAAAAAAGGCCTTTTGCCAATTAGCCAGTGGGCATTGCATTTTTATGATAGGCTTGCTTATCATGATTATAATGCTCTAGCATTGGACAATGATGTACATGGCGATCAATTAGTGAGTGATTTAGCCGATAAGAAAGTTATGTTCTTGAGAAATCATGGGTTTATTGCTTGCGGACAAACAATACATGAAGCAATGTTTTATTGCTATCATCTTGAAATGGCATGTAAAACTCAAATTGCCGCACTTTCAACAAGAACAGAATTAATTATTCCTCCTCACTTAATTTGTGAAAAAGCCAGAGATGATATGCTTACCTTTGAAGAAAATCTTGGCCTTAGAGATTGGGAAGCATGGCTTAGATGGATACCCCAAGAGTAATTCATAATTTACTACAATAATTTAAGGCGCTCCTAGCTTTAGCATTTCCCAGTATTTTTCATAAATAACTATGGCTTCACCTACATCATTTTGAAATTCTCCCTTTTCCTGTACTTCTTTACTTGGGTATATTGTTGGATTATCTCTTATTTCTTTAGACAATAGAGAAAGAGCTGCTTTATTAGCAGTGGCAAATCCTAATGATTCACTGACTTGTTTAGCGACATCAGGCCTTAAAAGAAAATCTATAAATTTATAAGCATTATCAAGATTTTGAGCATTAGTAGTAATAGCCAAACTATCCATCCATAATATTGCCCCTTCCTTAGGGTAAATGTATTTTATATTCGAATTTTCTAATGATGCCATATAAGCCTCTCCATTAAAATTCATGCCAATTACTACTTCTTCATTTATATAGTTCAATTTTGGAGAAGTTGAATTATATATTTTTACATTTGGTACTAAATCGCGAAGCTTCTCATAAGCCTGCTTTATATGTTCAGGATCAGTCTCATTACCGCTGTACCCTAGAAGTTTTAGAGCTACATGAAAGACCTCACGTACATCATCCATAAGAAGTATTTTGCCCTTATATTTAGCATTAAATATGCTCTCCCAGCTATCAACCGTTTCTTTAACATATTTATCATTATAACAGATACCAGTACTCCCCCACAAATATGGGACACTGAATTCATTTTTCGGATCAAATGGCTTATTTATAAGTGATGGATCAATATTTTTAAAATTAATGAGCTTAGATTTGTCTATTTTTTGTATCAAGCCCTCATTTTTCATTTTAGCAATAAAATAAGTAGATGGTACGATTACGTCATAACCATTTTTTGAATCTTTCAATAACTTTACTTTTGAATATAAGCTTTCATTATTATCATAAGTTGAAATATTCACCTTTATACCAGTCTCACTGGTAAATTGTTCAACTAAGTCTTCGGGTAGATATTCCGCCCAAATATATACATTAAGCTCACTCGCAAAAGCAGTTTCGGCAAAAAAATTAGAAATTGCTAAAAAAATTAGTGCTAGATATTTTTTCATAAATTTTTCCTAAATACAAAATGAGAAATAAAAATTAAAGTTAAGGTTATCATAAAAATCATGCTACACAGCGCATTTATCTCTGCCTTAATTCCAAGTCTTGCCATTGAAAATAACCTTAACGGCAACACTTCAAAATTTGTTCCTGTCACAAAGAAACTTATTACTACATCATCCAGAGATAAAGTAAAGGCTATTAACCACGCCGATATAATGGAAGGTATAATAAGAGGTAGTATAATTTTGCTAAAAACAAGCCAATCGCTAGCTCCAAGATCTTTCGCCGCATCTATAAGATTTTTATTAAAAGCTTTTAGACGTTTAATAATGATAATTATTACAAATGGTAAGTTAAATGTAATATGAGAAATTAACAAAGTAAGGAACCCAAGATCTAAATTTATAAAACTAAACAAGATCAGTAAACTTATCGCCATTACAATATCAGGAGATATAGCAAGTATATATACTAAGGATAAGAAAAACTTTCGCCCCATAAATACGTAATTATAAAAACCCAAGGCTGAAATTAAACCTATTAAACAAGCAAAGGAAGAAGAAAGAGATGCTATCAAAAAAGAATTCTTGGTAGATTCAATTAATGTCTTATTAGATATCAAACTACCATACCACTTAAAAGTAACTCCCTGCCAACTTGTACCATATTTTGAAGCATTAAAAGAATATAAGATCAATAGCAGTATCGGAAAATATAAAAAGAAATAAATAAAAATGATATATAATCTCGCCAATTTATCTGTTTTCATATAACTACCTGATCGGTATTTCTATTTTGAAAAAACATTATCTTTACTAAAATTGCAGTGAGCATAGTTGCTATTGCCGCACCAAAAGGCCAGTCTCTGGCAATTAAGAATTGATTCTTGATTAAATTACCCAGTAGTATTTCCTTACTTCCACCAAGCAATTCAGGAATAAAAAACATCCCAAGTGTAGACAAAAAAACCAAAATACAGCCTGTGATTATACCAAATTTAGTAAGAGGTATAATAATTCTAATTAAAGTGCTTAACTTTCTAGCCCCTAAATCTTGCGCTGCATATATATAGTTATAATCAAGCTTATCAAAAGAAGTATATATAGGAAGTATCATAAATGGCAGAAGTGAGTATACAAGACCAACAGCAATAGCAAACTCATTATAAAGAAGCTCTAATGGTGCTTCAATAACACCAATAGACATTAAGAAATTATTCACCACACCATTTGCTCTTAATAAAACCATTATTGAATAAGTTCTAATCAAAGAGCTTGTCCAAAAAGGAATTATTACTAAAATTAGCAAAAAATCCTTAATTTTTTTGTTTTTGGTTGTTTGAAAAATTGCATAAACAAAAAAGTAACCCAGAAGCAAGCATACCAGGGTGATGCACATAGCTATAATAAAAGTTTTAAAAAAAACTTTAAGATATATAACTGAAAAAAGCTTTTCGTAGTTTTTTAAAGTAAAAACAAAGTTAATAAAAGTTCTTTCATCCCTTTCTAGAAAACTTATAATTACTACTCCTAAATTAGGAATAAAAACAAAAACAGTTAACCAGAATACGATTAGTAAAATCGCAAAAGGCTTAAATACATCACTATTACTCATAAGATTATAGTTTCTTTACCAGTTAGCCATTCAACAAACACTTCTCTTCCAAGTTCAAAATGATCACAAAAAGAAGCATTGTCATTCATTACTGTAGCTATAATTTTCTTCTCACTATTTAGGGTAATAAAATAATCAAGCAAAACTCCTCTATACCTTAACTCAGTAATTTTACCTTTTAGGCCATTTAAAGAATTTGCACTCTCGGCTTTGGTAAGTTTAACATGCTCTGGTCTAAGTAGCAATTTAACTTCATTTATACCTTCAGTACAAACCTTATTTGGCACAGTATAAATGTGCCCCCCTTCTATATTTAAGGTAACAAAAGCATCGTCAATACTATCAATTTTTGCATCTAGTATATTTATCTCTCCTAAAAAACTTGCTACAAAAACGTTCACAGGATTTTCGTATATCTCTTGCGGTGAACCAATTTGCTCAATCTTACCATTATTAATTATAATCACTGTATCGGAAATGGATAATGCTTCTTCTTGATCATGCGTAACAAGAATAAAGGTAATTTCAAGTTCCTGTTGCAGCTGCTTAAGTTCAGCTCGCATTTGCTTTCTTAGATTTTCATCTAAAGCACTGAATGGTTCATCAAGTAGCAAAACTATAGGTTTATTAACTATTGCTCTTGCTACTGCAACTCTCTGCTGCTGCCCTCCAGATAACTGGTTTGGCATTCTGTCAGCAAATTTCTCCATTTTGATCATCTCAAGCACTGTATCTACAGCACTTTTAATATAAGACTTGTCTTTGTTTTTCATTTTAAGACCAAAGGCTATATTATCATAAACGCTCATATGAGGAAATAAGTTATAATTCTGAAAAACTGTATTAATCTCACGCTTATTAGGTGGAAGATCACTGATGTTGACACCATTTAGAATTACTTCGCCACTATCCACTGTTTCAAATCCTGCTATTATTTTAAGAATAGTTGTTTTACCAGAGCCAGATGGGCCTAGAATGGTTATAAACTTATTTTTGCATAAACTAAGATTAAAATCACTTAAGACAACGTCCGAATTAAAACTTTTGCTTATATTACTTAGCTCAATAATCGATTTATATGTACTATCCAATATTTTATTTCCTTTGAAATTTTTAATTATTATACCTTGTTTTTAAGTCCAGACATTGTAAATAATCAGACCATTTGTTTCAAGAAAAAACCTTGAAAATCTGAAAGCTAACAATCATACTTAATTATGGATGGTATTTATTCATCTTGATACTTTCACCCTGTTTAATAAATTCTCTAGAATCTTCAACCACATCAACTCTTACCTCACCTTTAATTACTTGATCTGAAACACTTGCTTTTGCCATAACAATTACCTTAATAAAAATTAACCATTTACCGAAGCGTCGTTATATATTAATTTTTATTAACTGTCAATTGATTATTATTAAGAATTATAAGAGATAATTAATAATTTATAGATCAGCCCAAAAAGTCTTTTCCTTTAGATATCAACCTCATTTTGCTTTAGAACTTGTAATGGCCATGCATGTTGATTATTACTGGGTACGAAAATAATAGAATCGTACCCAGTAATTCCTAAATTTTATCTCAAGTCATTACCTTTGCAGGCTAATTACTACTATTGTTAATCCTCATTCACAGGAATATACAGGGCATTCTTAAACACATTAGTCACGGCAGGTCGTTTTACCAATTGCAACTTTGGATTTGCATGAGTAAAATTATACCTATTATCCATTTCAGTAGCAATTTCACTCAATACCTGCTTATAAGACGCCGGAATATCCACCTGAGTACCACCTTGAATAACAGGTGTTGAAAATGCTACTTGGTTACCAACGTAGTCAACTCTTACTTCAGCGTCCTCCAAGTTTTCTTTCCAAGCTTTGACTTCTTGTCTTTGAACAAGAGGTAACGCATCTGCCTTACGCTGAACAGCCTGGTTGAATTCATCTGAAAAACTAGCAGGGGATGCATCGCTTAAAACAACCTTACTATGATGAAGAGCGCTATCAACTATTCGAACACATAGACCATGAGCACAAGAAACGCTATCAGCAACTCCTCGAATACCACCTACGGCATTATTAACACCACCAACATCAACTGCTCCATGGCTATGATCCACATTATATGCACGCTGACTATTACCAAGTCGAAGAATTAATCCTTCCATATTTTCTTTTTGACGATTAAAAATATTTTCTGGCGTCAATGGCTTGTTCTCTACCACAAGATTTTTTTGTACTTCACGAACATCAAGATTTGCCAAAATCACATATGCTAACATTTCTTTATCATTATATCTACCTGTTACTTCTTCGGTAAATACACCGCCTAGAGTAGTTTCCATCCTAATTAATGCCCTATACGCGGCCATAGTATTATTAACTGCAGTTAATGAAGTTTTAATTTCATCATCCATAATTACTTTGGCCAATCTTTTACGTTGAAGTCTTATCTCGCGATCAACGGCATTTTCACCCGGTGGCACCGCTATACTATTTAGGTATTGATTTGCTGCATCTTGATATCTTTGAGTTGGAACGGTGTCACGATGCCTTAAAGCATCCGCCCCAGCATCAACACCGATACCTGGGATATTCTGTTGCATAAGAGTTGTTACAAATTGTTTAACCACATCTATAGCCATCTGACCATCCAAAATACCATAATCAGCCCTTAATCTTTCCAGCGAAGCAACAGTTGTAATATCCTTTGGACCTTTGTGGTTAAGGCCTATTCCTTGCTGTCCTCCATCTAATGCACCACCTTGAGCAACACCATCAAATCCTAGAATAGTTGCTGCAATCTTCTTATATTCTGCCTTTGTTACAGGATTCAAATCAGCTCTTAAATCTATTCGAGCTTCAATTGCTGCAATATTTTCAGCTGGGTTTGTATTTATAATATTCGCAACATCATCATATTGAACCTGCCTTACTACGTATAGATTTTGATCATCGTCAGTCTGAAGCCCAGCAGCCAACATCATAATATCATATAGTGCTTGTTGATTAGGATTTAGATTTGCACGTGTTATTCCTGAATCAAGTGTTCCTTGAGGCACTAGAACTGGCTGCGGCTGAACAACAATTTGTGGCTGCTCTGGTTCAGCAACTCTTGCTGCGGCTTCTATAGCTATTGCTTGATTTACCGCTTCAATTACTTCCATAACTTCTTCTTGCCTCATAACTTGAACTGCCTGTTCAACTCTTGTTTCTTCAACAGCTACTCTTGCTAGATCAACTCGTGCTGCCTCAATTTGAGTCTTTACTATTTCTTCTATCTTTGGCTCTAAAAGGTGAATTACTGAAGTATTATCACTTTTTAAAGCAGACAGTACAGCATCTTTAACTACTATCGAAGTATTTTTATCATCTTGACTAGAAATTGAAACGCCCTGCGTTCCATCAACCTTTATTGTCACCGGATCTGTACCACCAGTAGATAATATCGTATCTTTTTTGCCATTGAGCACCTGTGGCATCTCTTGTATTTTCACGTAATCTTGACGCGAAATTGCTGTCCCGCCTTTGTTTGGATCAATTGAAGTTAGCACAATCACTGCATCATCATAGTTCATACTCTTTAGCTGCTCAATAGAAAGAGGACTGTCTTGTGTACCAGAACCAGAGTAATTACCACCCGCACTACCAACATAATAAATCTTTTCAATTTTTTTACCGTTCATATAGAAATTACTTCTGATAGGAGCCTCTGCATTACTCTCAGTCACGATATCGACGTCTCGAATTACGGTTTCCATCATTCTATGATTCAGACTATTTGATTTCTTTTTATGTAAATTTTGTTTATCGTTAAATGTAACCTTTAAGCCAAGCCCAATAAAATTCTGACGCTTCCTTACCTTATCAAATTGCGTCTCTGCACTAATATGGAACCTGTATTTATTATCCCCAATCCATGTTTCTCCAAGGTTTTGCTCTACTCTAAACCTTGTACCCTTTATTGGTTTTACATTTTTTGCAGTAAAGCTATACCTTGCTACATGTATTTTCGTACCTAACTTCTCGTTAAGAGAGTCTGAAAAAGCAAATATTGGAGTTCCAATCTCTATATCATAACCTTTTAATGAAGATTCATATGTATGACCACCAGAGATTGCAAAAATTGATGTACCATCGATTTCAACAGTTTTTTTGCTATTATGTTTTGTCTTTTTCTTTTTATTTTGTGGTATATAAATATTTGCTCTTGCATCAATATATTCGCTTAAAGCTTCCACGCCTGCAGTAAGTCCACTTACTGAATAATTAGTACCTGTGTACCTATGGTCAAAATATGCGTATGTACCAAATATTACCTTATCTTCATAATTATATCTATATACTAAACCTAAGTTTATCTCTTTACTGCGTCTGTTATCTAATTTTAACTTCAAATCAAGGATAGGGAGATTGTTTTCTTTTGCAAAAAATGGTTGCATATAATTTAATTCAGCAATATTTCTCCCTTTACTAAACTTTGTAGACACTTCTGCACTTGGATTATAAATATACTCTTGTGATTGTTCAGCCTTTACAACTGAAGAAATAAGAAGAGCAGCAGTTATAATAGAAGTACTTAAAGCCGTTGTTGTTTTAGGTAAAAAACTCTTCATACAAAGCAAATCCCCATTAATTAAAATGTATTAACTTATTTGATACTGATTTTAACAAAATTAAACTATCATGTCAAGATATTTATTAACCTCTGTTAGGGACATTGTGATAGTAAGTTGAGTTAAATTGGGTGTTATAATAGTCACCTTAATAAAAATTAATCATTTACCGAGCCGCTCGTTATATATTAATTTTTATTAACCATCAATAGATTGTTATTAGAATTATGAAGGGTAATTAATAACTGTAGGTTGGTGATAAAAAAGTATGAAAACGTTACTTATTTTAGCTTCGTTGGAGGCTAAATTTTCTAACCAGAAGCAATGAGATCTCTGGTTAGAAAATTGAATAATGCTTTTATCGCCAATTTAACTTAGCAAGCTTCAACTAAATTGATTTCACTAACACCCATTAATGGAGCACTCCCATCATGATCATAATCGTGATCTTGATTCCAATCTAGTGGCTTACAAGGCGTTGGATCAACAATAATACCCGTGATATCAAACACAAGATCAAATAAATTACTATGATTTTGTATTGTAACCCCATCTACGGTTATCGATGCCCTAGGTTGGAGAGTAAAAACTGTATCTGGTGGACATGTCAATGTAGCACACACCACGTTAACTCCTGCAGAAATTTTGACCTTACTTTTCATAAAAAACTCCTATAATATAATTTACTTGTAGCTCGATAAGTTAATATTAATTAATGTATTCGTCAAGAAAAAAACACTGCACGATAATTTTTTGATTCTGCTATAATGATTGAGGTTGAAATGTGTGTTATAATACTAGCCATAAGGTTATCTCATAATTTATCTGTCACCTGCAAAATCTAGGGCGTCTTCCCAAACTTGATTTAGGATTCCATTACTTAAGTAATAGATGATGTATCAAGTACAGAATGACTAAGGAGGCGGTTCAGCATAAGTGAGGCGATGGTCTTCCCAAACTTGATTTGGTTACTTAAAGAAAAAACCGCAACCTTGAATTTAGTTGAACCCAGGATCAACTCCCTTTTCAAACAAAACTTAACTCAGCAAGTTTACCTACCTAAAACATAGACAAAAGTGAATAGGAATAGCCACACTACATCAACAAAGTGCCAGTACCAGGCAGCAAATTCAAAACCTAAGTGACCTTGGCCAGCAACAAAGTGGCCTTTCCTAGCTCTAAAATAGCAAACAGTTAAAAAAATTGTACCAATTATTACGTGAGCACCATGAAACCCTGTTGCCATAAAGAAATTTGCAGCATAAACACCATCAGTAAATTTAAAAGCTGCATGATGATATTCATATGCTTGAAGTAGCGTAAAACTTACACCTAGTAAAACCGTGATCCCAAGAGCAGTAATAGAGTCTTTTTGCTGGTTATGCATAATTGCATGATGCGCCCACGTAACAGTTGTTCCAGAAAGCAGCAATATTAGAGTGTTAATAAAAGGAATATCCCATGGATCAAAAGTCTTTATCCCAGCCGGAGGCCAAACACCTTTTGCAACTACCCACACTCCATCTAGAATACCAGCTGGAAACAAACTGACGGAAAAATACGAGAAGAAAAACGCAAAGAAAAACATCACTTCAGAAAGGATAAATAACGCCATACCGATTCTGAGTCCGTGTCTTACTTGATCACTATGATGGTGCCCTACGCGTCCTTCATCAATTATTTTTGACCACCAGTTAAAAGCACAGAAAACAACAGCTACAACCCCTGCACCTAGCACTTCTTTACCAAGAGGATAATTATGCATAAACAGTATCATACCAGAAGCAAGCACTAACAGTGAAAAAGCAGTAACAATTGGCCAATGGCTGAGTTCAACTAAATGAAAAGGATGTTGTTGTTTAGATGACATGTTCTTTTCTCATTATTTTTGTTTATTATAATAGTGCAATTATAGATTAAGAATATAACTATTGTCTAAAAAATTTCGCAAATGAAGAGTAAATGATCAGCAATAATGTTGTTACTTAAGCATAGAAAATAAGGAATAAAGTGATATAAACTCCCGACATTATCTAGCTTAAGAAGCTATTACCCATTATTTTTGAAACTAGTATTATTCTTATAAACAAATAAAGCCACAGATAAAGCTAGCAAGAACGCAAAAAGATATGCAAAATTATTGATCTTAGTACTATGAAATGTAGCTATCATAAAACTTACTGCTGCAGTGATTAGGTAATACATACTGCCAAAAATTGATCCAGCAGTTCCTGTTACTTTGCCATAATCCTCAATTGCGTGTCTTAGTAACATTGGAACTATCATCGCATGTCCCATAAGCTGAAGAGCCATGGGAACAAAGACGCTTATAGAAGCATAAAACACATCATCTTGTGTTATGAATAAGGCGCAAAAAAGAAGTGATGTACAGCCTATTACACTAAGTATCAATCCTAAATTCATGATCTTCTGGGTGCTAATATATTTACTTATCATATATCTGGCAATCAAGCCACCTAATAAGTTTGAAACAGTCAAAAGTAAAAATAATTTACCATAAGTTGAAGGAGACATTTGTAGTCTTTCAATAAAGATAAATGGCGCCTGAATATAAAAACCAAAGCAAAGTCCATTATATACTCCTACAATGATCGCAAAAGTAATGAGTTTTTTATCTTTGATAGCAGTAAGAAATACATGATAGAATTTACTATCATTGACTTGCCCGATATGAGGATTAGTTTCGGGAAGAAATTTAAAATATACCAGTCCCAATATCGTTGAAAATGCTACCAGAAAGTAGAATATATATTCCCAATATTTTAAGTATTCTATTATATATC
Organism: Rickettsiales bacterium; assembly: GCA_017302595.1. GTDB lineage: Bacteria > Pseudomonadota > Alphaproteobacteria > Rickettsiales > Rickettsiaceae > Megaera_A. Next base: position 498,346 of record JAFLDA010000001.1, read on the forward strand.
CGCCGATTGCTGAACCAATAGATGGAACAAAAGCCATAATCATTGATACGCTAGCATAGATATAAGATAATTCCCATCCTTTAAAAGAATCCCTTGCCATAGTTTGCGCTACTACCGAACCAACACTTGCTCCATAAGCTTGTGCAAATCTTAAGGCTATAAACATTTCTATATTAGTAGAAAAGCTAATTAACAATGTGGCAATAGTATAAAACGCTATACCAAATAAAACCACTGGGCGTCTACCATAAAAATCTGAGATTCTACCCAATGTAAAGATCCCAACAGAAAATCCGGTATAATAAACCGTAGTGGATAATTGAGCAATACTGCCAAGCGTATTAAGCTGTTCAGCAATTTGAGGTAAAGCGGCAGAATATACTGTTTCTGTTAATGTAGAAAGCGATATTAAAAAATATAATAATATAGGTGGCACACGGCCAATAACTTTCATATTTTTTCCTATACATTGAACCTAAAATGCACTACATCGCCATCTTGCATAATATATTCTTTTCCTTCAACTCGAAGCTTACCTAGTTCTTTTGCTTTTACTTCTCCGCCTAATTCTAAATACTCTTTACAAGAAATCACTTCTGCTCTAATAAAGCCTTTTTCAAAATCGGTGTGAATAATCCCTGCAGCAGCAGGAGCGCTAGTTCCAGTCTCAAAAGTCCAAGCATGAGCTTCTTTAGGTCCTATAGTAAAAAACGAGCTAAGTCCAAGTAATGAGTATGCGGATTTGATGATTTTACTCAAGCCCGTCTCTTCAATACCTACACTTTGCAGAAAATCTAATTTTTCTTCTTGGCTCTCTAATAAAGCAATTTCAGCCTCAATTTTTGAGGATATTATAACTACATTAGCATTTTCTTTGGTAGCTTTTTGAATTATCCGATCAGAGTGTGCATTACCATTCTTTGCCTCGTCTTCAAGGACATTACATACATATAATACAGGTTTAGACGTCAAGAGTTGCAAGCTAGCTAATAATTTCTTATCAACTTTATCGTTCAAAACCCTAAGTGGGAAACCCTTTGCTAGAGTTTCTCTGCAAATCTCCATTAGATTCACTTGCTCTTGTAGTAATTTATCTGTTTTAGCTTTCTTAATCATATTAGGTAATCTTTTTTCTACTGAATCAAGATCAGCTATTATCAGCTCAGTTTCTATTACTTCTGCATCCTCAACTGGATCAATTTTCCCATGAACATGAGTAATATCTGCATCTTCAAAGCAACGAAGTACATGGATTATAGCATCTACTTCTCTAATATGTGACAAAAACTGATTACCAAGCCCCTCACCTTTACTTGCTCCCCTTACAAGACCTGCAATGTCTACAAATTCTATAAAAGCAGGAATAATTTTAGCAGAAGCTGCACACTTTGCCAGGTTTTCAAGCCTGTCATCAGGAACGGTGACTACACCAGTATTTGGCTCTATTGTACAAAATGGATAATTGGCTGCTTGAGCGTTATTGCTTGCAGTTAAAGCATTAAACAACGTAGATTTTCCAACATTTGGAAGTCCAACTATCCCACATTTTAATCTCATAATAATTCAAAAATATTTAAATTGGCGATTATAACACATAATCATTTTTTACGCTATGGCCTAAATCATATTACACCAGGATATCGTAATATGAACTGAATATATTTTATAATTAAACTTAAGAAAAAAACAACTTACTCAATAATTCACTTCAACTGCTGGAAGCACTTCGTTTAGCTTGGTAATCACTTCTAGTGTAATATTTAAGTCCGTTACAACATACAAGACCTGGGAGCTTGGAACAACCATGCTATAACCATTCTTCTTGGATAAATCACTAATAATTGAAATGATACTATTTTGTACTTTATTAATTGCCTCTGAGTGAGCCTTTTCTAAGCCATCCTTTTTTGTTTGGATCTCCATTTGTGCTTTGCTCACTATTTTGTTAAAATCCTGAACTTTTGCATTAAACTGCTCCTGGGAGATTTTGTCTTTATCTTTAATAATATCAGATTCTATCTTTTTAAGACTAATCTCCTTTTCTGTTAATTCTCTTTCAATCTTGCTACTAATATCGCTAATAGATTTTTTTATACTCTTAATAGCAAAGGAGTGCTCTAGCACAGACTCAACATCAACAACAGCTATTTTATTAACGGTCTGAGCCCCTTCCGTTGTTGTCACAGCACTAGCAAAGGCATAATTAACAATATGCAAAACCAAAGCAAAAATAAGAAAGTATCTACCGAACATATATTTTATTTTTTATCTAAACAACGTCCACTCTGATTATATCATCAAAGCTGTACACACTAATGCTATTAACTACATTTACTTAAAAATGCGTTGAGAACTTAATGTGCGGACCATTTTGTTTTTGGTCATATTTTTGCTTCTTGAACGGGAATCCCCAGTCTAGCCTAATTGGGGCAAATTTTGTTACCCATATTACACCAAAACCTGTTGACCCTCTTAAAGCTTTATCGTTATAAAACGATTTAGATATTTTTGAGTCTGCATCCCACAATGAACCAACATCAACAAATAATGCCCCACTAACGTTAAACTCTTCAGGTAAACCTAGAGGGAAATTTACTTCCGTAGAAAATGCATAATATTTTTGTCCACCAAGCCCCTCTTCTGTTACTTTATCACGTGGTCCAATACCGGCTTGTTCAAAGCCTCTAAGAGTATAATCACCCAAATTAAAACGATCTGAGATTCTCACCTTTCTCCCACTCAGACCTTTAATATGACCAGCAGAAGCTGAAAGAATCACAGTAAATTTGTTTTCAAAAAATGATTTAAAAGCCTTACCTTCTAACTCATGTTTTAAGTATTTATTATTACCACCTACACCAGCATATTCTTGTGAACCGATTAATAAAAACCCATTTTTAGGTAAAATTCTGCTATCTGTTTTATCAAGAGTAAGAGAATGGCCTACTGCGGAAGTAACAAAATTACCCATTTGCTCCTGAATAAAAACTGATGCGGTACTTTTTGGAGCTTTTAGGTTATCTCTTTTAATCAAGTAATCTATTGAGTGAGTTAAATCATCGACAATTTCATAACCCAAATTAACCTTTGCGCCGGTAGACTTCATCGAATAGTTCATATCTTGATTCGTAAAACCACTACCTCTACCATTTTCACTCCTAAACACACTACCACCAAGAGATAAGTCCCTATCCATAAAATTTGGCTCTGTTAAACCAGCATAATAATATATGCTTTTCTTACCAGCTTGTATGCCTGCATTTAAGTACTTACCAGTACCTATTAAGTTCCTTTCTAAAAATGAAACTCTTCCAAATACACCACCAGCTGTGTTGTAACCAACATCAAAGCCAACAGAAGCCGTAGATTTCTCTTCAACATCTATATTTATGTCATACCTATCGTCTTTTTGTGTAGGAGATAATTTTAAGGATAGTTTGCTGAAATAATCGAGGTTTCTAAGGCTTCTTTCACCTCTTTCAATTTTACCTTTATTATACACATCTCCTTCTGCTATCTTAAGTTCACGACGAATAACATGATCTTCAGTTTTTAAATTTCCATGAATATTTATGTTGTTAATGAATATCTTATCAGCCTGATCTACTACTATTACTACATCAACTGTTCCTCTTGCAGGATTAGTTCTAATATCTGGATGAACATCAACTTGCGGATAACCTTTACTTGCTAGATAATCAGTGATTTTATCAGCCATCTTTTGCACTAAATTCATGTTAAATGTATTTCCTTCATTTTTACTGAAGAATTTAGATATTTCTTCATCCTTGATGGATTTGAGCTTATTTACAAGAGTAGTCTGACCAAATTTGTATTTTTTACCCTCATCAATTGAGTAGGTAAGCACAAAACCATCTTTATTCTGTGTTAGATCTGCAGTAACTGAAATTATTCTGCAATCTGCAAAACCAACAGAACTATAGAATTGTTTTAGTAAGTATTTGTCATACTCTATTCTCTCTGGATCATAAGTATCATTGCTTTCTAAAAACCTAAACCACCTTGCTTCTTTAGTAAGAATAACTGTTTTAAGTTCAGAATCTCTATAATTCTCATTACCTACAAAATTAATATTGCGTATACCAGTTTTAGGCCCCTCTTCCACTTCAAAAATAACTTTAACCCTATTATTTTCTTGAGACTCAATCCTAGAACTCACATGAACAGAAAATCTACCTGATCTTTTATATATTTCTTTTATTTTCTCAACATCAGCCCTAAGTTTTGATTTTTTCAAACTCTCTCCTGCAGTTGTTTGAATTTCAGCGGTTAGTACTTTTGTTTTAACCTTGTTGTTTCCGACAAAAACTACCTTACTAACAAATGGAGTCTCTAGCACATTTACACTTAACACGCCGTCATTAAAAGCTATATCTATATTTTCAAAAAGCGATGTACCATATAAATTTTTTACTGCCTCGCTCCTAGCTTCCTCACTGTACTGACCACCTACATTCATTCCAAGATATTCAAGAATTGTTGATTTCTCAATTCTCTGGTTACCCTTAATATTTATAGCATTTATTGATTCTGCTAATGAAACTGAAGAAGATAAAACAATAACTGTCAATACGATGCAAAGTTGACTAATTTTATTCACGAAATTACCTATTCATTTATATATCAATATCAAGTTTTTATACCATCAGTAATCAAAAAAACAATCTAAAAATGCAGAACTAATGGAATATAAACTACTTATTATTTCTTCATAGACTATCAAGCATAATGTTATTTGCCTTTATTGGTTATTTTGTTAGAATGCAAAACAGTAATTATTAGTATTAGGTAATGTCAACAAACCACCAATTAAACAGCAAATCTCTTGCAAGGATTGCAGCTATACAAACAATTTATCAATACGAAACACTCGATAGAGCTGTAAATATCAATACATTACTCACCAATGTAATAGACTTTTACAAAGATAATGACGTTAAAAGCGATCATGAGATTAATGATTTAAGTAATTTGAAGTTAAAGCCTAGTATCGGTTATATGCATGAACTTGTAGAATTTACATCAAATAATCTAGTTCAGATAGATAAAATTATAGAAGAGCACCTTAGCTCTGAATGGACTCTTGAAAAACTGCCAAAATTATTACTAGCAATACTTAGAGTATCAGTATCAGAAATAAAATACTTTCCTGAAACGCCACGCAAAGTAGTGATTAATGAATACACTGATATAGCGAGTGAAATGATAGATGATTCTCAAGTTGGTTTTGTCAATTCACTTCTTGACAAATATTCAGAACACAAAGGTTAATAATGTCTACTAATAAAACTGGCTTTAGAGGACAATTTGTTAAAGTAAAAACTGCAAAAAGAAGAAAAACATCTTCAACTAGATGGTTATCAAGACAATTGAATGACCAGTATGTAGTTCGCTCTAAATTAGATGGATATAGATCAAGAGCAGCATATAAAATACTTGAGATAAATGAAAAATTTGAAATCTTAAAACCTGGCTACAATGTAATCGATCTAGGAGCAGCACCAGGCGGCTGGTCACAAGTTGCAACCAAATTAATTGGATCTAATAGCAAAAATGCTAAAAATAAACTAGTAGCAATTGATTTACTAGAAATAGAACCAATTGCCGGAGCTACGTTAATAAAAATGGATTTTAACGACGAATCAGCTAAACAAACTATTCTAGATATACTTGATGGTAAACTAGCGGACGTCGTAATGAGCGATATGGCAGCAAATACTATCGGACATGGAAAAACAGATCACTTGAGAATAATTGCCTTATGCGAGGATGCTCTAGAATTTGCTTTAAAAGTTTTAAAACCTGGTGGTCACTTTATTGCTAAGATTTTTCGTGGTGGAGCTGAAGGAGAAATGCTAGACGTAGTGAAAAAGAATTTTAAAATAGTAAAACACTTTAAGCCGGATTCAAGCAGGAAGGAATCCAGTGAATTTTATTTGATAGCCTTGGAGAGAAAAGATGTATAAAAAAGTAGTTAAGCTAATAACATGGAGCATTTTGTTTGCAAACACAGCATCAGCTGAAGAAATTAAAATAGGTATCAGCCAACATGATTTTGATAGAAAGCTTGGAAACAGAATTGAAAAGGGCAAAAATATCAACATTGAATTCTTGGCAAACAATGTAGATTCGCTACTCAATGGCCGCCCTCATATTGGTATCAGTATGAATAACCAAGGATATACGAGTAATTTCTATTCTGGAGTCACTTGGACATTTAATAAGTTAAACCCATTTTACGTAGAAGCTTCGCTTGGTGTATCTTTAAATAACGGCGTAAAAAAAACCTCAAACAAACAACGCCCTATTGGATCTAATCTTCTTTTTAGAGAGTCAATTTCAATAGGATATAATATTTCTGATAGTTATAATGTATCTTTGATGGTGGATCACATATCAAGCGCTGATATTGCAAAGCCAAACCCAGGACTGACCGATATAGGAATAAGAATTGGGTACAAGTTTTAAGAAAAACTAATCCCGTACAACCATAACAGAAATGGAAGAGTGACGCACTATCTTAGAAGCGTTTGGTCCAAGCATGTAATCTCTAAGCTGCGGTCTTACTGCTGAGATGATAATTAAATCAGCACTCACACTCTCAGAATATTTAATCACCTCATCATATATCGCACCTCTTCCAATGTGATAATCCACACTCACACCAGTAGGAACATATTTCTCAACTATCTCTTCAAACTGCTTGATATACTTTTGTTTCTGATCGCTCATCCAATGCCTTGGTAAATAATCTTCTACTAACTTCATACCAAAATCAGGCATGATATGCACAAGATGTAGCTTAGATCCAAATGCATTCACAAAATTCAGAGCTGGTGGAAAAACTGCCTTCAGAGACTGCTTATCAGATAAATCGACTGGTATTATAATATTTTTGAACATAAATTTGCTCTTTTTAAAAAATTATTTTTTCACTTTTTGTCCGGCATAAAACCTGGAATAACAAAACCACTAGTAAAATGCTCATCATCTAGATCATATAACACTGGATCTGCTAATTTTAATTTATCTATTCTAGTTTTCAAGTAATTCATAAGATTTGTTATAATAGCTTTATCTACAGACACACTTGATACCAAAGCTGTCGAAACCGCCAAAGTATCGACTGTACCAGAAACATCTGGGTATAAATCACCACCAAGTGATACTCTTTTAAAACCAGGATAATTTTTAATAATCTCATCTAATTTATTTGAGTCAATAGCTACAAACTCCGTGTCACATTTATTTGTAATCATATTTACTATAGCACAAGGATGACCCGTCATTAACATCACAACATTAACTTTTTTCTCACAAAAATTTTTGGCATATTCCTCATGCACAAACTCAACATCATATGGTTCCTTATTAAACGAGTAATATGGCACTATAGCCTCATAAACAACAGTGCTATCAGATTTAGCAGGACCGTTTGATATTCTTAAACCATCAATATCTTGAAAAGATTTTATATTGTCGGTATCCCTAGCTAACATAGTAAAACATTCATCATGCAACCTAAGTAATTGGAACATGCCCTTAAAGGGAACGGTACCCGTAAAATGCCCTGTACCATTGTATGACTCTATCACCAGATTTGACATGGCAAACGCAAATTCAACTTGATTTCTTTGCAGCAACCATAAATTCTCTAATGACCCAGAAGTCGGGACAACTTGGCACTTAATACCATTATTAGAGGCGCTTATGTATCTACATAATTTAAGACTTGTATTAAAATATCCATCCAATAATCCACCAGATGCTATACGAATAACATTGTTACTAGCTGAAGCTTCTAGACAGACTAGCACTACTAATAATATACAAATTCTATGTATACTTTTAGGCATTATACATCTCCCTATCCAAGGTTCCTTCAGAACTATCTATTAGCAAAGTAATTGCAGCATCACCGGTTATATTGATTGTGGTACTTAGTAAATCTAAAACTCTGTCTACGCCAACAAGTAGGGCAACTCCTTCTATTGGCAAACCAATAGATGTTAATAATATAGGCAACATAATAATAAAGGACCCAGGTATACCTGCTCCACCAATTGAACCAAGGGTACCAGTGAGTATTATAATTAAATAATCTGAAGCACTAAGATCTACTCCCATTACTTGAGCAAAGAAAATTACCGATAGACCTAACTTAATCGATAAACCATTCATATTTATTGATGCACCAAGTGGCAAGACAAAAGAAGTACTTGACTCAGAAACACCCAATCTACTACGACACACTTGCATTGTTGTAGCTAAGCTTGCTTTACTGCTACCAGTAGACATGGCTATCATTTGATATTCTACACTTTTCCTATAAAACGGAATTGGAGATAATCCACAAAAAAGAATAATAATTAGTCCATATATCGCGTACTGCAATATGAATGCTAAAACTATTGCCTGTACTAGTTTACCTAAAGTATAGAGCACTTCTATCCCTTGAGTACCAATCACCCACGCCGTTAGCGCAAAGGCTGCATATGGTGACATCTGAACCACCCATGAAATCATTTTCAGCACAATTTTTGCCGAAGAATGAATAAAATTACGTATTGGATCAGCAGCGGAGTCCATGCTGTTAATAATCACACCTGTAAATATTGAAAAGAATACGACCTGTAGCACATTAGAATCAGTAAAAGCCTGGAAAATATTACTTGGAACTATTTCGATAAAAAACTGTAATAAATCAAAATCTGCTTGACCTGCTTTTTCACTAACTTTGCCCATTTCAAGAACTATTCCTTTACCAGGTTCCATCACGAAAGCTACTCCCAAACCAAAAGTAACTGCAAGTAATGTAGTGCCAAGGTATGCTAACACCGATTTCCTAGCTACTCTACCAATTGAATTAGGGTCCCTCATACCAGTAATACCAGAAACCAAACTGAAAAATAACAACGGCACAATAACCATTTTAATCAACCTTAAGAAGACAGTTCCTATTGGTTTTATAGTTTCAACATGCTGCGGAAAATATACACCAAAAGTAATCCCTAGAATTAGACCAAGGAACACCTTATGCCATAACTTCATAAGCCTCTCCAGATAACAAATGACAATCTATTCATAATGTACCCACTTAATATATTCCTCTAAACCATCTGCAATATCAAGTCTTATTATCTGAGGAAGCTGATAAGTGTGGTGTTTTTTTATCCAACTTTCGATAGCTGGGTAGTTTTTTGTTGCAGCTTTGATCACTAAACGATATTCCAATTCGCTACAAAATTTTTCATTATATACATAATAACTTTTTATCTCCTCTACTTGTACACAAGCTGCTAACTTCAAGTCCAACAAACCTTTCGCTAAAGATTCAGCCTCTTGTGTTGTATTAGTAGTAGTTAAAACAATACTGGTTTTTTTGAGCATTACGTCTATATATAAATTATCTACTTTGAAATATTAATCCACAACGGAAAGTGGAGATTATGGTTTAATTTGACTAAGTGTTCAATAAGAAAATTATAAAAATAATAGTATGACGTGATATAGATCTTAAAATTCCTCTAATAGAGGCTTGCAAATAGGTAGAAATTTTATTAGCCAAAGTTATTTTTTACTAATATACTTAGCGCTTAATTTCTTTGGTATATAATAAAAATGGCGATATGAAAAAACTATCATTCCAAGAATTGATTCTAAAATTACAGTACTTCTGGCAGGATTATGGTTGCGCTATCTTGCAACCTTATGATGTTGAAATGGGAGCGGGAACTTTTCATCCAGCCACTGTCCTTCGCTGCCTTGGACCAAAGCCGTGGAGCGTGGCATACGTTCAACCATCAAGAAGACCAACAGATAGCAGATATGCCGAGCATCCAAACCGCATGCAACATTACTATCAGTTCCAAGTAATTCTCAAACCATCACCGGATGATATTGTAGATTTGTATTTAAAAAGCTTGGAATACATAGGTATAGATTCAAAAAAGCATGACATACGCTTTGTAGAAGATGATTGGGAGTCTCCTACACTTGGCGCCTCAGGTCTTGGATGGGAAGTGTGGTGTAATGGTATGGAAGTTTCACAATTTACCTATATGCAACAAATTGCAGGTATCGAGCTAAAACCAATTGCTGGAGAAATAACCTATGGACTCGAAAGACTTGCATTATATATCCAAGGTATAGATGCGGTAAAAGATTTAGATTGGAATGGCCAAGTTGGTGATAAAGCTCTTACCTACGCCGAAGTAGATTTTGAGGCTGAAAAGCAATTTTCTAAATTCAACTTGGAACTTGCTAATACTCAAATACTGCTGAAACACTTTGAAGAAGCAGAGCTCCAGTGTACCCAGCTTGTTGAACAAGATCTCCCGTTCCCAGCGTATGAGTATTGTATAAAGGCTAGCCATATCTTTAATCTACTTTGTGCAAGAGGTGTTGTAAGTGTCACTGAAAGAGCTGCATATATTACAAGAGTTCGCCATCTAGCTAAAATGGCATGTCAAAAATGGATAGAACTAGAAAGAAGCATTTAATTATGAGCGAGTTGTTACTTGAATTATTTTCTGAAGAAATACCTGCGATGATGCAAGCAAATGCTGCTGGGGCATTTGAGCAGATTTTCTCAAGTTATTTTAACGATAATGAGTTAACATTTACTTCAGTAAAAGCCTATGTTGGTCCTAGAAGGTTGGCCATTCATGTTCAAGGCTTGCAAACTATCATTGAAGAAAAAAGAACTACGCTCAAAGGACCAAAAACATCATCTCCAGATGCTGCGATAAGTGGATTTTGTAAATCTAATCAAATTACCCTACAAGACTTGAGTAAAGAGACCATTAATGATACCGAATATTTTACTTATGAGAAGATTACACCTAGGAAAGAAACATATGCAACACTCAAAGAATGTCTTCCTGATCTAATAACATCATACGTATGGCCGAAATCAATGTTATGGGGAAATTATCAACTCAGGTGGGTAAGACCTCTTGTTAATGTTTTATGTATCTTCGATGGAAAAGTAGTAGATTTTGCTTTAGGTCACTTAAAGGCTAATAACCGAAGCTATGGCCATAGATTCATGAGCCCATCTAGCTTTATTGTGAATAATTTCAATGAATACAAAAAGCAACTTGAAGATAATTTTGTCATTCTAGACCAAAAAGTTAGGCAGGAGTATATTATCAAAGAAGCAACTAAGCTGGCAGCAAATATAGGATTTGCAGTAAAGCAGGATGATAATCTACTTGAAGAACTAACTGGACTTGCCGAATATCCACAAGTTTTAATTGGAACAATTGATAGTAAATTCTTAACCGTACCTAGTGTAGTTTTAGTGAGCTCGATGAAAACTCATCAAAAATATTTTAGCCTAATTGATGCAAATGGAAATTTTGCGCCATATTTTATATTCGTATCAAATATAAAATCTACAGATGAAAGCACAGTAATTAATGGAAATCAAAAAGTACTATCTGCAAGATTATCAGATGCTCTTTATTTTTATAAACAAGATTTGCAATCAAGTTTAAAATCCAAAGCAAGTAAACTTGAAAATATCATATTTCATGCAAAAATTGGTACATTAGCTGAAAAAGTCAAACGTATAGAATCCATAACACGCTTCTTGTATAATCAATTACATAATCATGAAAACAACTTACCCTCTATAGATGAATTAACAACAGCTTCAACTCTTTGTAAGAATGATATTGTCTCAGAAGTAGTAAATGAATTCCCTAACCTACAAGGCATAATGGGATATTATTATGCTAAAAATGATAATTTAAGTGAAGAAATTGCTATTTCTATTAGAGACCACTATAAACCGCAAGGGCCAAATGACACTTGCCCTACAAAAGGAGCAGCTATTGTGGCGATTGCTGATAAAATCGACAGCTTATGTAGTCTTATGATGGCTGGGGAAAAACCTACTGGATCAAAAGATCCATTCGCCTTAAGGAGACTTGCACTGGGAGTAATCAGAATCATCATGGAAAATTCAATGCACATTGATTTACGTGAAGTAGTAAAACATTCTCTCTCATTATTTGGCAACGACTTGCATAAACTTAAACATTCTAATTACGAAGATATTATACTCTTTATTGAGGAACGCACTAAGCACTTACTCAAAGATAAATATGACCATAAGCTCATTTCTTCTGTACTAAATTTATCTAATTCTGGATATCTGGATGAACTTAATAAAAAATTAGTGGCATTACAAAAATTTCTTGACAAGAAAGACTCGCAAGACCTTGTTATTTGTTATAAAAGAGCTAACAACATCTTGGCTAATAAAGTTATAAAATCTACTGTTAATTCTAGCCTATTTGACAATAAAAATGAGCAAGAACTATACACCTCTCTTCAAAATTTATCTCCAATTTTGAACAAAGAGATTGATAACAGGAACTATGACAGAGCACTTGAGGTTATTCAATCTCTCAAAAACCCAGTTAGCAATTTCTTTGATAATGTATTAGTTAATGTTGAAAATACAGAAGTCGCTGAGAACAGATTGGCTCTGTTAAATGAGGTAAAAAATATATTTGATAAAATAGCAAATTTTGATCAGTTATAGTAGTATATGGTAAAAGAGTGGATGCTGCATCAAGTGTAGCATGAAGATGTGGTCATCCTGAAACACTCTCAAAGTCACCCCAAACTTGATTTTGGATCCATACCAGGAACTCATGAGATCCCGGATCCTAGTCCAAGATGACTAGAAAAAATGGCAGGAATAGCTGTGGTTGTATAGTGAATTTTTATTGAGATTAAATGAAGAAGGCAGTTGAAATAATTAAATCTGGTGGTCTTGTTGCTTTTCCTACCGAAACAGTTTACGGACTGGGAGCGGATGCAACAAATGAGGATGCATGTCTAAAAATATTCCAAGCTAAAGGCAGGCCTGCAATTAACCCTCTTATTGTGCATGTAAGTAATTTGGATGAGGCCAAGAAATTAGCCTTATTTAGTAGCGATGCGATAAAACTAGCAAGTCTTTGGCCTGGGCCTCTGACAATGGTGCTACCTAAAAGCGATCAATGTAATATAGCAAAGTGCGTCACAGCTGGTCTTGATACTATTGCTATTAGAATTCCATCTCATAAAATAGCGCAAGAACTTATTACTAAATCTGCAAAGCCAATTGCTGCCCCAAGCGCAAATAAATCAGGCAGAATTAGTTCCACAACTCTAAACCATGTTATAAAGAACTTTAAAAATCAGTTGTTTATATTGAATGACACAGAAGATAAGACCTATGGATTAGAATCAACCATTATAGATTTGACTACTACGAAACCTACTATACTTAGATACGGCTTTATTACACCTGAGATAATACAAAATATCCTGGAAAAGGAAGTTATAATATCAACTATTAACTCCGAAATCAAAGCACCAGGTATGCTATTAAAACACTACTCGCCACACACAAACTTACGACTCAATGCAAGTAATTTAAATGAGGGCGAAGTGGGGCTTAATTTTGACAGTAGCAAGCTGTCATCCGAATTCAGTCTCAATCTTAGCTCCAAAGGAGATTTAGCTGAGGCTGCTAGTAACTTATTTCACTATCTAGATGAACTAGACGAATATTGCATATTACACAATATACCAACTATTGCTGTAGCTAATATCCCTAATACTGGCATTGGCCTTGCAATTAATGATAGGCTTAATAGAGCAGCTGCAAAATAACTTATACTTTAACTATAATGTGCTTCTTCCTACCTGCAGACAACTTCATCATCTTGTCTGATTTAAGATCACTTAGGGCTACTAACTGGTTTTCATCATTAATTTGCTCATCGTTTATTCTTGCCCCTCCGCCTCTAATCAACCTTCTTGCATCTCCTTTAGAAGTTGCAAGACCAGCTTGATGGAATAAATCAAAACAGGGTATTCCTTTCTCTAGCAATTTGATGTCAATTTCAAACACAGGTATATCTCCACCCACCTCGCCTTTTTCAAATACTTTAATTGCTGTTTCTAATGCGTTTTCAGCCTTTTCTTGACCATGACAAAGCATCGTTGCTTTATAAGCTAATTTCTTCTTTGCTTCATTAATATTGCTCTTTGCCAAAGCATCAAACTCATTCTGCTCATTTTCACTAAATTCGCAATATAATCTAGAAAATCTAGCTACATCATCATCTTCCGTATTCCGCCAAAACTGAAAATAATCATAACATGATAACTGCTCTTCATTAAGCCAAACAGCACCGCTAACTGATTTACCCATTTTGGCTCCCGATGAAGTAGTAAGAAGATGTGTAGTAAGGCCTATCACTTCTCTAGCACTTGCTTTTCTTATCAACTCTACACCAGTTACTATATTGCCCCACTGATCACTCCCTCCAAGCTGAAGATTACAATTATATTCTTTATTTAAGTGATAAAAATCATAAGCCTGCAGTAGCATATAGTTAAACTCTAAGAACGTAAGCGATTGTTCTCTCTCTAGTCTGAGACGCACTGAGTCCATAGTTAGCATTCTGTTTACCGAAAACATCTTGCCCATATCTCTTAAAAACTCTATATAACCCAGTTTCTCAAGCCATGATGAGTTGTTAAGCATTACTGCATCACTTGGTCCATCACCAAATCTGATAAACTTAGACAAAGATTTTTTTATACCTTTGATATTTTGTTCTATTTCATCATCAGATAGATATTTTCTTGCCTCATCTTTGCCAGTAGGATCACCAACTTTTGTTGTTGCACCACCTATTAACACTATCGGCTTATGCCCATTTTGCTGTAGTAATCTTAAAATCATTATTTGCATTAAATTGCCTACATGCAGGGAGCTAGCAGTACAGTCAAATCCTAAATATGCTATTATTTTATCTTTACTCTCAAACTCAAGCAATTGCGCCTCATTAGTACATTGATGAAAATAGCCACGATTCTTAAATTCACGAAAAAAACTCATAAAAACAAATACCTCTTTTTGATGTCAGTAGTCTTAATTTAAAATCAGTTTTTGTCAATAATAAATATAACGCAATATTTACATCTCAACTATAAAGTGCTAAACTTCATGTCTTATAGTCATATATAAGCTAGCTTAATGCAAAACGATATTAGTAGAATGTGGTTGGTTCTTCATGAACTTGAGTCCGAACACCAAGAACTAAATCAAATTATAGACGATCCAGAATTAAGTACTAAGTTTTCTGAGTTTACCATCCAACAACTTAAAAAGCGTAAGCTTCTTCTTAAAGATAAGATTAAGGTTCTTAAATTAAGGCTTCAACCTGATATTATTGCCTAAGCACTACATCAAATGTCGCTCTTAATCTAAAGACCATGCGTACCGAGTTTTGACATAATAACTTGCCCTAAAATTTAAATTAACATACACTTGCTTCACTTTATTAACGGGATTCTTACAACTGGTCTATTTGATGGTTACACTAGAAAATGCAATAATTGCAGCACGCACTCCTGAATTTACATATTTTTTCAAAATGTTTCCATATTTAGTTAATGAAACATTCTACATAGGGGTCATAGCACTCGGTTATTGGCTTGCATATAACCCTCGTATTTTTTGGCAATTAGGGTTTCTGGTTCCGTTCTCTACAATGCTAAATGGAGTACTCAAAAATATATTTCTTTGGGAAAGACCAGACCTGTCGTTACACCTAGTACAGATTGTGGATAAATCTTCAGGCTTTCCAAGTGGCGATGTACACGTTGCAAGTGTACTTTGGGGTATGCTCTTATATCATTTTCAATCAAGAATTCTACGCTTCTTTGGGGTTGCAATCATACTGTGTATAATGCTATCTCGAGTGTATTTAGGTGTTCATACAGTTGATCAGGTTTTTGGAGGGCTGTTTTTTGGCCTTGCTACTGTCTGTGTGGCAAGTAGCAATGGTGGGCAAAAGATGTTCAACAATTGGCAAAACGGACAAACTAAAACTTATTGGTTGTTGTGTAGTTTTGTCTTTACAGCATATATTACGCTGTCCCAAGAGATACTTCCTATGATGGTAGGTATTGCAGGAGTACTCATTGGCTATGGTATTACTATTTTTTATGCTCAGAAATATATGACTTCCTTGATACGTGGTAATATTTTATCTTTTTGTTTTGGAATCTCCACTCTTTGGCTAGCAAATCAAATTTTTCCAAGAATTCATTTCAAAACAATAGCGTTAGTTGATGCATTTTTTCTAGTTAAATATGCTATCATATCTTTTATAATTTTTGCCTTTGTTCCCGTGATTTTATTAAAGAATAGAACACTCTCAAGGAATATATAATACAAAAGAAAGGTAATACGCTTTCTAATAAATACGAGAGAGGATTTATTTTTTGGCGTTATCACTAGCTACAATATGAGGAGTCAATCCACTGACACTTTCTAATTTAGCATTGTCTAGCAATACACTTTGCACTATTGACCTAGAAAAATCCAAATCAGTAAGCTTAGTACTACTTAAATTAGTTTTATTTAGTAAAGCAGAGTAAAATATACTCCCTCTGATTTCAGAACCTGTAAAATCAGTGTTGGTGAGGTCAGTATTACTTAAGTCAGCTTCAATTATTAAACAACTTTTAATTTTTGCGTTATTAAGTTTTACTCCTCTTAACACCGTTCCTTTAAATATCACTTGAGTTATATTTACTCCTGATAGGTCAATAAAAGATAAATTCATTCCAGATAAATCTTTTCTAACAAGCAACTCATTTAGACTACTTATAGAGTCGTTACTCACTACTCTTTCAAATCCTTTGTTATTAAATAATACACAGTTATTGAGAACGGTATTAATTACAACCATAGCTACACTATTAACTCCTCTAAGTTGTGCATTAGTTATAGTAGTATTATCAAAAGTAATAGATTGCATATCAGCGTTTATTATCGCCGACTGGGTCAAATTAGACTTGCTAAACACAACTCTAGCAATTTTTGAATTTCTAAAAATTGTCTTACTCAGATCTGCTTTAGTAAAAGAACAATCCTCAAAATTGTAATTATCAAAATACGCACTCACCATACTAACATTGTCAAGCACCAGTTTACTTGCTGTCTCAGCTGAGAAAATAGGCCGTATCAAAGTAGAATTAGTGATTTTTAGTTCTTTTATTGGTACTTTATTAAAGTGAATGTTAGAACCGCTAATATCGCTAAAATATGATTTTGAGATCTTTGCTCCAACTAATTTCACTTCATCTAAATCAGTTCCTTGAATTCTTACCTCAGAAAGCATAGAATTTGACATTACCACACTTCTTAGTGATGAATTATTGATAGTTATATTACTAAAGTTTACCGATTTCATCGAAGAGTTATCAAAATTAACATTATCAAATTTACTTCCTTCGCTAAAACTTACATCATCAAGAATGCTTTGATTAAAATCGCTTTTTGTAAAAGTTGAGTTTTTTACTTTAAGTGTAGATAGATCCGATGACTCAAAACTACATAAATCAACTAATACGCCACTCATTATAGCAGATCTTATATCAACTCCAAAAAAAGCTGTGTTATTTATTTTAGACCCAGATAAGTCTATGGATGTCAAATTGGCTTTTTGAAAATTAACATTTACAATCTCAGCATTCTTCACAATAGCCTTTGCCATATTCACTTGATCAAATCGTGAATTATGGATTTTTGTATTTGAAAAATCAGCTTCTTCAAAGTTTGCGCCTATCACATTAGCCTCCTCAAAAGAGGCACCAATGAATATTGAAGCCTGAAAATCAACTCCAGGAGCAATTAATTTTTTAAACACAATACCTGAAAAATCACTTTCTTGAATTATAGCATTCGTTAAAATAACGTTATCAAGAGTGGCCCCGGAAAAATCAACCCTGGCAAGCTCAGCACCTGAAAAATCAACACCTGATAAATCTTCCCCCGCAAGACTAACACCAGTTAATTTTAGACCTTTAAGATTTGTACCAAAAGTCCTTTTTAAATTTACAGATTTTTTTGCTTGAAATTGCTTCGTTATATATTCTTTGATTTTGACATTTTCTTCATCACTAAGCATACCATTTGCTTTTCTTTCAGCATCACCACAACTTATTAAACATAGTAGTAAAAGGAATGCAAGTTTTCTCATGAATCAATTACCGACGTCAGCTGTTGCTTTATCTAGCATTTCTAATTCTTCATCGGAAAACTTAGAATTACCAGTGTGGATATTTAGAGTTTTTAACTTCCTGTGCAGAGCAGACCTCTCCATTCCGACAAAAGTAGATGTTTTAGAAATATTGCTATTAAATCTATTCATCTGCGCAGTTAAATACTGCCTCTCAAACACTTCTCTTGCCTCTCTTAAAGGCATTGACATCATATCTAGATTACTGTCAGGCTTAGAAATGTTGACACTATTATTTATCACCTCTTGAGGAAGCATATCGGATCTAATTTTATCTGAAGCAGATGTTGATGACGGAGGGTTCATAATTAAACTCCATTCAATTACATTCCTAAGCTGCCTGACATTACCAGGCCAGTTATAAGCCTGAATAGCAGCTATAGCTTCATCAGAAAACTCCCTTTCTTTCAATCCAGAGAATTTTGACAATTGTTTTACAAAGTACTTTACTAAAAGAGGGATATCTTCTTTTCTATCAGCTAGTAGCGGTACATTAAGTGGAACAACATTAAGACGATAATATAAATCTTGTCTAAATTTTCCTTGAGCAATTTCTGACTCAAGATCCTTAGTCGCCGAAGTAATCAACCTAACATCAAGCTTTATTGATTTATTACCTTTGGTTAACGTTTGATCACGTAAAAATTTCAATAATTTGTTCTGTGCATTCATTGGCAGCTCACCTACATCATCTATGTATAGTGTACCATTATTCGCTGCTTCCAATATGCTGATTCTCTTGTCAAAAAGATTAGTTGACTCAAGTCTTTCGAATTCTCCAAACAAATCTTGTTGGATTTTTATTGGATTAACAGATATAGGACTAAATACAATAAACGGACCATTGGCACGTTTAGACTTTTTATGTATCAATCTTGCCGCAAGTTCTTTACCACTCCCTACTGCACCTGTGATCATTATTCTACCAGAAGTAGGAGCAACTTTCTCAATTTCAGATTTGAGCCTAGTAGTTATAGCTGATGTGCCAACAAATTCGGTTTTATCAATAACTTTAGATTTAAGATCTATATTTTCTCTTTTAAGCCTCGCTGCCTCGCACGCTCTTCTTAGTACGATCATTAACTTATCATGAGTAAATGGCTTCTCAAGATAGTCATAAGCGCCCATTTTTATTGCACTTACTGCAGTCTCAATTGTCCCATGCCCACTAATCACAACAACCGGCATTAATGGATATTGTTTTTTTACTATTTCAAGAATACCCAATCCATCAAGATCACTATCTTGCAGCCAAATGTCGAGTATAATGGCACTTGGGAGTTTCTCGGATATTGCTTTGAATGCTTGGGTACTATTTGCAGCAACACGACTTGTAAACCCTTCGTCTTTTAAAATATCTGAAATCAAATCCCTGATATCTGCTTCATCGTCTATAACAAGAATATCTAATGCCATAACCTTATGTTCTCCTCTCTCAATATCTATATTCTGCTTCTGCGCTGACAACCTAGCTAAACAGCTACAAGTATAATATATAGCTCGTACTAACGATAAATCAACTAAATTTATAGCAAATATGCAACATATGTGGATTTATTCTGTAAAATTCATTAATAGTTTAAAATTATTTACTCTTGCTTTAACTTATTCTTTAAACTTCTCACATTCATTGTTAATTCTACCCTTGCTCCACCATATTCATTGTTTTCAATATATACCTCACCAAAATGGTCATGTATTATCCTATCTACTATTGCAAGCCCTAGACCTGTTCCATGAACTTTTGTTGTCACGTATGCGTCTTTAGCATTTTTTAGTATTTCTTGACTAAACCCAGTTCCATTATCTTCAACAATTATTTTTAAGTAATCAGCATCTCCAACAATGGAGATAGCAATTTTTTTATCCCTAGAATTTTTTGGAAATGATTCCTCAGAATTAAGCATTAAATTCACGAGAACTCTATTGATTTGAGACACATCACAAACAACCATGTATTCTCTATTATTAGAGGTAAAAGAGTAATTGATACTATCATTTATTAATTTACGTGATTCAACCAAATCACTTATTAATGATACAATCTCACATTTAGCAAAATTAGGCGTAGGCAACCTAGCAAAATCAACAAACTCAGAAACTATCTGTTTTATGTCTCCAGCATTTTTATAAATACTATTAAGGTATTTTTCAAAAGCTTCTTTATCTGAAACTTGGTTAATAAATTTTTTTCTTAGCATATCTGATGATAATTGTATCGGTGTTAAAGGGTTTTTAATCTCATGAGCTACTCTTCTTGCCACATCTGACCATGCTAATGCTCGCTGCGCAGTAAGCAAATCTTTTTGCTGATGATCAATTTGGTTGACCATTCTATTAAAGGCACTTGAGAGGATCTTAATTTCATCCTTCTTAAGATTTTCCGTTGGCACTTGAACTGACAAGTCACCATTCTTAACTTTTTCTGCAGCAATCACCAATTCCCTTAAGGGCCTTACAATCATTTCAGCAAATTTTCTTCCCCATATTATCGAAATAAAGAGCAAGATCATGCTAAGCATTATAAAAATTACAGAAAATTTTATCTGGCTCATTTCAATATTAGCTTTGAGCGCTTTATATTCTTGTACAGCCCCAGAAGTTTGATCTATATGATCAATGATCTGTGCATCTATCAATCTTCCTAGTAGCAAATACGTATCATTATAGTCCTTGAGCTTTATCAATATACGAATCTTTGATGGATCAGATTTAATCTGCACTATCTCACCTTGATTGGCTTTATCTAAAATATGCGTGGGCAACACAAGAAATGATAAAGAAAAACTCAATGCTGTCTGAGCTAAGATAGTGTTAGTGCTTCTTTGAAACACCAGCCCCTCATCAAATGACCTTAGTTCCGCTTGAGCATTGAGTACTCTATTAAATAACTCAGGATTATGGATCAAATCGTAATACATCGAAGACAAATCTTCTGCTACAGAAATAGCAGTACCTTTGAGCTGCAATATATGCTCTTCAATATATGATTGACCAACACTAACTGATTGGTCAAGAACTTTAGAAATTTTTTTGTCAAACCACGCTTCAACACCAATATTAAAAAAATAAGTAGAAAAGACGGCAACAATCACCGTAGGTAGTGCAGAACCAATACTAAAAGCAATGATAATTCTTTTTCTTAACCTAGAAACACGCCTTCTTCCACCTTTAATAAAACTAAAGTTACTACTTACCCTGTTACTAATTATAAGCACTGCTAAAATAAGTATGGAAAGCAAAGTAGCTAGCAAATAACTTAAGGTAGACAATAAATCAGGCGCCCCCTTAAAAGAAAAATCAATATGTAAAACTCCAGTAATAATTACACAAACGCATATAACCGCGACTAAATACAATATTACTTTTTCTACTTTATAGCCGATAACAGAATTAAGAAGTTTCTTTAGCATTTACTAGCAACAATTTGTTATTTATCAAGCCCATGTTCCTTGACTTTTTTACGTAACGTATTTCTATTGATACCTAAAATCTTAGCCGCCTTATTTTGAATTCCACCGACATGAGTGAGAGTTTTTACTATCAGGATTTTTTCAACCTCCCCGATAACCCTCTGATATAGCCCAGATCCTGGATCTTCGCCATCATGCATTTCAAAAAATTTTTCAATGTGCGATTCAACGTTACTTGTAAGTGATTCTATATCTTTTTTCATTCTGCAAATACTAATTATTAATTAAAGGTAGATAAAATTCTCTTATTTTTTCTTTTATATCAAAAGCATCAACCAATTGGTTGATTGTTGCTCTAAAAACTCCTGAATTAGGAAGACCAGTGCTATACCAAGCAAGATGCTTTCTCGCTATTTTCACACCTATATCTTCTCCGTAATGATTGATCATTTCTTCAAAATGTTCAACAATGACCTTATATTGCTCGGAAAGCGATGGATCAGGGAGATACTCTTTTGTTTGCAAGAAATGAGCAATTTGAGAGATAAGCCAGGGCTTACCATACGCCCCTCTCCCGATCATGATACCATCTGCACCTGATAGCTTCAAGGCTTCCCTAGCTGTATCAGGGCATATAATATCTCCATTAGCAATAACAGGTATTTTTACCTTATCTTTCACAGTTTTTATAAAAGCCCAATCAGCACTACCTTTATAAAATTGGCACCTAGTGCGTCCATGCACTGTGATCATCTTAATACCACTATCCTCAGCTATTTGGGCTAAAGTAGGGGCATTTTTACTCTCATCATCCCACCCCATTCTCATCTTCAAAGTGACAGGTATTTTTACAGCTTTTACTGTATGCGACAATATTTCTTTGGCTAATTTTTCATCTCTCATCAAAGCAGACCCAGAAAATCCACCAACTACTTTTTTTGCCGGACAGCCAAAATTTAAATCGATAATCTTAGCACCCATTCCTTCATTTATTCTAGCTGACTCGGCAATAACTTCAGGCTCACATCCAGCAAGCTGTACACATGCTTTTGTTGCATCATTCTCATCTTGCTCAACTGCACATTTTTTTATAGATTGCTTGGAATAAGCAATCATTGCTCTACTTGCTATCATTTCTGATACCACAAGACCAGCTCCGAATTTTTTTACTAACTTCCTATAAGGCAAATCAGTGACACCTGACATAGGGGCTAAAATCACAGGGCTAGATAACTCTATATTGTCAATTTTTAAATTTGTTGGCTGCATAAAATGCTTTTTATGTAAAGTATTTTGTAAACAAGACGAGGTAATATAACATATATAATTTAAGAAATCACCCTACTTATTCTAATAACTTAATAGACCATTCATAATATGAACAACTTCTAAATTAAATTGGATCATATTCTGTAAATTCAAACAACACTTGACCTGTAGGTAACGTATCATCTTGCCCTACAAAAATTCCAGTAATTACTGCATCACAACTAGCTCTAATACTGTGCTCCATCTTCATCGCTTCCATAACCAATAACAACTCACCTTTGGCTACAGCTTGGCCTTTGTTAAAACAGATTTTCACTATTTTTCCCGGCATAGGAGAAAGTTCTTGTTGTTTTTTAATATTGTCTACAGGAGGAATCACTGGTTTTGCTAGATTTTCACTACTTTCTTGTGAAATATCATAATTTATGGATACTGGTAGCACTTCTTTTTTAGGTAGAGCAGCTTCACTTCGTTCTTCAACAATTTTAATATCCCTGGCTACAATCTCTTCTACCTGATCACCTATATGATCCTGATCATCAGCAACTATTACAAAAGAAGCATCATCCTCTAGTTCATCATGATTTGTTTCAGATTCATCGTCTCTTTCTAAAACTACACTATGGTATTTTACCAAATCGTCATAATATAATTGGCTATCTTCTTGTCCGCTAATATAAACTCCACTATTAATATCTGCCACAATACCAAGCTCTGCAGTATTAGAAACACTCTGATTAACGTTATGCACTTCTACCGCTCGCTCAATACTACTTATATCAGTTTCCACGTGATCTCTTACTATTGGTACAAATTGATCACTCATAGAGCTGTCACTACTCACGTTAATATAAGCATCTCCTGAATTGATATAATCACGAACTTTATCTTCTTCGAAAAACTGCCTAATGGATCGAGTTTCTTTTGGTTCAGGTATTACTGGTTGTGCCATTTTATCTAAAGTAGTTTTTGTAGAGCTATGTAGCTTTGTACCCTCAAGCAAATTAAAACGTTTTCCTTCAATATTTTGATAAGAAGATTTAGACGCATAATCAACAAATGAAGCCACAAACCAATTATCATTAGTAGAAACAACAGTAGTAGGTCTGTTGTTGTTATATGAATTAAAGCTATTTGGCTTGTTGAAATTTCTTTTACTATTATTTAAACTCAATTTACCTGTCTGATAATTAGTATTATTTAGGTCTAGACATACCGACATTAACAGTAATGTTTTAGCTGAAATATTTGATAACTCGCTGAATACAGCTTGACTGCTTCTTAGTTGATACTGGAATGTTATTTGTGAAAAGTATAATGGATATAAATGCTGTTGTTTATTAAGCATACCAAACCTCCTGCTCTAAATTAGAAAGTTAGGCCGAATATAGTAAACTTTAATACTGTAGTCCATTATTTTATTTCATATAGCATAAACTACTATTAGTTATCCCGAAACTCAGGTGTTAAGAGCAAAGGTGTAGAGGTTATCCCAAACGCCCATAAAGTCATCACTTATATTTTTCAAGAAAGAATAAAGTCATCCCAAACTTAATTTGGGATCCATCACTTAAAGCAGTCACCGCCTCGATACAGCTTGGATCCCGGGTCAAGCCTGAGAATACTAAAGTATGGTTATCATGCACCCAGATGGCAGCATCCATTACTTAACAGTGGCAATAGCCTTTTTTATATCACCAAATGAAATCATTACTGGTAATTCAATACCCTGTGGAACCTTTGGTCCATAAATTCTATAGTATGGTATACCATATGAATTATTATTTACTAAATATTGATCAATAATTTTACTATAGGACGTAAAGTCTCCTCTTAAGCCTATAACATTATTTGATTCAAATAATTTCGCTAATCTGTAACTCCCAAGTACCATGAACTTATTAAATTTACATGACAAACACCAATCAGCCGTTATATCTATAAACACCACATTGCCATTTGCTATATACGAATCAATCTTTTTTGGATCAAATGGTTGCCATATACCATTTATTTCTTGATTGATCTTATTATCTTGATCACTTGCCATAATAGGCAAATAAAATGAAGCGTATATTATAACTAATATCGTAAATAATTTTAAAATTTTACGAATCACTCCAATTGCATTGCTTTCAACAAGATGTTTAACGAGTACTAATAAGAAAAATAAACCCGCAGCACCTCTAGGTCCAATCTGATTAGCCAGTACGTATAAAAGCCAAATAAGCGAGCCAATCATCAAGACCATAAGAATTTTTTTGACAGAATTTATAAAAATTGGTGATTTAGGAATAAGGTTTAACAGCGATGGACGAAGTATCATCAATAAATACGGCGTGCTAAAACCTAGTGCAACAAATGTGAAATGTAAAAATAAATCATATGAATTACCAGTAAAGGCAATTGAAGCAGCAGTACCTAGAAAAGGTGCTGTACATGGTGTTGATAATACAGTTGCTAATATTCCGCTTATATAATGTTCAAGATAAATATGCCTATTACCAAACTTCTCTACCATATTCACAAAACCTGAAGGAATAGCAAATCTTATCCTACCTAGTGCTAAACTAATAAATACCGTAATTATTAGACATAGAAAAATAATAAATTCCGGCACTTGAAAACCAATACCAGCTCCTATTTGCTTGCCAGTGGATTTTATCATTATCATCACCAATGCAAAACCCCAAAAACAGCTAAATATACCAGCTATGGTAAATAAATTTGCGACCTTATGGTTTAAATCTTGATTCTTCAAAAAGGCGAAAATTTTTAATGAAAGAACCGGAAGTACACATGGCATAAAATTCAAGATGAAGCCACCCAAACTAGATAAAATGATAATCCAAAATACTGTACTACATTTACGCCCCAAAAAGCTGTTATCCACCGGTACTTCAATTGGAATCTCCTGTAATGTGGGAACACACATTGTACCGCAACGTACAAAATCTAGAATCAGCGTAAAGTGAATGGGAGCGTCATTATCACCGGCGATTGGAATAAATTCTATTACTACTAAACCAGAAAAGTAGCCAACCTTCCCTAATCCTGGCATAAACTTATGCTCTGGACTAGGCCATACAATGTTATATGACTTAAGATTACTGGCATTTTTTACTTTTATCTCAAACGGCTTTCCTGTAACACTTGCTACACTATTGGCATATATTATCTCTGATTCCGGTAGCTGTAATGTTAAAACAATCTTGCCGTTTTCGTTTTGCCTTACTTCAAAATCCTGGTCATACGCCAGAACATTTGTTATCATGAGGACTAGTAAGGAAATAAATAAAATTAGTTTTTTTAATAACATTTAACCATAACATTGAAATTTAAGTTATCAGTGTTTATATAAACATTCGTAAGAGTAATTATAAGCAAGTATTTCTAATGACAAAGGAATTTTCTGATTTAACCGGTAAGATTCTCATCGCAACTCCATTTTCCATGGAAGGAAATGTGTTTCACGAATCACTTATATATGTTATCAAGCATACCTCTGAGGGTTCTATAGGTTTAATTTTCAATAGACCTTTAAGACAAGCACCAGCTCAAAGCCTGTTTTCTAAGGATCAACAAGAAAATGTGGACCTTAAGGATCTAGAGCTAAGAATTCACGTTGGTGGACCAATCGAAGTAGAAAGAGGGTTTTTCTTGCACTCTAATGATTATGACAAAAATGTTCTTTTTAAACCTTCGCAAGGAAGCTTAGCGATCAGTTCAAATATTGGTATATTAGAGGATATAGCATCTGGAAGTGGACCAAAAGATAATATTTTTATAATTGGTTATACTGGTTGGGCTTCTGGTCAGCTGGATTATGAAATTGAGAATAACTTATGGATTGCATCAGAGGTTGATCATGATTTGATCTTTTCACCAGATACCGATGACAAGTGGTTAAAGGCACTCAACACTGCCGGAGTACATAGTGACTACTTTGTACCAATTCAAGCTAATTGTTAAATTCAATCAGTCAATAGGCGTAAGATTATCAAAGATGTTTTTTAAGAAAAAAAGTCATCCCAAACTTGATGGGATCCAATTTGATAAATTTCAGCAACCCTAATTTACCCTAGCATACATAAAGTAATCTTTATGCACTCCTTCAACCATTTCGTATTTTTTCATAATTCCTTCTTGAGTAAAACCGCAGCGCTCAAGGACATTTATTGATTTTTGATTATCAGTTATTACTGTTGCCTGAACTCTTACTAATTCAAGACCAGCATCAGCAAAATTAAGAATAGCTTTTATCGACTTAAGCATCATTCCTTGTCCCCAAAAATCTGGACTCAAGTCATAACTAATCTCAGCCTTTGAATGTGTAAATGCGATATGATTAAAACCAGCTGTACCTATTAGCTTATTGGACTCTTTTAAAGCGATTCCCCAATATATACTTCTTTTCGTTGGGAATAAACTACCCCAATATTCAACTTCCTCTTTTGCCTTTTCTAAGCTTTGTGGCCTATTTTGCTCAGTCAAAAAACCCTCCATTTCATCTCGACTCATATAATCCAAATAGTCCTGAGCATCATTACTTGTTATCTCGCGTAATACAATATCTTTCAGATCAAGTACAGGAAACGGAGCAAAAAAATAACTAGTATTCATTTAAACCAGCTCCGCATACTTAGCAGTATCCGTAATATTATTAGCCTCAAAAGCACTAATTCTTACTAAACAAGCATGACACTTTCCGCATGAAAACGCTTCTGGAGATGGATCATAACATGTAATAGTCTTCGAATAGTCAACACCTAACCTCATACCAATTGCCACTATATCTGACTTAGACATTTTAATTAATGGTGCTTTAATAATAATTTTTTCACCCTCAACTGCACTCTTGGTAGCCAAATTGGCCATTCTCTGAAAAGCCTCTATATACTCTAACCGGCAATCAGGGTAATTTGCAGAATCTGTATCATGCGCCCCGATATATATTTCCTTGGCTCCAATAGCTTCTGCGTAACCTAAAGCATAGCTTAAGAAAATTGTATTTCTTGCTGGAACGTACGTCACAGGGATATTACTACCTATGTCCTTAGCAGAGACATATTTTGGTACTTGAATATTCTTGTTAACCAAAGCCGAAGGAGCAAAAGCCGATAAGTCCAAATTTACTATTCGATGCTCAATTACATTATAATTTTTGATAAAATTACTGACTTTCTCAATTTCCACTTGGTGATTCTGCGCATAATTAAAGCTCAAAGCATAAATCTGATACTCTTTTTGATCTAACATGGCAATTATCGTGGAAGAATCAAGCCCGCCACTAGCTAATACAACAACTTTCATTTCATATCCTATTCTATCTTAAGTTCTTTATGTATTTGATAAGATAAACGATAACCATTATTCACCACTATTTCAACTGCGAGCCTCTTGTTACGTTGATTCAGCTCATCATTAAATTGATCCATAGGCTGTACCAACACAGGAGTATTATACACTTGCTGCCCAATATCTGGTATTAGAGAATATTCTAGTAAACTATCTGAGACGAGAAATTTAAACGCTGAGATTTTGGGTAAAAAATCCTCCCTAATAGGCGAATACTTGCCGTTTGTTACTTTAGGAGAACATATTATTTCTACATCATTTGGTATATCCCGATATATAGTGCCATTAGTTTCAATCTGGACTTTAAAACCATTTGCTATCATCAATGCACACAACGGGTATATATTTTGCCTAAATGGCTCACCGCCGGTCAAAACAATCAACTTAATTCTGTCAGTTGCCAGCTCCAATACATTCTCAAGAATTTTATTTATAGCAATTTCATCAAAATCATCAAAATCAGTATCACAGAAATTACAAGCTAAATTACACCCTCCAAGCCTTACAAACACTGCAGGAATTCCTACATTTGGCCCCTCGCCTTGAATAGTCCTAAAAATCTTAAATACTTTAAGACTATTTCCGTCACCAAATTCTGCAGGTCTCTTTTGATTATCTCCTCTCATAAATACCCTATCTAAGTTTTAGAGAAGAAAGTCCAATCAGAGCAAAAATTATTGCTAAGATCCAAAATCTAATTACCACTTTTGACTCAGGCCATCCTTTTTTTTCAAAATGATGGTGAATTGGCGCCATCAGAAAGATTCTTTTTCCACCAGTTCTCTTAAAGTAAGCAACCTGAATTATTACAGACAATGTTTCAATGACAAATATTCCACCAATGATACATAATACCAGCTCATGTCTAGTAATCACACTGATTGTACCAATAGCACCACCAAGACCAAGACTACCAGTATCGCCCATAAAAACTTCTGCAGGTTGTGAGTTGTACCATAAAAAACCCAATCCACTTCCAATAATTGCCGCGCACAGAACTGTTAATTCTCCGACTTGAGAAACATGAGTAATTTGTAAATAGCCAGAATATATACTATTTCCCACAAGATAACATATGATAGCAAAAGCAGATGTAGCAATTATGATGGTTCCAATTGCCAAACCATCAAGACCATCAGTAAGATTTACTGCATTAGAAGAACCAATAATCACTATCATCACAAATGGCAAATAAAAATATCCAAGATCTATTACAAGGGTTTTAAAAAATGGGAAAGACACTGTTGTAGAATGAGTTGGTGTAAAATACATTATAGCAAGACACGCTACAAAACTGACAATAGATTGTATAACTAATTTTGTCTTACCACTTATGCCTTTATAATTATTCTTACTAACCTTCTTGTAATCATCTAAAAAACCTAAAGCACCAAATGAAATTAAAACAAAAAGTACTATCCATACATAAGGATTAGCTAAATTAGCAAGCAGAACAGTTGTAAAAAAAGTTGCTCCTATAATCATCAATCCGCCCATTGTAGGCGTCCCAGCTTTGCTAAAATGACTCTGGGGACCATCATCTCTGATTGGTTGACCATGTTTCTGGATAGTGCGAAGATATCTGATTATTTTTGGACCAATAACCCAAGTGATAACTAAACTCAGCACTATTGCAAGCACACTCCTAAAAGTTATATAAGTAAATAAATTTGCTAAATGGCTGGAATGAGCCGATGGAGCAAGTAAATTAAAAAGCATTTTCCACTCCAAGCCTATTGGCAACTTTTTCGAGTCCCATCACTCTTGACCCTTTAATCAATATGACCTCACCACCAGTTAAATACTGATCAATATTGTTACAAAGAGATTCTGTATCATCAAAACAAAAAACTTCTACATCATCACCAAATTCTGTTCTGATAGTTTTCATTTTTTCACCAACCAAGAATAACTTTCTTAGTCCAATATCCTTGATATTTGGAACAATACTCATATGTAGTTGATATGAAAATTTACCAAGACCAGCCATATCACCTAGAATTGCTATTTTATTACTTGAATCAAGTATACTCATATACTCAAGCGCAGCCACCATTGATTGAGGGTTGGCATTATAATAGTCACAAATAATCTTGAACTCTTTTGTTCCCTTTCTACTTGATACAAGCTTCCCTCTACCCAGTAATGGTTCAAATGTAGATATAGCATCAATTGCTGGCTCGGGATCGAGTTTTAATGCTCTGACTACCGCTAATGCTGCCGCAAAATTCCGGGCAAGATGTATAGGCAGCACTGGCATTATAAAGTCATATTCTCTGCCACTAATACTATATACAAGTTTAATTTTATCCCCATTAACAACACTTGATACAAACCTAACTCCTGAATCAAGCCTTTTACCATAAGTTTGAACATTTTGTATCCCTGCCCGATCAATGTTTTGAAGACATCTTTCGTATGTCGATATATCTCTATTTACAATAGCTATACCATCATTAATATCCATGCCTTCAAATATCTCACATTTTGCATCGGCAATTTCTTCTACCGAATTAAAGAATTCTATATGACCTTCTGACACCGTTGTAATCACCGATACATCCGGTATCACGAGCCTACTTAATTCACTCAATTCTCCCTTTTTACTCATGCCCATTTCAACTACAACATATTCTGAATCATTTGGCATAGAAGCAAGACACAAAGGAACACCGAGGTGATTATTAAAGGTACCATGACTAGCATGAGTTCTACCATACGCACTTAGCATAATCTTTGTTGCTTCTTTGGTGCTGGTCTTACCAACACTCCCTGTAATTGCAATAAATTTTGCTTTAGAATTTCTCCTTTTATATTCTGCAAGATCCATTAAGGCTTCAAAAGTATCTTCAACTTGCATCTGCCTTGATTTATCAACCCCTTGGACGTGTTTTGTGACAATAGCAAGACTTGCTCCCCTATCAAAAGCATCTTTGACAAAGTCATGCCCGTCCCTATTACCTTTTAGCGCAATAAAAATATCATTTTTTTGGATATCGATTGAATTGAATTGCACTTTGCCAAACTCACCATTAATAGATGGTTTAACAGATAATGCTTTTTCTAATTCTTTACTTGTCCAGATCATATTAATCTCTCGTTATAAATAATTTTATATATACCATCTTTATATATCAGTTTCTAGCAAGTTTTATTGCCTCTCTTGCAACAAGTTGATCACTAAAATCTGTTTTTTTATCAGCAATAATCTGATAGCTTTCGTGCCCTTTGCCAGCAATTAGTAGCACATCACCCTTTGAAAGCAAATTAACTGCATAATAAATCGCTTCTTTTCTATCTCCAATCATTACTGAATCACCTTGTACCCCTTGGGCAATTTCAGATCTTATCGCCTCCGGATCCTCAGTACGCGGATTATCATCCGTAATTATAGCTATATCTGCATTTTCTGTGGCTATTTTACCCATTAATGGTCGTTTGGTTTTGTCTCTATCACCACCACAACCAAAGACAACTATTAATCTTCCACCTTTTGGCTTGATTTTACCAAGTTCAACTAATGATTTGAGTAAAGAATCAGGGGTATGAGCATAATCAACAAAAATATGATAAGTAGAATCTACCTCTGTTACCCTTTCTAGCCGACCTTTAACTGCAATAAGTTTAGGTAGAATATCTATAACTTGATCGAAATTTATCCCTAAATTCGCAACTAATTTCGCTGCAATAAGAAGATTAGATGCTTGAAAAGAACCAATAATTTTTGTTTTAAAATTATATTCTTCTGATGCAAAACTAAATTTAACCTTCTGCCCAGAAATTGCTTGCTTGCAATCTAAAATATCAATATCTGCATCTTGTTTCTGTCCAACGCTTGTGTACTTAATTTTATGAAAATCAAGGGTTGATTTTATTTTGTCAAAATAATTATCTTTGACAATCACTGCCTCCTTACCCTTGGTAAGATGATCAGTAAATAACCTCATTTTAGACTCTAAATATTTCTCCATTGTCCCATGGTAATCTAGATGATCTTGAGAAAAGCTAGTAAAGGCTGCTGTTGACACTTGTAAATCTCCAAATCGATTTTGATCGATCCCATGACTCGATGCTTCAAACGCAACATAATCAACACCATTTTCTTTGAGTAAGTGAAGCGTTTTCATGAATGATATTGGGTCAGCCGTAGTTTCGCTTAATTTCGGCATATCATCTATTTTCTTATTTATTTCAAGCCCTAGTGTTCCGAGTGATGCACTATATAGCTTCAAATGACATAGGATTTGATGTACATATGAAACTACTGAACTTTTACCATTTGTACCAGTAACTGCCACTATATTGTCAGGACATAATGGATAAAAAATACGTGCAGCTATAGCTAGCGCTAACCTTATATTATCAATATAAATAACTCTATTTCCTTCAAGAGACGGCGTATCTGTCAGCACTAGTACAGCACCTTTGCTTAAAGCCTGATCAATAAATAAATTACCATCTTGATTATTGCCTTTAATGGCAAAAAAAACATCACCGACAGACACAGCCCTCGAGTCAAAAGCAACGTTGCTAACTTTGTACTGTCTAAACAAATTCTCAAGTTTAAGTTTCATCTCTAATTTTATATTCAATGTTGTTAAGCTCTTTGACTTCAGGACTATCTTCATCAAGTTTATTAATTCCATATAAGGAAATAAGACGCTTAAATACCGCACCCACAGTTGGAGCTCCAGTCCACCCCCCTCCTGCAAAACCAAATGTTTCCTTAATTCCAACTGGTTCTCTATAAACAACATACATGATATACTTAGGGTTTGTAGCTGGTAACACCCCAAAGAAGGAAGAAATCCTACGATTTTTTGCATATTTGCCATTTTCAGCAACTTCAGCCGTACCGGTTTTCCCACCAACATAGTAACCTTTAACTTCTGCTTTAGAGCCACTTCCATCAGTAACTACCAATCTCCATAATTTTCTCATATCAAGGGAGGTTTGTTCTTTAAAGACTCTTATTCCCTCTAATTTTTCTTTAGGGTTTCTTTTTATAAGAGTCAAAGGGTACATAATCCCCCCATTAACTATAGGAATCATAGCTTGTATAAAGTGAGCTGGACTAACTGATAATCCGTACCCATACGACATAGTCACTAAACTAAGGTCATTCCACCTTGCAAAATTAGGGTATAGTGGCTTTGCTCTTTCAAGTACTTCTATATCAAGTGGTTCAAGGAGTTTTAACTTTCTCAAATATTCTTGCATAGTATTTTTCCCTATTTCTAAGACTATTTGCCCAACGCCTATATTACTTGATTTCAAGAAAATATGAGGTACTGAATGCCACCCTTTCATAGGGCGGTAATCATCTTTTATTACTTTTCCCTTAACTTTAAAATAGGTCAGATCATATGCATCATAAATTGTTGTTGCACCTGAATCTAAACCTACCGAAATGGTTAACCCTTTCATTCCTGAACCAAGCTCATAAACCCCTTGAGTTGCCACATTAAATAGTTGGTCATGGCTGGCTGATCCAGGGTTATGTGGGTCAAAATCTGGCTTACTAACAAGTGCTAAGATTTCACCATTATTCGGGTCAACTATTATTCCAGCAGCTCCTTTTGCTTTAAATTTATCCATCATTTTATCCATTTCTTCACTAAGAATATTCTGGACTCTAACATCAATGGATAATTGTAACGCATTACCCATAGCTGATCTATCAACCGCCTCTTTCTGACTGGTTAAAAACTTGTCAAAATATTGCTCCACCCCTGCTAAACCATCCAAATCTCGACCAACATAACCAATTACATGCGACAAAAGATTACCATAAGTGTATATACGTTTTTGCTCTCTCTCAAACCCAAAACCAGGCATACCAATGTTAAATATCTTTTCATGCTCAGAAGGAGTTAAGTCTCGTTTGATCCAAATAAAATTTTTACCACTCTTTAGTTCTGCTAATATTTTATTTTTATCTAAATCTGGGATGACAGAAATAAGTTTATTAACTGATTCCTCTGGATCTATAACCTTTTTGGGATTTGCATATAATGATGACCCTGGTAAACTTACTGCCAGAAGATTGTTGTTTCTATCTGTAATATCCAAACGGTGGACAGAATCACCTACAGATGATTTATTACGCTTTGAAAAATCCGTTGTAGCCACGAGTAAAAGACGCATTGATATAATCAAAAATAACAAACCAAAACCAGCAATAACTACATATATTCTGGTAGTTGCTACATAATTAGTAAATTCCCACTGAAATAAAGATCTTAGTGACAGAGTTGTATGTGCTATATTATTATTGGTACTCTTAATACTAGATTTCACTAACATCTTATGCCTGAGTACTAATAGCGTAAGGCGTAAATATAAAAGTATATAAACTATCTTTTTTAAAACAGCCCTAATGACATTCTTGTTTTGAACAATTTTTCTGCTTTCAGTTTGGATTTTATTGTCCATCATCGGAAAATTAACTTTTTATGATAAAGTTTATATATCTCATTTTTATTAATTTTGCGATAAGTTTATTATTGAAGAAGAATAGTATTGTCACTTAGAGTTTTTATCCCCTTTACCAGAAACCATTGTTACGTACTTACTTGGCCCTTTCTTAAATCGCCACTTAATATCTTCATTTCTGATTTTGTTGCTTGCTAGCAATTTTGTAGAATCATCAACGCCGTCTACCTTCTTATCTTCACCTTCCATTTGGGCCAGCATTGTATCTGTTAACTTAATGTATTGATCATTTAGAGCTTTAAGCCTTGAAGGTGATGTAAGGTAAGCAAGTTCTGCTTTTAATAAATGTATCTTATCACTCTCATCTTGAATCTGTTTTGTTACTTCACCTAGTTCAGACCTGATATTCATTACACTTTCTTTAATTGTAAATAACGAGTATATTGCTCCAACAAATATGAACAATATTACATATACTGGTGATTTTTCAAGAAACATGTTCACCTCCTATTTTTTCAGCAATCCTTAATTTTGCTGATCTTGACCTAATATTATTTTTAACTTCTTCCCTCGAAGGCACGAT
The DNA here is from genome assembly GCA_017302595.1 of Rickettsiales bacterium. GTDB lineage: Bacteria > Pseudomonadota > Alphaproteobacteria > Rickettsiales > Rickettsiaceae > Megaera_A. The sequence goes on from JAFLDA010000001.1 coordinate 533,532, forward strand.
TGGTTTTTTTGTAATTATTTTTAGCCATATTCCTGGTTCAAACGTCTCTTGTGTGGTTGAATATTTAGATTTCGCAACTTTTTTTGCCGCATGATTTTTGAAATAGTTCTTTACAATACTATCTTCTAGAGAGTGAAAAGTAACAATTGCTAATATGCCTTTAGGCTTTAGTAGCATTGAGGCTTGATTAAGGAACCTTTCTAAAGAACCTAATTCATCGTTAATATATATCCTGATAGCTTGAAAGGTCTTGGTTGCGGGATCAATTTTCTCGCCTTTAAAATGCTTGGCATTTCTTACAATCTCCGCAAGCTTGGTTGTTGTATCAATACTACTTTGCTGCCTGTAAGAAACAATGCTTTTAGCAATAGCACGAGACTGAACTTCTTCACCATATTTATAAATCACATCTGCAATTTCTTGTTCAGACGCATTTTGAATAAAATCTGCAGCACTAATCCCATCTTTTCCCATTCTCATATCTAATGGTCCTTCTTTTAGGAACGAAAAACCTCTTTCTGCTTGATCAAGCTGCATAGATGAAACACCTAAATCAAGAGCTATTCCATCAAACTGCGCACCAGGTAGTTTAGCATAAGCATCAGAGAAATTAGTGTGAACAAAGGAGAATCTTTCACCATATTTCTCTGATAATGTAAGAGCAAACCTCTCAACATATTGGTCTTGATCTAACGCAGTAACTGCTCCACCTCTTTGTAATATTGCACTAGAGTAACCACCAGCACCAAACGTACAATCTAGGTATTCTTTACCAAAGCTAATTTGTAGAGATTCTACTACCTCATTCAGTAATACTGATATGTGAGGTGAATATTTATTTGATTCATGTACGATTGCATTCATAATCCTACATCCCACTATTAGCATTTTTTAACATCAACCTATTAGTTTCAGCAATCTCTCGTGCTGATTTCAGGTGAACTTCAAAACTATCTGGATTCCAAATCTCAAAAACTAATCCTTTACCCACAAAGCACGCTTGACCTGATATACTACTATGCTTCATAAGGTGCATAGGTAGAGTTACTCTACCTTCATTATCAAACTGCAGCTGAATTGCTTCACCAAGAACAACAGTCTCAAATGCATCTCTTTCTGCAGAGTATGGATCTAGACTTTGGATAATTTTACTTAATTCTTCGAGGCGAGACATACTACATGCTTCAATACATTTATTTTTGAAAGACGGGTAAATGACCACACCATTAAAATTCTCGTTAGAAAGCGCTGCTCTATAACCAGCAGGTATCGAGACCCTACCTTTAGAGTCGATTTTATTTAGATATTTCGAAAGAAAAATATTCATATTCCAATATTAATATTACAAAATCCGATATCCCTCCTTTTTACATTTAACACCAAAATGGTAAAAAATGGGTTAACATGGGATTTTGTGGTCTAATATGGAGAATAATGCCAATATTTTCCTCAGTCAAGTGATAAATGTGTAACAAATCCTTTATTCAATAGAAAATAGACCTAATTTTGGACGTAGATAATTTGTGTAATTTAATAAGATTGCTAAAATTTCAATTATTAAATGAACTCAAGTAATCAAAAAATGGACTGATAAATATATGGATATAATATTACTTGCTATTGGTGTAATCGTCATTATCACCGTGGTTTCTATGGTAAAAATAGTACCCCAACAACAAGCATGGGTATTAGAGATGCTGGGTAAATATGATAAAGTATTAGAACCAGGACTCAATATTATCATCCCGATTATCCAAAAAGTTGCATACAAACATACTCTCAAAGAGCAAGCAGTTGATGTCCATGCACAAGCAGCTATATCTAATGATAATGTAACTTTACTAATTGATGGGGTTTTATATGTTAAAATAGTTGATCCTGTCGCTGCATCTTACGGCGTTGAAAATCCCTATTATGCTATTACTCAGCTAGCCCAGACAACTATGCGATCTGAAATAGGAAAACTAAAACTAGATAAGACATTTGAAGAAAGAGACACTCTAAATCATGCAATAGTATCTTCTATTAATCTAGCCGCCACTAACTGGGGTATACAGTGCATGCGTTATGAGATCAAAGATATTCAACCACCTTCAACTATCCTTGAAGCAATGGAATTGCAAGTTGCTGCCGAACGACAAAAAAGAGCAAAAATCTTAGAATCTGAAGGCCATAGACAAGCACAAATTAATGTTGCTGAAGGGGAAAAAGCTCAAGTAGTCCTTAGCTCAGAGGCTGCATATACAGACCAGATCAACCGAGCAAAAGGTGAAGCTGAAGCTATTTTATTCGTAGCAGATGCAACCGCAAAAGGAATAAACGCAGTTGCAGCTTCTCTTAAAACTGATGGAGGCCATGACGCAGTATCATTAAAAGTTGCACAGCAATACATAGAAGCATTTGGAAAACTAGCGAAAGAAACTAATACCGTTCTTCTCCCGCTTGATGTTAATTCTCCAAGCAACCTCATTACTCAAGCAATGACTATATATAGCACCCTTAAGGACCAAAAAACTAAGAAGAAGGTATGATTAGTTAAATTTGGGTTATCGCCTGTTTTTCATCAAACCAGTGAGAGCCCAAATCGAGTTCGTCACTCTGTGGTGAATAAGTCATCCTGAACTTGATTCAGGATCCGTCTTAACGCAACTTATACAACCTCAAGATAGAATGATCCCGGATTAAATCCAGGATGACTGTTAAAGAGCACCTGGGATGACTTGGAACTACCGGTCTAGGGTAACTTTGTTTTTCATCCTGTGCTTAACCTAGGATCCGTTACTTATTTATGGACCCTAAATCAAGTTTAGAGCAACCAATAATGGACAGGTTCATGGTTATTCTCATAAATTCAAGAAGATAAACGTAAAAATAGAAACAAAAATCAAACCTTGATTTTATTGACAAAATTTAATAAAATCACAGTCTTAATTTCGAAATTAACACTTATGTCTTCTACAAAAAAAACTATTGTTGTTGCCATGTCTGGTGGCGTAGATAGCTCCGTTGTAGCAGCAATGCTTCATAGCCAAGGACATAATGTTATTGGTATCACATTGCAATTATACGATCACGGCTTGGCGCTGATGAAAAAAGGCGCATGCTGCGCAGGACAAGATATATATGACGCCAAAATGGTTGCAGACAGATTAGGTTTCCCTCATTACATATTTGATTATGAAAGCAAATTCAGACAAGAAGTAATAGATGATTTTGCTGATAGTTATCTTCGCGGCGAAACTCCTTTACCGTGCGTCAAGTGTAACCAATCGGTTAAATTCAGTGACCTTCTCAAAGCAGCAAAAGAATTGGGCGCTGATGCTCTTGCAACCGGTCATTACGTACAAAAAATTACCAATAACACGACCCCTGAATTACATAAAGGCCTTAGTCACGAGAAAGATCAAAGTTATTTTTTATTTTCTACCACACTCGAGCAGCTTGATTATCTAATGTTTCCATTGGGTGAACAAACTAAACAAGAAACAAGAATTATGGCTAAGAAGTTTGGCTTAGAAGTTGCCGACAAACCAGATAGCCAAGATATATGTTTTGTACCAAATGGAAATTATAGGGATGTCATTAATAAAATAAGACCAAATTCCAGTATTCCAGGAAGTTTTATACACGTAGATGGCTTTGAAGTCGGTACACACCAAGGGATTATCAACTATACAGTTGGCCAAAGAAAAGGTCTTGGAATCGCTTATGGAGAACCTATTTATGTAATTAAAATTGACCCAGAGACAAATACAGTTTATGTTGGACCAGAATCTTCCTTAATTAAAAGGAAGTTTTTAATAAAAGATGTTAACTGGTTAGCACAAGATATTAGCCTTTCAGACTTTGAAATTACTGCAAAAGTAAGATCTACAACAACTGGGGTTAAGGCTAAATTGAGAATGCTAGAAAACAATGTAGCTGAGGTTTCTTTAATAGAAGAAGAAAAAGCTATTACTCCAGGACAGGCCTGTGTTTTGTATAATGAAACAAGAGTCTTAGGCGGCGGGTGGATAACAAACGACATAATAAGTTAATAATATGGGGGTAATAACGCAATGAGTTTTTTTAGAAAAAAAAGTTTAGAATCAGTTAAAGAAGCTGGAAATTCTAGTGGTCTTGATAGGACTTTAACTTCATTTGACCTTATTTTGCTTGGCCTTGGAGCGATTGTTGGTACGGGCGTTTTTACTTTAACTGGCTTTGTTGCGGCTAAATACTCAGGACCTGCTGTTACCTTATCCTACGCAATTGCAGGCGTGGTGTGTATATTTGTAGCTCTAGCTTACACAGAACTAGCTACAATGCTTCCCACTTCCGGTAGTATTTATACATACACATACGTGGCATTTGGAGAAGTTTTTGCCTGGCTTGTAGGTGGAATCATTATTATCGAATTAGGTTTTGCTGCCTCTGCAGTTTCTGGTAGTTGGTCAGCATATATTCAAGGGATATTAAACGCTGCTGGCATACATCTACCAAAAGCAATTGCAGCCTCCCCTGCAGAAGGAGGATTCATTAATTTACCCGCTTTAATTATCATAATGTTTGTAGGCTTTATGCTATATTTAGGGACAAAAGACAGTAAAAGACTGAATAATGCTTTAGTATTTATAAAAATGACAGCTATTGCAGTATTCGTTTTTGTTGCAGCACCTAAGTTTGACGCTACAAACTGGCAAGACTTTATGCCAAACGGCCTAGATGATGTCATGCTTGGCTCTTCTATTCTGTTCTTTGCATTTACTGGATTTGGCGTACTTGCTAGCGCTGCTGAAGAATGTGAAAACCCAAAAAGAAACCTTACTGTTGGTATTATTGGCTCACTACTTTTAGCAACTGCAGTATATATTGTTGTTGCAACAACAATAACTGGTATGGTTCCTATAACGGAACTAGATAACGCCCAACCTCTTGCACACGCTCTAAGACTACATGGTAGCAATATTGGCTCAACGCTAGTTGCGACAGGCGCAGTAGCTGGAATGACGACTGTAATAATGCTCAATCTTTACGGTCAATCTAGAATTTTCTATGTAATAGCAAGAGATGGACTATTACCTAAATTTATCTCGAGGATTCATCATAAATATGATAGCCCACATATTACTATTATTATATTCACGTTATTAACCGGTGTTATGGGGGCATTCCTTCCTTATGATATTTTGGCAAAACTATCTAGTATGGCAGCTCTATCAGATTATATAATTATTACTATAATTGTTATGTTATTTAGATTCACACAAAAGCATGTTGAGCGTCCATTTAGATGCCCTGCAGTATTTGTTGTGGCCCCTATTGCGCTTGCTTCATCGCTGTATTTGTTATTTAAGCAAATAATTAGTAAGGATGGAGAACTCTTACTTACTGGCCAAATCTTTATTCTCTGGTTTATTGGTATATTTGTTTTATACCTATTTAGAAAATCATTAGTAAAGATTTGTTCATCAAGCACTACAGAGCAGGAGCAACCTATAGAATCCTGAGTATGATAAAAATTAGTCATCAACCATAATACTTTTTTGGATCCCGGGCCAAGCCCGGGATGATAATAAGAGCCCCAAGAAAAACGATGAAGAGTGCCTAGGGATGATGCTAGCAGCACGTTCAGAATGATAAACCCCACACCATCCTGAATTTAAATTCAAATCCTACCTTAGAGACCACAACCTCAATGCTTTTTCCCTGGTTAAGTCAGGGAATATGATAAAGAGAGCCGAAGATGCTAGCGGCACATTCAGAATGATAAACCGCTAGCATTCTGAACAAAGTACAGTCATCCCGGACTAGATCCGGGATCCATTACTTACTTAATGGTAGTATAAGATAATTAAATATTAATGATTTATTAAATTAATTACTAAATTAGTTAAAATATTAATTTTTTTACTTGATTTAATTGTTAATATATGTTAATATATAAAAATAATCAGTTAACCTTTAGAGAGTTTTATATGAAAATAGTAGGAATTCAACACACAAATAAAGTGTATTTTGTTAACGCTGATAAGTACCACAATATCAATGATATTGCTAAAAATACCAAAGCAGCAATGATGCTAGGATCAAATGGTTTACAACTAACCAGTAATTTGGTCGATGGTTTTAGTATGTTAAGTCAATCATTTGGATTACCACAACACCAAAAATTTAATGCTACTCCAGCTGAAGCTAGAGCAATTGCAGATTCAAAGTTGTTTGTAAAAGATATACAAGCAGCAAACCAAAATGGTATGCATGTCAGTATCGCCCAATTTAAAGCCTATGGATTCGATGCCGCATTTGCCTTAGACAAAGTAGTTTCAGTTGACGATTTAGGTGGAGTAGAAATAATTCAAGGGCTTTTTGGTCTAAATTTAAATGGATATTTTAGAGCACCTGCTCCAGTGCAACCGGTTAAAGCAAGTGTAGTAAAAAAAGATGGTGACCTAGAAAAAGCACTAAAAATTAGCGCAGCTGAAGCTATAGAAGAAGAAGCATTACAAAAAGCACTGAGAGACGTTCAAGCTCAAGAAGAACTATCAAAGAAAAAATTATTACAAACAGTATATGACAAATTAGTTTCCATATTTTTTAATCACAAAGCAGATGAGGTTGAGTTAGATGGGGACTCAGAACTAGGTGCAGAAGTATTGAATAATTTAAGAGATGCTTGCGGTAAGCAAATAGAGCAATTCCTTGGCGATAAGTCATCTTCTGATCTTAGCGATATTGATAGAGATTTAGTTGGTATGGATTCAGAAGCTATTTATGAAATTTATGCTCATGACATCATAGGTTAAGCTAATTACTAGATCATAAAACACAACTGTTAACGCTTATCAGCAACAAGTGACGATGAACCACTCGTCACTTGTTGCATATTCCGCTTCTGGGTAGTAGGATGATTCTCGGGGTAACACTTAATAGTCGGTTCTTCAATGGAATATAGTTTAGGGTTTATTTTATTTGTCATTGGTTTAGCCTTTGTGTTTGATTTTACCAATGGATTTCACGACGCCGGAAATTCAATCGCAACTATAGTAGCTACGCGTGTTTTAACACCTATTCAAGCTGTGATATGGGCAGCATTTTTTAATTTTATTGCTTTCCTATTTTTTAAATTATCAGTTGCTCATACTATAGGTACCGGTCTTATTGATACTGAAATCGTCAGCCCAGCTCTTATTTTTGCAGCGCTCTTAAGCGCTGTTATATGGAATATACTAACATGGTATTTTGGGCTCCCTTCTAGCTCCTCTCACGCTCTTATTGGTGGTATTGTTGGGGCTGCAGTTGGCCAAAGCGGCGTGACAGTTTTAAAGATGAACGGACTGATAAAAGTACTATCTGCTATTATCTTATCACCATTGATAGGAATATTGATCGGTATACTAATATCTGCGTTGATGATAAGACTCACAAAGTACTGGAGCGAGACAATTAAAAATCGTTGTTTTAAATTAGTGCAATTATTATCTTCTGCGATGCTAAGTTTATCTCATGGGGGTAATGACGCACAAAAAACTATGGGGATTATTAGTTTATTATTATATTCTGCCTCACTCCAGGAGCAACAATTCACAGTACCTTTTTGGGTAGTTATTTCATGTAATGCGGTGATAGGGATTGGCACACTATGTGGTGGCTGGAGAATTATATACACAATGGCACGAAAGATTACCACACTAGATCCAGTACGTGCATCTTGTGCCGAAACAGGGGCGGCAATAGTAATTTTTTCTGCTACATATTTTGGATTACCGGTCTCCACTACGCACACAGTTACAGGCGCCATTGCAGGAGTTGGAGTGTCAAGTAGTTTTTGGAGTACAAACTGGAAAATGATGAATAGAATATTTTTAACATGGGCTATAACCATTCCAGCAACAAGCTTAATCGCTATATCGGTTACCTCGCTATTTAACTTTTAGTTCTTCTTCTAATTATGGCCTTATAATTTACCTAATTAGAACTTTGTGTACTCACTGATATCAAAATCATATAATGCAAACTGAAATAATACTAAAAACAATACATACATAAATGGCTTGTATTTAATTAGTTCAATTACAAAATCTAGCACTATATTAGTATAAGACCTTTTAGTTTTGGGATTATCGTTATCAACTAAACTAAAATTTGCAATAAAGTCGATTAATTTCAATTTTAAATTACCAATTGATTGATATAATACTGTTGTTCTCTGCGATAAAATCATAAAACCTTTCCTATTTTTTTATTTACATCCACTATAAACGTATGCTATACAATAATTGTACACATTTCAAGTATTATTTTATAGGGCTTATATGGAACATGGTGGAAAAAGAACTGGAGCAGGTAGACCAAAGGGACAAGGACGTTATGGGACAACCACTACTGCAATAAGAGTTCCAGATTATTTGGTTGAAGATGTAAAAGATTACTCGGTCAATGGCGGCTATAAGATTCCATTATTTAGTTCATATGTAGAAGCGGGCTACCCTTCTGTGGCTGAAGACCATATTGAAGATATGCTTGATATGAATAATTTGCTAATAAAAAACCCTAAAACAACTTTCTGTGTGAGGGTCACTGGTCTTTCGATGATTGAAGCTGGAATATATGAAGGAGATAAGTTGATTGTAGATAGCAGTATAACACCTATTGAAGGTAAAATTGTTGTTGCTGCAATTGACGGAATGCTTACAGTCAAAAGACTAGGGTATATTGATGGTAGACCTTTTCTACTGCCAGAAAATTTAAATTTTGATCCTATCCCCATTTTAGAAAATTCTGAAGTTCATATTTGGGGTGTAGTGACCAATATCTTACGAAGCGTTTAAGAGGGGTGATTTTATGTTATATGAAATTGAAAACTTAAAGGATGCAAGACTTTACCTTCAAAGTGTTAATGGCAAAATAACTCTTAGCAATCCAATTGGTAGTACCAGATATTACGGTATGCGTGTGATTGATTATATATTCAAAACCCTGTGCCAAGAGTTTCCTGAAAAAATTGAGGGCATCATTGTCAATGCATACGATGATTACTCAGCATTTGTTACAGCACGTAAGCTTGGATACACGCAGATTACATATTTTAATAGAGCAGCTTAGTTGGAGATAGTGAACTAGCCAGTATAAAAAAAATAAATATATATTCTACCATTTCTATATAAGAAGAAAAAAACACATATCTCTAAAAACACTATTTCTACTTAAAAGTACAAAAAGAATTTTTAGACATATGATCTATATCCATTTAGAGTAGGTATTAGTACATAGGAAAAATAAGTTTTATGGACAATTCTAGTAATTTGATAATCATTAAATTAAAATATCTACTGAAAAAATTTTTGCTTTATTTTTCATATGGAGTTACTTGCGCAGTTTTTCCCTTTGTTTTTGGCGCTGCGCTAGGGCTACCCTCAGTACTCTTAGCTGCTATTGCCCTTGCATTTGCTGATTTAATAAATTTAGAAATAGATGACAACAAGAAGCAACTTATAGTTTTTAGTAAAGCACACACAATAATTTTATGTGTGCTTATATTATTAGTAACTTCTTATGCTATTATAATTCTCACCAATAGTGGTCACCAAATTTCTTGATAGAATTCTACTAATTCCAAGTATTTAGCCTGGGTTATAAATCGATTACTACTTATTCTCCAGCAACTCCTTCACCACCTACTTCACCAGTTAACGTAGGTGAAATACTTATATTGCCAATCTCAGCTGTTATTATAGCATCACTTAGTACTTTATTTACTGGTAAAAAAAGACCGGAGTGACTATCTCTTAAAGCACCTATGACCGTAGGCGTATTTACTAATACTTTGACCCCATAATGCCCATTAAAATCAATCTCATTGATAACAAGAGGAGATGTTGGAGTAACCACAGAAGCAGAAAGAACAGCGCCACTATTTTCTTTTGACATAATATTTACCTAACTAGTTCAAATTATACAATGTATCTCAAGATACATTGTATAATTTGAACTAGCTTAACAAATGTGTCAATAAAAATTAGTAGTTATAACAACTAGACTATAACCCTTAAATTACCTTACATTAAAAGGTAAGCCAGAAGCCTAAAATAGGTTGACCAATTCATTCAAACGCTAAACTTTCAGCATTAAAAATAGAAAAATAAGGAAAAGATATATTATTGAGTACCAAAATAATTTTTTAGCATATTTATGATTTTCATCAAAAAATACCATAATAGAATAATACATAAAGCCGACACCAAGTACGCCAGCAATTATTAAGTAAGTTCTGCTTGCCATCAATAGGAAATACGGCATCAAACTAATGGCAAACATAAGAATGCTATAAATAAGCATTTGCTTCTTTGTATATAACTCGCCCATGATTACTGGCATCATAGGAATATTACAATCCTTGTAATCTTGAACCCTAAAAAGGGCTAAAGCCCATGAATGAGGAGGTGTCCACAGAAAAATAATTGCAAATAAGCAAAATGATTGCCACGAAATATCACCAGTCACTGATGCCCAGCCTATCATGGGTGGAAGTGCACCAGCTACCCCACCTATTACAACATTTTGTACCGAACTTCTTTTAAGCCAAATTGTATAAATAAATATATAATATAATATGGTAATCGCTAATAGAATTGCTGAAATTATGTTCACACAGATCGCCATCATTAGCACAGACAACACCCCAGTCACTACTCCAAATGCTAAAGCATCGTCTGGATTAATAACACCTCTAACCAGCGGCCTTCTTTGTGTCCTTTTCATAATCGCATCAATGTCTCTATCATACCACATATTGATCGCCGCAGCTGATCCTGCGCCTATTGCAATAAACAATATCGACGATAAAGCAATTAAAGGGTGAATGGCTCCAAAAGCAAGATGCTGACCACAAAAGGCAGTAAATACAACTAAGGACATTACCCTAGGTTTCATCAGAGCAAAATAATCCCTAACCCTAGTTTCTTTGCTTAATATATCAGTTTGAAAAGCAACCACATTATCAGTAACAATATCTTTTGCCATTTATTACTTGATTATAGGTTGTTTTTCAAAAGTATGATAAGGTGCTGGTGACGGAAGAGTCCACTCTAAAGTATCAGCGCCATCTCCCCACTGGTTATCTGCACATTTTTTGCCAAATTTTAATGTATAAAACACAATAAATACAAAAAAGAATGCAGCTGCCATAGATATAAGTGATCCGATAGTAGAAACATGGTTCCATCCAGCAAAAGCATCCGGATAATCAGGGATTCTACGTGGCATTCCGGCAAGACCTAGGAAATGTTGTGGGAAGAAAGTAAGGTTTACTCCAATGAAAGTAAGCCAAAAATGTAGTTTTCCCATCCATTCAGGATATTCCTTACCAGACATTTTACCAAACCAATAATAAAATCCAGCATAGGCTGTAAATAGCGCCCCAAGAGACATAGTATAATGAAAGTGGGCCACAACGTAATAAGTATCATGAAACACCCTATCTATTGCTGAATTTGAAAGTATTATTCCAGTTACCCCCCCAAGAGTGAATAATATTAAAAATCCTATAGCAAATAGCATAGGGGTCCTAAATGTAATAGATCCACCCCACATGGTAGCAATCCAACTAAATATTTTAATGCCTGTAGGGACGGCAATAACCATTGTACCAGCCGTAAAATATAGCAATGCATCGTAGGTCAAACCAACCGTAAACATATGATGAGCCCAAACTACAAAGCCGATAAACCCAATAATTGCCATTGCACAAACCATCCCGGTATAACCAAAAATAGGCTTACGAGAAAATGTTGATATTACTTGAGATACGATACCAAATCCCGGAAGAATAATAATATAAACCTCAGGGTGCCCAAAGAACCAAAATAGATGCTGGAATAAAACAGGATCACCCCCACCTTCTGGAGTAAAAAAGTGAGTACCAAAATTCCTATCTGTCAGCAGCATAGTTATCGCCCCGGCTAAAACTGGCAGCGCAAGCACTAGTAAAAAAGCAGTAATTAGTATGGACCACACAAATAGTGGCATTTTAAACATTCCCATTCCTGGAGCACGCATATTAAATATGGTTACGATCATATTAATTGAACCTAATATCGACGACATACCAGCAAGGTGCAAACTTAAAATTGCCATATCTACAGCAGCACCAGGCATCCCAACAGTGCTAAGAGGCGGATAAATGGTCCACCCAGTACCAGCTCCACCATCCACTAAACTTGAGCCTACTAGTAAAATAAACGACGGCACAAGTAACCAAAAACTCACATTATTCATCCTTGGAAACGCCATATCAGGAGCACCAATTAGCAACGGCACAAACCAATTACCAAAACCGCCAAATAAAGCAGGCATGATCATAAAAAATACCATTATTAATGCATGCGCTGTAATTAAAACATTATAGAACTGGTAATCACCACCTAGGAAATTGGAGCCTGGATGCGCAAGTTGCAAGCGAAATAATACTGAAAATAACCCGCCTACAATTCCTGCCATAATTGAGAAAGTCACATACATAGTCCCTATATCCTTATGATTAGTAGACATTATCCATCTTTTTATGCCTTTTGGCGTATCATCATGCATTTGATCACCCATAACCAGTCCTACCTTATCTTTTATTTACTTTTATCAAATTGACACTACAACTAACATTATTTAGCCGAGACTTCTTTTAATTCAACTCCGCCTTCTGTTTTAGTTTTAGCTTCAATCCACTGCTTAAATTCGTCTTTACTTACCACTTCTATTGCAATTGGCATAAAACCATGCTTTATGCCGCATAATTCTGAACACTGACCATAATATACACCTTTATTATCAATTCTAGTCCAGGCTTCATTAACTTTTCCTGGAATGGCATCAGTTTTAAGAGCTAAAGAAGGAACTCCAAAACTATGAATGACATCCGCACCAGTAATTAGAAACTTAACCACGGTACCTTGTGGAATTAACAATCTATTATCTACTTCCAAAAGTCGGTGCTGGCCGGGTTTTAGGTCTTTATCTTGTATTATATTACTATCAAAAGTATAGTTATTATAATCAGGATAAGTGTATGTCCAATACCATTGAGATCCAAGCACCTTTACAGTCATTTCCGCTTGAGGAATATGCTCTGTTAATCTCAAAATTCTAAAGGAAGGTATTGCTATAATAACCAGAACTATAATTGGTATTACGGTCCAAATAACTTCAATTGTAATGTTATGAGAAAATTTGGCAGGTACTGGATTGGATTTAGCATTAAATCTCAGTATAACGTATCCTATGAGAACCGTTACAAAGCAAACTATTACAGTGCAAATTATCAATAAAAAATTATGAAAATGATGCAACTCGTACATGATAGGACTTGCTGCTTCCTGAAAATTTATCTGCCATGGATGAGGCACATCAGCATACGCCATAGAAGATAAAAACAATAAAAATACAAAAGTAATTATTTTTCTCATAAACTAATACCTAACAACTATCCATGTAACCTATGTAGGACTTAACAGTTAAGAAGTATACACTACCTACTACTCTCAAGGAAAATGAAAACAACTATTATATCGAAGTATTTACAGAGCCTATGCATGTTTAAAACACATAGACTCTGGCCATTAAATGATTACTACGGTTTACTACTTAATATAGTTTAGACCTTCATCTAAACCTTTAGCAGAAAAAGGTAATACCATTTGTTTACCTTCATAACTCATGAACGCAACTGCATTTTCTGCTGCTGCTAAAATTGACTTAAGGTCAGAATCTGATACTGCCGCAACAGCCTGGCATCCATTTGCTGTACATGTAGTATACTTACCAGGAACTATTAACTTTTTTGAGCTAATAATTGAAGTGCCTGGTTCTAGTCTGACTCCAAGTGGTAAAGTAAGAATTAGGTTTAATTCTTTTTTAGGCCCAACATAAGCCAGTTGAAAAAGGGCAATTGGTTGTTGCTCTTTCTTCTCATTTGTTATGTTAACTTGCTGATTAAGAAGACAGATTTCAGGAGTTTTTGCTTTATCATCAGCTGGCGAACAAGTTACCGACCAGTCACCAAATTTTTTGCCATCAACTCTAACCGCATTTGCAACATTGAGTTTAGTAAAAATAAAAACAGCAGTTAATACAACAATCCCAGCAAATAAGTAAGATATTTTTTTGACACTTAATTTCATATTATTTCGTTTTTTTAAGATTAATGGTGGGCGATGACAGACTCGAACTGCCGACCGTCTCGGTGTAAACGAGATGCTCTACCAACTGAGCTAATCGCCCGCCAGCGTAATATGCACTAGTTTATTAAAAGAATCAAGTAGTTTTATACTAATTTTGTTGCCCATATAATAAATTGCTATATTTTTAATATTTGTGAAATAATAATCAAACTACAATGAGAAAACTTTACAATATAATCCATTCAGTAGTTGATCACAAGATATCGCTAAAGGAATTATATTTTTCTTTAAGTACCTGGTTTACAGCGCTTTTCTTATTTCTGGGATTTGCCACAAAATTTAATACCACTCTACTTATTGCTAACCTAATTCTAGCTTTTTATACTTATCTCATACTAATTTTAGTTACGAACAGATTATTACTATCTGGATTTCTCACTCTGCTGTTTGCAGTTTTGTTTGACTATATAAAGCTGATTAAGTGGCAATTTCTAATGCAAGAATTTTCAGCCGCCGATTTCTTCATGCTAAAACTATTGGTGAATCATGGACTGCTAAGGTTAATGTATGAATATGCCACAAAGGAAATTTATCTAATCTTTATTTTGCTATTATTCAATTTTATCCTTTTGTGGAATCGATACGATACTCTTTTGGATAAAATTCGCCTGGGAGCCAAAAATTACTATGTCCTTAGAATAATATCAATTGGTGTTGCTTTACTCTTATTATCAAAATTATTTGAAATTTCATTTGATAGAAAATCGTACTTTTATATGGCGATAGATTCTATAAAAAAAGAAAATAGTGGTTTTCAAAGAAAATTATACGGTCCTTTTGCAGATGTTGTTTTCACCATCCCTGATATATATATTGAGCCATTAGCAGGAACGATAGATTATAGCCTCATTGCCCAAGAGGTAGAAAAGTCAAAGGATAGAGCTTTAATATCTGTCGAAGAAATGCCTGACATAGTGGTGATTCTCAATGAATCCGTATTTAATCCTAGCAAATTAGATTACGATTTTGCTGATAACTTTAATTTTGGCTTTTTCGACCAAGGTAAGTACACCAAATATCACGGTACACTAAACGTAAATACCTTCGGAGGCAGCTCCTGGATCAGTGAGTATGAGATAAATACAGGCATTCCTCACGCATCATTTTCTGGTCCTAGTTATATGCCATTTATTACACTAATTCCAAAGACACAAAACTCGGTTATGTCATATCTTAAGTCAATAGGCTATGACGTAGAAGTTGTATATCCTGTCGATAAGAATTTTTCTCTTGCTGAAGAATCATACACCACTCTTGGAGCAGATAAGATTACTGATGTCTATGAAATAGGCTATAATCCTGATAGTTGGAGTAAAATTCCAGATAAAGTAATTGGTGATATGATCATAAACGCCCTGAATAAACACCCAGAAAAGCCAAAATACATTTTTGCAGCAACAATGCTAAACCACGGCCCACACTCAAGTTTTGCCAAAGATACTATAGGCTGCAGCCTGTCCATGAATGATCAACTCTGTTCGAAACTTAATGATTATATTGATAGAATTAATAAAACCAATAAGGATCAACTAGAGCTGATAGATAAGCTCATGAAAAGAAAAAAGAAAACTATAGTAGTGAATTTTGGCGATCATTTGCCATCTTTTGAAGGATTCTCAACCCAGCTAAGATTCACTAAAGATATTAGAAATTACTACAAAACTTTTTACAATATTAATGCAAACTTTAATGCGCCAGGAAAGGAACAATACCCAACTCTTGATATCACTTTCATACCAGGCTTGATATTGGACCTTGCCAAACTAAATACAAATGAATTTTACATAGCAAACTCATTGATGAGAAAAATATGCAATGGTAGTTTTGATGAATGCAAGGCAAAACTACCTAAGGAACAACGACTCATTGAAAGTTACAAAAGTCTAATCACAAAGCAACTTGGATTTTGACTCACTGTTCCCAAGTAGTAGTCTTACACCTCGTCACTTACATCACCAAGCATTTTTGTCAGCATCTGTTCAACATCATCTAGGCCATCACTCACTTGATCAGCAGGTAGTTTATATTTATCTCCTAATCCTTTGATATCACTTGGGTCTTTTTTAGCCTTCCTTGTTTCTGCTATAGTAGCTTTAACGAAATCCTTGTTTTTAAGAAGATGTACTATCACTTCAGGAGTAAGCATAGATCTTACAAAAGAATCCAGCACTTCTTCTGAGACATCGTCTTTTTTATTCTTTTTAGATTGTTTCTTTTTTTTAGACATTTCTTCCCCCATTTTTTAATTATTTACAACTTATCACCCAAGAACAATATAGCATGGGAGATACTAAAGCTAAATTGATTTTTTTAAATTAATTTGGCCTTGAATTAAATCTCTATAAATTGCATTCAGCCCTTCACGAAAGCTAGGATATAATAACTTTATCCCTAGAGTCTTTTTAATTTTATCATTACAAACTCTTCGATTATCCTGATAAAATTCTGCCGCCATAACAGATAAATTAGCTTCTTCATACTTCTCAAGTGTTGGCGCTGTTACCCCAAGCAAATCAGCTGCAAATTGATTTACTTCACTAGTTGCACAAGGATAGTCATCTGCTACGTTATATATTTCAAACTTCTTGTTTGCTGTAATGGCGCTATGAATGATATGTTCTATGTCCTGTATATGAATTCTTGAAAACACTTGCCCCTCTTTGTAAATAGATCTGGCAGTTCCAGCCTTAATATTATCTATGGCACTTCTACCTGGACCATATATTCCAGCTAGACGGAATATACTAAGATCAGTCCTATCTTCGCATAATTTTCTCCACTGCTCCTCTGCAACAACTCTTTGCATACCTCTTGTACTCACGCACTTTAGTAATGAGTCCTCATATACAGTATGCCCTTCATAATCTCCGTATACCGCAGTGGATGAAATATATCCTATCCACTCCAGATTAGTTGTACATTCTATCAGATTTAAGAAATCCACTAATACTACATCACCATTTTCATTTGGGGGAATAGTAGTGATTATATGAGTTACATCTTTTAACGCATTTTCTATAGAGGATTTATTATATTCAATAATGTTATCACCTGATTTATGACGCGATGTAATGCATACATTCCACCCTAACTTGGTAAAATACTCTAAAAGAAATTTACCTACATACCCGTGACCAAATATTAGCATTTTAGGTTTCATAAAATCACTATCATTATTATTAATATTTTTATATCCAATAAATTTACTTTGAACTCAAGTAAATATCTAATATCCTATACTGATATGTATAAATGAGGTAAAAAAAAATGACAAAAAAATTTACCATAGACTGTGATTTTGGCGGGCAAATGGCTCCTTTTGCTATTTTTATTGGAAAACCTGAAACAGGCCATCATCCACTTCATTTTCAAGCTGACTGGCTGTCCAAAAACCGCGGGGGAACAATTCCTGGTGAAGTTATGGAAGCCGTTACCCAACTTCAGGAACTTGCTGCAAAAAATGGCGTAGCCCTTGAAGATTTATGTGTTTATGCTTTAGGAACAGACCAACAAAAAGCCGAACTAGAGGCGGCTACAGAAGGTGGCAGCACTGAGGAATCTGCAGATGGTAACGCTACTGCAGAAACTACTGAATCTAGTGCTTCTTCAGGTAATGAGGAGCCACAGTCACAAGCTTAAAGCATTCAAAACTTATGGACCAAAACATCCCTTAAAGTTATCACAAACGCCTCTAAAATCATCAACTATGGTTTTAAGTAAATGGATCCTGAATTTAATTCAGGATCCATTTACTTAAAACCGTTGTAAGCTAGAAGATCACTTGGACTCCTGGTTAAGCCAGGGATGACTATGCGCAGGGGAAGAACCGGGAAAGTCACCCCAAACTTGATTTTGGGTCCACAAAGGAATAATGGATGCTCCAGTCAAGTTCCAGCATGACTAGGTGAGGTTAACCAATCGTTAATATACTGTAATTATACTGATAGTTGTGTAGTTACACATGTTTGTTACTGCATACAATTTGTTTTTTAAACATTATGATAATTGGAGGTATTATGACAAAATATCATATTAGAAGACTAAATGTTGATTTACCAATAGATAGCGACGAAGATTTATCAAGCCCCCCACCAAATGGAGCAAAATTTAATTGGGTCACTCTACAACTTGACCTACCAACACAGTCATCGGAAAGTATGACCCCATTAACTCCGATTAGAAAAGATTTACTATCAGAAAAATCTTCAGAAAGTGAAGATCCATTACTATCGGTTCCAGTAAGAAAAGGTTCATTGGTACGCAGTCCAGCATTATCACCAGATAGTTGGAAAGAGGCAATCGCAGCCCGTAAAGCCTTATTCGAGAGTCAAGAACTGGTAAAGCCAGAAGCAGTAAAACTATCTGCAGATGTTGAGCTAGCTGGAGATGGAGATTAATGAGTAAACCTTTGTAAATAATAATATTTAAGTAAATGATATGTAGAATTTACACGATGTAGTAAATAGGGGTATTTGGCGCAATCTATAAGTTGTCCTAGATATCACAGATGGAATCATCGAATAAATTCAAGGATTTAACACCTTAGATCAATCTCCAAAACCCCTTTAATCAAAACCGAATCAAAAACATTACTATACAGTAGAAGGTATTAAACAAACAGTTGTTTATACGAATGTCTGATAATTTTTTGGTAGCGAGGGAGGGACTTGAACCCCCGACCCACGGATTATGATTCCGTTGCTCTAACCAGCTGAGCTACCCCGCCATAAAAGATACAAAAAGGGCCCAGAAAAATCCTGGGCCACTTACTTTAACGTTTAGAGAACTGTGTGCTCTTACGCGCTTTACGCTTACCGTACTTTTTACGTTCGACGACCCTTGCATCTCTTGTTAAGAAGCCGCCTTTCCTCAGAGCTGTATGAAAATCAGGAGATAAGCAATCTAGAGCTCTTGCTATACCATGCACAATCGCTCCCGCTTGACCTGTTGTGCCACCACCTTTTGTCGTACAAACCACGTCATACTGTCCTGTTGTATTAGTATCTACAAAAGGCTGTAAAATCATAGTTGTATATGTTTGACGCGGAAAATAGGCAAATACATCCTTATTATTGACTATAATCTTACCTTTTCCCGGTCTTACCCAAACTCTAGCTATAGAATTTTTTCTTCTACCAGTTCCATAAGCGCCACCACCAGGAAGAGATTTCTTAGATTTATATTGAATAACTTTCACCTCTTGATCGTCTGAAGCAGTTACTTTTTGTTTTGTTTTCTTTATTTCAAGTGTTGGTACTTCCATCGTGATTACTTCTTATTTTTAGAATTTTTGCTAGCTAGATCAAAAACTTCAGGTTTTTGCGCAGAGTGAGGATGCTCAGATTCTGCATAAACATGGAGGTTGCCTATTTGGACATCACCTAATTTGTTTCTGCTGATCATTCTTTTTATTGCAAGCTTCACTACTCTTTCAGGATATTTGCCAGCAAGAACTTTACCAGCTGTAGTTTCTTTAACCCCACCAGGAAAACCAGTGTGACGATAATAAAACTTTCCTTTTTTAGGATCAGATTTTTTGCCGGTAAGATGCACTAACTTAGCATTGATAATCACTACATGATCTCCACAATCCATATGAGGAGTGTAAGTTGGCTTATGTTTGCCACGAAGCAAGATCGCTGTCTGGCTAGCAAGACGCCCCAAAACTAAGTCTTTAGCATCAATTACCCACCATTTTTTATTAATTTCAGATGGTTTAGCTGAATAAGTCTTCACTGTGTTGCCTTTTTAAGATTTGATAATCGGTGCTAAAAATAGCAGCTCATCCAGCGGGTTGTCAAGGACAATTTTCAAAAAAACTATCAGACTCAAGTTCCTCATTTTTTATATGTTTAGCACTGCTAAACTTAAACGATAACCCTCCCCCTTTTTTTGAATAATCCATTACCACTACACCGCCATCTTTTAGCTTACCAAATAGTATTTCATCTGCAATGGGTTGCTTTATTAATGCATCAATTACTCTATCAATTTCTCTGGCATTATTATTCTTTTTAAAGCAATATTCAGCACAAAATTGCCTCACCCCTTGTCCGATCACTAATCTTACTTTCTTGTCTGCTAACAGTGCACCTAG
Organism: Rickettsiales bacterium; assembly: GCA_017302595.1. GTDB lineage: Bacteria > Pseudomonadota > Alphaproteobacteria > Rickettsiales > Rickettsiaceae > Megaera_A. The sequence goes on from JAFLDA010000001.1 coordinate 553,839, forward strand.
CTCTTTTAAATTCTTGTTTACAATCTTGTCGACTATATCGTCGATAGGGTTGAAAAGAATCACCCTATCTAATCTAGCTCTAAATTCAGGACTAAATTTTTCATTAAATGAGCTCAAATCCAACTTAACTTTTTCTTCAAAATTATTGTCATTAAAGCCAATAGAATTTTTTTTCACCTCAGAAACTAGGTTAGTAGTAAAGATAATTATTGTATGAGTGAAATTAATAACTTTTCCTGTATTATCAGTTAACTTACCCTCATCCATCACTTGCAGAAAAAGATTGAATATATCTGGGTGAGATTTTTCTATTTCATCAAAAAGCAGCACAGCATAAGGATACTTACTTACTTCATTTGTCAGTATCCCACCCTGATCAAAACCAACATAACCTGGAGCACTACCAATCAATTTAGTAGCAGAAGTTGCTTCTGAGTATTCCGACATATCGAACTTCAACAACTTCATTCCCGTTAAATTAGCTAATTGTTTCGCAAGCTCAGTCTTACCAACACCTGTTTGCCCCGCAAATACATAACAACCGGTTGGCCTATTACTTTTACGCAGGCCAGCTATAGATAACTTAATACTAGAACACAAACTATCAACAGCTTCATCCTGGCCAAAAACACTATTCTTTAAATTATCACTGAGTTTCTTCAGTTGACTTATACTATCTGACTCAAGTCTGATAAGTGGTATATTTGCAATAGACGAGATAAGTTCCTCTATATCTTCGGGGGTAATAATAATCTTGGCTTTATTATTAGACCTCATTTTACCTCTTGCTCCAGCTTCGTCGATCAAATCTATCGCCTTATCAGGCAATCTTCTGTCTGATATATACCTCTCAGATAAAGATATAGCTGCTTTCAAAGCAGATTCAGAATATTCAACATTGTGATGCTTTTCATAACTTGATTTTATACCTTGAAGTATTTTAAGAGTCGATTCTTCATCAGGTTCACTTATTACTACCTTTTGAAATCTTCTAACTAAAGCTTGGTCTTTTTCAAAATAATTATGGTACTCTTTGAACGTAGTAGAACCTATACATCTTAGTTCACCTCTAGCTAAAGCTGGTTTTAAAAGATTACTAGCATCTATTCCTCCCATATTGGTTGAACCAGCGCCAATAATGGTGTGTATTTCATCAACAAATAAAATAGCATTTTTATTTTGTTGAAGGTTATTGATTAAAATCTTGACTCTCTCCTCAAAATCACCCCTATATTTAGTGCCAGCAACTAAGCTACCTATATCAAGCGCATAAATTATAGAGTCTTTTATCATTTCCGGAACATCTCCGGAGATTATTTTTAAAGCCAAACACTCCGCTATCGCTGTCTTCCCTACTCCTGGCTCTCCTACTAAAATCGCGTTATTTTTTTTTCTCCTACACAATATTTCAATTGTCCTAAGAATTTCTGTTTGCCTTCCGATCAAAAATTCTATCAACCCAGCCTTAGCTTTGTCATTTAGATTGGTACAATATTTTTCTAAGGCACTTTCATTATCACTGACTACAATTTGTTTTTTTTCTACAATATTGTTCTCATGTTCGGTATGCGCTAACTCCACTTTAAAGTTTTTAGTTAAAATTGATTTGGCAGCTGGGCCTTTATGCTCATTCTCAGGGTTATTTTTCATTATATTTATTATGTCTTGCCTACTTAAGTTAGACTCCTTTAAACAAGTCAGTGCGAATGCTTCATGTTCAAAAAAGAACTCTGCCAGAACTTGCAAACCACTAATAACCTTGTACCCACCTGCTTGACTGTGAAGAGCTGCCCTTTGAACAATTCGCTGAAAACCAGCAGTGGGCCTAGATTCTTTTACCTCTTTATCAACAAGCTCCACTAATTCCTTTTCAATATAACGCTTTAACCTCTCTCTTATCAGTTCTATGTCTATTTTACTTTTAATCAATAGATGCCTAACATCAGAATCCTCAATAAGCGCTAAAAGCAAATGCTCATAAGTAGCATATTCATGCTGATACTCAGTTGCGATAGAAAGAGCCCTTCTAAGAGTTAACTCTAGTTCATTTGAGAGCATTACAATCTCTAATATTTAATAATTTAATATCTACTAAATTTAAGTATAAATAATATTCTTCATAAACTCTCGAATATTAATTTTGTAAATCACTATTTTGTATAGATTTGTGATATGAGTTCTTCTATGCTAAGGTTAGGGTAATTTTGGGTAATTAAAATTAGTATTAATTAATAAAAATGAATAATAAACTTCTACTTGCCATAGCAGTCATTCTAGCAATACTAGGAACCGCCAGATTGCTAGTAACTTACAATGCCCAAACAGGTAAAAGCAGCACTACAAATATTGTAAAAAACAATCTAAAAATTTTGATATACAGTAAATCAACATGTATGTATTGTATTCGTGCGAAAGACCTACTAGATAAAAATTCAATTCCTTACCAAATGATAGATTTAAGTAATAATGTTGATTTACATCAAAAACTAGCTGCAAAAACCGGTCAAAATACAGTACCTTACGTATTTGTAAATGACCAATTTGTCGGGGGATTTAACCAGCTAAAAAGCATGGAGGAATCTGGGCAGTTTTATGAAAAATTAAGTATTCACGATAGGAGCACAAAATGAGTTATGTACCAATAGTTGTAGAGCAAACTTCACGGGGAGAAAGATCTTATGATATTTACTCAAGACTTTTAAAGGAAAGAATTGTCTTTGTCTGCGGTGAGTTTGAGGATCAAATGGCTAACTCTATTGTTGCTCAGCTACTTTTCTTAGAGGCAGACAACCCGGAAAAAGACATATTTATGTACATTAACTCTCCTGGTGGAGTCGTAAGCTCTGGCTTTGCAATATATGATACAATGCAATATATAAAACCTAAAATAGCTACCTTGTGTATTGGACAAGCCTGCTCAATGGGAGCAACAATTTTATTAGCTGGCACTGAAGGCATGCGTTATGCACTACCAAATAGTCGTGTAATGATTCATCAACCACTTGGCGGCTATAGAGGGCAAGCGACTGATATTGAAATCCATGCAAAAGAAACCATGAAGGTAAAAAAAATGCTTCATGAAACTTACGCAAAGCACACAGGACAAAAAATCGAAAAAATCGCTAACACAATGGAAAGAGACCATTTTATGTCTGCAGATGAGGCAAAAGACTTTGGCATAGTTGATAAGATTATCAAAAGCAGAGATTTAATGCTGGTAAAGAAGTAATGTTTACTTTTATAATAATTACTGATAAACAGGTATTGTAGATAATTGGATAATATATGACAGGACGTACAAGTAAAAAATCTCCACACTGCTCTTTTTGTGAAAAAGGTCAATTTGAAGTCAAAAAGCTAATTGCTGGCCCTTCAGTTTTTATCTGTGATGAGTGCATTGAGATTTGCCAAGATATAATCAATGAAGAAGCTAAGCAAAATGTTGAAGATATTTCTTCAACCATCCCAAATCCAAAGGAAATATATAAAGTCCTAGATGAACACGTAATAGGTCAAGACAAAGCAAAAAAAGTACTAGCAGTTGCGGTGTATAACCACTACAAAAGGCTAGATAGCCTTGTCAACAAGAGTGATGAGGTTGAGTTAAATAAATCAAATATTATGCTTGTTGGGTCAACAGGTTCTGGTAAAACTCTACTAGCTCAGACTCTTGCTAAAATTTTAAATGTTCCATTTACCATGGCCGACGCAACTACTCTTACAGAAGCTGGCTACGTTGGTGAAGATGTAGAAAATATTTTACTACGATTACTTCAAGCTGCTGATTTTAATGTTGAACGCGCTCAGAAAGGCATCATATATATTGACGAAATTGATAAAATAGCTAAAAAATCTGAGAATGTTTCAATTACCCGAGATGTATCAGGTGAAGGTGTACAACAGGCTCTCCTTAAGATTATGGAAGGCACGGTTGCTTATGTCCCACCACAAGGTGGCAGAAAACATCCTCAACAAGATTTCATACAAATAGATACTTCTAATATATTGTTTATTTGTGGCGGAGCATTTATGGGCATTGAATCAATAATTTCCACCAGAAGCGACAAGAGTTCCATAGGTTTTGCAGCTAATGTTAAATCTAAAGAGGAAATGCGCCATAGCGACATACTAAACGATTTACAAATTGAAGATTTAATCAAATTTGGGATGATTCCTGAATTTATTGGTAGATTACCAGTCGTAGCTACTTTAAAAGAATTAGATAAAGAAGCCCTAATTAAAATTTTGGTTGAACCTAAAAATGCAATAATTAAGCAATACAAGAAATTATTTTTACTTAATGAGGCCGAGTTGATCTTTACTGAGGATGCCCTTGATGCTGTTGCAGCAAAAGCACTGAAACGAAATACAGGTGCACGAGGTCTACGCTCAATTATAGAAGACTTATTACTTGAAGACATGTATAATTTCTCAGATTTGAAGAATAAAGAAATCACATTTAACGCTGAATCTGTTGAAAACGGTACTGGAGCACTAGTGAAGGCAAAAAAAGTATCCAAGATTCCTTACAACAAAAATTCGAGAAAAAAACTAGCTGTATAATCATGGTATCATTCATAGCAGAAAGAGAATCAAAGCTTAAGCAATTCATCGGCAAGCATTTCAATGATGAACCACATAAAGTTGATCTAATGCCTGGCGATGCAGGTATGAGGAGCTATTATAGAATTTCTACAGCCGAGAAGACATTTGTAGTGATGGATTGCCCGCCAAGCTACTCTAAAGTCAATGATTTTGCTAAAATAGCTAAATTTCTAACTGACAACGATTTCTCTGCTCCAAAGATATATGATATGGACCAGGAAAATGGCTATTTGTTATTAGAGGATTTTGGCACTCTTGGACTCACGAAATTCCTAGAGCTGAATCCAGAAACGAAAGATGAAACATACAAACTTATTATCGATTTACTAATTTCTCTAACAGAAAAAGATTGCCCTGAAGGCTTGAGTAGCTTTGATAATGCGTTATTATGTAAAGAAGTTGAAATATTTGCTGACCAGTACATACCTTATGCATATTATAGAGAACTTAAAATGCATGAATTTGATGAATTTATCGATTTATGGCAAGATGTTCTCTCCGAAATGCCTCTTGTGCCAAATGCTATAGTTCTAAGGGATTATCACTTAGATAATATGATGTATCTAGAAGATCGTGACTCACTCAAAAAAATTGGCTTACTTGATTTTCAAGACGCACGTTACGGCTCAATAGTGTATGATTTAGTATCAGTATTAGAAGATGCGCGTTTTGAGGTATCAAGATCCGATGCGCTATCCATGATTGATTACTTCATTGATAAGAAAGGCCTCAATAAAGAATCAGTTCTGGCACAATATCATATCTTAGGTGCACAGAGAAACATGCGTATACTAGGTGTGTTCGTTAGAAAATTCACCAGGGACAATGATAAAAATTATATCAAATATATCCCAAGGGTAAAACAATACCTTGACTATGATCTCTCCTATCCAGCACTGGGGAAAATCAAAGTGTGGTTGGATAAACTAAGGTAGAATAAAATGATAGATACAATAATGTTGTTTGCCGCAGGCCTTGGTAATAGAATGCGTCATCTAACTGAAAACAGCCCAAAAAGTCTAATCCATATACTTAACAAACCTATGCTTCACTACGCTCTTGATCTGTGTAAGTTATACAATTTTAAAAGGATTGTAATAAACACTCACTATCTTCATGAGCAGGTCAACGACTCTATAGCTCAATACCAACAAAACAATCCTGGATTTCCTGAAATAATCGTTTTATATGAAGAAGAACTACTAGAAACTGGGGGAGCAATTAAGAATGCTCTAGAATATCTAGGAGATAAACCGATTTTTACTCTCAACACTGATACTGTCTTAAAACCTGACTATAACATTTTTGAGTATATGATAGATTCATGGGATACAGATAAGATGGATTTCCTGTTATTAATGCAAAAATACGAAAAAGCTGTAGGCTATAAGGGACACGGTGATTTTGATTTACTGAGCGATGGAAAGTTGTCAAGAGGAGATAAGGAAACAAACTATGATTACATGTATTCTGGTTTGCAGATATTAATACCTCAAAAAATTGCAAAACATCCTTTAAAAATATTTTCTTTAAGAGAATATTATCTAAATAGTGATAAAGTAAGAGGAGTAGCGGCAAAAGATACCACTAGATGGTATCATGCTAGCACACCTGATGATTTAGTTAATATAGAAATGGATATGCTAGCTCACGGGGACCATTAAAATAACTGAACTGGGATAATTAATGTTTTCATTAGATTCTAGAAATTATCTATCCGCCGCATCACTACTAATATTCTTGCTATTTCTTATTTTTTTCTATTCAAGAAATAAAACCTCCGGTGCTTCATTTACAAACGTAATGATTTGGTTCTTGGTTCTTGGAGTACTAGTCATTGTCTATGCATTTAGGTTTGAGCTTGACTCATTTAAAAACAGGATTCTTTCTGTTCTCATTCCTTCCTATTCTTGGTCAAACACCGCTGGACAGTTAATGATTGCAAGAAGTGCTGATGGCCATTTTTATGTTGATGTTTTAACAGATAGTAATAGCAAAATCAGATTTCTTATAGATACAGGTGCCAGTGACGTTGCGCTAACTGAAGAGGCAGCAATTTTATTTGGTTTCAACCCCAAAAGCCTTAGATATTCACAAAAATATAACACAGCAAACGGTATAAGTTATGCAGCTCCTGTTAGAATAGAGAAACTAAGAATTGGTAAAAAGGAGTTTGAGGACGTTGCAGCCCACGTCACATCTGGTGCATTGGATATACCACTACTTGGAATGAGCCTAATTGGCAAATTCCGAGATTTCAAAATCACGAATGATACCCTTATATTAAGTTACTAAGATCAAGGATCTTTTTAAAAACATACAAAAAGTTTAATTATGGAACATTCACATAATCACCACAATCATAAAAACCATCTGCATGACAACACTAATACTCAGAGGTTTTTTGAAAATTTTATCACCTATAAGCCTCTAATTGTAGTTGTTATTTTCTGTATCATACTTTCCACGATCGAATCAAATCATTTTACTGCTGAAAAACTGATGTATAATTTCATGGGGTATTTTTTTATCTTTTTATCCCTATTTAAATTTTTTGACTTAAAAGGCTTTGTTGAGGGGTTTGCAACATACGACCTTATCACAGCAAGAATTAGATGGTACGGTTATTTTTATCCATTTATTGAATTCTCACTAGGTGCTGCCTATTTGATGCAATTTAATATTGTCGTAGTAAATATACTAACGCTAATTGTAATGTCGGCTAGCGGCATTAGTGTGTTAAAAAGTATATTGTCAGGACAAAAAATAAAGTGTGCCTGCTTGGGCAGCGTATTAAATGTTCCACTTAGTACCGTGAGTGTACTAGAAAATTTTGGTATGGGCGCTATGGCCGCGTACAAGTTAATCGTATTCTAAATAGTAACTTTTTGTTTGATATAAGACAATGATATTTGAAAACAGAACTAATAATTTCAGAAAAATATTCCTTAAAAATAATAATCAAAAATTTGAATTTCTCTTTGCTGGAGATACAAGTTTTGGCGAAAATTATCAAGAAGCAATCAAACAACAAGGAGGAACTTCTGTTTTGGAAACACTGGGATACGATCACGGACTAGAAAAATTTAAACCACTAATGACCAATGCTGACTTTGTCTTAGTAAACCTTGAAACTCCTATTACAAATTGTCAAGAATCTCCATTCAAAGATCAAAAAAGTTATATTCATTGGACAGATATAACAAAAGCCCCAGAGACCCTCATAAAGCATAATGTATCTTTGGTGAGTTTAGCTAATAACCACACTTTTGATTATGGTATAGATGGTTACAAGCAAACTATTAATATATTGGAAAAATATAATTTACCCATCATCGGAGCAGGAGAAAACATAGAACAAGCAAGCAAGCCTTTCATTTGTGAAATTAATTTTGCTGATAAAAAAATTACTCTAGCAATCATTGCTGCCTTTGAAGATGTACCTTCTTACCGAAATAAATATAAAGTATATGCAGATATTGATAAACCAGGATTAATGCCCCTTGATCCTAAGTGGATTGCTAAACAAGTAGAAGTAATCAAACAATCAGATCCAAATACTTTTATTATTTTATTTCCTCACTGGGGAAATAACTATGAATGGTGTGATAAGGAACAACGAGACCTTAGTGATAGTATTTTTAATTGCGGCGTAGATTTCATTATAGGTCACGGTTCTCATATGATTCAGGAGTTTGAAAAACGTGAAAATAAAGCAGTACTATATAGTATCGGGAACTTTATGTTCAACTCTCCTGGTCGATACAAGAAATTAGATGCACCGCCATACAGCTCTGTTGTTTCGATGACTATTGCATTAGTAAATGATCAATTTGAGATTGATTTAAAATTATATCCAATCTTTAGTGACAACAAAGTAACAAATTACCAACCAAGATTTCTAAATAAAGAAGAAATAGAAGATCTTAGTAAGCAGCTAATTGAACAAAAAGTAATGGCAAATTCTCCATCAACGCTTATACCTAAACAAGATCAATATGGATATTACTATTATCTCCCCTCTATTCAAGAAAAATGGATAGGAATGATATTTCATGAGCATCATAGTAAAAAAATGACAGCTAATATATTCAACATAATTATGCATCGCGCATCAGTATTGGCCCCTGCACTCGCAACATATAATTATAAACTGATTTGCTACTCTCCTATTAATGTCAACAAACACAATAAACAAGTGACTGGTTATATTTGGCAAAACAACGAATTCAAGCAAATTTCTACGAACCTGCCTAAAATTAATCATGATTTTTTCATTGGCATAGATGAACTTAACATCTACCGTGAATTTATACCATGGGCCGTAGAAGAAGGGTACCAAATTTACCCTATTAGGGCTATTAGAAAACTATGTCAGGATAAATTACTTTCGGCAGAAATTATATCAAAGTTCAATAAACATGTAATACCTCATACCGAGATATTTAAAGCTTCAAAAGATCAATTAGAGAAATTTATAAAGACAAACTCTACTGTTTTTATTAAGCCACGTTATGGAAGCATGGGAAATAAAATATTTGTGGTAAAATGTATCAATGACTCTGTAACTTGTGAATATTATTTACAGCAAAAAAAAGAAACGTGTTTGTTCTCAACTCTGGATGAATGTGTAGACTATATAAACAAAAAAGTAGGTGAACAGTATATAATTCAAGAAGCTGTAGATGTAATTCGTTACCAAGGATCGGTTTTTGATATTAGAGCTATTGTTTTTAAAGAAGCAGAAAAATGGCATTTCTTAAGTGAAGTAAGAATCAGTAATACATCAAATGAAATATCAAATGGCGGCAATACAGATATCCCGATCGAACTACTTGAAAGAATTTATTCTTCCAAAGAAAAGGCGAATTTAATTTTTGATAAAATTAAAACCACAACTATCGATATCACTAGTTACTTAAATAGAGAATATGATGACAAAATAGATGATCTGGCATTTGATATTTTAATTGATCAAAATGAGAACATCTACATTGCTGAAATAAATACAAAAGCCGGCTTAGCTGGACTTTCAATATATGGTGATTTCTTTAACATGAATGATATAGAGAAGAATTTTTATGAAAAATTATCAATACCCCATGGCCAGTATTTAGCAAAATCACTAATCTACAGAGATTCCATACGCAAAAATTGATAATTCAAAAACTACAAGTCATGCTGAACCTATCCTTAGTTATCCTGAACACTACCACTTTTCATACTGAATTTAATTCAGCATCCATCTTAAGTCATAACCTCAAAGCTCTTTGACCCCGGATCAAGTCCGGGGTGACCGTGAAGAGTGCTCGGGGTAACTATGTACTGTACTCAAGAAAACATTCCAAGTGGAGACTTTTCTTATCGCGCTAAATTACCCTCGTAACTATAACAAAAACCACTACTTACTAGTAAGATGAAATTCATCTTTGATATGACCTAAAATAACCTGCAAGAGATTGTCTAATGTGAGAAAACCTATTAATTTCTTATTACTATAAACTAACGCTAAATGCGTTGTTCCTTTCCTAAAACTCTGCAATAATACTAACGCTGAATCTGTGGGGGCTATTTTAATGGGCTCATGCATTGTATCAGTTAATGACGGTATAGGATCCTTGCTATTAAGAGCGATCAAATAATCTTTTGAATGTACAACGCCTAAAACATTATCCATACTGCCTTTATACACAGGATAACGACTATAACGATGAGTTATCATCAGATTAATATTATCAACTAGTGGTTTGCCAGCGTCTAGAGTTATCAGTTCTTTCACTGAGCGCATAACGTCCTTTACTTGCAGATCAGCAAAGTTTAGAGTCTGTTCTATCATATCTGCTTCAACTTTCTCTAGCTCACCGTGCATTTGGCTAAGTTTTAGAATCAATTTGATCTCTTCTGAAGTGTAGGCATGCTCAGCTTTATGCGAGGCATCTAATCTAAATAATCTCAGCAATGCATTACTAGTAGCGTTTAAACAATAAATGGCTGGATATGCTAGCCAATAAAACCAGTATAAAGGAATAGCAGTCCATAATGATATCTTCTCTGCCTGACGAATTGCTATTGTTTTTGGCATTAATTCACCCACTACTATATGCAAAAATGAAATAATCAAAAAGGCACTACTTAATGAAACCATAGAGATTATTTTTGCAGAGGTAATATCTAACGTATGCAGTAGGGGTGTCAATAAATGAGAAAAAGCCGGTTCACCGACCCAACCAAGCCCAAGAGAAGATAGAGTTATTCCCAGCTGACAAGCTGATAAGTATGCGTCTAAATTCGTGTGAACCTTAGCTAAAATGGCTCCTCTCCAACCAGCAGTACGTTCCAACATTTGCACTCTAGTGTAACGAAGTTTTACCATAGCAAATTCCGCCGCAACAAAAAAGCCGTTTAAAAATACAAAAACTAAGGCAATAACAATTAACCCTACATTAGCCATTCTATATCACACCACATTACACAAATTCTATCGTAACTTATAGTATTACATTACACGGCAACAGTGATTAAAAATTTCTAATTTTAGGATAAATACTAATATCTGATGGTCAATTTACAAGTATGATTGGAAATATTTCAAGCTCCTAAAACATCAAATCCTGTTTCCGTTTCTCCGACAACCTTGATAGCCTCTTCAATGTGCTCTACTGCTGCACAATATTCAACTAACTTTTCTTTCTCTGCTTTATCCAATTTGCTTACCAAAGAAGAGTATATCTTCGGTAAATCACGAAATTCTTGCGCAGAAACAATCTCTGGAGGAGCATCTTGTTTTAGATTAATAAATTTAATTTTGGATAAAACTTTTTTTGCCCCTTCAACCGCTTCGGCCAATTTACTTGGTGAAGAAGGTGGTTGAACCATGCTCACACCAATTATTACAGCTGGTTCATTTGGTGAAGAAGGAGTCAGTGAATCACAAACTTTGCCCAGTGCATCACTTATAACTGCTTCATATTCTTTTAGATAAGAATTAGCAACCCCTTTCAATTTTGCTGCTAATTCCTCAATACGTTGTTTTGCCGGAATACTATCTAACGAAGCTAAGCGTTCTTGTGCATCTTCCTTGACTGAAGCATCACCTTCCATCGCTGATTGAAATGCGCCAGTAGCCCCCTTACTATCGCCAGCATATTGAAGATATTCTCCTTTACAATACTGTGCTAATTGTGTTCTTCCTACTCCTTCTATTATCACCTTTTCAAATAAACCTACAGCACCTTCATAATGACTTTTAGAAAGTACATGTGAAACTTCACTAGGAGAATAATACTTATTTGCTGCAGAACTCAATAAGAACTCAATAACACTTTCTTTAGATAATGTTTTCAAAATCTCAAATTTATATTGAGAAAAATTGGAATCTTTTGAAGCAATCAAATCAAACATCTCGAAGCCCCTTTTTTTGGAATCACTTTCTGATAGAGCGTAAATTGACAGTTCTTTACCGATTTCAGCTAGAACTCCTTTCATCCAAGGGCTCTCAAGTAGCAATTTTTTAAACTCTTCAATTTCATTTTTGTAACAAATTTGGGTAAGATCAGACTTAACATCTCTATATATCCATCCAAAATCGTGTCTCATTCTCTCTAACATAAAACAAGTCATTTTCCGCTGCATTTCAGAATGGTCCAAGGCTATTTCACTTACACTTCCCAGTGCCACCTGAGGCTTTAAACCTGAAGGTTGATCGCTTAATCCTGAAGGTTGATCGCTTAATCCTGAAGGTTGATCGCTTAATCCTGAAGGTTGATCGCTTAATTGTGAGCTTAAGAATTCTTCATGCTCCAATTCCTCCGCAGCATCTGCTTCTTCAAGTTGAGTAATCACATTTTCTAATCTTTCAAGACAAGCATGAGTAAATTCAAATTTACCCAACGTTTCGGTCAATCCTGTCTCTCTCATTTCAGCTAATTTACTAAGCTCCTTCGTACTACTGCTCCATGATTTCATTAGGTTATCATGCGCATGGTTGTAATTTTTTTTCATAAAACCTCCAATTATATTAAAAGATCCATACCTAATTCATCTAATGCCCCAATCAAGTCTGAAACCTCTCGAATCCATTCAATCTCCGCTCGCTCCGCTAGAACTCTTAAAACAGTATCATCATCTTTGAGCTTTGCTCCAACACTCTTTGCTTTATCAACAAACTTCTTTGCTGCATGCCTTGCGCTAACATCTGATGATTGAAGGGCTCTGAATAATCCAATCGCTTTTGGTAATGTTGCGTTAGAAATTTGTTTAATAGTATTAGCTAGAATGTCACCTACAGGTACTAAAGGATCTGCTTGTTGTTCATTCAATTCAAAAGCAATTTTAACCGCTATATCTGTACAATCTCTTGCAAATTTTAATGACTTCTCCAGACCATATTTTGGTCTGTATATTTCTGTTATAACCTTTCTGTCTACACCCAATACCTCAGAGCTTTCCATTTTAAAAATATAAGGTTTAAGAGCGTCGGTTTTATTTAAAATGCTAACTAAAAACTGACTAAATGTTCTATCTGTGGGATCAATGATGGTTATTTCTTTAGGCACATCATTCCATAGAGCAATAGTATGAGTTTCTGCTTCTCCATGGTACTTCTCATCAGCAACAATAATTTTAGCTCCTAAAAACTTATCCTCAAATTTTCGTGGAAAAAAACTCACTAATACAACGTTGTTTGGTTTTGGGATTGGCGACATAGCAACTACTTCTTTAATCTCTTGTGCCGAAGAATTCTTTTCTTCTAAGTACTCCACAGCACTTTTAAAAACGCTACGTTCAATTGGATGTAATGTATCTTCTTTTATAGCATGTCCAATAAAAATTGCGCTATTAATTGAATTGATTCCATAATGTCTAACAATAGGTTCGGATGGATCAAACCCTAAATCTGCTACAGCATCATCTTTTCTATGCTGAAAAATTTTTACAAACCTTAAAGAGTCAGTAATTTGACACTGCTCAATTGCTGAGCTTGCAACTTTTGGTATAACCTCAGCGATCTTACTAAATTTAGATTCAAAGGCTTGTTTTAAGCCTTTGAACTTACCACTATCACAATATCTCTCTAGCTTACCTAAAGCTTTCTCGCCCAAATCTCTCTTTCTGGGTGTTTCTAGTGCACCCTCATTTCTTTTTGTATAATACTCCAGAAATTGACCATCATACTCAAGTATACTTGCTACTTCCTCTGGGGTAAGGGGTAAATCCTCTGGTTTTCCTCTTACAGTACGAGGTGTTATCGATCCATCTTTACTCATAATTAATACACCATTCAATGATTATTAAAATTGATACAATTATAGGTTGTATTAACTCATAGTATTTAACTTATGATTAATTGTCAAGATGTGTTATAGTATCTTTTTTGTATGATTGGTAATATTACTTAACAATGCCTATATTTGCCTATATTTCAAACTCGGCAAGGAAAGAGAACATAAAGAGCTAAAAATCATTTATGACTAATTTAACGACGAAACAAAATGCTTTTGAAAAATAGAACGTGTTGTATCAAGAGTAATTACTTAGTGCTACCCTTAACACCCAATCTCTTCATCACTTCCTGATAGGCCGGCAGTAATTTATCTGGTTGTTCATGCGCAAGCTCATAGCATAGTTTTTCATTACTATTCATGTCCCATAATTTGCACGTATCAGGCGAGATTTCATCCACAAGCATGCTCATAAACTCTTCACCATTGAACACTCTTCCAAATTCCAATTTTATATCTACTACTCTAATTTTTGCGGTCACAAATAAGCCTGTTAGAAAATCATTAATCCTTATTGCTTTCTTCTTCATTTCTTTTACTTCCTGAGAATCCATCCAACCAAAACTAATAATTTGCGACTCATTGATTATTGGATACTCAAGTTCTTTATTTTTGACTCTAAAGTCAATAATCGGCTCATCAAATACAAAACCTTCTTCCATCCCAAAGTCAGTCACATACCTGCCACATGCAATAGATGAAATATGAATTTGTACTGGATACACATCAACAAATTGGACCAACTGTTGCCTCATATTGATCTTTTCAATTAGATGATTATCTATGCCAATCATATCTAATTTCTGCATGATATAAGAAGATATTGTATTATTTATCACTCCTTTACCCAGAAAATCGAGAGTCTTATCTTTAGACAATCTAAGGGTATCATCAAAAGATAAAATCAACGAATTATCTTCCTCAGAATGATATAATGTCTTACTAGAACCTTGGTATAGCTTTTCTTTCATTTGAAATTTTAAAGAATTGAACGAAATATGTATTTTATTACTACCCAGCTACCCAAAACGGCTCCAGTGGCTATTACTAGGCCAAATACTGTAATCAATACACCTCCTAGTATAACTAAACCATCCCTATTCAACAATCCAAGTGACATAACAGAAATACCTAAAGCAGGTAGAGCATTAGTAAGTGGGATTGGTAATGCAATCGAAAAAGCCGCTACCAAACTTATCAAACCGACCATTTGCTCACAATATACTGATTTTGCAAATGCCATTCTTGGCCTTATGTACTTCTCAACTGATACTAACTTTGGAACTACTTTATCACTTATTGCCTTTAACGTTGCATTGTTTAACTCATACTCATTGATTTTCTTTGGTAATTGTACCTTCTTACTTCCAAGTAGCATTTGAATTGATAAAATCATCAACGGAATACCCATAATCGTTGTAAACCCTGGTGGATATGGCAATGGTATAGCAACAGGCAAGGAGAAAAAAACCATCGCTAAAAGAATTCCATTTTCATGAAAATCCTCCATCAACTCATGAACCTTAGTCTTGCCACCTACTGGTTTATCCCCAAGTTTTTTTATAGTTTCAGAAACGGCTGTTGTATCAAGTAATTTTTTTGGCTTGTTTTTAAACATATAGCTCCAGCAGTTAAACAATAGTAATTTAGACGATAAATATATATTAATATTACCCCCAAAGATAGAAGTTTTTACAATTTCAACTTCGCATCCATACTAACCTCTGTAATTATTATGCACTGAATATCAAGACATTTATTTACGTATCAGAAATCAATTTCACCATGGGGAGTTCCTACTACAGCAAGGGTAGGTTTAGTATCAAATATCTTATTTGCTACTGACGCTAAATCTTTGCTAGATGTTGTATTGATTATTTTCATAACTTCCTGAACTTCAAAATACTTATTAAATAAAGAATAATTTTTCCCTATCTCATCTGACTTGTATTCCGGCTTTTCTTCCGCCATCAAAATATTGGACTCAATTTGAGATTTTGCCCTGGCAATCTCGTCATCAAATACACCTGTTCTTATCTTATCAATTTCATTTTTCACCTCAAACAAAACCTTACTGGCATTACTATGATCTGTTGAAGCATAAATACTAAAGATTCCGCTATCACTATAAGAATTAAGCCAACTCCCTATACTATAAACTAAACCCAATTCTTCCCTGATTCTTTGAAACAAACGAGAAGATAATCCACCACCAAAAATTACTGATAAAATATGAGCATGATAGAATTCATCTAGATTACTGTAAGAAACACCTTCAAAACCTAAGGCAATCGTACTCTGCTCAAGCTCCTTAATATAAATATCCTTGCCACCGATATATTTAGACTTCTTAGCGGTAACACTTTCCCTAGTAGGAAAAGAAGAAAATAATTCCTCAACTATATTAATTGCTTCATTATGCCTTACTTTACCAGCCATAGAAATGACTATATTATCGAGGTGATAGTGCCTAGACATATATTCAATGAAGGATGATTTTTCAAATTTAGCTATACTATCCAGCGTACCTAAAATCGATCTACCAAGCGATTGATCAGGATAAGCTAGGGAGTAAAATTTCTCATACACTAATTCGTCTGGGTTATCCTTCACTTCTGCAATTTCTTGAGTAATCACATTCAATTCTTTTGCAATATCTTCCTTGTCAAATAACGAGTTTTGTAGAATATCTGCTAAAATCGACACTGCCTGCTTTATATGCTGAGCTAATACTTTTGTATAATACACCGTGTTTTCGCGGCTAGTATACGCATTAAAATGTCCACCAATTTTATCAAATTCAATTGCTATATCTTTAGCTGTTCTATTAGTTGTGCCTTTAAATGCCATGTGCTCCAGAAAATGTGAAATACCAGCTTCCTGCAGCGTTTCATACCTACTTCCAACCTTAACAATAATATTAATTGCCACAGAATTAACTTGCGGCATTTCATAAGTTACAAGGTTAAGACCGGTTTTGGTTTTAGAAAATTTGAACATTATTTAGCTACCATTTCTATTATTTCAAACAATTGTTTAGAGACAACTTTGATATCATACTTTGAAATTAATCTATCATAAGCACTTTTGGCCAGCTTATTTGCATATCTTGGGTTAGTAATCAATTTCTGCATTTTTACCGCTAATTCTTGGCCAGAAAATGGTTCGACAAGTAGCCCATCTTCCTGATCTCTTATTATATCTTCTGGACCGCCACTTTTTGTTGCAATAACAGCTTTTGAATGTTCTATTGCTTCAAGCAAAATTATACCGAATGGCTCAACTGTCGACGGCAGGCAAAAAATATCAATCTTACTAAAAAAATCTTCTTTATCACTTACCCAACCACAGAAAATCACATTATTTGCAATATTAAGCTCCTGAACTTTTTTTATTAGATTCTCTTTTTCTTCTCCATCTCCTCCTAAAAGCAGAATTGGATTAGCTCCTGTAGAAATTAATTCTGCTATTGCTTCGAGCAAATATACAAAGCCCTTTTTATTAACAAATCTCCCCATTGCTCCTATAACAACAGGATTACTATACGTTGTCTCGCAATATTTATGACCTATACGCACCATATTAGGTAAAAATAATAACTTCTCAGCTCCTACTCCATGCTCAATAAGATGAGCCTTTAGAGCATTGGTTAAACAAATTACGTAATCACATTTTTTAAGATATTTATAACTATAATTATGTGATACTCCAACTGTTGGAACTTTGCCTCTGATTAACGAAGTAAATTGTATTGCTCTGTTACCATGACAAATCACTACTTTTGGCTTATATGCTAGGTGCAGAAAAAACAGTATGATTTTTGATAAAATACACCACGAAGCAATATTAGGTAATCTATGATTTGGCACAAGCTTATCATTAATTTGCGCAGCCACACTAGCGATATTAACAACCTTATATCCTGACATATTAAGAGCATCACAATAGTCTATATAAGCTTGCTGAATACCACCAAGATCTCTAGACATCATAATATTAAATACGTACATATATGAGCTTGTATTTTTTATCTAAGTTGCTCTTTTATTTCAGATGGAGAAAAGCTTTTTTCCTCACCCGTATCCAGATTCTTGAGCTTATACATTCCAGAAGCAATTTCGTCTCCTCCTATGAATATAGCATATTTTGCTTTAGCACTAACAGCTTGTTGAATTCTTTTAGCAACCTTACCATCTGATTCAACCAATACCTGTATGTTGTTTTGCCTTAAATCATCAGCTAGCTTTATCGATGCTGCTATTGCATCTTGACCCATTGGAAATATATAATTCGGCCGCTCCCGCTCAACATTATATGCTCCTAGCAAAGCTAATCTCTCTATACCAGCAGCAAAGCCAATCGATGGTATCACATCCTCTCCCATTAGAGCTGAAAGTCCATCATATCTGCCACCAGCAAGAACTGTACTCTGGGCGCCTAATTTTTTTGTAGTAAATTCAAATGTAGTATGAGAGTAGTAATCCAGCCCCCTTGCAAGCTTTGGATTAAGAACATATTTAACGCCAAACATATCTAGATAACTAATCACTTGCTTGAAATACTCAGCTGCCTCTTTAGTGTAATAACCGGTAATTACTGGTGCATTTTTGACAATTTCCTTATCTTTTTCATCCTTGGAATCTAGTATTCTCAAAGGATTTTGATGTAACCTAGCTCTACTATCTGCAGAGAGATCTGGCTCATATTTTTTAAAGTACTCTATTAACACTTTTTGATAATCAGCTCTTGATTCAGCACATCCAAGAGAAGTAAGCTCTAAATCTACGTCATCTTTAAGCCCAAGAGCAGATAATATATGCACGGCTAATTTGATTATTTCTGCATCTGAGAACGGCCCCTTTGCTCCAATATGCTCTATATTGATTTGATGAAACTGTCGTTGCCTTCCTTCCTGTGGTCTATCATACCTAAATAGCGGTCCAGAGGAAAATAGCTTCAACGGCAACTTATGTTTCAAACCATTTGAAATCACCGCTCGCATGACGCTAGCTGTAAATTCTGGCCTAAGTGCTATTAACCTACCCTTTTTATCTGGAAAACAGTACATCTCTTTGCTAACAACATCAGATGTATCACCCAAAGTGCGATCAAATACACTTGCAGATTCTAAGATTGGCGTAGAAAAACCTTCAAAGCCGTAAAGCTGGCTAGTCTTCAAAGCCACATCTTCTATGTACTTTGCTACCCTGTACTCTTTGGGTAGCAGATCCTTCATTCCCCTTAGCGGTGCTATTTCACTTGACATAAAGCTTTTGAATCCTAATTACTTACAGGAATGGAATTCAAGAATTTCTCTGCCCTAGAGTCTTTTAATAGCTCTGATATAGAATGATCATTGATTTTAAAATCAAACGTAGTCAAATCGATCAATAAATCTGTTTCCGATTTTTCATTCGCGTTAGTATTCTTATTAAATACAGATATAAAATCCTTGCCATTATTTTTAATATTATCAGCCATACCCTGTACATACTGAGTATCTAAATCTACTTTAGCAAGCATAGGCTTTAGATCTCCATACAATTCGATCAAACCACTTGTAAACAACTCTGGAGTAGTTATAGCAAATTTTCCACTATGCTTATTATCTGCAGTTTCACCAGATGCTGCAAACTCAAAATCCCCCAATTTGATATTTAAATTATGTTTTATCTGTGAATTCTCTGCTTTGTATGAACCACTAAAACCAAGTACTACATTATTTACTCCTACCAACCTATTTGATAACGCCTTAAAGTCTTCTCCAGACACTGACCCAGCATTAACACTCAAAAATTCAAATTGCTTAAAAAGACCAGCAAATAGATCTTGCGTGGCCAGTGATAGCTTCTCTTTTTGTTGATTATTCAAGGTACTGTTAGAATCAATACTGCCATCAACTTTTACTTCACCACTATCATTTACAGCATTAAATGTGGATTTAATCGAAAATAACTCATTACCCGTTTCTTCTGTGGCGTCTAAGCTATATGCATCTTTAATAAAATCAAATTTACTAAATACTTCCTCAAAGGATTTCTGCTTGGTAGCAGCTAAAAATACATCCTGCCAAGTCTCTTTCTTAAGAGCTAGATTATATTCATAGTTAGTATTAATATCACCTAATACATCCATTATTTGGGCATTGTATTTATGCACAAGTTTCACCAACTTTTTTTCGAAATCTGTCTTTTTCAGCAGAGAGCTTTGCGACATAAAATGGTCAACAACGTCTTCCATATATTCCATCATTTGACTCTCGACACGCACACCACCCTCAGTAATACTTAACCCTACTGTAAGCATATCGTCGTCATCCTCTTCCGTAGTCAAATCAATATCAACATTGTCAGCTTTTGCTAATAATTGCTCACCATTTAAAGTTGATGTTGCTTTTAAATCCTTGACTTCTAAGGATATTTGCAAACTGTAAGGGTTACCTTTTACCAACTCTTTATTCGATATAATGACAAACCTTTTTGCTGTAATGTTATGAGCATACTTACCTGTACCCATCACTATATTAGCATTTTTATCAAGAACTAATGCATATTCTGAGTGAAATGGATTATAGGATATATGCATATTGCCTATAGTGGTTTTTATAAGGTCATTACCAGCAAATAGAACCGTGTCTTTTAAATGAACTCTAAAGAAAAATTTGTTAATTTCTATTGCATCAGTATTGGTGGTGATACCAAATTCACTATTGTTTAGCTTAGGAATAATCTTATTCATCACTACAGCTTGAAATTGAAATGCAGTGTACACCCACACACCAATCATAACTACAGGTATTAGAATGAAACTAAGTATCTTTCTTGACATGATAACCTTCTAATTTTTTATATATCTTATTAAATATCAATTCGCCTTCATAGCAAAGAATATAAAGACAAAAACCATATTCATCAAGTATATTCTCCTTATCTATATGGCATTCTTAACCATAGTGAATCACTAAACTTACTTTAATTAGCTGATCCACTTATAAACTGTTTTAGCTGAGGGTTATCTGTTTTATCAATTTCTGCCATCTTGCCTGACCAAACTATCTTCCCATCATATAAGAAAGCTACTTCTTTGCCTATTTTTCTAGCACTCTGCATATCATGAGTAATAGTGATAGTTGTTGCCCCAAGCTCATCTCTTACTTTGATAATTAGGTCATTGATAACATTTGACATAATTGGATCAAGACCTGTTGTTGGCTCATCAAAGAAAATCACCTTCGGATCAGTACAAATCGCTCGCGCAAGCGAAACTCTTTTTTGCATTCCGCCAGAAAGCTCTGAAGGATACAAATCAATTATTCGCTGAGATAACCCTACTGATTCTAGCTTTATTTTTGCAAGTTCTTTGCACTGCTTTTTGCTTAAGTTGTGCAATTTCTCAGCAAAAAAAGTGATATTCTGTGAAACAGTGAGCGAATCAAATAGGGCCCCAGCTTGAAATAGGTAACCACAATTTTCTAGCATCTTTAGACGCTCTTGGCTACTCATTCCAATAGATTCAACACCCTCATAAAGTATACTACCTGAATCCGGATGGATAAGACCAACCATCGATTTTATCAACACTGATTTCCCAGAACCTGATCCACCAAGAATAATGAGCGAACTATCCTTGATAACATCAAGCTCAACACCTTTTAACACAGAGTGAGTGCCAAATGATTTATACAGAGATTTTATTTGAAATTTATAGCTATTAGACATTAGTGAAAGAATATTTCTGTGATAAAATAATTAGTGATTAATATTAAAATTGAGGAGCTTACTACAGCAGATGTTGTCGCTGCTCCAACCCCTCTTGCCCCCTTATCTGAATAATAACCATGGTAACAACTCATTACTGAGATAATAAAACCAAATGCTGCAGCTTTTACAAGCCCTGATACCACATCCATAGTTTCAAGATACTCAACAGTATTAATTATATAAGTTGTACTATTAAACCCAAGCTTACTGGTGCTAATTAAGTATCCTCCCATAACTCCGATTATATCGCCTACTAACACTAGGCATGGCAGGGTTATCACTGCAGCTAGCACCCTTGGTGTTACAAGGTATTTAATTGAGTCTGTTGACAATGTATATAGGGCATCTATTTGCTCTGTGACCCTCATAGTGCCAATTTCAGCAGCTATAGAAGCCCCCACTCTCCCTGCAACCATTAGTCCAGCCATAACAGGCCCAAGTTCTCTGGTTATAGACAGAACTACAACGGTAGCAATTGAACTTTCAGCAGAAAAACGCGAAAATCCGTTATAACTCTGCAAAGCAAGAACTGCGCCTGAGAAAAACGCCGTCATAGCTACCACCGGTAAGGAGTAATAACCAATTATTAGCAACTGCCGAAGAACAATAGTAAAATAAAAAGGTCTTCTGAAGAGCCCTGCTATAGTTTTTCCAATAAATATCGACACGATACCTATTGATTGCATGAATAATAAAGTCTTATGACCTACTTGCTGTACTAAAGGTAGCATTTAATTAACTTAAAAATATTTACTTGCTATATATTCTATCAAAACGACCACCAAGCCCAGTTAAAAATTCATTAGTGATAGTAGCTGAAGTTTGAGCTATTGCATCAGGGGTACAATTGTCTCCAGCAATTTCTACCTTTTGCCCTATGAACAAACTATTTTCCGGCAGTACTGATACATCAATAATAGTCAAGTCCATTGATACTCTACCTAAAATTGGCACTGGGGTGGAGTTAATATAAAAACTCATATTATTGCTAAGATTCCTAAAAATTCCATCAGCGTAACCTATTGGAATAATTGCGGTACGTATTTTCTTTTGCTCCTTGTTAGTATAAGAGGCACCATATCCAACAGATTGACCTTCTTCAATCACACTTAGTTGAATAATGGGCGCATAAATACGAACTGGATTTTTAATTTGAATTTCATTTGTTGGATTGATGCCATAGATCGCAGCCCCTGGTCTTGCTATATCAAAATGATATTCTTTGCCAAGAAAGATCCCGCCTGAATTACACAAGCTCTTAGGTATATTATTAAATCTTGATGTAAGACGATTGAATTCTTTTAACTGCTGGCGATTAATAGGGTTAGTTTTATCCTCAGAACTAGATAAATGGCCCATCACAAACTTCAAATCAATTGAGCTTACTGTTTCCTGGTCAATTTGTATTAATTCTTGCTCAGTAATGCCAAGCCTATTCATACCAATATTAAGATGAAATACTGCTGGTAGTTTTTTGGATAATTTCTTAGCGTATTTGCTCCAAATCTCAATTTGCCCCAGGTGATTTAAAACTGGAGTAAGGTTGTGTTGATGAAATACTTCTTCTTCATTAGAAAACACACCGTGCAAGACGTGAATATTACCATGCTGACCAAGAACTTGTCTAAGTTGTATCCCTTCTTCAATGTTTGCAACAAAAAAGTCGCTGCATCCATCTTGCTGTAGTTGGAGAGAAACCTCTTTCACCCCAAGACCATAGGCATTAGCTTTTACTGCCGCGCCAACACTCTTACCTGAATATATGGCTCTTAGTGCTTTATAATTTTCTGATATAATAGAAAGGCTAATTTCTAGTTGACACCTGGAGCTTATCATTTCTTTTTGTAATATTTGAGCAATTTTTCTTTTATTTCTGGAATTACAAAAGCTGAAATATCTCCCCCGAGACTCGCAATCTCTTTAACTAATTTCGATGAAATAAACTGATTCTTTTCAGATGCTGGTAAGAAAATTGTTTCCACTTTCTCATCTAGCCTTGAGTTCATACAAGCCATCTGGAACTCGTATTCAAAATCTGATACCGCCCTTAGACCCCTTATAATTAAATTTGCCCCTATTTTAGTTGCAAAATTCACCAACAAGCCATCAAAACTCATCACCTTAACATTCTTAGCAATACCATATTTTTCAAGATACAGCTTGGCAAGATCGCATCTTTCTTCTACTGCAAATAGAGGTCCTTTTGGCAATGAAGTCGAAACCGCAAGTATCAATTCATCGCAAATTCTGCTTGCTCTTGAAATAATATCAGCATGACCATTAGTTATTGGGTCAAAAGTTCCAGGATAAATTCCAACTAGTTTTCTTGTCATATTTTTAACGTATTTTGTATTTGATCGACAAAGTCTAACAACATTCATCACATTTCGCAAAATATTTGTTGCCTATTTGTTGCCAAGTAACCATTTAGTAATATCCATGATTTTATTCATAAAGTTGTATTAAGTTGACTATAATGATTTTTTGGAAGAAGATTAAAATTAATTTGCTGTAGTAATCATTCAATTAGGAAGCCGACTTATGGTTAAAGTAATCACAGTTGCACAACAAAAAGGTGGAGCTGGTAAAACAACAATAGCAGCTCATTTGGCTGTATCTCTAGCACAAACAGGTAAGAGAGTAGCGATCATAGATATAGATCCACAAGGTAGCCTTACTAATTGGCATAGTATAAGGGAGAAAAAATTTGGTATAGGTTATACTGGCCTTAATTTTACAGCAAGCGCCGGTTGGCGTGTTGAAAGCGCTATAAGCAAACTAAAACATGATTTTGATTTTGTGGTAGTTGACGCCCCACCTCATACTGACACTGAATCAAAGACTGCTATCAGAGCCTCTGACTTGATCATTATCCCAATGCAACCTAGCCCTACTGACTTATGGGCAACTGGTGTGACTATCGAATTTGCTAAAAGCGAGAATATAAATGCCAAAATTTTGCTTAACCGCTTTAATCCTCAATCAAAGATCACCAAACAGATAATCGCTCAAATACCTGGTGATGTTCTAACCAGTAGTCTTGGCAACAGAGTAGCGTTTAGTAGTTGCTTCTTAAATGGAATCACTGTAACAGAGTCGGACCCTTCTTCAGTAGCAGCTCAAGAAGTAAGAGACCTTACTACTGAGGTAATTTCCATGATAAGTAGTAAAGAGACAACGCAAAAGAACGCAAAAAGATCGGTTGCAAATGTGTAAATTTTTCTTTAAAATATGCTGATTTTAAAATCAATTTACATGTAAATAGGACTATGTAAAGAGGTCCTTAGTTAATTCAGCTGAAAATCGATGTTAGATATATTTAAGAAGTTAACCAACTACTCCCATTTAGCTCTTGCATTTGCAATTATTGGGATATTGATGGTATTGCTCTTTCCAATTCCAACTTCATTGCTTGATTTTTTACTAGCTTTGTCGATTGGCGCATCCTTTATTATTTTAATGACTACTTTATTCATCCATAGACCACTTGAACTTAGCATGTTTCCAACGATTCTGCTAGTTACTACTATGCTCAGGTTATCGCTTAACATCGCATCAACTAGATTAATTTTGTCGCACGGCCATAGCGGTTCAGATGCAGCGGGTCATGTAATTCAGGCCTTTGGTGGCTTTGTTATGCAGGGAAACGTGGTGATTGGTCTTATAGTGTTTCTGATTTTGACTTTGATTAATTTCATTGTAATCACCAAGGGTTCTGGGCGTATTGCTGAGGTTGCCGCAAGATTCAGTCTTGATGCAATGCCTGGAAAGCAAATGGCAATTGATGCTGATTTAGCTGCAGGGCTTATTGATGAAAAGGTAGCAAAATCAAGAAGGAAGAACTTGGAAGATGAAAGCACCTTCTTTGGTTCAATGGATGGTGCAAATAAATTCGTTCGAGGAGACGCTATTGCAGGCTTAATTATCACTTTTATTAACCTAATCGGTGGAATGGTAGTTGGTATTTTACAAAAGGATTTAACGTTTGATGTTGCGGTTCAAACATATACTATCCTAACCATTGGTGATGGATTGGTCACACAAATTCCTTCTCTAATTGTATCTTTAGCAGCAGGTTTACTTGTAACAAAAGCAGGAGCAACTGGTTCAACAGATAAACTTTTATTTGGCCAAATAGGACAGTACCCACAAGCATTGATGATGACCTCAGTGGTGACAGGTTTAATGGCATTCTTACCAGGGCTACCGTTTGTACCGTTTTTTATGATTGCAACCGTTGTTGGTGGCGCTGGTTATGCTTTACACATAACTGGTGTTAGCCAACCTGCACTTGCAGGAGTTGGTGGTTATGATCAAAGCAGCGGTATTGTAGATGGCATACCTGGAGAAACCGGGCATAGTCAGGGCGAAACAAAAGAGCATGCGGAAAAAATAGCCGAAGCAATGCACCTAGATTTAATTAGGCTTGAGATTGGTTATGGGTTAATGACCCTGGTTCGAGAGGGTAATGGTCATAATTTAACAGAACAAATAAAAGGCCTCCGTAAACAAATAGTACAAGAATATGGATTTGTAATTCCAGCAGTTCGAATTCAAGATAATATTCAACTAGATAGCGACACCTATGTTATAAAAATTAAGGAGCTTGAGGCAGCAAGAGGGATCGTGCGCCCTGGCAAGTTAATGATAATGGATGCAGATGGTAGTGAAATTGATATTCCTGGTGAAAATGTCAAGGAACCAGCTTTTGGCTTACCTGCCAAATGGGTTGATGAAAAATATAAAGATGAAGCATTATTTAACAATTGCACTGTAGTTGATCCATCTACTGTAATTACTACTCACCTAACAGAACAGGTAAAAGAAAATATTACCGACTTGCTCTCTTATAGTGAGACACAAAAGCTGCTTGATAAGATGGCAGAAGAGCATAAGCAACTTGTTAAAGATGTGGTACCAGATATTGTTACAGTTGCGACACTCCAGAAGGTTTTACAGAATTTACTTTCTGAAATGATCTCTATCCGCGATTTACCAACTATTTTAGAATCAGTTGCAGACTCAGCCAAGGCGAATAAAAATCTAACAGCAATGACAGAAAATGTACGCAGTCATCTTGCACGTCAGATTTGTCATCATAATACCAACAAAGAAGGATTTATTCCCATCATTGCTTTATCACCTGAGTGGGAAAGAAGTTTTATAGAAAGCTTAGTTGATGATGGCAGTGGTGAAAAACAGCTCTCTATGCCACCATCAAGATTGCAAGAGTTCGTTGCAAAAGTTAGAAAAGTTTATGATGACCAAGCACTAAAAGGATACGTGCCTGTATTACTTACTAGTGCGTACACAAGACCTTATGTGCGCTCAGTTGTTGAGCGTTTCAGACCGGCAACTGTAGTAATGTCACAAAACGAAATTCATTATAAAGCAAAAATCAGGACACTTGAGTCGATTTGATTTATTATCTTTATAATTATTGAGCGTACAAAATAATGTCTAAAAACTTACTATCCCATATTGGGAACGAATTTAATCTAGATCTAAACTCAATCAAAAGCGAAATTTTATCTAACCCAAACTTAACAATATCGCATGAACAAGCGTTTGAAATTGTTGATCAATTGACTCAATTTGAACTAGGAAAATCGTTATTATACAACAGAGGCCTAAGTGGCTACTGGATTTCGTATGTAATTTTACATGGAATAAATGAAAAGAATTTATCCGAGCTTGAATGGTGGATATTAAATAAATCACCAGTTGTTCTGGCCACAAGAGAAAGATTTCAGATCTTCCAATTGCAAATACAAAAATTACTCAAAAGTAATATCACTATAGCATCTATACCTTGTGGGTTAATGGAAACATTACTGACCCTAGATTATAGCAAAGTAAATGATGTTAGTATCACGGGCATAGATTTAGATACTGCCTCTTTGGTTAAGGCACAAGAATTAGCTCGCAAATCGCAATTAAAAGAACAAGTAGAATTTATCAAATCTGATGCTTGGGATTTAAATATTAAAAACAAATTTGATATAGTAATCAGCAATGGGCTGACAATTTACGAGTCTGACGACAACAAAGTCACCCAATTATGTCATAAATTTTTCAACTCACTAAGATCAGATGGTACTTTAATCACTAGCTTCCTAACACCACCACCAATCATTGATAAAAACTGTTGTTGGAAGAATTACTCACCTCAAGATCTTGCAAAACAAAAGTTAATTCTCTCAGATATCATAAGAACTAAATGGCAATGTTATCGCTCACATGAAGCAACTGAAATAATGCTCAAAAAAGCAGGATTTGACCAGATACGGTTTATTGATGATACTCAATCAATGTTTCCTACCGTCATCGCAACTAAATAACATTTAAGCTCTTCTAGTATAAATTATCATTGTTTGAAGATTCTTAAATACAAGAGTTTATTGTACTCATAGTTAATCTTTATTATGATCATTAATTATAATTATTTGAATCTTGGTTTATATGTCGAGTAAAAAAATAGAAAAAATTATAGAGAAAACACTATTCGCTAGTCGATGGTTTATGGCGCCTTTTTATCTAGGTCTAACTGGAGCACTGGTTATATTATTATTGAGCTTCGTACAAGAGTTATGGCATTTAATTACTATCATTCCAAACATCACACAAAGCGATACAATACTTGCAGTTCTTTCATTGATAGACTTATCTCTTGCCGGCAATTTATTATTAATAGTTATTTTTTCTGGTTATGAGAATTTCGTTTCAAAATTTGAATTTGATAATCATAAAGACCAACCAGAATGGCTTGGATCCGTTGACTTTTCAGCATTAAAATTAAAACTCATTGCTTCGATTGTTGCAATTTCTGGAATTCATTTGTTAAAAATTTTTATGGATGTACACAAAACACCAGATAATGAAATTAAATGGATGATCATTATTCACATTACTTTTGTATCTTCTGGAGTGCTTCTTGCTATCATGGACCAAATTGCTGCAACTACAAAAAGTAAAAAGAAATAATTTTATTACAATAGCAATATTGACATTATTACGTACATGTACTAATATATGTACATAACAACCATGAGTTAAGTAAGAATAATGAAAGCATTATCCTATACAAAAGTACGAAATCAACTATCAGATGTCATGGATCACGTATGTGAGGACCACGATCCTGTGATTATCACAAGACAGAAGAACCCTTCCCTGGTTCTTATATCACTAGAGGATTATAGTGCCTTAATTGAAACAACATACCTACTCCAAAGCCCTAAAAATGCAGAAAGGCTAAATCAAGCTGTTTCTGACTTCAAATTTGGTGATAATTACAATAAAGTTGATATCTAATGGATATTTATTTCCATAAGAACGCATTTGAAGATTACTTATTCTTTCAACAAACCGACAAGAAAACTGTTGAAAGAATTAATTTACTGATCAAAGCTATATCAAGAGAGCCGTTCTCTGGCATAGGAAAACCTGAAGCTCTTAAGTATAGCCTATCAGGTTTTTGGTCAAGAAGAATATCTAACGAACATAGACTAGTTTATACTATGAGAGATAAAACCGTTTACATCTTACAGTGTCGTTATCATTATTAAGCTAGGAGCACTTCATCACAAATTAATTGTCCTTTTATCAATTGCCAAAGCTGCTTCTTTAATTGCTTCATTTAGTGTTGGATGAGCGTGGCATGTTCTTGCGATATCTTCAGCAGCACCTCCAAATTCCATATAAGCAACAACTTCTGCTATTAGGGATCCAGCATCTGGGCCAATAATATGCGCTCCAAGAATTCTATCGGTCTTTGCACAAGCAAGTAGTTTAACCATACCATCAGTATCTCCCACACTTCTAGCGCGTGAATTAGCTAGGAATGGGAATTTACCAACTTTATACTCAACATTAGCTTTTTTGAGATCTTCTTCTGTATCACCCACTGAAGCAACCTCTGGGTGAGTGTATACCACTCCAGGTATAAGCTTATAGTTGACATGTCCAGCCTGGCCGCACATCATTTCTACTGCAGCGACTGCTTCTTCTTCTGCTTTATGAGCAAGCATTGCGCCAGGAATTACATCGCCAATTGCATAAATACTAGGATTACTTGTTTGGAATTTATCATTAACATTGATTCTTCCGCGATCATCAACGGTAATACCGACGTTACTAAGTCCAAGTCCTTGGGTATTAGGCTTCCTTCCAACTGAAACCAATACAACATCGCAAGAAAGAGTTGTTTGCTTTGAACCGCTTACATCAGAAACTGTTAACTCTACTTTTCCTGGTTTGGTTTGAGCTTTTAATACTTTAGTGCTGAGCATAAAGTTAAAGCCTTGTTTTTCTAGGGTTTTATGGAAAGATTTACCTATTTCTTGATCAAGAGCTGGAACAATCCGATCAGCAAATTCGATTACTGTAACCTTGCTTCCAAGTCTTTTCCACACAGAACCAAGCTCAAGACCGATATACCCTCCTCCAATAACAACTAGCTCTTTAGGTACCTTTTGTAATGAAAGCGCCCCTGTAGATGAAACAATTTGCTTCTCATCGACTTTTATCCCAGGAATATCAAGAACCTCAGAACCGGTTGCAATAAGTATCCTCTTAGCCTTAATTTTCTCAGATTTTGAACCATCTTTCACTTCAACCGTATTTGAATCAAGAATAACTCCTAATCCAACTAATCTCGTGATTTTATTTTTTGCAAACAGAAGGTCTATGCCTTTGCACAAATCTGAGACTACTTGTTCTTTTTTCTTAAGCATTTTAGCAAGATCTAGTCTGACACTAGTCTCTATTCCAATTTCTTTAAAATGCTCCTTAGCATCGTAATATTTTTCAGAATAACTTAAGATAGCTTTAGATGGTATGCAGCCAACATTCAGACATGTCCCGCCAAGCGTCTTTCTTTTCTCTACACACGCAACTTTTAAGCCAAGTTGAGCTGCTCTTATTGCGCCAGTATAACCACCAGGCCCAGCACCAATTACCACCAAATCAAATTCTTGCATAAAATCTCTCTACCTAAAAATCTTTAATAGAAATTCAACCGCCGATAATAACATAGCTTTTGGAGCTTACACAAGCAAAAGCAATGCAGATTATTAAATTAACAAACCTATTTAATCATGATTTGTTTTGTTTGCACTTTCTTTATAGTCACTCTTGGTATAATCATCGTAAGTACACCATTCTTTAAGCTAGATGAAATTTTATCTATATCGGCATCTTCAGGTATACTAAATCTATGCTGGAACGATCCTCTATATTCTTGGCTATATTTTGAATCGTCCTTCTCGTCCTTAGTTTTGGTTGCTTTTGCTCCGGTAATCACGAGGTAATTATCTTTGACTTCAACTTTGAGCTCATCTTTCTCGAATCCAGGGTAATCCATATTCAAAATATATTCTTTATCATTAGCGTTTAAGTTTACTTGCGTGTAAGAAGAATTCATACGATTCGGGTAATTAGCAAAAATGTCACTCCACACATTCATTCTGTATAGATTATTAAACATACGATCAATTTGGTTAAAATAATCTTCAGTTACAACTTCACTTACTTTATTTTTTTCCTTTGTCGTAGTTTGATTATTTGTTACGTTATCTTCTTTAGCTAAAGCAATGCTATTTAAGCCGCTAGCTAAACTTGCTGACAACAAGCTGTTAACAAGTGCCTTTCTTAAATACTTATTTCTAGTTATCATAATTAAGTTACCTCCTTTGATATTTTATTAGTTTGTAATAATTGATATATTCACAAAAAAATAATTTTCAATGAGGTGCATAATAATCTTGCGACAATTTTATGCTATTCTTCTTTTTAGAAGCAATAAAACTGATTAGATTTACCTTATCAACGAATGGCGTATTATTTTCTACTAACTTAAGATTTTGATACATTGTCTTATTAATTGAATATTTTACACAATCATGCATGGCATTAGATTGTCCTAAATCCTTTAACATCTTCATAAAAGATAGAATATTCTTTCGCTCTAATTCAATTTCTTCGATATCAGTGATTACTTCACTAAACCCAGCATGAGAAAGCAATGCAGGAACTTGCTTGAGTGTAATAAAAGGAATAATATGAGGTGTGTGAGTCTTCATGCAATCTGATTCTAGCTCGAATAATTTCATTCTTAAATTATGCAAACTCCTCTCACCAGGAAAATTTGCAGCGAATATTCCATCTTCATCAATCACTAAAGAAATTAGCCCAAGAAGTTTCTGTACATCATCCACCCAATGAATAAAAAAAGGCATGACTATTAAATCAAAACCAGTTTTATGGATCGTAGTAATATCATCTAGCTCTATTGAAGTAATATTGATCGACCCATAACTTGCTTTTAAGCTATCAGTGAAATAATCACTTAACAGAGGGTTGATAAGTAAAATATTTTTAAATTTTCTATTTATTTGCAATAACCTATCTAGTTGATCATCGATTATAAATTTAACAAACTCTGACTCACCAGGATTAATGCTATTCTGACAAAGACGATTTTTAGCAAGTAATTTTTTATTAAACATCAGCGCTTAACTTTAGCTCTAAACAAGTCATTGTTTTTTAGTTTTCCTACCCTAACTTGTACATTAGCTTTATTCATACTAACGTAACGCTCTCTTAAATTTTGAAGTTTAGGATTTACAGATTTTTTTGAAATAAATTCAGAACTATAGGCAAACTTTTTTAGGTCTTGCTTATAATCAGGCATTTTATTATTTATCCTACTCACACTGGTGCTATACACCACTGCTCTTGCTCTTGTTGCAGAATGATATTCACCTACTGCCTTAGTCCAGTTTCCTAAACGATTGTAGTGACTAAGAAGTAACTCCGCTGCATATGCGATATTTTGACGCGGTGAAAATGCCTGATCGAGGTTAGAAAAAGCCTTTGGATGATGTTTTAAATTTATTTGCATACAACCCACATCAATGCTCGTTTTACCCAAGGCCATTTGCTCTTTTACAAATCTAACCGCATCCTTCTTTGTTTTAAAATGAAACCCTTTGCCTTCAACATTAATTGTCCAAGGCCAAACTACCCCTATATTGTGTTTTGTATGAGATTTTTGTGTTTCTTGTAGTGAAATTGAGTATAATATGTCCTTTGGAAGGTTGTATCTGTTTTCAAAATAAGAAAACATACTTGAACATTTTCTTGACTCCATTATCTCCCGATCTAAACTTGCAAAAGCTCTATCTGAGATGCAACACACTAGCAGGAGTAAAATGTATAACCTAAGCCGCAATAGCATACGTATAAATAATTCATCTTAAGATAAATTATAATAGTATGCTAAAGTATTAATTGCAAGTTAACTTAGAATAAAATGACTCTAAAATTCGAAACAATTTTTGTACCAAATTCTACAATTAGGCTTAAGGTGAAACCAGGTGCAAAGCAGAATTCTATTGATGGATTTGTTGATATAGATGGTTACAATTACTTGAAGATTTCAATTAAACAAGACCCTGAAAAAGGAAAAGCAAATGATGAAATAATAAAATTTTTATCTTCTTTAATTAAAGTTCCAAAATCAAAGATTCAAATAGCTTCAGGTAAAAAAACACAATATAAAATCATAAAAATTTTGCCTTAAATCTACTTTCACCTATTTAAATTTTATGTATTAAATACTATATGAAATTACAAGATAGAATAATTTATTTGGAAAAATCATGACTACTGAAACAAAAAAATTTGATGCTGAAGTTGGTAAAGTTCTGAAACTAATGATTCACTCTCTTTATACCAACAAAGATATCTTCTTGCGTGAATTAATTTCAAACAGCTCTGATGCATGCGACAAACTAAGATACTTAAGCCAAACAGATGCAAAATTCTTGGATGGCAACCCAGATCACAAAATAGTTATCTCACTAGATAAAGATAAAAGAACTGTCACAGTTAGAGACACCGGCATTGGAATGGACAAACAGGATTTAACAGAAAATCTTGGAACTATAGCAAGCTCAGGCACTCAAAAATTTCTTGATCAGCTTACGGGCGACAGTAAAAAAGATAGTCATTTGATTGGTCAGTTTGGTGTTGGATTTTACTCTTGTTTTATGATTGCTGATACAATTACTGTTACCTCGAGAAAAGCAGGACAAAATAAAGTGTATACTTGGTATTCAGATGGGCAAGGTGAATATACAGTTTCTGACACCGATCTTGATTTTTCTAGAGGAACTGAAGTGGTATTACACATAAAAGAAGATGAAGATAGTTTTCTAGATCACTTCAGAATCAAACACATAATTAAAAGCTATTCTGACCATATTGCAGTTCCAATATATTTCATTGATCAAAATGGTCACGAAACGCAGGTAAATTCTTCATCAGCAATTTGGACCAGATCAAAGTCTGAAATTACCGAAGAACAGTATAAAGAATTTTATAAAAGCGTCTCTCACGCAGTAGACGAGCCTTGGCTTACTATCCACAATAAAAATGAAGGAGCATTGGAGTACACTAATCTTCTTTTTATTCCAAGCACAAAAACCTTTGACTTATTTCATCCTGACCGTAAATGCCGCGTAAAATTATACATTAAAAGGGTGTTTATTGCCGATGAGAATGTCGATTTAGTGCCGCAATATTTGCGATTCCTAAGAGGTGTAGTTGATTCAGATGATTTACCATTAAATATCAGCAGAGAAACCCTGCAACATAATGCTACTCTTGATAAAATCAAAAAATCAATTACTAAGAAAGTACTTGCTGAACTAAAAAAACAAAAAGAAGCAGATTTTGATAAATATCAGGAATTTTGGAGTAACTTTGGTGGGGTTTTGAAAGAAGGACTTTGTGAAATTACCAGTGATCATGAAAAGCTACTAGAAGTATGCATCTTCAGAAGTGCACTACATAACAAAATGATTAGTTTAGATCAATATCTAGAATCCTGTAAAGACGGTGAAAAAACTGTATATTACTTGAGTGGTGATGATCCAGAAAAGCTACGCAACAACCCACAAATTGAAGGTTTTTTAAACAAAGGTATCGACGTATTACTCTTTACTGACACAGTCGATGATTTTTGGGTCAATGTAAATGGCAGATATAAAGAGGCTGAATTTAAATCAGTGACTAGAAGCGACATAGACCTTGAAGAACATGACAATATCGAAGATAAAAAAAATACTGATACCAAACAAAAAGAAGATGATAAATCTCAGAGTCATCAAGAGTTAACAAAATTCTTTAAAGAAACCTTAGGGGACCTGGTAAAAGATGTTAAAATATCAAAAAAGCTTACCTCTAGTCCTGCATGCCTAGCTGTTGCAGATGGAGCAATGGACATAAGAATGGAAAGATTCTTGATAGAACAAAAGCAATTAGCAAGATCCAGTGCAAAGATTCTTGAAATTAACCCAAATCATCATTTAGTCAAAATAATAGATGCTGCCACTTCAAATAAGTTCCCAACTGACGAATACAAAGACTTGGTGCATTTATTATATGATCAAGCGTGTATAATCGAAGGTGAACCAGTATCAGACGCTGGGGCATTCTCTAAGAGATTCAACAAAATTCTCGAAAAAGTAAATATAGAGTAATTTATTTGCAGGATTTGTGGCTATACTTTAATACATGATGAGTAGCCACAAATTTTAACACCAAAGTACCTTTATGAGGCCCTACATTGGTAAAAAAAATAATTGTCAATCAACACTTCCTTAAAATACAATTAATATTAGAGCTGACTGGTCCGTTTGCATGTTCTTTTAATAACTAATATAGCTTCTGCTATTTTTTAGTTAAGTTCTATTATTCATTATACAATTAACAAAGAGGGAGTTATGTCTAAGACAAAATCATTCTGGGATAAGGTATGTGATTTCTGCTGTTCAAACAAAGAGAAAGGTAGAGCCTATATTGACAGGGAAAGAGATAGAGAGGCGTATACTGGTAGAGAAAAAGATGACAATAAAAATAAACCCACGCAAGATTTAGATAAGTACAGCAAGAACCCACCAGGTGGACCTCGGATCTTCGAAGACGCCGTTGAGCCACTCGGTTACGATTCATCAAGCGATGATTCGGACTAGCATTAACCCTGTTGCTAAAATCACTAGAGTGAGTGACATTGATTTAATAAAATTACTAAAAAAAGTAAGTATAAAGTAATTTATTTATAGAATTTGTGGCTATACTTTAATACATAATGAGTAGCCACAAATTTTAACACTAAAATAGCTCAATTGAAGATTGATGTTGAAAAAATATTATTGTCAACTGAAGTACTCTTAAATTACAATTAACACCAGAGCTAACTGGTCCGTTTGCATGTTCTTTTAATAACTAATATAGCTTCTGTTATTTTTGGTTAAGTTCTATTTGTTCATTCTACATAACAAAAAAAGGAGGAATTTTATGTCCAAGGAAAAATCATTTTGGGAAAAGTTATTCGGGTGTTGTTCAGGCAGAGAACCAGCAAGAGTATATGTTGGCGAAGAGGATGATAATGAAACGGGAAAAGAAACTGATCATAAACAAAGAGAACTACCCCCGCAAGATTTAGATAAGGAGTATGACGAGGCGGAACCAGGAAGAGTTGCCAGCGATGTTGCATCACTGAGAACTGGGGAGGGGCAGGATGAAGACGGTGACTTTTATCATGTCAGGGTAACAGGAGATAGCGCAGAATAAAAAGTATAAATTGAAAAAATAATATTATTTAGATTTTAAGTAATAGAAAACTCTGATACAATCCCGGCTTGGAAATTTTATAACCGGGATTATTTTATCAGGTAGTTTATGAAAATACGCTTCTTTCTTCTATTATTTGTAAATTTATACGCCTTTATAACAACTGCGCAAGTTGAACTAAAAGACAGAATCAACAACGCTACTCAAGAATACCTTTCTTCTAGATTTATGAATGGGGTATACTTATTCTGCGATGATTCAAATATCATTGATCATGGCGCAAAAGGTGTGTATTCAAAGGAAGAAAATACGCTACTTGAACCTGATCAACCTATGCCTATAGCATCGGCTACGAAAACAATAACAGCTGCCGCTATTTTGAAATTACAAGATAAAGGGCTACTCAACGTTAATGACACTGTGGCAAAACACTTAGACAGTAACAGTGGTATATGGAGTAACGGAATTCCAACTTGGGCTAATAAAGTAACCATTCATAATCTTCTGACTCATAGAAGCGGTTTGCCTGAATATTTTATGGCAGCTAAAATTGACATAACAAAATCACACGAACAAATAAATAAAGATATTGCTAATTTTGCGGCTTCAAAGACTTTGGCTTTTGAACCTGGTTTTAAGCATGATTATTGCAACACTAATTACGTTATTCTTGGATTGATCATAGAGAAAATTTCAGGTAAAAAACTTGCTGATTTTTATCAAGAAGAGTTTTTTACCCCTCTAGGAATGAAAGATACAAAGTTAATCACCCTTGAAGAAGCAGTCAGTCACCAAGTTAATCCTGGGTCTATAGATTATCCTATTCGCTACTTTGTTACTCCAACAGGTGAAAGCAAGCCAACGTTTAATTTAGCTAAATCTGAGTTTATCATGACTCCGTATGCTGATGGAGGGGTAGCGTCAACAACCAAGGATCTTATAACTTGGCACAGGGCTCTACATTCTGGTAAGGTCTTATCAAAAGATTCTTTTGATCTTATGATCACTAAACATTATGAAGCCCCTAGCAAAGAGCCAAATGTCAAAAATTACGTTGGATACGGGATGTTTATCACTGAAATGGAAGATGACATAGTAATATATCATCATGCCGGTAATGCACTAGCAATTAGGTGTGAATCAGGTTATATCCCTGCTAAAAACTTATACTTTGCAGTACTAAGTAACGTGATGAATTACATACCCAAAGAAATGAAAGATAAAATTGATGTTTCTAAGCCAGAAAACCAATTAGATATCAGTTATTTTACCAAGCATGTATTTAACTCCATTAAGTAGCTATCTTGTCTAAATTAATACTTGGCCTTGAATCTAGTTGCGATGACACTGCAGCAGCAATCATCTCATCAGAACTAGGTGTTTTATCGAGCATAGTAATATCACAAAACTTGGAACATGCAGTTTTTAAAGGAGTAGTGCCAGAAATCGCTGCCAGGTCGCACCTTACTAACATAAAAACGGCCATGGATACGTGCTTAAGTGAAGCCGATGTTAAATTAGATCAGATCGATGCAGTAGCCGCTACATGCGGCCCTGGCTTAATCGGAGGAGTAATAGTTGGATCAATGTTTGGTAAAGCCATAGCAAGTTCTATAAAAAAACCATTTATTGCTGTAAATCACCTAGAAGGTCATGCTCTAACAGCGCGGCTTACAGATCAAATAGAATATCCTTACTTACTGCTACTCATAAGTGGTGGACATTGCCAATTTGTAGCTATTGAAGCTCTTGGAAAATATAAGATTCTAGGCGAAACACTGGACGATGCAGTTGGAGAAGCTTTTGATAAGGTAGCTAAAATGATGGATTTACCTTTTCCAGGTGGTCCGATTATAGAAAAATATGCCATCGAAGGCAATCAAGATAAATATAACTTCCCACGCCCTTTAATCAATCAAGCTAATTGCAACATGTCATTTTCTGGCCTTAAAACAGCTGTACGCACACAAATACTGAATACTGGTATTCTTAGCGAAGAGGATAAATGTGATATTGCTGCAAGTTTTCAAGCAGCTGTTTGTGATGTCCTTGAAAAAAAGACTATTTATGCTATCTCTAAATACCAACAAACATATAATGGCAAAACAATTGTTGTTTCTGGAGGGGCTGCAGCTAACATACAAATTCGCAAGAGATTAACCATTTTATCCAAGCAATTTGAATATAATTTTGTTGCACCTCCGCTAAAACTATGTACTGATAATGCCGCCATGATTGCTTTTGCTGGACTTGAGAGATTTAGTGCTGGTATAATGGACGATATGAGTTTTAAGCCAAGGGCTCGTTGGGGCTTGGATGATTTGTAATTAGTATTAGATAATTTTATCATGTCTGGATTTGAACTAAACAAGATTACTGCCGCTATTTTGCTTGCTAGCCTGATCGCGATGATAGTTGGTGTTATAGCACACGCTATTTATAAACCTAAATTGGATATAGCGCAAAGAGGCTACAAAGTTGAAGTTACCGAGAGTGGCTCAGCTCAAGATAACTCAAAGCCAGAAGAACCGGTAGACATAAAAAAACTTATGGCCAGCGCAAATGCAGCTGAAGGCGAAAAAATTGCAAAAAAATGTACTACTTGTCATAACTTAGAACAGGGCGGTGCCAATAAAATTGGACCTCACTTGTGGAAAATACATGGCGCACCTAAAGGAAAGGTAGAAGGATTCACGTACTCGAAAGCTATGGCATCGGCTGGTGGTGTTTGGGACGATGAGAGCTTATATCACTTTATTAATAAACCAAGCAAGTTTATTCCAGGCACAAAAATGACTTTTGCAGGGCTTTCTAAACCTGAAGACATTGCTAATGTTATTGCCTTCCTGAAAGCTGAGTGATCAAGTTTTATTAATATCTTGAAGATTATAAAAAAGTATGACAATTACTCCTGTTGAAGTTTGGTTTGCTATAGGAATTATTTTGATCCTAATGGAATTTACAACCATTCCTGGAATAGGTTTCTTGTTCCTAGGCCTTGGGTCTATCACAAGTTCCATCATAATGTTTATTTATCCTTTCGCCGTTGACTATCAACTGGCGACTCTTGGTTTTAGTGCTCTAATTTGGTTTTTACTACTCTGGTGGCCACTAAAAATATATGTGTACAAAAATACCAAAGGTACTAATAGAGATTATTTTGACCTAGTTGGAATGGAAGTTGAAGTTGCATTCGACGAGATTAAACCTGGTGAAATAGGTAAGGTATTTTGGTCTGGTACCACAATGAATGCTCGCTTACATAATGATCAAGAAGCAAGTGTTGGGGATAAAATTTATGTTATAAAAGTAATGGGCAATATACTAATTTGCAGCAAGAACAAAAACGATATACATTAAACTGCCCTAATAGTTACATTTCTTCACAACTTGGCAACTTATTTTTGCTAAATTCAATGACAAATATAAAAAATTGTCTGTATACTAAATTTATTAGTGATAGACTAAAATAACTGTTGAATAAATTTGATAATAGAACTATATTACACCTCCATTGTTTATATATGAGACAAAACAGTTAATGGGCGAACATAAATCTATTCATGATAAGATTATTGCTGATGGGGGCTATAAGCGTCAATTGAAAGATAGGCATGTTCAACTAATTACCTTAGGCGGGATAATTGGCTCTGGATATTTTCTTGGCACAGGGGAAATTATAAATCAAGTTGGCCCTTCGGTATTCTTAGCATATATTTTTGGCGGATTAGTGGTTTACTTAACCATGCTATGCATGGGAGAACTTGCTGTTGCAATCCCAATTTCTGGATCTTTTGTAACATATACAGCAGACTTTATATCACCTTCTGTCGCTTGCGGCGTAGGTTGGTCTTATTGGATTAGCTGGATAGCATATATTCCTGCTGAGTGCATTGCCGGCGGGATAATTATGGAGTATTTTACTGGCATAAGCGGTCACGCATGGGCGGTATTATTTGGCCTGTTTATTACTTATGTCAACGTCACCAAAGTAAGCATGTTCGGCGAAATTGAGTTTTGGCTTGCAATAGTAAAAATATTAGCTTTAATGGCGTTTGTTGTGATAGCAATACTGATATTCTTTGGCATTATCCACGGATCACAACCTCAAGAAATAATAGGCACAAAGTATCTTCTTGATCAAGGCGGGTTATTCCCGAACGGAATCTCTCCACTACTAACAGCGATGATTCTGTTATTGGTGAATTATCAAGGCTCAGAGATAATAGGCCTAGCTGCTGGAGAATCAGTAAATCCAGCAAAAATGATTCCTCATGCGATAAGAAACGTTACTTTAAGGATATTATTCGTCTACATAATCCCTGTCTTTTGCCTTGTGCTGATTTTCCCTTGGCAGCAAGCCAATTTAGATAATCCAGTTTTTGCTGACGCACTTAATCATTATGGCTTACATTGGGCTGGAACAGTTACGAGCATAGTTACAATTACAGCTACCTTATCATGTTCGAATTCGGGACTATATGGTATTGTAAGGTCTCTTAACGCGCTGGCAAGAGGTGGGATGGCGCCACACAAATTCAGTGTATTAAACCACAATGCAGTCCCACAAAATGCCGTGATCTTTACTCTAATAGCTATATGGAGCGTTTTGGCCTTTGGCTATTTCTTTGGCCAGTCAATGGTATATGTAGCTCTGCTTTTAGTTTCTGGTTTTACTGGAATGCTAGCATGGATTTGCATATGCTGGGCTCAAATTAAGTTCCGTCGCCGCCTTCACAGAGCTGGTTATAGCAATAAGGATTTACAATTTAAGACACCGTGGCACCCTTATACAGGCATGCTAGCAATAGCGCTTATGGTATTGTGTATGGTGTTTTTACTTTTCCATGAAGATTTTGTTTATAAAGTAGCTTTTGTAATAGGTTTTGCAAGTTTTGTGATTCCAGGGCTTATATATAAAATCAATAAAAGACGAGTAAATTTTGTAAAGAAAGAGGACCCTAATAAACCTCTAAAATTCAAAGATTTATTCCCAAGCAAGCATTCGTAAATTAAAATCACCCAGAACGCCCATAATCATTCCAAACTTGATTTGGAATCCATTAATTAAAGGCAGCCGAAACCTCAATGTGGTTGGATCATGGGTTAACCCCAGGAAGACTTTGTAAAGCGCTGAAATGAAATTGGCCCTAGCTCAACGGGGCGCCTAAAGCTTCTTTAAATGTATTTCTAATACATAATCGGTCAAATCTCCTTTGGTGGAGTAATCAGCTTTAAATCCATGTTCAAATTGACTCAATGTTTGATCACTAATCAAACTTCCATGCGCAGATAAAACTTCAGATATATCCAATTCAGACTGAAGTTGTAGCAAAATTCTGTCAGCCACTTCAAAATTTGCATCTTTTCTTGCTTGTTGAACCAATCTGATAATGTCTCGTGCAAGCCCTTCATTTTCTAGTTCTTTTGTAACTTGTAAATCAAGAACAATTATACCTGAATTTGTAGCAAAAGTGGAAGCACCTTTAGTTGCGTGAGGCAGTAGAGCGAATGAATACTCTTCTGGTAGTAGAGTAGTACCACAAATTACTAGATTACCATCCTTAAACTCCCAATTAGCCAATTTTGAGGCAGCAATAATCTCTTTCATCTTAGTAGGAAGCCTCTTACCAAGAGCAGGAAAATTGATTGATAACTTCTTCTCAGAATTATTTACTAAATCATCACTAAGTTCTACTGATTTAACATTGATCTCATCTTTTATTAAATCTGTAAAATTTGCAAATTTTTGACTATTTTCTATATATACTTTTAAAGAGGCAAGTGGCTGGCGTACTCTGATATTTTCACCACTCCTAATAAATAGTGCGCTACTGCAAATATCAAGTACTTGATCCATCACTTCAACCAAATTTCGATCCAACTGCACATTATTTAATGTAGGAAAATCAGCAAGATGAACGCTACTTTGCGCGCTATTTAATCCAAGATAAATATGCTCTGCAATAAGTGGTAATAATGACGATGCAGCTTTCATCATATTATTAAGACAAGAATATAGCGTATTATAAGCATCTAGCTTGTCTTGGTCTTTCTCTGATTTCCAGAACCTATTTCTACTCCTTCTTATATACCAATTATTAAGAACTTCAAAAAAAGCAGCAATTGCTTCATAAGCACCTTGGCTATCATAAGCATCAAGATATTCTTTTATCTTATCTATAGTGATTTTTAATTTTGATATAATATATCGATCAAGAACATTTTGAGAATCAAAACTCTCTTGCGCTTTTATTCCATCGATATTTGCGTATAAACAGAAAAAATGATAAGCATTCCAAATAGGTTTTATAAAAAGCCTTAATGTATCAAAAACCATCTTACCGTCTTTATCAATCAATAATTCCTGCCCCTTTACTACAGTTGATGATAACATAGTGACTCTTAGCGCGTCTGATCCATATTTTTCAAATAATTCAAGCGGATCAGCATAATTATTGAGCCTTTTGGATAATTTCTGACCCGTAGTATCTAAAATTACACCATGACAAATACAGTTTAAAAACGGTGGACGATCAAATAAAGCAGTTGATAGAACCATTAAAGTATAAAACCACCCACGTGTTTGAGCTGAATATTCAACAATAAAATCTGCTGGAAAATGATTTTCAAACCTGTCTTTATTTTCAAATGGATAATGCACTTGACCATAAGGCATTGAACCACTTTCAAACCAACAGTCAAAAACATCCCCAACTCTCCTCATCATCGCTTTCCCTTTTGGATCATCAGGATTAGGACGAACTAAATCGTCAATAAATGGTTTATGTAAATCATCAATCTTAACCTTAAAATCTCTCTCAAGCTCTGCAATTGATCCATACACATCAATACGTGGATATTTAGGATCATCCGATTTCCATACTGGAATTGGGGTACCCCAAAAGCGATTTCTACTTATTGACCAATCACGAGCATTTTCGAGCCACTTGCCAAATAATCCATCTTTAATATGCCCTGGGATCCAATTAATTTGCTGATTAAGCTCAACCATACGGTCTTTAAATGCAGTAACTTTAACATACCAGGAAGGAACAGCTTTGTAGATAAGGGGAGTATCTGTTCTCCAGCAATGCGGGTAATTATGCAGATATTGCTCTGTTTTTAGCCAGTAACCAGTCTCTTTAAGTCTCATGATTATTGGATCATTAGCATCAAACACCTGCATACCTTCAAAATCTCTTACCTCGGAAGTGAATTTCCCTGCATTATCCACTGGGCATACTAATTCAATACCATGCTTTTCGCATAATATCTGATCATCTTCACCAAAACCTGGTGCCATGTGCACTACTCCTGTTCCATCCCCTTCAAGCACGAAATCTGCTTCAATGATTTTAAAGCTATTGGTATGATTTTTGAAGTAACCAAAAAGTGGCTCATATTTAAGACCAGCAAGTTCGCTTCCCTTAAACGTCATATAACTTGCATCTTCGATTATTGAAAGTTCCTTAGAATAAGTTTTTAACGCAAAAGAAGCTAGAATATAACAAATATTGTCTTTGATCACGCAAGAGTAGTCCATTTGACCATTAACTGCTAATGCTAGATTCGATGGCAATGTCCACGGAGTGGTAGTCCAGGCTAACAATCTGTATTGACTACAACCATCAGGAGCATTTTTTGGTTTTTGATCTAACTTGAAACCAACAGTCACCGCCTTATCAGCTCTTTGTCGGTATGAGTTATCCAGCCTTGTTTCAAAATTAGAAAGAGGAGTTTCACATGCCCAGGAATACGGCATGACCCTCATTGATTCGTAGATTAGGCCTTTTTTATATAACTCACTAAATGCCCACAAAACAGACTCCATAAAACTAATATCCATAGTTTTATAGGAGTTTTTAAAGTCAACCCATCTCGCCTGACGATTTACGTACTGCTCCCAATTATGAGAATATTTCATTACAGAGCTACGACAGAAATCATTGAATTTATCAACGCCATATTCCGTTATCGCCATACGCCCGGAAAAACCAAGCTCCTTTTCAGCTCCCATTTCTGCTGGCAAGCCATGACAATCCCAACCAAAACGCCTTTCAACTTTCTTACCTAAAGTTGTTTGATATCTTGCATAAGTATCTTTAATAAAACCTGTAAGAAGATGGCCATAATGGGGAAGACCGTTAGCAAAAGGAGGTCCATCATAAAATACAAATTCTTTGTCTTTTCCATCTCTAAAATCTACCGACTCTTTAAATACATCTTGTTCTTGCCAATATTTAAGTATCTGATTCTCAATTTCAGGAAAATCAACATTAGAAATTACATCTGGATAATTCTTTTTCGTCATAATTTAGTGGTAGAATTTGGGGTTACGAAAACATTCTAAAAATTGGAATATCTTCCATTTTTGGCAACTTGCTTTTAAAACTAGCAATATTGATAATATTATCAAGAGCATTTTTGATAAAATTCGTTGTTTCTTTATAGTCTTTCGATTCATCTGCCAAGAAAAATGCATTAGCTGATAAATACACAACAAGCAACAAACTTCTTTTACTGTAGTAATTCATATCTTTGGATTTATCCCCAGCATATTTCCAAATTAAGTCACACGTACTCCAAGCAACCTTCGAACCAACCAAAACATTTGATGGAACAACAAAAAAACCTGAAGATTTAAGGATCAAATTTTTACCGGCTATTTTCATA
Organism: Rickettsiales bacterium; assembly: GCA_017302595.1. Classification (GTDB taxonomy): domain Bacteria; phylum Pseudomonadota; class Alphaproteobacteria; order Rickettsiales; family Rickettsiaceae; genus Megaera_A. Next base: position 598,801 of record JAFLDA010000001.1, read on the forward strand.
AGTCTGGTTTCAAGAGCTAGCGCAATTAAATCACGAATTTTCTTAGGCCTATCTAGAACAGATAGAGCATCTAACATTTCTTGATCTAGCATATTTTCAAATGCAGTAACTATCTGTGCTATACCTTCTGGATATAAAATATGCCTATAGCCTTTTTCTACACCAGCATCTTTTTCAGCATTTTCTAGCATTGCATCTGACCAATTATCTTGGTCTAGTAGTTTTTTAATTGCTATTAGAAGAGCCACCCTTGCTTTATTATGTTTGTCCTTGATGTTTGACACTTGCTTCCCGTTTTTACTTGACAATAACCTTAACTATATAGATAATCGACGCTTATTACAAAAATAAAACGCCGACCAGGGGGTAATTCTAGTGGCAGTAAGTGTTAGTGTTCATGGCGGAAATAGCGAAAAAGCTATCGGTGACTTGAAAAGAAAAATGCAAAGAGAGCTCGTTTTTCGTCAAATGAAAAATTCGCGTTTTTATGAAACGCCTTCAGCAAGAAAGGTGAGAGAAAAGCAGGAATCTGAACGACGTATCAGAAAAAATAACCGTAGAAAAAGACTCGAAGGTTAATTTTTCTAAACTATAATAAAAAGAAATAGCTCCACACTTTAGTGGAGCTATTTCTTTTGCTGTGTTATTAATAAAGATCATCTATAAAAAACTAGCGCCGATCTTTACAGCAAATACATCCATTATAAATGGTATTATGATATGATAAATCAACAACAAATGATCTATCATTATGATTACTACATATCACAAGCAAAATTCACAGATATCAGCTACCAAAGATATTGATTTATCTGATGCAGCGTTATTATGGATTGATTTATGCGACATATCGGAAGAAGAAGTAAGATTGGTTGAAAATACTTATTCTATTGAAATACCCAGTAAAAAGAAAATGCAGCAAATTGAGGTATCCAAAAGGCTGTATCATGAAAATGATGCCATATACATTGTTACCGCACTAGTAAACCCAAATGAGGAGGCTATTCATAATCATTCGGTAACATTTATTTTACACAAAAATAAATTAATTACAGTGCGATACAGCAATGAATTACCTTCATTTCGTATGTTCAAACAAAAAATCGAAACTCATCCTGAAAAATTTAATTCAGCTCAAGATTTACTACTTGAAATACTAGGAATAATAGTTGAAAGGCATGCTGATATATTACAGCATGTACGCCATCAAATAAGCAGCTTAAACCAATTAGTATTTTTGTCAGTCGATTCATCAACAAAAATAAATTACGAAGAAACTATTAAAACTATCGGAAAACAAAATGGTACACTTACTAAAGTAGAAGCTAGTGTCCTTACTTTTATCAGAGCGATTAATTTCTGCTTGAACATACTTGAGTGTTCAAAGGAAGATAATATAAAACTAAGAATCATGCTTGATGATTACCAATCAATCAACGAAAAAAGTAAATTTTTATCTGAAGAAACAAATTTCCTACTTAGCGCATCTCTCGGTATGATTGGTATTGAACATAGCCAAATTGTTAAATTAGTATCAATTGTATCTTTAGTATTCCTTCCCCCAACACTGATTGCAAGTGTTTATGGAATGAATTTTGAATTCATGCCTGAATTACGAGAGATATTTGGTTATCCTGTCGCATTAATGTTAATGATAATTTCTGCGATTTTACCTTATATGATTTGCCGCAAAAAAAACTGGTTATAGTACGTTCAGTTTAAAGTACTAGGTAGTTCGAAAATGGTGGGCTTGAGAAGACTTGAACTTCCGACCTCACGCTTATCAGGCGTGTGCTCTAACCAGCTGAGCTACAAGCCCATTTACGAGGCCAGATTCTATTAGAGTAGATAGAATTAGTCAAGTTTAAATTAAATGGATAGTACTTTAGATTTTTATAAAATCCCTATTGACTTGGGATCAATTAAGTATATACTTCTAGCGGTTAATTATAATCTTTAACGTGGGAATATGTTCGCAGTAGTAAAAACAGGTGGAAAGCAGTACAAAGTTGCTAAAAATAGCATTATCAAAGTTGAAAAAATTGAGGGTGCTTTAGGAAGCAAGGTTGAGTTAGATCAAGTTCTTATGCTAGGTGAATCATCGAAAGCGTCGTTTATCGGAACTCCTGTTGTTAAAGGTGCAAGTGTTACTGCTGAGATCGTCAAACATTTCAGAGATGATAAAATTATAGTTTTCAAGAAAAAAAGAAGACAAAATTATCGTCGTAAAGCTGGACATAGACAAACCCTCACTGAACTGAAAATTTTAGATATAGTAAAGAAATAGGTAGGCAAAGATGGCAACCAAAAAAGCTGGTGGTAGTTCTAGGAATGGTCGTGATTCTGCGGGTCGTAGACTTGGTACTAAAATTGGAGATGGGCAGGCAGTTATTGCTGGAAATATTATCGTTCGTCAAAGAGGAACTAAAATTCGCCCAGGGAAAAATGTTGGACTTGGCACAGATCACACATTATTTGCTATGGCTGAAGGTAGAGTACAATTCTTAACAAAAAGAACTCATAAGATCGTAAATATTATTTAAACTCCTTTCTTTGAGGAGAGTAATAATTCCTGAATTAAATTCAGTTTTAAAGCCTTCAAGTGCTTGGCAGGTATACGGGGAGCGTTGAGTTTGTGACGGCCTTTAAGGGTAGATCATGAATATCAAAGTGCAAGATGGCAAAGAAGGGAGTGTGCAGCATGCCAGCTTTAGCGATGTTCGGAAAACCACACCTTTGTTATCCCAGAGCGTAAACAGTAATTCCTGGACTTGATCCTAATCCAAGTAACATTGGGGGTTGTTTTTATGGATCCTGAATCAAATTCAGGAGGATTTCATAGGCGAAAATACTACACAATGCACCTAATTAAATAACTTACTCCTCCTTGTAGCTATTACCCCTAACATTTGGCATAACTAGCTCAAAATCATAAATACTGGTACCATTTTCTTTCACAGCATCAAACAAATACTGTAAATCAGGCCTATTTTCAGGATTAGTCACGTTTTTTCCGTGTAAAGTTAATTGTGTTTGCAATGAACCCAATGAATAATGCTCAACTCTTACATTTAATGCAGGAGCCGCTCCTTCAACAGATCCTGGATATGTTGTGATAAAGACAAACTCACCTTTATTATCTGTGGTAGCAATACCGTTGCCTGCAAATGTAAGTTCAGAATTAATATCGACTAAAGTTTTTTTTGCTGCATTTCTTAATGGCTTATAAGGATACTTGCCTTTACAGTTAGCTTGCCATAAGTATATTTTAGCATCAGCAACAGGCATACAATTCTGATCAAGAACTTTACCATGAACAACCACCTTCTCACCGCAAAACATATCCTGTTGGCCAGCTTTTCTTAATAAATTATTCGATGGCTGAAAATTCTCTGGTTCATAATCATTGATAACTTTTTTGCTAACCATGCAGTATTTAATATGACCACTATTGGCTACTGCATCACTAGCAAATACATTATAAATGTTAAAAAAAATAGCTAAAAAGAAAGTAGTCCGCAATAGTTTCATCATAAATATAAATATAAAATTCAACTATTAGAGAATATCAAACAAAATCAGATATAGATAGCGGGCTAGAAATTAGATCAGTAGTTTCTCTTTACTGGTTGATAAAAATCCACATTATTTTTTGCCAAACGTACCTTTCTTAAATATATATTTTCATGATTGTGATCAAAGGGGTAACAAATACTATGTACTAAAAATTCAGGATTTGGGTCTTGAAATTCAACCCTCCAGTGGGCACCTCTGCTTTCTTTGCGCCAAATAGCAGAACCTATTATAGCTTTTGCTAAAATCAACATATTTTCTAATTCAAAATAGCCAATTAAACCTATATTCCAATTTAATGATATATCACTTACCCCAGAAGAATAGTACTCTTCTTCAAGCATTAACACCTCTTTATACGCCAAATCCAAGTCATTCTTATTTCTGAACACCCCTACATTATGGCTCATTACTAGTTTTAGTTTGTCCCTAATATCGGTATAGATTTGCTTATTATTTGATAATATCTTGTTTATCTTGGCACTAATAGATTGCAGGATTTCATCAGCGTTAAAATCATGATCCTTACTTGTAACTAAACCAGCAACTTTCTTTGCAAAGACTATTAGATCCAGCAAAGAATTACACCCTAGTCTTCCCGCCCCATGAACAGAAATACACGCAGCTTCCCCGATCGCATATAGACCTTCAATTTTCCGGTCATTACCATCAAATTTTACCACCTGGCAATTGCTATCAGTTGGAATACCACCCATCATATAATGAGCCGCTGGAACGACTGGTATAAGCTCCTTGCTTGGGTTAACCTTTAAAAACTTTTCACAATTTTCAAACACTGTTGGTAATTTTTCTTTGATTTGTTCTTCAGATAAATGTCTTAAATCTAAGTGTATGTAATCCTTTTTATCTCCACACCCTCTTCCCATTTTAATTTCAGTTGCTATGGCTCTAGCCACCACATCTCTTGCAGCTAAGTCATTAAATTTAGGGGCATATCTCTTCATAAATTGCTCTCCCAGGCTATTTACTAACTTACCGCCAGCTGATCTTGCAGCCTCTGTGATAAGTACACCAAATAATGGAATAGCTGTTGGATGAAATTGAACAAACTCCATGTCTTGCAAAGGGACTCCAATTCTTGCTACCAAACCGCCTCCATCGCCAGTACATATTGAAGATGATGTTGAGGTAAGATAAACCTGGCTTCCGCCACCAGTGGCGATGATTGTATTAGCTGATAAAATTGCGTTTAAAATACCTTGCTCAATATCTAAACTTATCACTCCATGACAACATTCATCATTGAATAATAAATCAATAGCAAAATTGTAATTAAAAAATACTACCCCGCACTTTATAGCCTCATCATACAATTTATGGATTATGGAGTGACCAGTCCTATCTTTAACAAAACAAGCCCGATAGGCAAAGGTACCTTTACCAAATAATGTACTCTGGCCACCATAAATTTTCTGATCAATTTTTCCTGCTTGATTTTGATCAAATTCTACACCGAGCTCACTAAGCATCGCTATTACTTCCGGCGCTTGCCGACACATCTCCTCAACAGAATCCTGATCTGCAAGCCAATCAGATGCTTTTATAGTATCATAAGCATGCCACCTCCAATCATCTTCTGTTATATTACCTAAACTTGCATTAATACCACCTTGGGCTGCAACGGTATGACTTTGGAGCGGATGTACTTTACTAACTAATGCAACCCTTAATCCTCTTTTTGCAGCGAATATTGCAGCAGCCAAACCAGAGCCCCCAGCTCCAATTATTGTTACATCAAAAAAATGTTTTTTTACATTTATATTCAACATTAAAGTTGCTCTATCTTGAATCTTTAGCTAGCGATTGTTATAGTTTTTTTATTAGAACATAAAACAAAATAATCAATTATGCAAAAGGTCCTGACACTTATTATTACTGCTGCAATAATTTACATGATATTCAAGCAATCCGTAAATACAATGTCAGTCCCTGAGCACATAAAAAATTTAACCCCTAAACAATTGACTGGACAAGAAGCTTCTGTTGAACAATCTGGAAATTTCATCGAAAAAACCATTTCAACTGTACTACTAAACATTCTCAAAACCGATGAAGGTAAGCTGTTTCTAGAAACAATGATTCAACCTATGAATAAACCTATTGCTGGGTCTGGCGCTAGTTTTGAAATGAATAGTGATAAATTCTTAACTGCCCTTTTTCATATTGATACATTTGGCACAGGAGAAAAAGGACCAGCTTCTTGCGGCCACCTAGCAACTATCCAATACAAACTACTTTCTATGGATAATAAGGTTTTAGAAGAAAATATTACTACATTTCCACTCGGCTCAAATAAAGTAGCCCCGGGACTAGATGCCATTATTGTTGGTATGAAAACTGGACAAACAAGACATGCTACTATTTCTAGCAAATACTTCCCTGAAACTTCTGCTAATACTCCTGAGTTTTTCAAAGTAAACGTACTTTTAAAAGAGCTTGTACCACACAACTTTGTTGACGATAACGTGAAAATATTTGATAGCCAACTTGCATACAAAATACCTATGCTCTGCGGTGGCAGGGCAGTTTTTAACGCTAAAATCACTAATCTTAGCGAAAGGAAAGTAATATACAACTCAGCAGATACCGGCAAAAAAATAAGCATGCAAATTGGTAATTTAGCTTATCCAATGATTTTCTCATACGCTCTGCACAACAAGATTGCAGTCGGCACCAGAACAGTTATTACCAAAGGGCAGTTTCTTAAATCTTATGCTTCTGATTATAGCACAATATTTCCAACCACTAAGTTAAATGATGATGCTTATTATATGATAGATTTTTCTGACTTTGAGGATCAAATACCAGTCGTTAAAACTAGTATTGATCATTTAAAACAAAATAAAAAGGAATAAAAACTCAAAGTATTTAAGAATGAACTCTTTAGAACAAATTAAAACGATTCTTGAACACTCTATTTTCTAGCTCCTCTGCCACACTTTCAACCATGCTATCTGTGAGCATTTTAGTATCGGTAGCAGAAGACATAAATCTTTTCTTAAACCAAGATTGTTTTTGTTCGATATATTCTATCTTCACTTCATCGCCATATTTATTTTTTATAAATGAATGCATATTCTCTAAACCGTCAACAAGGCCATAATCAACAGCTATTTGTCCACTCCAAAATTCACCATTAAATATTATATCATCACTCTGAGTAATCTTCCCCCCTCTCCTCTTCTTGACTGTTTCTATAAAATGCTCATGAATTTCCTTTTGAATTTTCTTAATTATTTTCACATCAGATTCTTTCTCTGGTTGAAATGGATCCAAAACTGACTTTGTCTTCCCTTGGGTATAAACCCTTCTTTGAATACCTAGTTTTGCTATAGCATCATGAAAACCAAAACCACTTGAAATTACCCCTATGCTACCAACAATCGACGATTTACTAGCGAATATTTTATCACCAGCACAAGCAAGCCAATATCCACCGGAGGCAGCTACATCCTCAACAAAACTATAAACTGGAATATCCTTTTCTTTCGCAAGATCTATTATCCTCGCTGCAATTAATTCAGATTGAACAGGGGAACCCCCAGGAGAATTAATCGCTAGACATACAGCCTTTAATCTCTCAATTTTAAACATTTTTTCTATTAGTTTATTAACAGCACACAGGCTAAGACCTGATTTCATAGAACTTACTCTGCCTATTACCCCTTCTAAGCGCAAAACCGCTATTACTGGCTTACTCCCACTAAGACCAAAAGATAACAAAGATACTAGCTGTTCTATTTTACCTATTTTTCTTACATCTAGTTCTTCTGTTGCACCTGTTAAACTTCTATTGTTTCTGTTTTTCACCTGAGCCATTTTTTTCCTCATTTTTCTCTACATTACTTTGTTCTTTATTTTGTTCTTGTTGTGCATCAACCTTTGCATCCTCTTTCTTCGGTGGTGGCACTTCTGATTTAGCAGGTTCAGCACTAGCTTGATCTACCTTACCAACTTTTATATTCAATGAAGCACTTTTATACGTGTTTTTAGGCAACACTGGATTACCGCTAATCTCTGCTAATACTACTCTTCTGATCTCATCATCTTGCCATTTTACACTTCCATTAAAAATATATTTTATTTTCCCCTCAGGATTTATGAGGTATGCAGTAGGCAATCCAACGATTGACAATTCACGAAATAGCTTATTCTGAGGATCATGATAGGCTTCTAGAAATCTAATTTCATTATCAGAGAAGTATTTTTTTACTACTTCTAAACCTTGATAATCCTCAGATACTGCAACAATCTTAAACGGCAACTTTCTAAAATCTTTTTGTAAATTGTCTAGTGCAGGCAATTCATTCACACAACTACCACACCAAGTAGCCCAAAATACTAATAAGATAGCACTACCTTCAAACTGATCTAGATATACTTTATCCCCTTCAGAACCAATGATATTATTTTCAGCCTCAATGAATTCGTCGTGCTTGGTCACAACTAATTTCTCTGCCAAAGCAAAATTTGACTGTAAGGCTAATAAAACAACTAGTATATAATACAAATATCTTTTACTCACGACACTATTCCGGCATAATTACTTATTTACTAATCTACTACTTTTAACTACAAAAATAAAATGAGACAATTAGTTTTACTACTTAGTATATCATTTCTATTGTATGGATGCGGCTTAAAAAAGCCATTAAAACTAGAAAAGAGTAAATATACGCAAAAAAGCCATCAAATTTCTTACCCATGACCATTCAGTCCTTATATTTTTTTGCTATTATCACCGTTTTAGCTCCGATATTTGGTAAGTATATTGCCTATATTTATCGCTATGACTACGTTGATCACCAACAATTAAAAAGCAATACTACAAAATGGAAAAGTCAAAATTGGAAGGAATATTTTTTTTCACTAATGTATTTTAATATTATCTGCTTAATCGCAACCTTCCTTATTATATATTTTCAAAATAATATACCGGTATTTCAAACAACCAATAGTCATTTAAGTTTTTCATCAACAGTAAACGCTGCAGTTTCATTTGTAACCGGCACTTTTTGGCAAAGTCATAATCCCGAAACTCAACTTAACATGTTTTCAAAGCTTTTTGGACTTATGGCGCAGAATTTTATGTCTGGTGCTACAGGTATTGCAGTATTTATAGCTTTTGTTAGAGGTATTATTAATAGTGAAAATCAGTATATTGGAAACTTTTATGACGATTTCTTAAGAGCACTAATCTATATTTTAATTCCATTATCGACAATCACTGCTTTAATCCTGATTGCCTCTGGCATGCCTAATAATTTTATAGAGCATATTAATTATACTGGAATAGACGGTGCAAATGATCAATTATCCATTGGTCCAATAGCAGCGCAGGTTGCAATAAAAAATTTGGTAGCAAATGGTGGTTCATTTTTTAATGCAGCATCAGCACACCCTTTTGAATCACCATCAAGAGAAGCAGTACTAATTTGTCTGATCTTGGTCATTTTATTACCTACATCAATGATATTCACTTATGGCTTTCTACTTGGTTCATTGAGACTTAGTATAGCATTGTATACAGTTGTTGTTATTGTAATGATAAGCTCACTTTATGTGATGAATATTGGTGAAACTAAATATGGACTTTCGTACATTCTTGGAAACAATAACCTACTTGATAATTTTAACTACATAGGCAAGGAACTAATTTACGATAAATTTCCATCACTTATGTGGACTATATCTGTCACAATGAGTTCTGACGGCTCAGCAAATTCGTGCCTAGAAAACTATTCACCACTTAGTACTTTGATATTATTTTCAAATCTTATTATAAGTAAATTTATTATAGAAGGTGTCGGAGCTGGATTTTTTGCGATGTTATCCTATCTAATGGTTGCCGTATTTTTAAAAGGATTAATTACCGGAGAAACTGCAAATTTTTTTGGCAAAAGAATAGCTATCAATGAAATAAATTATGTAGTTATAGTGTTCCTAATCATGCCTATTGGGGTTTTGTTATTTACTTCAATCACTTTAGCACTAGAGTCAAAATTTAATTTAATCACTTATCAAGGATCACAGGCCGTAACTGATATTAGTTATAACTTTGCTTCTTGTTTTGCAAATAACGGTTCAGTTTTTAATGGACTAAAAATTAATTCAGACTATTTTAATTATACTACTGCCGTTGCAATGCTAATAGGTAGATTTATGGTAATTTATTACTCACTAGCTATAAGTGGATCCTTTGCATCGAAGAAACGAATAAATGATCAAATAGCAAAACATTCACAGTCAAGTATAGAATTAGGTATCTTCTTAATGATGACTGTTTTACTTGTTGGAGCAATAATGTTCTTACCACTGATGATTCTTGGTCCACTACTAGAATTTATAGTTATGTAACAAATCACAATGTTTAATATCCCAAAATTTAGCAATATTATTCTGTACTTAGTACTACTACTTTTACTCCAATCATGCGGCACGGGTGGATATTCTGTAGACGCATATAAATCCATTGGATCTGAGTTAAAAAAAGAATATAAACTAAGCCGCAGCGATCTTATCGTAGCATATGATTTAAACCGGATTGACGGCTCAAATTGTATCTACTCACAGGAGCTTGGAAAAGTTATAAACGATAAAAAACATAGAACGCATTACATTACCAGGTTCAAAAAATTATATAAATCTCCCGCCTTTTTAAAAAGTGAGGCAAAAAGGAAGATAATGCGGATAAATAGATTACTACTTAGACTACATCACGATAATTTAATTCTCACTCAAGACCAGCATTCATATTTAAAGGAGCTATCAAGAACTAACCTATCTGAGCTAAATATTAGAAGCGAACTAGATAGACTTGATAAAATAATATCTTTTATTCCGGTCATGGTACCAGTAGATAGCACAGAAGTGACCAGTAAATACGGCAATAGATTCCACCCTATTAAAAAGAGAGAAATATTCCATTGTGGTCTAGATATAGTTGCAAAAACTGGCTCTAAAGTATATGCTTCTGCCAATGGTATAGTGACTTTTGCTGGTAAGAAACCAGGATACGGGAACGTGGTTGAAATTAAGCATAATAAATACTTAATGACAAGATACGCCCACTTGAAGAAAATTTTTGTAAAAAAAGGAAGAGCGGTTCCAAGGGGTAAAGCAATAGGTATTCAAGGGGCAACTGGTTCAGCAACAGGCGATCACTTACATTTTGAAGTATGGGTTCGAGACAAGCATGTCAATCCGTATAACTTTGTCGCCTCAGAATGTAAGTGCAGAAGGTAAAATACTGTATAATTTATTGGGGCCGTAGCTCAGCAGGATAGAGCAACAGATTCCTAATCTGTAGGTCGGAGGTTCAAATCCTCTCGGTCCCACCAACCAACTACACTTTCTCTCTTTCTTCTATATTAGATAAAAAGTATAAATTCTTTATCTTATTTATATAAGTTGATGTCACTTGCTTGCGGTCAGTTATACCGTTGACGCTAGTAAGTACTACCCTACCGTGACCATATCCAAAATCATTTTTAAAATCATATACAGCCCCAAGCACTACTAGCTCATCATTATCAATTTTATATTGATATTTTTGTACCGCACGCTCAACCTGAAAATTAATATTTTCTATGATTCCTTCTTTGACACTTTTGGATTTTATCTTAATTGTGCTTAGTTCTTTGTTTATACAGCTTGAATTCATTGTTACCCCATTTACAACAGCCGTAACAGCGCCGCAGTCCGAATGGCCAATAATAAGCAAAAATGGTGTATTTAATACTTCCACCCCGAAATCTATTGACCCTTCACAAGTAGCTACTTGATTACCAATATTCCTAATTGCAAACACACCATTCTGAGGGGTTTTATCAAATGATTCCATCTGCACCCTGGAATCAGAACATTTTAAAATAGTTAGTTTTGGATTTTGACTATCATGAAATTTTGCAAAAAAACTCTCATCATGCAATGAAGCAAACTCATCATTTGTATCAAATAACTGAGTAAGAAAGGATATCAAGTTTTGCCCTTTAGGTAAGCTCATATTGAAGAATCCACCTAGTTAAAATGCTATTAATAAACAACCTCAAAACAAATGGCAACAAAAAACTAATCATTGCCAAAGACATCGTTAACTAAAAAAACTATATGTACTTAAAAAAAAGCTGTGGAATAATTGCCCAATTGCTGAAACAAGCTTCTAATCCAGTTGCTGTACTATTTCTTCTATAACACTTAAAGATAAGTAAAATTTAATTTTATGATGAATTTATATATCTGCCCCCATAAGCAGAGTATCTTCAGTACCATCCAAACGGCTATGTTTTTGATCATGATCTGATCCTTCATCATCTCTCTCATCATCATGCGCTCTTTTGAATCCACTAGTAGTAGATGGCTTCAGTGGTACTAGCTTCGCTAGTTTTGCTTCTAAAATTTTTTTGATTGCAGCAATTTCTTTTTCTTTACACCTTATTTCTTCAAGTCTCTTTGGATTATTTGAACTTGGGAAATGTATTGCACTTTCTTCTTGTTGTAGCTCACGACCATAACCGAGTAAACTTTTTAAACATGACTGAATCATTGGTTCTGTATAAATATTTTCCTTTATGCCCCACTTTACTAGAACAAAATCTGTCATTAATACTGGATGATTAAGTAATAGTTTCTGAATTTGTTCGAAACTCTTCTCTTCACAATACTGCTTAATAAACTTGTCTCTTAGATGATTAACCACCGCAGCATTCTTACCCTCAACAGCAAGGCAGAAAATATCACTTAACTTGTCTGGGTAAAATTTCAACAATACGCGTACTAATGGAAGAGAGCCAAACCATGAGATATTTTCAAAGGCACTGAGTGAGTGCACCCAATGATGAGGATCTGCACCTTCAGATAATAGCTTACTTAAAATCTGAGATCTCAAATTACCTTTCTCATCATAAGAAATAAATTCTTGTGAATAAGTAGCACACCATTTACAAACTATAAAGTCCAATAATTCAGTAATAATCTGCTTATACCACCCCTTATCTATTCCAGAATCTGCTAGTTTATCGATAAATCCTAAGACCTCCCTTTCTGGCATAAACCTTATACATTTTTTACTAACTTCATCTAAACCATATTGAATGACACCTGCTAATACCTCTTCAAAACCTAATGATGGTTTACCATTCAAACAATCCTCCATCTCTCTTGCCCGCTCTCTTAAAGCTTTCATCTCAGCCGAATCTATTTTTGTTTCAAAATTATCTATTATTCTGTCAATAAATCTAGAAAATCCAGATGGGTTAATTAGATCCCAGGATTGCTGAAGAACCACTTGTTCACTGATTAGATTGAATAACTTTATTTGTTCCAATAGAGCAAGACTATTAAACTTCTCTAGAGCTTTATCGCCGCAATAGCTTATTAATTTAGCCTTTGAGGTCTCAAGTATTTTAGTAAGTAATTTCTCTACCGATCCCTCTACAATCTTTGTTTTTTCTGGATCAGATCCATTTTCTCGGGCCTTAATTTGAAATACTAAATCTTGATCTCCTAATTCTATGCTTTTAAGCTGCAGTGCTTTAAGCCTCAAAACAAAAGCATAATGTATTGCATCATTTCTAACCCGATCACATTTATCAGAGGACAATACATCAAATAACATATCTATTTTATAATCTCTAGGATCGGCATCAGTTAAGGCGTAATCTAAAAACTTACCTAAACAATATATATTTAAAGGTGCACAATTTCTTAGATCTATAGAGCGACCTTGGAGATCAGCTTCATCGGATCCACGATGCATAAGTGCCTCAGGCCTGATTTCCTGTACAAATGATCTAATTTGTTCATAAAATGGCGTGTGTTTTTCAGGATCATTGACCACACCATAAGGATCTTTAAAAATGACATGCACGGTGGGTCTTGTTAAGATATTATCTATATGAATCACTAGAGAATGAGCATGACCCTTTATAGAAAGAGGTAATATAAGAACCATTTTATTAATAGATTCAGACTCACCTTTTAGATCATTTTGCAATAGACCCAATACTTTCCCTAATTCCTTTGGGTCTGAACACACATCAGATATAAATATTTTTGCACCTACCGGAGACGTAGATTGTGATAGCTTATCTTTTAGCTTTGCAACCAACTTATTGCTTAATGTATGGTGATAACCTACTTCATACAAATGTTGATATTCTTCTTTATCAATACCAACTCTACCCGCAGCATTTCCACCTCCCCACCGACTCGTGGTATCAGGTAAAGTAATGGGAAACTCAGGAAAAGCAAAGTCAAAAAATGACTTTCTTCGACTATAGGCATATTGACTAGAATCATATTCTTCATTATGGACATCTCCTTTATAGTACTTTTGACCTCTAGCATCAAACGTCTCATCAGTAGCTCGCTTTTTCATTTACATAACCTCGAAAATAATATTTATTCGCTAATGTAAACATAGATCACTGAAAACATGCCATTCGTATTATCTACCTAGTTAGATTACTAGGTAGATAATACTTAGAAAAAATATGTAATAATTTGATACAACCTATCAAGTAAAAGTAGCTTAATCCTTAAGCACCAGTCGACTAACTACCAGTCTTCTCAAACTTGTTCTATTGCGCCTTGGGATTTTCAGTTACACTAAGCTTGTTTAGTACCAAATTTTGCTCTCTTGTACCAAAATAAATACACAGGTAAGCCACTAATTACAAAAGAACTGGCTACAAGTAATGTATTTATTGGCGTTTCGTAAATAACCCAACTACAAAAGATAATGGAAATCAATGCCGCAATAACTTGCAAAAATCTGTTAGAATTATCGTTAATAAAACTCAGTTTTAATAGTGCCAAACTGCAAATTAAATACACAAAAAGAAAGGCACTCACTGAAAAATCAATTATATCCTTCATTTGTTTTGTAAAATCTTCATCTGCAGTCAAAATCAGTAGTGGAATTATTCCCATGCTACCAGCTAATATCCCTACTACAGGAGCATTATTCTCGTTGGTTTTTGAAAAAAACTTTGGCACAAACCCATCCTCAGATAAACCCAAAATTATCTGACCACTAGTAAGAATCCATGCATTGAGCGTTCCTATACAAACAACTGAGGCTATAATTGAAATCGTTAAGTGCCAATTACCACCAAACATAAGCTGCGCAGCATCAACATAAGGTGCTTTAGATTGCATCAGTTCGGATCCTGGTATCATCCCCATGATACCTATGCTATTAATTAAATATAATAAAGCTACGCAAGTAGTACCAAATATGATAGCCCTTGGAATAGTTTTTGAAGGATTTTCAACTGAACCAGCAGGTGTTGTTGCTGTTTCAAGACCAATAAACCCCCACAAAGTAAGCAGTGTCACCTGCCCTAATATGTTTGATACTGGTATTGTTGAAACCTTAGAATCAATAACAAAATTTGCTTTATCATAATAAAATAAAGCAACAAACGACATAACTAATAAAGGAATAAATTTCAGTAATGTTAGGAATATCTCCGCCCTGCCTGCTATCTTAATCCCTCTTAAATTTAGCCCAGTTATTGAAAGCAACAATGCAATCTGTAAACCTAAATAAAATTTATTACTTTGATCGCCAATTATAGGAGACAAGTAGCTTATCGCGGTAATCACTACAACTGGTGTACTTACCCAAGAAATGACCCAATAAGTCCAACCAGTAAAAAAAGCTAAATTAGGACCAAAAGCTTCTTTTACATAAACATGCGGCCCACCCGTTTTAGGAAAACTTGAGCATAAAAATGCAAATACTAAAGCAAGAGCTATCGCTCCAACACCTGAAATTAACCAACCACTTATTCCATACTCACCATATGCTGCAAGAGCTGTTGGTAGCATAAAAACCCCTGTACCTATCTGACTGCCGGTTACTAACGCAAAGACAGACCAAAACCCGATTTTATTCGACATAAAAAACCTCTAAAATAAAAAAATATATAAAAAAAAAGATAGATATCCCCTAAGGAACAATATAATTAAAGGAGCCCACTTTCGGGCTTTCGGGAAAATTTTACAAAAAGTTTTACTTCGTCGGTCACAAACCATACGTAAATTTTAATGCTGCGGGATGATAACCTAATTCAACATTAAAATCAATATCCTTATTTGATTTAATAAGGGCAGGACTAAAAATCTAGATTAGAGTAATCTTTTGGTGGAGTAAACCCAGGAATTCTATCTTCTAAAATAACTTTAAATGATGGTCGCGATTTTATAACCAAATACCATTCCTTGACCTTATGCCAGCTGTCCCAATTTATTTCACCAAAATAATCAATCGTTGATAACTGAGCTGCTAATGCTATATCTGCGCAAGTAATTTTATCTGAAACTAAGTTACCATTTCTCTCTAATATTGTATTTAAGTATTTTAAGTGTTCATTTAGATTTGATTTTGCAGCCCTTAAAAAATCACTTCGTGGTTGACCAGAGCGCATTAGCAATCTGATCATTTTTTCATCAATTAAAATTTTACTCACCTCACGATAAAACTTCTCGTTAAACCAGTGGATTAACCTTCGTGTTTCGGCCCTTTGTAACTTATCATTTGGCATCAAGTAAAAATCTTCTTGCACTTCTCTTATATACTCAATAATTGGGTAATAACCAGCTAAGTAATGATCTTTGTTAAGTGCTAATATAGGCAATAATCCTGATGGACTCATTTTTATAAAATCAGGCTTTTTTAACCAATAATCCTCTTTAATAACACTACATTCAATTGAAAATTCTCTTATTAGGACAAGAATTTGCCTTGAAAGGGGACAAATTGGATGATGGTATAATATCTGCATTGAGAAAATTGTTATTTTAGTTCTATTGTTACACAAATTAATCGATGCACTAATACTGTAATGCAGAAAAAATAGGCAGTCTATAAGCCGGATTCTGTATAGCCTATCGGCTATTGCAGTTATTTATCTAGGGCACATGTTACCATGAACCTCAAGCAACCTACCCGCATAATAACCGGCTGCAGACTGCCAGGAACTAAAGTTCTATTATGCCTATTTGGTCTTGCTCCCAATGGGGTTTACATTCGCGCCGCTTGTCACCAACCGGCCGGTGCGCTCTTACCACACCATTTCACCCTTACCTTAATAAATTAAGGCGGTATAATTTCTGTTGCACTTTCCCTTGAAACGATCTTATAACCATTCCAGCTGGGCGTTACCCAGCATTGTGTCTACTCGGAGTCCGGACTTTCCTCGTGCAAAAAAAGCACGCAACTGCACGACTACCTAAGGGTAAATTTTATTAATTATTAAAAAAAATGTCAACAACTATAAACTAAATGACGGATGCTCCAATCAAGTTCAAGATGACTAGTTGGGCTTAGATCCCTGGTCATCCCAGGCTTGATCCGGGATCTAATGCTACATTGAGGTCGTGACTATTTACAAAGTAGATGCCGCATCAAGTTGCAACATGACTAAGTGGGGTTTAGGATAGAACACACTCTATAAGTCACCCCAAAGTTCGTGGTCCACAAATAAGCAATGGATCCCGGATCAAGTCCGGAAAGACTAAGAAAGGTGCAGCATGACTAAGGTTTATTCAAGATAACCTATGAATGAGTTACTCGCCAATTTTCTCCTATATTAACTTCAGTCTTAAGATCAACCTTTAACAAGTAGGCACTTGTCATATTTTTCTTAATAAGACTAGAAACTAAATCAACTTCTTCGTTAGGACATTCAAATATCAATTCATCATGTATCTGTAACATTAGTTTTGCTCTTATATTCCTACTTTCGAACTCTTGACAAATCTTTATCATAGCAATTTTGACAATATCAGAAGTAAGACTTTGCATAGGTGCATTTATTGCCGCTCTCTCAGAAAAAGACCTAAGAGTATGATCTTTGCTATTGATATTAGGTAAATAGCACCTCCTTCCAAGTAAGTTTTTAACATAACCATGAGTTTTAGCAAAATCGATCGTACTCTTCATATATTGCTCAATACCTGGGTATTTGATAAAATAGTACTTTATATACTCAGCTGCTTCTTTCTGAGAAACTCCTATTTGCTTTGCTAAACCAAAAGCACTAATGCCGTATATAATGCCAAAATTTATTGCCTTGGCTTTACGCCTTAAATCAGGAGTGATTTGTGATATTGGGATATCAAATATCTGACTTGCGGTTTGTGAATGTATATCTTTTCCTTGTTCAAAAGCCAGTTGTAAATCACTTATAGCAGCAACATGAGATAATATTCTAAGCTCTACTTGAGAATAGTCCGCAGATATTAACTTCTTACCATGGGCGGCAACAAAAGCCTCTCTCACTCTGTTCCCTTCTTCGGTTCTAATTGGAATATTTTGTAAATTCGGATTTACTGAACTAAGTCTACCAGTCGAAGTTACTGATTGTAAAAATGTGGTATGAATCCTCTTTGTTACTGAATCAACCTGAGAGGGTAATGAGTCTAAATATGTGTTCTTCAGCTTACTTAAGTGTCTATAATCAAGAAGCAACTTAGCTATTTGGTACCCCTCTTCACTCAATTTTTCTAATATTTCAGAGTTTGTAGAATATGATTTTGTTTTGCCACTAGGTTTACCATATGGAAGTTTTAGTGTATCAAACAACACTCTTCCGAGCTGTTTTGGCGATGAGATATTAAATTCTTGGCCACAAATTTTATATATGTCTTGCTCTACTTGAGTAAGTATTTGCCCATATTCCCGAGATAGTTTGTTTAAGAATGCTACATCTACTTCAACACCTGTTTTCTCCATATCATCTAGGATATAGCATATTGGCAATTCAATAGATTGATATAAATCTAGAATCTTATCTACAACTAGTCTATTTTTTATTTCATTATAACACTCTATAAAATCTGCCACCTGATAACATAACTCAGGTGACAATTGTTTGGATGTGTATTCAAGAATAATATCACTAAGTTGCTTTGCTTTTGTTCCGGCGCTTGCTAAATAGTCCATCAGCATCAAATCATCAAAAGATAATGGTTTATAAGACAGAACTTTTAAAATTCCTTTTAAGTTATAAGTTACTTTCTTAATAGAACGATCTTTAAGTATCTGATCTAATAGTTTATTTACGTCAGAATTAATTTCTTTATTTTCAACATTTACTGAAAATAAATCTCTTTCCTTGGAAGCAGGAGCGTAATTTATTTTATAAATTGAGTTTGCTGCAGCAACGCAAAAGATATGCATTGAATTCTCTTGGAAGTACGTCACCCCAATTATACCACTTTTTTTTATTACGCTAAGTAAGTCATTGATTTCTTCTACTTTTACCACCGAAATTAAATTTACTTTTGCGACCTCAGTTTGCGACTTTGAGTCATGAACAATCTTAAGTTGGAATAAACTTTCTACTCTCTTTATTAATGACTTAAATCCATAACGTTCAATAAAATTTGATAGTTTTTCAGCTGCCGGAGCCTGCCAACTAAATTCACTAAGCTGACAACCAAAATCGACATTAATATCCAAACCTACCAGCTTCCATGATATTTTTGCATTTTCTAGATTATTCAATATTAAATCCCGATATCTAGGATTACTTAACTTATCTAAGTTATTGATTATTTGCTCTAAACTTCCATATTCATTGATTAAGCTGGATGCCGTTTTTGGACCAATTCCTGCTACCCCTGGAATATTATCTGATTTATCTCCGATAAGAGCTTGAACCTCTCTGACTTTACTTGCATCTACTCCAAATTTTTCTAAAATAACCTGCTGATCAATATATTTTGATTTAGCCGGGTCATACATGGCGATATTTGAGTCTACCAACTGCATCAAATCTTTATCTGAAGAAATGAGAATTGCTTTTTGGTTACTGGCACTAGATTTAGTTGCTATTGCAGCGATTAAATCATCAGCTTCATAACCAGCCATAGATATACATTTAAAGTTTAGTGCTAATGCTACGTCTTTTACAAGCGGTAACTGCAGCAACAAATCTTCAGGTACTGGCGGGCGATGCGCTTTATAATTTGGATATATTTCGTGCCTAAAATTCTTACCACCATGATCGAGCACGACAACTGCCCTTTCAGGTTTAAAATCATTAAGAAGCTTAATAAGCATGGAGGTAAATCCATATATTGCGCCAACTGGCAACCCGTCAGGAGAAGTAAGAGGCGGTTGAACATGATATGCTCTAAAAACAAAACCATAACCATCTATAATAAGTAATGGTTTATTTTCAGACATCACCCTTCTCTTGAATTGACATTATCCGCAATTAAATTTGCTACGATTAATTCCTTTTGATTATTAACACCCATTACTAGCTGATGATCCTTGGATTTATAGTATGATACTTTTTCGCCATAACGCGAACATATTTCAATAATCTTAGTCAAGTATAGCTCCTGTTCTTTGTGAACTTGATCAGGTTCAATACATTGATCAATGTATTTTTCTAAAATACCCGGAGCAAATGCCATGATTCCTGAATTACACAGATTAATTTTCAATTCATCTTCAGTAGCATATTTACTTTCAACAATTTTTTTAAAATTTCCATCTTGGTCTATGATTATTCTACCATAATGATTTGGCTCATAACAATCAAAGGCAAGTGTCACTACCTTAGAATTGGTTTTATGAAGATGTTCAAATAAACCATTAATAATATTTTCAGTAATTAAAGGATTATCTGCGTATATTATTCCAATATCATGCTCCTTCTTAAACAAAGCTTTAGCAACATACACTGCGTGCGCAGTACCCAATTGCTCTTCCTGATTAACAAACTGACATCTATCACTGAATAAGTGTAAATACGACTCAATGTGTTTAGAATAAACTAACACTATATCTTTAGTAACCTGATAGCAATTCCTTACCACCCTTTCAAGCATTGGAACACCACCAACCTCATGCATTACTTTTGGTAACTCAGAGCTCATTCTGCTACCTTTACCTGCGGCTAATATAATTATCTGCATAAATTATAAACTTGAGAGTTTGTTATAAATTTCATCTGATAATTCATAGTTACCAAATACTTTTTGTACATCATCACTTTCTTCAAGCGTATCAATAAACTTTAATAGCTTATTTGCTTTTTCTAAATCATCTATAATAATTGTATTTTGTGGACGCCATATTAAATCAGCCTCGATTGGATCGCCATATTTCTTAGTTAAAAATTCTAAGCTATCTGAAAATGAATCTATTTGCGTATAAATAACATGCCCTCCGTCTACTTCAACATCCATAGCGCCAGATTCAATTGCTGCTTCCATAACATCATCTGAACTAGCGACTTCTACTGGAAATTCTATCCTACCAACTTTATCAAACATGAAGCTTACACTGCCAGTTTCAGCAAGATTTCCACCATACTTGGTAAATGCACTTCTTATTTCAGATACCGTTCTGTTTTTATTGTCAGTAAGAGTCTCTATTATGATAGCAATTCCTCCAGGAAAAAAACCTTCATATCTATTTTCTGTATAATTATCAAGATCTGTTGGATCAGATGCTTGCGCCAGAGCTCTATCTATCCTCTCTTTGGGTAGATTTAGACTTCTTGCGGCTGCTATACTATTTCTGAGCCGTGGATTAGCAGCAATATCAGTTCCACCGATCTTTGCTGCTGTTATTATTTCTCTAACTAACTTTGTAAACAGCTTTGCTCTTTTCTTATCCTGAGCACCTTTTCTATGCTGAATATTTTTAAATTTTGAGTGTCCTGCCATTGTAAATACTTATAAATACTGCGCTTAAACTTTAAGTGACATTTTATTCAAATAGGTAAATAAGGCAAGCAATATAAACTATTTTAAACTTGTCAGATTAAATTTAACCATAAAACTGGATATATTCATAAATATATAATATTATGTGCTTTATCAGTAGTAGATTAACCTTGAGAAGAAAGAGTGCATAATTATCAACAAATAGTATTTAGTCTAAAAAAGTTCTCTAGAGATTTGGGCTATGGTTGCTTTAATAGTTTCGCGGTGGAAGAAAATCAAAGAGAAAGCATACTTGCGCTAGATATAGTAACAATTCTAAATGATAATGTTGAATATATCAAATTTATGAGCAAGATGCATAAGAAAGACCTTGCTGATTGTATTCATACCTACCATAGCAAATACATAACTTCATTTTCTAGCCATAATATCTCCAAAGAAAAAATCGCAAAATTTAATAAAGATTGCGAAGAAATATTGAAAAAAATACATGACACCTACGAAACTAATCTGGAGAGTAAAGAGCTAGACCACATTGGACAACTTGTTTACAAAATAACAAAAAGTGCAACAGTACTTTTTGCAGAACAATCACACAATAAAGCTATCAAAGATGCTATAATCGCTAATGCCATTTCTTTCCAAATAGACGTATTGTCATTTGATGATCAAAATAAATTAACAGACCAATTATTGAGCATTAAAGAATTATGGAATCTTGAAAATGAAAATGATGCTAATAAGGATAAAAACAAGTATCGCTTCTTTCATAATTTTGAACATATTCTTAGTTTTAAACAAGATAGTCAAATAGTTGATGTATTTGATCAAATTGTATGCCTACTAGTTGATAAACTCAGTATTTTGGAAGAACTTGATGATACACAAATACTACATTTATTTGATAGGCTAAAAAATTTAGACCAACATGATGGAACCATATATAACTTACTAGAAAAAACACACACTGAAGCACAATATAGGTATAGTTATAACAGGCTAGATGATTTAGGGTATGAGTTACTAAATCGTTTTCAGAATTATGATGTAATTAGTCATCAAATTGAAAAACTTGGATCGATTATTGTTACATCTTTACTCCTCAAACCAGGGAAACTAGTTCACGATATACTTTCACAACTGATAAAACAATCTGATAATATCAAATTTTTTGGACAAACCAGAAATGAAAATTTACTAAACTTAATAAAAAAAATAGACACAAAACTCCATCACCTATCAGGTATTGAGCATAATGATATAAAATCACTGCTAGGAGTATTCAGAGGCAAGCTTGGTAACCCTATCGACCAACAAGCATACAAAAAACTTGTTCAACTTGATAAATTTGAAGTATTTAGCCTTACTGCTAAATACAAAAAATTATTTGAGAATTTAGATAATCTATATCTTGATAACGCATTGGGAAGAAAATTTATACGCGAGACACTTGCTACTACGATAGCCCACTCTTTTTATTTTTCCAATCTAACTAACTCAATTGATAAGATTAGAAAGCTTACATCGGAAAGAAAAGAGGTTAAAGAGCTTATTTTAGAATTGAATTTAACAGATATTTTTATAGGAGCAAATCTTAACAACAACATCCTCGAGCTAGATTTTAAAATGATCAGCGCAGGAAGTGAGATAAAGTCGTCACTAGATTTTGCCAAAGCAGTTATTAAAGAAATAGTTACCAAATGCAGCGCATTTCAACTCGAAATATTATATAGACCTCTGCTAAAGATCGACTACCTTACACCAATTCAAATTTTCCTTAGAGAAGAAGTAATGAGTGAAACTCATAGAAGAACATCAGTAGCAAAGATGATGTATTCTGTTTTTTTAGGGCGCAAGAAAGAATATGATAAGTTATCCAACCTTAAAAAGAGAGCTCAAAAGGACAGAAGTACAAAACATATTAAGGATAAGTTACCGCATAATATAGTAAACTAGCTCACAAGATATACTAGACTTGCTAGATTTCAGCACTACTTTTACAACAACATCTAATATCTTGCTTTTAGCAATCCGCTAATTATTTACGACAGTGCCGAATAAATTTACCATGCACAGGATATGTTTAATTTATTAATTAGAGGTATTTATGGCAAAAAAATTTGCATTGGAAATTAGTCCTAAAGGCCACACCAGTTCTAAGGGAATGTTAAAAGTTTTTGACTTACGCAACGTAAGAGACTCACTTATTTTGTATCAATCAGCTCCACAACATGACCATGATAAGGAGTTAATCTCATTATTATCTGGAGGAAAATTTAGTGAAGCACTAGAATTGCTAAATAAACATAGTAAATTTGATCTTGGTTATACCGATGCCGCCGGCAATAGTGCATTACACTTATCTGTTATGGCTAGGAAATTAGATTTAATACGAAAACTCGTAAGCTTAGGAGCTGATCAAGATATGACAAACTTTAAAGAGCAAACTCCTTTAGATATTGCAAAGGAGAATCACTTTACAGAGATAGTATTAATCCTTGACGCAGAAGCAGGAGATGCTTTAAGCGGGAAAGAGCGAAAAATGAAATTAATGGATGTAGTAGAGGAAGTTGTTAGTCCTGTGAGTGCATTATTGTTACCCAGACCTGCTTTAATGCCTTCTGTAGATTCTGTATTACCGCTACCAGGTGTAGAAGAAGAGGAAGAAGAAGCTGACGTTCCTAAACCTCCTTTAGTAAGAGCACTTTCTGTAGATTATCTAGTAGCACCTTTGTCTTTAGCAGAATCTAGAAATGGTCAAGTAGAAATTGCGGGAGGTGTTGTTGCTAGCCCTGAATTTGGAGAAGAAGGCAGTTCAAGTTCTTAATAGAATTTTATAAAAATAAAAAAGTACTGCCTAATATCAGGTCGCGGTGATTACTTCGACCTGATTACAGTTTTTGTAAAATCCTTTTTTTACATTCAGGATTTAGCGCAAGTTCTATAAACTTTTCTCTTTCTAGCCGCAATAATTGCTCCTGATTAACTTGCCCCATGTCTATTATTTTTTGAAAAAAAGATAATAGATCATATGCTAGATCATCTTTATTTAATAGACTCATTTCCTCTGATAATTTGAATGGCTCGATAAGAATTTGATCTGATACCGCACTTGGCACCCTATTAACATTTATAGCATCAATAAGAATTTCTGCATAATTCATATTATGAATACATTTAACTCCAAATTTTTCTTCAAAATAATAACTAGATTCAGAGCGATATTGGTTTAAAATATTTGATAGATATATTGTTAGCTTTTCTTTTCTGCCACCAGAACGCAAGAACATTTCTTTCATCCCGCCCCATCCTGGAATCAAACCTACTCCAACTTCGACTAGGCCCACTGATATGTTTTGATGCGCAATAACTTGATTTGAATGTAGGAGCAATTCACAGCCACCCCCTAAAGCAAAACCAAATGCACAAGAAATGACATCTATATTTGAGGTTTTAACTTTATTCATAGCCTTTTGCCCAAGGTCTATAAAGGCTTCCAGTTTTTTATATTGTTTGTTATCAATATATTCATAAAATCTTCTTATATCAGCACCAACTGAAAAATGCTTACTTAAACCAGGATGAATGATCAACTTCTTATTATTATCTTCTGATAAACTAACCGCATCAATTAGATCTTCAAAAACATTTTCGTTTAAAGTATTCATCTTTGTCTTTATTACAAAGACATTGGCATTATTGTAATTCCATAACTCAGAAGAATCATTTGCTTTGACTAATTTGGCAGTAACATCAACAGCATATTCTTTCTTTCTCACTATTTTATGTTTGCCTTTTAAGACCTTTGCCCATTCTATCTGATCTGAAATTTGAGTCAACAGCTCAAAAGGACCATATTTAAAGCTGTAACCAAGTCTCATGGCTGTATCTACGTCATAAACTGTATCTGATATTTCGAGCATATGGTCTGATACATATGAGAAAAAACTATTTAGAACTGAATTAAAAAATTCACCATAATTGTCCTTCCTTACAAGTAATGTATCTTTATCTTTAGGAACCTCAGTTTCTTGAATAACTTTGTACTCCTTAGTATCAAAATTCAGGATTTGCTTCACTGACTTACCAGCTTCATCCTTAGTCACTTTATAAAAACCAGCACCTGCTTTCCTACCTATCAAATTACTCAGCCTCATCCATTCAAGTAAGGCATTATCTACACTTGCTTTATGGTAGTCATCATCCTTAGGTAGAGCACCTTTAAGAGAGTTTGAAATTAGGGCCATAACATCATGACCAATTAAATCATATAAGCCAAAAATACCTGTACTTGGAAAGCCGAATAATTTACTACAAACCTTATCAATAAAATAAGGATCTAACTTCATCTCCACAGCTTTGCGCACAGTTAATTCTAGTAAGAAGCACCCTATTCTATTAGCAATGAATCCTGGTGTATCATGACACTTTACTATTGTTTTACCAAGCTTGGTCGTTAAAAACTTAGAAACAGTAGCAACTGAATCACGACTTGTTGTCTGATCATAAACCAATTCAAGCAGCTCCATATATCTTGGAGGATTGAAGAAATGAGTGATCATAAAACGCTTACCTATTTCTTCAGGTAATATCTCTTTTAGCACTTTAAGAGGCAGCGTTGACGTATTAGAGGCAATTACTGCATTATCCTTTAAATATGGTATAATCGCTTTGTATAATTCGTGTTTGATTTCTACTTTTTCGATGATAACTTCTATTATTAAATCACATTCAGCTAATTTCGAAAGATCATCTCTTAAATTACCAACTGAGATATACTCAATTAGCTTCGGGTGAGATAACGCAGCAGGTTTGCTATTACTGATTTTTTCTAGGGCTTTTTTGGCTATATTTGATGGATCATCTGATTTTTCATCAACAATGTCTAGAAGCAATACTTTGGTTCTAGAATTAGCAACTTGGGCAGCAATCCCACCTCCCATTACCCCTGAACCAATAACACAAACTCTGCTTATATCTTCCATAGACCCTTTAAGCAAATATTGCTTTTTCTAGTTCTTTGACACTAAGATGCACTAAGTCTTTGTTAATTTCTTTTACCAATTTCTTTTTTAAGTTTGGACTGAGCAAATTTCTTACATGCCCCAATAACTTAGTTGATGCTACTATATATAACTCTCTATAATCATTATCAGAGGTAAATAAATCCTCTATATACGAGATAGATTCTCTCACTGCTTCTGCATATTCAATATCTTTTTTAGAAGTATGGGGATCATGAAATGCTGATAGGCCAGATTTATTACCTCTTAGTGTTTCATGCTTTTGAACGTCATGTACGTGCTTTTCATGAAGCTGGTATTGCGAAATTTCTTCTACAATTTTAAGACCATCACCTTTGAATAACTTTAAAGTATTAACATCCAAGACTGCTATTACTTTCAATCCAAAACTATTATTCATAAACACTATCACCTTTTAGTTAAATAAGTTCCTACATTTTTTACTATAGTACCTATTACTTTTGCAAAAAAGTATTTTGTGATCTATGAGCTAATTTATAATTTTATTTGTCTTACATTAAATCACCAATATTAGCTAAAAATAACTTAGCTCTTTGTGATTTTGGTTTTGAAAAAAATTCTTTGGCAGGCTGGTCTGCAAGCACAATCCCTTTATCTATAAAAACTACTCTATCTGCAATTGCTTTGGCAAATTTAATGTGGTGAGTAATAACTATCATCTGCACTTGATGTTTTATACTATTAATTATTTCGATAATATCTTTGATTACTTCTGGATCTAGCGCTGAAGTTGGTTCATCAAATAACATCACTTCCGGATCCATCATGAGCGCTCTGCAAATGGCAACTCTCTGCTTTTGACCGCCAGATAAGTATTTTGGATATATATCTATTTTCTCTATTATTCCAAATTGACTGAGTAAACTTACTGCCTTATCATGAGCCTCAATTTTCCCCATACCTAGAACATTCATTGGACCATAAACCAGGTTTTCTAGTACATTCATATGAGGAAAAAGATTAAATTGCTGAAATACCATACCAATTTTTAGACATAATTTAGCACTATTCTTCCTTGTTAGCGTTTTATTGTTAACAATCACTTTTCCACTTGTTGGTGTCTCAAGATTATTAATGCATCTTATTAATGTTGATTTGCCACTACCAGATGCCCCTATAACTGCAACTACTTCCTTTTTCTCAAATGTAAGATTAACATTTTTTAGCGCAATATTATCACCAAATTTTTTTGTTATATTTTCAAGCACAATCATTTTAAGATAACCTCTTCTCAAGAATCATCGCAAAGCTACTAATTATCAGTACAAGAAAATAGTAAGCAGCAGCAGCAGTTAACATCGGCATAAAAAAGTTATACGTCTCAGCAGAAACCATTTGCGCTCTCCGCATCAAATCCATTTCTCCAATGATCGAAATCAATGCCGATTCTTTTACTAAGTTGATCAGTTCATTTACCAATGCTGGCAAAATATATCTAAATGCTTGTGGTAAAATAATGTCTTTCATTCTCAAAATAGGTGGTACGCCTATCGCCTTTGCCGCTTCCGTTTGCCCTTTATCAACTGATTCAATTCCAGCTCGAATTATTTCAGAAACATATGCACCTGAATTCATAGAAAAAGCTAAAATGCCAGCAGCAAAGACTGATAATTGAATATTAAGTAACCCAGGAAAGCCAAAGTACACAATAGATAATTGAATCAAAAGTGGAGTTCCCCTAAAAATAGAAGTATATCCATGAGCTAGTACCCGAAGCGCTTTAACATCAACAACCTTACATATAGCTAATAACACCCCAATTATAAGACCTATACAAACTGCAAGCAAGCTGTACTCAAGGGTAACAAATACACCCTTAACTATAAAAATCATATGCGGTAAGAACGCTTCTAACTCATCATACATCGTATGTGTCACAAATTAATTATTGTCCATAAATTAATAATTTCTTTTTACCTAAAGGTCAACTTATATATTGACCGAAGAGCTTATGGCTGGTATCTAACAAATCTAGTATTGCTAACTTATAAATAACTCTTTCAAATTAGGATAGTCATGGATAATAGAATCATTGCACTTGTGTTTACATTAATAATCTCTATATCAAACTTATCTAAAGCAGATGTAGTAAGTGATAATGCCGGTGAACAAGCGATGATAAGTAACTTAAGAACATTGATTGATTCAGATCCGTTTTTTAAAAATATATCAATAAACATTGGTGCTGGTATTAGTGGTAGCAAAGAATTTGCTAAACTGAGCGGGGGTAAGTCACTAAATGTTCTGCTAACCTGGCAATGGCTTGACGAAATGAAAAACCTCAAACCTGGTACTATAGTTGTTACTCCCGAGCATTCGATTAATAAAGATTTTAAGTCACTCGCAAGTAAAGTAAAAATCATAACCATACACGGTGTGCTTCATAATAGAAATATTGAAACTATTCAAAAAGAAAACTCTGCGCTAATTCCGGCTGGAACCAAAATAATATTTATGCTAGCAGGTGACACTCAGCAAGCAGATGGTAGCTGGGTTTTGTTTGACAAAAACATGGCAAAAAAGGTGGTAAACAAATTACCCAAAAATACTAATACCATAATTTTGAACGGACCTAGAACTGGGAAACATATTAATGAAAATAATGCTATTAAAGTTGATGAACACGCGCACCGAGATAAGTTTGATACTGTTACCCAAGAAGTATTGAACATATCTTCTTCAAATGAATCATGGAGCGTTTATGACTTTAAATATGGACAAAATAGCTTATGGGGACCAGCGTTAAAATTCTGCTTTGAAAACTCTGGTGTAATCCTTGTACTACCCGGAGAATCAACGTCAATGATTTCTGAGGCTTTAAGCCTGGGGATTAAACCAGCAATCTATGAACATACAGCTATGACCCAAACGTCTTTAGCCTACGTAAAATCACTGATTAAAAACAAACAAGCTTCTTCATACCCAGATTTTGGTACAAGGTTGCGTCACCAGGAACCAGTTACAAATCAAAATACACTCATTATTGATGCACTGAAAGAAATAATAAATAAACCATCAAAATAGCCATAAATATAATCTTCCTTACTAGATATCATAGGATATAATAGTAGCTGTTCTGATCATTAAACTTTGACATGCTGGAATCGATAACAACAGAATTTGCCTTTCACTTTATGCTAGTTTTTGCTAGACTAGGGACAGCATTTTCTCGTTTTCCAGCTATTGGATCAAATTATATTCTTGCACGAGGTAAGTTAGTTTTTGCCTTATGCGTCACCTTTATAATGCTACCAATTATAGAGCCTTCTTTACCACAATATAGCAAAAATTTTTCCTCTAATTTAGGATACTTCCTCATAGAAATTATGATTGGGCTAATAATCAGCATAGCGTCTAGCATATATTTTCAGTCTTTACATTTTGTAGGGCAAATAGTGTCTATGCAATCGGGCTTAGGGGCTGCTGCATTCTTTGATCCTGCGCAAAAAGCTCAAGTAACTTTATTTTCCAATTTAATAGTCCTTGTCACTATTGCAGCAATTTTTGCAACTGATACTCATTATCTTTTTCTTTCTGCCGTTGCTGATAGTTATTCCAAATTTCCTCCTGGCGAATTTATTTTACTTAACGACTTGAGCAAATTTGTAACTTATGTGATTAATGATAGTATGATTCTTGCTTTTAAGCTATCATCACCATTTATTATTATCTCTTTGGCTATGCTAGTTGGTACAGGTATGCTCTCTAGATTAATGCCCAATTTACAAGTTTTCTTTGTAATTACCCCGGCCCAAATTCTTGTAATGTTTGGCACATTATTTATTGTAATAAATCCAATAGTGACAAAAGTTATATCACAAATTACTCAAAGCCTAAACGTTATTGGTTTTGGATACATTTAACGTCGTTGTACGTTTTCACAGGAATATTTAATGGACCTGAATTATACATATATACCGGCTCAAGTCCAAAAGTTTGAGTATCAGGATAAGGTATGCATTTTCTAGTTAATGTTGAAGCTGGGGACCATCCAGGCTGACATGTGCCAAGGGAATCAGCTCCTAGATTAACACCAGGCCAGCTGGCATATCCATTATCTTGAGATGAGTAATCATTCTGAGCTGCGCAAGAACCTTGTGGTACATTAATACAAAGCCCCATTTCTGCCGGCGTTTTGTCTCTAAGTGCTTGCTGGTTAGGATCATAATTTACTTGCGTGGCACTAGGGCGCCCTGATGCAGTAGAAGCACTTGTATCATGATATTGAGTGTCTAATAAAGCTAAACCAATTGAAGCAGCAGGATCGATTCTGTCAGCAAGCAAGGTACTTGGTTTACAAAGATCTACTGACCATTCATAACATTTCTTACCATCTGAACAAGATCTAATTGATACGCTTCCTCCTCCAATTTTACTCATACTATCTGTGACACTACAAGAAATTATTTGAGATGCATTACACGTTGAAAGACCTCCGCTTGAAGCATTTTTGTCGGCAAATGTTGAACAACTAACCGTGTCTTTATTTAATAATTTGGTCAACACACAAAGTTTTGGATTGTCCGGACATTTTTGCTGATTAACATAAGATAAACACGCATTCTTACCACCTAAACTATATCTTCCATTTATGTATTCTAAACCACTCAAGTATACTGCATAAGGATTAACTGTATTATTTGCTACTGGTAATACATTATCTTTGTAGACACCAAAAATACTTGATGGATTTGGGGAATTCACACCAGAAAATGGTTTCACTATAAATGTATCATCCGTTACAAATGCCTGAAACTCATCTCCTGCAAGATTCAGATACATAGTTGATGCAAGGTTGTATACAGTATCAGGCGCCACTAAAGCAGAAGTACTATCTGTACTCATAGTAGTGGAATTTGGGTCAGTTTTATATTGGCTATTATACGATACAACAAACTTTGGAATAAAATAGCTTGAAGTACAGGTAATACCTGGGACAGTATTACTTGCACAGTCAGATACAGTTGGTCTTGGTGCATCAGCTCTTGCTATACACCCAACTACTGTATCACCTTCAAAAACACAGAACTCATTTGTAGTCTGATTAAGATTATAAGTTGAATTATACCCAGAAACTCTGACAATTGTCCCTGTGAAATATGCTTCTCTATTTCCTTTATCTACTAGAGTAAAATCTGCAATTAATGGAGAAACATTACTACTTGATTGAATAGCATCAAATGACAGACTTACATCAACGAATTCCCCCGTATTCACTCCCCAGATTTGTTGGCATGTTGCACTCGTGGAACTTGGGCAATCGTCTAGATCATCCCTATAATATGATTGTGAATTTGTTAGGCTTCCTACTTTCTTTGCATACACTACTCTAAATCCATCTTGGCAACCATTTGCAGTTACACTGCAAGTATGTGGTATCATCGTTCTTACACATGGCTCACCGCTTTGAGCATTTTCGCATTTCTTAATTATGTCTTTTCTTCCAGTCATGGTATGTAAAACTGAAGCTGATGCAAATGAATCGAGATTTTCTATCTTCACACATTTATCAGTAGCAGTAGGATCTTCTCCACTAGCACACAAAGGTACAAAAGTTTCATAACCAACTCTGATTGTATTGTGAATATAATTATTCCTGAGCGTAGAAACAACGCACTCTTTTGTTTCAACAGATTGAGCTGGAGCTCCATCACTACCAACTTGGCAAACCCTTTGAGCAATCGCCACTTGAAACAATGGGGCAACAGAATCACAATACGGAGGTGGAAAAGGCCCCAGAGGTAAATTAACACAACCGTATATTGTATCATCTACTACACGATTTATCTGACCTATTGCCTTTAAAAACTCAACTATCGCATCACCAACCCAACCTATAACATCGCTTAAGAAACTAAAAATATCACTAAGCACAGAACCAAAAGTCGTTTTATCTTCATCATCACCTCCACCCATTGCACCTATCAAACCTTTGATCATATCCATTGGTGCCTGAGCAAAGGTAGTTAGATTATCTACAAAAAATATAATCACTCTTATTACTGGATGAAGTTCAGTAGTTTTGTGAAATGATTGTTTGTTGGGATCTAAATCCATTACGTCAAAACCACCTTTAATGCTAAAAAAAGATGGATCTTTATATAAACAAAGTTTAGGAGATTCAAGAATAATTGTTTGACCATCTATTGTCTCTATCCTTTCATCGTCTTTGGTAGCACCTTCAAAGTTCAAATGCTGACCATAGGTATAACCCGGATCAGCAGGTAAATCTTTATCAGGATCAGCAGGCATCGCTACCCTTGCGCACATACGATGCAAAGGAAATACGTACCCACCAACAAGAGTTACACATTCTCCATCCCAGCTCAATGTGTCACTTGTCGTCCAACAAGCAATTGCATTACACTGCTGCCCTCTAACTTTAATTTTTGGTTCAAAATAAGTACTATCGGATGTTTCTTCTCCGCACAAATTTTCATAATAACCTATCCACGCACCTGGAAAAGAGGCTTTTACAAGACAAGTATGATTACCTCTTCCACCATCTTTATTCCAAGGTGGACATAAATAATTCTTTTTTCCTTTATTCAAAGATTGTCCATCCCAATCTTCCCATCTAGTTGAATTAGAGTCTCCACAATTACATGGATCACTAAAGCACGCACCAACAGCATCCCAAAAGCCGGCAAGAGCAATAGGTGTGCATAGCATTAATATAATAAATAATATAACCCTTTTTATCACTTAATATTCACTCTAAATCACTTTCTCTAGTTCATTATATAATGGCTCTAACCAATCTTCTGGCTTCTCTTCTCCATGCTCTTTAACTACTTCTTTGTACAACTCAATTTCACTTTTACCAGAACAAAATAACCTTGTTAATCCTGGTAAACCACCAATACTAAGTTCTGCTGTAATGGATTTATCATTTTGCCTAATCAAAAACATCCTACTAGATACTGTAAGTGCTGCTAATTTTTTCAGCTCAACTTGCGTAATAAGCAATACTTTATCTAACCCAACTACAGATACCTCAGCCGGGAAAATAACCGAAGTAGCAGCACTATTTAGCCAATCCTGCGGTATTTTGTTATTATACGCATCCCTTAGCGCATCTGTATTTACAGAAAAAATTGGAACAATGTCACTATTTTCAGACTCCATAATCAGTTCACTGATCAAGCTAGAATAATGTTCCAAATTCATTATTTGCTCAAGATTATCTATCACTAGAATTTTCTTATCATTATTTGAATTTTTTATTAGATTAAATAAAGCAAGCACGACAGCTACCTTCACTGCCCTACTAGAATTCAAATCATATTCAAATTGCTCAATCAGTTTCTTTTCTTTGGGATAATTTTTCTTAGTAAATTCCTTATCATCAAAATTCTCAAGATTCACCGCTAGCAAATCACTATCATATATTGTTAGTGGCTCATCCCTTTCGAAGATACCATAATATATTCCACCTTCTTGATAGGATAATAGACGTCTTGCAAGGGTTTCAGACAGTGTCATCGATGCAAGTATCTTACTTAATTTTCTTTCATTTTTTTGGATTACAAATACTTTGTTTATGAGTTCTTTAAGTTGACTAATTTCCTCATTTGATAATGGATGAAAGTAGTGCTTGGATATCACTTTAAAAAACTCAAATAGATATTGCCTATTTTGTTCATTATCTTCGCACAACAAAGGATTAATAATACCCTTTTCTCTTTGAAACCACCTTCCACCTCGTGCCTTGATATATAAACCAGAATCCATATCATCAGTTATAACCACAGTTGTAGGTAAGTATTTATCTGACTCAGCTAATAGAAAATTAAGCAAAGTTGTTTTACCAGCCTTTTTTTCCCCTATTAAACAAGTAAAAGCTCTGTTTGATTTATCATGAAAATTCATGAAAAATGGAGTCCCCCTTTCTGTTCTTAGAAGCGTTATAGCCTTACCCCACTTGCTATACTGATTACCAGTTGGAAAATTGTGCAGGGATGCAAGTGCAGCAGTATTCTGCAAAACAGTGGGTTTCATTCTGCTTAAAAATGAAAAATTGCCAGGTAATTGCGACCAAAAAGTCTTTTCTAAATTTATGTCTTCTCTAACATGCACTATGCCAATTTTTGATAATGTATCTGAAGCTTTTGCAATCTGGGTTTCAAGCATTTTATAATCATCACCAATCACCATAAAAGAAATTTGTTGATGACAAAATTGTGTTCTAGTATTTTGATCATCAAAGATTTGATTAAAACCCTTTATCTTACGCAAATCCTTATCTTTACTTATACCAAGGATATAATTTTGGTATTCATATATCGGCGCTACTTCTTTTTTATCGATAAAGTAAAATACTTCTGTTGCAATCATCTCCACTGGTATTTGCAAGAACTTATCAAGAGAATCTGATGAAACTTCTTGATACTCTTTTATTGACATTATTGCTGCAAATTTTTTATGTCCATCTCCTATCACCTCTATTCTATCACTACCAACAGAATATTGATGCGAAGCCAAAGCAGTAGAAATATCCGCAGTAGGGACAGTGCACTCATTTTCATTTAAGTGCACTATCCTTCTATATAGGAACATTAAATCTGAATAATTAATACCATCATTTACTCTGATACCTAGCTTAGCTGCCCCATATTCGCTTAATCCAAATAATAACTTATCTGCAGTTTGTGTAAGATCTTGTAAAGCAGCATCAAAATACTCTTGCTCAAAGTTAGTAATTCTTCCCGGAGAAAGAGAACGCAGCCAAGTTTTATAATCATATAATTTAAGCGGAGGTGATTCATGAACAATAGTAATATATAAATTATTAACAAACTTATCATGCCAATAATTTTTACGACACCATATATCATGTATATTAGCCGCTAAGAATCCGTGATACTCTGCACCATCATCAAGATCAGCCTTGCGGCGTATAGTATGTATCCAAAAAGCGTATTTTTGACTAGTTACAGAGTCCGTAATCGATTTTCTAACTACTTCTCTCAAGTTATATAGATTTTCACTGATTTTTTCTGAATTAATGCCATTAATCTGTATCGTTTGGAGCAATTCTCCATTCTTGGTAATTAAGGTATTCATGTCATAGTGACACGCAACAGGAATAAACCCTTCAGATGAGTCACTACTTAAACTACTGTCATGCGAACCTGCAAACACATCAACCTCAATACTATAACTATAATATCACCCTATTATGTCAGCAACTACTCCGACGGGAAAGAATTCAGCTGCAAAAGCAGTGCGATCTGCAATCAGTTGTTACAAGTTGGATACTCTAGTGATAATAAAATCTACTACTTCTTAAGAGTTTTAAACCATAAAAGAGCGATAATAAATTAAGTTGATAGCGCAATGTCATTCTTTTTTAGTCATTCCTGGACGCTCCAATAGTCTTCCAGGACTATGGTTATTCTGGACAAAAGTCAGCCACTCCCTTTGCGCCGGCCCCACGATCCACAACACATCGAGGTTGTAATAATGGATCCCAAATCAAGTTTGGGATGACGATAGAGCGGCATAAAAAAAGGAGAGTTAAATAACTCTCCTTTAAATTCTTTACTAAACTTGTGTAAAATTAGATATCAAATCTTACGCCAGCAGCAACGTGATGTCCTCTGTAGTTAGCAGTATTGCCACCAGGGAATTTTTTAGTTTTACCCATATCTCTGTAGCTATATGCTAGCTCACCAGATACACCTTCAGCAAAACCATATGACACACCAACGTGACCAGCAAAAGCTAGATTCATTTTTTGTTTCGCTGTTGCAGTCCCAGCGCTACTGGTATACTTAGATTTAACTTGACCAGCACCAACACCAGCACCAACGAAGAATCTGAAACCTTCATAGTCAAACAAATCTACGTAGCCATTTAACAATAGCGTATTTATTGTACCTTTTAGTTTTTCATCACCTTTTTTATGAGTTGGATTTACATAGTGATCAAATGTTAGATCAGCTCTAACATTATCCATAATGTAATAACCAGCACCAATACCAAAGAACACATCGTTTTTCGATTTTACACCTTGAATTTTTGTCAGTTTATCCCAACCAACATTGGCTTTTACGTAGAACATATCTTCAGCAGCCATTGCAGATGAAGAAAGAACTGTAGCTGTTGCAGCAGCAAGTAGTAATTTTTTCATAATCGTTTACCTTTTAAAGTTTTAATTTACTAACTTTAACTCAGATTGCTATCTACATTTGAACTTACAAAGCAACTGGTTAACCCGAGATGGATGATAACATATAAACTACAAGACACAATAATGAATAAACTATTAGCAAATAATTAAGTATCTATATCATCAACTATGTTGCAAAAATATCCCATTGCTTTTTTTGCCTGAAATAAAATGATCTCCAAAAACACACATATTGTTAGCAAAAGTTAATAACTCTTCTCCAAAAACTCCTTAAAGGCTTTAAATGTGTTTCTCTTATTAAAATCAGCCATCACAGTATTGTAGCGACCATTCAATTCAACTGAAACTGTTTTAGCATACGTAATTTCTCTAAACACTTCCTCACTTATTGAGAAAATTCCTTCTTCCTCATGCGTGGTGCTATTAAAGTTATATGACATTATTTTAGGCCTTACACTAGGTTTAAAAGTATAAATTTTCACTTTGTCTACTAAAAATTTAAGCGTTGTATCATAGCCATTAAATAACTTATCCCCCTTTCTTGAATTCTTCCATCTTACTAATAATTTATAATCAGATTCTTTAGAATCACGAGAAAGCATAAAATAGAAGGGTGTAGTTTTAGTATCTTTAAAACTTAAATAAATCGGTTTAGAATGAGACCTGCCCCAAGAAAATTCACGATCATGGGTACTACTGGTTTCAACAGAGTAGCATCCAGACAAAATAAATAATAATACAAATACGAGAAACCTAGTCATAAACAACTCAAAACTTTTTTTAGTATTCTAGACTCAAAATCATACCAGTCTTTTATCTTGTCGTAAACTGAGTATAAATAATTCTGGAAAGTTTGATAATATGGTGTTATATGTATTACGATTTAAAATCACGGAGAGATGGCCGAGTGGCCGAAGGCGCTCCCCTGCTAAGGGAGTATAGGGAGCAATCTCTATCGAGGGTTCGAATCCCTCTCTCTCCGCCATGCAAATTATCCATTTTCTTAAATTCGTGTTTAATTTATTATAAAAACATATTTTCCTAAAGCTAATACCAATGTAGACAAAAATATTACCCTAATGCTACACTGTAAGTTAAAGAAAAATGATAAGGTAGACGAATGCAGCTAACATTTTCAAGGGTATATTTTAAGTTTAAGATAATATTTTTTCTTCTATTTAGCCCTTTGGTTTCTGTTGCTGATTTAGATCCTGAAAGCAAGATGCCAAGTACTCAAACTGGTATGTATAAGGACTATATCATCAAATTTGCGCAGGGTGAGTCACCTAGCGTGGTTCTCAATAAATTATCTATAACTCGTCAGGGTAAAGACCTATTTACTATGGAAGGAGTGCAAAATATAAGAAGTGGAACTGACCTTAAAGAAATTGGAGATTTAAATATTATCAATTCTCCTCTCTTGATAGTTGATGATTATTCCGGAGGGGCCCATTGTTGCTATAGCACAACAATTCTAAAGCTTCATCCAGACTTTAAAATACTAGCAACATTCGAAGGAAAGGATAGTGAAGTTGAAATAGAAAAATTATCTAACCCAGATAGTTTTAGGGTTAGATTAAAAGATTGGAGTTATGCATATAAGTGGACATCATTTGCTGAGTCTCATGCGCCAGAGATAGTATTACATTTAGTAGGAGACAAAGTTTCTGTAGCACATAAAGAGATGGTGAAAAAGCCACTAAATTCGCAAGAATTAAACCATATAATTCAAGATATTAACTCTACTAATTACCCAGATTTTGAGTACTACCCATTGGAACAGCAAAAAGAGGAATTATATTTCTCTAAGCTACTAAAACCTGCGTTAGATTTGATTTATTCTGGTAATACTAAGCAAGCGCAGCAGATAATAGATCAAACTTGGCCAGGAGATGAGGCTTCTAAAGAGCGTTTCATGAGCGATCTAAAACAAGCTTTGCGCGAAAGCAATTACTATAATGATATAGCTGAGCTAAATAAACCTTAAATAATCCTAGCAACAAAGTAAATAACTAACAACCTCTCCATGCAGTTACTCGAAATATTCTAGTGAATTACACGTACTACCATAGTATTAGTAAATTAACTTGACAATGATTCTTACGCTACTTAGCAACTACTACTTAAGAAAAGGGGAACAAACCTTCCCTTTTTAGTAGTTATTTCTTTATATATCATGACTAAAAACAAAATCATTGTCTTATTACTAGCCTTGCTAATAATCTCTTATGTCTTTTTTGCCTATATATTTTCTAGAAGAGCTCGACCTTTATAAAGGAGTTTATCTTTTTGTATATACCACTTGCAAGTTTAGGAAAAATAATTACAATGTAGCAATGCTTATATGTTTTAGAAGTGATTTTGTTTTCTTTCCTCGAATGCCCCAAAGCAGGGCTAACCATTAAGTATTGCCTTTTTCTAAAGGCAAGCTAATTCATTTTAATTAGCAATCAAATTATTTAATTAATTACTTAAATTATTATTTCGAGGAAAATCATGTCATATTTTGTCCATTTTATACCCATATTACTTTTT
This sequence comes from Rickettsiales bacterium, assembly GCA_017302595.1. Taxonomy (GTDB): domain Bacteria; phylum Pseudomonadota; class Alphaproteobacteria; order Rickettsiales; family Rickettsiaceae; genus Megaera_A. The sequence continues at coordinate 637,807 of JAFLDA010000001.1, forward strand.
GTTGTCCTTTTTGTTGGCTGCGGAATCTACTTTACGATACTAGGCATACCAAATGCCTTTTATCAAATTTCACCTATTAGCGCTATCCTTCCAGCTATAGCCTTAGCTTGGCTCTTACACCGCGGCAACACAAAGGAAAAAATGCATGATCTATTAGATGGAATACGTCATCGAGATATAATCACCATGTGTATTATATTTCTACTTGCTGGCGCATTTAGCGAGGTTACAAAAGAAATTGGAGCCATTGAATCTACTGTTAATTTTGCTTTAAAGTATATACCATCTCATTTTCTACTAATTGGTTTATTCTTAGTATCGGCTTTTGTTTCAACTAGTATCGGAACATCTATGGGAACAATCGCAACAATAGCTCCCATAGGCTTTGCAATTAGTCAGCAACTAAATAGCCCACCAGACTTATACCTAGCAACTGTGGTAGGTGGAGCAATGTTTGGTGATAATATTTCAATTATATCTGATACAACAATTGCGTCTGTATTATCGCAAGAAGCAGATATGAGAAAGAAATTGATACTTAATGCTAAAGTAGCTGGAATTGCGGCGGTAATTACTATTATTATCCTAGGACTTAGTGCTTCAAATGATTCTGATATAGTGTTTCGGGGGTACAATTTTATTCTTATTACTCCTTATTTATTACTTCTGCTGCTAGCATTATTTGGCATTAATGTATTTGTTTCAATTTCTATTAGCATCACTTTTGCAGGCATAGTTGGCTTGTTTACGCAAGAAACTTATAGCCTAATAAAGTTTAGCCAGGGAATCAACAAAGGCTTTAGCAGCATGAATGAAATTATGATTTTATCACTGCTGGTTGGTGGCCTGTCTGGTTTATCAGGCAAAGACTTTATTACTAACCTAGCTAATAGTATATCTAACTGGATTAAAGATAGAAACGCTTCTTCTAAAGTAGTGCAATTAGTGATCGCAAAGCTTGTGAGTGTGTTTGATATACTACTTGCAAATAATACTATTGCAATTATCTTTACCGGCGAAATTGCAAGGGAGCTTAGTAAAAGACATAAAATTCCTCCGCATTATACGGCTGCGTGGCTAGATATATTTTCTTGTGTTTTTCAAGGCATCATTCCCTACGGAGCACAAATATTACTTGCAAGCGCTATAGCACACATTTCACCGCTAGCAATAGTGCCTTATGTATTCTATTGCTATATACTAGGAATGGTTTCAATTATGTATATATTGCTAAGTAAAAACACTTTGGATAGGTGACTAAATGAAAAAATATTACGCTATATTATTTATCGTATTTATATCCTTTTCAAAAGTGGCTTTGGCATTTGACTGTAAACTAAATGGGACATGGCAAAAGCTATGTCCTATTTTAGAAAAAAGAATCAATCAAAAACAAACCAAAATGAAACTTAAAGAATATGAAGCAATTCAGTTTCAAGACTATGTCCTAGCTAATAACAAAAGCTTAAGTAATATTCATAACTTAATTGACACCATGCCCAAAACAACAATTGAATTAATAATGGGTATAATTTTTCGACAAACCGATTGCTTCGAAGCTGAAAAAATAGCAATATACCTAAATGATCTTATCGTGTATTTCCAATTTAAAAACCCAGCAGCTTTTGATGAAAATACTTCTCATATTATAGCTAAAAATTGGAATCAAATAGATTACTCTGGAGAAAGCATGACCTGGCAAGGACAAAAAGCAAAATACGCTAAATATGGTATCACTGACTTTAAAACCATTGATAATATAAAGAAATTTTTTCCTATAGAAAGCAAGCTGCCTTATTTTAAAAGAATATACAAGCCACAAAAACATAGCGCAATAACTCAAGGCATTGATAGACCTAAGCTCTGATCCAACCATTATTTCTGTGCACGCATTCAAAAAACTGATTTAACTTGACTGAGCCTTTCATAGAAATATATCCTGTGTGCAGACGGTATGTTTCATGTAAACATCACTTAAAAGAAAGGCTTACCTTAAGTAGAACCATTTTTAGGAGTTTTTATGAGTATTCTTGCAGAAGGCATATTTTTAAAGCCAGTAAACGAAGAAAATATTTCTATTCTATTTAATTTAGGACAAGCATATGAAGCAGAGTTTTCAAGTATTACAGGTAAAAACCCGGATGATAAAGGAATTTTTAATCTGGATACTATACCCGAAGCAGATTATACAGGTTATTTGTTTTATCAAAACGTAACACCCGTGGGTTTTTGCGTCATTAATATCAACACCAGTCCTATGGATGTTGCAGAATTCTATATTATACCATCAAAAAGAAAGCAAAAGATTGGAATGGCGTGCGCATACGATGTTTTTAATAAATATCAAGGTGATTGGCAGGTGCGCCAAATCCAAGGGGCAGATCATGCTACGAAATTTTGGAGGCGCGTTATCGGAGTTTACACTGAGAATAACTACGAAGAAGATGTCGTAACGGATCTTGATTGGGGTGTTGTGATCCGCCAAACCTTTTCATCAGTCAGGTAAGCTAATACGTAAGGTGCTATTGCTATTTAACTTTAATAAATATAATATCACCTTATTTAATAAACCTTAAATTACGATAACATGAGTTGGTTATATTTATTGCTTGCTGGACTGTTTGAGATTGGCTTTGCCATAGCACTAAAATTAATGGATGGACATAAAAATATTTTTTGGTCTGTAGTATTTTATATAAGTATAGTTGGAAGCTTTCTATGTTTACAACAAGCTATTCGTACTATTCCAATTAGCATTGCTTATGCAATTTGGACAGGTATTGGTACTGCTGGAGTCAGTATAATAGGTATATCACTTCTGGGCGAAGCCCTCACTCCCATGAAGACAATATTTTTAGGTATGCTTATAATATCTCTGATAGGACTGAAGCTAACTTCGGCATAAAGCAAAGAATGGTTCGCACGTAGTAATCTCTTTTAATAATCTTCCCGGACGTTGTTAATATACTCTCCCTTCTTTAGGTCATGCTGAACTTGATTCAGCATCCCATAACATTAAGGCCACAGCAATTCACAGGGTAAATCCTAAATCAAGTTTGGGATGACTTTGCGGTGTGTTTAGAATGACCATGGAGAGCTAGGACTCACCTTAAACCAATTCTTTTCGAAGATAAACTTTTGACATATATCCATCATTTTTATACCCCAATTTATTATAGAAATCATGGCTTCCGTCGATTGCTCTTCTTGTTCCTGAGGTAAGGTCTATATGGCAAATATTATTTCTTTTCGCATATTTTTCTAGGTGTTTCATTAGAGTCTCACCAACACCAGTCTTTCTGTGTTCTTTATCCACGACCAAAGCTTCAATATGTATTCTTGCGCCATCTTTTACAAAAAGATTAGACCTTGACCAGGCAATTAAACCAATAATACTATCATTACTAGTAGCTATAGCAACTCCATAGCCAGGAATATTGATAAAATTACTAAATCGCTTCGTTAATTGTTCTATCTCCGCTGGATAACCCAACTGTTCCATTAGAGGTAAAATGCTATCAATATCAGTTTGTTTGCACTCTCTAATTGTAATTTTTTGATTTTGCATATCTGGTTTACCACATATCGGATTTATCTCTGCTGCCTAAATACTCCTCAATCCTTCGCTTTGTTGCAGGTGAAATATCTGTAGGTAAGTTCTCTAGATTAAACCAACCAGAATCTGCAATTTCATGACACTTAACCTCTTTTTGAGTAACGTTGCTTGCGGTATAAAATATAACAAAATCATCTCTATTTTGAAAATTGTTCAAATAAACTCCGTATAGCTCAGGATCTGCTAAACAACTTATGCCCGCTTCTTCCATTAATTCTCTTTTTATAGCTGAAATTGGTGATTCTTTTGCATCTATTCCTCCGCCAACATGGTACCACATAGGCATATAACTATGTTTTACTAAAAAAACCTGATTATCTTTGATTATCATACACCTGACTCCTATTGTTTGCCTTGTAATTGAAGACAATATTGCATTTTTTAGTTTCCAAAGATATTCTTTCATGGCTATGCATTTACTTAAGTATTGTTTTAGGCTTAAGATATGACCATATTTATTAATCATTATCAAGAATGAAATCATGCAAGATAACTTGAAATTAATGACATTAAATATTTGGGGTGGTCACGTAGAATCACCTCTCCTTGGTTTCATTGAGAATTACAAAGGAGTTGATATTTTTTGTTTGCAGGAGGTCTACAAAGATGCAAATGCACAAATATCCACCGAAGATAGGTCCTTGAGTCTTAATATTTACTCTAAAATCCAAGGTATTTTAAAGAATCACAATGGTTATTTTAGTCCTGTAGTAGATGGAGTATACGGTCTTGCTACTTTTGTGAAAAAAGATATTGAAGTTATGCAATATGGACAGGTTAAAATCCATGATAATCCAAATTATATTGGCAAAGGACCAACGCATTCTAGAATAATGCAGAATTATGATTTGAAATATAAGAATACAGAATTTACGGTATTAAACGTGCACGGCCTTTGGAATGGTAATGGTAAAACTGATTCGCCAGAGAGAATTATTCAGTCTAATAAAATTAAAGATTTTGTGAACAAAATTGATAAACCATTGATTTTATGTGGTGACTTCAATTTAGCTCCTGATACCAACAGCTTGAAAATAGTTGAAGACGGTATGATTGATCTAGTTGCGAATAATAATATCTTGTCAACTAGAACTGTATTATACCCAGGTAAAGAAAAATATGCTGATTACATTTTTTGTTCTTACGAAATAAAGATATTAGATTTTTCAGTTTTACCAGATGTAGTTTCTGATCACCGTCCTTTATTAGTAAAATTTGGTTTATAAAATTATTATGGAAATAGTTCAAACAACATTCAATACTGAGTTAAAAGATGATCTGTACAATATGTTTGCTCAGCATGCAATAGAAGTTGCTGGTATGAATGGATTAGCGACTGAGCCGGTATCTTTTGTAATGCGTGATGGTGATACACTAATAGGAGCAATAGTTGCGCAAATCTTTTGGCAGCAGCTTCATATAAAATATTTGGCTGTAACCAAAGAATTCAGGAAACAAGGAATAGCCAAGAAATTGATGAATAAAATGCTAGAATATGGACGAAACCAAGGTTGTAGTTTTGTTTATGTAGAAACACTTAGTTTTCAAGCGCCAGATATATATAAGAAAATGGGGTTTAGAGAAGACTTTAAACGAGACGGTTTTGCTTGTGATGCTAGTTTTCATTATTTGAGCATGCCATTATGATGATGCTGAAAAAACTCATTGAGCTAGAAAAAGATGCAAGAGAATTTGGTTTTGATTGGCCAGATCAATATGCAATACTGAATCAAATAATTGCTGAATGTCAAGAAGTGCGAGCTGACATAGAGGCACAATGTTCTGATGAGAAAATACAAGAAGAAATAGGTGATTTAATTCATGCTGTGATTTCGTTATGTGCATTTTCTGGCTATGACGTAGGTGAAACCATTGATAAAGTTAACGCTAAATTTAGCAAAAGAATGACCCTAGTAAAAGAGCTAGCCAAAAACCATGGTCTCACTACACTCAAAGGCAAGTCTGTGCCTTTTATACTTGAGTTATGGAATCAGGCAAAAAATCTTGAAAAACAAAATGACATGAATTAAAGACTGATATGGTATGCCGATTGATCTTTTGGATCATTCTTTTTATCTAACACTTTAACGCTGTTACGGATTATAAAATATACACCAATCGCTGAAATCGTGCCTATTAGCATATTAAGAGCAAAACTATCAGCGAGCGCATTAGTAATTTCCAGAATTAGTTTATCTGTTACCCCTGGAATTGATGATAGAGGTTCGCCTAATTTTCCTAAATTTATTAGGATAATATTTTTTGTTTCTTCACTTACATCATTATTTATAGAAAATGATGTAATGAGCTTAAGTCTAGCAAAAAGTACAAGTAAACTAGAATATAGTATAATACTGATAGTATTACCAAGCATCATCCAGGTGGTATACACGCCAGAAGCTATATTTAAATCTTGAGCAGGGACAGATCTCATCATTGCAATGTTTCCTGCTGTGAAGAACACACCTATCCCAGTTCCTGCAAAAAACAGAGAAGCACAAATCATATAAATTGATGACTTAGTATCTAGTAACGACATAAGCCCGGTACCAATTGCTATCATAAACGTAGCAACAATTAGTGGTACTCTTACGCCAAGCTTGTCAACTATTTGGCCACCAAATGGTGAAAGCAAGCCCATAGATATGGTCATTGCAAAGAATATCAACCCAGCATGGTAGCTTGAGTATGACATAATTTTTTGCAAGTATATTCCAACGAGTACTAAAACCAGTGAAAACACCATGGCTACAAAAAAACAAGCTACAGAACAAGACATAAAAGCTCTGTTTTTTAGTAGAGAATTAGGAATCATCTTTTCCTTCTTTTGACTATCGTAAATAAAGAATATACCCACTACAACAATTCCTGCTGCAAGCGTGCCAAAAAGCTTAATTCCAGCACCCCAAACTTCTATTTGATTAAGGGCATATACGCTAAGACATAGCCCGGATGATAGCAATATAGTTCCTAAAATATCTATTTTAGTGGCATCAGACCTCTTTGGCTCAGACTTAACGACCCAAAGGAATACAAGGCCTACAAATATACTAATTGGTATATTGACATAAAAAATCCAACGCCAATTAAAGTTCTGAATCAAAAATCCCCCAAGAGTTGGCCCAGTTGACAAACCAATTCCTGAAAAAGTTAAAACAATCCCCATAACAAAGCCTTGTTTTTCTGGTGGCGCGCTTGAAAATATCACCGCCCAGCATGGCGCAGTAAATATAGCAGCCCCTATACCTTGAGCAACTCTTCCAGCAATCAAGTATTCAATTTGTGATGATGCACTAATCATTGCAGAGCTTAAAGCAAAAATAATGAGTCCAAGTAAGAGAGCAGTTTTTTTGCCGTATATGTCTGCAAATCTCCCTGCAGGAATAACAAATGACGCCCATACAAGGGTATACCCGCTGAGCATCCATTGTAAATTGTTAAGATCTTCGCCGATTTCCTTGGAAATAGGTAATAATGTAAGACTAACAGCAGTATAATCAACATTCATTAGGAATATAAGTATCCCTACTGCACAGAGCAATATCCACATTTCTAAGGTGATTTCGGATTTAGACGTCATAGTTTTAGCTTATAATTTTGGCAAAGGATGCTATTCCTAGTCCCTAAAATAGTCAAGGATAAAATATCAATCTAGTTTTTGATTAGTTTACTAATTTAAATTAAGAAAAATAGTATCTCATGTCATAAATTCAATAAAGGAATCAGCATAATCTTCTATTAATCCTATTAAAACCGTTGGTGTTTGGCCAAAAGTTTTACTCATAGCTTGCTCTAAGTGTGTATGTACCAAACAATTATCCTGTTGAATTGCCTTTCTTATAGTAGAATGAAATACGTATTCAATTCCCAGTTTAATAGAGTGCTTGGCAAAAATCAGAGCAATTTCTATGGCCTGATCTACAGTAAAATGATTGTTACGCATATCTACAGAGCAGATAAAATTAGATTTAGAAAACTCATCTGCAGTTTTTGGTCCAAACTCTCCCAGGCGGTTATAAGTCATATTAACTTCGCGAATAGAATGAGATTTAGCAAACTCAGCCGCAACTTCTGGTCCATATTGTTTCAGTAGGTTCCCACCCATATTAACACTAATGATCGATTTAGATTTAGAAAGATTCCTAGCAGTTGCTATTCCATGGTACCCTAGATTATTTCCTCTCATATCTACAACTTGGAGATAACTAGATTTGGCAAATTCATCTGCAGTATCTGGTCCAAATTCTCCTAGATCATTCCACCCTATGTCTACAACTCGGATATGATTAGAAGCAACAAGATTCTTAACAGTTTCAGGGCCGTGCCGTTCTAATCCATTAGTATTGATATTTACAGTATGGATGGAACCAGACTTAGCAAGGTTTTTGGTAGTTCCTGGTCCGTTTTCCCTCAAAACATTACGACTCATATCTACGGTGTGCAGCTTGGGGGCCATAGCAACATTATCAGCAGTGGCTGGACCAAAAGTTCTTAAGATATTACGGCTTATATCTAAAATTTGCAGATTAGGAGCAGTAGCAAGATTTGCAGTAGTTGCTGGCCCAAATTCCCCTAAATCATTCAGACTCATGTATATGGTATGTATAGAATTAGAATTAGCAAGATTTGCAGCGGTTACCGGTCCAAGTTCTCTCAAATTATTCAGACTCATATATACAGTATGGATATAACTAAATACAGCAAGCATAGCTGCTATAACTGGCGCATCGCCTTTTCTTTCAGCCAATTGTTCTCTCATATCTACCACGCCATCACTCTTACCAATATGCGGGCCAAGTTCTCTTGTCCTATCCAAGTGCATGTGTATACTGCGGATAAATTCAGATCTAGGAAGCATTTCTATTGTGTCTGAGATACCCCCTGTGTCCTCTAACTGACTTATATTAACTACATCACCAAAAGGAGTAATTTCCTTAGGTCGTAAGATCATGCATTTCATACCAATACTCTTTTAGTTAATTTGCACAATAAAATATATTATTAATTATTAATGTCGTCAATTATATTTAACTTTTTGCTAATGATTGTATGAAAACTAGAAACGTTATAACAAAAGAAGAAATTTGAAGTTCAGAATAGACAGTAACGAGATAATAATATACGTATTAGTGATAGTTATAAATTTGATATAATGGTTATGAACATTATAAATTACGAAGATTTTGAAAAAGTTGAGCTAAGGTCAGGAACTATTATTAAGGTTGAGGAATTCCCAAAAGCGCGAAAACCAGCATACAAAATTTGGGCAGATTTTGGCAAACAAATAGGAGTACTTCAAACCAGTGCTCAAGTCACTGTTCATTATACGCCAAAGAGTTTACGGGGAAAGAGGATAGTGGGTTGCGTTAATTTAGGCAAAAAAAATATAGCAGGATTTATGTCTGAATTCTTGTTAGTAGGTTTTGCGGACGCACAAGGGGCAATCACTTTAATTACCCCAGATCACGAAGTGCCAAATGGGCAAAAATTGCATTAGGCGTTAGTTCCTTGTTTAATTTTATTACAAATAAATCTTGAGAAGGGAAGGCTTAGTCCCACTAGCAACCATTGCAGGGTGTATATAACATTATTTTGGTCAATCAATCCAAACATCATTTTAATACATCCTACGAGAAGTATAGCAATTAAAGTATTCAACAGCTTAAGTCTTTTTGTTAAAACTATATCAAAAGCTTTCACAAATATTCTATGGGAAAATATGATTCCAATTAGTGCAAGATAAACCATCCAATTATAATTGGTGAGTGTATTCATTAGATAAATGTACAGCATCAAAAGCGAAGCAAAGGTAATACAAATTAAGTCATAAATTTTAGGATATTTTTTTATTACCAATCGCGCGCTAAGTATTAATAATATTCCAAAAAATAGTGCCCCAAATACATCAAGATAATTGTGGAATCTGTTGTATACTAGTGAGTACCCAACCCCTGAAAGAATAAAAATTATAAAAATTCGAAATTTAAAGTTCTTAAAATGGCTATAAAGCCAACCATAAAAAACTGTAGTAGATTGCATGTGACCACTTGGAAAGGCAAAACCAGTTTTTCCAAGCTCGGGATTAAGTGGAATTTTAAATGTGACCTTGAGTGCAGCATTTAATAACATTGACGAAAGCAAGAGACAAATTGCCTGGAAAAATACATTCTGATTAAACCATATATATCCAATGATTATCAGTGGTAAAATCACAGTTTCATGGCTGAAGCTTAGGAATAATTTTGTAATGATTTCCATAAATTAGGCCCTTGAAAAAGGTTGATTTATCGCAATAATAAGGATTAGCAATATTAATTTCAAAATATATTTTTATGTATACCGATAAACTTAAAGAAATGTTTAGCCAAATGGTATTAAAGAAAAACACTTCATTGATACCCCATTATTATCATACAGATTTTTTACTCTACACTAATGGTCAAGTAACAAATTATCAAGAATTCTTAAATTCACACCAGGAATATTATCAAACGCAAAAAGAATATCAAATCGAGTATGCTGATGAGACATTTATTGAGCAAGGAGAAAAACTTGCAGGAAGGGTATGGATTACAATTTCTACTCCAGACGAAAGTCCAAAAAAAATTGAAGTGATATTAATTGCTCATTATAAAGATGGTAAGATCCATCGCCTCTGGGAACTTACATATCCCGATTGGTCGCAATTACCTGAATTTAAATAAAAGTTGATATACTTAAACACGAGCAATTCTACATGTCGCTTTAGTGCGCAATTAATAGTTGCAAATTACGCTATATTATGGAACAATTCAAATTACGCTTAAGTTAAGTATATATTTAAAGGGAAATATTAATGAAATTATTTGGTAATATATTAAAATGTTTAATTGTGCTATTATTTGCATCTAATGCAATTGCGCTTGAAGCTAGTACGCCTGCAACAAATGCAACTACGATTGGAACTGGTACGGTTGGCGTAGCTGCGATTGCGGTGCCAAAATTTTGTGGACAACCTATGACAGTTCAGTTACTAGCTGGTCAGACCAATGGTGTTGGAACTGTAACCGTTCAGAATAATTCAAATGGCTACATATATGTAACGTATAAAACTATACCAGGAGTTACTATTTCTGAAACACATCTTGCGATTGCGACGTCTCTTGCCGGCATCCCTCAAACACCTACTGGTAACCCTAAAAATGGACAATTTCCGTACGGTGGTACATACACCCCCCCAGTTAACAATGTGCAGTTTGTAATTAAGCCAGGCGATCCTGGTTATCCTGTTGGAACAACTACTTTGTATATAGCAGCTCATGCGGTGGTAAATATTACTAGTGGAACATCTACAAACACCGAGACTGCTTGGGGTAAAGGCCAAGGATTCCCAGGCAAGAATTGGGCAATGTATTTCGTATATACTATTCAACCATGCACTCCTCCACCACCTCCACCTTCAGTGATAAAACCAGGTGACTTTAGAACTCAAACCCAAGGAGCATGGGGAGCAGATTGTCATGGTAGTAATTCAGGCTGTTACTTAGGCAGTAAGTTTGGTCCAGCTTTCCCAGGTCCAGATTACCTAATGGTAGGCGGAGTGGCACCGATGGTAACTGGTTATAAGATAAAGTTCACTTCAGCAGCTGATGTGAAGAATTTCTTGCCGCAAGGTGGGACTCCTGGGGTTTTATTAGTTGATGCAACAAATCCAACAACTACTAATGCTGGAGTATTAGCTGGTCAAGTAGTGACTCTTACCCTTAATATAAAATTTGATCAGTTTGATCCAAGTTTTGGCGCAAGTCCTATTTTATTAAAAGATCTAATTGTTGATGATAATACTAGTGCATGTTACAATATGACAGTTCAGCAAGTGCTAGACGCTGCAAACCTGACATTATCAAACACTGGTATGGCAATGTCTCCAGCTATAGTTAACGATTGTGTAGATAAGATCAATAATAATTTTGATAATGGTACTGTTGTTGGTACATACTTGAGACTACCTTAAATAAAGGTACTAGTCATCGATTACCTCAAAATACAATTTGACAGTCATCCCGGGCTTCCACTCGGGATTTACTTTTTGAAGGTTATAACGGCTTTAAGTAGTAGATCCCAAATCAAGTTTGGGATGAATGGGAGGCGTTTGAGATAACTAATGAATGCATACAGGATGGGCACTCCGGACACAGGTCCTAGGGTCCACCTTTTAGTGCTATCACAACCTCAACCTGCTCATGGATCCCGGGTCAAGCCCGGGATGACTAACTTTAACTCAGGATGGCTAAACGCTATCGTCATCCCAAAAACACCGTTCATCGTCACCAACATTGCGTGTAGTCATCCCAAACTTAATTTGGGGTCGATTACTTCAAAGAATACGAGCAACTAAGAAATTAATTTGTAGCAAATAAATTTTAACAATGATGAGTGTTTTGTGACAAATTTACATCTAATAAAAAAATCAAAAACACCCTGCTATATAGTCCTTGCCTATTAAAGAACTACGTGTATATAATCGCTAGCGTAATTGATTATTCTGTGATCAAACCCTTAAGCTTTAAAGGGAAAAACGGGACAAAGTAATCATACAAAATGTTTGGGCGGTTTTAACCCCCATTTGATTATTAACCATAAAATTAAAGGTGAAATTATGGATAAATCTAAACTAAAAAAACTTTTAACAACTGCTTCTGCTTTCGCAATGATCGCAGGTGCAAGCACGCAGGCTTTGGGTGTTGTCAGAGCAACAAACGGTGGTAACGTCGCGCTATCAGCTGGTGCTAATTGGGCCGTTGCTGCTCCACTAACTGGCAATGGCGCTTCTTTAGATGCAAATGGACGTACAATAGCTTTTGACGTAGCAGATTTTTATTTGACCTCTATTGATCTTGGTGGTTTTCACTTTGGTGGCGGTACAGTAACACAAAACATCGTCCTAGGTAACGTTTACAATGGTGGTAACGCTGCTAACATTACGTATGGTGCGGCTAAAGTACTAACACTTGCTGGTGGTAAAGATGGTACTCGTGGTCAAGCGTCAGATTACACGGGGCTTAAGCACTTTGATTTTGCTGGTAACGCTGGTACATTGACAATTAATACGAATGATGCTGGTGCCGGCGGTGGCCCTGCTGACGAAATTGATTTTACCGCTAACAATAATGAATTAGCAAACGCAGCAAATGCCACTTTGAATGTGGTAACAGATTTAAAGACAGCGCATAATAGCTGGGGTACAATTGGAACAGTAAACATTGGTACCGGTGCTGCTGCTGCAACTTTCAGCATGACTGATGATAATGCTGCTAACGTTATCGGTTCAACAGTTAATTTCTTACATAATAATTCCGTGCTTAGATTGGAACAAACTGCTGCAAACGGCTTTACTTTAGCAAATAATAAGAAGCTTGGTGGTAATGTAGGTGGTGATATGGGTAAAATGACTGTTCTAGGTAACGGTAATGCTTTGGTTTTAGCAGAAGCTAACGCAGGTAATGGAGCAAGTATCGGTATCGATGCTACTCATAGATTGAGCGAATTGACAGTTGATGGAGATCAAGACGTAACACTTAATTTGCCAGTTTTTGCAAAAGTAATAAACATAAACACCACAGGTAATGCTCCAGATATCACCTTCGGTAAAGCTGTCGATGGTGGTGCAAACAGCATACTGACGATCGTTGATGCGAATACAAATTCTGTAAGTTTTGCAAAAAATGCTAGTATCGCAAAATTTGATTTTGCTAACCATAATAAAACAGTCAACATAGCAAATGCTGCTGTTTATACAGGTGATTTTATAGGTAATGTGGCAAATGCTGGTCACACGGCTGGTAAAATAGTTTTTGCTCAAAATGGTCAATTTGTTGGTACCTTCACAAAACTAACTTCTGTTACAGCAAATGGCGCAGGTACAGTACAAATTTCAGCTGGCAATCACGTAGTAACCACATTTAATGCAAAAGATAACGCTTCTGTTTTTGAATTTGCTGATGGAGCAAACGTTACAGGTAAAATCGACAATACTTCAGCTGGTGGTGGAGGTAATACTACAGTTAACTTCCTTGGCTCAAGCACAGTAACAGGTACTCTTGGTCAGACTGCTGCACATGCTGTAATCAACCTAAAAGGTGGTGCAGATAAAACCGTTCAATTCGGTGCTACTATCCAAGCAACAAATATCAATATTGGAAATGCTCCAGGTGCTGCATCTGGTACTTTAGAGATGAATAATGCTGGGAATATTGCTGGAATTGTTAACTTCCTAGATAATACAGCAAATGGGACTGGTAAGATCAAAATTTCAGGTGATGCAGTGCACACTATTGGTAAAGTGGTTGTTGCTCAAGTTGGAACAGGTAGTGGTGAGATAGAAATTACTTCAGCTGTTTCTGGTAGAGACATAACGCTAAACGGACAAATTGGTGATAGCGCAGCAAATGATAAGTACTTAAAGAAAATCACGCTTGATAGTGGCGCAGCTTCAAATACATTAATATTCGACGCTAATACTACCACTTCTCACATAGCTGAAATATTAGTGACTAATGGCGGAAATGCTAATGGTGGTGTAATTAAATTCAACAATAATGCAGGACCAGGTCAGTTTAGAATTGCAAACATTAATGCAGCAACAGCAGGCAAAGGTAAACTTGCGATTCATGAAAACACTACATTCTTAGCTATTGATGCAAATACTGGTATTAAAATCGGTAAGAGTGCTGCGTTGCCAATCTTCTCGATTGAGATGAATAACGGTAATAAAACCCTTGTAATTCCGCATGGATCAGAAATCTATGCACAGCAATTAAATACAGCTGGTGCTGCTAATGGTACATTAACATTTGAAGGTGATGCGACTTTCTCAGCTGCAAGTAATACAAATACCTTGCACACAATAAATGTTAATGGTGCTAATAAAACAGTAAAAATACTAAAAGATTTGTCGCTTCATACAGGTGGAATAACAGTTGCTAATACTGCGACGGTAGAAATTTCAGGTAATGTAACAGGTGCTAATGCAGCAAACATTAAAGGTGCTGCACCAGCCAATGGTACATTGAGATTTACTAATGCAGCTGCAATCGCAGTAAATGGCATGACAATTGGTAATGGTGGTGATTTCTTAAAAACTATCGAATTTGCAGGCGGTGCTGTTACTTTTGATAATGCTTCAGTCATCACGCATAATACTAATGATTTTGTGTTCTCAGGTGCTAACGCAGCAAAAGTTACTCTTGGTAATGCAACAGACGTAACGGTAGCAACATTTAGGAACACTAACACTACTGGTGTTACGCACACATTAGTATTAGGTAAATCCCAAGACTTTAATGGGGCAAAACTTGGTGATGGCGCAGCTGGCGGAAATGGTTTGATTAACTTCCAATTGGCTAATGGTATTGATGCAACTCTAGATGGTGCAACTACTGCAAATGGAGCGAACTTCACAACCGGCGCTAATGGTAAAGGTGAATTGGAATTCAAAGGTGCTGGAATAACAGTAAATTCTGTTGGTGTTGATGGCACAGAATTAGCGAAAGTAACATTTACTGCTAGCGGTGGAATTGCTGCTGGTACATTTGCTTCTGAGGTGCAAGTTGATGCTGGAATGGCGGCGACACTTGGCGGCAGAGTGAAATCTGGTAACTTACACTTAGTTGGTGACCTGTCTAAAGTAATTTATGCAGATGGTGCAATTATTGACTCAGTTACTCAAGCAGACATTAATACAAAAGGTTTGGTCGAGTTTGCAGGAAGTGCAACGCTGAACAAAAATATCAGCACTGCTGGTGGCAATAAAGTAGCACAAGTTAAGTTTGCTGATGATGTCACTAAAACTTTAACTCTAAATGCAGACATACTTTCTGTTGATGTTCAAATGAGAAAAGGTAAGGTAAAACTAGCAAAAGATGTGACTGTGACTGGTACAACAGTATCTGCTGCCGCAACAACGTTTGACCTAGGTTCACAAAAACTTAATGTTTCAACATTGGCAATGAGCGGTACAAATAATATCGCATTTGCAGCAACTGTAAATGGTAATGCAGTAACAGGTGGTCAGATCGTTGTGGCTCAAGGTGGAACTTTAGCTTATGCTGCTGGAACAGCAATTAATATTCAAGCTCAAGATGCTGGCAGCTTAAGACCAACTGGCGGAGCAACTCGTACATTTACTTTGATTGCGAATAACACTGGAACAGCGGTAACAGGTGCTAATGCTCTAGATCTTGCTAATGTAGATGTTCAGAACACCAGCAAATTAACAGAGTGGACAAAGCAATTAGATGCTAATGGTGGCTTGGTGCTTGTTCAGGAAGATAATGCGCTAGAAGTTCTAACGGATGCTTTGGGAAGTGCAGCAACGCAGGATCAAAAAGAAAACCTAGCAGCGCTCACTGCAGCAGCGGATGGTACTGATGCAGCAAAAGTTGTAGCTTTGATGGATGGTTTGCTTGATGCAAAC
The DNA here is from genome assembly GCA_017302595.1 of Rickettsiales bacterium. Lineage (GTDB taxonomy): Bacteria > Pseudomonadota > Alphaproteobacteria > Rickettsiales > Rickettsiaceae > Megaera_A. The sequence continues at coordinate 653,877 of JAFLDA010000001.1, forward strand.
GGTAAAGAAATTAACGGTAAAGTTACTGAAACTATGAACCGTTTGACAACAACAACAACTGTTACTGATAATATCGCTGGTACAAGTGGTGCTGTTTCAAATGCACTAGGTGCACGCCTAGACAGCCTAGCTGGAATACAACAAACTGGTACTCCAGTACAAACTAGAGAAGTAGCGGCAGCTGAAACTGGTATTTCTGCTGGTGAAGAATCAGCAAGATATGGCGTATGGGCAACTCCGTTCTATAACCAAACTGTGCAAAAAGCGAGAAAAGGTGCTGCTGGTTATAAAGGAACAACATTTGGTGGAAGCTTTGGTTTCGACACAAGAGCAAATGATGATTTAATTATCGGTGCTGCTGTGACCGTAGCTAATAGCGAAATGAAGCACAAAAACTTCAAATCAGGTGATAAAACTAAAGTTAACTCAATGCTATTCTCGATCTACGGAATGCAACAAATTACTGATGCATGGTTCGTAAACGGTATTGCAACATTCGGAACAAACGATGTTAAAAATAGAGAGAAAAGAGTTTCTGGCTTAACTACATACGATACAGTTCGTGGTAACTACACATCAATGTCATTCAATGGTGAAGTGATGTTTGGTTACGGGATTGCAATGCAACAAGTTGCTGTAACACCAATGGTTGGCTTGAGATATAGCAGAGTTAATGATGGTGGTTACACAGAAACTGGTTCAACAACTGGTCAGAACTTAAAAGTTAATACGAAAGCATCTAATAAATTGGAAGCAATAATTGGTGCTAGAGTTTCAGGTGGTACATTCGATGTTAACGGTATGAATGTAACTCCAGAAGTACATGCTTTTGTTAACCAAGATTTGATTGGAAAAACTTCAAAACCAACAATAACACTTGCTGGTGCTGGAAATCTTTCAACTAAGTCAAGAAAACCAATCAAGACAGTATTTAATGTTGGTCTTGGTGTGATGGCTAACTACGGTATGATGGAATACGGTGCAGGTTACGATGCCGATATTGCTGATAAGCGTGTTGGACATACAGGAACTCTGAAAATCCGTGTAAACTTCTAATAAAAGGTTTAAAGAACTCTGTGGTACTCCTGGGGTTCTTTAAATAAGAATTTTAAAAAGGCTTCTTAAATTTTAAGGAGCCTTTTTTATTGGGTGACGCTCATCTCGCGTTTAGCTTTGTCTTCCTGAGCGCTTTCAAAGTCACCCCGGACTTGATCCTGGGTCCATGCTACACTTGAGCTTGTGAGTGCTTTAAGAATGGATCCCAAATCAAGTTTGGGATGATGGGAACGGGTTCAGGATTAATATACTCTTACCCAAAGTCACTAGACAAAACACAAAAATTATTAATTCTATTTGAATTTTTGCACAATATTCAAGTTTGTGCTAGATTTTGAATAATATTAATAATATAAATGTTATTAATATTAGGTTTTAGCGCGTATATTATAAATAAGTATAGTAATCAATTGAGGTTTTTATGGAAAAGGACAAAGCGCTCGCAGCGGCTTTAAGTCAGATTGAAAAGCACTTTGGCAAAGGTTCGATAATGAAACTTGGCCAACGCCAGGAAATGAACATAGAATCTATACCTACAGGTTCAGTAGGACTAGATATCGCTTTGGGTGTTGGAGGAGTACCAAAAGGCAGAATTATAGAAATTTTTGGACCAGAAAGTTCAGGTAAAACAACATTGACTTTGCATGTGATTGCTGAATGTCAAAAACAAGGCGGCACTTGTGCATTTATTGATGCCGAACACGCTCTTGACCCCGTTTATGCAAAAAAATTAGGTGTAAATATTGATGAGCTAATTATTTCACAGCCAGACACTGGCGAGCAGGCACTAGAAATTGCTGATACACTAGTTAGGTCTGCGGCAGTAGATATGGTTGTTATTGATAGCGTGGCAGCTCTTGTTCCCAAAGCCGAAATTGATGGCGAAATGGGTGACTCACACATGGGGCTGCAGGCAAGACTAATGAGCCAAGCTTTGAGAAAACTGACCGCCTCAGCTTCAAGAACAAATTGTACTATTGTATTTATCAATCAAATTAGAATGAAAATAGGGGTAATGTTTGGTAGCCCTGAAACTACCACTGGCGGTAATGCTTTAAAGTTCTATGCATCAGTTAGGATTGATATAAGGCGTATAGGTTCCATTAAAGATAAAGAAGAAGTAGTAGGTAATCAAACCAGAATTAAAATCGTAAAAAACAAGGTTTCGCCACCTTTTAGAGTAGTTGATTTTGATATTATGTATAACCGTGGAATCTCAAAAGAAGGCGAGCTCGTTGATCTTGGGGTCAAATATGATTTTGTAGAAAAATCAGGAGCGTGGTTTTCCTACAATGGTATTAGAATAGGCCAAGGGAGAGAAAATGCTAAACAGTATTTTAGGGACAACCAAACCGTAGCTGATGAGCTAGAAAGCAAAATTAAGACACATCTAATGAATTCAAGTGGTGATTTTGTTATTGCTGCAGATATTGATGAAACATCAACTCATGATGAGATATAGTGTGCGTGGTTTAATGGATCAAAAGAAATTTGAGGTTTTATAATATGTATGATTTTACAGGTAGAAATGCATTAGTTACTGGAGCAAGCGGTGGAATAGGTTCAGCAATTGCAAAGATGATGCATAAACAAGGAGCACATGTTTATATCAGTGGGAGTAATGGAGATAAGCTAAAAGAGCTAGCAAAGGAACTTGGTAATAATTGTACTATTAAGCAATGTAACTTATCTGATGTTGCTGCGTGTAATACTCTTTTAGATGATATCGAAAAATTGGATATTCTTGTTTGTAATGCCGGAATTACCAAGGATAATTTGTCGATTAAAATGAGTGATGAAGATTTTGATGAGGTGATAAATATAAATTTAAAAGCTAGTTTTATTTTAAACCGAGCCGCAATCAAGAAAATGATGCGTGAACGATATGGCAGGATAATAAATATCTCCTCTATCGTAGGTTTTACAGGAAATCCAGGGCAAGCTAATTACTGCGCTTCTAAAGCTGGAATAGTAGGCATGACGAAGTCTTTAGCACAAGAGGTTGCTAGCCGAGGTATAACTATTAATGTAGTTGCCCCTGGTTTTATAAAGTCACTTATGACAGATGTGCTTAGTGATGAGCAAAAAAATAATATAATGAATAAAATACCGGCAAAATCTTTAGGCTCGCCTGAAGATATAGCACACGCTGTTGCATTTTTGGCTTGTAATGAATCATCTTACATTACCGGGCAAACTATACACGTAAATGGCGGGATGTTTATGGCATAGTAAGAGTCAAATATAAGTGGAGAAGACTGGTTATTAGAAAGAATTACTGATTGTATTATGTGGGCTGAAAGAAATAATTGGTCTTTTTATCCTAGCAAAACGATTCTTTTTGTGGTAAAAGTGTGAAATCAGAATTTTGATCTATTAAAATTTCTGCAATAAACAACTAAAACGGGATTACATATGAGCGATAATATCGAGCAAAAAATTATCAAAACTGTTGCTGAGACTCTAAGAATTGAGGCAAGTAGTATTTCCCCTGAGTCTAAATTTGTTGATGATCTTGGGGCAGATAGTTTGGATTTGGTAGAATTGATGATGGCAATTGAAGCTACTTTTGGTTGCGATATTCCTGACGAAGAAGCAGGTAAAATTCAAACAGTTGCAGATGCAATAAAATACGTGGAAAAACATACAAATTCATAATCACATTACCACAATCTAAGAGGTAGTTTATGTCGCTAAGAAGAGTGGTTATTACAGGAATGGGAGCAGTTACTTCACTTGGGCATACTGTTCCAGCGTCCTGGAATGCTCTATTATCAAGTAAAAGCGGTATTAAAAAAATTGTTGAGTTTAATACTGACAAGCTGTCATGTAAAATAGCTTCCACAGTGACAAATTTTAACCCGGAAGAAACTGTTCCTGCCAGAGAGCTAAGGAAAATGGATAAATTTATTCATTTTGCGCTTGTAGCAGCAAACGAAGCTATTGCTGATAGCGGATGGAAACCTGAAGATGAGTATTCTAAAGAGCGAACTGGAATCATGGTCGGTTCTGGTATTGGTGGACTTGGTACCATTGAGGACACGTCTGTAGAATATCATAAAGAAGAGCGTCCAAGGGTTAGTCCTTACTTCATTCCTGCGTGTCTAATAAATCTAATTTCAGGCCATATATCCATTATGCATGGTTTTTCTGGCCCAAATAGCGCAGTTGCTACTGCCTGTTCGACTGGTGCCCATGCAATAGGTGATGCAGCGCGTATGATCAAGTACGGTGATGCTGATGTGATGGTTGCTGGTGGGGCTGAAGCCCCGATCACACCAGTAGGAGTAGCTGGTTTTGCTGCAGCAAGAGCTTTAGCGGTTGATTTTAACGACAGACCCATAGAGGCATCCCGCCCTTGGGATAAAGGCCATGCCGGTTTTGTCATGGGTGAAGGAGCTGGGATCGTAGTACTTGAGGAATATGAACACGCAATTAAGCGCGGTGCAAAAATATATGCTGAGGTATGTGGCTATGGTTTAACAGGAGATGCTTATCACATGACAGCACCAAGTGGCAGAGGAGCGTTTAGAGCCATGGAAAATGCCTTAAAGGATGCAAAGATTACTACAGATAAAATAGATTATATTAATGCCCATGGTACATCTACAATTGCTGGGGACGTTGTTGAACTCAATATGGTGCAGACATTGTTTGAAAATAATAAAAAGTTAAAAATGTCATCAACAAAATCTTCAATTGGCCATTTACTTGGCGCTGCCGGCAGTGTTGAAGCGATTTTTACGGCTCTTGCAATAAAAAATCAGATAGCCCCCCCTACTTTAAATCTTCATGACCCAATTGATGAAGTAAAAATGAATCTGGTGCCATTGGTTGCGCAAGAGACTAAAATTCAATATGCATTGACGAACTCTTTTGGGTTTGGTGGAACAAATGCGAGCCTAGTTTTAGGCAAGATATAGCATTTGCGTAAATAAGTCATTTTGGGTCACGATGTCATCCTCATATTAGTTGTAAAAAATAAAGACGTGCTCACTAAGTCAGCTAATCTAACTCGATTTACTACACAATTACGTTCAAGATTATATCGCTCTTTTATGCCCCCTACCCCAAGGTCTTGGTTTACTTACTTATCGCCAGTTAGCTTGCCACTTGTCCTTCTTTCAGTCTTTTGTCCCCGATCATCTGTCACTGCATCCGATCTTTCCCTAGATTCTTCTCTGCTTTCTGGTCTTTGTTCTTCAGCTTGTTCTTTTGCTCTTGGTGCATTTCTATCTACATCCGGTCTTTCTTCACGCCTTTGTTCTTCAACTTGTTCTCTTTCTCTTTGTTCTCCTCCATCTACTGGTCTTTCTTCACGCCTTTGTTCTTCCTGAACAACCTCTTCTCTTGGCCTCATGCCTTCGGCCTCCCCGACTGAATCACGTCTTTGTGATGATTCTTGATCTTCTCTTGTAGGCTCTGATAACTTTCCTTGATCAAGATGTTTACCTTCTACATGCTCTCTTAACGCTTCTCCAGGTCCTTGCTTATTCAAATCAATTTTACTTTGTTTGTCAGGCACAGTTTTGGCTATATCTACCTTTGTTTTACCTCCGCTATCAGATGATGCCTGAATATCACTTCTAACTGCTCGATCATCATTTGCTCCAAGAGTTATATTTCCACTAGTTGTTCTAGAATCTGTTTTGCCTTTCCCTTTGCCAAATCTAAATTTTGATGACTCTCTTTGCGAAGATTCAGTAGTTCCTTCTGTAACTGCACTAGACCCCTTGTCTTGCTTAGAAACAGTGGCCACCATGTCGTCACTATCTCTATCAGGTTTAAATTTACTATAATCCGCATCACCTTTATCCTCTGGGCCGTGTCTATGTGAAATCTTTTGATCAATCAATTTCTCTTTGGCAAATTTTCCTAATTTAGACGGAATACTTGTTATAGGTTTTGTTACTTTATCCATATCCCCAATAATATCTTTTATTGGATTCTCGCTTTGTTGCAATTTACCTTCTTGCCTTGCTGCAAGAACGTTGGTTAAATATTGTACAACTAATGATACGTAATCAACCACACCAGCTGCTAGTTTACATAATGCATAGAAAAGGAAAGTTGAGGTTGCGACTTTCATAATAGTACCGTTCGCGCCAAAAAAATCTGAAATAGATGAAATTGAAACTAATTGAGGTACATAAAACGGAATACCTGGTAGGAACGGTAACTCAAATGAAAAACTAAGTGGTATACCTATATGGTTCAGATCTAAACCAATCTTAATTGGAATCAAAATATCCCAACACGCCCTTACTACCGTTCTTGCTATATGATCACTCATTATCTGATCAATGAGTAATAGGAATATTAACATCATAGTCGGTTGAATCATATAACTGAACATTATTGATATCCAATTATCAAATATACTTTTTGTTCTTTCGAATAGAATGAGAACAATAAAAAACGGCGCAATTGAAACCATAACTGCAAGCCCAAGAAACGCTAAGCAATAGCCAACTACAACTTCTAGCACTGCTTTGAAATATAATAATATGCCATATATTGTCATAATCGCAAAGAAAGTAAGACCATTATGTATTTGTAGCAATTGAATAAATAGTAATCCCCATACTCTGCCATTAGTATATTTATCAAAAATAGGATCTACAAAACCAAATGGATTATCTGCTTTACTTGAAATCCCAATAACTTGAGTCATTAGCGAATCAATACCGCTAGTAAAAACATTAAACAAGTTTTGATTAAAGAATGTCCAGCTAGCTTCGCTAAATAAAGCCACCACAACAGCAATCTTTATTACTCTAGTTACTATATCCGAAACTGTAATTTGCACGGCTCCTGCAAGAAACACAAGTCCGTAAATAATGATATACAAAACCAACATAGTCCTAGCAATACCTTGGAAAGACGCATTAGTTATGAGTTTTGAGTATATTATTAGAGTTAGCTCATTAAATTTAGTACGCAGTGGCTCTATCAATTTGCCATATACTAAATCTGAAAACCAAGTGCTACCAGTATAGTTTGCTATCTTAGCATTTACTACGCCTGATAATTTACCTTCAGGATTCATTACGCGCATCCATAAAAATCCACTTGAACTGGCATTACTCCTAAAATCTCTCTCAATAGAAGAACCAGATGTAGACGCAGATGGGACACTAGATCCACTGTCTGTAATGGTGTATTCAACCTCAATAGTATTTAAGTCATTCATAGATATAGCTGATACAGAATTACCCACCTCAACTTCAAATAAATAACGACCAAAATGCAAGAAATTCATCAGGTAGCTTGAATTATTATTAGCTACAAACTGTAGAAAATTCAGATAATCAGGGAATAAGGCCCAGTCTTTCATAAATTGACTATTTGCTATCGTTGATGAATATTCATACATTCCATCAATGAGCCAACTAGTATTAAAATCTAAGTCACCATCTGTATCTGATTTATGATAAAAGAATGATTTCCCAGAAAAAGGTGAGGTTACAAACTTAGTAGTAATGTTCTTTACCACCGTTCCTCCTACAAGAATTTCAACCCCCCTGCCTTTATCGTAATAGCACATTGGATCATTATCATTGCCATTGGCTGAATTAGGACAGCTTGATAAATTACTTTTACTTAACTCAAAAGCAGCATTATAAATTCTTCCTTCTATTGTTTTATTATTACTTCCTACATCCCAAAAATTTTGCTCCCCAGACAAAAGTGGACTTAACAAACAATTTATAACGTACTCAGGTCTGGTTGGTGTAATACCATATTGGCAAAACTTAGCTGCATTTGCGTATAATATTCTATTATTTTGTAGAGCACTTTCTGTGTAAACAATCGATATATCATCAAGAGACCCTAGCTCCGTATTCATTTCTGACGTGCTACCAAAGAATGATCCTGTATCGTCTATTGTCACATTAACTACATCATCTTTTTTCACTTGAATTTTGTTTCTATTAACAAAATTAAAATAATCATCGTAATCTTTAACTCTTTGACTAAAGGTCATTTCAGGTACATTTTGATAACTCACTAACACACCATTTTTGTAATGATGAAAGTCTGAAACATACTTATTTTGGCTATAATCATACGTTTGGATAAATAGTTGCGGCCTTTGAAATCTTGGGTCAATTCTATACATCACTCTATATTTAGCTGGTCTTTTGAAAACTCCTTCAGTCGACCATTTAATTTGCAATAATTTTCCCTCTTGAACTTCAGTTCCTACAGGTACCCATTGACCACTTTGATCTAAATTTAACGATTTCGATGTTTGATTGAGTCCAGAAAATTCTGGTATCTCTAAACAAGGAGGCGAAAAAGAAAGTATGGAGCTATTCATCCAATCAAATCTTGAAGAATCACTTAAGTCAGCCTTTGCCACATGGCTTAGCATAATAATTATTAACAAAATTATTTTCCTAATAAATATCATTCTTGATCCTTCTCCCTACCTTGCTTTTCCCTATCAAGCTGATCAGATTCTATTTTCCTCCTTTCGACTTTATCTCTTTCGCCGCTCTCTTGTCTTCCGGAATCAACATCTAAATTATCATCTCTTGGGGCATCTTCTGTTTTGCCCATTTTTCCTTGATCTGGAGTTGTTAAGGTAGAACCAACTTGTGTTGGCCCTTGAGCTTCTTCTACTGATTCTCTCCTTTGCTCACTATCGCGTTCTCTTCTCATTTCCTCCGCTCTTCCCTTATTCAATTGGTCAACTTTACTCATCGCTGTACGGCTTGCACCTAATTGAACCTCAGCTTTTTTACCTACTTCAGATGGTGAAGCTTTTTTCCATTGAGATGCTTTTGCTTTATCATCTGGTTTTCCTGTATTAGTTGTTTTTGAATCTGGTCCACTGGTAGTTGAAGATCCTTGGTGAGTTGATGATGACGACGATGAAGACTCTTTTGAACTCTTCGGATCACCAACATCATGCCTACCACCTTTCGATAACGGAGCTGACTTATCTCCTTTTTTCATACTACTCAACCTTTCTTTAGCTGCTTCTTTCATGGCCTCTCTTGATTCAGCATCTAAACCAACTTTTTTGAGCATTGCATCTTCTGCTGCACCAGCCATACCTTTGCCCATACCTGTTGCCGAAGGTCCACCAACTCCTCCAGCTATCCTACCAACAATACTAGCTGAAAAATCCATATATCCCCACATACAGTAGGCTAGCATCAGTAATACAACAACATTTTGCATATTTAGGCCCATCTGATTACTTCTATGATCAAAACCCCAAGGAGCAAACCAATTAAAACAGAATATCTCAACATCTAAGAAAGCAGGTGAAATACCTTCTATATTTGGGAATGGTATTTTAATTGGTATAGCACACTTCCAGCACACGCTATAGCCAATTACATTATCCAGATAAATAGTAAATAACTGCGTTAGAATTATTATTCCAGCAAGCATAATCACCGGTTCGACCATATACCTAAAGGTAAATTTTACCCAGTTATCAAATAAGTATCTAGTTTTCTGAAATAAAATAAAAGTTAAGAATAGTGGAGCAATACCTATTAGAACCGAAATAGCCATATAGGCCATTAAATATACAGCTATTGCCCTAAATAACACTATCAATATAATACCTAAACAAACAATGATTATGATGAAGTAAATTACTCCATTTATACCCATTGAAAATAGGGCCATAATTTGAGCAGCAAAAGTTGAGCTTAAGAAAATTTTTGTCATTACTTCATTCATAAACATCAACGGGTTAGACACACTTGTACTACCACTAAACATGCTATACCCAGACATGTTGGCAATTATTGTGTCTGAGAACTCAGTAACAAAATCGAAGACATAATTATTGAAGAAGTCAAAAGTCGAATCATTCATTAATCCAGCTACAAAGGCAATTTTAGCTATTCTAATTACTAAATCTGTTTGACTAATCTTTACCATTCCCATGAGGAACATCATCCCGTATATCATGATATATAAGGTCAATATTGCCTTAATATAATTGAAGAAATTAGTACAATTTTGACTATCACCTAAACCGTGGTAACATGTCATATTTTTATAGATTGTTATAGAAGCTCCTTTAATCTTATTTTTAAAACCTTCAAAAAATGGACCTAATACTTCAGTGTAAAAATTCTTTTTACCAACTTGTGTAAAAAATTGAACTTCATACTGACCAAAACTATCTTTGTAATCTTCTTGTGCATTATTTATTTTTATCCAAATATAACCTTGTTTGTTAGATGGTACTGTGATACTTCCAGAACCGTTTTGATTAACGACTATATTATTTGCCGTCAGTGATGACATACTAGTATTTGGGTTTTGCCCATAATCAGCTATAACGTACTGCACAACCCCTCTGCCTTGAATAGTATCATTGTATGCACTACCATTTTCTCTTCTACATTTCGTATGCTTAACACCTAAAACATAGCCACCTGTGTTATCTCCAAAGTTGCCATCAGTATCATGGAATCTGTATTGCAAATATTTGACATCACCTTCAGATAATACACCTTGCAGTATAATTTGCTTATTTTGATCACCATTTAGAGCAGTTTGATCAGATTGTATACTTGAGAAACTATACCCACTTCCTCTTGAAGCCTTGCTTGTAGGATTTAAACTGGAATCAAATCGATATAACAGCCCAGTTGCAGTATCTGCTGAAAACCAAAAATATTTTTCATTCTGATAATCCCCATCTACGTAAGAGTGTTCATTCCTACAATCTCTGGCAAAATTAGTAAACAGATTATTCAAATTATTCGACCATGGAGAAGTATATTTACCATCATTACGGTATGGCTCAGGGGCTGTGCCATTGACATTTTCATAACATGAACACCAGTCACATACATTACTCCAACCTCCTATACACCAACCAAGTATATTCCACGAATTGCACTCATCTCGACAATTGCATTCATAGCATTGCTCAACATATCTGCATTTATCAACATAAGTAGTTCCAGAATCCCAAATACTATATCTGCCACAAATAGGTTCATAAGCTCTTTTACCCTCTCTACAATCGGCGGTAAGATTGGCCTTAGAAATTGAACTATAAACCGAAGTATTAGCAGCAGTAGTTTTTTTATCTTTTTCTAAGGTAACCAATACTTTGTCATTATTAAAGACCTGTAGTATATTCCTCCATTCACCAGTCCGAGCGTTAAAAACAAGAGTAGCTGGAGCCTTGGTACCATCTTCAACCCTTGGAATTTCTATTACACTTCCGCTTGAATCAAGGTTTGATTCACTTTGTAAGTTGTAGCTTGGTATATAAGATTTACAAAGGCTTACCTCGCCTTTAATAACCAAATCAACTTTTTGCCCAGAAGTAAGACGAACATTTGTATTCAACCATTTTCCATATGAGTTTGGATCTAGGACAAAACCGTTACCATTATCAGCACTTGTCGCAGTATAATTGCCACTAGCCTTTAAGGTAGCTGTGCTTAAATAACTATCCGACGAAGAGACACTACCATCACTATTAAGACTATACCTATATAAACAACCGTCAGTAAGATCCATACCACCAATGATCGCCACAATCCAAAATACCATGACGAGTACTATGGCTACTATTGTAAGTGCTCCGATGATTGCTAACTTACTTTTGTCCATTATCAACCACCTCCGCCGCCTTTACCAGTTGAAACAGAATCTTTTGCACCATCATCACCTGTAGAAACACTATCACTTGATTGAGGGCCCCCTTTTCTATTAGAACTGGTATCTTCTGTCACTTTATCTGCCGCTTCTTTTGCATCTTTTGCCGCACCTTCTTTATCTCCAGCTTTAGCTTTTACTGCAGCTGAGGCCGCTAACACTGCAGCTGAGGCTAAATTCCTGACTTTATCTATAAAGGCATTTGGATTAACAGTAACAGCAGCAAGGCTTGGACCGCCAACTAAATCAGATGCAAACTCGTTGACAGATTTTATAAAGTAATAAAAAACAATGATATATAATATGACATATAACAAGCTGGTTGCCAGATCTAGATAATCCTGAATTTTTACTATCTCAAACAAAATTATAATTTTCTTTTCCCATCCTTTTCCTATGTAATATTGTAATAATTTATATCCAGCACTATTTTCGCATTTTTCTACTTCTGCTGCAGGTAACCTCAATTCAAAGGTGCTAAAGTTGATATCCCCTACATTATAATCATGCCTCTTATATACACAATTTCCATAAATTGCCGAGTCATACATAGTCAGTAGCATTGCTATAAAACCTCCGATCACCGCAGGTTGAAGCGTACAAGATATAACTATCTTTAGCCAAGAATCAAAGTAGCCTTTTGTTCTTTCAAACAAAGCCATAGGAATAAATATTGGTGAAACATACGCAAGAGCATATAAAGTCACTGTACAAACCATATACGCTGTCATGAAATATAATAGAACCGAAATAAATACCATGGCAAACACCATTCCCATGAGTACAATTATTATGTTGCCTGCCATAAAAAAACCAAACATTACTGGGAAAAAAGTCAACATGCCAACTTTTCCAATAGATTCTATTGCCTCGCTACCATTGGGTGGAGTTACATCAATACTACTACCTTCACTAATTACTGAAGTTGAACTATCAGTGAATGAATTGATCATAGTGCCAATATTATAAAGTAGCTGCATTCCTAGATAATAGCCAACTCGACAATCTATCGAATCCCAAAGACTATAAAATTCATACCCAGTTTGATATTTCGATTTGTCAAATACACACAGCCCCTGTGAACCAGCGGCATTAAAAACAAATTCAGTAAAATTCGTTGTAAGCTCAACTAATATGGGAAGAGCAAATTCTGTCATTCCATTATGTCTCACTTCCTGACCATACTCGATTGTCTTGGCGCCAAGTCCAACTGAAAAATACACTACAAGAATAAATTTCATCAAGAATATTGCTATTTTATTGAGATGAACATACTCACCATTCATGACAATTTGAAATCCATATACCATTACATATAAAATAAGCGCTCCACTAACAGCCATTTGCATAGCATTTTGAAACTCAGGAAACGGCCTCAAAGCAGTAAATGTTATTTCTTGCTCAATTTCAGGACATTGATTGCCTACATAAAATACCTTATTTAACGTGTCTCTCAAACAGTGTATAGTTAAACCAGAAAAACTAAGTAAGGATTGACTCTTTGTTGCTCCGTCGTAGCAAGATGCACCAAGCGATTGACAAATTTGTTCAACTTGTGCGCCCGCTACAGGTTCTGGTTCTTTATTTCTGCACATTAAAGGCATTATCCCGCGTGAAGTAGGCATGGTTAGACATACTTTATTATCAAAAATAGAAACTGTAAGCGGAATCTGAGATAATGAGGTGCTTGATGTAATATCTGTATTTGTTGTTAAAGAACCAAGGATGGCTGTATCGCCAATATTCATTGTCACTGGAGTACAAGGCAATGCAGGAGTAGGGTTTTTATTAATTATACAAAACTTAAATTCAGTACCTTCAGCGTTACAAGCATTGGCACCAGTTGGATAAGTCTTCATATCTATGCTATTTTGCACATAACCGTACGCAGTGTCATTTACCAGATAATTTGAGGAATCAACGGCTGGTAATGCTACACAGCTTTTACCATACGTATCAGCATAGGCGCTAGCAGCAAAAACCATATTCAACAACAAAACTCTCAAAAACGCGACTGCATTTTTCATTGCCCCCCTCCACCTGAATCACTAGGAACGTTACCACCACCTTGTTCACCTTCTGATTCTCCAGAGCCATCCGTCTCTGTCTTTCTAACAGAACTAGATGAAGCTTTTGAAGCATCAAATCCACTTGTCATAGATGATTTTAAACCACTAGCCAAAGCTTGTGGATTAAGCCCAGTCATGATTTTATCACTTGCACCACCCTTACCACTACTTCCACCAATAGACATTTTATCGCTTGCACCACCTCCACCTGTCGATATCTTATCAGTGGCTCCACCTCGTCCACCACCAGTAGACACTTTATCAGTAGCACCACCACCTTCTCCCCCCTTACCTCCTCCTTTTGCTCCACCAGCCATTGATGCCAGCTTCATACCAGCCTTGAATATTGTTTGAGGTTTAATTGCCATATTACCTACAGATACACCTTCGGTCATATCAGCCGCAAATTCTGCTAAACTTTCACTAAAGTGATACATCAAGTACAAGGTAAAACATGCAGTTAATAGGGCTAGTACCAATTTCTTGATTTTCTCATATATAACCTCAACCACATTAAAGAACATACCTTTAGTTGAAGTAATTGAATCCAAGAAATCAAATCTCTTTTTATCTTCTTCACCAGAAGCATCATCTAACCACGGCATTGCAGCTGCTGTTCCTAAATCTTCTCCTGTATCAAATAAAAATTGAAATGGATTATTGAGCATAAAGCCAAGACTATTTCGACAACCTTCAATTTCATCTTCAGTATCATAACTTCCTGACCAATTTTGATCTACGTAAAAATACCTTGCACTTCTGTGGTCAGTCAGGTTCAAACTACTACCACCTATTGTTCCAATATCTATACTTACATTCGGACCAGAATAAGTAAAGTCAGTGTACGCATACTTACATGTACCATAAAAACCATAATCATAAACAGATAGCATCGTGGTCATGAAAACTACTGCAACCATTGGTTGTAACATAAATGAGATTAGCAGCTTGATCCAAGATTCAAAATACCCCTTAGTATATTCAAACAAGTACATCGGTACAAATAATGGTGCTAACACCCCCAGCACGACTATCGATATCATACAAACTACCGTAGCATTAACAATAAATGCACCAACTGAAATAACCAGTAACGGATACATCAAAGCTAAAGACACCAGCTGCATGTAGCCACTAATAAATGCAGGAATTAGCAAATATATATATGGCGGAATCGGAAAACTAAGTATATCAAGCTTTGAAAAATCATGATTTCTACTTGCGTTCTCAACCATTAATGTTTGAACCGCATCAAGTCCAAGGTAATGTGCTACTTTACAATCTAGAGAATCCCACAACTGAAGATGGCGCAGAGTGTCTGGGTATTGAATATCCGTAAATTTGCACAGCTGCGAAGGACTTGCGTTAATTATCCAACTAGCCATTTGATTCATTCCATCTAGCAAGAACGGAAATGCCCACTGAATCATACCATCCATTCTATCATATTCATTTGAGGAATTGATATTGATTCCAACCGAAAAATAAATGACGAAAAGAAATTTTACTACAAAAGTAACTACCTCACCTTTTGGCGGTATATCTCCAGCTAGCACAATCTTAAAGCCAAAAAATATTACATACAACGTCAGGAATGCACTAACAGCTAAATGCATTTTTTGTTGGAATACAAACAGCGAACTTGAAGTTCTAGCATTACTACCCAAAACTACTTTCACATCCTCAAAATTACAAACAGAATTACTAACCATTAGCTTAGCAATCATCTCTTTAACGCATTCAATGATCGGCCCTGTCATCACTATGGCAGCTTTGGAATTATTATAAGCTCTGTTATAACAACTACCCATATTAGCACAGGTAGTAAGCGAAGTAAGCTTTTCAAGATCGCCCCTACCTTCCTCACTCATATCCATAAAATCAGCATAAATTGATACTGGAAATGGTTCTTTAATATACTTACATCCTATAGGTATCCATCCGCTAAAACTCTGGGTAGCAACACACATTTTGTCATTTTCTTTGATCACTTTCCAAGGAAAGAACGGTATTATCCCAATATCCACCATCGTACCTTCATCACCTTCTCTCTGATCAATATACATTTTATGATAATCGACTTTTTTAAGCTCCCAAGAAGCTTGAATATCGTCCCAAGGATCCTTGCCTGTGAATATTGACTTTGCAATAGCTACGGCTGTTTTTGCAATTGCAGTGATTCTTGCAGTTGCAAGCATCGTATTATTACACATCGCAAAACTAAGCTTTTGATCATAGAAGTCTATTCTATTTGCTCTGCTGCAAGTATTAGGAAATAATTCTTTATCATTAATAGTTAAGCGCAAGAAAGTGTTGGCATATAAACCTGGAGACAGGATATTGGCTACTAAGAAAGTAAAAAATGGTGCTGGTATACAAGTATGCGTAAACTCTGAGCGCAAAAGATTTCCAACTCCCTGAGTTTCACAAGTAAGACTAGTTAAAGTGTCCAATATAGTTTGCAAAACATCTTCTGCTTTAGCAGGCCTTACAAAACTAGTATTTACAAAAATGATTATGGTTAGAAAGATAATAAAATTATATCTGATATAACTCAGTAACCTATAGAAAAAATCACTCAAAGCAGCTCTTGTATTACTAACACAGCATGCAAAAACTGGAAAAATAATTTCATTCCAATATGCCTTTTTCATTAACCTAGCGCTCTTACTTCCTCATAAAAAATTGGTAGCCATTTTTTAGGATCACTACCATGCTTTTGAATAATACTATCAAGCAATAATACTGTATCTGCTCTGCCAGAGAGCACATTTATAATATTAGTCATTCCGCTTAAATTTACTTTAGCTATCACTGCGTTTACTCCTTGTTTTATTAAAAAGTACCTAGATGCTGGATCAGTAGTTTTGATAAGCACATATTCTCTTTGTGACAACATAAATGCTGTTCTATAAATATCTGTAGCTTTTAAATTTGGTAGAAAAATCTGAGTTGCTGTTTGCTGTATTAACGTATCACTTATCCGACTCTTAGTAGCATCTTCCACACTTTGAGTAGCAAAAATTACAAAAGTATTCAATTTTCTTAAAACCTTGAGCCAGTCTTTTATTTTAGGAGCAAACACAGGATTATCAATCAAAGCCCAAGCCTCATCAAGCACTATCATCGTTCTTGACCCATCAAGAGAAATATTAATTCTATGAAAGATATATAAAAGCACTGGAGGAAGAGATAACGGATCTTTCAAAAGTTCTGCCATCTCGAAACCAAATACTCGAGATACACCTAAATCAATAGTATCTTCGTCGTTATCAAATACTTTTGCATGAGAGCCTTTACCATGCCACATAGCTAATCTGCTTGCTAATGATCCAGCGATTTCCATTCCAAGAAATGGAGCAATATTATCTAACTTACGATCTCTTCTATCTAACCTAAAATTTCCATCAATTGCCTGGTTTAGAATTTTAATATCCTCAGCAGTCAAGCTTTCTCCATGAGAAGTCACTAATGCACTTAGCCAATCTAATAAAAACGTTCTATTCTCTCCAGTATCTGGTAGTTGCAGTGGATTAAACCCACAATTTTGACCAGGATCAATAACCGTATACACGCCATCTAGAGCTCTTATAAATATTTCAGCACCTCGATCTTTATCAAAAAAGAACATTCTGGGTCTGAACTTCTGCGCTTGAGCGCACAAGAAATTCATTAATACTGTTTTACCAGCTCCTGTTGGGCCAATAATCAAACTATGCCCCACATCACGCACATGAAAATTGAAATAGAATGGGGTACCTGATGTTGTATCTAGAACCGTAACATATTCTCCCCAATGGTTCCCATACATCTTACCTGGAGGGTAATTATGCATAGAAGCAAACCCTGCTAGATTCAAAGTATTAATTGTAGAGCGTCTAATGATATATTTAAGATTTCCGGGAAGTTGCCCCCAATAACTAGGTTCCATGTTAACCCTTTCCCTTACTGGCTGCATTCCACAGTTTGAAAGTTCAACTGCTGCCATAGACAAGGTATTCTCCAAGGCCTTTAGGTCTCTATCAATACACAAAATAGAAAGATGATGCTCGCCAAATCCTATATCACCACTCATAGCCATATCAAGCGCTTGAGAAATCTCAGCAATTTGTGAAACCGCTTTATCTTGTGCTTGAATCATACGATTTTGTTGCAATTGCATTTTATTTATAGCAATTGTTCTATTAGAGAATCTAAAACTCTGAGTCATAATAAACTCAAACGGCATTTGTAAGAAGCCATCAAATACGCCAGCTGAAGTGCTTGGACCATATTCCAGCACACTGACAACACCAGCAAATTTCTTCCCTCTTGCTCCTCTTGACTCAATCGAGCGAGAACCAAAGAAGAGCCTATTTGTAGGTAAATACTCATCTAAGAAATTTCTTGGCACCATCATTGGGCTAGAATCACCACAATTGATGATAGTACCCAAAAACTCTGAAATCTCGCAAAACGCCCCCTCTCTTGTTTCACGCACACCAAGTAAAGAAGTATCATAATCTCTTAAGGTATTAAGCACACGCGTCGTCATTTCCTGCATACTCTCATGCATTTCACGCATATCGTTTTCCCATGCAGCCTTATTTGACTTTTGGCGAAGCTTAGTGAACATGTATTCGACTATTGCAGCGCCTTCTTTATCAGGTTCATATAAAATTGATACGTATAATTCATTAAAATAAGAGTCTGAGGATGAATTTTTTGCTTGCCACTCACTCTCAAGATAACTAGAAAAATCCTTGGAAGTTCTGACCGTGGGATCAATAGAATATTCACTATTTCTCTGCATAACAGCTTTGCGCCTACGCACAGTGTGGAAATATAAAGTCACATTGCCTGATGCCATATTTTTAAGCAATGAGTTTCTGATATTTTTTCTGATATCTAAATCACTATCATCAGCTGTTTCAAAGGAAAAGCCACCAACTTTTACCACCTGCAACAGGCCATTATCCTTTGTTAAAATAGTATTTTTATCCCAATGGCATTTATAAGGTATAAAATGCGAAACAGGTTTTTCTTTCTTTGCATACTGCTCTTTAGATGCAGCTATTTTAGATAATCGAAACATTGATTATATCTCAAACACTATATGAATTTGCGCCATAGTAAGACTTATTAGGGCATTGATTACATTTACCAGCATAATTCAAATATAACTCCATAAATCTAGGTTCCTTAAAACATAATAAATACCCAATTAAGTGAACCACAGCCGCAATAAATATAATATAAACACTAGATTTTTGGATAAACATAGTCACAGAAATCATCATGTTTAACATTGCATATTGTATACTCACCCCAAATATCATCGATGGTCTTGTTAACCCTACGAACAAAGGATCCGTTGCTAGCTGTCCTGTCATAAGCTACTCTCCATAATAAAATAATCCAATTCAATTTATGAGTTTAATTGAATTACCATTAACAAATCAAACCTATAATATCTTAGGGTTGCATTATTTTCTTGAAGTAAGCGAAAATAGAGCACAAGCACGCATATATAGCTGTAGATTTCACTACATAATTGTAGGACAATAGAAGGTGGTAAATAACTATTTTGAAAGCTTTTCTAATACAGGCATCAGTTGTTGATTGGCAGTATCAATAATAGGTTGTCCATGAGCACTAAAGAAATGTCGAACCTTAAGTTTCTTAAGGCGCATGAAATCAGATTTTTTAGGAGTCATTGCTCCTAACCATACTTTGTCAACACTAACTGGCTTGATTAAACCTTGTTTTAAAAATTCTTCACCTGTATTTTCACTGAAATACTCATCTATCTTAGTCCAGTTTTTGATGCTATCACATGTAATCATAACGCCACCATGACGAGCAATATAAACAATAGCTTCAGGCTGAGAAGTTGTTTCAAACCTGAAAAATGTAATATCCGGAGATGGAGCTTTTTCTGTATCTCCAATGAGAAAATCAGCTTGACGATTGTTTTTATTGATCATGCCTCTTACAGCCCAAAGCTTAGCTTTATATCGATCAAGATAGAAAACATCGTTTCTATCATGAAATGCTCCAAGTCTGATAATATTCACTACCTTACCTAACTTATCTAAAGCTTTAAGACCATCTTTATTCAAACGTAACGTATTAATAAGTGTCAGCTCCTCATCATCTCGAACAATCACCATATTATTGCTTTTTTGTATGACCTTTCCTTCATGCTCAAATATGCTAGCACCAGTTACGAAGAAAATGTCTGGCAAGACTTCTTGAATACTGCCATGAGCAAATGCAGGCGGATATTTGTCCATTTTTACCTCATTAAGAACCACTTTAGGTGCACCATATACAAAGTAACTAATACTCAAAAGTATTATTAGAATTAATTTTACAACAAACATTTCATACTCCTAAACGATGGCATATTATTTCGCACTTACGTACCCGTCAACTCATTTTATAATCACAGTTAATCTTAGCCAATAATTGCTCTTGATCGCCGGAATTAGAAAAGAAGATAGAGTCAAATTCAGTAACTGTCCCACAATATTTTGTAGACTGAACCATCTTTTTGTAAGCTAGTATGAGGCCCATCTTCTACTATATGACCACTTGAGAATACTAGTATCCTATCCATATGAAGCACAGTAGACAACCTGTGAGCAATCACCAAAACAGTTTTATCTAACATTAATTTCTGCAATGATTTCTGAATTAACTGCTCAGTATGGGCATCAAGCGCATTTGTGGCTTCATCTAGAATCAAAATTGGTGCCCGCTTTAAAAACGCTCTTGCGATGCTTATTCTTTGTCTTTGACCACCAGAAAAATTATTCCCTCTTTCCCCACACACTGTATTATACTGATCTGGCAAGCCCATGATAAAATCGTGAATATAAGCCGATTTTGCCGCCTCAATAATATCCTGCTGGCTGGCTTGAGGATTTCCATACAAAATATTTTCTCTTATTGTACGATGGAATAGGATAGGCTCTTGTGGAATAACCGATATATGTTTACGCAAACTATCAAGAGAAACTGTTTTTATATCTTGACCATCAATTAGGATTGTTCCTTTGTCAATCTCGTACAAACGAGATATCAAATTGGCAAAGGTAGTTTTACCAGAACCAGAAAAACCAACAAGTCCTACTCTTTCATATGGTTTTAACAATACTGACTGATTTTCAAACTTATTTTCATTGTTTTTATATTTAAAAGTTACATTCTTAAATTCAATACTTGGCGTTTTAATCTCTAAGTTTTTTGCATTTGGTATATCCTGTATGGCATGATTTGCGAGTAGTGAAACTGATTGATTAAAGGCTCCTATTTGTTCAAATAAATCTCCAAATTCTTGCGTTAAATCCCAAATGTCCTCTATTACAGAAATACATAAGGTAATTACAAGTACACACTGACCAATTGATATTTCAAGATTTGCTCTTAAGGTTATTATATAATATATTATCAACCCTATCATTATAGTGCATGATACGCCAAGAGCGTACCTTAATTTCAACATAAACCACTGTAAATGTTGGTCGCTTCTTACTACTCCATCTATATACTTACTTAAATACCTTCTTTCATATCTGTGAGAAGAAAACATACGGATAACTGAAATATTACTAATAGCGTCAACTATTTTTCCAGCTACCAATGCTTTGTCACGGCTAAACTCTTTTGAGTATTTATTAATGGTTTTAGAAAAGTACAAACTAGTGCCAATAAATACTATGAACCAGCATAAGAAAATAGAAGCAATTGTAGAATGAACGTGATACAAGGTAAAAAAAGCAAAAACAAGAACCGATAATTTTCGTATTATAGTTTCATTAGTATAAGCAAAAACCATTTCAATTGATCTTGATGCCTCAGATATTCTGTTTGTAATATCACCAGCTAAATTTTGTTGAAAAAACTCATGACAATGATATTGGGTATAATCATAAAACTCATCACTTACACTGGCTTTAATTAGCGGCATAGCTTTTAAGTAAAAATAGTCATAAGCACGCCACAACATATTAAGGCTTTCCCACCATATAACATAAATAATCACCCACTTGAACACCAAGTTTGATAAATTAATTGATGCTAAATCTTTATCTGAATATTGCTCAATAGAGTCAGTAATATTCTCAAGAAAAATGCTATCGATTGATGGCACTACCCCAAAAAATAAAGACATAAATATCAGAAGGATAACTGATTTCTTCTTTGTAGAAAAAATAAAGTGCATGTACAACTTAAATACACTAAGAGGTTGTGCTGACTTGCATATAGCGTGTATATACGAGATATCTTTATTCATATAATACCCCAAAATCATATTTCTTTTGACCCAGGCTAGCGATTGTACCTCATTTTGCAATTGATTAATAGTGCTTTACCAATGTTTTTATGGCATTATCATATTCCATACTACCCATACCAAACTACAAAGTAATATACATAATATGTCAGAAAACTACTTACATTATGCCCTAGACCTTTTATCTCCATTAGAAAAAGTTACTTATAGAGCAATGTTTGGTGGATATGGAATTTATCTTAATGGGGTGATATTTGCAATAATTGTTGATGATGAATTATATTTTAAAGTAGATAAAACTAACATTGATATGTACAAAAAATATAACTCAGAACCATTCTCCTATACTACGAAAAATGGTAAAAAAGCTGTAATGCCCTACTGGAAAATACCTTGTACTGTACTAGAAGATGAAAAAAAGCTAGTCGAATATGCTAAGGATGCGCATAACGTATCAATAAACAGTAAAAAATAGTGAAATGGTTGCGGGGGCTGGATTCGAACCAACGACCTTCAGGTTATGAGCCTGACGAGCTACCAGACTGCTCCACCCCGCGCCAAGAATATGATATAATACTACGTACTAACCAACACGGAAGAGCATAACCCATTTGAGCTTTATTAGCAAGAGAGATTTACCGTCTAAAACTGAATGATCTAGATTCAGTTATTTTATCTTTAATTGACGATCCATTATTTACTTGTGAATCAGATCTAAAACAAACTTAAGATGATTTTGAACATTATACCTAATTCAAGTTAATTTACTATCTTCAATAATTGCCATCACTTTTTATATTCTATAAAAATATTGTGTAAGTTTAATAGCCTAATATCCGATGAATTTTTTTCATTAGCTAAAACTGACTTTAGGTATTTTTTTAAAGCATATTTAGTTTGTACTCTATAATGATACAATTTCCTTAATTCTCTTTGAGGTATTCTATACGATGCAAAAAATATTTTAAAAAAATAAGATAATATCCCCAATTTCCTTATTTTTTCTGCTTGCTGTATTTTTTTAAAATTATTCTCAAGCTGCTCAATAAACATTATGTCCATAAAATTATCTTCATCATAATGATAAAATTGACCATCTAATTCACCATAACTACAATCACTAAATTCAGTATTATTATTGATCTTTATCCTATGATTTTTTACCTTGTCTAAAACTGCATTTCTAAGATGCAAATCTTGCCAATTGGCATCATGAAGATCAGCTTTTGTCATATCCACATCATCAAGTAGTGCGCCTACAAAAGTCGTACCCTTTAAATTAGCACCGGCGAGCCCAACATTAAACAACTTCGCGCCAGTAAAATTCGCCTTTTGGCAATTGGATTGACTAAACAAACAACTATTAAGATCAGAAAATTTTAAAGACGCATTTTCAAAATTGCTATCAACAAATTTGGCATAACCAGCCTTTACATGATCAAAGATTGCACCAGCAAAATGCCCTCTAGGAGCCTTTATCCCATCGAGAATACTATAAGAAAAATCTACGCCATCAAACTTATTACCTTCTGTAAACTTACTACCAGTTAAATTAGATCTTCTAATCTCACTTTTAGAAACTACAGAATTATCCCACAATGTATGTACAGCTGTAATTGAATTTAAGATAGATGACTTGATATCACAAAAATCAAACTTTGTATTGTTAAATACACTGTGATTAAAAATTGATTCAAATGCCTGTAATTTAAAAAATCCAACACCATTAAAATCAACTTCAGAAAAATCGCTGTTATTAATAGTGAACCTATCGCACTTAGCACCTCTAAAATAGACTCTTTTTGCGCGTGCTCTGCTAATAATTACATCCATAATGGATACAGAAGTGAATTTGCTCCAAGAAAAATTGCATCTCATAAAAATTGACTTATCGATAATGCAATTGCCAAAATCTACATTTTGAAAATTTGCGTTATCTGCTTTAATATTTTTCAAAATAGAACCGTTAAGTAATGCACATTCAAAATTCGAATTAGATAAATTAGCTCCTTTAAATTTACAATTTGTAAGATTAGTTCCCGAGAAATTCACCTCAGAAATGTCAGCACCAGTAAAATCTACCTCGCTTAAATCCATTCTATTCCATTCATTATTACCAAACATATTAACTTTACTTGATAGATCAGCAATAATATTTAAACTTGGATCAAACTTACCCTCTTTTACTAAAGAAGCTTTATACAATTCTTTTGCAAAATTATTTAAAGGCAGATTCTTTGTTTTTTTAAGTAATGATAAATACTCCAGTAAGTTCTCTTTTGTAAGAGCAAAATATTTCTTCCTCACTTTGGAATCATCATAATTCTCTGTTTTAAGAAAAACTGGATCAAAAATAAATTCATCCTGGTTAATGATATTTTCAAAACTATCATCAACTATCAGATCGTTATTAAATTGACCTTCAAGCATCTTTTTATACTGCTCCTTTGCTCTGGCATATTCGTGCTCTTTATCTAGAAGACCCACATATGACTTAACAAGCACCGCAACACTTGTTCTGCCTTTTATCTCATCATAATGCATTCTCTTGTTATCAATTAAGCGCTGCTGTTCATTCTTCTTGGCAATTTCATTCTTAATATCTGCATATATTCGAATACACGACGATGTTGAGCTTAACTTAATCCCTTGCAACCTATTCCATGGACTATTTTTATAACTTTTATCAAAATTACATTTACTAAGATCACTGTGACGAAAATCAACGAAATTAATATCTGACTCTTTAAAAAAAGCATTACCCAAATCTGTATTCGCAAATCTAGCATTCTTTAGATCGCAACCAATAAAACTGGTATTATGAAAAATTGAATTAGTAAAATTAGCCCATTTTAAGTCAAAGAGTTGATTGGAATTTGAATTACCAATAGTCATTCCTGATAAATCAGCAATAACAAGTGACTTATTTTTACTTTTTTGTGATTCTTTTTTCTTACTCAAAAAATCATTAAGACTAAAGTTATTATTTTTTCTCCCTTTAAGTGCTCTAGAATAATCCTCTATGTCCTGCTCTTTAACCTTCTTACGAATTAAGCGAACTTCTGGTACTACGTCTTTCTTGCTGTGAATTTCCTCACCCACAAGGGTAGTAATCTTAAGCCTTCTTGCGCGAGTTTTTATCTGCTCTTTATTAGCATTTGCAGTCATAAAAATGTTATTATATCTCCAATGATCCACGCCTTGTAGGTTTTTTAGGATTTTGACTTACCCCTTCAGAAATAGAATGCCTTCTTGGTTTAGCTTTGTCCATTCTTTCTACTATTTGCCCCACTTCAGTCTGCAAAGCTGTCTTTTTTACCGGAGGCCTATCTCTCTCAGGCTCTGGACCAAGTCCATGTTGTTTCATTTGTTGCCTTTGCACTTCTTCAAACGATAGACCGCCAACTTCCGCTTTTTTACCCTTGTCTCTTTCTGGAGCTTGATAGTTTTCCTGACACCTCTTTTGCGCCTGTTCTAACCTCACTTGCTCTTCCGATACACCAAAATGTCCTTCTCCTCTCTTAGCTAAATCCCCAACTGCAATAACACCATTACCTACAGCTTCATCAATAGATTGGCCAATTACCTTTTTGGCTACCCCATTTACTACTGCTCCACCAGCAAGCCCAGCTGCCGCTCCTAGCCCAGGAGCAACGGGTAACATAACGGCTCCTACACCACCCATCGCTAATGTTGAAAGACCAGAATGCTTTGCAACAAAATGCCCACCTACTGCCCCTGCTGCGCCTCCTACAAGAAGAGCACCACCTACTGCTGCAGCAATCACTGGTAGACTAAGTCCGGCCGTAAAAACAACAGAAGCCACAATAGCTGCTACAGCTAACGCCCCAACCACACCGCCTATTATTCTCCCCCACTTGGTACTTAAGGGTTGTTTTATAAATTCTCCGGCTTTCTTAAGACCAGCTCCCATTACTCCAAGAATTTTGCCACCAATACGACTTAGTGTACCTTTACTTTTTGCATCATGAATTTTGGCGCTATTCTCTTTTTGCTTCTCAACTGAGATTTTCTCTTTAGAACCATCTGTATTTTCCTTAACCAACTCACCTTTGACTCCCTCAATTTTAGCCTTATGCATATCAGAGTTGTCATTAACAACCGCTTCTTCAACATCAGCCCCAGAGAAGTCAACTCCTTGCATATCAGCGTCACGTAAGTCTGCTTTTTTAGCATTAACTTTGCGCATAATAGCTTTTTCAAGACGTGCTGCTCTTACATTAGCATTTTCTAGTATCGCTTCTTCAAAATTCCCCCTCATTCCTTTGATATTTTCAAGCTGGGCTTCTCTAAAATTCGCTCCTCTAGCTTGCACATCGGTTAAGTCAGCTCCAGTTAGGTCTACTTTTGAACCCTTTACTCCATCCATAACTGCGCCATGAAGCTCACCAAAGCGTAAGTTCGCTCCTTCTACGATAGCACCTCTCATTTGCGCATATTCAAGGTCAGCTGCTTCCATATTAGCCTTAACAAAACTCACATTATCAGCCTTAACTTTGCGCATTATAGCTTCCTGAAGCTGGATACCATCCAATTTAGAAAGTTCATCAATTTCTGACTCAGATAGGTCAATTTTTCCAGCCCTAGCATTCTGCAAAGAAGTGTCTTTAATCTTTGCTTTTCTCATTTCTGCTTCTTTTAAGAAGGCGCCACTCAAATCGGACTCAACTAATTCACATCCGTTTAATATTGCTCTCTCAAGATTAGCACATACCATCTTGGTTCTTCGAATATCAGCATTTGCAAGAACCACACCTTCCATATTTGCATAACTAAGGTCTGATCCATCTATTCTTACGCCTTGCCACTCGCCGTTTCTGATATCGGCAAATCTAAAATTTGACTTTTCAACTTGTGCGCTTTCTCCAAAAGAAAATGGCAAATATGCTCTAGTAAAATCAGATTCTCTAATGACAGCATCTGTTAGATCAGCAGCATGAAAATTTGCATCCCTCGCCTTTGCCCCAATAAATTCTGCTTCTTGCAGATTAGCTCCCTCAAAAGTTGCATTTGAAAGATTTGCTCCATCAAATTTAGCACCAGACAAATTTGCGCCAGAAAAACATGCTCCTTGTAAGTTACACCTACTAAGATCAAGTCCTGATAAATCAGTCTGCATGTGAAAGCTGAGTGTTTGTGGCCATTCTTTTTCACTAAGCACATCAAATTCATTATTTGGATTCAATATATTTGGATTCAAGTTCCCTATTATTGCCGCGCCCTCAATTTCAGGAATACCCTGGGCACGCATTTTCTCCGCTATAAACTCATTAACGGTTAGATCTTCATTATCTCTGCGTAATCTTTGAAATTCTTGTGCATCTTCTCTTGTAACTTCAAACTTTACAATCTGGGTAGAAACATCAGCAATTGGGATCTCCCCTTTTTTTAGGGTTTCACCACGTTCTTTTAACTTTTTGGCAGCAAATTCGTTAATCGACAAATCTGGGTTATCTTCAACTAAGGCAAGATACTCCTCGGTATCTTTGCGTGTTAACCTAATATAATGTCTTTCTTGACCACGTTCTTCTTTGCTTGACCCTCTTTTATAAGCAGGATCATAGCTCATTTGATAATCATCGGACATAATACCAGGCAACCCTGTAACAGACGGGGCCATGACGTATTTTACCTGACTCTCATCTAATTCAGCTTCCCGAATTTGCTCCATTTTTTCTTTTATACCCTCAATCTGAGGATTTAGTTCTTCTATTAACTTTTGTTGCTCATCGTATAATTTTTTATATTTGTCATAATCTGACCCACCAACGGTACGTTGGTAATATGAAACTTGTCCCCAAGCTTTATCCACATCTTCTTTCTTTAACCTGAGCTTTTCCTGCCTTTCATCGAGTCTTTCTTGTTGTACATCAAGTTTTCTTTGTTTATCTTGTTCAAATTTTTCTCTTGCTTGCTCTAATCTTTCTTCGTTCAAATCCTGATACTGATACAAAAGAGGCTCAAGCGTGCTGAGCTTCATTTTGCCATATCTTTGTAAGTTCTGAAATTCAGCAAGCGGCGCTGTATCCATAGGCCTCATATCTACCAGGATTTCATCCAAATCCGGTTCCTCTTCATTAAATGTGACTTTGCTTAAGTCAGCACCTCTTAAATCAGCTCCTTGTAGGTAGCAATCGTTAAATTCTACCCCTGTTAAATCTGTATCACAAAAAACGCCACCACTAATATCGCATCCAGTAAATTTTGTTCCTTTAAGCACAGCTCCGGTAAAATCAATGCCAGTTAAATCAAGGTGATTTTCTTTAAGAGACTCTACAAAATCTTCTCCTTTCTGTCCTCTTACTTCTTCAGGATAGTCAATAGCTTCTCCAAATTTTAAGCCGCTTATGTCTGGAACAACTACGACATCACTGCGCCCCTGGTAATATTTCTCAGTAACATAATCAGCCAAAGATATCGAAACCTCAGGATCCTTTGCTTTTTCCTGCTGTACAAATTCTATAAACTCATTCAATTCTCCTTGGGTAAGAACTCTTTTTTCAATACCAACCCCAAGATCTATGGACTTCACCCCAGATACTTCTTGTCTTTGTTCTGGTGCTCCTTCTAATTTACTCATAAATTACTCCTAAATAGCAGTAGTTTGTTATTACTTAACTTTGACAACAAATTCTACACTAAACCGTAAACAACTTACGCCTTAAAATTGAATAAATATAAATAATAGTCTTCTATCGATGCCTTTTAACAACTTACGATAGAAAGAGATGAGTGATTTTTAATTTTATGAAGACTGACTAACTCTAACCATTCTTTTTTTACTTTGGTCCCAAGCGTAGTGAGTATTGATAGTTTTTACTTCAGTAACGATAATATCACCACTTGATAATTGCGCTACATCAAGACCCTTTTGCAGAGAATCAACAATAAGCGAAGTTGAACCACAAATATAATTTATGTCCTGAAATATACCACCATCAGATGAACCAACACCTTCTTTAGCGT
The DNA here is from genome assembly GCA_017302595.1 of Rickettsiales bacterium. Taxonomy (GTDB): domain Bacteria; phylum Pseudomonadota; class Alphaproteobacteria; order Rickettsiales; family Rickettsiaceae; genus Megaera_A. Next base: position 682,923 of record JAFLDA010000001.1, read on the forward strand.
ACTTATTTGTATCAATTTTCTTTTTTTCTATTTCGGCCAATGTCATGTTCCTTACTAATCGCATTCTTTTTCATTATGCATTATACTACAATAATATTTCATTTTCAACTATTCTTGATAACAAATCTTTACCAAAGGTTCACAATTTAACACTATTTTCAAATAACTTAGTTACATTTATCATGAGATTCTTGGTTAGTCCAAGTAAAACTGAGTACTGACGTTATCATCCAGGTTTTAAGAAAGAATAGAAAGTCGTCCAAAAACCTCACATTACTCACCTCGAGTTTGATCTGAGGTCTAAATGACGTTTAGGTTACTGCAGCTTTAAGAAGGTTGATCCCAAATCAAGTTTTGGATGACATTAGGAAGTTTACGATGAGTATATTCTTTCTTAAAAAACATACTGTGTTTAAAGTGATAAGACAAAAATCGATTAAAACTTATTCAAACCAGTTTTAAAAGCCAAGTGAATCTTTAATAAATATGATACCATTAAAAATAATATTATAGATCCTACGATTGTCCCCAGTAAGTAGCACCACTTAGCCAATAAATGCCCTGTAAAATAGTAACTCCCAAATATATGCTTCATATATTCTATACATAGCAGCATTACAAAGGATCCAATCATGATTTTTAGGATCACAACCCAGCTATCATTTGTCATCTTAAAATCACCAAATTTCCTTGCGTATTTGACAAGTAAATAAGCATTAATCCAACCAGCAATAGATGCTCCCAATGCGATTCCCACATGCTCTAAATATATCATTAGGATGATATTTAATATGGTATTGATTACAAGTGAATAAACAGTAATTTTTAATGGCGTTTTTGTATCAAAATTGGCGTAAAATACAGGCGTTATTATTTTTGCTAAAATGAACGCTGGTAAGCCAAGAGAAAATGCAGCCAAAGCTTGCGCCGTTTTAATAGTATCGCTACTAGTAAATTGCCCGTGTTCGTATATAAGGTGAATTATTGGTTCTGACAAAGCAAAAAGGCCTACAAAAGCTGGAATAGATATTAAAAATCCACTTTTAATAGATTGATTAAGAATAAAATTAGCCCTTTTTATATCTTGCTGCTTATATACTAATGATAATTCAGGGAGCAAAATAGTACCAAAAGTAATGCCAATTAGAGCAAGCGGAAGTTGATATAACCTATCTGCATAAGATAATATAGATACCGCACCCGGCAAGAAACTTGCTATTGATTGCGAAATAAATAGGTTAAATTGCTGCGCACTTGAACTTAAAGCCACTGGCCCCATATTTTTAACCATTGTCGTTACTTCTTTATCTCTAAGAGAGAGTATCAAAGGAACCGCTAGATTAGCTTTTCGCAAGTAATAATACATAAATAGAGCTTGTAGAACACCAGAAATGAGCAACGAATAAGCTACGCTATAATGAGCAGTATATTCTTCCTCTAATAAGTACGTAAACGCTATGACTGAGATATTCATTATCACTGGCGAAAACGCAAATGCCGCGAATCTTTTAACCGTATTTAATATCCCGCCAAATAAAGCTACAACAGAGATAAAAATCAAATATGGGGTAGTGATTCGACACAACACAACTGCCAAACTAAATTTTTCTTCCTGTAAATAAAAACCCGGTGCCAAAATGAGCAATAAATATGGCATGATCAGCTCAGAAATAACTGTTATTACTATCAATGATAGCAATAATAATGAGAATATTTTGCCACTAAATTGCCTTGCTTCATCATTATTAACGGCTAATCTATGTGTGAACATTGGAACAAATGCAGCTGACATTGCTCCTTCACCAAAGATTCTTCTAAAAAGATTTGGAAATTTTAGCGCAACATTCACACAATCTGCTATTTGACTTGTGCCAAAAGTGAGTGCTATAAAAAACTCTCTAGCAAAACCAAACAACCTTGATAAAAGGGTAATAGCAGCAACGATGATCCCAGATCTTAAAAGCATAAATTAAACTTATTTTTTGGCGGCTCTATTTATCGCGTCATCTATGATTTCTAATGCGCTAGCGGCATTTTCCCATCCCATTACTTTCACCCATTTTCCTTTTTCAAGCTCTTTATATCTTTCAAAAAAATGAGTTATTCTTTGGCGGATAATTTCTGGAACATCATCAATATCCTTAACTTTATCATATGATATATCAAGCTTTGATACTGGTACAGCTAAGATTTTTTCATCTTTGCCTGATTCATCTTCCATCATAAGAACGGCCACAGGTCGCACCTTTATAACCGCCCCAGGAATAATTGGATATTGAGATAAAACCAGGACATCAGCTGGATCCCCATCTTCTGATAAAGTATGCGGAATGAAGCCATAATTACATGGATATGACATCGAAACTTGCATAAATCTATCTACAACTATCGCGCCAACATCTTTATCAAATTCATACTTTACTGGGTTATCATTCATCGGTATTTCAATAATGACATTAAACTCTCCATCTTTTGCTTTGGCTGAGATTTTATCTATAAACATTTGTAAGCTCCTTGAATTATCTTAACACTATTTTTGTATTCATCTAAACTTATTGCTGGTATACTGGGCCCCAGCAAAATTACAGTGCATTTTATCTGGATTATATATTTTTTCAAAGATAAAAAATTTTTAATAAAATATTAAGTATATACTAAATGAATATTGCGTATAAAGCTATACTCCTTGCTGTAGTATATCTGATTCTATTTAATCTACCGATAGCATTCTTTAAGGCCTCAATTGTTGATATCGGCACTTTTAAAATGATAATCGAAAATTTGGTTATATTCTCATCAACAACCATAATATTCTTATTAATTTTATACATTCCATACTTAGGCAATATAATCCTAGTGTTGTTATTTATAATTGGAGGAGTGTCTGATTACTTTATTTTCAGCTTCAAAAAAACTTTTGATACTGGAGTACTCATAGATATCCTCTCTGTTGAAAATAACCTGACATCAGAATTTATAGATTTTTATCTTATATTATCAGTTTTGTTGTCAGCACTAATAGCAATACTGATTTTATATAAATTACCAACAAAACCGGCAAAATATGTTCAAAAAATATTATTGTCTCTGGCATGCATTATTACAATACTATCTGGCAGCGATTTCAAAGATAAAAAACTTAACTCTACATTATCTGGATATTTACCATTCAATCTTGTCTATAGCACGTATGAATTTATAACACAGTACAAATCGCAATTAAAAATGCATCATGAAAAAACTGATCTTGGTAAATTATTTCATTTTCAATATCAAAATTCTGACGAACCAATCTCCGTAGTACTAATTATCGGTGAATCAATGAGAGGATCAATTCTTGATCAGGGTGTACTTAAGCCAATATACGATATAATGCCTTTTACCAAAACATCACGTAATATTGTCAAATTTTATAACGCATTTAGCGCTGGTATTTCTACAAAAATATCAATACCTTATATGCTAACAAGGGCAATCCCGCCCAACTTTGACCAAGCTACTAGCGAGCAGAGTATTATCTCTGTCTATAAAAAACTAGGGTTTGCAACTTCCTGGATTGGTAATCAAGGTTTGTTTGGCATGGCTGAAAATACATTTGCCTCAATTGCATTAGAAGCTGATTATCATCTCATTCAAAGTGATTTAAATAAGTACGCAAACAAAACAGATAAGAATCTGGACGAACTTTTAATACCATTTGTTGAGAAAAGAATCAACGAAGTCGATCAAAATCACTTTATGGTAATCCATTTATTGGGTAGTCACTGGAATTTTAAAAATAGATACCCTACAAATAGTAAGTTTCAGCAGTATAAACCTATTTGTAACGCAAGTGCACCATCTCTATGTTCGAAGGATGAATTGATAAATACGTATAAAAACACGGTACTATACTCTGATTATATACTAAATCAGATCATCACTAAGCTAAAAGATAAAAATAGCATAATTATCTACGCATCAGATCATGCTTTTTCTTTTGATAATTTCTTAGGCAATGCTTATACCAATGCCACTAATCCAGAAAACTCTCATGTAGCAATGTTTATGTGGTTTTCAGATAAATTCAAAAACAGTCATCTAGACTATTTTAAAAATACCCACGATAAAGAGCACAAGACTATCTCTCATGATTATATATTTCATTCACTCCTAGATTGCATCGGAGTAAAGTCAAATATTATCGATCATAGGCTCAGCCTATGCAAAAAATAGCTGAGGCTTTACAGAGAACGGCAGTCAACCTTAGGTATCAAATTACAAACTACTCTTCAGCATCCATGAGGTTTTACGATGAAATGTTAGGCGTTCAATTATAAAACCTATAACCACCTCATCTCCAGCTTTTTCAGACACTTCAAGACACTGCTGTAAAGTTTTTTGAATCAATATTTGATCTTCTAGCAGCTCCTTAATCATTTGTTGCGAGGAAGCATTTTCATTACCTGGTTTGATAGAAGTCATTTCAATATAGAAATTAAATGTACCAGGAGCCTTCTCTCCTAAACCTCGAATCAATTCTGCTATTGTATCTATTGCTTTAGCAAGGTCAGTATATTGCTCCTCAAACATTGAGTGTAACTCTTTGAAATTTGTTCCTTCAACGTTCCAATGATAATTTTGCGTTTTAAGATATAGCGCATAATTATCAGCAAGTAGTGTTTTCAGCTTTGTTACCAAAGTGTTTGTCATACTGATCTCCCTAATTATTTAAGATGCAAAAAAATGTAACTCTAATCTAGATTTTAAAAATATGCTTTATCGTTCACATTAATTCAAATTAATTACCATCAGATAGTGACTCAATTAATGCCATTTTTTCATACGACACATCAAAATAAAATCTTATTTCAGGCGAAAATTTAAGATTAATTTGCTTTGTTACATAGGCTCTGATCACAAATTTTGACTTATCTAGAGCATCTAATATTTCATCAGTACTTAAATTGGTATTAAACGGTAGGAAAAAACAATTTATAACACTTAAGTCTGCACTAATATTAACTTTTGTAATACTTAATGGACAACTTTCAAGTCGCCAATCAAGTTTACTTTCCTTCCTTAGACAGTCAGCGATAGCCATATGCGCTGCTCTTGAGACCTTAAGCTGCCTTTGCGACTGCCCCTTTTCTCGTGCCTTTAAATTATAACTTTTTCTGCTCTTCAACAAATTCAAACACCTCTACTGAATCACCAACTTTAATATCATCGTAATTCTCAAAAGCAATACCGCACTCAAAGCCTTCTTTTACCTCTTTAACATCCTCTTTGAATCTCTTGAGTGTTTTCAACTTGCCTTCATGAATTACAATGTTATCTCTAAGCAATCTAACACCTGCTCCTCTTTTGATTATACCTTTAGTTACGTAACATCCAGCAACCTTACCAATTCGAGTTATATTGAATACTTCCCTTATATCTACAGATCCTATGTATACCTCACGTATAATTGGTGATAACATGCCACTCATAATCGCTTTAATATCATCAATAAGGTTATATATGATAGAGTAATATCTTATATCAACTTTTGCCGCACTTGCAGCTTCAGCCGCTGCGTTATTTGACCTAACATTAAAGCCAATAATAATTGCTTTGGAGGCTTTTGACAAAGTGACATCCGTTTCTGTAATCCCGCCAACTGCAGTATGTAGAATTTTTAGTTTAACTTCATCACTTTCAATTTTGCCTAAACTTGCAGCTATTGCTTCTATTGAACCATGAACGTCAGCTTTAATAATTATAGGTAATTCTTTTATTTTATTATCACCAGATGCTCGCATGAATAAATCTTCCAAACTTGTCTTAGAAGATGTAACCTTCATCTGCTTTTCTTTTCTTAAACGATATTCAATAATATCTCTGGCCTGTTTGTCTGTTGAAACAACATTGAATATATCACCAGCAGATGGAGCTTCGGCCAAACCAAATATTTCAATGGCGAGGGATGGACCAGCATCATGTATTGTTCGCCCACGATCATTGCAGATTCGTTTGATTCGTCCATAAGTAGTTCCAGCTACGATTAGATCTCCCTTTGCCACAGTTCCTCTTTGAACAATCACCGTAGCAATAGCTCCTTTTGCTGTATCAACTTTGGATTCAATAACTATTCCAGAAGCAACTCCAGTAGGATTAGCTTTCAATTCTTGCATCTCGGCTACTAATAATATTGCTTCCTCTAATTTATCAAGATTTAGCTTTTGTTTGGCCGAAACACCGACAGTGACTATATCCCCGCCGTAATCTTCTGGTACAAGGTCATGACTGAGTAACTCTTGTTTAACTCTTTCTATATCAGCTTCAGGTTTATCAATTTTATTAATTGCCACTATTATTGGCACACCAGCAGCCTTAGCATGACTTATTGCTTCTATAGTTTGTGCTTTAATCCCATCATCGGCAGCTACTACCAATACTACAATATCGGTCACTTGCGCACCCCTTGAACGCATTTCAGTGAACGCTTCATGCCCAGGAGTATCAATGAAGGTAATGATTCTACCATCTGACATAGTAACACTATATGCCCCGATATGCTGCGTGATACCACCAGCTTCTCTGGCAACTATATCTGTAGATTTGAGTGCATCTAATAATGAAGTCTTACCATGATCAACGTGCCCCATTACAGTGACAATAGGTGCCCTAGATTTTAAATCCTCCGGCATGTCTTCCTTGTCGTTTAAAACACTTTCAACATCTGATTCTTTTACACGCCTAACGGTATGGCCAAAAGATGTTACAATAAGCTCAGCCGTATCTGCATCAATAGATTGGTTACTTGTGGCCATTACTCCAAGCTTCATCAGCTCTCTTACTACATCTGATGCTCTTTCCGTCATTCTATTTGACAATTCGGATACAGTGATTACCTCCGGGACAATCACTTCTCTGTATACCTTATCTTGTTTTACAGAGTTTATCTCTAATTTTCTTCTTTCCTTTGCTTTAGCTCTTTGAATCGAAGCTAGAGAACGAGTTCTAAAAGGCATGGAATCTTCATCAAGCATATTGAAGATATCAGACTTCTTAAGCTTTTTTGGTTCAGCTAGCTTTGGCTTGACCGGAACTACTACTTCTTCTTCGCTTTTCTCATCTTTTATTGATGCTTTAGAATCTTTCTTAGCAATTTTATCTACTTCTTGTTGCTCTGCCCCTTTTTGATGGCTATTGCCAGCTTCTTGCTCTTCTTCGATTGACTGATTGATCTCTGCTAATTTACTCAAGGTACTTATAGGATTGACTTCTTTAGATTCATCACTAATTGACCTTTGCAATGCTTCTAATCTTCTATTGGCCGAAACATCATTTGACATTTCAAGCATCCTATCTTTTCCAACTGTTAAAGGACCTGTAGGAACCTTACCCCTTTTTACCTCAACAACCACTGAACCAGATGAACCAAGACTTTTTGAAATAGTTTTTGGGTAGACTGATCTGTTACCAAAACTCAGTTTTCCCTGGCCAAGTGTTAGTTTCTTCTCTGCTTTTTCTTCTTGATTATCAGTCATGTACTTATCCTTTACAAAAACTAGTTATTACTCATCACTATTATCGGTCTGCTTTTTAGCATACGCTATCAAAGCATTAATCTCTTCATTGGTAATAATATTTATTGGCACAACTTGCCTAAATTCAGACATCGTAACCTCACCTAGGTCTTCTAAGGTTTTTACACCAAATTCAGCAAGCTTCAATATATATTCTGGCGGTAAATCAAGTACATCAAGCAATTCCTGTTCTACACCAAGTTTTTCAAGACCTTCGATGATTTGTTCATTTTGTTCTTCAATAAATTGATTTGCCTTACTTTGTAAGTCCTTCACCTGCGCTGCCGTGAAACCCTCAACGCCTTCTAAAGATGAAGAATCAGCATAAGCAATCTGCTCTAACGAGTTATACCCTTCTGCTGACAGTAATTGAGCTGTAACTTGATCAACACCAAGCTTACTAATAAATAGTTCAGTATTGCTAGCAAATTCTTCACCTCTACGTTTCGACTCCTGCTCTTCTGTCATAACATCAACTGTCCAACCGGTGATTTTGGAAGCTAGTCTAACATTCTGCCCTCGCCTACCAATTGCTAAACTCAATTGATCATCTGGTACAATTGCTTCTACTCTACCTTTTTCTTCATCAAAAACTATTTTTGAAATTGATGCTGGAGTCATAGCATTAATAACAAATTGTGCTAAATTTTTATCCCAATTTATTACATCTATCTTTTCACCATTTAATTCATTGGTTATAGCTCTTACTCTAGCACCTCTAACACCAACACATGAGCCGACAGGATCAATTGATACATCAGACGCAAAAACTGCTACCTTAGCTTTTGAACCTGGTTCACGAGCAATAGATTTGATTTCTATAATATTGTCGTAGATCTCAGGTACTTCCATCTCAAATAATTTTCTTAAGAAACTATCGTCAGTACGCGATAAAAATACTTGAGGCCCTTTCGCTTCTCTTTTTACATCAACTACATATGCCTTAATTCTGTCTCCGACTTTAAAGTTTTCCCCACGAATTTGCTGATTTTTCTTTAATACTGCCTCAGCACGGCCAACATCAACAACAATATCACCAAACTCAACTCTCTTTACTACACCATTAAGAATATCACCTTTTCTATCTTTGTAATCTTGATATTGACTTTCTCTTTCTATCTCACCGACTTTTTGAACGATAACTTGTTTTGCTGTTTGAGCTGCAACTCTTCCAAGATCTATTGGAGGAAGCAGCTCTAGTATCTCTTCTCCCAGCACTGCATCATCTTTTATATTTCTTGCATCGGTGAGATTGATTTCTTGAAATATGTTTTCAACTTCATCTACTACTTTCCTAACTCTAAAAAGACTTATTTTTCCACTGTTAGGGTCAATTTGAGCGCTAATATTCTGCTCTAAACCATATTTTTTCCTACCAGCTATTTGAACCGCTTGCTCCATTGCTTCAATTAATTTTGCTTTAGATACACCTCTCTCTCTTGATACTGCGTCTATGATCTGCAAAATTTCAGCTTTACCAAAGTTATCCATAGTTATCACTCTTTCTTTTATTTCAATTTTTCTTTTTTAATAATTGTTTAAATAATTCGTCAGTCAAAACCAGTTTTCCACTTTTTATGTTCTCAAATTCGATCTCTATCTGTTCATCACCTACTTTTAACATCACTTTATTATCGTTTACCCCTAGTATCTTACCTCTTACATTTAGACGATCCTGCACTTGAGATTTAAGACGCACCTTAGCATCCCTACCAGAAAATTTAATATAGTCATTAGGCTTTACCAATGGCCTTTCAACCCCCGCAGAAGAAACTTCTAAAAAATATTTTCCGTCTACAATATCCTCTACGTCCATTATAGCAGAAATATTCCTGCTGACTAACTGACAATCAGATAATTGTATCTTCTGCTCATCTTGCCTTTCAATCATAACCTCTACAACCTTCTCTCTTGTGCCATGAACGGTAATTTTTACAAGCTCATACCCAAGTCCATGGATTGTATCTTCAATTAACTGGGCAATTTTTTCTTCCATTTTTCTAACAAAAAAGGCAGGCCAAAAGGCCCACCTTAAATAATACTTATTACTTAATCAATGATGATAGTAGTCTATGTTCAACTCCTATTCAAGAAAAATTTAAAATAAAGCATAAATTTTCAACAACCTAACCAAACGCGAAAATTTAACAAACTGATAAATTACTTAACCTCTAACAAACTATAATCAAGTTTATAAACTTTATTTAGTCTATTAGCTATAGCCATGTTATGTGTTACCATTATAATAGCTGTATTCTCATTTTGAGCACATTGAAGAAACATATTAAAAACATCCTCAGCAGTATTTGGATCAAGATTACCCGTTGGCTCATCTGCTAGTACTATTTTCGGTTTGTTAATAAACGCCCTCGCAATAGCAACACGCTGCTGCTCTCCGCCAGACAGCTCCCCTGGTACATTATATAACCTTTTGCCAAGTCCAAGATCGCTCAAAATTACCTCGGCTCTATCAAGCGCTTCAGATTTATTAATCCCCTGTATTATTAACGGCATTGCGGCATTCTCTTGAGCAGTAAAATCCCTTAGCAAATGATGGTATTGATAAATAAAACCAAGATTATTAAGCCTAATAACAGCTGCATTATCAAGTGACTGCTTTTCAAATGAATTACCCATAATTTCAACCCTCCCTTTTGTTGGAATATCAAGCAGCCCAGCAATATGCAACAAAGTTGATTTACCACTACCAGAAGAGCCAACTATTGCTATCATCTGGCCACTTTTTAGTTCTAAACTCACATCTTTTAGAACTTCAATTAGAGATCTACCTTGGTGAAAATCCTTCGTAATACCAGTGAGCTTAAGTACAATATCTTCATTCATATCGCATTGCCTCAACTGGGTTAAGCACGGCCGCTCTATAAGACGGATAGATCGTTGCTATTAAAGATAAAAACAACGCCAGTGACGCTATCATTATAACGTCTGTAACTCTTACTACTGAAGGTAGGCTATATAAAAAATAGATCGCTGGGTCAAAGATCTTAATGCCAGATAAGTTCTCTAGAAATTTTCTTATTGCTTCAATATTTTTAGCAAACAATACCCCAAACGATACCCCGAGGAAAGTACCAACTACCCCAACCATCATACCATTGAGAATAAAAATCATCATAATCTGTTTGGTTGAAGCACCTATGGTTTTTAAAATTGCAATATCCGTTGTTTTGTCTTTAACTAACATGAAAAGGCTAGAGATAATATTAAAAGCCGCAACGATCATTATCAGAGTTAAAATCACAAACATCGTTGTTCTTTCAACTTGTAGGACAGATAAAAATTGCTGATTATCTTGCATCCAACTTTTAACCTGCATAGAGTACCCTAATTCCTTTTGCAAAGTTTTCGAGTAATTGGCCACCAACTCTGAATTATCTATTTTTATCTCTATCAAGTTAATTCCTTCCTTCATTGAAAGAAATACTTGCGCTGCTGGCACTGTCATTAGAACTGTTGCTGCATCATAATCAAACAATCCGCTAGAAAAAATTGCCACTACTGTGAAATCTTTCGCTCTGGGCATGGTGCCAAAGGCTGTTGGAAGTAAATTGGGAGAAACAAGCTTGACCTTAGAGCCAACATTAGCTCCCAAATTCCTAGCAAGCTCAGCTCCTATTGCAATTACGTTCAATCCATCATAATCTGCAAAACTACCATAAAGAACATTATCAAGTATTGGACCTTTGTTTTTTAAGTCTGATATATTGATACCTCTGATAATAACACCACTATTTGAACCATCACCAATAGCTAGAGCCTGACCAACAATTAAAGGACTAACCTTAGTGACAAACTTGTTTTTTTGAACTTTTGAAATTACTTCCTGGTGATTTTCAATGATTTTATTCATTGGCGTTATTGCAATGTCCCCATTAAGGCCAATTATATTAGAAGTTAATTCAATATGGAATCCATTCATCACTGACATCACAATAATCAAAGCCATAACCCCAATACTGATCCCAGCAAGTGATATACCCGAGATAATAGAAACAAATTTTTCGTTCTTCTTAGCTCTGAAATATCTAAAAGATATAAATGATACAAGACTATTTGACATGCAAACTATTTAAAACCTCAGTAACAGCTGACTCAGCATTCAAATCCTGAACTACAGATGATTCTCTATGTTTTAATTCTACCATTTCCGTTGCTGCTTTCTTTGGACCCACGATGATTTGCCAAGGAGAACCAATAAGGTCGTGTGTAGCTAGCTTTGTTCCAACACTATCCGTAGTATCATCATACACTACATCTACGGAATGACTAAGAAGTTTGTTGTACAGAGCATCACAAATAGAATTACATTTTTCATCCTTAGTATTTAGATTAATAATAGAAACCTTAAATGGGGCAACCTGCATAGGCCATATTATCCCTTTCTCATCATGCGATACTTCTATAATTGCAGCAACCAATCTTGAAATCCCTATCCCATAGGAACCCATTTGAATTGGTATTATCTTACCATTTGCATCATTTACCGTAGCAGCCATTGGTGCTGAGTATTTATCAGAAAAGTTAAAAATATGCCCAACTTCAATCCCTTTTCTTACTGACAATTCACTCTCTTTTAGCGGACATGTATCAGGATTATGTTTTTCCTCAGTCGCAGCATACAATGATTTGAGCTGCTTAATATCATTTGCCAAAGTATCGCCAAGAAGATCAAATTTCTTATCGTAGTACAAAGTACTTTCGCCAGTATCCGCAACTACATGGAATTCATGACTCAAGTCTCCACCAATTTCTCCAGGATCAGCTGACAGTGGAATTGCATTTAAACCAAGATCTCTAAAAGTTCTCATATAAGCCACAAAAACTTGATCATAGGTTCGCGTAGCACTGTGCATATCAATATCAAAAGAATATGCATCCTTCATCAAAAACTCTCTACCCCTCATCACTCCAAACCTAGGACGAATTTCATCTCTAAATTTCCACTGAATTTGGTACATCACTTTAGGCAACTCTTTATATGATTGTATTGTATTTCTTACAATGTCTGTAATGAGTTCTTCATTAGTAGGGCCAAACAAAAGATCATGCCCGTGACGATCTTTGAACGACAACATTTCTTTACCATATACATCAAACCTTCCAGATTCACGCCATAAACTACCATCTTGTACGCATGGCATTAATATTTCAATAAATCCAGATGCATCCATATTAAATCTAACAATATTCTCAATATTTTTCAGCACCTTCAGACCCAATGGAAGCCAATTATAGATCCCAGCTGAAGATTGACGCATCATTCCACTCCTAAGCATAAGAGAGTGTGATACGACTTGCGCTTCAACTGGCTTTTCTTTTAAAACTGGTAAAAAATATCTAGATAACAGCATAATTTTTAATTATTCCTTAAAATATCCCAAAACTCCTGGCGCTTTGAAAGGTCATTGGTAAATACTCCAGTAAAGTGGCAAGTTTCCATGTTACTTCCTTCCTTCATAGCCCCTCTAATACTCATACAAGTATGTTTTGCCGAAACTCTAATTGCAACACCTTTTGGTTTTAAATACTCCTGCAAGGCAATTGCAATTTCTGCGGTCATTCTCTCTTGGATTTGTAGCCTTCTTGAATAAGCATTCACTAATCTAGCTAATTTACTAACACCTAAAACATAACCATCAGGCATATATGCAATGTCTACCACCCCTAAAAACGGCATCATATGGTGTTCACATAATGAGGTAAAATTAATAGACCTCAAAAGAACTATATCTTCGTATTTATTGATATCATAAAAGCGCTTGTCAAGGATCTTGGCAATATCTTGATCATAGCCACTAAATAGCTCTTCATAACTATTGATAACACGCTTTGGAGTTTCTTTAAGCCCCTCTCTTGAAGGATCTTCTCCAATATATTCGATTAGCAATTTGACAGCACTCAGCGCTTGTTCTTTTTTTGGTACAGACACTTTTTTATTTACTATTTTACTTTGAAATAAAGATTTTTAGCACATATATGCACAAACATCAAGCCACCAATAATCGCTATAAGTCCACCTAAACCGGTAATACCCATATATATTTTGGCCGAAAAAGCAATTTCTTCACCCGGTGTTTTTCTCATAACACCATAACCACCTGCTAATGCAAGACCTAAAATATGTAAAAACTGCCCAATTGCAATCATCATCAATTGAGTTTTAGCATAACGTTTATTGCCAAAATTATGCCAAAAAAACTCTCCTAAATTATTATAGAGATTTACTAACACCCCTGATTTTGACGAAATATTTTGTATAATTTGCTCTTTAAAAATAAATAAATAAACAAAACCCATCATAGCAATGCTAATCCCTACTATTGAACCATGGTAATGAGCTGGGATTACAACATTTATTCCAGAAATAGCAGCACCAATAAACCCACCCATCACAAATAAACCAACAGAAAATACATAGGCTAACATACTCAAATTCATTGATATCATTTTTTTTGCCCAAACCTCGTAAGTCAAAACTACAATAAAAATTCCTGGCACTATACCAGCTGTGTAAATCATATGCTTGGTAAAAAATTCTTTAAATGATCCATCTGAAAAGTCATAATTAGCATGCCCAATAAAAACTGTACTTGCCAAAACAAAGTTCAATATCAGCAGCATCTCGTATATATTATAGCATTCTATCTCACCATCACTAATAGATTCGACTAAACAAATAAGAACAAACATGAATATCTGCGTATATATAAATTGAAGCAAATGTCCACCACTCCAAAAGAGCATTTCGTAATAATAATCAATCTCTAAAACAGCAACATTTTTTAACTGCTCAAGACCTAGGTACGACAAATAAAAACACCCCCACACCCCAAAAACCAATAATGAGGTCGTGATTCTTGTGACTTTGACTACTCTATGCCCATAAGTTAAAGGCCTTTCTAGCAAACTATAGAAAAAAGTTTGAATAGCATATATGAGGATTGACGCTCCAAAAATACACAAACCAAGTACAAAAAGAATGTTTTCCAGCATTGGTATATAATTATTCATCACTGGCCCTGAATCACTCAAAACTGGACTTATTGCCATCAAAATTATACCAACTAATGCTATCTTAGAATTAAATTCTTGGATAAAATTATTTTTCGATATACTCCATATGGAGACTGAAATTGCTAAAAGCCAAACTAATACCGACAAATTTACGTGAATAACCAGAGCGGTGCGAAAAATATCTGGATTGGTAAATAATTGGTTTACTCCCGGCGTTCTAAGCATTACGAGAAAAATGGAGTATGCCCCAGCAACAGCCAAAGCAAAAATCCCATTTTTAAGCCAATTAATCATTTTATATCTCTCTTAACTTAAAGCTCTTTCTATGGTGAAAAGTAAGACCAAATTTCTTGATTGCACTAATGTGATCTTTAGTACCATAGCCTGCATTTTTTTGCCAACAATACTCTGGAAATTCTACTGCAAGTGAGTCCATAATCCTATCTCGAGTTACTTTAGCAACAATTGAAGCTGCGGCGATTGAAATTGATTTTGTATCCCCCTTAACAACGCTGATAAACCTGTCATCATCAAACTTCATGTTACCATCAACTATAACTATATCCGGTCTAACAGAAAGTCTGCTTCCAGCTTGTGTGCAAGCTTCTATAGTTGCTCTTAAAATATTGATTCTATCAATCTCTTCTGCGTCAATAATGGCCACTGCATAGTGATAGTGCTTTGTTATTTGTTCATATAACTCTTCTCTTTTTTTGCGTGATAATTTTTTTGAATCATTAATTCCGTTGATAACATGAAGTTTATCTACTATCACTGCAGCTGCAACCACTGGACCAGCCAAAGGTCCACGCCCGGCTTCGTCAATTCCAGCAACCACCTCATTTAAAAACTGATTTTCAATTTCGAAATTCATATTATTTCCTTATCATTTGTATACAAGCAAGTCCTGCTATGCTAGCTACCTCAGTTCTTAGTACATTACTTCCTAAACTAATCGAATTAACTTTTTCGATTGAATTTAACATTTCAATTTCCGACTCAGTAAAACCACCTTCAGGCCCAACCAAAAAAATCGGATTTTTGCTGATGGTAATATTTGATAACTTCTTTATCTCATGTTCAGACTCATTGGCAAAGATAATTTGTTCATCCATCTTGCATAATTGTTCAAGTGTTAGAGGATCGTATAAAATCGGTCTGACAAATCTTTCACACTGCTCTATAGATTCAATGATACATCTATTAAGCTTGTCTTTGTTCACCGTTTTAATTTGGGTTCTAGCAGAAATTACTGGAATAATTGACGTTACACCAATTTGCACTGCCCCCCTAATAGCTTCTATCATTCTGTCATTTTTGATGATACTAATTGCTAGAATTAGTTTTGGTTCAGCAGTTATGTTTCTAATAATATCAACAACCTCAATTATAATTTGATTTCTGTCTATCCCTTCTATTCTAACCAAATACTCTCCATCTTGGTCATTAAACAGTCGAAAATTATCATGTCTTCTTAGTCTGATTACAGTCTTAAGGTAGCGAAAATTATCCCCATCAATTCTTATAATTTGATTTTTTGAAATAGGCCCATTAGTATAAATTCTGGGAAGATGAGAAAACTTCATAATTTGTATGACAAATAACAATAAATCGGATAATACACTAATAATAGAAAACAGCTCAAGCAAAATCAGCCAGGAAGAATTCGGGGGACAAAAAGGTCCCGAGCCAACGAGGTACGGTGATTGGGAAAAAAACGGACGTGTTTCTGATTTCTAGAATTATTTTATATTGGGGAAGAAATTGATAAGCCAGTCGTTTAAACTAAGACATCTTATAGTATTATTTTTAGCCGTAATCATTATCACCTCTATCATGCATGTTTACGTGCCTAGCACCTTATGGTGCTTATTTTCTTCAATTGGCCTATCCACTTTATGCATCGCGACACTAATTTATGTTCATCTGACTGCTAAGGAAAAAATAAAAGAAACAGCACAGGCACAAAAATTACAAACTTTGGGTCAATTATCTGGGGCTATTGCTCATGACTTTAATAATATCCTAACAGCAGTAATTGGATATAGCGATATTCTAATCTCCAATGAGCCACAAATAGGTAAATCAGAGGAATTATACCACATTAAATCAAACGCACTAAGAGGAGCAAAGTTAATAAAACAACTTCTTTCGCATGTAAAAGAACCAACTGATAAACAAGAAGTAGCAATATCAATCAAGAGCTTCTTTTCAGATCTAGAGCCATATTTTTCTCAACTCCTTGGAGCGAAGCATAAATTAACAATAAAACATAGCAACAAGTCTGCAATGGTAGTTGCAGACCCAATTCAACTTGAGAGAGTAGTTACTAATTTAATAACTAACTCTAAAGATGCGATGCCTAACGGCGGAGAAATAAATATAAATACTTCATTAGAAAATATTTCTAATACCTTAACTAAATCTGGATATATCAATCCTATGAACACCTCCCCTCCAAAAGGCGAATTTGTCCAAATTTTAATCACTGACCACGGACACGGGATTCCAAAAGCGTTAATAACAAAAGTATTTGATCCTTTCTTCTCCATCAAAAAAAATACCGGCACCGGTTTGGGACTTGCGACAGTAACTCAAATAATAGAAGATTTAGGTGGGCATATTTTTATTAAATCTAAGGAAAATGTTGGAACTTCATTTTTGCTCTTATTAACTCACTCTCCTGAAACGCATAAATACCAAAACACAGATAAAACAAAACCATCGGAATTAACTGAAGACTTTAACTGTAATGATTATCACATTCTCTTCGTTGAAGATGAGGATCCAGTAAGATTATTTAGCAGTCATGTTCTTAAGAATTATGGGTTTAATGTGATGGACGTCAGAACAGTAGAAGAAGCTCTTGATGTAGTAAGACAGGGAGTAAGAATCGATTTATTGATTACTGACATAACTCTTGGTTCGATGGATGGAAATCAACTAGCTCTAGAAATTAGAAAAATATTACCTAAGATTGCCATAATCATCACTTCTGGATATGATAAGAGCTCAGTAAACGATACCGCAATAGGTAAATATCAATTTATTAGCAAGCCATATACAACCGCCGAATTAACTAACGGTGTTATTAAAGGAATAAAAAATAATGAACACAAATAATTTTGTTACTATAGCCGATGAGCTGATCACTAGAATCGCTGATCAAATTGAACATAGTGATCCAAATGGTAACAAAGATATCGACCTTAATGGTGGAATATTAGTCATTAATGATGAACGCGGAACTTTTGTCATCAACAGGCAAACTCCTGCAAAAGAAGTGTGGCTTTCATCTCCTATTAGTGGACCTTATCACTTTTTTTTAAATGAGGATGGAAAATGGATCACCAAAAACAGTATGCTTCTTGAAGATGTTCTTAGTAAGGAATTTTCAATTCAAATATAAATAACAAAGTAACAAGATGAGCTACGAAGTTAGACAGCTAATAAACTATTTACTAAAACACTTCAGGAGTCTTACTATTGTAATGGTTTCTTTGTTTGCTGTTTCAGCTTCATTGCTTCTCATTGGCTATGTGGTAAGAAGATTAATCGATAAAGGCTTAACACTCGAGCAAATGAACAATGTTCACAGCTCCATAATTTTTTTGTCTGTATTAATTGCAATTTTTTCTATCGGTAGCTTTTTTCGCTCGTATTACATCAATCTAATCAGTCTAAAAGTCACTTCAGAATTAAAATCTGATACTTTCAAAAACCTCTTGAATATTGATCTGGCTAGATTTGAAGATCTCAAAATTGGGGACATTATTTCAAGGCTAGGAACAGATATTGAAATTATAGGCAATTTGATTATAAATTTTCTCTCTTTCCTGATTCGAAATTTAGTCATGCTCATTGGCGCCATTATATTGATGTTTATAAATAGCCCTAAATTATCTATAATTGTTGTTATTAGCATTCCTATACTACTTATACCAATATTAAGACTCAGCAGGCATGTTCGCTCTCTATCAAGAAAGGTCCTAGATGAACAAAGCATTATACTTGCTAGCGCAGAAGAGTGTTTTACTGGCATAAGAACGATTCATGCTTATAATCAGCAAAGCTACCTATCACAGCAATTTGGCCAAAAAATAAATTCAAACATCAAACATTCCAGTACCAGACTAAAACTACGCTCCATCTTTTTTGCTCTAGCTATAATGATCATCGCTGGCTCTATTACATTTGTTTTATGGGTAGGTAGTATAGATATTATAAATGGCTCAATGACTTCGGGACAAATGGTGTCATTTATTTACTATGCTGTCATTGTCGGTATGAGTGCTGGAGGCATAGCTGAGCTACTAAATGAACTACATAATCCATTATCAGCACTTGAAAGAATTTTAGAATTACGAGACATTGCATCATTAAACTACTCATCTTTAGACAACGAACCAATACCTGATCAGATAAATTCTGTGCAATTCCAAAATGTTATATTCGCATATCCTGCAAGAGAAGATATAACCATACTAAAAGAGCTAACATTCTCTATAAAGGCAGGAAAATTTACTGGAATAGTTGGCCCTTCTGGGGCTGGAAAAAGTACTATTTTTCAGCTGTTGATGAGGTTCTACACTCAATACCAAGGGTCAATAATGTTGGGCGATTCTCATATCAAGCAAATGAATATGACAGACCTTCGAGAGAAGATTGCTTATGTCGAACAATATCCAACGATATTTTCTGGCACCATTCGAAACAATATATCCTTCTCTTGCCCCAAAGCTAGTAATGAAGAAATTGAACATCTAGCACAAATTTGCGGTATCACAGAATTTGCAAGAAATTATGAATTTGGTTTAAATACCGAAATAGGCGAAAGAGGAATCAGAATATCTGGCGGACAAAAACAACGAATAGCAATAGCCAGAGCCCTGCTCTATAAACCTGATATACTACTACTTGATGAAGCTACTAGCGCTCTTGATAATAATAGTGAAGAAAAAATCATCAGCAATATTATAGATTATATGCATGGAAAAACTATTATCTCCATAGCACATAGAATCACTTCTATTGAAAGAGCTGACGAAATATTACTTATTGATCATGGAACACTTGCTGCGCAAGGCACACATAAACAACTTTTAAAATCCTCAGAAATTTACAAGCAACTTTACGAAAGCGAAAGCTAATACGGTTCTTGCATTTTACATGCTATAGTGGAATACTACAATGCAGGCACCAATCTTATGTTAACATAAAACAAGAGTACCACTTATGCTAAAAAATCAAATTTTGATCTATATTTCTATATTTACCCTTTTATTTGGCGCTGTTTCTAATGCACTTGCGGCAAATCAAGATAAAAAAGAACTCATAATTGAAAAAGCGTGGGCACGCAAGCCAATTGGGTCAAACAATAATTCTGCAGCCTATATGAAAATTACTAACTCTTCTGCGCAGCCTATAACTATACTAGGAGCCACTGCATCCAATGTTGCTAATAATGTAGAACTACATAAAAGCTATGTTGATGAACAGGGGGTAAGTAGAATGGCGGCTCTTGATAAATTAGTAATACCAGCTCACACCACTGTTGAACTCAGCCCGAATGGGATACATATCATGCTGATTGATTTAAAAAAGACTCTTGAAGAAGGAAGCAAGATTGAAATTACCCTACAAATAGAAAATAGTAACCCGATAAAATTCAAGGCATTAATCAGAAATAACTAGTTTATGCTATCTAAAAGCAGCAATTAGCAATCCTGCACCTTAGTCATCCCAAACTCGATTTGGGATCCACCTTAAAACAGCTGCAACTTCAACACCTATATTACCATGCCGTTGACTTGGTGATCCCATAACTCTTTGAATTTACCATTTGGTATAGCAAGTAGATCGGCAAAGCTACCATCTTCAACAATCTCGCCATCCTCTATTACTACAATTCGATCAAGATGTTTAATCGTGGAAAGACGGTGAGCTATTGCAATTACGGTAGCTTTATTGGTGTCTAGCATAGTGTTTATAGATTTTTGGATCTCCATCTCTGTATGACTATCAAGAGAAGAAGTAGCTTCATCTAAAATCAAAATTGGAGCATTTTTAAGAATAGCTCTTGCAATCGCTATACGCTGACGTTGACCGCCACTAAGTTTTACCCCCCTTTCTCCTACTTGGGTCTCATATTTCTCAGGCAAGCTCTCAATAAATTCATGAATATTGGCTGCTTTGGCTGCGCTTTCTATTTCTGCTTTTGTTACATTTTCTTTAGCATACCCAATATTTTCACCAATTGAACGATGAAATAGCATAATATCCTGAGGAATTAGTGATATATGAGAGCGCAAACTATCACTAGTAACATCATATATACTTTGATTATCAATAATTATATCGCCATCAGTTGCTTTGAAATTTTTCAACAGCAAGGAAATTAAAGTTGATTTACCTGCTCCTGAGTGCCCAACTATTCCAATTTTTTGGCCTGATTTTATGGAAAGATTTAGGTTTTTAAATACACCTTTGTTATTTTCATAATTAAATGATAAATTCCTAAAAATAATACTAGGTGATTGAATGTTCAGCTCAGTAGCATTTGCTCTATCAATTGAATCTTGAGGAACTTGCATTATTGTATAAGCTGAACGAAATGCTGCAACATCTTCTAGGAAATCTTTGATTTCCATAGCAGCAAGCCAGGTATTTTCAGTAAACTGAAAAGTAAGCGACATTACAAAGGCTATATCACCAACAGTGAGCTCACCCGCATTTCTCATATAAATAACAAAGCAAAACAGAGAAATGAGAAATATCCAATAAAATATGCTTAATATTATACTAATGATCAAATCATACTTGTAATACTTAATAACTAAGGGGTTATGTACTTCATCATAGTAATTGTTAATTTTTTTTAATTCACTCTTCTTAGTGGCGAATGAAAATATGGTAAAAATATTTGTGATACGATCGGCTACTGTTCCAAATAAATGATACCAAGAGTCCTGCTTTGCCTGCTCCATTCTCGCAAGTTTAGTGAAAAATTTAAGCGCTAACGGAGAGTATATACACGTAAATGCTAAAATGAAGAAAAACAGTTGTATATTGGTCAGAGCTAGCGCGAAGCCAGAAAATAATGTTATATATAAAGGCCTTGTCACTTTAAACTCAAGCCCTTGGTGAATTTTAAAATAATTATCGCCAATGCCTTTTATTTTTCCTACAATTGAACCTGACAGGTTATTTTGAAAATAAGTGTATGACAAATTGAAACAATGCTGGCAAATTTTATCCAGCATATTCTGCAAAATATACGGCATAGATTTTAATTGCGCAAAATTGTGCATTCTCCATGCACCATCTAGAACCACTTGAGCACCTATGAATACAGCTATCGGGGTTAAGCTTTGCTCAAACGTAATATGCTGATCTTGCGTGAATAAGTCAATTAATAGCTTTACCGCATAATTATACATAATTGGATAAATTCCATTCGCGAGCGGAGCCATAAGCATTATGATATATAAATACTTAAATGGCTTTATAACCGACCAAAGAAATAAAAATGGCTCTCTCATATTAGTGATTTATATTAATTTAAGTATAATTGTCTGAAGTAAAATCAAACTCCAACGGCTTACCCCACTAAAAATAAGGTAAACTAATTTAAAACAAGTTATAGATTATTATGCACGACAAAACTGAGGAGCGATTGTACCTTTTTAATAAACTAATGGCAACAGTATTTTTAAGGAAAGAATAAAGTCTTGAACAGTAATTTAGTCATTCCAAACCTGATTTGTGATCCATAAATAGTAATGGATCTTGAATCAAGCACAGGATGACTACCAAAAATTTTGCCACAAAACTCTAAAATCTTACTCCAGTAATACATTATTTTTCTTACTTATCTTAACAAATCTTACAAGAATAAAATTTACTATGTAGTGCTATAATTTTATATAAAGAGGTCATTATGAAACTAGGAAACATTCCAGGAACCATAGCTGAATTAAATCTGCTAGCACAAAATCCAGCATTGGATCACAACAGCCCAGCAGTAATGGCTAGTAATGTTTACAACATAATACAAACTACAAAAAACTTAGATGCAAGCTATTTATCTGATAATTTAACTCCGAATGCGTTCTTATTATTAGCAAAAATTGCTGCTAATTCTCAATTACGTACTCTTAATATTGCCTGCAATCGCTTATATACATTGGATCATGATTATATTATTGCTTTAGCGGCTATTATATCTACCTCAAAAACTATACACACTCTTGATATTAAACGTAATTTCTTAGGTGACCATATTTTTGCTTTTATCGAGACCATCATTCAATCGAGCGCTTTAAAATTTATTGATATAAGGTGGAATAGTCTACAACACCAAAAGAAAAGTCATGTTAAAACACTGATTCAAGAACATAATGAAGAAGTACTCGAGTGGCAAAAAGCACTGGAACATTTAAATGCCGCAGTCGGTAGAAGCCTTGACATTGAAGGCGAAATCAGTAGTGTAATAGGTGAAGTGGCTTTCGTAACAAATGAGAATTGTTATATAACTGGGAATACAATACAATACGTTGTTGATGATAGTTGTGTAATAATCTAGAAGATAAAAAGATTATCCATTTTTCTTTATAATTTGATTTATTGCATAATACGCAATTACAGCAAATATCATGATGTAGAATAATGGAAACAACTGAAATTCATAGTTTTTCATAAAATACAGACAAATGAAATTTGCAGTTCCTGACATCAGAAGTGATCCTATTGTATGACCAAGGCTGATACCACGGTATCGTTCAGTAGGTTTGAATGATCCAATCATAATTCCATGCGCCAGTCCATTAAACGGTGCAATGCTAATTGCAAGCATTATCGATGAAATTAGAGCTAGATTAAGAAGCTTGGTATATATTGCTATAATAAGTATTGTAGAAGTTATTAAAGTAGAAATAAGCGCGCTAGCGGTAATAATTCGCAAACCAAACTTATCCGCAATAAGACCAGCAATTGGCATTGAAAAAGCAAATACTGTAGCTGTAATTACTGAAATTGTACCTATGACTTTGCTTGCATCTGGCATAACTATAGGCAAATATTGCTTCATAAAAATTACTGATATTTGGTATGTCGCACCAAAGCCACCAGAAAATAGGATAATCAACAATATTGTGCGCCAGTGCTTCTTGGTTAAATATAGGAAATCATAAAACTGCAATTCTTGGTTTTTTGCTTCTATAAAAATAGGCGTCTCCTCTAGATATTTTCTGTAGTGTAAAGTAATTATTGTTAATGGCAAAGACATTAGAAATGGCAATCTCCAACCCCACTCAGGGAACACGGATGAATTAAAGAAATTAGTCGATGCAATACCTAGTAAAAGACCAAATGCACCGGAAGCACGGGTAGCAGCAGAAGCAGTAAAATGATAATCTTTTCCTAAATGTTCTATAACATAAATTGCTGCACCATCATACTCACCACCAACAAAAAATCCTTGAAAAAAACGGCAAATAATCAATATTTGTGTCGCAATCACTCCAATATTGCTGTAGTCAGGCAAGACCCCAATAATCAAAGTCGGAACAGCTATACCAATTACAGTAAATTTAAGAGAAAGCCTTCTGCCGTACTTATCACCAATCCTGCTAAAAAAAATAGAACCTAATGGCTTTGCTAAATAAGATATTGCATAAATAGCAAACACGTACATAAGACCAGCTACCTTGTCAACGTTTGGGAAAAACTTCTCGGCTAGTATTCCTGCTGAAAAGCCATAGAGGCTATAATCATAATATTCAACCACTGTTCCAAGAATTGCTCCTGTAACTTTTTTATTTTTTCTCACCATAATTATCTATTGTATCTTGCTTCGTGAATTATATGTTCAATTTCTTTTACTGCCTTAGAAAAATCATCATTTATTACTATATGATCATAATATTTGGCATATTCAATTTCTAAGTAAGCCTCTTCCATACGCATTTTGATTACGCTTTCATCATCTTGTCCGCGCATAATAATCCTTTGTTTTAAAGTTTCCATATTTGGTGGTATAATGAAAATGCTTACAACTTTAGCAGCAGATTTTTCCATAATTTGTTTAGCGCCTTGATAATCGATATCAAATAACACATCATTACCCCTGGCCAAATTATCTTGTACAAATTTGACTGGCGTGCCATATAGATTTCCATAAATTTCTGCAGTTTCAAGATAGTCTTCATTCTTGAAATCTTCTAAACTTTTAAAAAAGTAATGTACTCCATCAACTTCTTCCGGCCTTGGCTTTCTTGTAGTGCAAGATATGGAAAGAACAATATTAGAGTCGTCTTTGATGAGTTGATCAGCAATCGATGATTTTCCACAACCAGATGGAGCAGAAAGAATGATTATCATTGCTTTTTTTGTCATTTAAGTATTTATTCTCTTAAGGTGCACTTAATTACATTCAAGATTATAATGTCTGCTACTCAAAAAACAATAATTATTACTGGAGCATCAAGCGGACTAGGGGCGGCTTTGGCAGAAAAGTACTCTCTCTTTGGTCATAAATTGTTTTTAATTGCAAGGTCAAAAGAAAGATTAGAGAAAGTTGCAAAAAAATGCCGAAGTAATGGCGCTAATGTTAATATTATAGTTTTGGATATTACAGATTATCATGAATCGAATAAGGCGCTAACATCTATACTAAAAAATAATAATATTGATATTGTGATTGCCTGTGCTGGCGTGTCAGCTGGAACTCTGCAAGGGCCAGAGAAAATAGACCAAATTAGAAAAATATTTTCTACAAATACAGATGGGGTGATAAACACCATTACACCAGTAATACCAAAAATGATAAAAAGAGGAACCGGCAATATTGTTATAATTAGTTCAATGGCTGGATTATTGGGTCTTTCCAGCGCTCCTTCTTATTCGGCAAGTAAAGGAGCAATAAGGATATTTGCTGATGCGCTTCGAGGATATTTATCCAAATTTAATGTTCACGTCACAACTGTGATTCCTGGATATATCAAGACCCCGATGACCGAAGTTAATAATTTTCCTATGCCATTTATGATTACTGCTGAAAAAGCGGCCAATAAGATTATTTTAGCAATTGAAAAGAATAAGTCAGTCGTAGCTTTCCCGCTTGTAATGTATTTAATTATGAAATTAATAAGCATTTTTCCTATGTGGATTTGGAATTTTATCAATTCCAAGCTACCAGGAAAGCCTCCATTCCACGATTATGAATAGGAAGAACTATTTAGAACCCTGCAGCTAATTAATTTTTCTTAATAAAATTAGTTGAAGATATAAAAAATATCCATTACACTGCAAAATGGGGCTGCTTGATATGTTAGAGCTGATAAAATCCTCTGAACTATAATTTCATTTCGGGACTGATCTCTGGCAGCATCGTGGTGTTGCTACATTGGACCCACCTAAACATAACGGTTCTCGAGAGTGAACTGCTATCGACGATCAAAGCGGTCCTTTTCGTCAATGTGGTTTGCTTGAACATTCACTCCTGAGAATGTGTATCAACCTTCGATACTTCTGAGCTATTTACCCCGAGTTCTCTTTGCAGTTATAGTAAGTTGCTTTGGTTCTTTTCCCTCAAGCTTTTTTCTTACTACGTGCCTCAAGTAACTAATTTTTAGCATTTTTCAAATGTTTCTGGTTTTGTTCGAATTCAATGACCTAAATCTTCACAAGATCGACTATTATCTGTGTTGCATCTTCTCCTAATTCTTCTGTAATCTTCACTCTATTATTTTTTCTACATAAATACCAAAGCTTTCTAATCCATTATCATCCTCATCTTCTTCAAAACTACTTCTTTTCATGTTATACCTGTTTGGCTAATAAAATTAATTAATATGCGTAAGTGCATAATGAATATTAATCAATACAAATATTTAATAGATCGTTTTTAATAAAACCCCCTTATCCCAAACTCCACGTTAGTCGTAGTGGATTGATTAAGGATGACTTTGAAGCGCTCAAAGACAATTTTAGAGCATTGCGCAGTATGATAATAAGAATTGAAAGTTATAGATAAGTCTTCAAAATCTCTTTTAACTGGGCAAATGATTTATCTAGTAAGTCGTAATTTGTTGATCTTAAGACAAGACTAGTTGCATGTTTCCCGTCCCTAGTAAATGGGTAGCTCCCCATCTCAACATCTGGATATTGTTTTTGTAAATTCTCAAACTGCACCGCAATTTTACTTTCTCCAACAATTACCTCTAATACAAGAGTTTTTACTACTTTTCCATGTTTTAGCATTGGCAAAGCAGATTGTAGCATTGATTTCATAATATAAGGAATCCCAGCCATGACGAATACATTTCTAATTGCAAAACCTGGGACTGCAGTTGCGTCATTATGAAGTAACACTGCCCCTTCAGGAATATAAGCCATCTTTTCCCTGGCAGGATTTAATTGTTCTCCCATGCTTTCATAATGGTTTTTTAGGACATTATAAATATCTTCATTTCTAATATATTTCACATTAAACGCTGCTGCAATCGACTCAGAAGTAATATCATCATGCGTTGGCCCAATACCACCGGTGGTAAATACATAGTCATATTTAGCGCTCATTTCTTTAATTGTTTTGATTATCATCTGCCGATCGTCAGCTATCGTTCTAGTCTCGATTAAATCAACCCCAATTTCAGTTAGGCGTAGCGCTATTTCTTGTGTATTTATATCAAGAGTTCTTCCTGAAAGAATTTCGTTACCAATAATTACTACTGCCGCTTTTGGATTAGACATTTTCACTCTCATTTGATTTTTCTCGCCTCTTAACTTCTCCCAAGTCTTGCCAGACTCGCTTAATAGTCTTGCCTTCTTTAGTCAGGCTGGAACCACGTAAAGTCATCCCAAATACCACCCAAAGTAAACAATCCCAAAGTCATCCCAAACTTGATTTGGGATCCATTACTTAATTCATGGATCCTGAATTAAATTCAGGATGACCGCAGAGGAAGCACTGCTCCGATATTTGGCACGAATACCAGCTAAGAAAAAGGGGCAATTTTCTATCGCCCCCCATTTTCTTATAGCTATATTTTATACAACACTATTTTCTATCTCCCATAAATCTTAGTAAGTACAGGAATAGGTTGATGAAATCAAGATACAGAGTAAATGCCCCCATTATTGCAATTTTTTCTCCTTGCTCTCCGCCACCTGCATAGTAATACATAGCTTTCAATTTTTGAACATCCCATGCAGTTAGGCCCATAAAAATTGCAACTCCGATAAAAGATGTAGCAAATTCAAGAGCTGGACTTTGTAAGAAAATATTTACAAGTGATACTATGATCAAACCAATAAGTCCCATGAACAAGAACGAACCCATGGAAGTTAGGTCTTTTTTAGTCGTATAACCATACAAGCTCATAGCGCCAAACACCGATGCACAAACGAAGAATGTCTTAGCAAGTGATTGGCCAGTATACATTAGTCCTAAAGAAGAAAGGGACATCCCCATGACTGCAGCATATACCCAAAACATAAGCTGGGCTGTTTGTACTGACATTCTCCCCATCCCCATAAAGAAAAATAGGGCTATGATCAGTGGAGCGAACGTTACAATCATGCCAAAACCAGAAGTTCCCATAAACTCACCATTTGGTCCGATGTTGTACATAAGCGCAGTTAATGGCGGAAAATTCAGAGTTCCGTATGCTAGTACCCCAGTAACCAATAGAGCAAGAGCCATATAGTTATATATTTTAAGCATGTAGCTTCTTAGGCCTTCATCAAAGCCTTTACTTTCTTTTACTGCAACCGCTTTTGTGTAGTCAATCATATTTTTTACCTCAGTTTGATTTAGAATAAAATTCTTAACCTCATATACTAATATAAGTGCTTTTTATAGTTTTTCAAGTACTAAGGGAAGCATCAATAGCAATCCTATGTAATTGTTGGCTTTAAATCTACGATAGCAATTTTTTCTGTTTTGTATATTAATAGTAGCGCAAATCCATATGCAATATAGAAAGCACACGGCATCGACAATAAAAACTTTTAATCCAAACTTATAAAAAACCAATAGATGTAGTAGTATAAATACACCATAAAAGGTAAGTATTATCTGCTTATATTGCATATGTTCAAAGAAAATAGCTGTTGATTTAACGCCTATTTTTTTATCATCTTTTATATCCATGAAGGCATATATAGTATCATATGCCATTGTCCAAAATCCACAGGCTATGTATAAAATTATTACATCTTTGCTTATTGAATCTTGTACTGCAGCAAAACCTATTAAGGCTCCTGCATTAAATGTTATTCCTAAAAATGCTTGTGGAAAATAGGTTATTCTCTTCATTAATGGATACAAAATAATTAGGAAAAATGCCACAAAGCCAACAATAATAGCGGTATTAGTTAACGACAATAATATTGCCAAGCAACAAAAGAGCAAAATGAGCAAAATAACTATAGCTGTTTTAACAGAAATTGCGCCACTCGCTAATGGTCTGTTCTTTGTTCTAGCCACTTTTTTATCAAAATCCTTATCAAAAATATCATTTACAATACAGCCAGCAGCTCTAGCAAGTATGCTACCGATAAAAAACAATGGGAGATAGAATAAGTCCAATATTGTCTGACTTGCCAGAATAAGGCCATAAGCAGCTGGAAAAAAAGATAATAAATAGCCAGTTGGAGCATTTAATCTCATCAAAGCTATTAGTGGAGCAAACTCTTTCGGATAAAATATATTTGGCATTTTTTGTATAATTGTAATAATATCTGCGAATTCAAATTGAGCGGCAGAGATCATGGAATTCCCTAGCAAATATAAGTTTAGTGACAGCGAGAAAAAATGGCAAGAATTTTGGCAAAAAGAGTCCATTTACAAATGGAATGAAGATGAAGCAAGAAGCAATACTTTTGTTGTAGACACCCCTCCGCCGACTGTATCTGGTCAGTTACATATAGGGCACGTATATAGTTATACACATACGGATTTTATAGTGCGCTACAAACGCATGAAAGGAATGAATATTTTCTATCCAATGGGGTTTGATGATAATGGCTTGCCAACTGAAAGATTAATCGAAAAGAAAAAGAATATTAAAGCCAGGCAATTAAAGCGTGAAGAATTTGTAGAAATCTGCAAAGAGGTAGTAAAAGAAGAAGAAAACAGGTTTCGTAATTTATTCAACAGGATAGCATTATCAGTCGATTGGAATATTGAGTATCAAACAATTAGCAATACTTCTATTACCATTTCTCAAATGTCATTTTTGGATTTAGTAAATAAAGGCGAAATCTATCGTGACTCTCAACCTATGCTTTGGGACCCGGTAGATCAAACAGCACTTGCTCAAGCTGATATAGAAGATCAGGAAAAAACAACTGTGATGAATGACGTAAAATTCACAGATGAATCTGGTAACCCCTTGGTTATAGCAACTACTAGACCAGAATTATTAGCTGCATGTGTTGCGTTATTTTATCATCCTGATGATACAAGATACAAGCACCTTGCCGGCAAAAATGCTATATCGCCTCTATTTGGAGTACGAGTTCCAATTCTTGCCGACGAACTAGTGAGCATCGAGAAAGGAACTGGTCTTGTAATGTGCTGTACTTTTGGCGATCAAACTGATGTTTTATGGTGGAGAAAACATAAATTGCCAACAAAGATCATTATAAGCAAATGGGGTACTATAACAAACCTTGAGTTTGATGATAATTGTAATAATAAAGAGCTTGCTAATAAGTATGCATCGCAAATACTGGAACTGAAAGTTATAGAAGCAAGAGCAAAAATTATTGAGATTCTACGTAATGAGGAATTGCTACTTGCTCAAACTGAAAAATTACAAAGCGTGCGATGCGCTGAAAGATCTGGAGCACCACTGGAAATTCTAACTACTCCTCAATGGTTTATAAAGTCAGTTGTTCATAAAAATGAAATGCTAGAGAAGTCGCAACAATTGAATTGGCACCCACAATCGATGAAGATCAAATTAGACACGTGGATTAACGGAGTATCTATGGATTGGTGCATCTCAAGACAAAGATATTTCGGTGTGCCATTTCCTGCCTGGTATTCAAAGCGCGCGGGTGAAGAAGGCAAAGTTATTTTTGCAAAACCAGAACAATTACCAGTTGATCCTTTAAAAGACCTACCTGAAGGGTACTTACGTGATGAAGTAGAGCCTGATTATGATGTAATGGATACATGGTCTACTAGCTCGGTGTCTCCACAATTAAATTCTCATGGAATAGCAAGTGGTTTCATGATCAATGAAAAAAGACATAAATGTTTGTTTCCAGCTGATTTAAGACCTCAAGCACATGAAATACTTAGAACTTGGGCATACTATACCATACTCAAAAGTCACTTACATGAAAACAGTCTACCATGGACTAATATCATGATCAGCGGTTGGTGTTTAGCCGAAGATCGAAGCAAAATGTCAAAATCAAAAGGTAATGTACTAGTACCAGATACGTTACTTGCGCAATTTGGAACAGACGTTGTAAGATACTGGGCAGCAAATTCCAAACTTGGGGCTGATACTGCTTACTCTGAAGATGTAATGAATAATGGCAAACGCTTGATTAATAAACTTTGGAATGCAGCAAAATTTGCATCACAGCATTTTGACAAATTATCTGAGAGTGAAAAGAACCTAAAACCAAGCGAGATACTAGATATTGCACATTCTGATTTTGATAAATATTTTTTAAATCAGTTATTTAATTTAGTAAATCAATGCACGGCTGAATTTGATAAATATGAATACGCAAATGCTATGGATTTAGTAGAAAAATTCTTTTGGTCTGAGTTTTGTGATAATTACTTAGAGATTACTAAAACCAGAGCTTATGACGAAGAAGAAAAAGATCCAAATGGGGCAAGGAGTGCTAGGATTACGCTTTATTATAGCTTAAAAATTTTGTTAAAACTTTTTGCGCCATTTATTCCTCATATTACTGAAGAAATATACCAAATTCTATATAGTAATGAGTCTATCCACCGAAGAAATAGCTGGCCTGAGGTTACTTTAGATATGCAAGAAGATCATACTGAGGCTATGCAATTAGTAGACATTCTAGAACTTGTAAGAAGAATTAAAGCTAAAGATAATTTATCTATTAAAGCACCAGTGAGTTGTATTGAGGTAAAAGGCAGGAAAATGTCAGATAGTTTAGTATCTGATTTACTCAATGTAACTTCAACTGCTGAAATTAAGTTCGTTGAAAACTTGTCTAATACTGACCAAGAACTATTAACTGACGGAGTATCAATAAATGTCATTTATTGATTTCTCTAGTATTTTGAGATGCAAAAGATACTGAATCAATTCAGCCATTAGCATGTTTAGGACTACATTCATTGTCATTCCAAAAGCCCTCCAAGGTCATTCCAAACTTGATTTAGGGTCTACCTTGTGAATCACTGTAACCTTTCAATGTACTAATGGATCCTGGGTCAAGTCCAGGATGACTATAAAATGACGCCCTGTCTTTAGTCATGCTGAACTTGATTCAGCATCCATTACCCAATACTCGACCCAAACTACCATTCCAAAAAGTTCTCTAAAGTCATCCCAAACTTAATTCAGATCTACTGTTAGCTTATCCTTAACTGATTGTAGTTGGTTATGTATAGAGGACAATTGTTTCTGAAAATCAGTATTAGCGGTTTGCAAAACATCCCCACCAACAATGTTCATTTGTGATTGCCTCTCATCAACATGTTGCAACGCCATCATAATTAGCAATAACTCGAGTGAAGCATATTGATTTTTGACAGACATATCTTTAATTTCCACATCAAGCTTCTCAGCCAATGACATTATCTTATCTTTACTTTCTTCAGAACAAGATAGTTTAAAATTCTTACCGTTTATTGTTATTGTGACTATCGACATAATGATTTCTAATTTGTTCCAGTTCGCCAATATACTCTTTTATCTGGCTTAAAGTATCGTGATTACTTTTCTTTAACTCAGTGTTTTCAGTTTCCAATTCTTTAATACGTTGTTGGCTAACAGATAAAATTTTCATTAAAGAATCTACTTTATCACTTATTTCATTAATTTCTTCAGAAATATCCTTTCTTGTGATCACTTTTTCCATAATCTGCTCTTTAAGCTACTTGCATTAAATAATACGATACTAACACAGCAATCAACATGATAAATGAAAATATCAATACCACCCACTGAACTTTACTATTTTTATCAGTTAATGAATCACGTTGTCTCACTAAGAGATCATCACCTAGATTATCGATAACCTGAATTCCAAGAAACTCACTATATAATTTTACGTATCCTTCAACATATATTTTTCCAGGAATCTGATCAAAATTTTCTTCTTCTATACCAATAATATATTGCTTTCTAATCTTTAAAATATCTGCTACTTGTTCAACTGTATATCCTGCATTTTCTCTTGCTTCTTTTAGCTTAGACGTCATAAAACAGCCTCCACTTTTCTCAAAAATATCTCAAGCTTTTTATTAGCAAGTATTATCATATTCAGATTTATTGCTTCTTGCATTTTCATCTGGTTTATAAAATCGATAAATATTCCAGCATGAGACATATTCATTTTAATCCAAGATTTTAAGCTAGCGTTTTTCTTATTACTTAGCACAATCGCTGCTACTAGCCTACGCTGTTTATCATAAAGATCATCTTTTAATGATTGTATGGATAACCTATTCCAATACGATTCATTAATTTGCAATTCACACGAATCTCTAAGCCAATCTATACCAGCTAGATCACCACATTCAAAATATAAATTAGCTATAATCTCATTTGATACTTTGGTCTTTTTGGCGATGTATATGATATCAAAAGCTGATACTAATACTTCTAATGTAGCTATAGCCTTAGCTAATTTTTTATCAATTGAAGCCGAAACATAGTGCTCAATTTTGTTATAGTATCTTGTCTTATTTGTCCCAACTAAAAGTTTACTTATAATATCGGTAAGTAATTCTGTTTTCTTACGATATTCTTCTACGGTTTCAGTAATATGAATTGGAGACTTGATATTTTTTACAAACCAACTTATCCCTCTTCGCATGATCTTTGCGAGATCAGAAAATATCTCAACCTTAATACTAGCTGGAACATTAATTCCCAGCATACTAGTTTCTCTCCACAAGTTTGATAGGTCAAAAACTTCATTTACTACTTCGTATGCTCTTGCTATATCACTTGGCTCTGCACCGGTTTCAAGACTTATGCTACTCACTACTGGACCTGATAATTGATTGATCAGGCGATTAGTAATAATTGTCCTGATTATATCTTGACTCAGTGGATGCTCCTCTATTTCCTCTTTAAATTTTTCATGCATTAATTTAGGAAAATAATTCATCAAATGTTTCTTGAAGTGCCTATCTTTTGTCAGAGTACTATTGTTCAACAACTTATCCAATGCCATTTTACTATAAGAAAGTAGCACCGCTAATTCAGGTCTTGTCATTTTCTGATTTGCAATTGTTCGTCTTGACAATTCGGCTTTGTCAGGCAGAAATTCAACTGCTCTATCTAAAAAGCCTAATGCTTCCAATCTACCTATCAAGTGGCTAAAAGATTCAATATTAAGCGTAGGAGAAAGACTTAGTATTGTGATCGCCAAATTTTGGTCAAAATTATCCGCAAGTACTAGCTCTTCGACTTGTTTTGTCATTTTAGCTAATAAATCATTTCTTTCCTTGATAGTAATTTTACCCTTAGCTACAGCCAAATTAAGAGCGATTTTTATATTCACCTCATGGTCAGAGCAATCAACCCCTGCTGAATTATCGATAAAATCTGTATTTATTATACCGCCATTTAAGGCGTACTCTACCCTACCAAGCTGAGATACGCCCAGGTTTCCACCTTCAGCGATTGATTTCGCTCCCACATCCTTGCCATTAATTCTCAAACTATCATTGGCTTTATCACCAATATCAATATTATTCTCTAATGATGACTTGATATAAGTACCAATACCACCGTTCCAAATTAAATCCACTTTTGCTTTTAAAATGGCACTAATTAATTCATCTGGGACAATTTGATTAACACCCAAACCTAGCAAATTCTTAATTTCTTCTGATAAAGTAATGGTTTTTGCAGAACGCTCAAAAATCCCACCGCCTTTTGATATCAATTTAAGATCATAATCACTCCACCTGCTACGCGGTAATTCAAATAATCTCTTGCGCTCAGCAAAGCTTGATTCACAATCTGGGCTGGGATCAATAAAAATATGCTGATGGTTAAATGCTGCAACCAATTTTATACATTTAGAAAGCAACATACCATTACCAAACACATCGCCAGACATGTCTCCAATACCAACAACAGTAAATGGATCTTTTTGTACATCAATTCCTAAATTGTACAAATGTGATGCTACTGAAATCCATGCTCCTTTGGCAGTGATACCCATTTTTTTATGGTCATATCCCACAGATCCACCAGAAGCAAATGCATCATCTAACCAGAAATTATACTCTTTTGATACTTCATTTGCATGATCCGAGAAAGTTGCTGTTCCTTTATCTGCAGCAACAACCAAATATGGATTTTCATCATCATAAATTATTGTCTCTTCTGGTGTAACAACTTTCCCATCTACTAAATTATCTGTTAAATCTAGCAAACCTCGTAAAAAATCTTTATAACAAGAAATAACTTTGAGCATATATTCGTCTCTACTCATCGTTCCTTGTTCAAAGTTAACATAGAACGTTCCTTTGGACCCAACAGGAACAATTACTGTATTCTTTGTCATTTGAGCTTTAAGTAGGCCCAAAACTTCAGTACGGTAATCTTCGCCTCTATCTGACCAACGCAGGCCACCTCTTGCAACCTTACCACCTCTTAAGTGCACCCCTTCAAAATCATTCGAATAAACAAAAATTTCTGCATAAGGAATTGGTAATGGAAGATCAGGGACCTTAGAAGAATCAAACTTAAAAGAAATATAATTTTTGATATTTCCAGCTCTAGTCTTTTGATAAAAATTTGTCCTAACTATTGCAAGTATTATTAACCTCATATTAGTTAGTACCTTATCCTCACTGCTGCTGTCTACTAAGTCGAGGTAACTCATCATTTCTGATATGATTTTTTCAACATTCTGCGCAGAGCTCTTGGTCGCACAAAATCGTGCTTCAAAAAGTTCGATTAGTTTTTGAGTATATTGGTAGTGCTTAACTAGAATTTGCATTACATAACCCTTACCGTAAATAAAACCAGTCTGATGTAAGTATCTTGCAATTGCTTTTAATAACTTTACCTTTCTCCAATCAAAACCAGCAAGCACAATCAACTTACCCAGCGCATCACTAGTTAATTCACCACTTCCTATTTTATTAAATGCTTCTTCTATATTTTTCTTAATGATGTTCATCGGAACATCAGTCTGATTCTGGGCCTGGAGTTTAAATTCATAAATCCAACTTTTCTTAAAATCCTTAGACTCACCTATCTGGAAACTTTGCTCATCAATTGCAACAAAGCCTAAATTCTCAATAGCTGGTAAAATATCTGACAAAGTCAGTCGAATTTCAGGAGTATAAAATCGTAGTAAAAATTCATTTTTTTCTCCAGATAACAAATTAGTTACTAATTTTCCTTGCCTAGTAGCTCGCTCTAAATGATGTACATCATCAATTGAAGTTGTAGCATCATACTTATGTCTATAATCAGATGGAAATGATCCTTCTATCTCCTTATGACGCAGACTCCCTTCATATTCTCCAAGTTCGTCGCATAACTTATTTAATAAACCTTCAGACCAGTTAGTTGTAATCCGCGACAATTCTCTCTCTATCTCATCATGCGCTGGTTCTGACTTGCCTTTGTCATTAACTTGCATAGTAACAAAAAGATGTACAAAATCTTGTGCTACTACAGTAATACTATCTGAGATAATAACACCATTAAATTTATCACTAAGATAGTGACACACTTCATTATGCACTTCTGGCGTTAGCTTCTCTCTAGTTGAAAACACAATGACATTAACAAATGTTCCAGACCAATCTCGCTGTACAAAAAGTTTAAGTTTATGACTACGCATGCTAGATAACATATGCAAGCACGTGCAGTACAAATCATTCTCATCTATCTGTATTAGTACATCTCTGGGCAGAGACTCAATAATGTTCTTGATCTTCTTAGCATTATAACCATTAACCGGAAAATCAGTTTGATCAAGAACATAATTCATCTTGCCACGCAAGATCGGTATAGTTTTAACCGATTGAAAGTAAATCGCTGTACCATACAAACCAAATATTATTGTCCCAGTCTTATACTTGCCATTCTCATCCAAGTGTTTGACTAAAATATAATCTACTAGGGCATTTCTATGAACCGGTGATAATGTATTTAATTTCCCCAAAATAACTAATTTATTTGAGTAATATTCGCTATTAGAAAGCTTGATAATAGTCTCGATTTCATCAATATTACCTTTCCAAATATCTTTCACTCCTTCCTGTTTAAGTAATTTTTGAGTATCTAAATCAAAGTCGACAGACCCTAGAAATGTAATATTATTTTTTTGAATCCAGTTCAGAAAATCTAAGGCTTCTTCAGCTGGTAAATTAGCTTTTTCATAAGTGGCACTGTTGTGAACTATATCCGTAGTAATATCAATAATCTTATTGAGCAGAGTTTGCCATGACTGATATGTGTAATCCACCAGATCAATCACATTATTAATCTCAGATTTTATTAGCACTAAATCATCAGCGCTAAAATTACCTAATATCTTTAAGTAAACTAAATATTCATTAATCCCACCATCTTTCCTATCTACTATATCTATGAGCAAGCCTTCACTATCTCTGACACTATTGATCACTGGGTGAAAAGTAAATATTGCCTGCATACCCATCTTAGATAGCAAATTATTAAGGGAATCAATGATAAATGGCTTATTTTCAGAGGCCAATAGAACAGTGATTGCGGGATTATCTTTGAAGTCGTTGATTAAAATGTCTATTTTTCTATTACCAGGCATCCTGTGCAAGAAAAAATCAAATGCTTCATGAGTAAAATCTCCAAAAAGCTCTATCTTATCCTTTGATCTATAATCAATTGGAATGTAGGTGAGAAATTTACGTACAAATTTAGCATACAACTCTCCCTTCCCGTCAGCATTAACAAAGTCTAAAATTTCTTCACTATAATCATTTATTTGACATGTAAGTTTGCTCAAAGTCATTGAGCTTTTGTGATGTGGCCCATTTACCATGTGTACAACTCGATAAGGCTTTTAATAATTGAAAACTACGAGTATAATAGTGCAAATATAAAATCCTTTCAATAGTTGGTTAAGAGAAATGAACACTATTTTTGCACAAGGATCAGCATCTGGCAAAGCAGGAGTTTGTGTCTTTAGAATTTCTGGCCCTTCTTCATTTGCTTCTTTAAGAAAATTAACACAAAGTAACCTAGATAAAATAGCAGCAAGAAAGATGTATGTTAAAAAAATATATCACCCTCATTCAGGAAAACTGATCGATATTGCCCTAATTGTTTATTTTAGTGGTAACAATAGTTTCACTGGTGAAGATTCGGCCGAGATATACACTCATGGTAGTATCGCAGTTATTAAAATGATGCATGAATCATTGGCATTACTTGATGACTTAAGATTAGCGGAACCAGGAGAGTTTGCCAAACGCGCTTTTTTAAATGGTAAAATGGATTTAACCTCAGCTGAAGGGCTTGCAGATCTTATCGATGCTGAAACTGAACTTCAACAACAACAAGCCATCATGCAGATGAGTGGTGCATTAGAGCAAATATACGAGAAATGGCGAAAACAACTCGTTGAACTAATAAGTCTGATTGAAGCTTATATTGATTTTCCAGATGAAGATATTCCAGAAGAAACTATCACTAAGGCTAGTATACTTGTAAAAAAAATTATGGATGAAATAACTTTGCATCTTGATGATAATAACCGCGGAGAACGACTAAGATCTGGGCTCAAGCTGGCAATTTTGGGAAAACCGAATGTAGGTAAATCTAGTTTGTTAAATCACCTAATGCAACGCGAGATTGCTATCGTATCAAATATTGCTGGAACGACCAGAGACGTAATAGAGGGACATCTTGATATTGGTGGCTATCCTATTATCCTACAAGATACTGCTGGTATCAGGGAGTCTACTCAAGATGAAATTGAACTCGAAGGCATTAATAGAGCTGTTAAGGCCGCAAGTAATGCAGATATAAAGATATTAGTACTTGATGTAAGTGATACAGATCAAGAAAAACAAATTTTAGATAACATCTTGGATGATAAAACTATTTTAGTCATTAATAAAATTGATCTAGTAGAAGCTGAACCCATGCCAAAAATCTACACATCTTCTCCAATTTTCATTTCAATAAAAGACCAAATAGGCCTAGATAAATTAACAACTGCGATAATAGATATGGCAAGATCTATTACGCCTTCTCCAGCCTCCGCTGCTTCTATAACAAGAGCAAGGCATCGAGCTGAACTTAAAAAAGCCCTGGAATATTTATCTGATTTTTCTATGAATAATGATTTAGTACTAGCAGCAGAAGATTTGAGAATGAGTATTAGAACTTTGAGCCATCTAACAGGAAAAATAACAGTTGATGAAATTCTTGGAGAAATTTTTAGCAACTTCTGTATAGGAAAGTAATTTTATGATTGATGATTATGTAAAAGAGATACTGAATAATTGGCTTGAATATTTAGGCAAACAACGCTCTTATTCGAAACATACTTTAGATTCTTATCATAATGATTTACTCAACTTTTTCTCTTTTGTTGAAAAATACAAAGCTCAATCAATTAGTATAGATACCCTTAAATCAATTGATATTAGAACAATCAGAAGCTGGCTATCAAGTAGACACCAGCAAAAATATATGGCTACTTCCAATGCAAGAGCCTTGTCTGGAATAAAGAATTTTTATCGATTTTTAGAAAAAAAATATTCTATTTACTGCCATGGTATTTTTACTGTACATAGCCCTAAAAAACCTAAAGCCTTGCCTAAAGCACTGACTCAATCTGAAACTAATTTAGCCATTGATAACATAGAAATGCTAGGTGAACTTGAGTGGATACATATTCGTAATAAGGCTCTTCTTACCCTCATTTACGCAAGTGGTCTTAGGATTTCTGAAGCTTTATCATTAACTAAAAAACATCTGGAAAATAGTGAATTTATAAAGGTATCCGGTAAGGGCAACAAAGAACGTATCATACCTTGGATAAAAGAAGCCAAAGAATTACTAACAATATATCTAGATGCTCTACCATTTGCTATCGATAATAATGAACCAATCTTCAGAGGAAAATTAGGTAAACCACTTCAAAGAGCTGTGTTCAACAAGGAATTAATAATTTTGAGACGCTCTTTAGGACTACCAGAACATTTAAGTTCACACGCTTTTCGTCACAGTTTTGCTACTCATCTTCTTGAAAATGGGGCTGACTTGAGAAGCATACAAGATTTACTTGGGCATCAAAGCCTATCGACTACTCAACGATACACAAAAATCAATCAAACCCATCTTGAATCGGTTTATACAAAGGCTCACCCTAGCTTGCGAAACTAAGTATGATATCTATTAAATAAATATCTCTGCCACTTTTTAAACTTTGAATTTACCAAATAAGCCAAAATATTCTTGCTAATTTTTTTACTTATAAGCTATATTGGCAATACGAATTTTATGTGAGACAAGTATGGATAAAATCATTTTACCGCAAGGGTATAAACCCTCAGAAGATGAAGAATACATGAACCCATTGCAACTTGAGTATTTTAGACAAAAGTTAATTAAATGGAGGAATGAGTTACTTGCCGAATCTAGAGACACTCTTGAGCATTTAAGAGAAGAAAACTGGAATGAACCAGATTTGACAGATAGAGCCAGCGTTGAAACTGAAACAAGTATAGAGCTTAGAACTAGAGATAGATATAGGAAACTTATTGATAAAATTGAAGGCGCTATAGAGCGAATCAATAAAGGAGAATATGGTTATTGCGATGAAACTGGAGAACAGATTGGTCTTAGACGCCTTGAAGCACGCCCAGTAGCAACTCTTTCAATTGAAGCTCAGACAAGACTTGAACAATACGAAAAAACTCATCTTGATGAAGATAAAGCTGAGGTGTAGTTATAATAAGTTGAGTTGAATTGGCGTAATTTCATTCTTGTTTATTCTTGCTTGGCGTTTTTTATAGTCACCACGATAGTCTTGCCAGGCTTGACCAGGAATCCAAGCTGCATTAAGGTTTTACGGTTTTAAGTAAGTAATGGATCCCAAATCAAGTTTGGGATGACTTTCTGGGGTGTTTTGGATGACAATTACGAGATAACCCACGACTAGTATAACACCCAATTCAACTCGACTTGTTATATACAAGGATCTTGATGGTTACTCTTTTAGAACACTCTTGATTATATCTTCTTCTAACTGCCTATATAATTTTCGCTTTTGGTAAGAATTATTGATAAGTATCACAAAACTACATAACTCTTTTTTGTCGTTATAAAAATAACCCACTAGAGCTGACACTCCTGTCATATGACCAGTTTTGGCGTATAAATCAACTCCATCAAAACGCTCTTTAAGAGTACCATTTCCTGGAGTTGCCATAATTGACTTAATAAAACTCAAATCTTCTTTTGTTGCTACATTCTTCAGAAAACTATCAAACTGATTTACTGTTAATAAGTTATTCCTCGAAATACCACTTGCATCTCTTAAGTCACTCTCTGTAAGGTCGACCCCTAATTTATCTTTAATAGACTTCTTTAGCTCACCCATGGCCCAATCCCACTGGCTAATATTATTCTTTGTAGCAAACTCGGCAAGCAAATAATCTGTGATGTAATTGTCCGACTCCTCTAAAGCTTTCTTGGCAAGATCTTTTATATTTTTTACTCTACTAGCAATCTCTTTGATATCTGTTGGCTCTTTCTCTATTACAGAAATTTTCCTTGAAAGTTTAATGCCAGAATTACTAAGATATTTTATTAAGTACGATTTAATTTGATCAAGATTATCGCTAGATACCGCCACAATATTAATTGGTCCTGTTGAAACACTTAAGGTACCATCAACAATAAATTTACCATTTTGAATGTTTACAACCAATCTATCATTCTTATCCTTTTCGATGGTATTTGACTTATTTTCTACTTGATAAGGAAAATTATCACTTGGTTGCACAATAATTGGTTTGCCTACATCCCCTGGTTCAACAGGTATCCTGGCGCAGTTTTTGTTTACATGAGTTTTCGTTACTTGAGCACCATAACAATACTGAGTATCAGCATAAGTTTTATCACGAATGATAGGAGGTAATGTAAATCTATTATTTATGATACTGATATTTACTGTATTTTGGTCTTTATTATCCTTGACTATTTGCTCTACAAAATATTTTAAATCTTCTTCAGAAAAGTCTGGATCTTCAATGCTTAAAAAGTAATCATTACCCTTATTATATAACTTGCTGATAAAATTATAATCCTTGCCCAAGGCATTAATCACTCCTACAACAGCAATAAACTTAAGGCTGCTGGCTGGTATATAATACCTGCCAGCATTCTTTTCATAAATAATGTTATTGTTGCTAAGATTGGATATTTTTACGCCAATATTTACATCCGGATCGGCATTATTGATCAAAAAATCAATATCTTTTTGTGCATGCTCCGCCAGCGTGGAACTATTAAACACAAATGTGAATAATCCCAATAATATTATTACTTTTCTTATGATCATTTTGCCCCTTTTTGTATCCTAGCGTGAATTCTATTCACCATAATCATAATAGCAAACCCAACTAAAGCAATGAATATAGCTTTTGGAATAATCCATAAGCTGGATATATAGTTCTGGGCAGTATATAATTTGACCCCATTTTCCATCGCTCCATCCCACTTGCTATCCATAGTATTGCCTATAGCATTGTGGAACACCCAACCAAAAGTCATGATCACCATATTAGCAACAGCTGCAGCTATTCCACTCCTTTCTTCTGAAACATAAGTTGAGATTTTTGCAATTATAACAACT
Organism: Rickettsiales bacterium; assembly: GCA_017302595.1. GTDB lineage: Bacteria > Pseudomonadota > Alphaproteobacteria > Rickettsiales > Rickettsiaceae > Megaera_A. Next base: position 725,576 of record JAFLDA010000001.1, read on the forward strand.
TGGTATGCACAAAATATTCCTGTAATCACACATGCGTAATACAATGTATCTTGTGTTGCTTTGCCGCTCAAAATATGAATAAAGCACGCTATCATCATCACAGCTGAAAGCATGGTAACACCCAAGTACATTCTAAGCTTATCTGCTAAATACGGCAGAATTATACAACCTCCACCCATTCCAAACAAAATAGACAAAGTAAAACTATCTGCCTGATCTTTTGCTAGATCATATACATTCATCATAAATGCACTACCCCATGCATCAGCAAAACCTTCAAGTGGACCAACCATTAGTCCGGCAAGTAAACTAACTACAATAATTTTTATATTAAAAATTACTGACTTAACATCTCCAATCATATCAGATTTTGAAGTTTCACTAACAGATTTTGGCATAATAATTAGCATCATACTTGCAAGAACTACCCCTGTTATCACTAAATAATTTATGGTTGATTCAATACCAATAGACTTGATCACTGTTGCCAGTGGCGTCCCTACAAATACAGCTGTAATCAGACCAAATAATACTGTATATCCTAGCATTCTTGAGAATTTATGTGGGTATATAATCCTAAAAGCCTGTAACGCTCCAACTATCGCAGCTGATGAACCTACCCCTGTCAAGAACCTTCCAAGCACAACACTATTCCATGAATCAAGATAAACTAAGGGAATTAGCCCTAATGCTGTTATACCAACAAATAGTGGTAATATCCTCTTGCTACCGTACCTAGCAAGCAAAATACCTATTGGTATATGCACTACGATATAGCCAATGTAATACAGCCCAGCAAACGAACCAAACTCAGCAGCACCAATTGAATACTTTACCAAAATATCTGGCATAATGATGTTCGGCAGCACCCTAAGTATGTACTGATAGCAATAAAATAAGGTTAAGCATAACCAAACTAAAAATGATAAAAATTTATTGTTTTCTTCGGTAATCATAATTTTTCTTCTCAAATAATGTGTAATAATAAACTAATAAAAATGCAATAAATATAAAATGAGGACGGCTTAAGCCGCCAGCAGGAGGGTAAGGTATGAAAAATTATGTGATAGCGATATTGTTTTATTCACTTTACATACAATAATATCGTTTCGTTAGTGGCAGCTTAACATACGATGAAAGACAAGACAATATATTTCTATGAATTTACGTTACTAAGTACACTCAATACATGATGTAGTAATTCTATAGATATTCAACTTACCTATTTAATATTAAAAACCGTTCTACCATAGCATTAACTTGTTCAGGCACTTCAAGAGTTGCCCAGCATTTTGAGCCAATTACCTTCCCCACTTCAAACTGCGGCGCTTCTTCATTTAATTTATTATAAGTACAATGATGCTCATCCGTTAAAATACATAATGTGGGGTAAAGGATGCTTTTTAGTTTACCTCTTGATTTGACATCCCACTCGATTAAGCCTTGAAAAATATTCTGAAGGGCTTTTTTATCAACGTTATTAAAGGCATTTGTGGCTATTTCTTTATTTCGGCTACCAGTATCTATAAACAAGCCATTTACCAAAGATGCAGTAAATATACTATAATCTTCACGTTCTAGTTGGCCAATAAATTCATTTATCTCAGCGATAAAAGATTTTTTCATAAATATAGGCGGATCAATGAGAATAATATGGCTAACTGGTAGTTGGTAGTTAATTGCTATATCAATAACAATATTAGCGCCATTATTTAGTCCAACTAAGCATAGATTGTTTAGAGATAAATTTTTGCAGATCTGATTTACAACGGAAGATAAATCATTGATGTGATAACTAGAAATTCCTGTACTTTTACTATGTCCTGGTAAATCTAACCAAATGATATCACCATATTTCTTTAATAATTCAACTTGGTGAATAAAAAAATTATGATCTCCTCCTGCATTGTGAATCAAAACAAAATTAAGATCACCACTACCTTGCAACTTTTCAACAAAAATCTCAGCATTGTCTATTATCAATTGAATCTGCCATATTTTTATTTTGATTTGTTGGCACTGGGTCATAACCACTCTGACTAAATGGATGACACCTAAGTAGTCTTTTGATTCCAAGCCATAAACCGAAAAAAGCACCATAGATCCGAATTGCATCAATGCAATATTGCGAACATGTAGGCAAGTATCGACAGCTTCTACCAAGCATAGGTGAAATGAAATATTGGTAAAATCGGATAATTAAAATCAGAATACTGCCCATTTTTAGACTATTGAGGTCTATCGATATTAGTCAAAAACCACTCGTTGCCATTATTATTAGCGCTTTTGGTAAAGGTCCATTCTTCATGCATATTCTTTATTTTCTTTGTAATGTTTTTACCAGCAAACAATATCTTGATAAAAACATTATTACCAAACATGTATATTTCAGAAACTTTTAATGTTGGATCAGACTGATAATCTCCATAACTATTAGCCATAGCTTTAAAATGCTCAATGTATCTTTTATCAACTAATTCACCAAGCTCAGTGTCATTTTTTGTATTAGCGGCTTCTATTATCATTTTAAACGCAGCTTTTGCTCCTTTAATGAAATTTTGGATATTAAATGTTGGTATACGCGACAAAACATCATTTAATCCTTGCTTGATATCAGGTTCATTATCAGAAACAATATAACTAGATAAATCAACTTTAGTTTTATTAGCAAATAGTGGTTTGAGTATATCTGCTGCACGCTTTTTGTTATTTACTACATTGCCGCTATCTGTTACATCTTTCATCTGCCCTTGTTCACCAAAAAATGATTTATTCTTCATGGGATCATCATCTGAAGTTGTTCCAAAAGTTGAAATCAACTTGCTTATAATCCAAAAAGCAATTCCTGCAAAAATAATTAATTCTAGTATTTGTCCGGACATTTATTCTCTCAACCTTTCTACTACTACACATTCTATTGTAAAACTTGAAATTTTGAAAGTAATTTATTGCAAGAAGTTCTTAGTGATACACCCAGTTGATGTTATAAAACCAACTTGAGTACAAAAAAATGGATGTTAATGATTAAGAAATACTTCAATAAACTGCTTAATAAAGAAAATAAAAGCTCGCACGCATATTTAGATCTTCCGTTTCCTCATGCCACAAATAATGATAATCCAGGTATAAATTCATACAAATCTAATACTATTGTTCATAGATGTATTAATTTGATTGCAACCTCAGCAAGCCATATTCCGTGGCTTGTATTTATAAATAATAAGGGGAATAAAGAGTCAACAGCGCATCACCCAGCAATCGAATTATTAAAACACCCAAGTCATGGACAATCAGGGGCTGATTTTTTTACCGAAAATCTTGCTAATTTGCTTTTATATGGCAATAGCTACATTCTTATTCGTCTTGATCATAAAAACAAACCATTAAGTATGCATAATTTGCATCCAAGCCTTATGGAGTATTCAATAATCAATTCAAAATTAGTAGCATATACTTATGGTCACTCACAAAATAAAAAGACCTATAAAATAGACTCAATCGAGCAAAAAAGCAGAGTTCTACATTTAAGAAATTATAATCCATTAGACAATATATCTGGTTTATCATCGCTTGCAGCTGCATCAAAAGCCATTAATTTGCATAATAAAATCATGGATTGGAACAAAGCATTACTGCAGAATGCTGCAAAACCTAGTGGCGCTTTGGTTTTTCAAGATGGAAATGGTTATTTATCAGATGAGCAATTCGCACGTCTACAACAACAATTTTATGATAATTTCAGTGGATCTACAAATTCTGGTAAACCACTAATTCTTGAAGGGGGACTGAAATGGCAGGATACCAACACGGCTGAGAAGTTTGAAAAATTTATTGAACTTAAAGACTCAAGTGCAAGAGACATAGCAATTGCCTTTAACGTTCCACCCCAGTTACTAGGAATAAATGGCGATAATACATATAGTAATATGCAGGAGGCACGTCTAGCTCTGTGGGAAGAAAATATAATCCCGCTACTAGATAAATATGCAGACTCACTTAGTAGTTGGTTATCCTATTGGTATAAGGAAAAGTTAACAATCGACTTTGATAAGGATTCAATCTCGGTTTTAACAGAACGTAGAGAAAACTTGTGGTCAAAAATATCTAAAGCAACTTTCATGACTATAAATGAAAAAAGATCATTGGTTGGCTTGCAACCAATCGATGGGGGAGATGAAATACTTAAATAACAAAAAGGAGGATAAATGAATTGTACAATCAACAAAATATATAATTTTATCACGAATCTAGTATCGCTATTGGAGGATGAATTAGAAGACCTAAAACATAGTAAATCAAAAGGGGGTATAAATGTAAAAAAGAGCATTACTGATACCTTGAACAAAATTGTGACCCTGATTTTGCAATTAAACAAATTGGAAATGAATTCTCCGTCTTATAGAGAAAATGAACTAAATCAGGATGATGAAATGATAATTGATAATTTTATCGCAAAATTTGTTAATGAACAAAGATAAGAAAATACTTGCTGCACTGCTCAGGAAGGATTTTAGTAGTTTTATTCACAAAGTTTTTAACACAATAAACCCAGGAACACTATATCGTTCTAATTGGCATATAGATTTAATAGCTGATTATTTAGAAAATGTCAGATTAGGCGGGATTAAAAGACTAATAATTAACATGCCACCAAGAGCGCTAAAATCTGTCTGTGTCAGTGTTGCCTGGCCGAGTTGGCTTTTAGGTCAGAATGCTGCCTACAGGATTTTGGCTGCTAGCTACTCGTCCACTCTTAGTACCAAACATTCTCTTGATAGTAGATTAGTTGTTTCCTCGGAGTGGTATAGGAATCTTTTTCCCAAAACAATTTTAAGTAAGAAGCATAACCAAAAAACCAAATTTCTGACCACGCAAAATGGATTCAGATTTGCAACAAGTGTGGGAGGTTCAGTCACTGGTGAAGGAGGGGATTTTCTAATTATTGATGACCCGCATAACCCCAGCCAAATTAATTCTAAAAAATTACGTCACAAAGCAATAGATTGGTTTGAACAAACATTTGTCAGTAGATTAAATGACCAATCAAAAGGCGCTATAATACTTGTCATGCAACGTCTCCACCATCAGGATTTATCAGCTCATCTCTTAAATCTTGGAGGATGGGAATTGCTGAAAATACCAGCTATCGCAAAAGAAAAAATCACCTATCTTATTAGCGCCAAGAAATACATCTATCCTAAAGAAAATATTTTGAATAAATCGAGAGATTCACTTGAGTATTTGGGGAATATAGAAAAAGAAATTGGCACAAAAAATTATCTTGCTCAATATTTACAAGAACCAGCAGAAGATAATAGCAGCTTATTGCAAGAACAAGATATACATTTCTACCAATCACTGCCAAAGCAATTTGAGCATTATATATTAAGTTGGGATACGGCAATAAAAACTAATGATAGCTCCGATTATAGCGTCGGAACATGTTGGGGGTTGTTTGCAAGTCAATATTACTTAGTTTCTATGATTAGAAAAAAACTAAATTACCCATGTTTGAAAAATGAAATTATAAAGCAAATTAATAGATTTAATCCCAAATATATTTTGATTGAAGATAAAGCGAGTGGTCAGTCGTTAATTCAAGATTTAGGTATTGCGGGCTATTTAAATATAAAAGCCATAAAACCAAAATTAGACAAAATCACCAGATTTGCTTCAGTTGTGACGCTTTTTCAAGCCGGGAAAATATTATTGCCTAGAAATTCAGCCTTTAATCATGAATTAATTTCTGAATTAACCAAATTTCCAAACACAAAGCATGATGATATTGTCGACTCAGTAGGACAATTTTTACTTTATACAAAAGGATTGGGGAAAATGAATCGCACTAGAATTAGAGTATTCTAGTCATCCTGAATTTAATTCAGGATCCACTCTTAAAAGCGGTCATAACCCCAATACTTTTTTGTTCCCGGATCAAACCCGGGATGACTAATACAAAGGTTCAGGATGCCTTTTAAGTTTAGCAATAGCAAGCAACGTTGTTTCAAGAATCATGCTGGCAGAAACTGCATCATCATTATTGTTTCTGGTTCTTCTATTTAATCCAAGTCCTTTAAGCGCCACATCTGCAGCCCGCGTGGTCAGTCTTTCGTCCTGAAAAAAGATGGGCAACTTAATAGATTTAGATAGTATTTTAGCAAAATTCTCAACTATAATGGTTTGACTACTTTTGCTACCATCCATATTAACAGGCCATCCAATAACTATAGCACAAATATCTTTATCACTAATTATTTTTACGGCCAATTCTATCTTTTTTTGATCATCCCCTTGAACCTCATTCATATAAGGCATTGAATAAGATAAATCTGGAGTGGATATTGCAAAACCAATTTTTCTTAAACCATAATCAATAGACATGATAGGTTTACCAAATTGAAAAAAACTATAAAATTCTTGCACAGAGCTAGTGATCATGCTAATTAAGTTTGATTGAAGATTTAACTTTTATGTCATGTACAAATATATTCAAAAACATTTAGATTTCAAATTAATTAATGCATCAATCGTTTTTGCTGCGCTCTATTGCTTTTTATATAACTCAGCAGTTTTTGCATATAAATTTAGCTACGTTGAAACTAGAGTCATCCAGTTAATATTAGAGCTCTTTAAAGATCTAGTTTACAACTTAGTTTTGCTATTTATTATTTTCTTTGGTCTTAGCGTACATAGAATAATATTTATCGTTGGCTCATTATTTTTGTTTATAACCGGAGCTATTGCGAGCTATTATTTGTACTTTTTCTCGATCAGTCCAACTCTTGCAATAATGCCATCAATTTTTGGCACCGAACCTCAAGAAGTTACTGAGCTAATCAGTGTAAGAATAATAGTCTGGGTAGTCTTTAGTATTTTGATATGTTTATATAGTATAAGGCACTTTAAAATAGAAACGACAAAGTCTTTTGTTACAAGAATATTATCAGCTATCTGCCTACTCATTTTTATAAATAACATTATCTCACCAAAGTTCAGTTTTATTAAGGGCTACTTTCCAATGCAGTATTTGCATAATTCATACGTACATCTCTTTGGCGAAACAGATGAAGATTTCTCTAAGATAGATATTAGCAAAGAGTATGCTTTTGAGGATAAATCTGACAAGGATGTAATAGCTGTTCTGGTCATTGGGGAAGCTGCAAGATATGATAGATTCGCTATAAATGGGTATAAAAAAGACACTACTCCCAACTTAGCAAATATAGATAACTTAGCGTCATATAAGGCAAGATCTTGCTCTAACAATACGTATTTGTCTGTTCCTTGTATGTTATCTAGATTTAACGAAGATAATATGAGTAAAATCGATTCTGAAACATCAATATTATCAATATTTACCAAGCTTGGTTTTGAAACAATGTGGTTTGCCACGCAATCGATTACAAAATATTATCTTAATAAACCAGGTGGTTCATTTTACGATGAAGTAAATTTTCATGTTACTCCAGGCGGAACTGCCTTAATGCTGCCCAATAGTCACGATTGTGAGCTACTGCCATACTTAGAAAAAAATATTAGCTCGAATAAAAAAAAATTCATTATTTTGCACACTACTGGTAGTCACTGGAACTATGGAGCACGATATCCTAAAGAATTTGAGAAATTCACTCCTGTAATACCAGATTCATCAAAACATGATGCTGCAAGCTGTTCTTCGGAAGAAAGAAACAACAGCTATGATAACTCAATATTATACACAGATTTTTTTTTATCTAACGTAATTGCTATGTTAAAAGACAAAAATGCTATCTTAATATACGCATCAGACCATGGCGAATCTCTTGGCGAAGGAGGCAGATTAACTCATGGACACGATGAGTATTACGAAGAACAAAGAAATGTTCCGTTTATGGTATGGTTCTCAAATAAATATAAATCAAATCATCATGAAGAATGGGATTCTATAAAACACAACTTAGGTAAAAACATTTCTCACGATTACCTTTTTCATTCGATTCTTGATTGTCTAAAGATTGAATCTAGCATAGTAGATAAATCCTTAAGCCTTTGTAGGAACCACAAATGAAACGCTACTACATAATAGCAGGTGAAGAATCTGGAGATTATATTGGCAGTAAATTAATTGAGTCGCTGAAAAGTTTAGGCTTAGCAGAACAAATTATTTTCTATGGCATTGGAGGTCGTAACATGACTTCTTGTGGCTTAAAATCTCTCTTTCCGATTACAGAAATTAATTTAATGGGATTTGTAGAGGTAATTCCAAAAATTTTTAGAATAAAATCTCTGATCAAACAAACCATCCAGGATATCATAAACAAGAAGCCAGATGTGTTAATCACTATTGACTCTCCGGGGTTTACTTATAGAATAGCAAAACAAATCAAGCAGCTCGTTCCAAATATCAAACTTGTACACGTTGTAGCGCCTTCAGTATGGGCCTACAAACCACAAAGAGCAGAAAAGTATGCCAAGGTGTATGATCATCTTTTAACTTTATTACCTTTTGAACCTGAGTATTTTACTCCCCTTGGACTTGACACCACATGCATTGGGCACCCTATTCTAGAGCAAGAATTTGTGATAAAATCTTCGATCTTAAGAGAAAAAATGAATATCTCAAAAGATGTAAAAATAATTGGCGTAACACCAGGTAGCCGAAAAGGTGAGATCAATAGACACATGCCAATCATTAGAAAGGTTTTTGATAAGCTGTCTACCACTCATCCTATTAAAATTATTTTTATCCAATCAGATGATTCAAATATCCAACAAATTTCAAGATTCTTAAGTGATGCCAAATTCGACTACTGTTTTTCTACAGAAAGACTAAATAGTTTCGCAGTAAGCGATTGTGTATTGGCCAAATCCGGAACAAATACTATAGAGATATCAGCCTCAGGAACACCGATGATTGTAGGATACAAACTTAATCCTATAACCTTCTTTCTCCTAAAATTAATGATAAAAGTTAAGTATGCTACTTTAATCAATATAATCGCTGGTAAAGAAATTATTCCAGAATACATTCAATCAGACTTTAATGTTGATAATATAACGCACGCTATCGGCGATCTTTTAAGCGACAACAAAAGATCTCAGAGCCAGGTTTCTGAAGGGCAAAGAATACTCAAGAATATAGGGTTAAATTCAGAAGAAAAACCATCAATGAAGGCCGCAAAAATCATCACAAGAATTTAAACAAGCACATGGTGAAAATTAAGAATAGTCACCTTGAAGCCTACAGCAGTCACCCTGGGTGCAGATCCTATGATCCACAAACTACCTTGAAGCTTGCACTGCTTTAAACACCTTCAATACAATCGTAGATTATATTTTTCTTTGAACATGCCCAACATATAGCTGACGAGGTCTAGTAATTTTATACTCAGGATCTTCCCACATTTCTTTCCAGTGCGAGACCCAACCTGCGGTTCTTGCAACGGCAAATAAAACAGTATACATAAGAGATGGGATACCCATTGCCTCGTATATAATACCGGAATAAAAATCAACATTAGGGTATAATTTTCTATCTATAAAATACTGGTCATTTAAAGCAATTTTTTCTAATTCCATAGCAATCTCAAGTAGGGGGTTACCTTTAAGTTGGCCAAGTTCTTCGAGCACTTCTTTACAGGTTTCTCTAAGCACTGCTGCGCGTGGATCATAGTTTTTATATACTCTATGACCAAATCCCATCAACCTGAAAGGATCATTCTTATCTTTAGCTCTTTCAATACATTTTGGAATATTACCAACTGTACCTATTTCCTTGAGCATATTAATCACCGCTTCATTTGCTCCTCCATGAGCAGGCCCCCAAAGAGACGCAATACCTGCACTAACACAAGCAAATGGATTAGCACCGGAAGAACCAGCCGTTCTCACAGTTGAGGTAGACGCATTTTGCTCGTGGTCAGCGTGTAAAATGAATATCTTATCAAGCGCACTAGCAATAGTCTTATTTACAACATATTTCCGATCTGGAGTTGCAAACATCATGCGCAAGAAATTTTCTGTAAACGACAGATCTGCATCTGGATATACATACGCTTGACCTTTAGAGTATTTATAGGTCATTGCTGCAATAGTTGGCATTTTAGCGATCATCCTTAGCGCAGCAAGCTCTCTTCCTTCTGGGCTATTCATATCAATTGAATCGTGATAAAAGGCTGACAACGACCCAACGACAGATAATATTACTGCCATAGGGTGAGCTGAATGACGAAACGCGCCATATATATTCTTTATTTGCTCATTGAGCAGAGAATGGTATGAGATTTTATCAGCAAAATCTGCAAATTCTTGCTTATTTGGTAATTCGCCATAAAGAAGCAAATATGATACATCAAGGAAACTCTTTTTCTCAGCTAAATCCTTAATGTCATAGCCACGATGCCTTAATACTCCCTGATCTCCATCAATAAAAGTTATAGTCGATGTACATGATGCAGTTGACATAAACCCAGGATCATAGGTGAAATAACCAGTCTGGCCGTACAGCTTGGAAACATCTATTACATCTTGCCCAATTGATGCTTCTCTTATTGGTAGTTGATAAGCTTGATTTTTGATTTTAAGCTCAGCAAATTCGTCACTCATTTTATACTCCATAATTCCATTTAACCGTTAAATTGTAAGCTTAATTAGCTTATTATGACAATTAAAAGAGGAATAAATGTAAATTTCTTCAATATTTTGATGTGAAAAACAACACTTTCCTTAAATTTAGTGCTAAATTATTGTTATGTTTCTAAAAGTTGTGAAAATACTTTAAAATACAACTATTAACCATAAATAATAAATAGTATGGCAAAAAAAGAAGACCAGGAGGAAGTGGTAGAACAACCACAACCATTTGATGGGTTCAGCGCAAGAAAAGGAATAAAACAAGGTGGCGCACATAAACCAGATCCAGAGGCAGGCAGATATCAATCTTCAGATGGAAATACCACATACCTAATTAAAAGAGACATAAAACACCTTGAAAATGACGTTGCCGAATTTTTAGCCGCTCAGGTGTTTGATGAATTAAGCCCTGGAACAGCATGCAAGTTAACTTTAACTAAATCCAAAGATACCGGCAGAACTTTTTTAGCCTCAGAGTATTTTAAAGAAGGATATAGGGATTTTTATAAAGATTTAGGAGACGAAGAAAGAAGCGCATTAGGGGAACTTGCTGAGGCTTATTTACCCGCAAGAGCTCAGCATGTAAGAAAAGGACTTGATAAACGAGATGAACAAGGAAGATTCGTATACCAAAATTATGAGCCAGCAGTTGTTGGTTCCCTTTTATTAGCTGATCAATCAATTCACTCAGGAAATATAGGAATAGTTGAAAGAGGGAACCCTAAAAAACCACATCTAGTTAGGATTGACTTTGGCGCTGCTTTTCGTGAATTTGAACCTGATATAAATCCGTTTAAATCTAATAAAGCGCATGTGGTTTTGCAAAAAAACTACTTCTTAAGAGATCATCCTCGCAAAAGAATTTTTACCGAAGAATTCTCAGCAGAACTCAGAAGACAAGCTAAAGTAGATTTAGGGCCAAGAATTGATAAAGCGTGGCAAGAAATAGTTAGGAATTATGATAACCAAGATGAACGCGGAGCCATAGTAGAGTTTGGTAAACAAATTGGTGTTCCAGAATCAGTGGTAAACGAACCTAATAAAGAAAAGCAATTTGAGGGTATAAAAGCTCATTTTGCAAAGAGAATGAAACAACGCCAAGAATCACAATTAGATATGGCGGTGGAGATTGATCTCAAACTGGCTCTGGGTAAAGGCACAAAAAATATTGATTATGACAAATTAAGAGCAGCAATTGCTGAAAACCCAACTCATGTTGAAAGAATATTAGAAAATCCTGCCAGGTCACAGTGGGGTTTAAATTTCAGCAAAGCACAAAAAAAGATAATACAAGCTGAAGTTGAAGCCTATAGAAAAGAGCAAAGAGATATCAGACATGATGTATCTAAAACAGCAACGTATTTCGACAATATGCTTGAGCAAATGGCATCTAAAGCAAAACAAAAAGGCATCAATGTTGACTTCAGCCAATATGATAAAGCCAAAGAGCAGTGGCATGATGTATTTAAGCAAGCACAAGCAATGTTACCACAGAAAGGTGATATTGACCCAGCATACGCTTCTAAGATGGTAGATCAATTGGCTTCAATGAGAAAAGGAGTTAATAGAGAATTTATAGATTATTTTCTTAAAAAACCGGAACACTTTAAGAAACAGTGGGAAGAGCATGTTGCTGATAGAGGTGCAAAATTTTTAGCCATAGCTAAAGAAGCTGGTGAATATACTCAATTATTACAAGAGCAAAGAGAAAGTGTACAAGGCCTATCTGGCCAGACTAAAACAGCAAGATTACACAATTTACTAAAAGAACTAGAAGCTGGTACTGATAATAAAGATTTAAAAGCTGGTTATAAAAGCCTAATTGATAAAATAGAAAAAGGTCATGATACAAGATCCGGCAAATACGATTTTGAGCTAGACACTGAAACTTATATGAAACTTTTTGCTTCGGCTCATAAAATTAAGAATGGTGTAGTTCCTGCAAAAGAAGAATTTGCTTCAATGCGAGAAGGAATTAATGACCAACTACCAATGTCAAGAAGAGTCAAAAGTGCATTATCAAGCAAAGAACCTACGCCAAGTAAGAGCACTGGGCAACGAATTGGCACCACAAATCCACAAGAAGAAGGTAACGCCCCAAGAACTGGTAAACCAAGAAGCGAAACAGTATTTGAAAATGTTGAGCCACCGAAAAAAAAGACTGCGGTTGCTTCTGAATTGGCAACTGATCGTGTTATCATTCCTGTAGCACCTGTATCATCTAGAAAAGCGGTCGCAAGGGATAGTATTGAGCAAGTAATTCGAGATGAAGTAATAATCAAACAGCAGCTCTATGTTCAACAAGAAATTGCAAAGCACATACCAGTTAGTGAGCGCAATGGATTTTTGGATTTAAACTTAGGTCAAGTTAGAAGTTATCTAGAAACTACTCAAGGTAAACAAGCTCTAGTTGAAACATTACAAGATCCAAAGATTAAACAAGACTTACAAACTATAGAATCTAACGGCTACAAAGCTGTACAAAGCCAATTCCAAGATAGTTTTAAAGACTTATCATGGAAGAGCGGAGATAGCGACAAAACCAAAGTTACTGCAGTTAAGGACGATCAGGGTGTTACGGTTTTATCGCTAAAAGAAACAACTGTTGAAAATAATCCACAAAGTTTTAAACTTAATGACGGAACAACAAAACAAGTCTCTGGATATAGATCTGTTAATTTTCCAAAAAAGACTGACACTGGAACTGGTCCAGTTCATTTTTCGATGGCATTAAAAGATGAAAATGGACAAAGTATGCCTAAAAAAGATGCTGTGTACTTTACAGCTCATTATGACGATAAAGGAAAATTGGTAGAAGTATCATCGCCAGTACCAGTAAAGTTCATGGGAACTGGTAAAGACGCAATTGGTTACATTGAGAAGAATGGAAAAATATTTACTCTACCTGTAACAAAAGGGAAATATGATGAAATGGTACAAGAAGTTGCTGATAATAAAGGATTAGCTGCCAATTTATCTTATGTCGTTGATCCTAAGGGCGCTACAACCAAACTTGCTAAATCTACTGCCGAACATATTGGAAAAGATATGAGGCATAAATTAGAGAATCATCCACCAGTTAGTGTACATAAACCGCGTAGAACACAAAGCCTTACACACTGAGTCCAACCCTAAACGCTCCGCGACCATCTTGAACTTAATTGTTTAGAAGAAAAATAGGGAAATAAAAAATGCCGCAGTACTTAAGCATACTTGCGGCATTTTGAGAAATAAAACAAAAAACTACTTTAGCTTAAGTTCAATCTTAGCTTTCTCAGCAAGCTCAGCAATATATTTCTCTATTGCCTCACGAGAAAGTTTAGCTTTAATATTTGGCAAAGCTTGTTCTTTAGTTGGAACTTTTATATCTCTTGAATCTTGAACTTTAATGATATGCCATCCAAATTGAGTTTTTACTGGATCAGAAATCTCATCCTTTTTCATTGAAAATGCTACGTTTTCAAACTCAGGAACTAATTGTCCTTTCATTACGTAACCTAAATCACCGCCATTTGCTTTAGAACCCTCATCTTTTGAGAATTCTTTTACTAAATCCTCAAATTTGCTGCCTTTATTAAGTTTTTTCTTAATTTCTTTAGCTTTCTCTTCGGTATCCACTAGAATATGGCTAGCTTTAACTTCTTTTTGACCTTTTAATTCAAATGCAAGCTTTTTGTACTCCTCATCAATTACCTTATCAGTAACAAATTCTTTTATTTTCTTCTCAACTAGCTCTTGCTGCATTAATTGTGATTCTGCAGCCTTTAGCTTTTTCTTAAATTCAGCACTATCCTTAATCCCAAGCTTTGTTGCTTCTTTCTCAAATAGCTTTTGATTGATAAAACCACGCACAAGCATTTCTTGGATGTTTTTATCAAGATCTGTAAATTTTTTTCCTTTAGTATCCTGTTGCATATCAAGCATAGGCTTGAATTGTTCCATAACTTGATCTGAAGTCACTTCCCCACCATCAAATGTGGCTATAACAGTACTATCTGCGCACGCTGCACTACTCAATAAAGTGGCAGTTAACATCGCTATTGCTAATTTTTTCATAATATTACTCATAACACATTAATTAATATATACACCGTTGGTTTTAGAAGCTATGCTCAATAAAGTCAATTGCATTTTACAAATTGTTTGAAAAAATGACAAAATGGAATATTTTATATTCCGAATGTAAAAATCAGGACACAAAATATAATGTTTTCAATATTGACCAAAATATTTGGTACCGCTAACGACCGAATCATCAAAAGACTACGCAGAGAAGTTCAACATATCAATTCTCTTGAAGCTGATATTTCCAAACTAAACGATCAGGAACTCAAAAATAAAACTACTGAATTCAAGGAAAGACTAAATAAGGGTGAAACACTTGATGATATTGAGTATGAAGCTTTCGCTGTAGTAAGAGAAGCGGCCAAAAGAACGCTAAAACAACGTCATCATGATGTCCAGTTAATTGGCGGACTCATTTTGCACAGGGGTATGATTTCTGAAATGAGAACAGGAGAAGGAAAAACTCTTGTTTCTACTTTGCCACTATACTTGAATGCATTAACAGGTAAAGGGGCTCACCTAGTAACAGTAAACGATTATCTTGCAAAAAGAGACTCCCAATGGATGGGTAAAATTTTTACGTTTCTTGGTCTTAGTGTAGGGTGTGTCACAGGTAATTTACCTGACTCAGAACGCAAAGCAGCTTATCAATGCGATATTACTTACGCCACCAATAATGAAATGGGATTTGACTATTTGCGTGATAACATGAAATTCACCGAAGATTCCAAGGTACAGCGTCCATTTAATTTCGCTGTAATTGATGAAGTTGATTCGATTCTAATCGACGAAGCACGAACACCACTTATCATATCTGGCCCTGTAGATGTTAGCACAGATCTCCATAGTAAAATTAATAAACTAGTATCTAAACTTACTAGTAGCGACTTTGAAAAGGATGAAAAAATTCGATCTATTAGTCTAACAGAAGAAGGTATCAATAAACTAGAGATATTACTTGCTCAAAATGCCCTGATTGCAGAAAACACAAGTATGTACGATTTTGAAAACCTGAGTCTAGTTCATTATATTAATCAATCACTCAAGGCACATCACATCTTTGCTAAAGATGTAGATTATCTGGTGCAAGAAAAAAAGGTGATGATCATTGATGAATTTACTGGAAGAGTAATGGATGGAAGAAGGTACTCAGATGGTCTACATCAAGCTATCGAAGCAAAAGAAAATGTACCAATACAAAATGAAAACCAAACACTTGCTTCTATAACCTTTCAAAATTATTTTAGGCTCTATCCAAAACTATCAGGTATGACTGGAACAGCCATGACAGAAGCGACTGAGCTTAAGGATATTTATAACTTAGACGTCGTTTCGGTACCAACGCATAATAAAATCACAAGAATAGACCATGATGATATCATCTATGGTACAAAGAGTGAGAAATATAGTGCACTGATTGAACTAATAAAAGACTGCTATCAAAAAGGCCAACCTACTCTTGTTGGTACGATAAGTATAGAAAAGTCAGAAGAAATATCGAAAGCTCTTACGAAAGCTAAAATCAATCACAATGTACTAAATGCTAAAATGCACGAAAAGGAAGCGCATATTATTGCCCAAGCAGGACGATATGGTGCCGTAACTATTGCTACGAACATGGCTGGTCGAGGCACTGATATTATGCTAGGCGGCAACCCAGAAATGCTTATTGAAGAATTAGCTCCAACTTTGAGCGAAGATCAAAGAAAAACAGAAATCGATAAGATACTGAAACAAGTCCAAGAAGAAAAAGACAAAGTTCAACAAGCTGGCGGGCTGTATGTTATAGGGACCGAAAGACATGAAAGTCGTAGAATTGATAATCAGCTAAGAGGTCGATCCGGCAGGCAGGGAGACCCAGGGCAAACAAAGTTTTTCCTATCTTTAGAAGATGATTTGATGAGAATTTTTGCCTCAGATAGGATCTCCGGAATACTACGTACTTTGGGTTTAAAAAACGGCGAAGCAATACATCATCCAATGATCAGTAGATCACTTGAAAAAGCTCAGCAAAAAGTAGAAGCGCATAATTTTGAAATTCGTAAAAACCTACTGAAGTTCGATGATGTAATGAATGATCAAAGAAAAATTGTATATGAACAACGTAATGAGATTATATCATCTGACGATGTAAGTGACTTTGTCACCAGCATGAGCCAGGATTTATCTTCTGAGCTTGTTGCTAAACATATAAAACCTAATAGTCTTCGTGAAGATTGGAAAATAGAAGAATTATCCAGTGAAATTCATCAAACCTTAGCACTGGAAATTAAACCTGAGGAACTGGCTAATATCGAAGGAACTGAAATAGAAATCTCTGAATTACTAAATCATAAAGTAACCACGTTATTTGAACAAAAGAAGACTGACTACGGTCAGGATTTAATGAAATCTGCTACGAAATATCTATTACTTACTACTCTAGATCAGGTATGGAAAGAGCACTTACATGGACTTGATTATTTAAGACAAGGAATTTCGCTTAGAGCATATGGACAAAAGGATCCATTAAATGAATATAAAAGAGAAGCTTTTGGTTTGTTTGAGGCAATGCTTGACAGACTTAGAGAATTGTTTATTCAACGTATTTGTTATTTGCATATAGACACTCAGCATACAAATCAACAATCACTTGCACTTGCTAATAAACAATTACAAGAAATGCATGCAACTAGGAATGATCCTGCTTTTGAAAGATATAATTCTGGCTCTGCGATTGAAGCAAAAGCTCAGCCATTTAAAGCGTTTGTAGAACCAGAAAAACGAGATCCAACTGATCCTAATAGCTGGGGAAAAATAAGCAGAAATGAGTCTTGCCCTTGCGGTTCTGGAAAGAAATTTAAACACTGCCACGGAACTGAAGAAAGCTAAGTACATGAGAAAAAAACCTGTAATTGGAATAGTTTTGGATTCGGCCAATGATAGCGAAAAATATTCTTACGCTAAGCGCCCTTGGTATGCCTTAAGAAAAGATTATTCTGATTCTGTAGATATGGCTGGAGGTTTTCCTATTATGCTTACTCACGGGCACCATATCGATGATATCATAAATATAGTCGATGGCTTAGTGATTCCGGGAGGAGATGAGGACATACATCCACAATTTTATGGCCAAGAAATAAAATCATCTCGGGTAAAAACTAATGATCAGCGTGCTGTATTTGAGCTAGAACTTGTAAAAAGAGCAATAAAACATAACTTACCAATTCTTGGAATTTGCAATGGATTACAAGTTATAAACGTTGCTTTAGGAGGGACATTAATTCAGCACATACCTGATTTTATCGACAGTCCAATTAATCATGAGCAACCACATCCAAAGCATTTACCATCCCACCCCATTATAATTGAAAAAGGAACGGCACTAAGTAGTCTTAGTACTGACCTGACCGTAATGGTTAATACAACGCATCACCAAGCAATAGATCAACTTGGTAAAGATTTGATAGTTTCAGCAAAGGCACCTGATGGTATTATCGAAGCCGTGGAACATCATAACCATCCTTACCTAATAGGAGTGCAGTGGCACGCTGAGTATATAAACTCTGAACTTGATTCCAATTTGTTTAAAAGACTAGTTGCAGTCTCAGCAAAGGTTGTATAATATCAGCTCTATATTAACTAAAAGCTGCATGATAATGTATCCTATCGTAAGACTAAGAAGAAATAGAAGCACACAGTGGCAAAGATCTTTAATTGCTGAAACTAAGCTATCACCTGAAAATCTTATTTTACCAATTTTTATCATTGAAGGAACAAATCAAAAACAAGAAATCAGATCACTACCTGGAATATACAGACTATCGATTGATTTGCTTGTTAACACCGCAAAGGAAGCTGAAGCACTTGGTATTAAAGCAATCGCCTTATTCCCAGTAGTTGATAATGAAGTTAAATCTGAACATGCTGATGAGGCATATAATCTTGACAACTTAATTTGCCGAGCTGTGAGAACTCTAAAAAATGCTGGAATAAATATTGGTATTATTTGCGACGTAGCACTTGACCCATATACCTTGCATGGACACGATGGAATAGTCATTAATGGCGACGTAGATAATGATGAAACTATTGAAGCGCTGTCAAATCAAGCTTTGACTTTAGCAAAAGCTGGAGTAGATATAGTGGCCCCATCAGATATGATGGATGGTAGAATTTTACACATTAGAGATAATCTAGATAATGAAGGTTTTACTAAGATAGGGATCTTATCTTACTCTGCTAAATACTGTTCTAGTTTTTATGGCCCATTTAGAGAAGCTGTTGGTAGTAATAAGAAAGCATATTTAAGCAAAGCCACCTACCAAATGGATATAAGAAACGTCAAAGAAGCAATGAGAGAAATAGAGCAAGACATTGAAGAGGGGGCCGATATGATTCTAGTCAAGCCTGGCATGCCTTATCTTGACGTCGTAAAAGAAGCTTCTATGAGCTTTAATATACCGATTTTTGCCTATCAAGTATCTGGAGAATATGCAATGATGAAGTTTGCTGCTGAAAATGGGGCACTTGATTGGAACAAGGCTCTTATAGAATCTTTGACTTGTATTAAAAGAGCTGGCGCGTCAGCAATCTTTACTTATGCTGCAATGGAAGTAGCAGAACTTATTACATAATAATATCATTATACTTAAGATTTATGGAAAATAATAATCAACCAAGCAAAATATCAAAAGCAGTTATCATATTAAGCGTTATTATAGCAGCTATCTCTATGTATATTTTGCTTACTACTGACCTATCTAAAAAGCCACTAGCTGGCCAAGGCAATACTATAAAAGATCAAGCAAGTATTGGTGGTGAGTTTGAGCTTGTAGATCACAACGGCAATAAGTTCTCTAGCTCGATGATGCAAGGGAAGCTGAGTTTGGTCTATTTTGGATTTACTTTTTGCCCTGATATTTGTCCTACTTCACTGCAAAAGTTAACTAATGTCTTACAGACACTCGAAAAATAT
This sequence comes from Rickettsiales bacterium, assembly GCA_017302595.1. Classification (GTDB taxonomy): domain Bacteria; phylum Pseudomonadota; class Alphaproteobacteria; order Rickettsiales; family Rickettsiaceae; genus Megaera_A. The sequence goes on from JAFLDA010000001.1 coordinate 745,209, forward strand.
CATATCGACGTTCTCCCAATATTGATCACGATTGACCCCAAACGAGACTCTCCTGAAGTACTTAAAGCTTATGTTACCCACTTTCACCCTAAAATTATTGGCCTCACAGGCAGCGAAGATCAAATTACAAAAGTGTCAAAGCTGTATAAGGTTTACTTTGCTAAAGCTGGGGATAATCAGGATTCTAAAAACTACATGATGGATCATTCATCATTTGTTTACTTAATGGATAAAGATGGCAAATATATAAAGCATTTTTATATGTCCACTACTCCTGAGGAAATTGTAGAAGCAATTAGGATAAATAATAAATAGGTATTGTCGAGTTCATCAAATAAATTCAATATATTGGATCCTAGGACCTGCACCCGGGAAGACTAGAAGGCTTCACCCCAAACACCCCAGTAAGTCATCCCAAACTTGATTTGGGATCCACCTTGAATGAATGGTTATAATCTCAGGTACGTTAGAACCACACTCTAGTCTTCCCAGACTAAACCCAGGATCCAAGCAGCATTTAGGGAAGACTTTAAGTCATGGACCCTGGATCAAGTTCAGGATGACTAATGGGTTTAGTATAGTTTTTACCCTTTCTTAAAAAACGTAGTTGATAACTTTTTGGGGTCGAGATGAGTATAAACTTCAACCAAAATTGATAGGAACATTTTTATAAAAGAAAACAATGGTGAGCCCGCCGGGGATCGAACCCGGGACAACTTGATTAAAAGTCAAGTGCTCTACCAGCTGAGCTACGGGCTCACATAAGAAGCCTCTTAAAGTTACAGATTTTGTAACTTACTCACCATTGCTAGTGACATAATCCAGATAACTAAGGATTTAAGGAACCCTAAACACCGTAGAAAATGTGTTTTACTTTATGCTGGAAAAACGATAATATGTCAACAATTATTTTAACGTAAGTGATTTCGGGCAATTGATGGCGCATTCTGATGTAGCAGTGATTATACCTTCTAGAATTGGCTCTACAAGATTACCAAGCAAAGCTTTAGCTATGATTGGTAATAAGACAATGATTGAACACGTCATAGAAAGATTATGTGTCCCATTAAAAGTGGGATTATATGTTGCTACCGATCATGATGATATTGCTGCAGTTGCTGCAAAAGCTGGCGCGGTGGCAATTATGACAGATCCAGAGTGTCCAACTGGATCAGATAGGGTCTTTGAAGCGTATCAAAAATTACCAAATAAAGAAAAAATAAACTATATCATCAACGTACAAGGTGATATGCCATTTATCAAACATGATGCAGTTGCAGATATAATTTCATTACTGAAACAAGATCAGCATGATATTGTAACATCCTGCGTACCGGTTGGTGAGGATGTGGCCAAGATAGAATCAAATGTAAAAGTAGTAGTAGATAAAAATAACAATGCACTATATTTTTCTAGAAGCCTAATTCCACACGGAGCAAAAGATTTTTTATATCATATGGGAATTTACGGCTTTACCGTTAAAGCTCTTAAGCAATTTATTGATCTTAAGCAAAGTAATTACGAAAAATGCGAAAAACTAGAACAATTAAGGGCTCTAGAAAATGGTATGAAAATAGGAATATGTATCTCAAATGAGATACCAATTTCAGTAGACACGCCGGAAGATCTTAAAAAAGCTGCTATGTATTACGACAGCCAATACAATAAAATAACAAGGTTATAATTTAAGCATATGAAATTCATTAAAGTAAGTATTTTTCTAACATTGTTAGTTGCGGTACAAATAGCGTTAGCGAACACTAGAATTAAGGACATCGCTTCCATTGAAGGGGCAAGAGAAAATATTCTAGTTGGACAAGGTCTAGTAGTTGGATTAAATGGAACAGGAGACAACTTAAAGAATACAGTATTTACCAAAGCTGGATTAACCGATTTCTTAGAAAGATTAGGGGTTAATGTCCAAGGGGCTGATATTAAAACAAAAAACATTGCCGCAGTTACTGTCACTGCGAATCTTCCAGCATTTGCAAGAAGAGGAACAAAGATAGATGTTAAAATAAGCGCTCTTGGCGATGCTAAAAGCCTTAAAGGTGGAACATTACTGGCAACACCTTTACTAGGGGCTGATGGTAATGTCTACGCAGTAGCGCAAGGAGGAATTGCTATTTCAGATTTCACTGCAGTATCAGGAGACGTTAAAACCAAATCAAACTCTGTAGAAACCAATGGCTACATACAAAGCGGCGGTATAGTTGAAGATGAGATTGACTTTGCTTTTGCAGACATGAATACTATTAAATTCTCATTATATTCACCTGATTTTGGTACAGCTATTGCAGTTGCAGCAGCTATTAATGACAACGTACCTGGTAATACAGCAACAGCTCTTGATGCAGCAACAGTTGAAATTGTAGTACCATCGTACAGAAAAAAGGATATAGTGGAGTTTATAGCTCAAATTGAAGGGCTCGAAGTAAAGCCTGACTATAAAGCAAAAATTGTTATCAACGAATCAACAGGAACGGTAGTAATTGGGGATAAAGTACATATAAGACCAGTTGCTATTGCTCAAGGAAACTTAATTGTCAATGTAGGACAACTAGATTTTGATGAGAAATATGGGCCTGAAACTGATGAAAAGAAAAGAAATTTGATCGATAGTTTCGTAGATGAAAAAAGAGGACGCTCGCTTCACCAACTTGATGAAGGTGCTACCTTAAGTGATTTGGTTGCTGGACTCAATAAGCTTGGGGTTTTCCCAAGAGATATCATCAATATTCTCCATAACATGAAATCGGTTGGCGCACTTGATGCAGTAATTGAGGTAAAATGATCAAATGGCAATAAGTAACTTAGGGGCTGGTAATATTAGAAGCAGTGATCCACAAGCTGTTGATTATTATAAAAAAATCGACTCAAGGCTTAATAGCCAAAAATTAGAACAAACTGAAAAATCCAAAGAGATCTTTACCAAAACTCTTAATAAGGTGAATAAAAAAGCACAAGCTTCACCAATTGCAAAACAAATTGATGACAATATTAAAACTACAAATAACCCTAAAAACCCAGCAAATAACGGTAAAAAAGGTGATGGCACAGATCTTGCTCGAGAAGAGAAAGTAGCCACGGAATTAGTGAACCAAGTTTATGGATTTTTGTGGAATGAAATGGCAAAAGAAGTAAATAAAAAGCCAGAAGGTGGATTCGGAGAAAAAATGTTCCAAGGATCACTTTGGCCGGAGCTAGTTAAAAACGCATCTGGCAAAGATATGGATGTATTAAAAAAGGCAATAGTTAGAGACTTAAAAGAAAAGACAAATGTTAGCAAGAAGTAGTAAAGAAATTTCTCAAAGTACTGTTATAAGCTCAATGACCCAAGCTTTAAAAAATTTGATTGCGGTTATTGAAAAGGAAAATGCTTTCCTAAAAAGTGGCACGGTATCTGCTATAGGGGATGTGGCGGAAGAAAAAATTTCTGCCTTGCAAAAGTTTAATGATACCCAAGAGCTAGCCGAAGATTACGTCAAAATGGGTGGGAAGTTTGATAAGAATGCTGCTCCTATGGCTAAACTTCAAGAGTTACTTTCCCAGCTAAATAAGTTGAATTACGACAACGATGTGCTGATCAAAGCTAACTTAGAGGTGAGCAACACTCTTGTTGAAATATTCAAAGATATAAAAACAAAAGAAACATTAAGAAACTATGGATACAATAAAGATGGAAAAGTATCTGTAGCAGGAAAAATAGATAAAGTAATGCCATCAATTGGTTTAAATAACAAGATATAAGGGACTTAAAGAATGACAGGTACAGCTATACAATCTCTCTTAGTAGCAAAGGATGGACTCGATGTTTTATCATCTAACTTAGAAAGATTATCAGATCCTAGCGCAAGAAGAGTTGATGCAACGGTTAGTATTGATCCAGTAGGCTCAAACGGCACTGCCTACAGGACAAAGTTAGTCGAAACAAGATCTGTTGATCCATTGCTTGAAAAAGCTTATGTTAAGCAAACTACTGGGCTTGATAACTCAAATGTCTACACCGAATTCTTAAGAGATTTACAAACTGTTATAGCTGGTGATAAGAATAGTCAAAAATCTGGCCTCGTAGGCGCTGTAGACTCATTTTTTGCCCAAGCAAAATTGCTTGAAGCTGATTCAAGCGGCGCTATGAGAGTTGGATTTATCAAAAAAGCTCAAGGGCTAGCTAGCACTATTTCATCTGCAACTAGAAAGGTTGATGAACTAAGATTTGAAGCGGATAAACAGCTACACCAAAAAACATTGAACTTAAACAATAGTTTAAAGCAGCTTTTTGATATTAACCAAGCAATGCTATCAAGCCAAAATCCTCAAAAATTTTATGATAAAAGAGATGCTTTGGTTCGTGACATTGCTTCTAATTTTGATGTTAATGTGATTTATGGAAGATCGGGTACTGCTTTAATTAGTGTTAAACCAAGCGGCACTGAGTTAACTGGAAATGGTTCTTACGCTCAAATCACATACGATGGGGTACCATCAATTGATGCAATTATCGACAATGTTGATCGCCCTGAGATGATGATTACTTCCTATGATACAAGAAATCTTCCGGGCCATACTTCTGTCTTTGCCGGCGGAAGCGACAACCCAGAAATACTCCCATTTAGTGGTGGTACATGGGGAGCATTAGTAGATTTGCGTGATAACAGACTGCCTCAAACTGGCAATATTATTAAATCACTAGGTGCTAATCTTTCAAGAGAGCTAAATAGAATTCATAATAGCGGGTCTCCATTTCCGCCAAAGGGTCTCTTTGAGAGTACAATTAAAATTGGAGGCCTAGAGCAGCCTGATTGGGGCGATCCGTTTAGCGTTTATTTTGTTGATAGCAACGGCAGTCAACTTTTTGGCGGTCAAGGACCATTGAATAAAGCTGTGATAGATATGAGAAGCATTGCTGCTGGTTCACCAACAGGAAGAGCGACAGTTGCGGATTTAATCAAAGAACTCAACGAAAAACTTGATAGTGCCCCATCAAGACCGCGCGCTGCAATTGGAGCGATTACTACAGATGCAAATGCAGCGGTTCAAATTCCTGGCCAATATTTAGTTAACAACATTCAGCTAAGAGCAAAAACAGGTGTTAATCCAGGCGATGGGAGCTTTACGTTTGATCTTGATTTGCAAGGAAGTTCACATTTTAGCAGCAAGATTGAGATTCTTGATGCAAGAACCACTGATGTTGGTGGAGCAAATGCTCAAGTAGTAGCACAAGGCAATTTACCTGATGAATTTGATCTTGCTAAAGATACTAACACCGCAACTGGAAAAAATATTAGAGTAGCTGGCGCTGGTGCAAACAGAGTGATCACTTTAACTGTGAGGGTTACCGGAGAAAATGGCGTCGTTCAAGAAGGAACAGTATCATTTAGAGCCAATCCGGCAATAAATTACAATGAACGTATAACTTTTGACGGCACTTTGGCAGGGGCGATAGGTGGTAGTTTTGTAATGCATCAACCTTTAGTACCTGTACTTAGTCATTCAGGAGTAGCAAGAGCAAAGCTTGTTGATGATAATGGTTTTGAAATTGACCCAACTAGTGGCCAAATGGGAAGGCTGGTGATTCAGACTAATACTGACTCATACAGACTCGCAATCCAAGATGGCAATTTTAGCAGCATGTTTGGTTTTAACAATTTCTTCAATTTCGATCAAAGAACAGGCGCAATGTCTCTTCGTGATGACATAGCAGACGATCCAAGCAAACTAGCTCTTGGCAGAGCAAAACAAGGTGCAGCGGTAGCCACAGCGCATACTGTGGGTGATGCCACAGCTCAAGGAACGCTGACTTTTGCAGGGGTTCCTAACATGGTTGCAAATGGAACAGTTACGGTTGCAGGAAGAATCTTTACTTTTGTGGCTGGAGCACCAGCAAATTCTCAAGAAGTACAAATAGGTGGAAATCTACAGATAACATTAGATAACTTAAGAAATGCTATAAATAATGATAGAGTAACTAAAAATTTAGTTGTAGCAGATCCATTAGCTGGCGGTAATTCATTCATACTAAAGGCCAAAGCTGCTGGCGTAGGCGGTAATAATCTAAATATCAGCTGGAACTTTAATCTTGCTGGCCCAACTCTAGCATATGTAAATGCTGCTGCAGTACCTGTTAATATAGGAGCAGCAGATGCCAATGGAGCAACTCCTTTAGGTGGCGGCACAAACAAAGTTGCAACTTCGCCAGTTTTAGACTATACTCTCAAGCCTGCTAATCAGGATGTGCTTGAAGAGCTTAGCAGTTTGCAAACTACAACTATAACTTTGACCGATGATTTGGCTCTGCCAAATACTTCAGCGACTTTAGCTGGCATTGCATCAATTGTTACGGGAATGCTTTCTAATGATTTAAATGAAGCAAGGACTAAGTCAGATATTGCTAAAAACGTTCTAACTCAAACTGATAAAGCTGTAAGACAACAATCAGGAATTAGTAAAGAAAGGGAATATTTGAAGGTAATGGATCAAGCAAGGCTTCTTACTACTTTAGCAAACCTAATGGCTCAAGTACAAAATACAATAGTAAAAGTTGAAGACATATTATTTAGATAATAAAATTAAAGAGTAATAACATATGGTAAATTCAATAGTAACAACGTCTTCAAGAGACATACTATATACCTCTGCTACGGATAGAAGTAAAATTGGAACAACTTCCGATGCACTAAAAGATGCGTTTGGCAACATCACTGAAGGACAAAGATTTGCTGATAGAGCAAGCCTTGACGCTTCTGGTTTAGCTGGAAGATTTGATGTGGCACAAGCGACATTATTGAAAGTTGAAGCTAATAAATCCACTACGAGTATCGTCAAAGGTAAACTGGACACCCAACGTAAGGCGATGCGTGATGTTAACGACGTGATGGTTAGATTTGAACAAGAAATGGCAAATGAATCTGTTGCTGCAGGAACAAAAGCAGAGAAAGCAAACCGAGCTCTAGCTAGATTAGAGACGATTTTGCGCTCAAGAAACCTAAATGGGGAATATATTTTTGGTGGCACCGATTTATTTACTGATCCTTTATCAAAAATTGATCCAGTAACAGGAAACAGAGTTGCCTCGAATATTACCACACAAACTAATGTAGTAAATGGCAATGTGCTAGTAAATAATTATTCTGATATTGGCGAAGATGCTACGGTTGTTACCCTCTCTTCAAAACATGAAACAAGACGTAATTTACTATTTCCAGGTTCTGACGCTATTGTTAAAACTATTGGTTATTTGAACATGGTAAAAGAAGGCACACAACCAGTAGATCAAATAGCTGTAGCACAGCTTGCACAAAAGAATGCTAGAGGAACTCTTGAAGTACAAATCGGCTACGAAATTGAAGAAGCTGGCAAAGCAGAAATTACTAATTTAACTGATATTAATTCAGCATCAGATGTACTGAAAGAGTTTAAGGGAGATATTAACGTTCTTACTAATAACGCTAAAGACCTACTTAGCTCTCTTTTAGCACAAACTTCGATCGCTGCTGCTGGTGATAGAGCTTTTGATACTTTAGTAAATAATTTAAAGTAATAGGTTTTGCTTTTCCTTAGAAGACTAAAGAAGTGCTAGTCATCCCGGGCTTGACCGGGGAGCCATACTACTGCTAAGATTGCAACTGATTTAAGGTTGATCCTGTCAAGTTTGGGATGACTTTATAGACGTTCAGGATAACCAGGGAGACAGGCACTATTAAAGCGAATTTAGGTTATGATTGTAATTAAGAAAGCTTTAGAAATTCCTTCATTATCTTGTCTAAAGATTATTAATATAATAAAAAATCACGGAGCAAATGCTAGACTCATTGGCGGTTTTGTTAGAGATAGCCTATTAGGCATTAAAACAAAAGACATAGATATCGCAACTGATTTACTGCCTCAGGAAGTATCAGATTTGCTTAAATTGCATAATATCAGGACTATTCCAACAGGAATAGACTTTGGTACAGTTACTGCAATCATTGGCAATGATAAACTTGAAATAACAACTCTTAGAAAAGATATATCTTGTAATGGACGGCATGCTAAAGTTGAATATTGTAAAGATTTTGCTATTGATGCTCAAAGAAGAGATTTTACTATCAATGCACTTGGCTACTGCCCAATAAAACAAGAAATATATGATTATTTCACCGGTCTTGAGGATTTAAAACATAAAGTGGTAAGGTTCATAGGGAATCCTGAGGAAAGAATTACCGAAGATGCTTTGAGAATACTCCGGTTCTTTCGCTTTAGCAGCAAATACGCTAAAACGTTAGAGCGAAAATCACTCAATGCTTGTATCAAGCATAAAAATAAACTATCAATTTTATCACGAGAGAGAATAAATCAAGAATTGGATGCTATTGTGATAATCAACAATAGCAATATTTTGGACACGCTAAGTAGTAGTGGAATATTACAGATACTCCACCCTCAGGCAACTTACCAGTCCACCCTCTTGCAATCATTACATAGTATAGCATTGAATTGGCGTGCACTAATAGGGAAGAACCTAATATATGCAATTTTATTCTATCAAAACAACATTTCTTCGGAGTATCTTGTTGAGAATAAATTCTCAAAAAAAGATGCCAAAGAAATTGTTGATCTTATAAAATTTGTGACCGCCATTCAAAACTCCGGTCCAGAAGCCGCAACAGTAATGCTAAAATTTGTTTGGCTAGAAAAAAAGAATTTTGCTGATTATTTTCTATTAACCGGTATATTTATTGCTGAGCTAGCTCAATTACAGCAATTATATTTTGCGTGTAAGAATATGCAAATACCAATCTTTCCAATTACTGGAGAAGATTTGATGAAATTAGGTCTTAATGGGCCGGATGTAGGAAAAACAATCAATGCATTAAAGCATCAATGGGTATTAAATAATTTTAAACTAACTAAACAAGAATTAATACAGCAGGTAAAAAATGAAATATAGATCCTATATAATTTTGATAATCCTCTTATCAAATTTTTCTACCTTCGCCAAACCAGTGATCGTCACTAGCACAAATATTATGGGCAGTATTATTACAATGTTAACCGGAGATACAGCCGAAGTTGTAGTAATTAGCACTTCAATCGGCTGTCCACATGATTATAACCTTAAGCCATCTGACAAAGATAGCATTTTGGGCGCTGATATGATTGTCTATATCGATGATAGTTTTGATGGATATATGGCAAAACTATCCGAAGATTTTAAGGGAAAAGTAGTTAAAATCAGTGATCTATCTTCTCTAAATTTTACCGAAGAAACTGGTATGCAAAATTGGCATTTCTGGCTAAATCTAAATAATATAATGATTATATCAGACCAGTTATCAGACATTTTATCAAAAACTTTTCCGACACTAAGTGCAAATATCGATAAGAATAAAGATCAAGCACTTAAAAATATTGAGACTCTGATTAGCAAAAAACAATCACAGTTAGCCGGAATAGAAAATATAGTTATCGTGAGCGACAGTCTTGGACAATTATTTTTGGATACAGATAAAAGGGTAACTAAAATATATGTACAGAATTTTGCTAGCTTAAAAGATTATTATACAGCTCAGCATATTCTAAAGAATAAAGAGATCAATCATTGTATACTAATGGATGCAAATGCTGATGATAAAATGTATCTCAGGTACAACAAAAAAATTGTAAAAATCAACTCTGAAAATTGGGATAATCTACCAACAAATGATGGGCAACAGTTCTTCTTTGACAGCTATAATAATATAATAGATAAAGTGAAAGAGTGTTCCAAGTAGGATTCATGCAATACTTTGCTTAAAAAAATTATTCAGAATCAGTTTATACTTCTTGCAACGCTTACCAATCGTAATATTATAAATTCCTTGTTACTTTTAATCTAGCTAATTTAAGGAAAGGAATAATAATGAGGAAAGTTGTAATTTCAGGAATGATCGGCAATGCTCTAGAGTGGTATGATTATGCTTTATACGCTCAATTTTCATATATCATTGGACAAAGATTCTTCCCTAAGACAGACTTTGTTGAAATACTAACCTTTGCTGTATTTGCTGCAGGTTTTGTTGTCAGACCTCTTGGTGGCATTATTTTCGGACATATAGGTGATAAGTTTGGCAGAAAAGCGGCCTTAGTACTGGGTATTTTATTTATGGCTATACCAACTGCTGGCATAGGACTACTGCCTGCATATGAAACGATAGGCATCATATCACCAATCATTCTTACGGTAATTAGGCTACTACAAGGATTCTCTCTTGGAGGAGAATTTAGTGGCTGTATTGCCTATATAGTGGAACATTCTCCTGCTGATAAACGTGGCCTTGCTGGTAGTGCTTCGTTTGTGAGTATGTGTGTTGGTATGTTACTTGGTCTATTTGTTGCTCAAGGATTCATTTACCTTTTACCCGAAGCAGATTTAAATCTATGGGGTTGGAGAGTTCCTTTTGTTGCAGGATTATTTATAGGTTTGGTTGGTCTGTATATTAGATTTCATCTATCAGAAAGCCCTCTATACAAAGCCGCCAAAGAGTCAGGATCATTGTCACGCACACCATTAAAAGAGACTTTTACTAAACATTGGAAAGAAGTGTTAATGGCAATGGCAATTTATATCAATGTTACTGCGCCATTTTATACCACTACTGTCTTCATTAAAAGCTATATGGATACTTTAGGATATGAAAAACACCAATCAACTATGGCTAATATTTTTATTTTAATTAGTATGAGTATTATGCTACCAATTTCTGCTTATATATCAGACAAAATAGGGAGAAAACCAGTGTTAATTTTTGCTAGTGTCTTGCTAATTATTACAATGTACCCTATTTTCCTGGCACTACACTCAATGAACTATCACATTGCCCTGCTATCGCAAGTAATTTTTGCAGCAATTGTTGGTATGTATATGGGACCGGTACCGACTATATTAGTTGAGTTATTCCCTACTAGAATAAGATTTACTGGTGTTGCTGTTTCGTATAACTTAAGTGCAGCTATTTTTGGTGGAACTGCGCCAATGGTTGGAGCAGCTCTTCACAAATATACTGGATCACAGATATCATTAGCATATTACCTAACAGGTTTGGCTGTATTTTGTTTCTGTTGCTTGTATTTTTATAAGGAAACTTATAAATATAATCTTGCAGAAGGAATAGAGTTTAGAGAAAAAGATGCAATGCTAATGAATGCTGCTTCTGCCTAGTTAACAATTTATTTTAATTAGTGTATAATGCTTAGCTAGTTAATTAAATGTGATATAGTTAAAGTGAACGACATCTTTGAAGTCCCGAATGGAGAAAATAAAGTTTTGATGCACTCCTGCTGTGCTCCATGCTCAGGACCATTAATTGAAAAAATGGCAGAATCAGGAATTAATCTTACCATATTTTTTTACAACCCTAATATCCATCCCAAAAAAGAATACGAAATTCGTAAAAAAGAAAATATTAGATATGCTAAGAAGCTTGGACTTGATTTTATTGATGCAGATTATGACGTTCAAAATTGGTTCTCGCGCGCAAAAGGAATGGAACATGAACCTGAAAGAGGAATTAGGTGCACCATGTGTTTTGACATGCGTTTTGAAAGAACGGCTCTTTATGCCCATGAAAATGATTTTACGGTTATTACAAGCTCTCTTGGTATTTCACGTTGGAAAAATATGGAGCAAATCAATGATTGCGGGATAAAAGCTGCTTCACATTATCCAGGAATTACCTATTGGACTTATAACTGGCGCAAAAGCGGTGGTGGAGCGAGAATGTATGAACTTGCTAAAGAAGAAGAGTTTTACAAACAAGAATATTGCGGCTGCATATATTCTTTAAGGGATACAAACGATTGGAGAAAATCAAACGGTAGACCTGAAATAACTATTGGCGAAGAATTTTATCGGGAGATAAAATAAGATCTCGGATTTAATCATAGATTTTTCTTTTACCATACCACTTAGTCGTACTAACTCCCAAATTTTGTCATCCCAAACTTGATTTGGGATCCACTGCTTAAAGCAACCAAACTCAATATTCTTTGGATCCCGGATCAAGCCCGGGATGACCATAAATAGCCCTAGAGGTAACTTTGTTTGTTACTCAAGACACTACTCTTTGTCACTCACACCTACCCACTTCTCACCCTGCACCAACAAGACAATGAATTCTCATGTTATGGGTGAAGTAAAAATCATATAAATCCATTTCACTTTAGCTCTTATTGATATATCATCCATAAAAATTTTCAAATAATGTAAATTCATGGATTGCTGGCTAAACATTTACAAACCAAAAAACATAAGTTCAGCAAAAGTGGTCTCTTATATTAAAAGAGCTTTCAAAGGACAAAAAGTTGGACATGCAGGGACACTGGATTTAGAAGCTGAAGGTATATTACCAATTGCTTTTGGAGAAGCAACAAAACTGATTGGAATATTGATGGATGCAAAAAAGCAATATCAATTTACAATCCAATTTGGTGCTAAAACTGATACTGCAGATAGCGCAGGAAAAGTGATCAAAACTTGTGATTACATACCAACAAAAGAACAGTGCGTTAATATTTGCTCTAAATTCACTGGTGAAGTTTCCCAACAACCACCAATCTACTCCGCCCTAAAAGTCGATGGCAAACGAGCGTATGATTTGGCAAGGCAAGGAATATCTTTTTCTTTAGCTAAAAGAAACATATATATTTATAACTTGATATGTACTGATTATAACAAAAAAACTGCTATAGCAAGCTATGAATGCACATGTTCAAAAGGTACTTACATCAGGACGTTAGCTGAGGATATAGCTTTATCCTTGCAAAGTTTAGGATTTGTGATAGAATTGCGCCGCACTAGAGTTGGAATGTTTAAATTAGATAATTCAATAAATATATCTGACCTAGAGCAAATTCCAAGCGTAACTTTAAAAGATTTACTCATTGGAAAAAGCTTAAAGATTGAAACTGTACTAGACGACATCCCGGTACTAGAAGCAGATGACTTACAAGCCCAAAAGATTCGATATGGTCAGCCATGTATATTTGATGACCAAAAAGATCTGAATCAAGTTTGGGTGCGCAATGGTGGACAACTCGTTGCCATTGGTAAGCTAGAAAGCAGTAATTTCAAGTCTTTAAGAGTGTTTAATTGTAAAAATTAGGAGAAAACGATGTCGATAACACAAGAGCGTAAAGCTGAGCTCATGAAAGAGTTCGCAACTACTAAGGGTGATACTGGTTCTGTTGAAGTCCAGTGCGCAGTTCTAACTGAAAGAATTATTAATCTTACCGAGCACTTAAAAGAAAATCACAAAGATTTCTCTTCAAGACGTGGGTTACTAATACTTGTTGGTCGCAGACGTAATTTACTTACTTATCTAAAAAAACGCAGCCTAGATAGATACGTTAAGTTAATTGAAAGACTAAATTTAAGAAAATAATTAAAAGACCCGAGGATTACTAGTCACCTTAAAACTCACACTAGTCATCTTCGATGCTCTTGTAGTTACCCCTGTAATAGTCCAAAAGTCATGCTGAACTTGATTCAGTATCCATTCTTATAATTATGGATCCCAAATCAAGTTTGGAATGACTTCGTGAGTGGTTTTGAGACTTTATGGGTATGTGAGATGACTAGGAGAAAGCAATCCCTGTACTGCACAGGATCTAGCGCTTAATTTATGGACCCCGGATATAAAGCCCTGGGGGCGACTGGAGTATGTTCAGAATAGACCTATGTCATCTTGAACTTGATCATAACCCATTATAAAAACCTTAAAATATCGAACTATTCTTTTTTGACATTTTCTCAAGAAGAGAATTAGCCTTTAGTCTGTTACCCAGAGATTCAAAATTGATAATGTTCATGTCCTGATCCTGACAAGCGCATGAAAAAATGTAGCCTTGACTATTGTCAACTTGTTGAACGCACTGACCACAAATTCCTTTCATCATGCATTGCATAGGGGAATTAACACTACAGATAATTTCAGCTCCCCCAAAGAGCTGTTTATTTTTTGTCACTGCTCCCATCATACTATCCGATCCAATACATAAGACATGATCTAATTCATCTAGTAGTCTTTCATTATTAGCAAAATTTATCGCATCAATAATGTTGCCATTAATCATGTAATCTTGCTTTCGTAAATTGTCAAAAACACCATTTTCTAACGACCAGAAAACCTTACTTGAGAATTGCTCTATTTTATCTTGATAAAACCTGTCTTTTTTATTCTTATACCCCGCGAAATACAACACCTTACAACCATTTTTCTGCAACTCCTGACCAACGGCAATTAGCACAGCGTTTCCAAGGCCACCTCCAATTAAAACAACTTTTTTATTTTTGAATATCTTGCTTGGCATGCCTGTTGGACCCATTAACACAACTTGCTCCCCAGGCTTAAAGTTCCTAGACATCTGACTAGAGAGACCAACTTCAAGAATGACCAAAGATATAGTCTCATTAACCCGATCAACAAATGCTCCAGTTAATGCCAATGGCTCAATTATCTTTTCAATATCACTAGCCATATTTTGTAGCCTAAAAAATTGGCCGGGCTTAAAATTTTTTACAGTAAGCGGCGAATGGATTACCAGCTCTACTATGTCATCTGATAGATAATTTACTTGTTTAATAGTACTTATAATATCATTTTTGAACTGGTCCACTAAGTTGCTGCGTTCCCCTCTTAGTGACTGCTCAATTTTGCTGTATCCTAAAGTAGCGCTTGCAATCGCCCTGACTACACTGCCTGCACTTTTTCCTCCTGCACAATCTCCAAATTTTGAAATATTATCTTCGTAATCAATATCAGAAAATTGATTATCCATAGTGCCAGTAGCAATCAATATCGTTCTAGCATTAATTCTACTACCATTAGAAAATTCGATATGCTGACTATATCCATATTCATCCTGAGAAATTTTAGTAGGAACTAAATTTTCTTTAATATCAATTCCTATTGCTAATGCATGTTCAATCTCTTCATGATTTAACCTATAGGCAGGCGATTCAGCTATACTCCTTCGGTAGCAAATTGTTACCCCACCCAAATCTTTGATAATCTTTATTTTATCTTGAGCGTTAGCTTCTTTAAATAATTTCGCATGAGTAACCAATTCCTCGGCAATTTCTAGCTCTTCATTTGTTAGAATACTGCGATCTATAGAATTATTCTCCCATTTTTGTAAAAAATTCTCGACATAAATAAGGTAATAATGAATCAATTCAACTGCTGCATCAATGGCAGTAAGCCCTAAACCAATAATTACAAATGGAGCGCGTAGCAATAAATTAGAATTACTTTTTGGGTGGTATGGGATCCCTTGCTGTAGATTCATCAGAAAATCAGCAGCACTTTTTACTCCTTTAGCAAAATATCCTGGAAGATTTTCATAACGAGGTGGGCCAGCCCCTAGACATAACGCAATATGATTAAATCCGCAATCAAAAGCTTGCTCGGCTGTAATATTGCTTCCGAGCCTCAAGCCACCATACATTGAAAAATTTGTATGACGTTCTAGAATAAGTCTGATAAGGGTCAGATAGTTTTTATCCCACCTGTTAGTAATACCATACTCCATTACACCGCCAAAACCTTTAGGAACTCTATTAGATAAATCTTCTTTTATCTCCTGCCAGTCTCGAATAGGCAAATTATGGTTTATTTTTAAAGGTAAAATTTTAAGTCCATCAATTGCCACAACATTATGACCTTGTTGAAGAAGCTGATAAGATAAAGTAAATCCAGCTGGGCCTAATCCTGTAACTAAAATATTAAACCCACTATGCTCTTTTGGATAAGGTCGTAAAATATTAAGAGGATTCCATTTAGTAAGTAATATATATACCTCAACTCCCCACGGCATATTCAGTACGCTCTCAAGCACATTGGACTCAACATAAGGAATATTAACCGGATCTTGTTTTTGAAAAATGCAGGCTTTCATACAGTCATTGCATATACGGTGACCAGTTGCAGCAACCATAGGATTATCAATTATAATCATGGCTAAAGCCCCTATATTAAAACCTCGGCTTTTAAGTAAATTCATCTCAGATATTTTCTCATCCAACGGGCAACCTTGTTGTTCCTGGCTAAGGCCCTTAGAACATGAATCCTTTTGTTGTTTATGGCAATGAATACAATAATGAGATTGCATATGAGCAAGCCGATGATCGCTGACATTATCTCTATATTCAAAACCAAGAAGCGTATCTTTTGATAGCTGGTCTATTTTATAGTCTCTGATTTTATAACTGTTTTGAGATCTTGGAATATCAAATAAAGATAATGTACTACTTTGATGTACCATTAAGGCGCAATATTCTGAAGCTACTTTAAGCTCACTAGAGTAAACACTATCGTCCTTAATCCAGTGTATGATATATTTTGCTAAATCTAATTCAGAAAATTCTCCTATTAGCGTGCTAAGCTTCTTTTCTATATTATTTTTTTCTAACTGATTTAATTCCTCAAGTGAATATTTCTTATATTCTCGTTGAACAAATTTTCTTCTTACTTCGTATATTAGATCAAAATCTATTATATCTTCTTTAAATTTAAAATTTTCTAATTCAATACTAAAAAGCTCTCCAATAAAATCCTCTAAAAGCTCAGATAATTTTATTAAAACATCGCTATATTCGACAGTTGCTAGCTGGAGATTTTGATTTGCTCTTAGTGAGAGTAATTTTTGCTGTAGAATATCATCATGTGATCTAACAAATTTTAAAAACTCTTGGTCTAATTTCTTCAAACCAGCCAAAGAATTCAGCTCCTCAAAACTAATATCAAATCCAAGATTATGCATGCAGGATCCTTTCTTCGAGCAATATAATTACTCAAAATATTCTTAAATAGAAGATTCTATCCACTCTTTAATTGAGTTCTTCGGCAGCGCACCAATTTTTACTGATAGTTGTTTGCCATCCTTAAATATCATCATAGTGGGAATACTTCTTATTCCAAGAGATGACGGAGCTTCTGGGTTCTCATCAATATTCATTTTAACTATGTCTATTTTATCGCCCATTTCCTTTGCCAATTCTTCTAAAATTGGACCAAGCATCCTACATGGACCACACCATTCAGCCCAAAAATCAACTAAAACAGGTTTACTTGCGCCAACAACCTTTTCAAAATCACTATCTTTAATTTCTTGTGTCATATTTTCCTTCTTTTATTTTTTATGTTACAAAACTTCGTACTAAACTACCAGCTAGAAGATACCATCCATCAACTAAGACGAAAAATATAATTTTAAACGGTAGAGCAACCATAACAGGTGGCATCATCATCATACCCATTGCCATCAAAATTGACGCAACTACTATATCTATAATCAAAAAAGGTAAGAATAATAAGAACCCTATTTCAAAACCTCTTTTGAGCTCACTAATCATAAATGATGGAATAACTACCCTTAGTGGCAATTCATAAAGCTCTTTGGGAGCATCTACTTTTGCAATTGAGATAAATAAATCAAGATCTTTATCACGGGTATTTGAAACCATAAATTTCTTGAATGGATCTGATATAAGCGGAAATGCTTCAGCCTCTGTGATGGTCTCTTCCAGCATCGGTTTAATACCATTTTCATAGGATTCAGTTAAAGTTGGAGACATAATAAAAAATGTCAAAAACAAAGCTAAGCTTACTAATACTTGATTTGGAGGTGATTGCTGAAGGCCAAGAGCTGTCCTAACTATTGAAAGTACGATTGAAATTCTAACAAATGAAGTAACCATAATAAGAATAGATGGTGCAAGACCTAATACGGTAATAACCATAAAAATCTGCATCAATCTGCTAGTCATCGAACTACTACCAAGCAAATGCTCTAGCTCAGAGACAAAAGAATCTGCTGCAAATGAGGTTGCTGGTTGTAGTAAGATCATCACTACTAATAATATTAAACTAACCTTTTGTCTCATCAGTCTTACCTGTCTTATACTTGTCAATCAGTAATGAATTATGTCTTCCCACAGCTATCACGTAACTTGATCCATTACTATTACTTAGACTAATAATTTTTGTTCCCTCATCGATATATAATACATTATCTATTTTTATACCAGATTCTTTTCCAGACTTTGCTCCCCAAGAACCAAATTTACTATATTTTTGTACTATTTTAAGGAGTAAGTATACAGCGCCTAAAACAAAGGATAAATATAATATGGTCTTAAATATCACTTCAAATTCCATGATTACTGCCTGTCTTTATAGTGATAATTTTTTATATATTGACTGATATGCTGTTGTTTATTTAATAATTCCACACTAGCCTTATTTAACTCTTCTTTTTTATGTGCAAATAATTCCCTAAGATTGTTTATTCTATCAACAACCGCTTGCATCTGTTCTTTTGACAATTCATTATTTATTACTTTTTCCGCTAGGCCGTCAAAAAATAACAATAAATTCCCATCGCTTGGATTAATAGCAAACTCTTGCTCAAATTTATCAAAAGACTTTAACAATTCTTCCATTTTTATTTTCATAATCTTTCCTAATCATATATTGCAATTTTCTTTATTTATACAGTCTCCTCTTCATCAACTAATTGTTCAATTATGGCCATTCTTTGCTTAAATATGCTTCTTAATTTATTAATCCTCTCAACAACCAGCCCCAGCTGCCCAGCAGATAAATTACTATTAATAACCCTCTTGGCCAAATCATCAAAAAATACTATCAGATTTTCATCTTGATGGTTTATTTGAAAATTTTTTTCAAAGTTATCAAATGATCTCATTAAATCTTCCCATTCAATTTTCATAAGATACCCTATTCTTTGATTAGTTATTTTGGTTTTTGCTTCTTTTTTTGCTCTTGTTCGTATATGTAAGTAAAAATTTTAGCTACAACTGAGTATACTTCTATAGGAATATGTTCATCAATTTCTAGTACTGATAATACTTCTACAAGATCTACGTCTCTGTGCATAGGAATATTATTTTCTCTAGCAATTTGAACTATTTGCTCTGCAACCACACCTCTGCCACTTGCTAACACTTTTGGCGCATGATCTACTTTTTCGTTAAAACCAAGTGCTACTGCCTTTTGATTTTTTTGAAAATTACTGTAATTATACATAGTATAAGATCTTATAGATTATTATTAAAATAAATATGCAAAGCAAATTAGCAGAAATACTTTCTACTGTATTATATATAGGAAAAATAAGGTACGCCCCAGGCACGTTTGGTTCGATACCGGCTTTTCCTTTATGCTATATAATACTGTATTTTGTCTTAAATAACAAAATTGTTTTTCCCTTTACCGGTTTTAGTTTTGAAGAACAACAAATAATTGCTCTTTTTTCCGTAGAATTAATTTTCTGTATTTTAATCTTTGCTGTTGGAACATATGCTACCTCCATATACATAATGGATAAAACCGAGCAAGATCCCAAGGAGGTTGTTGTAGATGAACTTGCTGGCCAGATGCTTACCATTATATTATCTTCTTTTTCAGTGATTTTCTTATCTTCTTCCTCCATCATTAATCATATTAGCTCAACTCAAGCAGATTTTCTTTGTCTTGTAATTATGCCATTCGTTCTTTTTAGATTTTTTGATATAGTGAAACCATGGCCTATCAACTGGATGGACAAGAATATAAAAGGAGCTATGGGCATAATGCTTGACGACATTGCTGCTGCTATATTTGCGACCGTAATACAATATATGATTATCTTTTTTATTATTGATTGGTTTCCACTTGTTTAATAAATGATTGAAAAAGAAATTGAAAAATTAGTACATGATATTAAAAATTCTGCAAATGGAATACTAATTTCTGTAGCAGAATCATGTACTGGTGGAATGCTTGCATCTTTCTTAACAAGCATTCCCGGATCTTCGTCATTCTTTTCCCATGGAATAGTAAGCTATAGCGATAAAGCAAAAATTAATTTACTCAAGGTGTCCGCGTCCACTCTGTCCAAATATGGCGCTGTATCTGAAGAGGTAGCACTAGAAATGGCTAAAGGGTGTACGCCTGGAAGCGATATAGCAGTTTCCATTACTGGTATTGCTGGGCCAGATGGAGGTAGCGATAAAAAACCTGTTGGAACGGTTTGTTTTGCTATTATCACCACACAACAATCAAGATCTTACTCTTTTTACCTTAAAGGAAGCAGATCTGACATTAGACTACAATCGTGCAAAATTGCATTAAAATTAATCATTGAATCACTTGAATTGTTATAGTTATCAGTTCTGAGCAACTCAAATACCCATGCAACAGCTCTTAGAAATGATACACCAAAAATAAGAATGCCCCACTACTTTTATAGCGATTTGCAAAAATATGATCTGCTGCAAGACCTGCTCTTAAACCAATACCAGTCACTATTGCTAAATTAGCACCAAAATTATATCTAGTTTTTGTTGGATGAACAAACTTTCCTTGAATATGTTCACTCACATCAGAAACTATTGTTATCATATCATTTGATTGCCTTAGCGCTAACATCCTCTCTATTCCACCATGAAACTCTATTTCCAGTCTTGACTTACCAACAGCAATTGCTCTTTTGAAGCCCATACCACTTTGAGCAATAAGAACTCTTGCCCTTTTCTGAGGAATATATACTTTAATCTCATCATTTATCTCAGAAAAATCATCTATAAAGAAATTCGAAAATGTAAACCTGAGTATCGGTGATATTAGAGTTCCATTTAAACTCTTATGTTTATATACGCTGTCAATAGATGCACTAAATATATCAGCTGTGGTTTTGCCAGATAAAGGAATGACAGTATGTATCTTATGCTTAACGTAAGCTTTACCATATTTAAGATTAGTATTTAAATATAATTTATCAGTTAAACTCATTTCATTATATAAAATTACAGAGTAAAGATCTGACTTTTGGCTATTATCTACGCTGCTGAAAAAATCAGTTTTTGAATCTGATTTAGTAACAGCTATACCAAAAACATTCTCATCCCTTAGCTCAGCATCAAAACCAATGATAAAACCATTTTGATTATTATTAAATTCTGCCTTACCAACACTATTATCCTGAGTTGTTTTTGATGTGAATATTTTCGACCACACTCCTTTTTCTACAACATTATTTTCATCACCAGCAGCAACACCAACGGTTAATTCAGATTTAAAAATATCAAGCCTTGCTGAAATAATAGCATTAATGGTTTCAAAAGAACTAATAGCATAGTGCATCCCGTGTTTTACATAATCTGCTACAGTCTTTGTAATTTCTGAAACGGGCATTGTAGATATAAATTCATCTCCTACGCTACCAAGCGCTACCTCATCACTACCCAATGATAATTGATCATTCATACTATTATAGCCTTGCTCTTCTGTGGTATATTCTTCTTGACTGTTAGTTTGCGATGTACTGTAATTTACAGGTGAATCAATCGGCATAAGAATAGTTGTATCTCCTTCTGTCACATGAAGTTTTGCTGGGATAGAATCAATATTTGTATCAAGCTTATTCCCTAATGAAATAGCTGGTGATATAACTATTACCTCTGATGCTATATGTTTATCATTTACATGAGCTACTGGCTGAGATTCATCTACTTCCAACCCAAGCGCAATTATCGGCAGAATTATACTATTACTAGCAATAACATCTTTCTGTTTCATTCCAATAAGAGGAAGATCATCTACAAATTCATTTCCTTCCTCAATTAACGGCATTACAATACCAATAACTGCCTCTCTTCTTTTAGAAAGCATAGGGACCTGAGGTAATGCGTTGTCCAATTCTCTTCCTAATGATATTTGTGGTAACTCATGCCCTAAATCTGGTATTATTACTTTTGGAAGTATCGGTATGTCTGGTATGTCAATATCGACTTTACCACTTTGCTCTACTTTTGGTGTAATAGTTATGGTATTAGCAATGACTTCCTTTCTCATCATTAATGGATCATGTATATTAATATCTATTTCTTTGCTACCAGAAATAGGAGCTAAAGAAGTCTCAGGGAAAGACATTGGATTCTTTAGAACCATTGGTATAGGTGGGGAAGATGTAAGCACCTCTCCTCCTCTAACAATTCTAGACAAAGCAATATTTTCACTATGAACTATCACCTTGCGTACCACCACTAAATCTGGCCCAGTATTATCAACTTCAATGCCTCTTTCTATAATAGGGATATTGACCTCAGCTATAACATCTACTTTTTTTGATAGTCCTATAACTGGTGCAGTTTCACCTGTTAACCCCTTACCCTGGCTAATTAACGAAGCAGCTATATCCATAACCGCCTCTCTCCCCTTCGGACGCATCTGGGCACCAGGTAATTGCACTTCCATTTCTATTTTGTTTCCGACTTTAATATTAGATACAACCACTTGAGTCTCGCGACTAGGTACTTCCTTGCCTTGCATTCTTAGTCCTGGCAAATCCATTATTGCTAAAGATCCTTGACGAATTTTAGATTGGCTTAAATTATCTACAGGAATAATCGCTTTCTCCTGGATAAGTACTTGCGGAATCTCGAAATCGAATGCTTGTCCTTGTTTAATCAATGAAGTTCTCATCTCACTCATTGGAGCTAACTCTTTAACACGCATTTGTGGAACTAGTAGATCTATAACCGCTTCTCGTCCTTGAGGAAGTACCTGAGTCAACACATTAGTAGTCATTTGCATTTGCTTTGGAATCATTGCTATTGACATACTTGTACTTGCTTCTTCTCCTTGTACTACTACTGGTAAAATTATATCCTCACTTGCAACAAAATCTTGCTGATTCATTCCAATAGGGGGTAAATCACTTACAATTTGATTTCCAGCACTAACTGATGATCCATCAATGATACCCATAGATGGTTCTATTACTTTTGGTTGCATCAAAATACCAGGCAATGCAGCAATACTTCTACCACCAAACACAAAAGGTCGTATGACTTGTGTATTGGCCACTAATACCGCCTTCTGCATCATCTGTAAATGCGGTAACTCTTGATCAGCTACTGTACCACCAGATATCCTTTGTAATTCTACTATCGTTGCATTAAGAACTAAGTCCTTGGGCTGCAAGATAGACTCGGCTAGGTCAAATTCAAACCTTACCCCATTTTGAATTTGCGGTATTGCAACATTTGCTATAGAAACAATTTCTTTTGATTGCATTAATACCTGAGGAATATCTCGAGCTAAAACTCTACCATCACTGATAGATGGAGTAATATTTTCACCATTAATATCCATTATTTTCTCTTCCATATCAGTCGCAGTAGTAGATGTATCCACTTCCAAACTTTGAGTGATTTGCGGCCATACAATTTGTACATTATGCGTTGTATCTTTATTAAAGATGGCTAAACCAGGCATAATAATATCACTTTCTAATCCATCAGTTATAAGTGCTCCCATTACTCTAGTTTCTATTGCTAATACTTTATTTTGACTCATTACTCGTGGTGCATTTAAGTTAATTTGTGCTCCATCGTTAATTACCCGCTGGACAACAGAAGCTTTTGCTGCAGGAATAGGTAAAGAATCAACATGCACAGGCTTTGCCAACCTTCCCCCCACCGTTTTTTTTACAAATTGCCTTTTTACCGCTGCAGCTTTCCCGGTAGCACCCACATCACTCATTTGTGATGATGGTGGTAATGAAGGAGAAGGAAGAGTAACTACAACAGTGGCTTTTACGTCGTCCTGATCCACTATACTCTTAGCAAAAGCGGGACTTTCTTTTGTTACAGCAGTCTGATCATTACCGACACCCACAGAGGTGGTAGAGCGTCCTATCTCGATTTTTCCTTGCGCTTTAGCAAGAGTCCTTGGTTGTACTCTTGGAGTAAATTTTTTATTGAGCGAGGCTGACGCAGCTCCTGACCCCATATCTACGTTTGGTACAGCAGATAACTTTACTTGGGATTTTTTCTTTTTTTTAGGCGATGATGCAGAAGGGGGAGGAGGTGAAGCTGGTGTCACAGATTCATATGCAGAATTTGGATCAATACTCTCTAAGATTCTTCCTGATGAAGTTCTGCTATTCTGATCCAAATCTACTACATCAGCAACTATTTTACCTGAGCTACTATGATGATCGTCAATTTTCACCTCAAGCTCGCCTCTAGGGCTTATCTGCGGCGGGGCTTTCCTATCTGATTTTATGACAAATCTTCCTTCTGCTGGAGATAATCCCTTAGCTGGTGGTTTTGCTACAAAAGCTGCCCTCTTTGGTATTGCAGCTGCATTGGATGCAGGAGGTGTATCCTGATCAATATTACGCACAGAAAGAGCGGACGAATCAGCTCCAAAACCCTCATCTCCTGCATAAACTAGAAGAGGAAAAAACAGCATTAATACAATTATAAGTTGTATTGACAAAGTATAAAATTTATTCTGCATTTTTGCCATTTTTCTTTGTTACTCGCTCAAGTTAATTAGCTCGTGATATTTACAAAATCAGGTGTTTCTCCCAGCCACGTGACATCATGAGACGTATCACTATCATGCACCAATAATAAAGTTTCAAGATCAACAGTAGCATCAGCATTACCAGCTTTATGCAAACCAAAGAAAAACTTTGCAGCCAACTTATGATGTTCCACATCATTTGCTTCATTATAAATAAACCTTGCATGACCAAGAAGATCGGCTAAAAAATCACCATCCGCGGCTACCAGAGGCTTTTGTACCAAAGCAGCAAATCCAGCATAATTTCTGGCAGCAAGCATATCTATCGCATGCTTTCTATGGAGTGACTTTAGTTGTGCGTCAATTACTGCAGAGTCCATCTCATCTCTGATACTTGCAAATTCATCAATTGCAACTTGAGTAGAAATTGCACCAGATTTGACTTTTGCATGGGTAATATAAAATTGTGCTTCTATTTTAGACCTAGGGGCAACATCAAGTTTTTTAGCTTCTTCTAATTCTAAGATGATTGTACCATAATCAGTATCAACCAAAGCCTTACTAGCTTTATTAAAACGATGATTAAATAATGCGACAATTATATCGGAATTATCTTTTACTTCATCCATTGCCTCAGTTAATAAAGCAATCGCTCCATCAAAATTATCTTTTTTTGCTTGAGCAATAGATAAATTAATATATGCATTTTTTAGATTTGCTTCCTCTACTGCCTCACCGTCATTCCTAGCATCTTTAAATGATGCAACAGCTTGATTATAAAATGAGATTGCATTATCTAAGTCCGTTCCAATTAGCTCATTAGCTTTCTTAAGAGCTCTACATCCTGCTATGTTTTTTGTTTTTGCCATGTTTATTCTCCTTATAAATAAATTTATTGTAATTCATCAAATATCGGGGCTTGAACACCTCCCATCACCCCAATTTCATGAGCCTCCCCTTCTACAAGGTCAAAAGCAGGATTCATCACTTTACCCAAAGCTATTAAGCTACCTTTAAGATCTGTGTAATCTGCTAATCTTCTTTCATTGCTAAAAGTGGCTACTATCGCGCTAATACTGGATGTAAATTCGGCTTCTAAATCAAGTACTGAATTATCTTTACCAGATAATGTTTTGGCTATTATCTCTATGGTACTAATTAAGCGCCCAAGGTTTAATTGCTCATTTTCAATGTTGTCAAAGTAGCTTAGACTTGCTTCTTTAAGCTGTGAAAAAATTCCAACGTCCAGAACATGCTCACGCACATAGAATTCCAGGCCAGTACTACACATATGCTGGGTAGACCATAGATAAATTTGGTACCACCCCGCTGCATCTAATGTTCCTTTAAGTTGCTCTAAACTATAGGATACCACTTCTTGATTATCCATTGCAAAGGCAGACCCAAGCATATCTAAACTTAATATACCTTTACTGACCAATGTATCAACTAAGGCTTTTGCAATGACAAAATCAAAAGCAACCGAAGTAACTGCAGTCAACTCAGCATTTGATAGAGAAGCAAAATACTGTCTACAAAATTCCTCCACTGTATATGGTTGCAAACACATATCTTCTTCTAATATACCTACGACTTGTTCTATTCCTTCAGCTCCAAAATGCTCACAAATACTCAAAATAGTTGCAACATCTTTATCTTGTGCATACTCTGATAATGATTCATGAACTCTTACAAACTCTACAAATGCTCTGCCATACTCAGCAATTTCAACAACTTTCAAAACTTGCTGCGCTGGCTCAATATATTCTAGCTCATGCATACTTTCATCTAGATCAGTAGTAACGATAACTGGAAGAACTTGTGGTACTTGCCCTTCATCAATCATCTGTGCTACAGCTAGAGCTTTTTGTAACAATTCAGGATTAGATCTGATTATTGCAGAGTCTTTATCTATTTCTTGCTCAATTAGAGCTTGCATAGGAATCTTAACAGGGCTTGGCACTGGCTCTGCTTTCTTCAAAGCTTCATCTCTCAGAACTGCTTTAGCTTTATGCACAATTTGATAACTATCTGCACATCCCGTAAGTAATCTTGCTTCAACTGCTGCTATAGCTGTTCCATGAATTAGCAGCTCTTCTTCACTTACACCAAAGGCGTTAATTAACTTTTCCTGATCCATTCCTAAAAATCCGTGAACTGATTTCTGTTCGACCAAAGATTGAATTTGACGATGCGCATCTACATTGCCGTCTGCTAGAGTAATTGTTGGCCAATATTCTCTAAAAATCATTCTGTAGATATTAGTGACTACTTCATTTGCTTCCGGGAATTGCCTAATTTCTTCAATAAGCTGAAAAACATATTTACCAAATTGATAGTCTCTTATCTCAGATTGGTGAACAATAATTGACTCAAACAAATCTAGCCAACCTAAATGCAGCGATTGTTTCAAGAAATCTAAAATATTCCCTGATTTAAATAGCCTATCTACAAATTCTACATTAATTTTCACTCTAGGCACGCCAACAGCACGTATTCCTCCAAGATCATATAAATGCTTCATTGCAGTAGCTGTCTCAGTACTACCAGCATTATAATGAAGAGCAATTTGCCATGGATTAAACCCACGCGTATTTTCTGCATCCATCAAGCGTAGAACTAGCGCCCTACCATCCGTCTCTCTCTCTTGTTCGACAGCAACAAGGCTATATATATTATCTGTAATAAACTTCAATCTTTCTTGAAATTTAACTCCCCTAGCGAGATGGTGCATAACATTCGAACCATCAGTATTTATTTTAAATAAGCCAAGCGGCATCCGCACACTTACAAGATAGTTAAAATCCTGGTTATCTTCTTTAGCCACTAAATGAACTGGCGCTATTCCATGTGCATTTCCTTCTGCTATTTTTGCTGCTAAAAATGCTTTTGAAGACACATAACCAGCTCTTTGATAGTCTATTTTTTCTCTTGCCAATATATGATCAATATTGCTTTCTATGGTTTGAAGAATGTCTCTAAGCAACCCATGACTAGCTAGAAAATGAAATATATTATTACCACTACCAATTGACCCAAATACACCCATAGGATCACTCGAACGCCAATTTATAGGACCCAAAGACTTTTTCTGACCACTGACAATCATGTCCTGTATCTCGGACAACAGCACACCCCTTGCTGCACTCGCAGGCTCACTTATTGCTCTATTTAATAGTGTAACTAATCCATTTTTCATATTTATTTCAACCTAAGGTTAAATATTAACTCAATATCAAACTAAATGCTACAGAAATTTTCTATTAAAATTTCTATATCATCAATTTCTAATATTTAACTTAATTCTCGTAGCTACTTGATATTATACTTTAGTTAATTATTATTAACAAGTGTCGAATCTATACATTTTTGCTACTAAAAAGTTAAATTCAGAAAGTCTCGGGAACATATACGGACTGTAATTTAGAGAAAATATATTTATTGCTATTCAATTGTTGAATTAATCTTAATTTAGAGTTTTTGTGTCATTTTAAACACTAAACTTAAACTTTTTGAGAAAAACACACAACTTATACTACTTTAAATTGCATAAGTTTTTCCTGATTTTTACCTTAAACCATAAGGTAAATTATTTATAAAATTGATAATAATTTTTGTAATATGGCTTGGGAAAATTCTGTCCATTCATATTTTGAGCCTTGTTCAAAATAAAAATCAATCCCTTTTTGTATTATGATCTTAGGAGCATACTTAGCTTGAAACGAGCGTACTACATAATTAGTACTATCATCAAACTTACCTGTCAGGGTCATATTATATCCAATGTATTGTAAACTATTTTGCAATACATATATCTCGTCCCCACTATCACCGTAAAAAAACTTAACCTCATCTCTTTCAGGAAGCGCTAAGTTGTGCCATACACCCAGATCATTTTTAGCAAAATGTTGCCAATTAAAGTATAAACCAGGATCTATCTTCCTTGCAGGCGCAACATCTGAATGACCAATAAAATTTTGCGAAGGTAGTTTATATCTTCTTTTTAAATACAAACATAAATTCAAACAAGATTCTATCTGTTCTTTGCTAAATTCTCCTTTGCCTAAATTATCCAGCTCAATGCCAATTGAGTTTTGATTTAATTTCTCTTGTCCATACCAACAACTATCCCCAGCGTGCCAGGCAATTTTTTCATCATCAACTAGATTAAATATTTCGCCATCACTTCTGATCAAATAATGGCTGCTTACTTGTGCTTTGGAATCTATAAGCCTATGGAATGCATCTTCAAAACTCATCTCAGTATAATGCATAATTATATACTTAATTGGCAATTGCCTTGGCGAATAATTTGGCGACTTGAAATTACGATTAAATTGCATATTTGTCTGGATTAATTTGCTACGGAAAGCTATTATATCGCGGATGCATAAATATATATAAATTTAGAACAAACAAAGGGCAAATAAATTGACTGAGTTACCAAACCCCACACAAAAAACACACAAATCAGAAGCGATTTCGTTATTTTTGGTCATATTACTGGCACTTACTATTAGAACTTTTGTATTTGAAATTTTTTATATCCCCACTCCATCAATGAAGGCAACAATACTTGAAGGCGACTATATTTTTTCAACCAAATATGATTATGGGTATAGCATCTATTCCATTCCTTTCAATCCAGATATTTTTGAAGGTCGCTTCTTTGATAATCAACCACAAAGAGGGGACGTCATTATTATGAGACCACCTCATGACATGAACGAAAGATATATTAAACGACTATTTGGCCTACCTGGTGATAAGATTCAGATTATCAACGACGTCATATATATAAACGATCAACCAGTGAAAAGAGTGGAAGTTGGAACTTATGTAGATGAAAATGGGGAAAGTTATAAAAAATACAAAGAAACCTTGCCTAATAGTGTGAGCTATTTTTCATATAAACCTTCAAAAACTAAGAAAGACTCACTTGATCATAGCAATTATGGCCCTTATGTAGTCGAAAATGGCCGCTACTTTTTCATAGGTGACAATAGAGACTATTCCGGAGACAGTAGGTATCAACTGGGAACAGTGCCATTCAAGAACTTCATTGCAAAAGGAAGAGTTGTTTTATTTTCTACTGCAATCCCCCTTTGGGACTCAAAAGAAAGCTTCTTCGGGCAAATTACAAGATTTGGCTCCTGGTTTATGTCAATACGCTTCAATAGGCTATTTAATAGCATGTATGAAACAACTTAAAAATCTTTATGGAAAAACGACACCATTTTTCACAATTAGAAGATAAGATCGACCATAAATTTAAAGATATATCATTACTGACAGAAGCATTAAGCCACCCCTCGCTAAAACAGCACGGCACTAATACCAAAGATTATGAAAGACTTGAATTGCTTGGAGATTCATTGCTTGGATTCATTATTAGCGAAATGATATTTAATAATTTTAGTAAATATCAAGAAGGACAAATTGCTAAAATTAAAGCTTATGCCGTCTCAAAAGATACAATAGTGAAAATTGCCAAAACTTTGGACTTAGCCCGTTATATAATAATGACCGAGGGCGAAGAAAAATCGCATGGCAGGGAAAATCCAAATAACCTTGAAAATGTGATGGAAGCACTAATTGCTGCAATATATCTTGATGCGGGAATAACAAAGACCAAAAAATTTGTAAACAAACTTTGGTACGAATATATTCATGACTTGGATTTTGATACTATAGATCCTAAATCTGCCCTTCAAGAGTTAACTCAGCATCTATATCATAATACACCATTATACAAAGTGATAGATAAGAGCGGACCTATGCACTCTCCAACCTTTACTGTACAAGTATCAACCTCATCCTATTCTCAAACTGCTTACGGCAAAACTATAAAAGAGGCAGAAAAAGAAGCAGCTCTAAAATTATTACAAATTTTAACTACAAAGTGATTATACCTAATAAGTAAATACAAGCCCCCCTATAAACTTGTAAAACATACGCCCGTGTCACTTCAATAACACGAATATAAGACCACAATAAAAATGCGTTTTTAAAACCCTGGAAATTGATTGACCAGCCTATGGTTTTGTAATCAACTTAACTCAAATAAAATTCTAAAATAAAAAGCAATGACCTCCAAGAGAAGCGCACTCATTTCCAGTATAACTTACCTTATAGAAGATATTATCTCTTCTGACATTTTTTTTGATCAATCTCTATTAAAAGACAGCAAAAATGGGGTTGTTTTAGAATTTTTTGGTATTTCTGATACTGAATTAGTCGAAATAATATCTTTTATTGTGGATATTCTTCCAGAGACAATTTACCTAGAAAAATACAAAGAAGTGAGTGATTATACTGCCGGATATATTGCAAAAGAATTACTTTTATTTCTGGCAAGAGAAGAATTGCACTCTGGTTATCTAAAAAATAACCTTGAAAACCTTCGTGATGAAATACTCCACCACATCCTTACTGATATCTATTTGGATGATAATGACAAATTAATAAACGTTATAGAAAACCATGTCTAAAAAGAAGTTTGCACTTGATGATAAGGGAAAAGCTGGTCTACAGGCTTTAGATAAGATTTTCAATAAAAAACAACTAACAGATATTGAAAAAGCTGCGGCTGCTGCATTTCTTGAATCAAGCATTAGAAATATGGAACTGAATGCATTTTTAAGAAAGAACAACGCTGAATCACTTGGTATCTCAGACAACTTACATAGTAAGCTTAGTTACCTATCCTATAAAACTAGAAATATTGATTTTGATGAAGCTGAAGAAATTATCAAAAAAATGCAAAGAGCGCATAAATCTAAACAAAAAGGGGAAGAAATCAGAGAAGAAGATAAAGTAACTTTGAAAGAGTATGCCATAATATCTGATTTAGCCAAAATAAAAACTAGTATTAATTACCCTGATGAAATTCTTAGCCTTAGCCCGAAACTGCAAAAAGTTAATGAACTTGCAAAAAAAGCAGCTGTAATAAATCGTGGACTTACTAAGGAGCTAAATGTAGATTTGGCACAAGTTGGTCCTGGAACCATAGTATTTGACGATGAAACAAGGAAAAGTTCTTTACAGAGAACAGCGCTTTCTTTTATGGATAAGATTGTCAACTTATTCTCCAAACGCGCGCATACAGCAATACTACATACTCAAGAAGGTGGTGTTGCACATAGATCTGAAATCTTTCAAGAAGACAACATAAATAACTATAGGGTTGAAATAGCCGATCACTTAGGTGCAGACATGTATAGACTTGATTTTGGGGCATTAATTCCAAAAGAAGAACACAGTAAGATGGTCCAACTCTATGGAGAGAATTGGAAAGGTGTAGTAGAAGCTAAGTATAAATTAATAGAAAACGAAATTCACTGCACCGAGAGTATGAGTACAAGGTTTGGAGGATTGAGAGCTGATAATGAGCGCGCGCAGCATAGCGCAGGCCTTGCTAATTTAATCCCATTTGGACATAAAAAAGCAAAAGCCAATGATTTTGAGGAAATTCATCGTAATGTCATGGAAAATCATTATGCCGATAGGGATAACCCTAGAATGTTATGCTCTGAATTTAGTGGTGTTGCTACTATAGCGGCACTGGTAGAGCTAGATAAACAAATTAAGACGGATATGGCAAAACACCCTGAATTAAATACTCCTCATCCAAAATCGATGGTTAAAATTCCTATTGGAAAACATGAAGATTTACATAAAATGCACCCTGGAAGGCTACTGGACATTTTGCTTAAAAGTGGTTGCGTAAAAAAAGTAGAAGTTAACACGGATAAGTATTTCAAAGAAGCTGAAACTATAGGCCAAAAAGTAAAAAAATATATTGCAAAAAAACTAAGCCATAAACAAACTCCTCCAGTTAAAGCTAAGGCTGCAGAGAAGAGAAGTGTATCATTGTAGTTAACGCTTTTGACGTTATATCACCCAAGCTAATGGATAAGGGATATTTTAGATGCTTTGCACTTAAGGCTTAAAGCGGAATTTATCAAGTACAGAAATCTTGCTTGAAAACATCAAAACCATTAATAACCCCGTAAAAGCACCAGCAATAGTGGCTGACAAAGTATGACAATTCAACATATATCTGCTATACATCGTAAAGATAAGAATAGGAAGAAGTATTATTCCAAACCATTTAGAGTACCTTCTCATCATAAAAAATGCTCCCATAGCAGCTTCAGATGAGTGACCAGAAGGCATATTATGATTTTTAGAAGATGGTCTCTGACCTAGGCGTGTGCCAAAAATCTCCACATTATTCAGTGCATTCTTGGGTATATGGGTTGATAATGTTGTTGAAACTCCAATAACAATCAGTTGTTTCATGCCAGTGAAATCTCTTAGAACAATTGTAGTCAAAATAGGTAAAACGGTATTTGTATATCTTAAATAACCATCAACCACTTTTACCAAAAATATTTCTTTTCCATTGCGTGGAACAGAATATTCATTTTGCATGTCAGATGGATAAAATGTTGCCACAAGAATAGTTATAAAGGTGGCAATCATCAGGAAAGGAGATTGCAGAAAATTTTTATATGGAAGCAGTACTATCTCTTTAAAACGCATTTGTTTACCCTATTTCTTAATGTTAAAAATATCAAATTCAGGTTTATATATATCGCTACGCATATCAAATGCACCCATAACGCTATGAAAAACAAAGTCATGAGGAAATGTCTCTTGCGTGATAATGCTTTGGTCAACAAGGCCTTTTTGCTCTCTAAAACCATCTGACATCCAAACAAAAAACGGAATCTGGTATTGCTCTGGTGGTGCAAAAGCTATAGGCACGCCGTGCAGGTATATACCTTTTTCACCAAGTGATTGTCCATGATCAGCTACATAAATCATAACAGAATTCACATTGTTAAGACTTTTTAATTGGTTAATAATATTCAACAAAAGACTATCCGTATAACGTAAAGTGTTATCATAGGCATTAATGAGCATCTCAGAAGAGCATTCTCTAAGGTTGACTGTTTTACAAACTGGTTTAAAGTACTCGAAATCATCGGGGTATTTTTCCCAGTACTTAGGGCCATGGCTACCACCCTGATGTAATGTTATAAAAATTCTACTAGATTTTGATTGTTCTATAATCTTGCTTAACCTCCAATTTAAAGCCTCATCTTTTGTTCTAGGACAATTTTCTTCCGTGCAATTATCTATAATTGATCCAGCACTCTCCATATGTGTAACTTTTACAAATGGTAATCCAGAATTATTTGTTCGCACGATTGTTTCAATATTATGACGAGTTAAATAACTTTGTATTGGTTCAAAATTTGTCATAGGCGAGGCTTTGCTTCCTTGATGTGTTACTATACATGCAACTGAACCAAGTGTATTTGTTGCACATGATTTTCCTATTTTAAAAATCTGCAACCCACTATTTTCGGTATAAGGATTAGTATCTCGATTATAACCATAATATCTAATATGATCTGCTCTCACTGCCTCACCGATTACAAGGATAAACACTTGTTTTTTTTCTGCTTTAGATAAAAATTTTGCATCAGGTAATAGCTGCTGATTTCTATTACTCATAATCTTTTTATGATAGTATTGCATTGTATTAACAACGTAGGACCAAGGCAAAACTCTTCTTCCTATTCTAGAGCCGTGTTGATCATACCATAACCAAGTGCTACTAAAAATATAAGTAAATATAGCAAGTACTGTTAATGATACCGCGCAGTAAAAAATTTTATTATACCATTTGAATGATGAAATTTTAGTTTTCCACATAATAACTGATGGCACTATGCCTAAAAAAAAGAAATAAGGCACGATGGAAAAATGCCATAAATCACTAGCCTCTTTGGTATCAGTGTTAATAATGTTTGCAATCATGGAGCGATCAAATTCTACTCCATATTCTATCATAAAATACAGAGCCACAGAATTAATCAGAACCGTAACGATACAAAATATTTTTAAAAAGAAGATAGTAAAAAATGATATAAAAAATAAAATAGTTGATGATACAAAAAAATATGCAATTTCTAAAGAAGTTATATACAAAACACTTTGCAAAGATGGAAAATTTGATTGTGAAATCACGTACTCCAATAAAGGTTTTTGAAAAGCAATCAGTGAAAATAAAACATATAAAATAATGAACTTTACCGCAGAAATTTCAGTTTTGGCTTGTTTTGTAAATTCAAGATATCTTACAATGTAAGAGTTTATTTTTTTATGCACATCCAGCATTTTTATAATATTAATGATAATTATTTGTAATAACCTGAACTATAGTAAGGAAATTATATGCAACTTTTTGCAAAATATACATTAATGCTTTATTAGTCCACATCATTTTATATGTTCGTAAAATTACCAAAATGGAAAATGGCGCACCCGAGAGGACTCGAACCCCTAACCTTTTGATCCGTAGTCAAATACTCTATCCAATTGAGCTACGGGTGCGTAACGCTTCATAAAAGATCTTTATGCAAAGCGCTAGCAAGTCTAAGAAGTATACTACACTTTGTCAAGCTACTATTTTTATATTAAGACCAACTTAAAATTCTTGTGCGCACACGTAAGGACTTGTTGCTGCGGCTACACTTTATAAATCATCTATTGAAACAAGACCTCCAAGCCCCACTTCTTCTACTACCTGACCAGAAGTAACCACTTCAGGTCCTAATATTTCATACGGCTTAGAATTTATTGTAAGTTTTGCTTTTGGCTGCACGAAATGATCAGATACGGATATTTCTCCACTTGGCGCAACAAATACGTATGGTCTTGCACTATCAACAATAAATTTAATTACCGCACTTTCTTTAGTCATACCACTAATATGTCTATTTAAAGCTGCCATTTCTTCAATATTTCTGATATTAATATGCTTTGCTCCAATACTTACACTAAACTCGCCAAAGAATTTCTGATTACTATCTCCAAGTTCAATGGTAAAAACTTGAAAATTACCTATCCCTTCCCTGACAACCTCACCAGAAGATACAACTTGCGCATCGCTTGCTTTACCAGAATTATTCTGACCATCTGTAAATACTATCATAGCATGGTGACTATATTGAGCTCTACTCTCCATTATCCCATCTAGAGCACTCTTCATACTGTCATATAGCGCTGTGGCAGACCCATCAACACTCAACCCACTGAGTATCTTAACAATTACCCCACCATCAGATTCTAAACGCCCCTCTAGCTTATAAATTTTTGTGTCTATCGTACTAGAAAATTTAGTTACACGAAGAGTAATTTTGTGCCCCAGACTTGATACTTCCTCTAAAGTCTTTTTTACTTGCGCTCGATAATCCGGAGCGACCAGACCCAAACTACCGCTATTATCCAGCACTAAATCAATACATATCCCACGCTCGCTAAGATCCACTGAAACCTTTTCACCTTTACTATGTGTAATCATAGCAATTGGTTTTAGACCTTTAGCCATTTTTTGAAATATAACTGGCGCTATTCTTGTACCTACAAATTCTTGCAGAGCCTCGATTGGCATACGGTAGCACCCCTCTTCTCCTGGCATTATTGATGGTACCAACATAGAGCTTGCATCAATTGGTAGTAATTTATTGGCCATAAGATATTGCATAACTGCAGATACATTAATTACCGTTGTGATTTCCGTATGATCATTTCTTACAATGAAAACATTTGGTATTGATGGACCTTCAAAATCTTGTAACCTATCTAGTTCTATAGCGCCTCTCCCATAATATAAATCAGCTAAAGCCGCCGGATTTGCCATCAACATCTTTAAAATTCCATCATATAATTCAGCATTTTTTCTGACCAAGAATTGAGAAGAAAAACCCTGTCTATACGTCACAATTCCTGAGTCCCTACTGATAGCTTCACCTACTCCTACGTTATCTTCTATCCAGTTCAACAACCTAGTTTCATCTCCCACGCGGGCTCGTGGAAGGACGACTACGTTATCACCTATTTCAGCTTCTGCATCTGCCGGCCCAGCACCTGAAGGTAAACTCTCTTTACGTTCATAAAATTCATGTACTACTGAAACTTCTCTGTCTTGAACTTGGTAATCAATTACATCTTCTTTCGCCCTTACTGCTCGCCAAATAGTAGCTGCAAACTTCACCGGTACCGTAAACATTGATGCTAAAACTCCTAACGTAGCTTTAGTTGCCCTAAAAACTATATTTCCACCACTATCTACAGATCTAACTTCTACTACATCTCTATCTCCTCTGCCTAGAACCTCAAATGTTGCTTGTAATTCTGCTACTCTAGGATCCTCCATTTTTGGTACTGGTTTTTTGACATTTTAAACTCCTCGCAAACTATTGATTGTACTTAACCTTAGTCAGAATAATCGGTGGTTAATCTTTGTCAATATTATTTTCTATTTCTTTAGGAATCTTTGAATTAACTAATTTTCGGTAATGTTTTTTTATTGCATCAAGGTCATAAACACCTTCATAATCATCGTCTAAATCCGCTATTTTTTGTAAGTAGAAATTCATCTGCTCTACTTCATTCTCTGCAGTATTTACACTAGATTTTGTAGAATCTTTTGGCTCTAAGTCTATATAGGAAATGATCTCTTTCTTGGTATTATCGATATATCTTTTAATGTTCATTAGTGTTTTGGCAATTTTTGGAATATCTTCTGGTTTCATCACAAGAAGAGCAATAGCTAAAATTAATAAAATTTCAAATAATGACATTATTTAAGTTTGTTTAAGTAATTCAACATTTCCACCAAAAGCTGTTAGATTAATTGTTGTGGTCTTCTCAGTCATAAATCTTAATAAATAGTTAGGTCCCCCAGCTTTAAAACCAGTACCAGATTTGTTCTGACCACCAAAAGGTTGCGACTCAACTTTGGCCCCAACAATAGATCTGTTTACATAAATATTACCTACTTTGACTTTTGCTCTGATATATTCAACTTTTTCTTCAATTCGTGAATGAATTCCAAAAGTAAGTCCAAAGCCACTATTGTTTATTTCACTTATCACTTTATCTAAGTCCGGAGCTTTATATTTGGTAATATGTAGAATTGGGCCAAATTTTTCATCAGAAATGTCATTAATTGATCTCACTTCAATTATATGCGGATAGAAAAAGTGACCATCTTTTGAGTTCATATTTTGAGGATGCTCATAAACTACAAACCCTTTTTTCTTCATATCGTGTATATGAGATTCAAGCATATCTCTTGATTTTTGATCAATTACAGGACCAATATCAATTGCAAAATCAGATGTATCTCCTATCTTCAAAAGTTCTGTCGCACCTTTTATCATCTCAAGTAGCTTATCATAAATTTCTTCCTGTACATATAACATACGAAGGGCAGAGCATCTCTGACCAGCTGAGTAAAAAGACGACGTCAAAACATCATCCGTCACTTGCTCAAGTAGCGCAGAACTATCAACTATCATTGCATTTTGCCCCCCAGTTTCAGCAATTAGTGGAACAATTATATTATTTCTGGATGCCAATAGTGAATTGATTGAATGTGCTACCCTGCAAGAGCCAGTAAAAGCTATGCCTGCTATTCTTTGATCAATAATAACATGCTCACTTATATTAGAAGGTGAAGTAATTACCAAATGCAATGCAGTTTTAGGAACTCCTGCTTTATGCATCAATTTCACAGCAAAATTAGCAATTACTGGTGTTTGAGAAGATGGTTTCGCAAGAACAGTATTACCAGCAACAAGAGCAGCTAAGACTTGACCTGTAAAAATTGCTAGAGGAAAATTCCATGGGCTAATGCATAAAAACACCCCTCTACCGTGCATACTAAGTACATTACTTTCTCCAGTTATGCCTGGTAGCTTTCTATCCTTTATAACCAAGCGCGCTTGATTTGCATAATACCTACAAAAATCGATAGCTTCTATAACTTCATTTACTGCATCTTGAATCGATTTACCGCCCTCTTTAATCAACAAAGCGTATAACTCAAATTTATTATCTTCAAATAATTCAGCTATTTTTATTAATATCATAGCTCTCTTTTCAACATCAAGCTGTGTCCACTTTTCGAATTCTGCTGATGCAACATCTAGTGCAAGTTTAATTTCGCTTTCAACCGCGTTTGAGTATGAAGAAAATTTTTCACCCCTCCTGGCCGGACAAAAACCCTCTATATTATGTTTATCGCTAATAATCTCTTTGCCATTAATTATTGAACCAATACTATAAACTCGATCAAAATAGCTAGACACTTTTTCATATATATACTCAAACTTACTTTTATATCCTAAATCGTACCCCATAGCATTCTTCCTATCTGAATAAATATTTTCTGGTAAAACAACTTTACGTTCGTGGTCAAGTAGGCTAATTACCTTATCTCGAACATCAAACACTAGTTCTTCCATCTTAACTGATGGTGAATTTACTCTGCTTACAAAATTTGCAGATGCGCCATTTTCTAGCAATCTACGCATAAGATAAGCCAGTAGATCATGTGTTACTCCAACTGGGGAGTATATTCTTACACTTCTATGCCTTAATAACTCTTCATGCAATGCATCACCCATTCCGTACAATTTCTGGAATTCAAATTTTTTATCACCTGCGATTTCTATAATTGTTGCGGCAGTAACTGCATTATGCGTCGCAAATTGAGGATATATAACATCATTATTTTTGAGCATCCTTGCAGCGCAAGCAAGATAATTTAGGTCTGTGTATTCCTTAACAGTAAAAACCGGATAAAACTCAAGACCAAGATCTTGAGCTCTTTTAATTTCCGTATCCCAATAAGCGCCTTTAACTAACCTAATTGGTATCATTTTTTTTATTTCTTTAGCCAAATTTATAAAGTAATCCACTACTTTAACACTTCTCATCTGATAGGCTTGCACGACCAAACCAATGCCATTAAAATCAGCAAGACTTTTATGCTTTAATAATTTGGTCAGAAATAAAATATACGCATCTGTTCTAAATGCCTCTTCAGCATCAAAAGTAATTGTCAGTCTTTTTTCTTGTATTTTTTTTACTAGTGATACTACTTTAGGCAACAATTCCGATTCTAATTCATGCATCTTAGATAGTTCAAATCTTGGATGCAGAGCTGTTAATTTAACCGAAAGATTTGGCCTTTCTTCTAAAGATAGCGAATTATCAACAAAGTCTTTCGCAATTACTTCTATTGCTTCCTCATATTGACGGTAATAAAAGTTTGCTTGATCATTTGTTCTGGCTGATTCCCCAAGTAAATCAAAAGAAAATCGATTTCTCGCAAAGTTTTGTCTTCTTTGCATTGCTAACGAAATATCACTGGCAAAAACGAACTCTTTGCTCAAATGTTCAATAACATACCTTAAAACCTTGATAAAAGCAGGTCGACCAAGCTTTTTTAAGACTCTTGAAATTGGCCCCTGAATTTGTAATAAATCAGCAAATTTACCAGAAAAAAACAGGCCAACTGACGCAATAACAATTGTAACGGATTTAGATTTTTTAAAGACAAAATCACCCCAATTTTTGTTTGCTAACTTATCATTTATTAATTCTGCGCTTGTTTTTATATCTGGTATTCTAAGCAGTGCTTCGGCTAATGCTAAAATCGCTACACCTTCTTTTCCTGAAAGATTATATCTTTGCAAAAAACTTTCTATATTGAAACCTTTATCAGAACGAATTTTGCCTATAAAAGTTTTACTTCTGCCTAATATCTTATTTTTCTGAGCTATCTCTAATTTTGTATCAGGCAATATAGATTTAACTACTTCTGCTTCATTTACAGACCTATCCCAAAGCTCTTTTTTATCCATTTTTCCAATATTCTATTGATCAATACTGACTTTATGATCTCTTAAAGATCTATCTTTATAAAAATAAAGAGCAATCAATCCTATGCAAGACATCACAATAACATAATAAACACTAGAAGTTATTGTCCCAGTATTTTGTACTATCGATTCAATAACATATGGCGCTGTCCCACCAAAAACGCTAGTTGCGGTATTATATGAAACAGATAATGCTGTATTCCTTATTGCCGTTGGATAAAATTCAGCCTGAAGTGCCGGTTCAGGGCCAATATAAAAAGCAGCCATAGTTGAAATAACAAGTACAGCAAACACAACATAGAAAAAATCTCCACTTTCTATAATACGCAATAACATAGGCATTAAAAATATTATTAGAAGTAAGTTAATGACAAATATTTTTCTTCTCCCAATATTATCTGAAAGCCAACCAGCCAGCAAAGTAACAAATATCATTAATATGTATGAAACATTAGCTAAATGACTTACAGAACTATCTGAAAAACCGCGATTAATTTTTAAGTAGGAGATAAGGTATATTGCTTCTAAGTAAAATATTATCGACCCAGTAGCATTAATTAACATAGAAATAAGCATATCAAAAGAGTAGTACTTAAATGTAGTACTTAAGGGAGAACTTGCTACTTCTCCTCTATATCTTGCCTCAACAAATAATGGAGTTTCAGCTGTATATTTTTTTATATAAATACCGGCGAAGTATATAATTATACCGACTACAAAAGGTATTCTCCACGCCCATGCATCAAATTGTTCAGGAGAAAAAACTGATTTTACTAAAAAAGACATTAATGAGCCAAGCAATATTCCTATACAAATACTCGCCATTGAAATGCTTCCATACAAGCCTCTTTCATTCTTGTGGCTGTGCTCAATAACAAACGACACAGAACCAGTCAAAGCCCCTCCCATCGACAGACCTTGCACCATTCGGAATGCTATCATTAAGCTGGTTGAAAGTATGCCCCAACTCTCATATGTAGGTAAAAATCCTATAGCAGCTGTTGGAACAGACATACACATCACTGAAAGACTAAGTGCTGTTCTTCTGCCAAATCTATCACCTATGATACCAAAAAAAATCCCACCTAATGGCCTCATAAGATAACCAACAGCAAAAACTAAAAATGCATGTAAAAGTGCAGCACCATGGTCACTCTCAGGAAAGAATTTCACTCCTATTATCGGAGCGAAGTGACCAAACAAAGCATAATCATACCACTCAAATGTATTTGCTATACCACTAGTAAATACTATTTTCTTTTTATTCATTACCAGTTACTCCACTCAAAACCGCGAAAATATTATTTTACACAAATTTATTAGATTAATCACCAAATTATGTAATTAATCCCTACACTTCTTCAACTTCTCTCTTACCTATTTCCTTTTTTTCTGAATAGATAATAAACAAGGTAGATGGAATAACTACAAGCGATCCAATGATCGTTGCATTAGATGGCACTTCAAGGAATATAATATAAGCTATGATCGCTGAAACAACTAGCTCGAAATATCTATAAGGAGCTAGAGCAGTTGCGTCGGTATTAGCAAATGCTTTCAAAATAAAAAATAAAATTAAATTCGCACTTGCTCCTAATACAGCTAGTAAGACTAGTTCATGTGAATTTGGAGCAACCCAATATTGCAAAGCAAATGGATAAGCAATTACAGCAGTTATTATAGCAGAGTAAAATAGCATGCTTATCATGCTTTCCTTAATGACAAATTTCTTATTCACTATATCAAGGATAGCAAACAAAATTGCTGCTCCAACGAACACTAGCACATTAGGGTTAAAATCATTTGCACTCGGATTAAGAGTAATAACTAACCCACAAAATGCTACAATAGTTACCAACCATCTCTGCCAAATGATATTTTCAGTAAG
This sequence comes from Rickettsiales bacterium, assembly GCA_017302595.1. Lineage (GTDB taxonomy): Bacteria > Pseudomonadota > Alphaproteobacteria > Rickettsiales > Rickettsiaceae > Megaera_A. The sequence goes on from JAFLDA010000001.1 coordinate 787,187, forward strand.
AAAAAACACCCCAAGCACCAACACAAAAATTGGTATGGTAAAGGTCACAACTGTGCCTGTAGTAATTGGCGCGATTGTAAGACCATAAGTCCAACCTGCAATGCCAAAAAATAATAATACACCTCTGAAAAAATGCACAACTGGCCTCGAGGTTTTAAGGGTACCAACTCCGTAATACAAAATGAACGGCAAGAGAGCAATGGTACCAAACAAAAACCTAAAAAAGGTTATCTCATAACTATGAAGCCTCATGCCTGCATACTTAGATATTACATCATTTATAGAACTACTCACCAAACTAAGAATAAACCACCCCACTCCAACAAAGTAGGAACGCAATTTTACATTCATATGAAAATACAACCTTTTTAAATAATTTTTATGTATCAAGAGAATATATTGAAAATTTCAATTAGTGAAGGGGATTTCTCAAAAAATATCAATGTTGTATTAATCACACGTGCATGTTTTTGTTTGCCCTTGAATTTTCTAACCAACTAAGTCATTGAATAAATTTCAGTTAAAATGTCCTTAAACTGAAAAACATATTAAGTTAATAAATAGCTATCACCATGAATAATTATAAAAATCTGTTCGTTATCGCTTTAGTAGCACTTTTTTCCTTGAATAATATAGCTTTGGCTAAAGATAGTAACTATGACTATCATGCAAAATACTACGAAGATGAAGGAAATCTATTGTTTAAGGTTCGTGGTTTTTACATGAACACTAATTCAAAACCTACTGGATTTCCAAGCTCTCTGTCTGCCGCACCAAAGCCTGGGTCTTTAGTACAGAACGGCTTAGGCATTGATACAGCTGTGACTTATTTCTTCACAGATAACTTTGCTGTAGATTTTGCTCTTGGCATAGGGTACTTGAAGGTGAAAAGTGTAGCATTATCTAAAGCAGCTTCATCTCTAGGAGATGGCACAGGCACAGTAGGAAAAAACAACAATATTACTATTGTACCAGCGTCAGGCAGTGTTCAATATCATGTCGCACCATTTGGGGCGGTAAGACCATATGTTGGCGCTGGTTTACATGGCACCTATATGTATACCAGATCTAAAGCTATAAAAGTTTCCTCAGGGTACGGGCCGGTTCTTCAACTTGGCGTTGATTTCATAGCAAAGGATGATACGCTTATCACGCTTGATATTAGGCAATATTTCCTAAAATCTAAAGTATCTTTCAAAAAAGGACTTCTTGGACCTAACAACCCAGCAATTGGCGATGTTGGTTCGAAAGTTAAATGGAATCCACTTGTAGTTTCAATCGGATTCGGCTTTCTGCTGTAAAAATTAGATGATTCGACTTTCAACAATTAATGGTTACCAATTGAAGGTATTTGCTGTTCAATTGTTGAAAGTTTCATCTGTTTTACTTATTTTACTTTTTATCTCAAGCGCCTTTGATACAACTCAAAAATATAAATCAATTTATATCTCACCAGCAGATTTTTGGCTGTTAATAATATATAAAATACCATACTTGTTTTGTGAATTGGCTTCAGCTTCATGTTTCTTATCAACTATTTTATTTTTTCAAACCTTTAGAAAAAGCAGAGAACTAATTATCATGCTCAGCAACGGGATTCCATTATGGAATATAGTTATGATTCCAGCTGTAACTAGCTTAGCGTATGGTTTTATAATATTATTTATTATTGGTCCGATTGGTACAATAGGACTGAACAAATACCAAAGACTTGAGGCAACAATAAGCGATACACCACCAACCAATTTTGCTATATTCAAAACAGGCATATACTTTCATGAAAAATTCATGGAAACAAACAGGGTAATATATGCAAAATCTATTGACGAAGAAAGTAACAAGATTCGTGATTTGTCTGTAATGATAACTGACAAACAGAACAACCTCATTGAACATATAGAGTCACCAGAAGCCACCTTAGAAAACTATACATTTAATATTTTTAATGCAACCATCGTTAAAACAGGAATTGTCCAAAAAATAGACCAAATAAACATACCGACTAGCATTTCTATTAAAAATATGATGATGCAATTTAACCGCCCAGAAACAGTACAATTTTGGAACCTAGGATCAATGGTTAATAAATTTATTGAATCTGGATTCAAGGTAACAAAGTATCAGATATACTATTATAAACTTATATTTAGACCACTATCGATGCTTGCCCTTGCAATGGTTGCATGCTGCTTCATTTGCATAAATCCTAGAGATAAAAAAAATAGGGTTAATTTAATATTAGGCATATCCTCTGGGATTTTCTCATATTTTATTCTTGAATTATCATACAGAGTTCTTGCATATAGCAACATCCTACCTTTACTTTCTGTTTTGCTCCCTATACTTGTAATAATAATGATCAGCAATTTTGTTATTTTACATTTTCATGAAGCTTGATATACTGCTGGAAAAACATCTCTGGAGTATTCTCATGAAATTTTTCAACTTATTAGATAGATTTTCTTCTGATATAGCGATAGATCTTGGCACTGCAAACACAATTGTATATGAAAAAAACAAAGGAATAGTGCTTGATGCACCATCTGTTGTAGCCCTAATCAAGGAACACGGAACCTTGAAGCCTTATGCATTTGGTCATGAGGCTAAAATGATGCTAGGCAGAACTCCAACAGATATAGAAGCAAAAAGGCCTATGAGAGATGGAGTGATAGCTGATTTCAAAGCTGCAGAAGAAATGATAAAATACTTCATTCGTTCAGTCAGAGACAAGAGATCTTTTAGCGGGCCAAGAATAGTAGTTTGTGTACCATCAGGTTCAACGCCAGTAGAGAGAAGAGCAATACAAGAAGCTGCTGAAAGTGCCGGAGCTAGAGAAGTATTCCTAATTGAGGAGCCGATGGCAGCTGCCATTGGAGCAGGTCTTCCTGTTACTGAACCAACCGGATCAATGATTGTTGACATAGGTGGAGGTACAACAGAAGTGGCCGTTTTATCTCTAGGTGGCATAGTTTATGCTAGGTCTGTAAGAGTTGGCGGAGATAAAATGGATGAAGCCATTATATCTTATATAAGACGACATTTTAACCTGTTGATAGGCGAATCAACAGCTGAGCGTATCAAAAAACAAATTGGTACTGCTTTTGTTTCGAATGATGTCCCGCTAAGAGAAATGGAGATAAAAGGTAGGGACTTAATCAACGGTATTCCCAAGGAAATGGTGCTGAATGAAAAACAAATTGCAGAGAGTTTAACAGAACCAATTTCGCAAATAATTGAAGCGGTTAAAACTGCTTTGGAATGTACTCCACCTGAATTATCATCCGATATAGTAGACAAAGGCATTGTACTTAGCGGCGGTGGAGCATTGTTAAATAACCTAAGCTGCGTATTGAGAGAAGCAACCCAATTGCCAGTGTTTGTTGCTGATAACGCCTTGGCCTGCGTAGCCCTTGGAATAGGAAGAGTGCTTGAAGATTACTCAAAACTCAAGCATGTGTTATTTAAACAGGAGTAATTGTGGCAATACTTGCTAACAGAGTAAAAATTAAAAGTGGAAGTTCCGAACTAGGGAAATTTGTTTTTTTCTACTTAAGGAAAATTTTTACCACTATGTTAGTGTTTGTGTGCTGCGTGATGCTGTATTTTTCGCATTATTTTGGCCTTACTACTACTCTGCTAGATTACACTGGAAAAGTAATGTCACTTGGGAACATAATCTATGGTGAATCGGTGAATTCTATCAAATCAGCATATTCCATGATTTATTATTTCAGGGATTTGCAAACTGAAAACTTAAAACTAAAACTTCAGATAGCTGAATTGATAAAGGAAAAAGATGGTATAACATTACTCAAAAATGAAAATTCTTCTCTAAGAAACCTACTTAACATACCAAAAGAGCCTGATTCAAAATTTGTCACTGCTCGAATCGTCTCAACGGCTATTAATCCTTTTAGTAATTCCGCAATAATCCAGGCTGGTCAAAAGGAAGGGTTAAAAGTGGATGATATAGTCCTCGGCCCCAAAGGATTAATTGGTAGAATAGTTGAGGTTGGAACTCAATATTCATCGATCATTCTAGTCAGTGATCATAACTCAAGAATTCCAGTTATGACTGAAGACCCAAAAGTACGGGGTATTCTGACCAAACAAGATATCGAATTAAAAATCATATATTTAAAAGAAGGGTATGAACTTAAAGTAGGTGAAATCGTATATACATCTGGTGATGGTAAATTATTTCCAAGAGGGATACCGATCGCTACAGTAATAAATGTACGAGATAAAGAAGCAGTTGTAGCACCGCTTGATAATATAAATGAAATTGATTTTGTTATGGTTTTAACAAATGACCAGCAAGGAAATAAGTAGGATGAGAAATCAGGAACAGTAATGGCGATAGATGATAAAGAGATAGAACATAGGGATGCAATTCCTAGAAGCCTGACTGAGGATATGGTATCTGATGTGTATAAAATACATCTTAATGAAGAAGTATTGGATTTAAGCAACGAGTTTTGTAAGTATTATTATGCAACAAATTTGGAAACTGAAGATGAGTATTTCGCCCTTGTATTCAGTAATGACTTTTTACAAGACTATCACAGATTAGCATTCTTAAGTAAAAATCATATACCAACCTTAAATCAGGTTATTAGCTATTCAATTGTATATATTTCATCTACTAAGTCTGAACAACTAGTAGCTATCGTAGATAAATATGATAACTCAGACAATTTGGCTCAATATATCGCAAATAACCATTCTCTCTCAACTAAAGAAATTGAAGGAATTATAGAAAATATTGCTCACACGATGATTAACCTAGAAAGTGCAGGTATATACGGGTGTAATATAAATCCTGAAAATATTTTAATGCAAAATGGTCAATTCTTAGCCATTAGAGAATTTATCAATTCATATCCACATTTTCATCAGAAAAATCAGTACCTAGCTCCTGAAATAGTAGAATGTGAAAAGGCTGGTAGACTAGTGCTAACTGCTAAAGCAGATATTTATGCCGTAGGTGTAACAATATTTGAGGCATTCTCTCACAAATCTATATGGAATGACCATAAATCAAATGATGATTATAATTATTCACGATTTGAAAATACTACATACAAATACCTACTAACCGGGATAAGACTACAAGAAAAATTAAGAATTTTCTTCAAATACACCCTTCATGATGAGGCAAACATCAGATGGTCTCCCGAGCAATTATTAGAATGGCTTGCTGGGAAGATTACTAAAGCATCTCATGATTCAATAGCAGATAATAAAAACACCATAGCCTTTGGAGAAACAAATCATTCAAGCCGCAAATCATTAGCCTATGGCTTATTTAAAAATTGGAATGAAGCAACAAGATTTATAAAAGATGCAAAATTATTTAAATGGGTTAGTAGAGAAAATATAAGCGCTGATACACTAGAAGAAATTAAGGCTATAGTTGAGAAGAAAGCCGAATCACCATTTGTTACCACTAATACATCTGGATCGCAAAGCAAGGTGTCTAAGATACTTTCTCTGCTAGATCAAAACGGTCCAATAAGACTTGAAGATATTGCTTTTTCTGCCCCCTCTATTCCTATACTAGTACATTATTTGATTACTCACAACCGAAGAGATGCTGTTGAAAAAATTGTCAAGTTAATTAAAGAAGAAGCATGGGCATTATATAGTAAAAATCATGATGCAGCAGGATATTTAAAAAATTCATTAGCTGATCATTACATGAAGATTGCTTCATATGTACAGTTTTCTTCTATAACCAAAGGTCTAGACCGCTTTAATTACAGCTTAAATAATAAGTTACACTGTTATTCAACTTTATTTAAAAACAAACATGTTTCAACACTTCACGAGTTAATTGATGCAATGGAAAGCATAGCAGTAAAATCTCCAGCTCGTTTGAATATTGACAAAAATGTCATTGCGTTTGTATCTGCTAAGCTCGATATATTAGATGAAATAAAACCAGCTATCCTACAAAATTTTCCTAGATTTAGTGAACATCACAGTGTAAGGAATCTTAGCATATTGTACATATTGGAAAAAAACGTAAAAGGTATGAAAATTCCATTAACTGTCACAGTAATAGCTAATCAACTAAAAGAAATGTTTGAAGAAAGCATACATAATATAGAATTTAGGCAAAAATTAAGTGACCAATTAGCTCAAGTAGCAAAGGAAGAAAGCATTAAAAACATTGTCCAGTTGTTATATGATCAACAGCCATTTGTTAATGATTATAATGGATACTACGAAGCATGTAAAAAAACAAAGATGATTGAACAGCAAATCAAAGCTCTTCATAATGAGGATAGTGTATTTAGTACCGCACTACTTCTAGGACAGAAAATGACAGTTCTAATATCTTATGTTCTGTGCTTTATAGTTACTATCGCGGTTTTATTATAAAAGAGGAAATATGAGCAACGAAACTGATAAGAATTTCAAATTTGCATCTTCGTTAATAAAGGTAATCGCCATTGTGATAGCCCTAATGGTTATAATTATATCAAGGTATGCTTTTATATTTTTTGCGGCCGCTATGCTACCGACAATATTTGCTATCTTTTTTGATAGAAACGAACATAGGTGCTTATCCGCTACTATATGTAGCTTTAATTTGATCGGGGTAATGCCATATTTAAGTCGTGTATGGGAAGCAACTTCTGTAGATTATCTTGCAAAGCAGCTATTGGCCGATGTAGGAGCGTGGATGGTAATATATGGCGCTGCATTTATTGGACAACTTTTATATGCATCAATGCCTTTATTAGTGGTAAAACTATATTGGACTAGGATAAAATCAAAAAGTGATAAACTCGAGAAACAGCATAGTCAATTATGTGCTCAATGGGGAATTGACATAAAAAAAGAAAGCTAAACAACAAGCGCCCTTTTAACAATAATATACATAATGCTTATATATAATAGGTACATAATAAACACCATTTTACCTGTAATTCTTGCAGTAGGAGCGGTGTCTATTAGTTTGATATTGATCATCCAAACTATGAGCTTCTTAGGATATCTAGATAAAGGGATGGACATTATGAGCTTTTTTAAGTTGATGTCGTACTTAATACCTTATCTATTTTTTATTGCATCTCCCTTGGTTTCTGTAATATCCACTTTATACGTATACGCAAATCTCCAAGAAGAAAGGCAGTTAATCATTCTTAAATCAAGCGGTCTAGATAATTTTAAATTAGCTAAACCAGCTTTAATTATAGCTATAATTATCAGTATACTTTCTTTTTTTATCTCATTTTATTTACTCCCTAAATCTTATGGTGCATTAAAATATCAAGTCAATTATTTCAAGGATACGTATGTATCTAATATAATCGAAGAAAAGAGTTTCAATCAAATTTCAAAGTTCTTGACGCTTTATGTAGAAAAAAAATTGAGTAATAATGAATTATCAGGAATAGCTTTGTTTGATAGCAAGAACCAGAATGAAAAAACTATTTTAATGGCTAAAAAAGGAGAAATAATTAGAACTGAAGAAGGGTCTACTAGTTTTATATTATCAAATGGAGAAAGGCACACTTACGATTCAAATAACAATCTAACAAGACTTGCATTCGATAAATTGTCAGTAGACTTAGAAGCTGAAAACCAAAAAGATATAAACTATAGCAAAACCAGCTTTGAGTTATTTATATCAGAGTTACTTTGGCCAGATAAGAATTTGCCAATGCATAAACAAAATAGGCTAATTACTGAAGGACACTTACGAGTCGTTTGGCCAATGTTCAATTTTGCTTATGTACTAATTACACTTAGTATCTTCTTACGATACCACAATCCAAGAAAAGTAGAAATTAAACAATATATCTATCCATTTATTCCAGTTTTACTATCCTCGTACTATCACTTTACTATGCAGAAAATAATATATCTAAACCTAGATTATCTTTTTCTTTGTTATCTTAATATAGTAGTCTGTATCATTTTCGGAATGTGGCAAATTAAGAGAATTAACTTATGATTTTCAAAGACCTACAAGATTTTTTGGATTACCTTGAAAAAAACAATCACCTTAAGAGAATTAAACAATCAATTCATTCAAAACTTGAAATCACAGAAATAAGTAGGAGATATCTTGTATCTGATGGCCCGGCACTTCTTTTTGAGAATGTAATAAAAAATAATGGGCAACTATCTGAGTTTCCTGTTGTTACTAATCTATTTGCCTCCCAAGAGAGAATTGCCCTTGCTCTTGGAATGAAGCATTCGAAGGAGTTAAGAGAATTTGGTAAGCTTCTAGCGTATCTTAAAAATCCTGAACCTCCATCTTCTTTGGCAGAAACTTTTAAAATGCTTCCCATAGCCAAACGTATATTGTCTATGCCGCCTAAAACCGTATCAAAAGCGATTTGCCAACAAATAATTATCAATAATCCTGATCTTGACCTTTTACCAATTCAAACATGCTGGCCTGAGGACGTTTCTCCCTTAATTACCTGGCCATTAATAGTAACAAAAGGAACAGGTAGCGACAAAACTGATTGCTACAATCTAGGAATCTACAGATTACAACCTATAGGAAAAAACAGACTCTTAATGCGGTGGCTTAAACTACGTGGCGGCGCTATGCATTATAACAAGTGGAAAGAATTAGGAAAATCATCCATGCCTGCTGCTGCCATCATTGGTGCAAATCCTGCAACTATACTAGCTGCTGTTATGCCACTACCAAGTACAATGTCTGAGTATAACTTTGCTGGCCTACTTCAAAACAAAGCTCTGGAGCTAGTCCAATGTAAATCTATTGACCTAAAAGTGCCAGCTAATGCTGAAATTGTATTGGAAGGAGAAATCAGCCTTACTGATTACGCTGATGAAGGTCCATTTGGTGATCACACTGGTTATTATAATGATGTTGAGCAGTTCCCTGTTTTTACAGTAAAAACAATCACGATGAGAAAAAAACCCGTATATTTAAGCACTTATACAGGCAAACCACCAGATGAACCATCAATCCTGGGAGAAGCTTTGAATGAATTATTCGTTCCAATATTAAAACAACAATTCCCTGAAATTATTGATTTCCACCTACCGCCAGAAGGATGCTCATACAGGGTGGCAATAGTTTCAATCAAAAAAAGTTACGCCGGTCAGGCAAAAAGAGTGATGATGGGTATCTGGTCATTCTTGCAGCAATTTATGTATACCAAGTTCATCATTGTAGTTGATGAAGATATCGATATCAAAGATTGGAAGGAAGTAATTTGGGCTATATCTACAAGAGTTGATCCATATCGTGATTCAACTTTTATCAAAAATTCTCCGATAGATTACCTGGATTTTGCTTCAATAGAATCTGGTTTAGGGAGCAAAATTGGAATAGATGCAACAAATAAACTTCCTCCAGAAACAAAAAGAAATTGGGGAAAAATTATCAAAATGGATGAGAAAGTGATAAATAAAATCGATGAGATTTGGGATGAAATCAATAAATAAATTAAGCTGCTTTAAGGCGTATGATATTAGAGGAAAAATACCTGAAGAATTAAATGAAGACCTAGCCTATAAAATTGGCCTTGCTTATTGCCAGCTTTTAAAACCAAATACCGTAATCGTTGGTTATGACATCAGACTTGAGAGTATCCCTCTTAGCAGAGCATTGGTCAAGGGAATAACTGATGCCGGATCAAATGTGATCAATATTGGTTTGTGCGGCACTGAAGAAGTATATTTCCATTGCTTTAATAATCATAGCGGCAGCATTGGTGGTGGAATTATGATTACCGCTTCACATAATCCAAAAGGCTATAATGGGATGAAGCTTGTTGGTAAGGGCGCAAAACCAATATCATTATCTGATGATTTGCAAAAGATTCACGATATTATACTACAAAACAAATTCATCACTAATAGCACGAAAGGATCAGAATCATTAAATTTTGACAAAAGCTCATATATTTCTCATTTATGCAGCTACATTAACCCAAGCAATCTAAGACCATTAAAAATTGTTGTAAATCCTGGTAATGGACCAGCTGGCCTTATTATTAAACTACTTGAAGAATATCTGCCATTTCAGTTTATTTATCTCAACAACGAACCTGATGGTAATTTCCCAAATGGTGTACCTAATCCAATGATAGTAGAAAATAGAGAAATAACTTCACAAGCAGTAAGACAACATAGAGCTGATTTGGGGATTGCCTGGGATGGAGACTTTGACCGCTGCTTTGTTTTTGATGAAAATGGTAATTTTATCGAAGGATATTACATTGTTGGTATGCTTGCAGAAAGTTTCCTTAAAAAACACCCTGGAGAAAAGATCGTACATGATCCACGACTAATTTGGAATACTTTAGATGTTGTGGAACAATACAAAGGCATAGCTATAGAAAGTAAATCAGGGCACAGTTTTATTAAAGATGTGATGCGCAAGCAAAATGCAATTTATGGCGGAGAAATGAGCGCACATCACTATTTCAGAGAATTTGGCTATTGCGATAGTGGTATGATACCTTGGCTGCTTATTTCAGAACTAGTTTCTACCTCTGGTTTTAATTTATCTGCCATGATAAATAGCCAGATAAATAAATTTCCTTGTAGTGGTGAAATAAATTTCGTTGTAGATGATCCCGCAGCAATCATAGAAAAAGTAGAAAAACATTATACAAAACAAGTAATTCTAGTTAATAAAATTGATGGCATAAGTATGAATTTTGAAAATTGGAGAATGAATTTACGAATGTCAAATACCGAGCCATTGATAAGACTAAATATCGAAACTAGGGGGAATGCACAACTTGTTGGTAAATTGATTGAGCAAATCAAAATGTTAATTACTGCTTTATAGGATTGCCTTAAAACAGCTGTACTTCAAGATACTGATCCTAGGGCCTGCGCCTGAGATAACTATAAAAAGCACCAAGAATGACAAGGCAGCTTATTCTGTTTCAAAAGGCCCAAATATTAATTCATACAGCTCCCTACCTAGTAATTCCACTGCTTTTTCATCTGAAATATCATTGGGATGATGTACTAATTCTTGATCATCTTTAACGTGACAAGGACAGGTAATTCCTGCTGTAAAAATTGCGTTATTTTCCATGCAAGGTCCAAAATATGCAGCATTATATGGATCAATTACCTCACTATCTGCTTCCACTAGATCCTCGTAGCTATGTCCAACTTTGCTCATATAGCCTACCTCATTTATAGTAATTTTATTTTACCTCCTTATACAAGGTTTACTCAAATAAAATATAAAAAATTATATTTTCACATTTTATATAACCTTGACAAATGCTCCAGCAATGTGATAGCATCTAGCTCCAGAAATAGGGACGAAAATTAAGGTACATTATACATCGCCGTTTCGTCTGTTTCCCCTAACATATTTAACAAGTTTGTGATAGCAAAGTAGTTGTCATTTTTCTAGTTAAATATTCCATTAACAACTATCCAATTTAATTTTAATTTAGTACAAATTTGATGAGCACACAAAAAAAAGAAATCAGGAAAAAATCAGATAAACCTACTCACCACCAAAATAATAAAACACCAGAAATGATAGATGCTGAAGAGCATCAAGAAGAAATGTCACAAGAGGTAAAAGATAATGGTGTGAAGGTTACGTTAAGGCAACTTAAACAAAAATCACCAGAAGAGCTTCAAGCAGAAGCGGAATCGCTTGGTATTGAAAACTCAAGCTCCCTATTAAAGCAAGAGCTAATTTTTGCTATCTTAAAAAAAATCGTTGAACAAGGTGGACAGATTTCTGGAGAAGGAGTTTTAGAAATTTTACCTGATGGTTTTGGTTTCTTAAGATCTCCGGATGCCAATTATTTAGCAGGACCAGATGATATTTATGTTTCTCCAAGCCAAATAAGAAGATTTGGTCTTAAAAAAGGAGATACGGTAGAAGGGCAAATTAGAGCTCCAAAACCAGGAGAGAGGTATTTTGCGCTACTTAAAGTAACAAAAGTAAATTTTGAAGAAAATGAAAAAGCTTATCATCGTGTTCACTTTGATAATCTAACTCCTCTTTATCCTGATGAAAAGCTGATGCTTGAGATTGAAAATGGTGGTAAGGATTATAGTACCAGAACGATAGAAATGGTTGCCCCAATGGGTAAAGGGCAAAGAGCATTGATTGTAGCCCCTCCAAGAACTGGTAAAACGGTGTTGCTGCAAAATATTGCTCATGCAATAACAACAAATAACCCAGAAGTGTATCTTATCGTTCTACTGATTGATGAAAGGCCAGAGGAAGTGACAGATATGCAACGTTCAGTCAAAGGAGAAGTAGTAAGCTCTACATTTGATGAACCAGCTGCAAGGCACGTACAACTTGCCGAAATGGTGATTGAAAAGGCAAAACGCTTGGTTGAACACAAGAAGGATGTTGTGATACTATTAGATTCAATAACTAGACTTGCAAGAGCTTACAATACTGTTGTTCCTTCTTCTGGGAAAGTTTTAACAGGCGGCGTTGATGCAAATGCACTTCAAAGACCGAAAAGATTCTTTGGTGCAGCTCGTAACATTGAAAATGGTGGTTCATTGACGATTGTTGCAACGGCCCTGATTGAAACAGGTTCTAGAATGGATGAAGTGATTTTTGAAGAATTCAAAGGTACAGGTAACTCTGAAATAGTTCTTGATCGTAAAATTGCTGATAAGAGAGTGTATCCAGCAATTGATATTACTAAATCTGGAACTAGAAAAGAAGAGCTACTACTACCACGTGAGATTTTATCAAAAATGTGGGTCCTAAGGCGTATCATAAATCCAATGGGAACTATTGATGCCATGGAATTCTTGCTAGGTAAGTTTAAAGAAACAAAGACTAATTCTGATTTTTTTAATACTATGAATTCATAACATCAAATTCTTGGGGAGGATTATATGGCAAAAAAAGCAAAAATAGCTTTAATAGGTGGTGGTAATATTGGCGGAACTCTAGCGCATATTGTAGCAAGAGAAGCGCTGGGAGACGTAGTTTTGTTTGATCTGTCTGCTGGTAAAGCAAAAGGTAAGGCTCTTGATATTGCGCAAGCAGCAACTATAGATAACTCGGATTGCAAATTATCTGGTACTTCAGATTACGCAGATATTAAAGGCGCAGACGTAGTAATTGTTACTGCTGGTATTGCAAGAAAACCAGGTATGAGCAGAGATGATCTGATTGCAATAAATGCTGGTGTAATTAAAACAGTAGCTCAAGGAATAAAAGAGCATGCACCAAATGCTTTTGTCATTGTCATTACTAATCCTCTTGATGCCATGGTATATGTTATGCAGAAAGAAAGTGGTTTGCCTGCAAATAAAGTAGTAGGCATGGCTGGAGTTCTTGATTCGGCAAGATTTAACTGTTTTTTAGCTGATGAATTTAAGGTTTCAGTAGAGAATGTGACAAGTTTCGTTCTTGGCGGACATGGCGATAGTATGGTACCACTGATTAGATATTCAACAATTAGCGGTATTCCAGTACCAGATTTAATTAAAATGGGATGGAGTACAAAAGAGAAAATAGATGCTATTGTTGATCGTACTAGAAATGGTGGAGGTGAAATTGTTGCCCTACTTGAGAGTGGGTCTGCATATTATGCTCCAGCAGTTTCAGCCGTTGAGATGGCTAAAAGTTACTTGCATGATAAAAGAAAAATCATGCCATGCGCTGCCCACTTAAAAGGCGAATATGGACAAAAGGATGTCTATGTTGGTGTTCCGGTAGTTATTGGTAAAAATGGAGTTGAAAAAGTTGTTGAGATTTCTCTCAATGCCGAAGAAAAAGCTGCATTTGATAAATCAGTTGCAAGTGTTAGAGAACTAATTGCATCAATAAAATAATTATATTTTTTGCGGCCATGGTTGGTATTATAACATAAAGTGGCCGTAATTTTTTTAATAACAAGATAATGAGATTATCAGATTTTGATTTTGATTTGCCGCAGGAGCTAATTGCTCAATTTCCCAAAGAAAAAAGAGATCAATCTAGGTTGCTTATCGCAAACTCAAAGAAAATAGAAACATTTTTTCAGTTACCTAAATTCTTGAAAAAAGGTGATGTACTGGTATTTAATAACAGTAAAGTTATTAATGCTAAATTGCAGCTCCCTAAAGGGCAAAGTTTTGTATATGTTAACTTAAATAGACCAATAAGCAAAAATACTTGGCTTGGTTTTGCAAGACCTTCAAAGAAGCTAGATATTGGTGACAGATTCTCTTTTGGTCAGCACGAATTAATCATTACAAATAAGCATTTTTTTGGTGAAATAGAAATAGAATTTAAGCTTGAAGAAAATACAACTATTTTTGAATTTCTTGATATATACGGGCAAATTCCATTACCTCAGTATATCAAAAGAAGTGATTCTTGCCCTGAAGATAAGGAACGCTATCAAACTGTATATGGTCAAGTATTAGGTTCAGTTGCAGCACCGACTGCCGGACTGCATTTTACTAATGAGTTACTTGATGAAATTAAAAACATGGGAGTTCAAATAGAATTTGTTACTCTTCACGTTGGCGCGGGCACATTCTTGCCAGTAAAAGTTGATAATATAACAGAGCACAGGATGCATAATGAATGGTTTAGTATTTCACAAAATACAGCATCCAATATTAACAAGGCTAAATCTGAAAATCGCAAAGTCATAGCTGTGGGTACGACAGCGCTAAGAGCCCTTGAATCAAACGTAGTGGATGAATTATTAGTTGCTGGTGATACTGAAACGAATATTTTTATAATACCTGGTTATGATTTTAAAATTGTTGATGCATTAATTACTAATTTCCATCTTCCAAAGTCTACCCTGTTTATGTTAGTATGCGCTTTTTATGGCTATCAAAAAATGCATGCTCTATACAAATATGCCATAGATAGCAAATTAAGATTTTTTAGCTATGGTGATGCAATGTTTATTGAAAAAGGAAAATAATGACGTTTAAGTTTGAAATTTCTGCCAAGCATAAAAAATCTAGAACTGGTGAAATTAATACTGCACATGGTAAAATCAGAACTCCAGCTTTTATGCCAGTTGGCACAAGAGCCACTGTTAAAGCTATGATGCCAGAGTCCGTGGCAATGACTGGTAGTGACGTTATTCTTGGCAATACTTACCACCTGATGTTAAAACCTGGGGCAGACATAATAGAAAAATTTGGTGGCCTGCATAAGTTTATGAACTGGGATGGGCCAATACTAACAGACTCAGGTGGTTTTCAGGTAATGTCATTATCTGATCTTCGTAAAATCTCAGAAAAAGGAGTAGAGTTCAGATCTCATATTGATGGTAGCAAGCATATGCTAACGCCAGAGTTATCCACCGAAATTCAATATAAATTAGGCAGCACCATCACCATGGCTTTTGATGAATGTACGCCGTATCCAGCAACTTTCGTGCAAGCGAAGGAATCTCAAGAGCTGACAACAAGATGGGCCAAAAGATCAAGGGAAAGCTTTATAGCAAGAGAAGGCTATGCTCAATTTGGTATAATTCAAGGTGGGGTATATCAAGAGTTAAGACAACAATCTGCGCAAGATCTGGTAAAGCTAGATTTTGAGGGCTATGCAATTGGAGGTCTTGCTGTTGGAGAGGGACAAGAGCAAATGTTTGAGGTGCTTGAATATGCTCCCCAGTTGCTACCTATTAATAAGCCAAGATATCTAATGGGTGTTGGAAAACCTGACGATATAATTGGTGCTGTAGCAAGGGGAGTGGATATGTTTGATTGCGTTATTCCAACAAGATCAGGCAGAAATGGCCAAGCTTTTACAAAACGGGGAACAATAAATATAAGAAATAGCAAATATGCAGATGACCCAGAACCTTTAGAAAATGATTGCCCATGCCCTGCGTGTAGGAATTATTCAAGGGCATATTTACACCATGTGGTCCGAGTGGGAGAAATAATTGGCTCAATGCTGATGACTTGGCATAATATCCAGTATTTTCAAGATCTGATGCAAAGAATAAGGGATTACATCAAATCTGGTCGTGATTTTGATTTTACATGCTAACATCAGGTGGTCTGATATAAAGTGGTGCCAAAGGCTTAGTGGTGCCATTATTTATGATATCATCTGCATGGCGTGCAATGTGCAAGGCTTTTATAGTTTTAAACCTTGGCAGAATCATTATATCATCAATGTCTTTGACTTGATTATAAACAGATGCAAGACCACTTCCAGCGCATACTTTCTTGCCATTTAATGAGCTAATTAGGGTTGCAATCTCATCGTTGTTGACCAATTTTGGCAGCATATTGCTATTTAAATTTTTATCAAAAATTTGGACATATTGCTGATTACGATATGCTTCAAGTACTATAATGGCATAATCGAAGAGCTTTACTTGTTGCACCAATCTATAAAGAGCAGTATCAAAATTAGTGATTCCTATAGCTTTTATTCCTGTGGCGTAAGTGATGCCTTCGGCAACAGACATACCAATTCTAATGCCGGTGAAACTACCTGGGCCAATGGTCACTGCAAGATGTGTAAGATCACTATAATCAATTCCAGCAGATTTAAGAGCATTTTCAATCATAACCATTAAACGCTCGGCTTGCATTGAAGGGCGCATTTCTTGTTCGAAGAAAACAGTGTTTTGCCCATAAGAAATGGCAACAGAGCAGCTGTTGGTCGATGAGTCAAAAGCAAGTATTTTATTCATAATTCATTGAATTGCAGGAATTTCTGCAGTATACAATAAACTATAGGCAACGTAAAACTACTAATTATCCTCTTTTTAGTTCATATGAAAATTATTTCAGGATCAAGTAATAACTCTCTATCCCAAAGGGTAGCTAAAAACTTAGGTCTTAAGCTGCTTGATACAACAATAAGTAGATTTAGCGATGGTGAACTTAAGGTGCAGGTAAACGATAATATCGGTGATGAAGTAGCGATCATTCAGTCAACTAGTTCTCCTGTTAATGATCACTTGATGGAATTACTGTTGCTTGCTGATACGGCAAAACGTGCAGGATCTAAGCGAATTGTAGCTATAGTACCTTATTTTGGTTATAGCAGGCAAGATCGTTGTACTTACAAATATGGGCCAATTTCAGCAAGTCTAGTTATAAGGATGCTCGAAGCATCTGGGATTACAGAAGTAATTACATTTGATTTGCATTCCCAGCAGCTAGAAGGAGTATTTAATATACCAGTAACAAATCTATCTACTGAAAGTATTTTCTTTCCTGTACTAGAGCACATGAAAAATATTATCATAGTTTCGCCAGATATTGGTGGTATCCCAAGAGCTCGCAATTATAGCGCGCTTATGGGAGTAGACCTTGCAATCATCAATAAAAGCCGAGATCAGAATAATCAATGCACTATGAACGGAATAATAGGAGAAGTAAGAGGAAAAAATTGTATTATCGTTGATGATATAGTAGACGGAGCTTCGACTATATGCCTTGCAACTGAGTGGTTATTAGCCAGTGGTGCTGTTTCAGCCACGGCAATTGTAACCCACGGAGTTCTTTCTGGCAGTGCAATGGAAAAAATTGACAGTTCAAAGCTTAGTCATCTTTATATTTCTGATACAATAGACAACAAAAGCAAATTAAAATCATCAAAAATTACCGCACTGCCAGTGCATGAACTAATTCGCTTGAAGTAGATGCGCCAAAATTCATTATCGATTTACATACATTGGCCATTTTGTCTGTCTTTGTGCCCTTATTGCGACTTTAATTCTCATATTAACAGCAATATTGATCACTTGCTTTGGCTAGGTGCGTATAAGAAAGAAATTTTATTTTATGAGGAGAAGATAAAAGGTAGATACATAAAATCTATCTTTTTCGGCGGTGGTACGCCTTCATTAATGGAGCCAAAAACAATCGAAGAAATTATTGGGCTTATTGCAAGTATTGGTATTGTTGATGAGGAAACTGAAATCACTATAGAAGCAAACCCAACTTCATATGAAGCAGCAAAATTTCATGATTTTAAGGCAGCTGGAATAAATAGGGTTTCTATTGGGGTGCAATCAATCTTAGATGAAAGACTTGCCTTTTTAGGTAGAAAACATTCAGCAAAGGAAGCTTTAACAGTCCTGGAGTCTGCTGCAGGATTATTTGATAGATTCTCGTTTGATTTAATATATGCAACACCCAATCAACAATTAAGTAGTTGGAGTAGTGAGCTGCAAGAGGCGCTAAAATTTGCTGCTGGGCATCTTTCTTTGTATCAGCTGACTATCGAAAAAGGTACGCCATTTTATAACTTGTATCGTAAAGGTAAGCTAGTTCCTGTAGTAGATGAAGTAGCTAGCGATATGTATGAGCTGACGAGTGATATACTCTCGGAAGATGGGTATATTGCGTATGAAATCTCAAATTATGCGCGTGCCAATCATGAATGTAGACATAATCTTTGTTATTGGCAGTATGATGAATATCTAGGGATCGGGCCTGGAGCTCATGGTAGGATTCATAAAGAGGATAAAGAAGTGGTGGCAGTGATGATGATTCATAATCCTCAAAAATGGTTAGAGCAGGTTTCTGTACTTGATCATGGCATTCAAAAAGAAAATATGCTTGGCAAAAGAGAAGTTATCGAAGAAGTTCTGATGATGGGATTAAGGTTAAAGAAAGGTTTAAGTATAAAAAAATTCAAAGAATTAACAGGGCAAGAGATACAAAATATCCTAGATCAGAACTTTTTTGCACTGATCACGAAGCAGGGATTGATAGAGCTTGAAGATGATCATTTAAGGCTTACCAGGAGAGGGTTCTTACTTCACAGCTACTTAGTGCCAAGATTGATCAGAGATATACTCTAATTTTGACGAGGCCTTAGGATCCGTCTGATGATCAGAATATAACTCCATCATCTGAATCCTACAGGTTGCAAGCGCGTCAAGGTGGCCCCAAATCAAGCTTGGGGTGAACATCGCGGTTTCAAGATGACTAAGAAGATGGTTTAGGATGACTTGTCTTTTTTTCAGTCTGAACGTGCCTATTCATCCCGGGCGCTTTTTATAGTCATCCCGGGCTTAACCCGGGATCTAAAAAGCATTGAGGTTTGATGGCCCCAAGAGTGGATCCCAAATCAAGTTTGGGATCACTAAGGGGAGAGTTTTAGGATAACTAAGTAATGTTAGAAATTCACACGAACATTTACTGTTCCAGTAACTCCTACATATTTCTTAGCAAGTGTTGTATCGACCCCGGCACCATAATCCATCGAACCATAGGTAGCTCTTAAACCAGCACCAAGGTTAAAGTACGTTTTTTGCAGTTTAGCTTTCTCAGATAAAGTTCTAAGACCAGGTATGGTTGCATCAACTTTTGCTCCTTTACCTATCACATCATGACGTACCGATGCATGAAGATCAGGTGATAAACTCATTTCTCCAACAACAAATGGCATGCCAGTTACTCTTAGGCCCGCAACCAAGTCAAATTTCTGCGAGGCTTTCTTAGTCACATTTAGAAGCTGCGCTCCAACATTACCAGTTTCTTTATAGCTAGAGTCATTGACTCTGCTATAACCAATTCCAAACGTTGGGGTAATGATTACCGAGTCTTTCATCAAGTAATTATAACCAGCTATCAATTCTCCAGCAAAAGTCATAGAGCTATACTGCGCCTCTGCTATTCCATAAGCAGTTGTAGAAATTCTACGATTTTCACGGTTTTTAATATTACTATTACCAACGCTCAAGACTCCTTGAGTGAACCAGTTATTACCAAATTGGTAGTTACTATAAGCAGAAAACAGCATTGATCCTAACCTAGTTTTATCACCGGATTTGAAATCTTTATGCTTTATATCACTATTTGCTGCAGTAAATGCAAGACCAATTAGAAGCTCATCGCTGGCTTTTGTATCAAAGCCAAATGTTCCACCGTATGTATCTAGTCTATAACCCGATGATGAGCTTCTCTTCTTTTGCGTATTTCTAGAATAGAATGGCGCCATCCATGCACCATATCGATCTTGGTCATCACCGGCTGCAATACCAACTGCTTCTGCGCTACTAGTCACTCTTGTAGCCTTGTTTTGCTGTCCTTGTTGAGGTGATGTTCCTTTAACCGCTGCTGGACCACCTGTTGATTGCTGCCCGCCAGTTGTTGGGGCGCCAATCGTTGATCCACCAGTTGGAACTGATACAGGTGAAACTTGAATTGGTAGCGACACAAGTGTCGTTGATGTTATATCAAGCAACCTATCTGTTAGCACGTTGCTTGTCATAGCAAGCTGTTCCATACTGGCATTAACTACCTCATTGGCTGTTGTATTAGAAAGCCTTGCAACACCATCTGATATAACTTTTTCATCAGGAGTACCATCTGCTGTCATAAAACTGTTAAATAGTGTCACCACTGATTCTCCTTCTGTTCCAGGGGTAAAATCTTCAAATGCTTGCGCAATATCTTCAGTCACCACATCTCTTAAACCTTCATCTACTGCCGCTGCAGAAATTACTTCAGCGACTTTTGACTCATTGGTTAAGATTAATTCACCATTCACAAGCTCAGTTCTCCAGCTGGTAAATGCGCCACCATTCTTTGTAACTGTAATATTATTCAAATCTAAAACCGTAGCGCCGCCATCTTTCTTAATTAAAGTCACGCGTTGATGGTTTGCAGGAAGTGCACCAGCTAATGTTACTTCAATATTTAGTCTATTATTTAAGGTGATATTACTTCCAGCACCAGCTACAAAGTTCCCTAAATTTCCGCCGTTAACAGTGGTTTTGATAGTTGTTCCATTACCAAGAGTAACTGCTCCGCCTTTGAAGGTTATATCATGCTCAATTAAATTCAGTATTGAATTTATGCCTGTCGTAGTAACGCCGGTAAATGTCGAAGCACCATCTAATGTAATAGTACCAGCATCTTCTAGGTCAATTGCATTTGCGTAGATATTAGCACCAACATGGGATTCAGATGCTGCAAAATTAGCTTCTGCTAGCCTTGCTCCATCAGTACCAACATCTTCTGAAATTATTGTTTGATCAAAATTTGCTATACCATTACCAGGAGCATTTGCATCAAGTTGGACGTCTAAATTAATGGCACCAAAGCTTGCTTCTGCTGCGTTATCATAGAATTTAAATGAACCAGCATCAACTGCCCCGCCAAAGGCAACTACGCCATTTGCATTAACCTTGATGTCTGTGGCATGAACAGCTCCGACGCTCACAGTTTCATTAAAGTTGATTTCGTGAACTTTTTCTCCCCCTGTACCAACTGATCCTGCTGCGATTCCATTTGTGTTAAAGTTAATCGTCACTTCATCATCATCTTCAGTGGTAATATTAGCGGCAAAGTTTGCTGTATTGATATCAATATCTCTATTGCCATCAACATGCAAAGTACCAAATGCTGCAATATCTCCTGTTATAGTTTGAGCGACGTTAACAGTAAATTTACCCCCAGTAACAGTTTGAGTAATATCAGTAGCCGCTAAATCAAAACCATCAGTTACAACATCAGCATTTGCAGTAAAGTGCAGTGTAGGAGAGCCGATAGCTCCAGCTGTTTGGAACTCGACTTTATGTGCGCCGTTAAATTCTACTACATTAAATGGTTGAAGGAGGCCGACACCGCCAGTTACTGTAATATTACCATTATTGATAAATTTAAGCGTTTGTACGTTCCCAGCCACACCATCAAGTGAAGCTACATTAACGCTTCCTTTTAGTTGTAGTGTACTTACTCCTGCAACAGTGACTGCTCCAAGGGCATTCCCAGCGCCGCCCAAGACGCCATTTACTGTAGCATTACCAAGGAATTTCACTGTTCCTGCATTACCGCCTGCAACGTTGAATCCACCGTTGAGGATGAAGCCATCACTAAGCCTTACTTGCCCGAGAGCATCTATCACTTGGACGTTTCCAGTATATGCGCCTTGCGTCAAAGTAACTATCTTTCCATTATCACCAGCAATAATGCTACCAAGATCAACTGTTCTAGCTCCTCCTAAATTCAAAGTACCACCACCAATAAAAGTTAATGACGAATTTGCACCATTTGTTACCGTTTCAACGTTGACGTTAAAGCCATGTTTAACACTAAAGTTTCTATTAATATTATTAAAATCAATGTTTGTGACTGTTATTGCAGCAGTCTGAGTATTACCAGCAGCTGTAAATTTTAAAGTACTATTGGCACCAAGATTCATCACTTGATTGAAATTAACAGTTGCAGTATTGGTAACCTCAACTTTTTTAGCAAATACAGCAGTATCAATAGTCACATTCTGATCACCGGATATCAATAAACTCGCCAATCTGTGAGTATTATCAGTACCGATAGTTTGGCCTACTTGTTTGGTCACAGTTATCGTTTTACCATGAGCGCTAGTTGCGTCTATTTCCAATTTACCTTTTAAATCATCAGGTGCTCCACCAGGAACTAAACTTCCCTTTAACGTAAATATTGCATGATTTCCGTTTGTGGTATTAGTTAATTTCAGCAATGAATCATTATGAGCAAATGTTATAGTCTTTCCATTGAGAACATTGATATTAGCTTGTCCTTCTGAATCAGCTATCAATGTTCCAGCACCTCCGGCTTCACCGATGGTTACTGCTGCTACGTCAAAAAGAGTTTTTGTTTGCGATGCTAAAGTACCACCATTTTTGACATTTACTGCATTAACATTAGTAAGGTCTATATTCGCAGTGACAGTATTATTGGCACCAATTGCACGCAGCTCTACTATCTTGTTAGGGTTAGTTCCTAAGGTCTTAACGCCGCCATTACCGGTCAAAGTCACATGCGTGGCGCTACTATCTAGTATCACAATCCCTTTGCCAACTCCACCTGGATCAACGTGGCCATTTAAGGTAAATGTTGTGTTAGCCGATCTTCCAACTAAGCTTAAAGTAGATGCCGCATCTGCAAAGGTCACACCCTCTAAAGATACTGCTGCCCCTGGTGCATAATTAAGGCGTGAGCCGGCTGCGATATTGAGTTCAGTAGTATTAATTGGCACTTCTGAGGTTACTATTTTATCACCTGAGACAGTTACTTTTTGAAAGAGATTACCGCCTGCAACACCCAAAGCCCCACCAGCTCCAGTTATACGTAAACTTGAGCTAGTAGGAGCTAAGGCTGCATCATCACCATCGGCAAAAAGAACCAATTTACCTTTATTTGGAGCTCCTGGATCAAGCACGGCATCAAGTGTGACCACAACTTGCTTACCTCCTTCTGCCTTAAACTGTAAGACTGAATCATTATGTGCAAAAGTTATATTATGATTATCTCCAGTTAAATCAATTGCCTGTACATTTCCATCAAAAGTTAAAGTTGCAGCACCACCACCATGGCCAATCTCAACATTTGAATTTACATTTCCTATTGTCAGGGTTGAAATTGTTCCGCCGGCTTTTAATTGCGCATCAGCACCAGCTGTTAGTTGTAGAGTCGTTGCTTTGACTGCCCCTTGGAATTCGACTGCTTTACCATTGACGCCAGTGAGCTTAACTAAAGTAAGTGCATTGGTGCCGCCAATAGCACCAGTTACTGTTCCATTTCCTGCAAAAATAAGGCTTCCACCCGTGCCAACAGCTATTGAATCAACTGCGCCTGTTATTGTTTTACCGGTGTCAACATTTACTGTTCCCGCTTGGTTGTTAAAGTCAATACTTCCTGTCAGGTGATTGTTGAGGTTGAAAGTACCACCGGCCATAAATTTAATATCAGCAGTTACTACACCACCAGCGGTTACAACTGCTCCCGCGTCAGATACTTTAATTAAGGTTGCTGTTACGGCATTACCATTACCCAAATTCACCGCCCCTGCGCCATTTGCATTAATCAATGTCAAGCCATTATTGGCACCAATGGCTTGTGTTACTGTTCCAGCCCCTACAAAAACAAGAGTTCCACCTACGCCATTTGCTACAGAATCAACTTGTCCGGTAATGGTTCCACCATCGTAAAGGTTTAGTGTTCCTGCTTGGTTATTAAAATCAACATTACCAGTTAAATCAGCATTTAAGTTAAGAGTAGTTCCATCGAGGAATTGCAATGTAGTTGCAACAACTCCCCCACCAAAGGTAGCAGTATTTCCACCTGTGTTAAGCTCAATTAAATTAATGGCGTTGCCACCAGCACCTAATGTGGCGGTGGTGCTAAAGCCATTACCAGTTATCTGCAATGTTCCATTATTATTATTTTGAGCCAGAACAGAACCAAGACCTCCGTACGCAGCTGCTCCATCAAGAATCAAAGTTGTGCCGTTTTCTAAAACTATCGGTAAGTTCCCTCCTCCAGCTGTTGTTACTGCGCTAATAGTAATTGCAGCACTACCATTAGAAATACTAAAATCTCCTGGAGTATGCCCTAAGGTCTTGATTTCATTTATAGTAGTAGCTCCCAAAAAAATACCCGTAGATCCAGTAAAATTTCCATCATACTTAAAGGTATCACCAGTATTAAAGTTACCATTAGTCATATTGGTTGCGTTAACAAGTACAAAGCCATTGGCCGTAGCCCTGTGAGAGGCCCCCATGGCCTGAGTACTCATTCCACTTACGACCGCTAGTGCTGATGCTCCAGCCATTAGTTTCTTAAATAAATTTCTGTTTGCTCTGTTACGGTCTTTTGTCATGTTTAAAATTTCTTTTAATTATTTAATTTTTTCACCACTTTTTGTCTGCCATTTGGCAAATAATCAATAAAAAAGTAATATTTTTTAATTTGTTATTCACTATATAGACAAAAATTAAGATATACCACTTTTGCATATAAACACCATAAGGTTGAAATGTCAACACTACTTGCATTACTAAAACAAAAAAATATGAGTTGTGGTTGCTTTAAGATGGGGGCTGCTATCAGGGTTCAGGATGACTGTCTTTTATTTAGTTTGAACGGTATCCTAGTCACCACGGGCCCTTTATTTATAGTCATCCCGGGCTCGACCCGATATCCATGAACGGCTTTAAGTGATGGATCCTGCCTATCTGGATGCAGGATGACTCGATCCCCAAGATTACTAGTGCTTACAATGGACTGAATGGACATGATGATGATCGCTTGCCATGTATTTTTGCATTTTTTTAAGCAAAGTATCCCTTTTTAATTTTGATAGATAATCAAGGTACACTTTTCCATTTAGATAATCCACTTCATGTTGAATTACCGAAGCAAAAAATCCGCTTGCTTCCAACTCTTGCTCATTCCCGTCATAATCCAGATAACGTAATTTTACAGAACTAGGGCGAGTCACTTTAGCTTCAATACCTGGAAAACATACAGACCCTTCGGTGAAAGTATGCTGTTCTTTTGAAGACCAAATAATTTCAGGATTGATACATTTATATGGTCTGCTAATTCCATTCTCTTGTAAATCCATTACAATTATTCTTTTTAGCACCCCAACCATGTTGGCCCCAAGACCTCTTGCATCCTCAAAATACATTGTATTTAGCATCTTGTCGACCAAAGCTCTTACATCATTATCAACTACTTCTACTGGCTCAGCGATTTTTTTAAAAATAGCATTTGGTGCATATACCAAAGGAAAAACTTCCATATCTAAAACCAAATTAATTAGTGTTGGAAGCAATATACATTTTTTGAGATATATTATCTAGAAATAAATCAGTTAATCAAAAATGACTTATAACAATTTAATGCCTTTTGCCTAGCTTGATCATGATCAACAATTGGGTTTACGTAATCAAGTGCAAATGAGTGCTTCCAAGGAGTATGAATTATATTATCAGGCAAGTGAGAAATTTCAGGAATCCACTTTCTTACATATTCACCTTTTGGGTCAAATTTTTGCCCTTGTAATATTGGATTAAAAATTCTGTAATATGGCGCTGCATCAGCTCCACATCCGCCTACCCACTGCCAGGAAGCACTGTTATTTGCAAAATCAGCATCAAGTAGTGTATCGAAAAACCACATAGCTCCATAGTGCCAATGAATAAGTAGGTGCTTGGTTAGGAAAGAGGCAACAATCATCCTAACTCTATTATGCATCCAACCACTACTCCATAGTTCTCTCATGCCAGCATCAACTATGGGGTATCCAGTATTGCCTTTTTTCCACGCATCAAATTTTTTCTGATCAAAACCCCATGGAAATTTAATAAATTTCTTATTTATTGGTTCAAGATCCATTTTTGGATAATGGTACAATAGATTATACGAGAATTCTCGCCATCCAAGTTCAGCTAAATATTTTTCTATATTCGCATTATAACCTTTCTTATCAGCTAAATTATGCAATGCATACCAGGTCTGATTCGGACTAATTTCACCAAAATGTAGGTGCGGAGATAACTTAGAGGTACCATTGTCTGCTGGAAAATCTCTTGCTAGGGAATATGAATTAATTACAGTATCGGTAAATGTATTTAACTTGAGTTTTGCAGATGCTTCTCCAGGACTCCAGGAACGTTCAAAATCAGCTGCCCAATTTGGTAAATACGGAGTCAGCTTCCAATCGTTTATATCATCTGATTTAATCTGCAAACTTTGTTGCGCAGGCATTTTAGGAATTGCAAGTACCTTCCTAGGCTCTTTTGTAAGACAATAGCGCCAATAAGGTGTAAATACCTTGTAATTTTCTCCTGCATTATTTTTTATTTCCCATGGTTCAAATAATAGCGCTCCATTAAAAGTTTTTACTTCAATCCCTTGTTTAATAAAATAATCCTTTATTGATGCGTCTCTTGCAATCGAATCTGGTTCATATACTCTGTTCCATACTAAGAACTTTGCCCCAGATAATTTTATGACTTCGTTTAGTATATCTTTTGGATTGCCCCTTCTAAGAACTAGATCTAATGAGTAATTTTTTAAACTTGCTTTTAAAGATAATAAACTATGATGCAACCACCACTTTTGCGCAGATCCAATTAGTTTATTAGATAGATTACTATCCCAAATATACAGAGGAATGAGCGGGAGATTCAAAGCAGCGGCATATGATAATGCCGGATTGTCCTCAAGCCTTAGGTCGTTTCTAAACCATATGATGACTGATGTTTGCACTTTTATCTAGCAAGGGACTGATCTTTATTTTGCTCTTGTTCTCGTGCTCTTACAACATGTTGAACTACTTTTGCCTCTCCATCTACATTATGCTGATATTTCGCACCGTGCATAGCCAGTGTATGTCCTGCATTTTCAACTTTCTGCTGATCTTCTTGTGAAAATCGATTCATTACTTGCTCAGTAATATTTACTAAAAAAGCCCAAGAAAGCTCGATTTTCTCCTGCAATGTTAGCTTTTTATCCTCATCACCTTTGTGTCTTTTTTGATCATAAAGCGCCTGAGAAGCTGGATCAACAATATGTGTACGAACAACTTTCGGCTCTCCAGAGCGGAGCTTTCTTAGGATTATATAACCTCCTACGGCACACCCTAAGATAAGTATGTAATTAATATATGAAGACATAAATTTTAACTCTACTAAATTTAGTACAGTTAAATATTAAGCCAAATTAGCTACTTTGCATAGCAAAATAGCTAATTAGATAGACAAAATAAATTAGTTAAAATATTTGCGTTCTTTAATTTCCACAGGTGAATTAGATTCTGGACTTTTATTTTTCCATTTCTTATTTTCTCTTTTTTCCGGCTTTTCCTTTTTTGGCTCGGTCTTTAGTTCATTGGGTTCTGCTGTTACTTCTTTATCAGCATTTTTGATTGTTAATTTTGCTTTCCCGCGATCATAACCTATCAATTTAACCTTTACTTTTTGCCCCTCACTAAGAGCGCTAGCAACGGATTCTATTCTCTCATTAGCTATCTCACTGATATGCACAAATCCATCTCTATTACCTAAGTAATTTACAAAAGCCCCTGCATCTAGAATCTTGACTACTGTCCCTTCGAAAACATCACCTATCTCTGGATCTATGGCGATTTCTTTTACTTTTCTAACTGCAGCTTCTAACTTCTCTCTTCCAACTGCTGCAACTGAAACTTGACCTTCATCAGTAATATCAATTTTTGCACCAGTAGTATCACAAATTTCTCGAATAACTTTGCCACCAGCACCAATTACTTCCCTTATCTTATCTTTTGGAATTGTAAATGATTCCACAATCGGCGCATTATCACTAATAGAAGAGTTAGTAGATATTGCCTTAGACATTTTATCAAGTATGTGAACTCTCCCAGACTTAGCCTGTCCTAGAGCTTGTTCCATAATTTCAAAAGTAATGCCAGCAACTTTAATATCCATCTGGAGAGCTGTAACACCATCTCTACTTCCAGCGACTTTAAAATCCATATCACCAAGGTGATCTTCATCAGCAATGATATCTGAAAGTACTACAAACTTATTACCTTCTTTAATAAGCCCCATTGCGATTCCAGAAATAGCTGACTTTAGCGGCACTCCTGCATCCATCATCGACATTGAACCACCACAAACAGTAGCCATTGAGGATGAGCCATTTGATTCCGAAATCTCAGATACTACTCTTATTGTATATGGAAAATCAGACTTAGAAGGAATTGCTCTTTTAAGAGCTCTCCAAGCAAGCTTCCCATGACCAATTTCTCTTCTACTTGGCGCACGAAGAGGCGCTGCTTCTCCTACAGAATAAGGCGGAAAAAGGTAATTAAGTAAGAAGTTTTCTTTATACTCTCCTTCTATACCATCCATTATCTGTTCATCTTGGCCAGTACCTAGAGTTGCTGTTACGATCGCTTGTGTTTCACCTCTTGTAAATAAGGCTGAACCATGTGCACCAGGAAACAGCGACACTTCAGATTCTATTGGCCTAATTTCATCAAGCGCTCTTCCATCGATTCTTATTTTCTTCTCGAGAGTATCTGTTCTTAAAACATCCGACTTGACTTCAGACAAAGCAAAATCCACTTGCATAGTAGTAAACGACTCATCTGCAGTAAATTTCTCAAGCATTCTTTCTTTTATGGCATCAATAGCAGCATACCTGTCTTGCTTGACTTTAATTGCAAAAGCACTTTTAATTTCCTCTTTAGTTTCTTTAGCAATTGCTTCCTTTAATGAAGCAGGAAACAGATCTTTTGCCTCCCATGCTGGTTTTCCTACTGCAGCTTTCAGCTCTTCAATAAGTTTTATCACTGGAGCAAATGACTTGTGACCAAATTTTACTGCTTCAAGCATTATCTCTTCTGTTAAGAAATCAGCTTCTGACTCCACCATCATTACTGAATCTTTGGTTCCAGCAACTACCAAATCAAGTTTACTATCGTTTAATTGCTCAAAATTAGGGTTAAGAACAAATTGATCATCAATAAAACCAACTCTACTTGCGGCAACTATGTCTTGGTATGGCACACCTGAAATTGCTAAGGCTGCTGACGCGCCGATCAATGCTAAAATATCAGGATTATGCGCAGGATCAAAAGAATGAACTGTACATAATATTTGTGTTTCATTAAAAAATCCTGGATGAAAAAGTGGTCTAATTGGTCTATCGATTAACCTAGAGACAAGTATTTCCTTTTCGGATCCTTTACCTTCGCGCTTAAAAAAGCCCCCAGGAATCCTTCCAGCAGCATGTAATTTTTCTTGATAATTAACAGTAAGTGGGAAAAAATTCATTCCTTCGTTAACTGATTTTGCAGTCACTGTAGTACATTGCACTATTGTATCGCCCATTCTAACCATCACTGCTCCATCAGCTTGACGAGCAATTTTACCCGTCGAAAGCTCCAAGCTGGAACCGTTCCATTCTATTTGTTTCTTTATTTCATTAAACATCTAACATTCCTAAATTATATTAATTTTGTTTTTATCGTCTCAATTCTTCAAGACTCAAGGCAGCAAAATATAGCCAAGTATTAGTCGCAAGAGACTATACCAGTACAGCGATAAAAAAGAAATGATAAAAGTTGATTGATTACGTTAATAAAAATCTAAATACAATACAAATTAGATTATTTAGTAAATTATTCATTTTAATTAGTTTCTGGCACAGGATTTGCTCAACCGATCAACGCTAAATTTAAGATTTAGTAATTTTTATTAATTTAACAAAGAGAAGAAAATATGTCTAAAGATACAAACGGCGGTGATTACCCCAGTCCCTCAATTTCACAAACTCTAACCATGTTTGAATACATAAAGAGTCAACAAAAAAATACTAGTAGCTCATCCTCAAGCAGCTCTTATAGTAGTTCATCTTCAAGCACCCCTTCTAACAATTCATCTATAACACCAAACAAATTTGGCTTGTCAAAAGTAGTAAAAATACAAGATACAGATGGTCATTTATGGCTGGTTATAGACTCAAATTCTACAGAAAATAGCGATGTAATATTTGGTATTACTGATTTTTCAAAAGTTACACATTTAACTATTCACACCTCCCAATCTAATAATTATACCGATAGTAGTTATGTGTTTAAATTATGCCCTAACATTATCTCAGTAGAAATAGTTTGCTCACCATTTCATTGCTCGCCTTATAAATTAATGGAGCAGTTACAGAAATTACCGCTTCAGGTTGTAACAGTAAGAAACTGCTCTGATGATTTTTTTCTATCAGCATTTCTTAAAAACATTAACAAAGATCAGTTAACACACTTATTTCTTGGAAATAACTTTCCTAGCGGAAATATGAGCAGTGATATGATGATGGCTGCCAAATTATGCAATAATGTAAAAAAAGTTGTAGGGTCATCTGATAAATTACAGTTTATTGATTTGAGCAATAACAATATCTCAGAAAGCCACGCTGTTGGTTTAGTCGAAGATATTATGACCTTTAGACCAAACGTAAATGTTAAAATTAACCTAAACATATTAATGTCCAATATTGGCGTGCATATGGGGTTGATGGATGGAACTGAACGCACAACAAAAGCCCTTGCTTCAAGAAAGGTTGCTCTTGATAAGCACATGGGATCAGCATTTAAAATATTAAACTCTAATTTAGTAAGTGATTTAGTCAACTTGGTATCCCAATATATGGATTTCCCTACTAACGAATACTTTGCTTCACTTGTATATCCAACAGGTGCATATCTGCAAGACACTGATCTGATTGGAGATAATAGCTCTGTATCGATCACAGAAGAAAAAGGTAATTTTTAAAAAATATATTTTTTTATTTCTATATCCCCGATGTTCTATATCCCCATCGGGGGTTTAGCTATTGCAATTTTAGTTTAGAATTACACACCCTGCCATCTCTTTATTTGTCTAGTATCGATGGAAAATAAATCTAGAATCCTTGAATTTGAGTGTATTATCAGATCTTCAATTGATTTTGGCCTGTTATAAAATGCTGGAACTGCAGGACAAATCGAAACACCATTTTGTGCTAGCTTGTGCATGTTTTCAAGATGCACTGCGGTTAATGGAGTTTCTCTTACCATTAATGCCAGAGGTTTCCTTTCTTTCATTATTACTCCAGCTGCTCTGATTATTAAATTTTCTTCATAACCACAGGTAATTGCCGAGAGTGTCTTCATACTGCATGGTACAATAATCATTCCATCAATTTCAAAAGAGCCACTTGATATTTTTGCTCCAACTTCTTCTTGCGAATAATTATAATCGGCAATACTTATTATGTCTTTTAATTTGTAATCTGTTTCGGTTTTAACCGTTAAAAAAGCAGATTTAGAAATAATCAGGTGAGTTTCTACTTCTAATTCTTTGAGCATTTGCAGCATCCTTATGCCATAAATAGCACCACTAGCGCCGGTTATTGCAATAATTAGCTTCTTATTATATTTTGAATTCATATTATTATTTTAGTATTTTTCATGTAATCTATAAGATTTGGAAACTAAACCCTGGTGCTTTTTGTCACCAATAAATATTCTACTAATAATCGGAATTGACCCTATCACAGACCCAACTCCGTATAATTTGGGGTTAACATGTCCATTGATATCCATCATTTTACTCTTGGTATCAATAACTCCTTTTAGTGAAAAATCAAAATATGGCCCACTAGCGTAACTATCTTCTACTGACAATACTCCATTTCTGAAACTGAAATTTCCTGACATTTTCTGGAACGTTATATCACTTTTTCCAGTCATCAAATCTAATAAACCAGGCAATGAAATAAGCGAAACTAGCCGTGTAAGCATTTTTGCATTATGTAGTACAAACCTGTCAAATACAAAATTACCTTGATGAATTGGAATTATATAGCCTGGCTTTATCTCCTTTCTACTAGTAACCATATCTAGAGTCAAATTTCCTGCTCTCATTGAATTATACATATCAAGACCTCTTAAAAGCGCCCCAGCATTAGTGCACTTTATGCTCCATTTTTCCTGATTATCGTTTGCTTGCAAGTCAACATTTACCGATCTTGAACCAATATTAGAGTTTAAGCTACCTTTAAAACACCTAATATGATCACACTCAAACTCTCCAGTCATATTGGTAAGCCATATGTCATCTTTCAATTTAACCTTTTCAACATTCAACTTTAATCTAGTAGTTCCAGTATCTCTTTCTTTTTCAAGAAATTGGAGCATATTCGCTTCTGATAAATCTAAAACTTTACCTCTTATTTGGGCATCAAATAATTTGGCATTCATAATTATTTTAGCACTAAGTCTAGTTTCCTTGCTTTTAATCTCATTTATATGTGCTACTGCTCTGTCCTTATCAATATCTACCTTTCCAGAAGTTTTAATACCACTATTACTATTAACCAAAAAGCTTACTTCTACTTTTGTTGGCGAAGTGAATTCTCCGTTAACTATAAGATGCGATGGATCATTACTTTTCTTTCTTATACCAAGCTTATCAAAATACAAATCTAAGTTACTGATATCAGTATCAACAATAATTTGACCTTTTGAGTTCTTATTTAAGTAGGTAAAATCTACAGTTGACTTACCTCCAAGTAAAGTCAAAAAGGCGATTTTTTTCGTTTTGTTTTTACCCAAATTAATATCGGTCTTGATGTCAAGCTTATGAGAGAATTCTGTTTCATTATCAAAATTCATTAAGAAGGATAATTCACTATCAAAATTATTTATTTTACCATCACCTTCTAACTTTAATTTATCCCCAGTATATTGACCAGATACTTTCCCACTTGTCCATTTCACATAATTTTCAAAAATAGGCAGAGAAACATTTTCAATTTTAGCTGATATATTATAAATATCTTTTGTTCCTGGTTTGAGTGGAATTTTGATTAAAACGTCAGCTTCAACATCTCCTTTTATTTTACGCAAATCAATTTTTGCCTCCTTTAAAACATCATGTTTGGATTGATGAATAAAATCTGTTAAACTGCTAGCTGGACCGTACCCCTTGGCAACTACTTCTAAAATTGAATTATCTCTTCCAACCCAATCTAAATTGATATTACCTTGCAATTCTATTTCAGAGGAAAAGGCTTTATTGATCACAAACTCTATCTTTGGGGCAAGTATATTGATATCTAAATCAACCTTAGTAAGCATAGGTAACCCCGGATTATAACTAAAATATAAATCAACAACTTTTACTTGTCCAACTATGCTGTCTTTAGTCATAATTTCCTTTTCTAAGTCTACAAACAATTCAGCTTCGCTTATATGTCCGTTTTTGATAAATTCCTGAAAAAAATCAATTAAAGGATTATCTGGCATGAATTTATCAAAAATCATGTATGAAATTAATGGTACATTCTTAGCGTCAATTTTTAATTTTTGCCCAGTATCTTCATTTCTAATACTTAAATAACTTTTCTTTTCATCAAATTGCAAATTAATTTGATACCTATTAGCACCATTGATGACTTCATTCTTAAAATGCATCATCCCTTTGTTATCCCCGGTACTATAAAGAGATTTGGGCGCACCAGGAAATTCTACTTTATCAAAGAAAAATTCTGAAAATACTAATGCCCCCAGTTGATTAGTTATTAATTTACCATAAAAATCAGAAGTAATGATTGACTCATTATCATTATTTTCAACAATCATTTTCGTGGGATTTGCTACTATCGTCAAACCATCTAGAGAAAAATCAAACTCGAGTTTTAAGTTCTCAATTTTTGTAATACTATTACTTTTCTTGATCACTAATTGCTGTGATGTCAGCGTTGCATCTTTAAATTCAAAATTTTTAAATTCTACTTTGAACCGATATTCCAAGAATTTCTGCACTGCTCCATTTAGCTGGCCATAATATATTAAAGCTAACAACATGACGCATATTGCTATTGGAATTATTACAAACGCAGATATTTTAGCAAAAAGTTTCATTTAAAAAATTTTTATGTATAATTCTAGTCGAAGATGATAATTATAATATGGATTAATCATTTTTGCTAATAAAGCCTTATGTTGGTACGCTTATATTTAAGGTTACAAATATTAGCCATACTATTTTAAATAAAATATATATGAAATTAGCATTTATTGGTACTGGTTACGTAGGCTTAGTATCTGGAGTAATGATGAGTCATTTAGGCCATCACGTGATTTGTATTGACGTGGATAAGACAAAAATTAATCTGCTCAAAGAACACAAATCACCAATTTTTGAACCAAATCTTGAAAATTATTTGCTAGATTGCAGCAATCAAGGTCGTATAGAATTTACTCATAGATATGACAATAAGCTTTTAGAAGTCGATTGTGTATTTATCACAGTAGGTACACCTAGTATGGAAGATGGTGGAGCTGATCTTTCATACATATACGAAGCAGCAAACGCAGTAGCAAAATATATCAGGCCAGAATGTATAGTGGTGATAAAATCAACTGTTCCACCTGGCACTTGTAAATCTGTACAAGATTTGCTGCTTAAAAATGGTTTTCGGAATTCCGTTGTTTCAAATCCAGAATTTTTAAGAGAAGGCTCTGCTATTAGTGACTTCTTAAATCCTGATAGAATAGTAGTGGGAACCAGCGATCAACACTCTGCACTAATCATGGAACAAGTATATTTACCCCTAATAAACCAAGGTATTAAGCTGGTTTTAACTGACCTAATTACTTCTGAGCTAATTAAGTACGCCTCAAATAGTTTTTTGGCGGCAAAAATAGCTTTTATCAACGAAATGGCCGATTTATGCGAGATTGTCGGGGCTGACGTTGAGATATTATCACAAGCCGTAGGACTTGATAAGAGAATTGGCTCTAGTTTTTTAAAAGCAGGACCAGGCTTTGGCGGTTCATGTTTTCCAAAAGATATTCTGGCACTGCAAAAGTTAACCATGACTAGTAAAGGGCAATTTTTACTTTTAGATGCATTAATTACCGCCAATCAAACAAGAGCAGATAAAATGGTGCAAAAAATTAAAGCTGCTTTATCAGGTAATCTCAAAAATAAAACCGTTGCAATTTTAGGCCTAACTTATAAGGCTGGAACTGATGACTTAAGAAGTAGCCCGTCAATTCCCATCATAGAAGGATTAAGAAAAGAAGGTACCAATATAATTGCCTATGATCCAAAAGCTCTTGGTAATGTCCCTAAATATTTTGGCTCCCTTGAATGTAAGAATTCTGAGATAGAGGCAATATCTGGTGCAGATGCTTTGGTCATAATTACAGAATGGCCTGAATTTAAATACCTTGATTTAGTAACTGCAAAAAAAGTGATGAAAGGCAATGTTATTGTTGATTTACGGAATATTTTGAATCAGGAACAAGTTATATCTAATGGATTTGAATATCACTCTATTGGTCGTAAGAAACGAGCTTCTGAAAAATAGAGTAATTTAGTATTATATGGACAATTCTTTTATCCACTTCAGAACACAAAGTACTTTTTCCCTGCTTGAAAGTACTTTGAAAGTTGACAACATAGTTGAACTAGCGAAAGCAAATAATATGTTTGCCATTTGTTTAGCTGATAGAAAAAACTTGTTCGCTTTATTAGAATTTGCTCTTAGCGCAACTGAATCAAATATCAAACCTATTCATGGATCTATTGTTAATATATCTTTTAATAATAAAGGTAAAAAGGATTTTGCTGAAGTTTTACTAATAGCAAAAAATGAAATTGGTTACTTAAACTTATTGAAACTAGTTAGTTTTCTATACACAAAAAATGATAGATCAATTTGTGAACATATAACTTTTGAAGATTTAGAAACATATAATGAGGGGTTAGTAGTTCTATCTGGATATGCTGATGGGGTAATTGGCAAATTTCTTCTGCAAAATTCATATGAATCTGCTCTTTATGCGGCCAAGAAATTTCAAGACGTTTTTGGCAATAGATTTTACTTTGAAATCATGCGCCATGGATATCCCGAAGAAAAAGCAATTGAATCAGATTACCTAGCAATAGCAAATAAATTATCTATACCAATCATTGCTACTAATAAAGTACTGTTTAGTGATATATCAATGCATGATGCGCATGATGTTTTGATGTGTATATCACAATCCGTAGTCAGGGATGAACAAAATCGCAAAAGAGTAAGTAATCAAAGCTACTTCAAATCATGTAACGAAATGTCTAAGCTGTTTTTTGACTTACCTGAGGCGATAGAAAATACTGTTTACCTAGCACAAAGATGCAGTGTTATGGCTCATAGTAGACTGCCGTGCCTGCCAAATTTTACAGACGAGGGTGTATCTGAAGAACAAATCCTAAGATCACAGGCTGCAAGTGGTCTAGAATTGCGATTAAAACAAAAATTTAAAAAAGAAAACTCTATTGAAGAAGAACAACAGGCCATTACTTTACAATATCAAGAACGAATGAGCTATGAACTTGATATAATTTGTAAGATGAATTTTTCTGGGTATTTTTTAATCGTCTCTGATTTCATAAAATGGAGTAAAATACAAGGAATTGCTGTTGGGCCAGGAAGAGGATCTGGTGTTGGCTCGGTGGTTGCCTGGTCTTTGCAAATTACTGATCTTGATCCGATTAAATTTAATCTGCTATTTGAAAGGTTTTTAAACCCAGAAAGAGTATCAATGCCGGACTTTGATATAGACTTCTGCCAAGAAAGGCGAGAAGAAGTCATATCATATGTTAGATCAAAATATGGTAGCGATAGAGTTGGACAGATTATCACTTTTGGTAAAATGCAAGCTAAAGCAGTGATCAAAGATGTGTCAAGAGTGCTAGGACTAAATTATTCAACTGCCGACTATTTAACTGAACTTGTACCATTTAATGCTGTTAACCCAGTTACACTAGGACAAGCAATTGAAGAAATAGCAGAATTAAAACAAGCCTATGAAAGCAAAGGGCTTTACAATATTGATGGAGATAATGAATTAATTGCTCAGGTATTGTCTACATCCCTTACCCTAGAAGGGGTTCATAGGCACGCTTCCACTCATGCTGCTGGAATAGTAATCGCGAATGACGATCTTGTAAAATTAGTTCCAATATATAAAGACACATCATCAGATATGCTAATCGTACAATATTCAATGAAATATTGCGAATTAGCAGGGCTGGTTAAATTTGACTTCCTTGGCCTGCAAACACTGACTGTAATTACTAAAACCCTAGAGCTGCTGGATAAAAGAGGGATTTCCATAAATATTGATGATCTAACTTATGACGATAAGATGACCTATGAAATGTTATCTAAAGGAATAAGTACTGGAGTATTCCAGTTTGAAAGCGCTGGAATGAAAAATGCACTTAGAAAGCTTAGACCTGACAATATTAATGATATAATTGCACTTGGTGCCCTTTATAGACCGGGGCCAATGGATAATATCCCTACATTCATCTCCTGTAAACACGGAGAAATTGAAGTAGATTATCTTCACCCAATTCTTGAACCAGCATTAAAAGACACTTATGGAGTGATAATTTATCAAGAGCAAGTAATGGAAATTGCCAGAGTTCTTGCTGGTTATAGCTTAGGTGCTGCCGACCTTCTTAGAAGGGCTATGGGCAAGAAAGTCAAAAGTGAAATGGACGCACAAGAAGAAATATTTGTTAATGGTGCAATAAAAAATAATATCCCCCCTAATCAGGCAAAATCAATATTTGCAACCGTGGCTAAATTTGCAGGATATGGCTTTAACCAGGCCCATGCTTCAGCTTACGGCGTAATTTCATATCAAACTGCTTATTTAAAAGCTAATTTTCCAGTGGAGTTTTTAGTCGCATCAATGAATCTTGATATTTTAAGCAGTGATAAGATTTCAACTTTCCTGCAAGAAGCCAAAATTTTTAATATTGATGTTATGCTTCCTGACATTAATACTTCAGATGGTTTGTTTACGATACAGTATGATAACGATAAAAAATCAATAATTTTTGCTCTTGGAGCAATAAAGAATGTTACTTCTAGCTTTGGCTCTTTGGTAGCAACAGAGAGACAAGAACGTGGGCCATTTAAATCAATTATTGATTTTGCTCAAAGAATAGAACCAAAACATTTGAATCGAAGACTTCTAGAGAACGTAATCAAAGTGGGATGTTTTGATAAATTACATCCAAATAGAAATAGCCTTATTCAAAGCATTCCTTTAATTCTTTCTTATAATTTATCGTACCATCAAGAGCAAAAGTCCCAGCAATTTAGTCTTATATCTGTTAAAACGTCGAGCCCCAATTTACTCAAGGAAGTCGATAACTTTACTGAACCTGAGCTTGCTATGCTCGAATTTGAAGTGCTTGGTTTATTTTTGCATAATCATCCACTTTCAAATTGTGCTAGAACACTTGTTGACTGCGGAGTAAAAAATTCTAATTTTGTTAAGAATGAACTTTCAGAGGGAAATTTTCAGTACAAGCTTGCAGGAGTGATAGTAAAAAAAGACACTAGAATGTCCCAAAAGGGACGCTTTGTAACACTTACCTTATCAGATGTTGATGGCATTTTCGAGGTGACAATTTTTAACGAAGACATACTTAAAAATAACTCTAACTTAATCAATATTAAAGAGAAAGTAGTGATAAGTTGCGACGTATTTAAGGATAAAGGTGGAATGCGTCTTACTGCATTAAATATTTACTCTTTAGAATCTTTATTGCTAGAAAATAAACATAATATCAGCTTGTTTGCTAAAAATTCTGACGACATAAACTCTATTCTACAAGTTCTAAATTCAAGTATTAGTGATAAAAGTAATAGTATTATTACGCTATATATCAAGACAGAAGGTAATTTTATGGCAAAAATCAACCTTCCTGAGGATTTTCACTTAGGTGAGAATGAACTTGTAAAATTACTTGAATATTCTTAATTAATAGTATTTTCATCTAAACCTATCATATAAGGCTCTGAAAACATAAACCTCCTAACAATTACATCAAATTAGAAGGAATTATAGTAAGTCATTTTGAATAACAGATATAAGTTTTGAGCTACATATTATACTTGGTATTACTTTCTAATTTTTATTGGTACCACGGCTCTAAATCTTTACCTCTAAATTATGTCATTTGGTTATATAACTTGTGTCTTGTTATCTAAATAATATTAATGCTAATATTTAAATAACAAATTAACTTTGATATAAATTGCTATGAAATCAACAGAAGCAGATACTTTAGAAACTGAATCTCCTACAAAAAAAGCAAGGTCTCAAAAAGCTTTTGAAGCTTTAAATCATATCTTTTCTGGAAAAGAAAATGGTCTGATAGATAGTGTTTTAAATGATTATACTCCGGTAAAAAAAGTAGTTAATGGACAAGAGGTTACGCAAGCACCAGGTTTAAGCTTAGGTACAATTTTTAAAGCAATAGGTTTCGCTATGAGAAACCCAGGACATATCAGAAGCTTATATACCATATATAAGTCTCCAGAAATACTTCAGACCCCAGCTTTCCAAGAAAAATTATTAAACAATGATAATACTTGGAATTTTATAGGATATGTGGGAGAAAAATTACCCCAAATTGGTAAAGTTCTTGATTATTTTAAATTTTCGGAATTTGCCGAGGGTAATATATTAGATAGTAAAGGTTTAAAAGCTTTAAGTAGCGTACTGACTAGCAAAGAAGCTCAAGGCAAATTAAAGGAAATAGCTCTTGAATCAAGAAAGGCTACTCCTGATATGAATAAAACAATCAATAATATCCTGGATTTAATGCAGACCCAAGGATTTGCTGATTACATGAATAGCAAGGGAGTTGCTCTACAGAATTATATTATTAAATCGCTACAAGCACAGAAAGATATAGATGTCCAACTAAGTGCATATGGTTTAAAACCTGAGAACTTAAAACAAATTACTAGTATAGTGCCAATACTTCTTAATAATCCAAAGGCTTTGAAAAGCATCTATGGACAATTTAGCAAAGGTAATTATACCGACATGGTTAAGGAACTATTAATCCTGTCTAAAGATAATCCTAAAATTACTCAGTACTTTAAGGATAATCAGGATTTATTTGTGGGAGTAATTGATAAAATTGTTAAAACAACTCCAGGATTGGAAGGATATGACCTTAAAGGTGATTTATATAAAATTGTTCCCAATTTACTGGAGCACCCTGACAAATTAATAAGCCTTATCGAGCTTTATGAAAAAGGTAAATACCATGATATAGGAAAGGAATTTTTAGGAATGATTCAAGAAAATAAAAACCTAAAACAATATTTTACTGAAAATGGCGAATTATTTAAACGTATTCTAGTGGATAAAGCCATGGGCATGAAAAGCTATGGAATCAAAGACGAAGTAGCAGAGATATTTACACATGTTATGAGTGATCAGAATATTCCTAGAGTCCAGGGCCTTTTAGATAAATACAAAAAAGGAGATTGGTTGGGATTGGCTATAGATACATGCCGGATGATTGAAGACGATCCAAAGTTTGCTCAATATATGAAGGACAATCAGGAGAGTTTTAGCAAAATAGTAACAGCCATAGTGGATTCTTATCCAGCTATTAAGACTTATACCGGTAATCTTCCTGTGGGTGAACTAGCTGCTAATTTGTTGAAAGACCCAAAATCAATTAGAGAAGTTATAGAAGGCTACCAGAATGGTGGTGTGACTATGGTAGCCCAGGGTGCTAAATTTCTTGCTAAAAAAGCTCTCGATAGCGAAGCAAGAGGAGTAGTGCTAGGAATAGTAAGTGGCTGGGTATTTGGGGATGGAACCGGTAAGCAAGAGGTTGTTAATCGTATCCCTGAAGCGCTAATAGAAGTGAGTCCTCCAACAAAAACCCGCATTTCCTTGAATGATGCTGCCAAAGCAGTTATTGCTGCTGGAGATAATACGAGCAAAAAACAAGAATTAATTGCTTTAATAGAGCGGAATATATTATTTGACGGAGTAACTATTGGTAGTTCTCAAAAACAAGTTAAATTAGAAAATATAGATATAAATAATAGTTTTGTTAACAGCAAATTTAATAATGTTTCATTTCAAGGCTCTAAATTTACTAATGCTAGTTTTACTGGAGCAACTTTTGAAAATGTAGATTTTAGCAATACAGAGCTAGATGGAATAACATTTCAGAGTTTAATACCGGCCTTAAAGAGTGGTGCAATTTCTTTAAAAGGCGCAAGAATAGTAGGACCGATGCCATATGCTCTTGACCTATCAGATATTTCACTTCAGGGAATAGATTTATCTGGCGTGACATCAATGGCTGGGGTCAATTTGAAAAATACCGATTTTAGGGGCACTGTCTTACCACGGGATAAAATGGCTTTGAGAGAATCGTATAACTTAACCAGCGCCACTTTTGATTCTGATATGTCTGATTTGCAAAAGGAAAATCAAAAATATATGATGGATCTGATTACAGACTCTATCATCTCTAAAGCAGAATACTTAGGGGAGCTAACAACAGATCCTGAATTATTACGGAAAAATATCGAAAAGCTATATTTAAGCGATTCCCCTATGGGCATAGAATTGAGGAAGCTTACAAGTCAAAATCCGGACATTATAAAATATAAATATTTCCCTGTAACAGCAAGTAGTTATGCTAATACCTCTGATCTTTCGACAACAGCTTCTATCATGACTTTATTATACGAGAATAGAAATGATAGTA
The DNA here is from genome assembly GCA_017302595.1 of Rickettsiales bacterium. Classification (GTDB taxonomy): domain Bacteria; phylum Pseudomonadota; class Alphaproteobacteria; order Rickettsiales; family Rickettsiaceae; genus Megaera_A. The sequence continues at coordinate 828,988 of JAFLDA010000001.1, forward strand.
GTAGTATAGAACCTAAAATGGCTGCTAATATTATTGCTGATCAAGTGACAGAAAAATTATTTGGGCAAGGTGCTAATCGGGGCCAAGACGGTCACATGATAAGAGCAGCGTGCCAGACTGCTATACAGACTTTTTTAAATAAAAATCCCGAAATTACCGCTCATGACTTGATAAGTAGCGAAAATTTACCAGAGCTGGTAAGTGAACTCGCTGCAGAGATTCATAAAAAAACAAAATATACTACCGTAGGATTAGTTTCAGGAGGTATATACCTGCCTGAAGGTTCAATCACTGAAGAAATGACAAATAAAATGGCTAAACAAATGGATGACTCTTACAAATTCAGCAAGGCTGAGTTGGAAGAGATTCATACATTAGCACAAGATATAGGACATAATTTATTTTCTGGAGGAGAAAAAGGAAAAAGAAAAGAAGATGTTATGCTAATATTTGAAAGTTTAAAAGAAGTCATATCAGAAATAAAAAAAGAACACGGCGGCATTGAAGTGGCCGATATTTTAAAAGAAAAAAGAGCAGAATTAATCGGCAAAGTGGATGCAGGTTATTTTTCTACTACTAGAACCGGTCTCACTAAGGAGTATTATCAAAATACTAGCTATACTACTGTCGGTCTGGCTTCTGGAGGAATATATTTAGATCCAGCTCGATCAAAAGACCCTATCTTCTTATCAGTTGTAAAAGAATTTATAGTAGGTCTAATAGGTAGTGATATTGCTCAAAAAGAAAAGTCCTTGCCGCCGGAAAGAACAGCTAGAAACATAAAACAACTAGTAGGCGAAGTTATATCACCATCTGTCAAGGGGCATGTCACCGACGGAAGATCATCACAAACTTTTCCTCCAAAACCTAGCTTTTCAAAACAAAGTCAAATTGGGTAATAAAAAATTCATTCCTTATTTCTAAAAAATTTATATATATTTTGCGCTATTTCTTTGCTTATACCATTAACTTTTTGTAAATCAGGAATTGTTGCATCAGCAATGGCCTTAACTGATCCAAAGTAATTTAATAAGGATTTCTTTCGTTGTGCACCGATATAAGAAATTTGATTCAATGACATCACTTTAATAGCTTTGGAACGCTTCTTTCTATGATTAGTGATAGCAAAATTATGCACCTCATCTCGAAGAATTTGTAAATATTTCATCACGTCATCATTTTTATCCATCGTGAAAGCTTTCCTATTGGGCATATGAAAAAACTCTTTTCCACTATTGCGATCTTTACCTTTTGACATACATACAAATGGAATATTTATATTGGCATTATTTAATACTTCAGATACTACACCTATATGACCTTTACCGCCGTCAATGATCATCAGGTCAGGCTTATTTTGCGGGTTATTCTTAAGCCTAGTTATACGACGTGTAATTACTTCTTTTAGCATTGCATAATCATCACCGATATTTCCAGATTCTTTAATATTAAATAATCTATACTCACTTTTTATAAAACCCTCACTACCAGATACTATCATTGCTCCGACGGGAAAACTACCTTGTATGTGACTATTATCATATACCTCAATACGTGAAGGCAACTCAGGTAAATCAAAAATTTCTTTAATTTTAGTTAGCGCCCTGCGATTCTTGGTAAAATTGACCAAATTTTTTGCAAGAGCCAAATTCGCATTTTGTGTTAGGTTCTCTAGAATCCTTTTTTTGGATTTTGCTTTAGGGCAAATAATTTTCACTTTTTTATTATGCAAGCTCTCTAGGGCAGTTGTATAAATTTCCTGATCTTGAATTTCATAACTAGTGTATATAGTTAGTGGAGGCGTGTTATTTTGATAATATTGTATGATAAAATTTCCAAGCACCTCTTGTATTGATGTATCTTCATCAACATGAGAAGGAAAATAAGAATTGCTACCACAAGCCTGAAAATTGCGATAAAGAAATATTTGAATACAAAATACCCCTTTATCAAAAACAATAGCTATAAAATCTGCATTTTCTATATCCGGAGAGTGTTGTGAACGTAGTTGAACATAGCTAATTGCTTTGATACGATCTCGAACTTCAGCAGCTTTTTCATAATTCAATTCCTTGCTATACTGCTCCATTTCAGAGGTAAGCATATTTTGCAATTCTGTGTTGTTACCCGTTAAAAAAGCAGTTGTTTGCTTAACTAGTTCATCATAATGATCCTTTGAAATTTTACCCACACACGGAGCACAACATCTCTTGATTTGGTATTGTATACATGGACGAATTCTAGTGCTAAAATAGTTATCTGAACATGACCTGAGACGAAAAATTTTTTGTAATTCCAATAAAGTTGTATCGACATAAGCTGCTGAAGCAAATGGACCAAAGAATTTTCCGTTTTCAAAATTCTTGCCCCTAAACTTCAGAAGCTGCGGGTAATCATGGTCAGTCCTGAGTTTAATATAAGGAAAAGATTTATCATCTTTGAGTAAAATATTAAATTTTGGCTTGAATTTCTTTATTAATTGCCCCTCTAGCAACAAAGCTTCGGATTCAGTTTCGGTTACATAAAACTCTACCTTACTCGCTATTTCAACCATTAACTTATTCTTTCCTGTAAGAATTTGTGTGTATTGAAATAGGCGGTTTTTTAGATTTTTTGCCTTACCTATATAAATTACTTCATCAGTAGAGTTGAATATACTATACACACCCGGTAGCTCAGGCGCAAAAACTAGATTAGATTTGATTAAATCCTTGCCTAACAACACAATATTATTTTTGGTTCATTCGCAAAGGCATTATAAATGAGCTAAATTAAACATGGAAATAAAATTGCAATACTCTTGACAACTAAACTGGATTGAACTTATTTTCATCCATGAGTTATATATAGTGTCAACTATGCCAAAACATGCCTTGAAAAAAGTTCTTTCAACTACTGCAATTGCTTTACTTCTAATAGCGACTTATTTTAGTTATCATGGATATGTACAATCAATCGCAGCATCAAATTTTGAACTAGCAGCCACCAGATTAGGTTTTATTGGTTATAAAAAAATAGATAGAGATATAAGTGAAGCAAAACATCAAGAAGCACTACTTAAACAACTTCAAGTCGCAGGATACTTTCAACTAGATAACCTATGGCATAGTATCAATCGACTTGGTGTAAAAGATCCAGTAGCAATCTTTAAACACCTATATCCTGCTGTTAGAAAATCTAAAGCTGATCAAGGAGATCCAAGCAAATTTAATGCTAAAATATTGCGCAAAAATTTAGGAAAAGGAAGCTTACTAGATGAACAAGATCTCATGGATCTTATTTTTGATATGTCTCAAAACGCTTTTGGTCGTACAGTTGGTCAAGAACGCAATGAATTATCATCTCAAGCCTGGATGAGTAGATATGAAAAGGAATATTTAGCAAATGCTGCCATTTTACGTCTAATTGATAGGGAACTTCCTGAGCATCAACTCTATGATTTTGGCTGGATTGCAGGAGCATCACGTCCAGGATTATTAGCTCGTATCATAGATTATCGCAATATACTAGAAAAATATAATATAAAAATTATCGGTGGTACATCAGTTTTAGCAGGTGGCAGACTTTTATGGGCTAATATTGATGGAATCAATCCTCATTTATTTAAGATACTAATTGGCGCTTATCACGCTAGAACTGATCTAGATAGCTTAGATGTATCACTTCCTGTAGGAGAAGACCAAGCCCGCACAGAAGAAGGTCAGGAATATATACTAAGCTTAGCTGCAAAAAATCACATCAGATTAAATCCATTATCTCCTTTTATCCAATATCAAACAAAGGAAACAAGCACTAGTGGATACTTCCCTGACCGAATATATCCCAATTATGCCGAAGGAGAAACTCGTAAACTAATTGAAACTCTAATGTCAGAAGATATAGTTCATACATATCTTGCAAACTCTTCCATCACTGTAGTAGATACTCCACCTCAGCAACAGCAGCAGCCTACTACAGCAACTACAGCTCGTGATGCTGCTAAAGACATAGCACAGCGCATTGTTTCTGGCAAATACGGAAGCAAGAAACAGCTTGTAATTATATTTCAAACCAATAATCCGTACATTGAACGTCAAACTATTGCAGCGCAAAGAGAAGCAAGCAAAATATTCAAGGAATTTAAGCTAGATAAGCAAGGATACACCATAAAAGTTGAAGGTGTTGGATTTAAATGCAAACAAGGTGTTGCAATTATTCACTCTGAATTGGCTGCATTAATTACCGAAAAATGGAAAAACGCAGCCGAAGCTCAAACAGAAATGGGAGTAGCTCCAAAACGAAAATTTGAATCTTTGCTTTATCAGAGTCGTGATAATTTAGCTACCATCTCACCTATGCCAGATGTACTAGATGTTAGTTTATCTATAAATTTCATACAAGATTTCTTTGACGAATTTCTAGAATAATAAAACATTTATCCAATTCAACTAGGACCACATATTTTTCATTTTTGAAAAGAAACTATCGCTTGATCCTGTTTGTTTATTGTCTCCTAGCTCTTTATCAAGTTCTTGCAATAATTCTTTCTGCTTTTTTGACAAATTCCTTGGTGTATGAACAAAGGCGTGCACAAACAAGTCACCTCTTTCGGTAGACCTGACTTTGGACATCCCTTTGCCTTTTAATTTTAGCCTATCACCAGTTTGAGTTCCTTCAGGAACTTTAAGCATTATTTTACCACCATCTATGGTCTGAATTTCTATCTCTCCACCAAGAGCAGCGCGTGTCACACTTAAATCTAGCTTACAGTGAAGATTACCATTTTCCACTTTAAATATGTCATGGGGTTTGACGCTTATAAAAACGTATAAATCACCAACTGAACCACCTCTAAAGCCGGCTTCGCCTTCTCCTGCTACTCTTATTCTAACTCCATCTTCAACTCCGGCTGGAACATTCACTATAAGATTTTTTTGTTTCGAGGTACGGCCTGAACCATGACATGTAGTACAAGGGTTCTTGATTACTTGCCCTTGTCCGCCACATTTACTACATGTTTGTTCAATAGCAAAAAACCCTTGCTGCATCCTGATGGTTCCATTACCACCACATAAAGAACAGGCAGTATTTTCATTTGGTTCTTTAGTACCCTTACCATCGCAAGGGGAACATTTTACTTCTGTACTATAGCTGATATTTTTATCTACACCTGCAAAAGCTTCTTCCAAAGTAATAGTTAAATTATACTTAAGATCAGACCCTCTAACTTGGCTTGAGCGTTGTCTTACACCACCGCCTCTTCCCCCCATAAAATCACTAAAAAAGTCACCAAAAATATCATTTATATCTGGTCCAAAACCTTGATTTCCACCAAAACCACCTTGGCCATGACCTTGCTGAAATGCACCATGTCCAAATCGATCATAAGCAGCTCTCTTTTGCTCATCTTTTAACACTTCATAAGCTTCACTTATCTCTTTGAATTTAACTTCTGCTTCAGGAGATTTATTGGTATCTGGATGAAACTTCTTGGCTAGTTTAAAATAGGCCTTCTTTAATTCTTCTGGCGTAGCACTACGTGACGCTTCAAGAACTTCATAATAATCTCTTTTCGACATGACTTTATATAACCAAATAATCAATTAGTGCTTTATTTATTATCACCAACTTCTTTAAATTCACCATCAACTACTTTGCCATCCTCGGCAGTACCTGCGTTAGATGCGCTATCCGCTCCTTCTTGGTCTTTATACATCATTTCACCAATTTTCATACTTGCAGCAGCTAAGCTTTCTGTTTTCTGATTTATTAGCTGAGCATCTCCTTCCTCAGGTTCCAGAGCTTTTTTAAGATCAGCAATTGCTTGCTCTATGTTTTCCTTGTCCTGAGGACTGATTTTTTCAGCATAGTCTTTTAGGCTTTTTTCAGTTGAATAGATTAAGGTATCCGCTTTATTTTTGGCCTCAATTAATTCTTTTCTTTTTTTATCTTCAGCTGCATTATGCTCAGCATCTTTAACCATTTGCTCAATTTCATCTTCTTTTAATCCGCCAGAAGCTTGGATAGTAACCTTTTGCTCTTTACCACTGGCTTTATCTTTAGCTGAAACGTGAACTATACCGTTAACATCAATGTCAAAGGTCACTTCAATCTGTGGCAACCCCCTTGGAGCTGGAGGAATACCCTCTAAATTAAACTGCCCAAGCAATTTATTATGCACCGCAATCTCTCTCTCTCCTTGGAATACTCTGATAGTTACCGCGTGTTGATTATCATCAGCAGTAGAGAATACTTGACTTTTCTTAGTTGGAATCGTGGTATTACGCTCAATTAAACGCGTAAACACACCACCTAGTGTTTCAATACCAAGTGAAAGCGGGGTAACATCAAGTAGTAAAACATCTTTAACATCACCTTGCAGCACACCTCCTTGAACCGCAGCTCCTAAAGCAACCACTTCATCCGGATTTACTCCTTTATGAGGTTCACGGCCAAAGAATTCTTTTACCTTATCTATAACCTTTGGCATACGAGTCATCCCACCAACCAGAATCACCTCATCAACCTCGCTAGGTTTTAGACCAGCATCTTTTAGAGCTTTTTTACATGGATCAATAGTACGATCCACTAAATCCATCACTAATGACTCAAGTTTTGACCTAGTGAGCTTTATATTCATGTGTTTTGGTCCACTTGCATCTGCAGTGATATATGGTAAATTAATGTCTGTTTGTTGTGCACTTGAAAGTTCTTTTTTCGCTTTTTCAGCCGACTCTTTCAAACGTTGTAGTGCTAATGGATCTTTTTTTAGGTCAACAGAAGTTTCCTTCTTAAATTCCTCTATTAGATAATTTAAGATTTTCATATCGAAATCTTCACCACCTAAGAAGGTATCGCCATTTGTAGCTTTTACTTCAAAAACACCATCCCCTATTTCAAGAACTGAAACGTCAAACGTACCACCACCTAAATCATAAACGACGATAGTTTTATTCTCTGTTTTATCAAGACCATAGGCAAGAGCGGCTGCTGTTGGCTCGTTAATAATTCTTAAAACCTCAAGACCTGCTATTTTACCAGCATCCTTTGTTGCTTGCCTTTGAGCATCATTAAAATAAGCTGGTACAGTTATTACTGCTTGTGTTACTGTTTCACCCAAATAATTTTCGGCAGTTTCCTTCATTTTTTGCAGCACATATGCACTAATTTGACTTGGCGAATATTTTTTCTTAGCTACTTCAACCCATGCATCTCCATTATCGGCTTTAACTATCTTAAATGCCACCATATCTTTATCTTTAGCAACGGTTGGATCGTCATAATTACGACCGATTAATCTCTTAATGGCAAATAGCGTATTATCTGGATTAGTTACCGCCTGCCTTTTTGCCGGCTGCCCAACTAACATTTCTCCACCATCAGTAAATGCAACCATCGATGGGGTTGTACGTTCACCCTCACTATTCGTTAAAACCTTTGGCTCTTTACCATCCATTATTGCAACGCATGAGTTCGTTGTCCCAAGGTCAATACCAATCACTTTCCCCATAATAATAAACCTCTGTATATGTATATTTTATTTGACTAATAAATTATTTTCTGCTTTTTTTAGCCTTAAGTATTCATATAGTGCACGTTCTAATTTTTACAAGAGGGTAAATATAGATATATGTTAAATAAATTAAAAATATTTGTATTGTTATTGATCATATCATCCTCATCACATGCCAAAAGCGAACAAATAAGAGATGTTGAAAAAATTAGAAAGGCAATAGTAACAATTAATAGCAGAGTTCCAGTTTCAGCTTACCAAAACACAGGTAGTTGGTCTGGAACAGGGTTTATAGTAGATGCTAAAAACGGTCTTATAGTTACAAACGCGCATGTTGTTGGTAGAGCCTCTGTTGGCACATACTTTTTGACTTTTCATAACGGTCAGCAGGCTGAGGCCAAATTAGTATACTACGATCAATATTGTGATTTTGCAGTACTCAAAATTAATATTGCTGACCTTCCTCAAGAACATGAAATTATTGAATTTACCGATGTTAGACCAAAAATAGGGGAAGAATTATACATGGTAGGAAATACCGAAGGTCAGGGTTTTTCTTTTCATACCGGCTACATGTCTGACTTATACGAGATATACGGTGAAATGCCACAAGGGTCATATACGATTAACATGAATTCGACCGGAGGGGCGAGCGGTTCGCCTGTACTTAACTCAAGCAATAAAGCTATTGGAGTTTTATATGGTGGTGGAAAAACGCACGTACTTGCTCTTAAAAGTCAGTATGTCATGCATGTTTTAAAAGATATTATTGGAAATCAACCTATTAGTAGAAAACATATAGGTATAATCACTGAACTTTATTCTTTAGATAAAGCAGTAAAACACAGAAATTTTTCACCAGAAATGATGAAAGAGTACATTGCAAAATACCCAGATGCACGTAACAGAGTAGTTGTTGTCAGAAAAGTATTAGCCGGATCTACAGCAGAAAGCCAAATTATCCCAGGTGATATAATTTGGAAAATCAACGGTAAAGATGTGGCAGCAGACTTATGTTTATTTGACCTAGACTTAAGCAAAGCAAAAACTGATACCATAAAAATCTCAGTTATCAGAAATGGAGCAATCTTAGAACAAAACATAAAATCGTATGATTTAGAAAAACAAAAAATAAGCAGAATGCTTGATTTTGCCGGAGGAATATTTTTTGAGGCAGATGATTATGTGTCTTTAAAATCTGGAATTCCGATAGGAAAAGTAACTCTTGCTAATGTTCAAACTGGCAGCAGTTTTAGTAGCATTCCAGAAATGTTTGTTCAAGATTACAAGAGTATCTATAGATTACAAATAAATTCCATCAACAATACTACTATTAAAACTCTAGATGATTTAATCAAAGCCACCAAAGATGCTATTCATAAGAAATATGTCAATTTAGAATATAAAAATTATCAACCACACTACCCTATGTTTGCACCAGAAAGTGGCTTTATTTCATCGCACGATAATCTGATGCAAGATATAGTATTCGATAGTATTGAAAGTGATCCCAGAATACTGAAATATGATTCTAATTCTGCTGAATGGGTATCATCTGGTTTGTAGCAATAAAATACTACTTACAATTCCTCAGAACTATAATAGCCTACGCTATCTTGACTTCCTAGTGTAGGAGATGGACTACTATCAGACGAAAACCCATTAAGATATTCTCTAAGACCCACTTCTTCACCCATTAATCTTAATTGTGGAGAACTTATGTAGTTTGGTAATAAATCAATATTAAATGAATCAAGCGCCTCTTTTGTTTGATTTGCAAATATCATCTGCTCTGCTTCAATTATACCGTAGTCTTTAAATGCAATTTCTATTAATTTACTTAAACAAAGCACTTTAAACTCTTCGTGCAATTTAAAATAAGAAGAGAAAGTTGCAGTTCCTATTAAAAACAACTCTGCCAATTTAGAAGGTAAAATTTCTCTGCTTTTTGAAGGAGTCCTCAAGAATTCTTCTCGGCATGTTGCCCTATTCATTTCTTCATCTCTATAATCTTCACCAATCTTAAACGCATACTTAACTTTTCTTGTCCCCTTGGCTCCAACCATAACTTCATAACCTTTTCGAGAAGCTACAAATACCACATCCTCAAATGCCTTTAAATCCAGGCAACAATACAATATTTTGGCAAGATGATTAGCTACCTGATCTTCTATTCTTCTCGTAGCATCGATTTGATTATTATAAACTTCTAGGTCTTCTTGATAGTTAGCTAGGATCAATTTTAAATTATAGTTATAGTTATAATTTGCTATATACCCCAAATTTGAGCTATCTAATAATATCTTATTTAACTGATCTATTGCCAAGCAGCCAGTTTTTACATGAGGCCCTTCAGCATCAACTATTCTTACTCTGCTGTAAACTTCTTCACTAGCTTCACTATGAGGCACTACTAGCGCTTTAAGTTCCCTAGGTGACACTACTTTATAATCATCACCACCACGCAACGCATCCTCTTCGTCATCATATAACCTTATCTCATATCTTAGAGTATTACCCTCTTTGGCAAAAACTACATTTTCTCCGCTATTTAATAAATCAAATACGTATCTAGAAAGAATTTCAGAAAATAGCACATTAGTATTATGATCCAAGATCATGCTCTTAATATCTCTCAGAGCACTCGCAATAAACTCAAGGTTATATTTGCTAAATTCCTGGGCAGCTTTTTGCATCTTAGAAGGAGTTGAAAAAATTCTATCTTGTTTACCTGGAGAGGCTAAAAAAACGCCTTCTCCCTCCCCTTTGATCACCCTATCAGAATGCTGAGACATTTTAGGTTTTATTACCCTATATTCCTCAAGTTCTAAATCAGATGACTTAATGGCAAAACCTTTTTGGGATTTTGCCGCCATAACCACTAATGCTGAAAGTTTTTCAACCAATTCCTTTACATCGACTGAGTCTTGTATTAAGCCCTTAATCATATGCTTTACAAACGCAAAAGGTATTACATGACAGTGAAGTTTACTTGATCCATGAGTATGTGGCCTACCAACGACTAGTAAATCTTTCTCAGTAATATCTACTAAAAAATGCCTTGGTAATTGAACATGCAGGCTTTCAGCTAATGCTTTTTGAAAACCAATTTTACGAATTTGAGATTGTTGACTATTAATAGAAGGTGACAAACTATCATCACTGCGTTGACTTAGGAAAGAAGAAGTTAATTGCTCACTACTAACATCTTCATCCGAGAATTCTGGAGACTGATTTAATGCTTTTCTTTTACTCCTAGCTACAGACGAAATTGTTGAGCTTGAATTTTGCTTAAAGTGCAAAGAGCTAAAACTATCAAAGCCATTACCCAAGTTATTATGCTGGTCAAATGGTAGTAATACACCTTGCTCATAAAAAGGAAAAGGTACAACATTACCTTCATCATCAAACGGAAGTAGAAACTCCAGAGGAAATAATGGCTCTACGCTTTTTTGAACTGACTTTTCTAGAACTTTTTTTGTCCTTTTACTAGAAACACTTTTTAGAGTCAACACATCTTGATCTTCTTCTTGCTGCTGTTCAACTCTAATTTCCCGCTGAGCTTTTTGTTTTTTGGCAGATTTAAAAGATAACTTCTTTCTTGCTTTTTTAGCTTTACTACTTACTGCACTAAATTGATCATTTAAATTCCCAATAAAATCAAACTCCGCAAATTTACTCATCTTTTATAATCATTTATTAATGTTAACTACTTGAGCAGGATAATTAACATATTTTATTGTAAAATCAATGAAAATATTCTAATAAATATAAATTTCTATTAATTTAAATTAAAAGTAGAAACACTATATAATGTGTTACTTATGAGTTATATTACTATATATAGTGGCATATCTCTGAAATATTTTTATTAATAATTGTGTAATTCTGTTTAATTTAATATTAGAGGTTTAGATTTAATTAATATTTACTTAGAAATAATTGTTAATATAATTTAGAGATAATAATAAGTAATGGACCAGAAATTCTCTCCATTAGTTATCCTGAGCCCAGCTAGTCATGCTGAACTTGATTCAGCATCCACCCTTAAAGCCATCACAACCTCAAAGCTTTTTGGATCCACGATCAGGCCAGGAATGACTATTAAAGAACGCCCGTAAAAAGCACCCGGGATAACTGGAAAAAGCAACAAGAACCAGAGTGTGGATTAATTCAAGACTCCTTAGTCATTCTTGAGCAAAGCATTTATACATAACAGGGCTTGCACTAATATCATTATTGATTTAAATTATACTTATGGTTGATATTTATCATATAATAACATGAATTACTTAAGCAATTTTATTCCTGGTTTTACTGAATACGAACATTCAACACAATTACTTTCCAAAGTTATAGATATCAATAAGAAACTAAAAACCAAAATTAATCTGACTGACATAGAAAAAGCCATATATTATGCCAAGATTTTTTATAAAGACGATAATAAAACTTCTGTTTCAGAGCGCTTTACTCAAGTGATAAAAACCACCCTTATTGTATGTGACTACTGCACTAGAACCGATTTAATTACAGCCTCTATTATGCAATTTCTTGTGCAAGACAAAAAGTTATCTCTAGATGTCATTGAAGATGCATTCAATCCTTTAATAGCTAGGCACGTATTTGACCTAACTCACGTCAGGTCAAATGAATCACATGCATCTATGCGACAAATACTTGAAAATTTAATAGCTAAACAAAAATATGAGCTATTACTGATAAAATTATTTGAAGGAATAAACGCCTTACAGTCACTGATAAATACACCTGGCGCCAATAACGACAACCTCATTTCCGAAACACTAGAAACATTTATCTCACTGTCTACGTACCTTGGAATACCTGACATTAAACGCAAGACGCTTGAATTATGCTTTAAAAACCTTGGCATTAAGTCATCACCGGAGAAGATTCTTGATCTCTCATTTGAAGATGATTCTCAACCACTTGCTCCAATTTTTCAAAATGTAATAGCCCAAATAAAAATGCAAAACTAACTGGTATCATTATGACCCATAACCCCCAATTACCCCAATACTGAACCAGATACACAAGGCCAAACGAAGTGACCACATGCATTAAAGCTCTTGACAATGCGAACAGCCAACTAGCGTATGTAAATCGCTTAAATACTGGAAAATATTTTATTAGTATAGGTATAGCAGGAAAAGCATCAGGCCTAAATATGATAAAAAATGACTGAATCAATAATATTTCAAACGCATTTGAAATATTATCGAGCAAATATGGACATAAAGCCAGAAAAAACCAAAACACCTTTAATCTAAACCTCAATATTACTAGAGGATGGATCTTGTAGCACAGAAAGGTTAATATGACATAACTAACTAAATTCACTGTTGAAACTACAAAATTCTGTTGAATTACTTGCTCTGGACTAAAACCATAAATATTTTTTAAAATATTGGCACAATGAGAATAGGTAAAATAAAATGATACAGGCCAGGCGCATTCCATTAAAAAATAAGCTAGAGCAGTTTTAACACTAACTTTTTCTTGTAGCATACTACTGTCAATATGATCTAAATTAATTTTTTCTTTATTTTGGACAATTTTGAGAGAGTTTTTGAGTTGCTTCTTAGCGTCTGCAAATTCGGATGACTCTCTCAAAGAAGTTCTTGCTACCATACCAGTTAAGGCAATAATAGCACCAATCCAGAATGCATTACGCCAATTCATACCATATGATGTTACTAAAGCTGCAACTGCTAAAGCAAAAGTTCCGCCCAAATTACAAAATACCATTATCGCCGCGACAATAGGGTATTGTATTGGGGGTTTCGTGCTTTCTAACATATAGATTTGTGCACCCATAATCTCGCCCATGGATGACATACCCTGAATTATTCTGCATATTGTAACAAGCCAAGCAGCGGTAATACCAATTTGCTCATAAGTAGGTAAGTTAGCCATTACTAGACAAGAAAACGCCATCATAAAAGTAGTGATTATAACCGTAGTTTTTCTACCAATATGATCTCCGAGCCAGCCAAAAAATAATGCACCTAATGGCCGAAATACAAACGTTGAACAAAATGCAAACGCGCTAAGCAGGGCTGCGGTATGAGCATCCGTTTTAGGAAAAAATACCTCATTAAGCAAAATTGCCATATGTACATATAACATTAAGTCAAAATATTCGAGAAAGGTTCCAATTGACAACAAACTTGTAGCATGTTTTTGTTCCTTGCTAAGAACTGAAATATTATTTTTATTCTCCATATAATTACTGTTATTTCACTCTATATATAAAATTTTTAAGTTTAGTAGTTATAATTTTTATTCAGTTCTTCATTTAACCTCCTGGTTCAAGTTTTATAGAGTCACATCTATTAAACTTCAGATATATTAACCTGTCAATGTTAAACTTATGGTTGAATATTGTATTACTGCAACCAGGCGCAAGTAAAGAAGATGAGTGTGTTTCGTGGCCTAATAAAACCCTGATAGACCACGGAGAAGTTAAATTTATTTAAGTTAAAGTTCTTTCTGGCTGCATGCCATCATCTGACATATTGCCAAATGATGTAACCTTATCAATAAACTTAACAAGTGCACCATTACCCAAGACATTAGCTGCGGTAATTATTGGGTCAAACAGTATATAAAGAGCCGTAATCATCGATATCATATCACTGTTAAAGCCTAAATATTTCTCAAGTATTGGTATCATCACTAGAATACCTCCACCAGGTACAGCAGCAACTGAAAACTTTGCTAACACAAAATAAATAGAAAAAATTAGATAATTAGATATGTTTGGCTCTTCAATACCAAAGCTTTTAATGACCGCATAAGCAAAAATTGGTATGGCGAAACAATCGCCAATAAGATGAATATTAGAAGTAACCGGCACTATTGCTTTTGCTAGGGATTTATTTTTTGAAATACTTTCAGCCGCTTTTATAGTCAACGGCATGCTAGCTGCACTTGACATTGTACTAAACCCACTAATCACAGCTGGGATCATATTTTTTAAATCAGCAAGCAACTTGTTCTTTGAAAAACCACTTAGTAACCAGTAAATCAAAGTTATGTACAAATATTGCCCGCAAATCACTACTAGAAACACTGAAAAATAGTGGCCGATAATCGAAGCAATTACCCCCTCATATTGCATCTTGATTATAAATCCGGAAATAAAAAACGGTATAATATATATGAAATTCCCTAAAACAGCATTTACTAATTTATCTGATATTGCTGCTGCTTTATGAGCAAAATGAGGTTTAAATTTTGCTAAAATTAACCCGAATAATATTCCACACAATATCGCTTGATCATTACTAATTAAGCTAGGGAAATTAATCTTCCATAAACTTGTCAAACCTTCAGTTTCCGATGGTTTCAACATTGAAAAACTAAAGCCATATATTGCCTCCCCTAGAAAACGACTTAAAAAAGTAGCTGTAAGGCTTGAGCTACAAACTACAACGAGCAATAAAACTACCATTTTTGTAGCTTTCCTTGCTAACCCAACCATCGTTTTAAATAATAAAAGAGAAATAATTATTGGCAGCAACATGACTATTATACCTTTAATAGTCATACTTATTGAGTATAAAAATTGCTTAATTATTAGTGGGGCAAAAAAATCTATAATTATACAAGCTATTATAATAATTATCATAATAAACGGCATCTGACGAAACATAGTAAAAGCCCTTTTAAATTAAGGTTTAGAAAAAATAGATCTATAAAAAAGAAGAAATATGATATTACCGGCCACAACCGGTCGTCGTGGTGGAGAAAGTGCTGATATTATTTATTGCCAAAAGCAATTTATACATTTTCATTACAAAGGTATTTATCACTGTTATCAGAGTCTAGCATAATCCAAGCCATTAAGTCAAACAGTATACCACTACTAACTAAATATATTTAAACTAATAAAAAATTTAATTGCCTGCCCTGCTTTGCTAGCAGTATTATAAGTAAATGCCACCTAAAAAAATACATAAAATGACATTTGAGTTAAGTATATTATACCAAAAACCTTATATTCAAATTCCTTTTAAAATAGATAATTGGCAACTTGTAAAGGCTATTGAATCATTTTTTAAGTTCCTAGAACTTCCCGAGGAAGAAAAAAATTATATCGACACTAAAATATCTCCAATGCACCGAAGAGGAGAACTTGGCTATAGGCACCGAGATCCAGCAGATGATGTTTATAATGATAGCAAAGACTTTTTTCACTATCATCCAATTGTACAAAAAGAATTTGCCGACTTTATTAACGCTAATAAAACAATCTCTGATTTCATATCAAAAGCCCAGCCAATTTGGCAAGCTGTGCATGATACTATCTATGAAATAATATCCATATTTGAAAAAGAATATCCAGGAAGTGTAGATAAAATATTCAACTCAAAAGAACCTCATATTGTTCTTAGGTTTTTAAAGTATGAATTTAGTAAATCTAGCCAATATTTAGCTCAACCACATTTTGACTCTGGATCATTTACTTTAGCTTTAGCAGAAAGCTGCCAAGGTCTCAGAATTGGCACTGGTCCAAGTGATCTTGAAATAATAAACCATCGGGATAATAATGCGATATTTATGGTCTCAAGCAATTATAAAAAAATTGTTGATGATAATAGATTAAAACCCGCCTGGCATGATGTAATCCAAATGGATAAGAGTAAGCTAGGTAAGTCATTTGCCAGGTGGGCTATTGTTGCATTTATTGACAGTCATAGTGTCAAAGCGCTGCCAAGATCAGAGACTCACAAATGGTCTACACCTGAATTATAGAGCACTTGTATTATAACGCTCATAAAATCTTACAAAAGATGAAACTACTTTAGTAAAAGTCCAAAAATTCAGTGTAATTAATTTTGGCAACTGGGCAATACCTCTTCTTACCATGATTTTAACTTGACGGTGTCATCTGATGGGATTATAAATTTTAACTAAATGAAGGAATATTGAATGGAGTAGCATATGCAACAACCTCCAGCAGGCTTTGGTCCTCATCTTGTTTTGGATTGTCACAAAGTCGATAAGGAAAAATGCTCCAGCGTTGAGTTTATTTCTAAGTTCTTGTACGAACTACCTGAACTTGTTGGTATGACATACATTATTCCTCCTTATGTTTTTCATTACAAAGGATTAGTCCCAGAAGATGAAGGAGTTACAGGCGTGATACTTATTGCTGAATCTCATATTACATTTCATTCTTTCATACATAAGGATTACTTCTTTTTTGATTGTTTTTCTTGTAAACCATTTGATGTAGAATTAATGACTAATCACGTTGTTAAATCTTTTGGCGTACAAGAAGTTGAAGAACAGTGCTTCGCACGTGGAAGAAATTTTCTAAAGTCATATTAAAAGTAGGTTGTTCAATGGAATTTTTAGATTACTCGAATGGTTTTTTTGGCAATCAATATAAACCTAAGCCAGAGGCTTCTTCGTCAGTGGTTATAGTGCCATTTGGCTTAGAAAAAGCTATTTCCTGGGAAACTGGAACATCTAAAGCTCCTGAGGCTATTATCAAAGCATCCCATGAGGTTGAGTGTTTTCATGAAGTTTTGGGTTTTGCTCCATTAGATGATGTACATGTCCGTACTCTGGCACAATTTTCAATCCCCCAAAATATGGAAGATGCTCTGTCTCTTTTATCGGATAAGATTGAAACTATTCTTGATCAAAAATTAGGTATGCCATTTACCCTTGGAGGCGAGCATACATTAACTGCAGGCGCCATTGGTCCCTTTGTGAAGCGTTTTGACGAGATAGTAATTCTCCATGTGGATGCTCACGCTGACCTCAGAGAGCATTATTTTGGCAATCCTTGGTCACATGCGTGTGCACTGCGAAGATGTTTGGATAATCCAAATGTGTCTATGATTTCTTTTGGTATTAGAAATATAGCAAAAGACGAGTTTGCTTTTTGGAAAGAAAATCCAGAGAGAGTCCGTATTCATTTGGCTCAAGAGCATGCTTTAGCTGATCATGAAAAAGTGAAAAGTTACCTCACTGGAAAAAATATATACATAAGCATAGATGTAGATGGTTTTGATAGTAGCCTAATGCCAGCAACGGGAACCCCAGAACCTGGTGGTTTGTTTTGGTACGACGTCATTCCTTTAATACGTTTGGCCGCCGAAGTTGGTAACGTCGTTGGAATGGATGTGGTAGAATTAGCCCCAAGACCATCACTTCATGGATGTAATTTCCTTTGCGCAAAGTTAATATTTCAAACTATTAGTTTTTTGAAATATTATAATAAATAACTCTGCTATATGAATAATGATTTGCCTATTTTTTAACATACATCATCTAATCACTTGCCAGTTGTATGAGCTGCATTTTCATTGAATTAAACAGTATTTTACTTCCAAAGCGCCCAGATAGTTGCACCAGCTATCATCATCATAAATACACCTATTACCATGGGTGATGGTATGTAATAATACAGCGTTAAGCAGATTGCAGGTGCCATCTTGCCTACACTTGCAGAGCCAATAGATCCACTAATTCCTACTATCAGATATTTTTCTTTACCTTTTATTAGATCATTGCACCACAGATTGATCTTACAACAAAAAGCAATACCGATTATTATTATCCATAATTTTACGGCTATTAAATAAGCAAATGATGCATTTTTTGTGAAATATAACATCGGTAGAGATGGTATTAATAGTAATATTGCGCAACATAACAGAGTGTTTTTTGCACCGCTTTTTAACAAAAAATGACCGACAATTGGCAGAAGAAGCATATCTAAAACAAGCAAAATAGTGTTAGAAGTCATCATATGTTCCAAACTAAATCCAGTAAAATTTGGAATTAAGTTATTCATTACAATGAAAGGTATAGAGTATGTGATATAAGAAAAGCCAGAAACTACTGCAATGCGAAATAAAACGATTTTATTTTTCCAAAGAGTATGAAACGAGGTAAAAATAGGGATATGGATGTAAGATAAATGTTTTTTATCAAAAGAAGAAGAGTTTGTCATATCTTGCTCTATACTACGTAACTTATAACCAAACAAAGCACATAGTCCTCCGATAACAAAGCATAGGCGCCAGTAAGGTTGCTCCATAGGTAACTTTAGAATTATGGTACTAGCAAATGAAGCCAAAACAATTCCCACCATTGAAGATGTTTGATATAAATAGGAATTTTTGTTCGATTCAAAATTGTTCCGATCAGATAAAATAAATAATTTTGCTATCGTCATTTCACCTGAAGAACAGATCCCAGAAAGAGAGCGAAGTATTATAAGCAATAGAGGTGCACCAACCCCTATATGTTCATAAGTAGGTAATAAACCAAGAACGGCGGTAGTAATTGCAACACCGATAAGCGAATAAGATAGACCTATAACCGGCCCATAAGATAACGCAATCGTTCCAAAAACGTATGAACCAACAGGCCTGGTAACTATGGTGGTTGCAAACACGCTATATGCAAGAATTAGTGAAATTAATGGATCAGAATTGGGGAAAAAATTCGCAGCAAATATTGGTGCCAAAAAACCATATAGTGCAGTATCAAAATGGTCTATAGTATTTGCAATTAGTATGGAGTAATCCCTTTTTGATAAATCTCTCATTGTTACATCTCATTTCAAAGATTAATAATGCAAAATTTACCAGGGAGTATAACTTCACTTCTCCTGAAATTACTCACACCTATTATAACTACAAACTCCCTTCGCAGGCATTATCCCGTGCAGGTTCTGAGGGTATATCTCAGTCCTAAACTTACATGCTAGGACACCCCTGGTAATTTTAGGGTAGCCTATCATGAACCACTCATTTATACAATGGTTTCTTTGTAACGATATAATTCCTATATACAAGGGCAATTATTTTTTATATAGGTGCTCAAGAATTTCTTTATCGTCAATCCCGTTATTTTTAGTTTTAGCAAGATACTTTTTTACCAAATCAAGAACCTCATTGGTGAATTCAGATTGCATTCTAGAGCTCGCTTTGTAAGTCTCATGTTCTATTGATTTAAGTGCCGATTCTTTTTTACGCTCTAAAATATCATTGATTTCCTTGTTTCTTATTTCTACGTATCTTTCTATACTATTTTGAGCATTGGCTAATAGATCTGTCTTCTTTTTTTCAAAATTGTTTAATTCCCCTTCAACGCTATTTAGTAATTGTTTTGCTTCAGATCTTACTTTTTCACTTTCACTTAGCGTTTGTTTAATTTCTTTAATTCTAGCATCTAGTGAAGCAATAATAGCTTTTTTAACTGGCCTAAATGCCAGATAAATAAAGATAATAAAACAAATTGCTATAACAAAACTTTCATCAAAAATATGCATCATTCTGTTTTCTCATAGATTTCTTTAAGTAAATTTACATCGGCAGTTTTTTTAGTAATTCGTTCAATAATAAAAGCTGCAAGATTTATACAATAAGGTGGTTGCTGAAATTTAAAATTTTCAGAATATTCTTCGATTTCAACTAAAGCCTTTTCACTTTTTTTCTTAAGAGAAACAGATAAATTATTTTTTTGCTCTAGAAAATGCCTTTCTAGCAGTTCAGATGCTTGCCTATTTAATTCTTCAACATGCGTATTTACTTCTTCCATCTTTTTATCTTTTTGCTCTTGCATGCTTCGCGCTTTATCACTAAGTGCTTTTGCCTCAGAGATGTTATCATCTACAAAACTATGTCTCTGAGTCAGTATAAATTCAGCTTTTGGTGCTATCACTTTGCTGACCAAAAAATACAATATTGTAAAAACCATTATCAGCCAAAACACTTGAGAACTGAAGGATGAAACATCAAACTGAGGCATGAATAACTCCTAGTTAATATTTATGTAAATATTAAGAGCATTGCTATAACAAACGAGAATAGACCCATCGCTTCAGCAAGACCAGCACCAATAAATGCCATTCTTTGCAATTGGTCTCCTGCAGAAGGGTTTCTAGCAATAGAGTTTAGGAGAGAGCCAAAGATATTACCTACTCCAATAGCCGCTCCTAGCATACCAAATGCCATAAGACCAGCACCTATAAATTTAAAAGCCATTGCTTCCATATTCGTACTCCTTAAAAGTTAAATTAAAAACATTATGATTATTCCATCTTCCCCGGTCAAATCATAACTTACCAAAAGTTAACTCACTAATGTAAGTTAACCGCATCATTGAGGTATACACAAGATAATATTGTAAAAATATATGCTTGTAACACTGCAACGAATATCTCAAAACCTATCAGAACCACAATAAAAGGTATAGGTAATATTTTTATATAAATGGCCATTGAAACAACAAAGCCAGCCAGTACTTTAAGTAGCACGTGCCCTGCAACCATGTTGGCTGCTAACCTGAGCGATAGGCTTACTGGTCTTGCTAGGTATGCAAACAACTCTATTACTATCATCAATGGCGCTAGCCACCAGGGAGTTCCTTTTGGCAAAAATAACGAGAAAAAATGTAGGCCATGTAAATATATACCTAAAAATGTAATGAACAAAAATATGGTGATAGCCATGGCAAAAGTTATAGAAATATGACTTGTTACTGTAAAACCATACGGTATCATTCCTAGAAGATTACATGTAAGGATAAAAATAAATAAAGTAAAAATTAAAGGTACGAATTTGCGTCCATTTGGTCCAACATTTTGTTCGAGCATCCCTGAAATCATACCATAAAGTAGCTCGCCACTAAGCTGCAACCTAGAAGGAATTAAATTTTTATTTTTGAAAGATATCGAATAAAACAGCCAAGTAGCAGCAAGCGCTAATAACATAAACAATACAGAGTTAGTCACACTAATGTTATAGCCAAATGCATGAATATTGACTATTTCCTTGATTTTAAACTGGTCCAGCGGGCTGTGCGTCATTTTGTATTTACGTACCTTATCCAAATTGTTTTGAAAGTTGCGATAATAGATAGTATAAGGCAGATTATAAGAAAGATCGGCTTAGAATCAAACAAATTATCGAAAAGCAACCCTATTATTACGCCAGAAATTGTCCCAGCAACAAGCTCAATTGCAATATTAAGCCCCTTTGAATTAATAGTAGTTTTTTTTGTTAATCCTTTTTTTGCCTGAATTTCTCTTATTTTATTATCTATTTCTTCAAATTTTCTATTTTCCATTAGCTATCGCTTTATCAGCTTCCTCTATAGCAGAGGATAAATCCTCCAAAGTATATGGTTTTTTGTACATAGTGCCATTAATAAAAAAACTTGGTGTTCCAATAAAACCTGGATCCTTCAGTACTAATTTAGAGTTAGCCATTAATGTCGCCATCAGTGCATCATTTTTTAAGCAAGCCGTATATTGTTCTGGAGACACTCCGCCCAGTACACCTATATTTGTAATTATTTCTCGGTAATTTTTGTCAAAAGCCCAGTTCTCTTGCTGCTCTAGTAGAATTTTTATAAAGTTATTATAACTACCAATATCTCCTTTGCATCTTGCAAGTATAGCAGCATCAAGATCCTGTTTATTTCCAATAAACTCCCTTATTACATAAGCAATCCTGCCAGTATCAACAAATTTTGATTTGATGCTAGGGTAAATTTTCTTATGATAAGTTACACAATGGGGACATGTGGGAGAAAAATATTCAACAACTACAACCTTAGCCTCTTTATTCCCAAAGACTATATCGTCTGGCTCAGGAGCAAAGGATCGCACGTGTTCTTTTGACTTATTTTCACTCTGGCTACCAGTTTTGGTTTTATCATCCTCTTTACATTCCTCAAGGCTTTTAGTGTATTCTTGTATTTGTTTGTTAGCTGGTGATTCAGGCTCCTTACTCTCGCTACATGATAAGAGCAAAAAGATTGGTATCAGTATAAGGAAATTTGTTTTGGACATGATCTATTGATAAACATTTACCTAAACCATGTTTTATAACATATGTACTAGTATAATTTAAGATAAAATCTCCATATTACTACAAACATATTTTCAAAAATTGTCTTTATGATATAGTTTTCTCATTGCTAAAAAGGGGTTTGGTTTATGTCTATGAGTCCTAAAATATGGGTCTTGGTTGATAACAGGATCGGTAATGCTAATCAGGCTATAGAGCTTGCTGAAAAGATAGGGCAAAGTTATGAGATAAAAAAAATAGGGTATAACTTATTGGGCTTTTTGCCTAGTATAATCCTTGGTCTTTTCCCACTGCATGTTAAATCGCTTATACTATCTGATTTACTACAAAGCGAAATGCCTGATGTAGTCATTTCTTCAGGTAGAAGAACTGCAGCAGTAGCTTTATATTTAAAACGCTGTAGTAAAAGACCCATTAAATTAATCCAAATCATGAGGCCAGCAATAGGGGAAGAAAATTTTGATCTCATCGTACTACCTCAGCACGATAATTTTAATAATACTGTACCAAACGTCGTAAGAATAGTAGGGGCATTAACTGATGTAAAAAATAAGATAAAAAACAACATGGCTGCTTTTGAGTCTAGATATCCAGAAGCAAAGAATTTTATTGCAGTAGTCGTCGGTGGTAATACTAAGGGATATCAGCTTAGTCTTAATGATGCAAAATTATTAGCTACTACTCTTGTTAATATCCTAGAACAAAACTCTATTAATCTCTTTATTACCTTCAGTAGAAGAACTCCACAACCAGTTAAAGATTATTTTATACAAATATTTCCATCACCAAACATTATTTATGATCCATCAACAAATGATGTAAATCCTTACCCTGCAATGCTTGGAAAAGCCGCTTATATAATATCTACAGGAGACTCTATTACTATGTGCAGCGAGGCAGTTGGCACTGGTAAGCCTGTTTTTATATTTTCCCCACCAGCTTTTAAGCTTAAAAAACATAACTTTTTTATCCAGCAACTAATTGACCTCGGGTTGGCAAAAAGACTTGATATTTCTCAATTTAGGATAGAAAAATATGAATATGAACCACTATATGAAATCGAAAGAATAGCTGGTGTGATAAAAGAAAAGATTATAAATCCCGTGGCTAAGGAATAGTTTCAAAAGTCGTCCTTAACACCCATTAGTCATAATGCACGCAGATAGCAGGATCAACTCTTAAAATAGTCACAATCTCAACGCTTTTTGGATCCCGGGTCAAGCCCGGGAAAACTAGAATACTCTAATTCTGAACGAAGTATAGGTCATCCCAAACTAGATTTGGGATCCATTATTTACTCATTAGATTATCCCGAACTTTGGATAGTTCAAGATAATGGACGTGGTTCAGATAATAATAATCATCTTCAATTAATTTGACCTGAGTAATTCATTAATACTGGTTTTTTCTCTAGTCTTTTGGTCAACCCTTTTTACTATAACCGCGCAAGCAAGCCCTGGCATACCTTCTTCTTTAGCTGGCAAGAATCCAGGAACTACGACTGAATATGCTGGAACCTTACCATAACTTATCTCTCCTGTATTTCTGTCTACTATTTTTGTAGAAGCGCCCAAAAATACTCCCATACTAATTACTGATCCCTGTTCTACTAAAACTCCTTCTGCTATTTCTGAGCGGGCACCAATAAAGCAATTATCCTCTATTATAACAGGATTTGCTTGAATCGGCTCTAATACCCCGCCAATACCAACACCGCCAGATATATGGCAATTCTTGCCAACATATGCGCATGACCCAATTGTTGCCCAAGTATCCACTAGCGTTCCATCATCAACATAAGCCCCTATATTAATAAATGATGGCATGATAACAGTATTACTGCCAACATAAGCTCCTTTTCTGATATAAGAACCTGGAACTAACCTCGTGGAAAATTGCTTCATTTCTTCTTGTGTAGCATTTTGAAACTTCTGTTCGACTTTATCATACCAAGTACTAACACCGCTTTGATAAACCTTGGAATCAATAATCTTAAAACTTAGTAAAATAGCT
The DNA here is from genome assembly GCA_017302595.1 of Rickettsiales bacterium. GTDB lineage: Bacteria > Pseudomonadota > Alphaproteobacteria > Rickettsiales > Rickettsiaceae > Megaera_A. Next base: position 853,360 of record JAFLDA010000001.1, read on the forward strand.
TTTTTTACCCATTGATTAACTTCCCATACTCCACTATCTTTGCTGGCAACAGTAATCTCGCCTTTATCAAGACTTTCTAGAACTCTAGTAATGTCAATTTTGGCATCATTTAGCAATTTCTGATCTTCGAGCAAAGCATCTCTATTTTGCCAATAGTGTTCTATTATCGTAACATAATTTTTCATAGTATAATTTATTAGCTTGCGTATTTAAGTTGAATATAGCTATGAATAGCTGTATTTTATTTTCACGTAAACCTATTATTGATTAAATTATTTAATATGTATATAGCCTGCCCTGAATGTGATACAAAATTTGTGGTAACTCCTGACCAAATTGGCCCCCAAGGAAGAAAGGTTAAATGCTCTAAGTGCTCCCACGTTTGGCATCAAACATTAAATGATCAAGTAAAAATTGAGCCGCTTCTTACACCACCTAGCACCCCAATTCCTTTGGGAAATGGAGTGAATTTGCCAGCTTTATTACCTGTTAAAATTCAGCCATATTTATACATCAGTCCGGCCATCATGCTGATTTTAATTATCTTTATGTCTATTATGATATTCCCAAATGCTCTTGGAATAAATTCATTACTTAACAGTAATTCACTCACAATTAAGGACGTTGAAATAGACAATCAACAGGAACTAGGAAAAATCACAGTAAGCTACAAAGTACACAATATATCCGATAAAGCGGTTAAAATGCCTCTAGTAAGAATTAGGCTTTTTGACGGTAATAACCGAATAATAAAATCTATGGTTGATGATCATACCAAAATTGATATGTCACCTAATCAATTTATCCAAATTAAAACTGAATTTGTCCCAGCCCCGCAGAATACTGAAAGTCTTGATATTATGCTAGGGAATAAAATCGATTTTATTATTAGATAAAAGTTAGTTCACCGCAATTTCATAGTTTTCTTGTAGGTACATTTTGGTAACTAAGTAGTTTTGCACTGCAAAAAATAAGTATATCGCACACATGGTAATAAATTTCAGCCAATTTGTTCCGATATGGCCATTATATGTGACTAAATACAATACAAGCCAAAACGGAAAATAATAAATTAGTGATCCTATTCCGTATCTCCACTTAGCATGAGTAGAAAGCATAGCGTCCCTTAGGAAAAATACAAATAGACTGAAATTTATTGTTACCACAAGAATATTAGATATGAACAAACACATTTCATTCTCCGAACATAAATCATAAGTGATAGACAAAGTTTTCTCATAGACCCATTCACAGGTATAATACAAAATGAGAAAATGAAAAAAGAACTTATGAAGCTGATATATGAGAAGCCTACTAGTATATCTAATATAAAGCCATAATATTTGCCAATTTTTAGCAATAAGTAGAAACTTCATATACTCCATCAGTTTGGGAAAAAAATATAAAAAACAAATAGCGTTAATTGTATTATTGATCCAGTATATGCCTAAATTATGCAACCCAAACTGACCAACTGCAGTAAGAACAAGGCAAATAACTAGCAATATTTGCTCCATCCATTTAGCCGGAATTGATTTTGTGCAATAAACACTACCCGTAAAGGCTCTTAGTGCATCATCTACTCTTTGCATAATTTGTAAAGTTTCTAGGTCCCTTTTATCAATATGCAAATTAGCGAGGCTGATTATATTTTTACTTCTTTGGTGCAAGCTTGATACTTGATTTTTAACATAATCCATTTCTGATTTGAGCACATCAAGCTCATGCTTAATTGGGTCTAATGTTTTCTTACTGCTCATTTCTTGTAAAATTTTAGTTACTTTTACAATTTATATATGATTTTGATTTAAGCACTAAGAGTATATGAGTTAAAAAATGCAACTCAAATGCGACATAAGTCATCAATTATGTTTTTTAAAACTCCTCCATTGATAGTCATCCAAAGCGTTCTTTATAGTCATCCTGGGCTAGATCCTGGATCCAAGCTACGCTGAGGTTGTATCTAATTTAAAGATGGATCCTGCTATCTGCGTGCAGGATGACTAGTTTCTGTTCTGGATGACTACCGCGGAATAAAACCTAAAGCCAACCTATACAACACAATAAATTTGACAAAACTGCTTTTTTTATGATATTCCTATGCCCTGAAATAATGCCTCTGTGGTGGAATGGTAGACACGACAGACTCAAAATCTGTTGCCTGCAAAGGTGTGCCGGTTCAAGTCCGGCCGGAGGTACCAAAACTTAGTGCATGTTTAGTGCTTTTTCGTATACTTCATAAAAATGCTACATTATTCCAGACGTTTCATTGATAATAAACTTCCTAAAACCAGCATCGCAACATTGTTGACAAATATTTAGCGTTATGTATTATTTTTTTACGTACTAGAGCATGGTGCAAGTAGTACATAAGTAAAATTTGGAGATAAATTATGGCTAAAAACTCAGAAATAGAAGGACACGTTGCCGTAGGAGCAGAAGCGATTGGAACAATCAATATTGTCCCAGGTCATTCTTTAACACTTTCACAGGGCCTTAATGGACCGATTGTTATTACTAATGGACATGGTAATACTATAAATCTTCAAGGTCATATGGATCCTTGCACTATAACTTCTTTTGATGATCATTTTGATGTAGTTCCACTGGCAGGAGATCAACAAGGTGTAGATATGGAAGTGTAATTCTGTTACTAATCCCTAAATATTTTCTAACTCTCTAGAAATAAGCTTTCTAGAGAGTTTTTTTATTAAGAGCTTTCCTTACTAATAAATAGGTAACTATAAAAGAAAAAGCACGCTCCTATGGTGATAAAAGCGTCTGCTAGATTGAATGCCGGAAAAGAGAACCAGCCATAATTGAAATGTATAAAATCAAATACTGCACCTCTATATATCCTGTCAGCTAGGTTTCCTAGCGCCCCGCCTATTATTAAAATTATACCTATTTTGGCGATGAACTCTTTAGTGGTCCACAATAAATATATAATATAAACAATGATCACGCTATTAAGCACCAAGAATATGTAATTACTATATTGAAAATACTCGCGAAATAATCCAAAACTAATACCGTAGTTCCAGGTATAAATAACATCGAGAAATGGCCAAATCTCAACCATATAGCCAGGCTGAGTTTTTAAATAATGAACTAAAAATTCCTTAGAAGCTTGGTCAAGACAAACCAAAACTAGTATCGCAATCGCAGTAACTATAATATTTTTAAGACTCATCAATACTAAAAGAGTTTAATACCAGAAACATCAGAAGCTGAAAGTTCTTTTGAATTGAGTTTTTTACCAAGACCATGCATCTGTTGCTTGAAGGAATTAAATTTAGACAATTTTGCACCAGCTAATTTAATCGACGGTGTAGATTTAAACTCAAGCGGATTAACTTGCTTGTCATTAACTCTGATCTCATAGTGCAAGTGTGGACCTGTTGCATGCCCAGTACTACCAACATATGCTATGACATCACCTTGCTTAACTTTCGCCCCTTCTTTTAAGCCTGCAGCAAACTTCGAAGCATGTCCATATGCTGTTGAAAGACCATTGCCGTGCTTTACAATTACGAATTTACCATATCCATTCTTCCAGCCAGCAAATTTTACTACCCCATCACCAGCTGCATATATAGGAGTACCATTTGATGCAGAAAAATCCACTCCTTTATGCATACGACCATACCCCAGTATAGGGTGCTTTTTTCTATAGCCATAATGCGAAGAAACCCTCACAACATCAACCGGAGTTTTAAGCAATGAACTTTTTATACTTTGCCCCTCTTCCGAGAAGAATTGAACATCAGCTTCTTTACCAGTTGGTGAATACAAGTAGATGTTATAATCAACACCTGATGCTTTGAGCGACGCGTATAATATTTTACCATGGTGCGAAAATTCGTTTTCTTCAGTAACAAATTTCTCAGTCACTACTGATATAGTGTCACCATGCTGAATTTGCCTTTGAAAGTCTATCTGGTGAGAGTATGCATTTACAAGCTTAATTATTGAACTCGTACTCATACCAGCTTCTTGCAATGCAGCTATAAGACTTGAATTTACAGTCGCATCATATTTACTAATTAGCTTCTTCAATGGCGCATTTATGTGATGCACTACAAACTCATCGCCAGTTTTGACTAATTCTACTGACTTAATATTGTCAATTTTAAACGACATACGGTTTAAAACTTGCCTCTCTTCAACAATATCAGTTTCTTCTTGCTCCACTAACTGAATATCATAATAAAATTTTAGCTCCTGACCTATAGCCAGCTTAGAAATAGCTTTCTCTTTATTGCTCGCCTTAATCACAGCCTGAATTTCAGTATTAGTTAGGCCTTGATCTCTTAAAATACTACTTAAAGTATCACCTCTTTTGACCAAAACAGTACCAACTGCTCCATCTTGATCAGCCATACCGTAGTTACCAGTCATATTCCACAGAGTACCAGGGAATCTATCTGCTATATAATCACTGCTTGATATAAAAACAACAACCACTGCCAGAAATATTATTGAAAATATAGCAAGGCGTTGTGAATTTCTTTGAAAAAGAAAATACCTAGGATACGCAAAGGCGCGAACTCTTTGTGTCATTGGCAAAATTACTCTATAACTCTTTTAACAAAAGTAATATGCACTATTTACATACCCAATGCAAACAAAATATCAATTATATTGACGATTTTATCTCAAGTAATACCAAGTAGCTCTAGTCTCACACTTCTTCATGATGTCCTTCCAAAGCAACTTCGTCACTGTCTTTACCCAAGAAATCATGAGCGATACCACCAATCAATTTTACTAATCCACTATGATGATCAGCTCTTAACTTGTCTGACTGAGTATCGTTTTCAACAAGAATTGAAATATCACTTCTACGCCGCTCTATCCCAGATGCATCATCTTCTTTTGCTTCCGATTTTGCTACAACATCTTTCCCTTTCATTTGAACACTTGTCATGCCATGTATCTCCACATCATTGGTTTGAACTTTAAAACTAAATTCTCCCGTTTTTTTGTTGGCACTAACGGTTGCAATAGTATTATGAGTTTCGTGCAAACTTGTTTTTTGCTTGTAATAGGCAAAGGCGCCTATTGCTGTAGCTATACCTGAAAATACTATACTAACGCATGACAATATTAGTGAATTATTTGATGAACTAGATGTAGCGCCAGCATCATCAGAAGAAGTACTATTTGTTGAATTATTACATGCCTCTGCTGCTTGAGCAAAAAAAACAGCTCCAGCCACTGCATAACCAAATAATTTACTCATAACCTTACCTCATAATCATGTTAAAATAGTTAATAATTTAACATTACACGATATTTATTAATTAATAGTAAATCAACTATGTACCTTAAGAATATCCAATTCTAGTGACCAATCTCTGTATTTCTTTTAGGAGGAGGCGGAGGGACACTTTTGGATCTTGGTCTAGCATGAGCCACCTCTCCTAGCTCTTGAGCCTGGTTTTGAAGTTTAGGAGGGACCGAACTTGCCCTGTCTCTGCTTTTTTCTACGACAGGCGGATCAAGGGATACTTCTTGAGACCTTGACCTTGTCTGTTCTTCCGAAACGGCTTGCGATCTTGGTCTACTTTGACTTTCTAAATATGCCATTTCAAATTTTTCTGCCACTTTCTCAGGTTTCTTAGATTGCTTTATTTTACTATTAAAATGCGATGACTCTTGGTCTAATATACCATTTACCGCTTTATCAGAGCCATTAACACCAAATTCTGGGTTTGTCTTTATCCCATGACAACCAGTTGTTCCACCTTGAACACCTGCCATTTCTTGCGTATGTCCTGCTGCAACTTGAGCCTGGAAATTCTTTTGTCCCAGTTCTGAACTAGGGTCAACACCTAAATACTGAGCTACTGCAAGCCTGGTTTCTGTTGTCTTCTCATAACCAGTCCTATCCTTTCCGCTTTTACAAAAATCAACCACTTCACTAAAGGCATTTCTCTCTTCTACAGTCATAAAATTATGCAGTGATCCTTCTTCATGCTTAACCGCATGGCGCACAATTGCCATTTTAGCGGTCATCTCAAGGTTTACATTTTCAGACGGTGCAAACCAAGTACTTGAATCAGCTAGATTCCTTGTTTCAAAAGCTGCTTTAAGATCCTTCGCCAAATCAGGATTTGTTTTCTCTAAGGCTTGTAATTCTTTAGCAGCTTTACTTCTGGTGGTTTCAATACCAAATGTTTCTAGAAAACCACTAAATATTGATGATTTGCCTTTTTGTAAATATTGCCCAAGATTTTCAAGCCCTGGTTGTCCTCCAATTGTTTTACCAACTATTGCAAGATCTTTTTCAAACTGCTCCGTATCTCTGCCCCCTCCTAAGAACCTCCACCTATTAATAGGAGATTTACTGACACTAACATCAGGATTTTGTGACTTAGTTTTTTCTAATTGCTTAGCGACAAAGTCTTCACCTCTTACATTCCCAGGAGTTTCGCTTGTGAGAATATTAAGATTCAATTTTTCTCCTGGTTTTGCAAAAGATTGCAACTGTTTTACATTTTCATCTACAATCACTTGCTGTCCGTCTTTATCTACAGTCTTAATTTTTGTAGCAGGCGTGCCGCAGTGTAAGGTTTCAGATAAAACCTTTGGTTTTTTCATCCCTTCTGATATGACAGCTGTTACTTTTTGATAAGCATTTTTAATACCAGGAAGGTCACTGAGTAATTGTGTAGGCATGACCTTTTTACCAGTTGCTATATCACCTGCGACCCCCCTTAATACATCCTGTTTATATGGCGACATATTATCAAACCACGGAATATCGAGTTTATCTCCTTTCTTAGACTTGGATATTTTCGTATATTCTTCTTTTTGTTTTTCTGTAAGACCATTAAGCATTATTTCAGCTTCAACAACAGTGTGTTTTTTGCCTTGTTTATCTACAGCAGTTGATAAAGTAACAATATGTTGGTGCTCGTCTTTAAAACCACCTACTTCACTAGCAAATTTTAGCTTGTCACCAGCATCATGGATTCCTGATGATTCAAGCACATGAACAAGTTGACTATTATAATCCTTTATAGTTTTAGGGCCCAAGTTATCTACATCTGCAAGCGCATTTTTTGCTACAAACATCAACTTTCTCTTAGCTTCTTTTTTTGCAGCAGGATCAAGATCAGATTTATCTACAAGATCCATTGCTCCACGCACTTCACTAAGCAACTGCATCCCGTATTTTTCTGGAGCATCCATTTTAAGAAGTTTTGGATCTTGAGTCTGATTTCTTGCATCTCGCACCAGCGCGCGCGTGCCATTGCCAAGATCTTCGCTTTCCTGCCATACTATTCCTAAGCGATTATCTTTTGCCTGATCAAGCTTTTTGATTGCAGTTGAAAGAGCTTTGTCAATATTGCCCTGCTCCCCATCTAAATCAATGGAACTAATGGCATCAACTGCTGCTTTTCTAGTATCCCTAAAATCAACAACAGGTGTAGGCCTTATATCTACATCCTTTGCAAATTTTAAAGCTGCGGCATTATTTTCTTCTAAGATTTGACGATTACTTTTTGACATATATGTGCACTAATATTCAATTATTGATTGAACTATATTAACACCATAATGCTATTTGAAAAATCAAAATCAACGACTTAAAGATTTTTTGTACTATTCTTTAGTAACGAGCGTCACTAATTATTCCCATCTGTATGAAGTTGGGTCGTTTAGTAAATTTCTTAAGAAAAGATTATTGATGTTATGGCTGGTTTTATATCCGTAAATCTCACCGATAATATTTCCACCAACTGTAAACAAATCACCAAGCAGATCCAGCAACTTGTGTCTTACAAATTCATTTTTATGTCTTAATCCATCATGGTTTAATATTTTATCCTGATCAATACCTATGGCATTATCAAGAGAAGCCCCTTGCGCAAGCCCCTTGCTTTTGAGATACTCTAGTTCATGCACAAAGCCAAAGGTCCTAGAATCAGCTATTTCATCATTAAAATTCACTTCAGGAGAGAAACGATGCTGCTGTTTACCTATTACTGGGCTGTTGAAGTCAATTGTTAAATCTACGATCATTTTGTCTGACGGCAGAGCAACAATCTCCGATCCATTATCAGTTACCCTGATTTCTTTTAATATCTTTAAGTTTTGAGTTGGGAGCGTATACAGTTCAACCCCTCCACATTCAAGCATGAATACAAATGGCTTACTACTGCCATCCATTATCGGCACCTCAGGACCATCTATCTCCACTATCAAATCACTAATTCCTGATCCCCAAATTGCAGCCATAATGTGCTCAATCGTTGATACCTTTATACCAGCGTTATTTTTAATTGATGTTGACAACGTTGTATCAGAAACATTTAAACAAGAAGCAATGATTTTATTATCTAAAGAAGTAACATCGCTACGCACAAATACTACTCCTGTCCCTGGCTTTGCAGGTTTGAGTGTAAGCTGAGTTTTCTTACCTGAATGTACCCCAATCCCATAACAGCTTATAGGATTTTTAATGGTTGCCTTCATAGTGTGTCTATAAATTACTTATTGCACTTCCCTTTGCTGCATGATACCTAAATATCAAACGATAGAGCAATACAATTAATGTTACCAATTATTACGTCATGAAGTTAATGCTTTAAGCATATAAATACCTTTAAAACGAGTAAATAACAGAAATACTTATGAATTGAAAGTTATAAGAAAAAATATCTAGACCAAAAAGAAAAGTTTTGTTATAAGTTTCGTTGATGGGTTATTCCTCGGTAGCTCAGTGGTAGAGCAAACGGCTGTTAACCGTTTGGTCGCTGGTTCGAATCCGGCCCGGGGAGCCATCTTCAAAAATACATATCAAGTTTTCATACCCATTATTCTGAATTTTATTTTGCTTGTGTGAAAAAAGCACTGACTATTGATGCAGCATAAAACTATTCTTTACTTACATTTATGGATTCCGGATCAAGTCGGGGAAGACTATGTGCCGCGCCCGGGGAAGATAACAATACGGTTATCCCTGACTTGCCCGGGTCATGAGAGGTTACGATACCCTCAAAGGTGGACCTCAAATCAAGTTTAGGGTGACTAAAAATAGATTTTAAGATCTGCGCTCGTGATGACTGAGAACGATACAGGTTACTAAACTACATCATCTTTTTTATCAATAACCTGCAAGACGAATTACTCAGTTCCATCATCCCTTTTGGAAGCTTTTGCTTCAAGTTATATAGATGCGTGCCAACAGTGTTAGATTCTGAACTTTCGTGATAATTCCAAACTTGTCTTAATAATAAATCTTTATCTAACCAGTTATTATTAATGAGTAACATTTTAGCAAATAATACATTTTCTTTATCAGTGAATAAAATACTATGATCTTTGGTAGAAATTTTTGCCGACTTTTGATTATATATCCACTGATTATTTATGGAGCAGAATATTGATTGATCCTGATAATCTTTTTCAATTAATAACAATAGATTGTTTAAAGAAAAAGGTTTTACTAGCTTAATTTCGTTTTTACTAATCTTGAATGAAGTTGTATTTATCAAAATATTAATTTTATACTCTGGTACAAAATTACTGGCTATTTCGCCATCGATAATCAAAACAGAAATCTTGTTCTCTAGATTTAACAATTTATCGAAACTATTTTTAATCAACTGCAGATCATGAGTACTAACAGTATCACAGAGCACATCATAAATATTGGTATTGTCGCTAAAGACTACAATATTCTTCTTTTCCATCGATCTCCCTTAGTTATGCTGAACTCTCCTCTTAATCATCCTACGCACCTCAAAGTCACTCCGGACTTGATCCAGGGCCCAAGCAGCCTTAACGGTTATGACGGCTTTTAAGTTATGGATCCCAAATCAAGTTTGGGATGACTAACCGCACCCGAGATGACCGGAGTATAGTCATCCTGAACTAGATTCAGGATCCACCTCTTAAAGTGGTTATACTCTCAAAGTCACTTTGATCCCCGGTCAAGCCCGCGATGACTACAAAGAACGCCCGTGGTAACTTTAAGCACTTATTTGCTATAGCTCACACCCTTTGCAGTCTGGCCTTTTTCCACCCAAAAGCCCTCAGATGGAGATAGGTCTGAAGAAACTGCTCCTCTGTCATCAAAAACAAAGCACTCACCCTTCCACACGCCACTTTTATTTCCGGTATCTTCTAGATATTGTAAAATACCACCTTTGAGGTGATATACTTCGTTTACTCCCATTTTTTTAAGCAAGGCAGTAGATTTTTCACACCTAATTCCACCAGTGCAAAACATCGCGACCTTCTTGCCTTGGAATAATTCCATATTATCTTGAGTCCATTTTGGAAATTCTCTAAATGTTTTAGTTTTAGGGTCAATTGCCCCATCGAATGTGCCAACTTTTACTTCATAATCATTGCGAGTATCAACTGTAATGACGTCATCTCTGCTAATAAATTCATCCCAATCTTGTGAATCCACATACGAACCTTTCAGGTTTTCAACATCTAATTCGCCAAATTTTAGTGCTACTATCTCTGATTTGATTTTGACTTTAATACGTGAAAATGGTTGCTCATCACAGTAGTTGATCTTCACGCTAATATCTTTAGCGCCAGTAATTCTTGCTAGCTCATCGATTATGAAAACTACATTTTCCTTGCTTCCAGATATTGAACCATTAAACCCTTCTTTAGCGACAAGTACCGTGCCTTTGATATATTTCTTTTTTGCTACGAGTAATATTTTTTGTAACAAAACTGCTGGTTCCTCAATATTTATAAAACTATAAAAACTTAAAACTGCTATTTTATCTTCTGCCATAATTCTCACTTTCCATCTAATTTATCCACCGGTAGAGCCACAAACATTGTAAGCTCCCCTCTCTTTACTAATAACACTAGATTTCGTTTATTGTTACTTTTCGTTTTTTCATAAACGAAATCAAACTGTTCAATATCATTAACATATTCTTGGTTCACCGCTAATATAAGATCCCCAACTCTCAAGTCATAACCTACATCTTGAGAAATAATATCTACTACAACTACTCCTTTACTATTTGGGTCCAAATTGAATTTGGTGACAACTACGGGAGTAATGGCACTAAATACTAAGCCTGACTTCTCTCTAGTTACCTCCTGTTGATCTGCTAATTGTTCTTTGGACATCTCTACATCAGCTATCTGAGCATACAGTGTTATTGGTTTATTATCGCGAATTAAAGCTATTTTTACCTTATCTCCTATATGACTTTCGGCTACTAAAAGGTGAAGTTTTCGTGAATTCGATACCTCTTTGTCATTAAATTCAGTTATCACATCTCCTCTGTGTAATCCTGCTCTTGCACCGACTCCTCCAGGTTTTACACTTGCAACTAGTACTCCGCTACTCTTGCCTAATGACATCGCTTCTGCGAGTTCTTTTGTCACCTGTTGAACAGTAATATCTAGCTTCCCACGGCTAATTTTACCCTTCTCTTTAAGCTGCCCCATTATATCCTGAACAGTATTAGATGGTATTGCAAAACCTATTCCAATATTAGTGCCTCCATTTACATCAGGAACTGAAGCATTAACACCTATCACTCTTCCTTCTATATCAAATAATGGGCCACCAGAATTTCCAGTATTTATTGCTGCATCAGTTTGAATAAAATTATCCACTAAATCATCTTGATTCGCCCCAAGATCTCTTCCTTTTGACGAAATAATTCCCGTAGTTACGGTTCCACCAAAACCCAATGGATTTCCAATAGCGATGACAATATCACCTATACGAGATTTTGTTGAATCACCAAAGGTAACATAAGGTAGTTTATCCTTCATTTCTATTTTTAAAAGAGCAATGTCAGTTTTAGGATCAGTCCCAACTATCTTTGCTGGTACCTCAGTGTTGTCGGATAATTTAACATAAATTTCATCTGATCCAGCAACAACATGATTATTCGTAATTATATGGCCTTGCTCATCAACTATAAAACCAGACCCAAGAGCAAGAGCACTCTGAGCGCTGTATATTTCTTCAAAAGAAAATGGAATATTATATTTTTGAAAATACTCGTTTATTGAGTCGGTAGGTAAAATCTCCTGCAAAAATCCAATTTTTTGACTAGGCAGCGAATTATATTTTACCGTATAAATATTTACCACCGTAGGCATCAACTTCTCAACAATGTCTGCAAAACTTGTAAGTTGAGTTGGAAGCGCTGCATTCGAAGATAATGAAGCAAGAAGAAGTAAAGGTAAGAATAGCCTCTTAGTCTTAGAATAAAGGTCCAAAACTAGATTAGCATAACATTTCTCTTCACTAAGTAGATTTTTCATAAACCTCTACTTTCCCACTTGCAAATGTTTAAAAAATTCAGCTTTAGGAGATAAAACAAATTGTGTATTATCCTTATTAAGTGCCGCACGATAAGCAATTAAAGAACGATAAAAATTATAAAATTCCCAGTCTTTAGAATATGAAGCATTGTAGAGCTTTGCAGCCTCACTATCTCCTTCTCCTTTGATTTTTTGCGCATCCATATAAGCAGTTGCTAATATCACCTTGTTTTCTTTATCCGCTCTTGCTTTAATTCTTGCGGCTTCTTCTGCCCCTTCGGCTCTTATTTGTTTTGCTTCTTTATGCCTTTCTGTTTTCATCCTTTGATAAATAGCATCACTATTTTCTGTAGGAAGATCAGATTTTAATATCCTAACATCTAGTATTTTAATACCAAAAAGAGCTGCTTCTTTGTGCACTAGATCCCTTATTTGTTGCATTAAAATAGATCTTTGTTCTGTAAGAAGAGTATTAAGTGGATAGCGACCAATAACCGTTCTCATTGCTGATTCTAAGATTTTGTTTAATCTTAAATTAGCACCAGAATAATTATGAACAGTTTTAATAAACATCACAGGTTCTATTATTTTATATTTGGCGAACGCATCTACAATAAGTCTCTTCTCATCTGAAGCTGTTAGCTCCTTTTCTTCAGCGCTAACATTGAGTATTCTTTTGTCTAGAAATTGCACATCCTGAATAAAAGGTACTTTAACTTTAAGTCCAGGTGTGTCTACTACTCTTACCGCTTCACCAAATTGAAAAACAACTGCGGTTTCTCGTTGATCAACCGTAAATAATGCCCCGGACATTATTATAATTGTTATAAAGATTGATATAATTCCTATATAAAGTTTATTGATTATCATATATTTCCAGGAACCTCTTATCTATTTTCCATACGTTCTTTCTGCTGCAATGCCATATGAGGAAGCATGCCATCACCACCCATAATCACCTTATCAGTATCTTGAAGGATATTCTCCATAGCTTCTAAATACATCCTAGTTTTTGTTACATCCTTACTTGCTTGATATTGCTTGTATATTGAATCAAACCTAGCAGTATCACCTTGTGCCCTAAAAATTACTTCTGCTTTATACCCTTCAGCTTCTTGAAGAATTTTTTCAGATTCACCTCTTGCTCGCGGCAAAACGTCATTCTTATACGCCTCTGATTCATTAATAACCTTTTCCTTATCCGCTTTTGCAGTTTGCACATCTCTATATGCCGCAATTACTTCTTCCGGTGGCTCTGCACGCAGTAGTTTTACTTGTTCAATCAATACTCCAGAATCATATTGATCTAGAGTATTTTGAATTAATATTTCAATGCGGTCTGCTATCATTTGCTTTTTGTTTGATAATACGGCAGATATTGGTGTATTACCTATCACCTCCCTAATCGCACTTTCTGCCGCAGCCTTTACTGTTTCCTGCGGATCAACTAGACTAAAAACATATTTTGATAAATCACTAATATGCCACATAACGTCGACATTAAGCCCTATTATGTTTTCATCACCGGTAAGCATAATACTCTCTGATTTCACATCAGTCGTTGATACTGCTCCTCCAACCCTTGCTCTTCCAGTAGAACGGTAACCTACTTCAACCCTTCTTGATTGATCTACTTTTTCACGAATTATATTCTCTATCGGGGAAGGTAAATGATAATTTAATCCGGCATAACCAACTCTATTAAACTTTCCAAATCGAATAACGATAGCTTGTTCCCCTTCTTCTATTTCATATACTCCAGAACCAAGCCACAGAAGAAGGAATACCCCAAAAACTAAAGCAATGAAGTTAATACCAAGATTAAACTGAAAATTGTTAAAGTTAAATTGCTCTTTCCTTTTTTTGGTGAAAATATTATCTTCCTGTTCAGGATCATCCCAAGGAGATTTGTTCAAAATATGTGAGCGCAGTTTATTTATCATTTGATGTGTTCTAATTTATAACTTACTTTGGGCCAAAATATGGTATTAATATATTTGTAGTTAACAAAATTTGCAAGCATGACAGATACAAGCATAAGTAGAATTCAACAAATACTAGAAAATTGTCTTTTCAACGATGGCTCAAACGTAAAATCTCGTTCTTCAAAAATCGTTATCAATAAAGGTAATGTAGGCTTTTCCGTCGACATTACCGGAATCGACCTTGATTCGGCGCAAAAAATTAGAACTCAACTTGAAGATCAAATAAAAAAAATAGCAAATTTTGGTAAAATAAACATTGTTTTAACTAGCTCTAAACCTTCTGATTCAAAAGATGAAAAAAATTCTAGGATCATTGTTGATGGCGCCAGAAAAACTATTCTTGTTGCTTCAGGCAAGGGCGGCGTAGGTAAATCAACAATAGCTTCTTTGCTTGCCTATAAACTACTTTCAGAAGGTAAGAAGGTTGGTATTATAGACGCTGACATATATGGACCATCTATTCCTGGAATTTTTAATATATCCAAAAAGCCAGAGCTTGAAGATAATAGAATGATCCCTTTGTACAAAAACGGAATATATTTAAATTCAATAGGATTCTTAACAGCACAAGACGCATCTATCAGCTGGCGAGGGCCGATGGCAAGTAAAGCACTTTACCAGCTAATCTCTCTTACTAAGTGGCCAGACCTCGATTATCTAATCATTGATACACCTCCTGGAACAGGAGATATTCACTTAAGTTTACTACAAAATTACGATATTAATGGCGTAGTGATGGTGACCACCCCACAACTTATTTCTAAACTTGATGTGCAGAGGGCCATAAATCTTTATAAAAAATTTAATGTTCCTTTGCTTGGTATAATAGAAAATATGAGCTACTACCAAGATAAACTAAACGGAAATAGCATATTACTATTCCAAGGCAATAGCGGCAACAAAATTGCTGCCGAGAACAATATACCCCTTCTTGCAAAAGTACCAATAGAACCAGAACTATCGCAATACTGCGATCAAGGCAATGATCTAGCGCCCTTTGTCCATCTGGTACCAGAGATAAAATTCTCTAGAACCGGAGATTAATTTTCTTTATCATGCTGCACAAAATACGGTCATCAACTATGTTTTGTAAAGGAATAAAGTCATCTCAAACAACCCAGTAAGTCATCCCAAACTTGATTTGGGATCTACCTCTTAAAACTATCACAACCTCAAGGTTACTTAGATCCCGGGTCAAGCCCGGGATGACTGAGAGTACTTGGGATGACTATAGAAATAACCAGGGAAGACTATCAAAGAGTGCCTAAAAAGACTCTAAAAACACTAGGGATAACCTTAAAGAACACTAGGTCAGATTAGAATGAGGCCAAACCGTAGATTTAACAATCTCATCAATTGAGTGACAAATGATATCTAGATCTGAAGGTCTTGAGAGGTTGTGTGCACCATCTTTTATCAGCTTTAACACAACGTTTGAAGAAACTAATTTTTCTGCTGCTCTTGTTGAAATAGTATATGGCACATCTTTGTCTTGCATACCATGAATGAGATGTACCGGGCATGAAATATCTATCTTGCTACCACTGAGAATCAGATTTTTTCTACCATCTTTGATTAAAGACATTTTAATTGGATACTTTGTAGTACACTCTGCATGCGTTCCACAAGCATGATATATTTCTCCATTTTGTAGAGTTTCTTTATCCTCATGCTTTAAAGTTTGCCATATTAACTCTTCAGTAAAATCAAAACCTGCAGAAATTGATATTATACCCAGAATTTTTTTTGGTAATTCAAGAGCAGCAAGAAATGAAATCCAAGCGCCAAGGCTTGAGCCAATAAGAAATACTGGACCATTACTAAGAGCATTCACTACCATTATAAGCCCTTTTGTCCAATCACTAATAGTTTGATTGATAAAATCACCAGACGAGTTTCCGCAACCAAAATTATCAAACCTGATATAGTCATAACTTTTTTTCTTGCAGTACTCTTCTATATATAAAGCCTTGGTTCCATTCATATCTGACATATAACCATGACTGAAGATAAAACATGGAGCTTGGCTTTTATCAATAATGAGTTTATTATAGGCTATTGAATTTTTGCCGTCTTTTGATCGCAGTATATTCATCTATTACCAAAATATTAGTAAACTTAAAATGACTAAGGACAAAGAATATCATAGTAGAACCATTTTGCAAGTTGTACCAGCACTAGTTACTGGTGGGGTTGAAAGAGGAACTCTAGAGATTGCTAAAAAAATTGTTGATTCAGGTATAAACTCAATAGTTATATCAGCTGGTGGGCCACTAGTAGCAAAGCTTGAGCAGGGTGGGTCAAAACATATTACTCTTAACGTTGCTAGTAAAAATCCATTTGTTATATGGCGTAATGCTGGGAAAATAGCAAATATTATAAAAAATTATAACGTTGATATAGTACATGCTCGCTCAAGAGCACCAGCATGGAGTTGCTATTTGGCAGCCAAATCTACTGGGGTTAAGTTAATCACAACATTTCATGGCATTTATAATTTTAAGAACGGAATAAAGAAGTTCTATAATAGTGTTATGACAAAAGGAGAAAGAATAATTGCTGTTTCCAATTTTGTTAGAGATCATATCATCAACAATTATGCAGTTAATAAAGAAAAAGTAGTGGTAATACATCGTGGCGTAAATTTCAAGGAATTTTCAAAAGATAAATTATCACAAGAAGTACTAGAAAAAACTAGGGAAAAATACCGCGTACCAAAAGATATGAAAGTACTGCTTCTGCCTTCTAGGATGACAAGATGGAAAGGTCATCTTACACTGATTGACGCCCTCGCAAAAATAAAAGAAATGGATTTTTATTGTATTATAGCGGGAGATCTTTCTAAGCACCCTAATTTTGTAGCAGAAATACAAAATAAGATACAGGAATACAGGATACAAAACAGAGTTCAGCTTTTTGGCAACGATCCAAAAATAATTAATTTGTACGGAATTGCTGATGTTATCATTTCAGCCTCAGTTGAACCTGAAGCTTTTGGTCGTACAATTATTGAAGCGCAATCTATGGAGAAATTAGTCATAGCAACTAACATTGGTGGTGCATGTGAGACAATACAAGATGGAACCACAGGTTTTCATGTAAAACCTGGGGATAGTGATGATTTGGCTAATAAAATATCACATTGTCTTAATATCATTGGCACTAAAGAAGAGGAAAAAATTACTCGAATGGCAAGAAAAACTGTGTCAGAAAATTTTTCTTTGGATTTAATGACGTCTAAGACTATGGATGTATATGATGAAGTACTAAAGTAGAGTCAAAAGAATCTTCTCAAAACATGAACTACAAAGATCACTTAGATAATATTTAATATATTTCTTCTGACTTTTCAGTTTCTTCATTGGTAATCGATGGTGTAGTTTGCCCGCCTTCCACATTATTTTTATGATCAAGATTAGGTTTATATCCATCAACTTTGAAAGCTTCCATAATACTCCCTTCACCGGTTGCAGGTTGACCAGAATTAAGATCAATTGATTCAAACTTAATTCCATTTGGTACAGGAAAATCAAGTGATGGTAGGTAATAACCATTGGTCATAAAATTAACAAAGACTGGTACAGCAAAAACAGCCCCAAAAGCTCTGTTGCCAAGACTTTTTGGATTATCAAATCCTAGAAATGTGCCAACAACGATTTTTGGAGTATACCCTACAAACCAAACATCCTTTGCTTCGTTGGTTGTTCCAGTTTTCCCAGCAATTACAAATGGCAAGTTTTTAGCGCCAACCCCGGTTCCTCTTTTGATGGCACCCATTAAAATAGATGTGATCTGATAAGCGGTTGCTGAATCAACTATTACTTCTGGTGTAGATTCTTCTATTACAGGAATTGGGGCATCAGTTTTATCTGTTTTACAACCACTACACTCACTATAATCTCTTTTATAAATTACATTGCCTTTTCTATCTTTTATTAGCTCTATATACTGAGGTTCTATTTTATGACCGCCATTGGCAATTATACCAAATGCAGTGGTCATTTTTTCAAGCGTGGTCTCTATGGCACCAAGTACTATGGAAAAGTAAACTCTTGGATTATCTGTAATACCAAAGCGCCTGATGAGAGCAGCAACCTTGGCAATTCCAGCTAATTGACTCACTCGTACGGTTATTGAATTACGAGACTTCTCAAGACCACGTCTGAAGGTCAGCGGCCCCATAAATTTGCTATCATCATTTTTAGGCCTCCATATAGGTAATCCTGGACCCTGGTATACCTCAACTGGTGCATCCATAAATATGTCATTCGGCTTTGCTACATTATTTTCTAATGCTGTCATATAGACGAAAGGTTTTATGAGTGAGCCGGGTTGACGAATCGCTTGGGTAGCCCTATCAAATTTACTAGCGTTAAAGTCATACCCACCTTCTGCTGCCAACACTCTTCCTGTCTCATGTTCGATTACTAGAATACCTCCATTAATAGCCGGTATCTGTTGCAAATAATGTTTTCCATCTTTTACTTCAGCAACTACAACATCACCGGATGAAATCAGCTTCTTAACTGATTTCAAATTAGTCGCGGTCCAGGCCATGTCTTTTATATATATTTTTCCTTTAGTACCATCTTTATAACCTATTGTTGCTTCAGTATCTTGTACCTCTAGTACTACAGCCAATTTGTAATCTAGCAAGCCATATGGTTTTGGAATTTTTGACAATAACTCTTGCCAATTTTTTAGGTCAATTTTCTGCAAAGGACCACGATATCCTCTTTTCATATCATAGGCTTTAATCCCAAATCTAATTGCATCGGTTGCAGCTTTTTGCATTTTTGAATCCACGCAAGTCATAATTGTGAGTCCGGCGGTATAAAAATACTCCTCACCGAACATTTCAATCACTTCTTCCCGAACTTTTGCAGCATAAAAATCAGCATCTATCGTAAGTGCTTTATCAGCCTTAACAAGCTTTATTGGCTCATCCATAGCTTCTTTGACTTGCTCTTTTGTTATGTATCCATCATCATACATACGGCTGATAACATAGTTTTTTCTTTCTACTGCACGTTTATAGTTCTTTTCAGGGTTATATTGAGATGGAGCCTTTGGCAAAGAAGCAAGCACTGCACATTCACTAATCGTTAGTTCTTCGATAGATTTATTGAAATAGTTAAGAGCAGCAGAAGCAACACCATAAGCACTTTTACCAAGATATATTTGATTCAAATATAGTTCTAATATTTCATCTTTCGAAAATACTTGAGAAATTTTATATGATAGAATTGCTTCTTTAATTTTACGTTCAATCGATCTTTCAGGAGAAAGTAAAAAAGTTTTGACTACTTGTTGGGTTATGGTGGAACCGCCTTCTACACGTGTTTTATGAATTACGTGAGAGACATTTGAAACAGCAGCTCTAATTATACTAAAAATGTCTATTCCATCATGGCTATAAAAATTCTTATCTTCAGCTGCTATAAATGCTTCAATTAAGTGTTGTGGTATGGATTCAATTGGAATGAAAATTCTGTGCTCTTTAGCAAATTCCTCAATCAATTTACCATCCGAACTATACATCCTGGTGATTGAAGGAGGGTAATACTTCTTGAGCTGAGAATAATCAGGTAAGTCTCTATTATAGTGATTTAAAAGATATAAAACGATTGCCAGCCCAACTAAAAGGCAGAAAAAAAGCCATTTTATAGATAAAATAATAATTCTAAGGATCATATTTAAGCTATTTCTCCAGCGAGGCTGTTACCTTGGGCACGGATAATTTTGACATTTACTATGTTTCCAATCAAGCTTTTATCAGCTCCAGTAACGTAAGCAGATTGCATATAGGGCGTTTTTCCAACAATATCACCTTCATTTTTGCCAATTTTTTCAAACAATACTGGAAATACTTTACCTACTGATGATTCATTGAATTCAAGCTGCTGTTTTGAAAGTTCTTGTTGTAAAATCTCTAATCTTTGGGTTCTGACTTTCTCTGGTACCATTTGCATACTTGCAGCTGGTGTTCCTGGTCGCGCACTATACTTAAATGAGTAGCATTGGCTATATTTTATCTTTTTTACTAAATCCATCGTATCCTCAAAATCTGCATCAGTCTCTCCTGGAAAACCTACTATAAAATCTGAAGAAAGTGCAATATCAGGACGTGCCATTCTTAATTTGTCTATAATGGTAAAATACTCTTCCCTTGTATGTTTTCTATTCATTGCTTTTAGGATTTTATTTGAACCAGATTGAATAGGTAAATGAAGGAAGGGCATAAGTTTTTGTTCCTGACCATGTAATTTTATTAAATCATCTGTCATGTCCTTTGGATGAGATGTAGTATATCTTATACGCTCTAGGCCATTTATTGTTGATAAATGCCTGATCAAATCAGCTAGATTATAATCTTTATCTACACCCTGACCGTGATAGGCATTAACATTTTGACCAAGTAGGTGAATTTCTTTTGCGCCCAAAGAGACTTGCATCATTGATTCCCTGTAGACTTGCTCAACTGGTCTTGAAAACTCAGCGCCTCTGGTATAAGGAACAACACAAAAAGTACAAAACTTATCGCAACCTTCTTGTACGGAAACGAAAGCGCTGGCACCTTGTTTTTCACGAGTTTCTGGTAGGTTATCAAATTTTTCTTCTTCTATGAAATCAAGTTCTATTAAATGCTTTTCTGCTCTAGCCAATTTGCCAATTAAGTCTGGTAGCGTATGATACGACTGTGGACCTACTACTATGTCAACATAAGGACTTCTTTTAAAAATCTCTTCCCCTTCTGCTTGTCCCACGCACCCAGCAACAGCGATGATAGTTTTAGAGCTCTGCTCTCTTTCGCGTGTATCTTTTATTTGCTTTATCCGTCCAAGTTCGGAGTACATTTTCTCTGACGCTTTTTCTCTAATATGACAAGTATTGAGAATGAACATATCAGCTTCATCTTGGTTGTCAGTAGATGTGTAACCAAATGGCGCAAGTAATTCTTGCATCTTTAATGAATCATACACATTCATTTGGCAGCCATAAGTCTTGATATGTAATTTCTTAGACATTTTATTATATGAATAATGCTTTATATTTTTCAACGCGCATTCTAGCAGAACTTAAGGAAAATTAACAGAATTTATTTACTGCAGATCAAGTGTCTATTAATTTAAGACAGCACTGATAAATGCAACAATTAATCTAGAAACACTTTCTTAGAAGAATTTTTAATTGTTTTTGAATTGGCGACACCATGTTGAATGAAAGTTGTTTTCAAATAACTGTCAATTTCATCGTTTAGTTCATCTATTTTATCCCTAAAAAAGTGATCAGCTCCACCAATTACCTTATAAGCAATTTTAATATTTTTCTGCTTTAACAATCTATTTGCTAGTTCACTGACTGATTCTTCTGATACTACGCTGTCTTTATCTCCTTGCAAAATTAACCCCGGAATAGGACAAGGAGACAAGAAAGAAAAATCGTATTTATTAACCGGCGGTGAAACTGCCAAGAAATTTGTTATTTCCGGACGTCTCATAATAAGCTGCATGGCTATCCAAGCACCAAAAGAAAAGCCTGCTATCATGCTAAACCTGCTCATTGGATAATTTACCTGTAACCAATCAAGCGCCGTTGCTGCATCAGTCATCTCACCGATACCATCATCATAGTTACCCATCGAGCGACCTACGCCTCTGAAATTTATTCTGAGCACTGTAAAGTCATTATCAAACAAGGTCTTATACACGTTGTATACCACCTTATTGTTCATTGTCCCACCGAATTTTGGGTGCGGGTGCAAAACCAGTGCTATAGGAGCCTTTGGGTTATTTGATTCAGCAAATTTACCCTCAATGCGCCCTGCAGGACCATTAAAAAAAATCTCAGGCATTCTAGTAACCACCTTGAAAATTATTAAGCGAGCATTGTATTACTTACCCTAAAAAAACTCAATATATATTTGACCTATAATGAATGCGTACTAAATCATAGGTCATTTTGAAGCCAGCGCATAAATAGCTAAAAATCCAGTAAAGAGCTAGAAATTCAACTATATTAGTAAGTGCTACTTAGGATTTTCTAAACCAAACACCTGCTTATTATCATCATAAGAAAATATTTCAGCATACCTTCCTAGTAAAATAATAGATTTAAGTGCACTCGATGCCTCTTTAGGTAACATATGATCTTCCAAATGAGCTAAAAATCTAAGTTTTGGTGCTTTTTTATCTGGCCTTTCATTTAATATTTGAATTATGTAGGTAATTAATGGCACATTCGCGATTAAATGTTTTGCAATAATTTTCTTCCTTTTTTCCACATCGCCATCTCCAAACAACTTACCATCTTTGCTTAGTTTAATTCTACCTTCAGTGATTGTTGCAAATTTTAATGTCTGTAATGCCTCTGAAATACGTAGAATATCGTTGGTTTTTAAATGCATTATTTTTGCTATTTCTGCAAGATCTGCTGCTCCTTCATACGGAGCTGTAGTTAAAGTAGCAGTTACTGCTGCTAACTGGTTAGGTGATACATTAATCAAGTTATGTGTAATTGAGTGCTCTTTTACCTTTCTGCCATGTAGTACAGTAAAGGTCTGTGATACTGATGCTGCCATATCACTATATATTTTATCAACTATTTCTTTAAATTTTCTGTCTTGCTGATTTCTAGGTCTTGGCAAATTTATTTTGATCTCAGAAACTACACGCCCTGGATTTGATCCTAAAAGAATCACTCTATCAGCCATAGTAACTGCTTCTTCAATACTATGAGTAACTATTATCACAGATTTAAGTGGTATCTTTTTTTCTGTCCATAAATCAAGAAAGTCACTTTTTAAAGTATCTGAAGTAAGGATATCTAAGGCCGAAAATGGCTCATCCATGAGTAGAATATCTGGATCTACTACCAAAGCTCTTGCAAAACCAACTCTCTGTTTCATACCTCCAGATAACTCCCTTGGCATGGCAGACTCAAATCCATCAAGCCCTATTAAGTCTATAGCCTGCAAGGCTCTTTTTCTTTTTTCTTCTTCTAGTGTTGACATTGCCTCAAGTCCTAGTTCTACATTCTCAAGTACACTTAGCCATGGAAAAAGAGCAAAAGATTGAAAGATCATACTAATATTAAATGACTTTTCTGGCTGGTTATTAAACCTTATCTTACCCCTACTTGGGGTAATCAAACCAGATATAATTCTGAGTAACGTTGATTTTCCACACCCTGATCGCCCCAGAATTGCTAAGATTTCACCTGATTTAATATCGATATTAATATTGTCAAGAATTTCCTGTTTATGACCATCAGGCTTAATAAAATCCTTACAAATGGAATTTATATTAATCAATACATCACTCATAACTTAACTTCACAATTTATATTTATTTGATACATAGTTGTGCACTGGTTGCCAAAACAACTTGTTAATTACTACAATACAAAGTGACATAGCACCAATACCCAAAACAACTCGAGGAAAATCGGCATTAGTAGTAGCTACTGCTATATAACTCCCTATTCCATCAGCAACAATTCTCTTATCTCCATAGTTTACCACTTCTGCTATGATACTTGCATTCCATGCCCCACCGTAGGCTGTAATAACACCTGTAACATAATGCGGAGCTATGGCTGGCAACATAACTTTCCTACACCATAACCAACCTTTTAATTGCAAATTAGTTGCTACCTCTCTTAAATCAACTGGAAAAGAAATACTGCCAGATATTACATTGAATAAAATATACCATTGTGAACCAAATATTATTAATGGTGTGAGCCAAATATTAGGAATCAATGAATAATGAACTATCGTTATCACCACCACAGGAAATAATAGATTCGCTGGAAACGCTGCCAGAAATTGGGCTATTGGTTGAAAAAAAATTGAAAGTCCAGGATGTAAACCTATATAAATTCCCACTGGAACCCAGATTATGGTCGCTAAAATTAACATGCTTATAATTCTGATAAAAGTAAACATCACTAGTTCTGTAACTTTTAATATTTCTGCAGTACCAATTTCGTATCTTAAAAAATTATATAATTCATATCCAAAAACAAAAATTACACTCACCAAAAATAGGTACCATAAATACTCTCCTTTTAACCATAGGTGTTTTGCTGGAGGAGTCCGATCATAGTGATTAGTTTTTGGAGCAAATATAGGTGTGTAAATTATTTTTTGTGATATATAAGAAAGCGGACTGAAAACTGATTGAATCAAGCTGCTCTTTCTAATAATATCAAGCATCCATGATTTAGGTCTTTGACCTGACCCACTAATCATCTCATATTTAAATTTATCAACCCAAGCAACTAATGTTCTAAGTAATAATTGATCATAAATAAATATAGCTACTGACATAGTGATCAATGAGTAAATAATTGCTCTAACATTTTCTTGATCAAGTGCAATTGCAATATACGAGCCTATTCCTGGTAAAATAATTTTATTACTACCTACAGTAATTACCTCAGCAGCAACAATAAAAAACCAGCTACTAGACATAGAAATAGTAATATTCCATATTAATCCTGGTAAACCATAAGGTAATTCTATACGCCAAAATTGCTGCCATTTTGACATTTTAAATATTGCGCCAGCATCATATAAATCTTGCGGAACAGTCTTTAGTGATTGATAAAAACTAAAAGTCATATTCCAGGCTTGTGATGTAAAAATAGCGAATATTGCAACTAGTTCTGGACCAATAACACTATTTGGAAATAGAGTGAGAAAACCAGTAACTGTAAAAGAAATATATCCTAAAATTGGCACCGATTGCAAAACATCAAGTAGGGGAATTAGCATTTGCTCTGCATAAACATTTTTAGCCGCGACGCTTGCATAAATTAAAGAAAAAATTAGAGAAAATAAAATGGCTATTAATATTCTAAGAACAGTTCTAAATGTATATTCCAGCAAGTTGGCAGGGGAAAGATCTATTTTAACATTCTCTAGTACACTTCGTGGTTCAGTAATTTCATTGAATCCAATAGCGATAAATAAAAACAATGACATTATAATGCAAAAAGCAGCCAAATTCAGCAAAAACTTACTATGCCACATGCGGTTGGCATTGTAATTTCTTACATAAAGTTGAGATAAATATAAACTCATTGTTTATCAACTAAAAAATAACTAATTTAAGATTAGTACAATAACTTAATAATTACACATCTTTCATCATATTCTTGAACAATAAAAATTGGCTAGTTCTATTTTTTCCAGCGATTATGAAACCAAAACCATTGACCAGGTTGCTCTCTTACCCAAGATTCAATTATCTCATTTATCTTTTTCATTATTTCATATATCTTCTTCTCCTTCTCTATGCCTGACAATTTTTCTTCTTTTACTTCCTTGTTATACTCAACGATTGGTTTGTGAATCACTAATTTAAAATTACTACTTCTGCCTTTTCTTATTATCTGCATTGGAACGATTGGGTAATTAAACTGCATACTAAGCTTTGCAATTGCTGGAGCCGTCATAGCAGGTTTGCCAAAAAATGGCACTTCTATCCCATCATTCATTTTTTGATCAACAAGCATAAGAATTGTAGTACCATTCTTTATCGCTTGCATAATATTTTTAGAACCACTTGCTCCTTTAGGAATCATTAATATTCCATTATTCTTGATTCTTTTTTCTTGAATTTCTTTATCAACAAATGGGTTATTTGCTTTTCTATAAACAATAGCAATTTTATCATAAAATTTATCAACAGTTTTAATCAGCAGGTCCCAATTTGCTTGGTGCGCAAGGAAGAAAAAGTAGGGTTGCTTTGATTCTTTATATTTTGCAATATTCTCTAGACCAATTATCTGAACTCTCTTATCTAAATCTGTTATATCATCTATAAATGGAAACTCACCGATATATCGGCCAAAATTGTCCCATAATTCATCGATAATTAACTCAGTATCTATATCTTGCCCATAAATCATTTTTAAGTTACTGCGAGCAATATTGCTTACACCTAAATACGGACCAATTTTCCTAGCAATAAAACTACAAATTGATGCTGACTTATCTATCGAAAATAGACGCAAAGCTGAAGTGAGTAATTTATATATTAAATACTCAAGTATATGTCTTGGCTTTTTCATAAATAGTGCTGAATAATTGTTCTTCATTATCGAAACTAAGTTCAACGTCTACCACTTCGATCTCACCTTGTTTGATATTCAACTTTACATAATCTTTTCTAGTAGTCACTAATATAGCATTTTTACTCTTTGCCAAATCAGTTAAGTAACTTATATCTTGATCACTGTAATGGTGATGATCTTGATAGACTACTTTATCGATAATACTTACTCCATTTTCTTTTAGCATCGTAAAAAATCTATCTGGGTTTCCAATTGCAGAAAAGGCTATATAATTTTTGCTTAAATTTAATTTTGTTTTCATCTTGATTTGGGCTTTAAAAAAATGTTTGTTTGATGAAATAATACTATTTATTAAATTAAAATTCGTACATGGCTGATTACCAATCATCAATATGATATCCGCTTTCATTATACCAGAATTTACTGACTCTCTAAGAGGGCCGGCTGGAAATATCATATTATTTCCAACAGCCCGAGCGGCATCAAATACTAGTATGATTAAATCTTTTTTCAGATAAGGATTTTGCATTCTATCATCCAAAATCACTATCTCTGGTTTTAGATCATCAATCAGCGGTATTGATTCTTGTACCGATTTAGCGGCTATGACTTTGCTGCTACTACTGAGCATTTTTGATTCATCACCAACATCAATAGCTAGGTCATTTTCATCTACTAATTTTGCTATTCTATTTCTAGCTTTGTAAGCATTTGTAACTATTAGATAATTGCGTTTCTTATCCTGTAGTTTGCTTGCTAAGCACTGTACTACTTGGGTTTTGCCAGTTCCACCAACGGTTATATTGCCAACACAAATAACATATGGTGTTAATTTTACTGATTTTGCAAAGTAATTTCTCAAAAACCCTAGTAATCGGTAAATTAATGATAATGGATATAAAACAAAAGATAAAAAACCTCTTTTCTGCCAAAACGATGGATATAAATCTTTTATCACTTAAGAGATTCTCCTATTTCTTTAAGGTAATTTTCAATTACTTTTTCCTTATTTTCTACGTAACCAAGAGCGTTCTGACTTAATTTAGTGGCTATATTAGTGCTTTGATCAGACAAAAAATACTTCATTTTTTCTTCAAGCTCATTAATGTCTTTTACCTGAATAGCAGCTTCCTTTTTTATCATTTCATCGGCAATATTTTGAAAATTAGACATATCTGGACCAAGTAAAATCACTTTACCAAAATAAGCCGGCTCTAGTAGATTATGTCCACCTCTTTTGAATGAACCGCCGACGAATACAATTTGTGCCAAACTATAAAACAAACCCAGCTCTCCAAAAGTATCCACAATAAATATATCTTTATTTAAATCAGGAAATATATCATTTTTACGACTTGTAACACTCATACCCATCTTATTGCACTCTGCAATCACATCTTCAACTCTTTCTGGGTGCCTTAAAATCACTATTGGAAAATAGTCTATATTTTCTAGCTTAAGCTTATAAATTACCTTTAATATAACATCCTCATCTTCTTTATGGGTACTTGCTGCCACGAATAATTTTTTATTATTAAACTTATTTTTTAGTACCACCAATTGCTCTTGATCAACTTTTAACTCTTTATTTGCAAACTTTAAATTTCCAATTTTAACCGCCTTCTTGGAACCTAGATGTTTATATTTTTCTAAATCAGTATCACTCTGCACTAAAACTTTATTGAATCGGTCAGTAATAAAGGCAAAAAACCAAGCCATTTTCTGCCAGTTTTTATACGAATTATCAGATAATCTAGCATTCACTAGCAAGATATTAAACCTAGCAGCAGATGAAGTGACAAGGCATGGCCATAACTCTGACTCAACAAATATTCCAAGAGATGGTTGCCAATATTCTAAGAATTTTTTAACAATAAAAATATTATCCAGCGGTACAAAGTGATGAATCGCATTATTTGGTAATGATTTATCCAATATATTTGCTGAAGATAAAGTGGCTGTAGTTACCAAGAATTGATATCCAGGGTGTTTATTTGAAATTGCATTCACTAAAGTAATAGCGATCATCGATTCGCCGACACTTGCTGCATGAAGCCAAATCAGTGGACATTGGGGTCTTTTTTTAGTAAAGAATCCAAGACGCTCTTTTAATGATTTCCAATTATCCTTCTTTTTAAAAATTCTTATAAAAAATAATAAGATATACAAAGGAAAAAAAACTATATTCAATAAATTATATATATATACTAAAAGCATTTTTAATTATCCTGGTGAGTTTTCTTTTATCCCTTCTACCATAGAAGTTAAATATCGCAATCTTTTTTCTAATAATTCATTATCCTCTTTTTCATTCCCAGTTAGTGTTATTGGCTCACCGATTATCACTTTTATAACGCCAAAAGGTTTGGGTAATATCAATTGGTCCCAACTTTTTAATCTCATGTACTTAGTGGGCATACACGATAATGGTATTATTGGTTTGTTTATTTTATAAGCAATTTTGGTGATTGAACTATTAATTTTATATACTGGCCCCCTTGGTCCGTCTGGAGTAATTACTACCCCGCCACCTTGGGATAAAACCTTTATTATATGTTTAGTTGCACCAATTGGATTGCGGTTAGATGAACCTTCAATCACTTGATAACCCATCAACTTTATAACATCAGTGATAATTTTGCCGTCAGTATGTGATGATGCTAGAGCATGTATTCCATCAAGAGAGCGAAAAATATACATACCAAATGCAACTCTATTATGCCACAGCGCATATAAGGCGTTACTACTCTTCAAATTCTCCTTTCCTGATTGGGAATCAATTTTTACAAATTCCCATTTAGAGGTTAAATAAACTAGTTTTAAATATATATATATGATCCAAGCCACTAAATAGTGGACCACCTGATTGTGCTTTAAACTTTTTTTTATATATTTAATAAACATTTATTTAAGCTGTGATATGGCTTTATTCATTCTATCACACGCCTCGGTTAATATTTCCTCCGAGGTTGCATATGAAATCCTAAAATATCCTTCAAGCCCAAATGCAATTCCAGGAACAACCGCAACATTAGCATATTCTAAAAGGTATGTTGCCAAATCAGATCCATTATTGATTGTACCCCCTGCTGGCGTTTTCTTGCCAAATAGATCGATGCATTTTGGAAACAGATAGAATGCTCCTTCTGATTTATAGCAATCAAGGCCCTTTATATCATTTACTAATTTTAAAACAAGATCGCGTTTTTTTTGAAAATTCTTAGTATTGACCTTGATGAATCCTTGTTCTCCTGATAAAGCTTCAAGAGCAGCAACTTGACTGATCGAAGAGGGATTAGAAGTGCTTTGAGACTGGATAACGTCCATAGCTTTGATAATTTCTTTACTACCTGCACCGTATCCTATCCTCCAACCAGTCATTGAGTAAGATTTTGACACACCATTAATTATAAAAATTCTTTCTTTCAAATCTGGCGCAATTTCAGCAAGCGTATAAAATTTAAAATCATCAAAGATAATATGCTCATATATATCATCACTCATAATGTGCAATTGCGGATATTTCTTGAGCAAGTCCGTAATTTGCTTTAATTCTTCTCTATTGTAAGCAGCACCAGTTGGATTACTTGGAGAATTAATGATAAGCCACTTTGTCTTGTTAGTTATCTCCTTTTCAATATCTGAAGCAGATACTCTGAATCCTCTATCCATGTCAGCGGTGACAAAGACTGGTTTGCCCCCAGCAAGCAAAACCATGTCTGGATAAGAAACCCAATACGGAGCTGGAATAATGACTTCGTCTCCTTCATCTATTGTTGCCATGAAGAGGTTATATATAACTTGTTTTCCACCTGTACCAACTATGACCTCATCAATAGAGTATTCGATGTTATTTTCTCTTTTAAATTTAGCGCAAACAGCTTTTCTTAGTTCAGGAGTACCAGATACAGCTGTATATTTAGTTTGACCATTTTTTATACCTTCTATTGCCGCTTGCTTGATATTATCTGGCGTATCAAAATCTGGCTCGCCGGCGGCTAGTGAGATTATATTAATACCTTTTGCAGCAAGTTCTTTTGCTTTTGCTGCCACTGCTAGAGTTGGCGATGGTTTAACTGCCTGGAGTCTTTTTGCTATTAGCGCCATAATTTATTTTCCTTTTTGATATAATGTATTTGAACTAGGGTGAATTATATGAGAACATTCCCCTAAATCAAACTCACTTATGATGATTTAAGGTAAAAGGAATTTATATGGGAATAAAAAATGCCACAAAATCACTATTTTCTTTTGTTACTGGTATCCCACGCTCCATATACAACACTGTCATTTCGATAAAAAACCAATTTCATCAACTTCGGTACAATTTAAATAATTTATCTGCTAGCAATATAAAACTAGGAATTTATCACCTTAAGAATGGCAACTTAAATGATGCAATTTTTAGATTCAAATTGGTGGAAAAATATCTTGAACCTGGAAACAAAATAGCTTCCTACTGGTTGGGATGGACGTATTTTTTGAAAAATAATTTTAAAAACTCGATTATTTATTTTACTAAAGCCGAGGATAAGGACGAGCTAAATATGCTGTCATTTATTAAGTCAATCGATACTGTTACCGCTTTACCAACTAAAATTAATCAAACATGCAGAGATTTGATGGCAGCAAATTTTATCGATAGATTTGATGATAAAAACATCAATATTCCAAAGGAGATGGTCATTGCAGTTAACGAGTATATAGAAACAATACCAGAGGAGTATTCTATTCTAGAACTTGGAAACAATGTTGGCTTGCTAAGTAGTGAAATCAAAAAAAGAATGCAAGATAGTTTTACTCTAACAGTCACTGAATTATCAACTGAGATGATAGATCTACAGAACCTATATTTTCCTGACCAAGCACTATATGATAAAATTTATCAATCTACTCCTGATGAATTCTTGCAAACAACACAAAATAAATACGATATAATAATGAGTCTTGAGGGTGTATCTTACACCAGCGATCCAAATCAATTATACTCCAAAATATTCAATGCACTAAGCCCTGATGGTTATTTTGCTTTTGCTGTTAGAATTGCTCAAAATAACCTTCTTTCGAATAAATATCTAGATTTTGCATATAATCCTGATCTAGTAGCAAATGAATTAAAAAAAGTAGGATTTAGTATTCTTTCCCAAAAAGAAATTATTCTAGAAAATAATAATAAATATCATATATTCGTATGCAAAAAATAACTTTTAAGAGGTGATATCTAGGATGAATAATTTATTTTTTAGACTTGCTGCTTTTGTTACTGTTTTGTCTGTAACTTTAAACTCATATGCAGCAAAAAAAAATAAGGATGATAATTATCACTACGATTACAATGCAATGAACGATAAATGTTCTGTATATGACCCTTATCAAGGAGTTAACAGAAAAATCTATATATTCAACGCCGTACTTGATACATTCATCTTAAGACCTGTTGCAAAGGGATATGGCAAATTTACCAATGATTATACCAAAGGTAGGGTTGGAAGTTTTATTGCTAATGTTAGCGAACCATTATCAACTGTAAACTATGGCGCTCAAGGCAAGGGTGAAGGCATGGGTAAGAGCTTTTGGCGTTTTGCAATAAATTCTACTCTTGGCATAGGGGGGTTATTTGATGTAGCCAGTAAATTTGATGTTAAATCTCAACCTCAAACTTTTGGTAATACACTTGCGCACTACGGAGTTGGAGCTGGCCCATATATAGTTGTGCCATTTTTTGGAGGAAGCAGCGCAAGGGATGTTATGGATTCAATAGTTTTAAATAGCGCACTTAACCCGATTAAGTACCCAATGCACTCGAGCTTTAAGACCGGATTGTTTGCTGTAAATCTTGTTCATAGCAGAGAGGCAATAATGCCATTTACTGATTATGTAACTAAGAATTCAACTGATACATATATCACTATACGAGACGCTATAATCAATGAACGTGAATCAAAAGTTAGTTATCCAGCTGGATTCAAATGCGCTACTGTAAAAAACAAAAATAAATAGGAGGCACAACATAATGAGAATACTTATAGTTTTTTTAGTATTACTTTACTCAAATCTATCATTAGCATCAGCTAAAACCGATGAAACAGCTGAATTAAGAACCTATGTAGAAAAATTGATACAGCAGGGGTATGACCTCGTTAATGATCAGAAATTAACTAAAGAACAGCAAAAGCAAAAATCTAGTGAGCTTATAAAAACACATATGCATCTTGATTGGATGGCTCAATACACACTTGGTAGACATAAAAGACAATTATCAAAAGAGCAGCTAAATCAATTTATAAAAGTATATTCAAATTTTGTTGTTAAAGCCTATACCGATTTAACTATGAATTATAAGGGTGAAAAAGCTGTTTTGACTAATGTAAAACAGATTGACGATGACTTATTTATTGTGAATACTGAATTTATTAGACCAGGAGCACAATCACCAATCAAAGTCGATTATCTAATACATGAGGTAAATTCCAAAGAAGATCGTTTCTTAGTAGGAGATATAATCACCGAAGGAGTAAGTATTTTGAATTCTCAGCAGGCAGAATTTGATAATACAATTTCTACTTACGGAATAGAAAAATTAATTGCTGATCTTAAAAAGAAAGCAGCAACTGGGACGCCGATAAAATAATTTTTGATAGTTAACTCAGGATAAACCTTAAGCAGGCAAAAATAAATCTGCAGTACTTAATTCGTGATAAAACTCTGGGTCTAAATTACCACCAGTAATTAAGATTAAAACCACTTTATTTGGCCCCGCATTTTGAATCCAATTATTAGCTGCTGCCATACTTATTGCAGCAGATGGCTCGCACGTTACTTTCATCATTTGGATCAGCCACGCGGTCCAGTATCTTATTTCTTCTTCACTAACTAAGTGAAAATCATCGAGCATTGATAAGTATTTTAATGTTCTTTGTGAAATAGATAAAGCTCTTAGACCATCAGCTATTGTCTCAGGTGATTTTTCGAATCTATGTATTTTGCCATTACTCAAAGATAAATACGCATCATTTGCTAATTGTGGTTCAACTCCATGCAATTGGCTTTCTTGACTTAGTAATTCTTTTGCCAAATAGCTTCCTGATAATAGCCCCCCTCCACCACAAGGAGCAAAAATTGCATCAATTTTTTCTCCCATTTGCTTAAGCTCTAGTAATGCTTCATAACACATCGTACCAGCACCAGCAATCGTTTGATCATCATCTGAAGGGTGTAGGTAGTGAAACTCGCCTTTACCATCTTTTGCTGCTAATTCTTCAGCTTCATTGCGTGTTGAAACTTCAACTACTTCTGCTCCATAATTTTTTGCAATTTTCTTTTTAATTGGGGATACATTCATAGGCAGATAAACTCTGGCTTTTATACCGAATAATTTTGCCGCATATGACATTGCAAGAGCATGATTTCCTGTGCTATAAGCAACAATCTTTTCAGGTATCATTCCATCTTCTTTCATCTTTAATAGATGATTTAGCACCCCCCTAATCTTAAATGCTCCTGTTTTCTGAACCGCATCCATCTTGAAATACACTTTGCATTTGAGCATTTCATTAAGCAAATTGGAGTGCAATAGTGGGGTGTGGTGAATATATTGCCTAATTCTAGAATAAGCTTGCTCAACATCTGGGACTTCTTCTACTAAATTATCAATATTCTTCATCTATTTGCTTTAGTGTACTTAATTTTTAGTGTGCTATATTGGCTTAAATTCATATAATGATTAGATATATCACAACTAGTTAAAATATTTATCTGATGTTTTGGTATAGATCAAGTGATAATAATATAAAATATAGCTTGAATTTCCTTACTTAAATCTTGAAATGATGATGTAAGGATATTATATAGCCTAAAGATTAAGTATATAAATACTAAAAACAAAACGTTTAAACACACGGTATTATTAAATGACAACCGAAAAAAAAACTCTACCACTTTTAGTGCTTCGTGATGTAATCATTTTTCCTGGAACAATAGCACCAGTTTTTATTGGTAGAGAAAAATCACTCAACGCTCTACTTGCTGCCAAAAGAATAGACGATGGACAACATATACTACTCACTACCCAAAAAAAGCAAGATCTAGAAGAACCGACCTCAAATGACTTATACAAGGTAGGCGTAATAGCAAAAATCATTCAAACGGTAAAACTACCTAATAATAACGCAAAAATCCTGGTTGAAGCAATTAATAGGGTCAGACTGTCCAATATTACCGGAACTGACATGTTTGTTTCAGAGTATGTTATAACACCAGATAAAGAAGTTACAAATCTTGATGCACTTAATGGTATTACTATCGAAGTACTAGAAGCATTCAAAGAATATGCAAGGGCTAATAAAAAAATTAACCTTGAAGTCCTAAATGTGCTATCAGAGCAGCGTAACCCAAGTTATATTTGTAATTTAATTGCATCACATTTAACTTCAAAAATCGATACCAAACAACCATTACTTGAACAATTAGATATCCAAAAGAGAGCTGAATCTCTACTAGAAATTGTTACTTCTGAAAACACTCAAATGGATATTGAGCAAGTAGTGCAACAACGAGTGAAAAAACAAATTGAAAAAACTCAAAAAGAATTTTACTTAAACGAACAAATGAAAGCTAT
This sequence comes from Rickettsiales bacterium, assembly GCA_017302595.1. Classification (GTDB taxonomy): domain Bacteria; phylum Pseudomonadota; class Alphaproteobacteria; order Rickettsiales; family Rickettsiaceae; genus Megaera_A. The sequence continues at coordinate 888,322 of JAFLDA010000001.1, forward strand.
CCAACAAGAAATGGATGGTGGGTCAGAAAAATCTGACTTTTTTGATCTAGAAAAGAAAATCAAGAAGCTTAAATTATCAACAGAAGCACGCGAAAAAGCTACTGCTGAACTAAAAAAACTGAAAATGATGAACCAAATGTCAGCAGAATCTTCAGTTGTTAGAAATTATCTAGATACCCTACTTTCTATGCCATGGGGCAATAAATCAAAAAGTATTATAGATATAAACAAAACAGAACAAGTGCTGGATCGTGACCATTATGGACTCAAAAAAGTAAAAGAACGTATCGTTGAATATTTATCAGTATTAAAGCGTTCAAAAAAAATTAGAGGGCCAATTTTGTGCCTTATCGGACCTCCAGGGGTAGGAAAAACTTCATTAGTAAAATCTATTGCAGAGGCGATGGATAGGAAATACGTCAAATTCGCATTGGGTGGTGTTAGAGATGAGGCAGAAATTAGGGGACATAGAAAAACTTACCTTGGTTCTATGCCGGGAAAAATAATCAATCTCATAAAAAAAACAAAGGTTGATAATCCAGTTATGCTACTTGACGAAGTAGATAAGATGAGTGCAGATTTTAGAGGAGATCCAGCTTCTGCATTATTAGAAGTGCTTGATCCAGAACAAAATTCTCACTTTTCAGACCATTATTTAGAAGTTGAGTATGATCTATCTAATATTGTGTTTATCGCAACTGCAAACTCTTATGACCTACCAAGAGCGTTGCTAGATCGTATGGAAATCATAAATATTGCGGGATATATCGAAGAAGAAAAGCTACAAATAGCAAAAAACCATTTGGTTAATAAAACCCTGAAGATGCATGGGATAAAACCAGATGAATTAGTTATTCCAGATGAAACAATCCTAGAAATGATTAGATATTATACAAAAGAATCTGGTGTTCGCTCCTTAGAAAGAGAAATTGGTGCTATAGCAAGAAAGGTCCTGACTAAAATTTTAAAGGATAAAACTATAAAAAATGTAATAGTTAAACCCGAAGACCTTGAAGAATACCTTGGGGTTAAAAAATACCGCTTTGGAGTAGTAGAAAAAACAGATCAAATTGGGGCTACTACTGGCCTTGCCTATACTGAAGTTGGGGGTGACCTACTCACTATTGAAGCTGCTTCCTTTAAAGGTAAAGGAGGAATCAAGGCAACCGGTAAACTTGGCGACGTCATGAAAGAATCAGCAGAAGCTGCTTACAGTTGTTTTCTCTCAAAAGCAAAAGAGCTTGGATTATCTGAGAAAGAATACAAAGAATATGACATTCACTTGCACGTTCCAGAGGGCGCTACACCTAAAGACGGCCCATCTGCAGGGATTGCGATATACACTACTCTAGTATCATTAATGACTAAAATACCTGTGAGTAGATATGTTGCTATGACAGGAGAAATTACTTTAAGAGGAAAAGTGTTGCCGATTGGAGGCTTAAAAGAAAAGTTGTTAGCAGCAGTCAGAGGTGGCATAAAAACTGTCCTTATTCCGGATGAAAATGTGAAAGATTTAAAAGATATACCAGCGAATATAAAGGATAATATAAAAATTATCCCTGTCTCTAATATTGACCAAGTTCTAGAACACGCACTGGTAAAAAGTAAATCACAAATTACTAAAAAGCAAAAAAAGAGCTAATCGTCATAATTACCTACTAATTTACACAACAAGATCACATGATAAGTCAAAAATTCTTTTTGACTTATCGTTCATCTAGGAGATATAGAAGTTAATATGTTAAATTATTTATCTACATAGATTATTTCTTAACCCTAATTTCTTTATGGCAAAAGATAAGCAAAAAAGTTGATGAATGGTGCTGTACCTGGACCCCAAAAAACTGGCTACAAAGCAGAAACACAAATGCAGAGATAATAGAAGCCTATTTACTAGATTTTAACAATATCTTCGACTACTTTCCTTAACAAATATATATATTCTGGGCATATTTTAGATTGACACAATTAATGCTACTTAGTTATTATGAGCTGGTTTAAAAAATTGGAAGATATAAAATGAAACACCATTTTTTTCAAGAAGGCGTCATTAATTTTGCTGGCAATGCTGGTGTAGTTGATTTTAATGGAGCAAATGGCGTTGTGTTTACAAAAGCTATTGTTCCTGGTGCTGTAGTTATTGGAAAAATTGGCGATTTTGCCGCTATTACAATTGGAGGAAATGCCGGGGAAATTGTTTTTAATGACATTGGAATTAAGTTTGGAGGAGCGAAAATAATTGTTGATAATAATAATGGTCCAGTGAACCCTATTGTGGATGAAGCAGTAGCATTGATAAATGATCCTAGTACAACAAGTTTGGACCTTTCAGGAACAGGAATCACTGACCCTAATTTATCCCTCGTTCAACGAAATTTGCCAAATAATCAAAATATTTCGTTTGTAAATTTTAGTAACAATCCACTAATAAACACTCACAGCGTAATTCACTTATGTAATGACCATAATCACAGCCTGATATCTGTTGATTTTACAGGTTGTAATATTAATGTTGATTCTTTTAATGCTCAGCTAGCAGAATCATCGATTTATCAATCACCGCTAGTTAGTTGTAGATTCGGCTCTGTTAATTTGCTATTCACAAAAGCTGAGGCTGCAATTGCTATTTTGAGTAATCTACATAGCTTTTTAGGGACTAACAGCACTTTTGACATTAGCAATCCAGAGCATCGCCAAAGTTTAATACGTTTTTTCAAAAGTCCAAAAGCTCAGAAGGCTCTAAAATGGTTATCTGAAAATAATCAGGATCTTGGCTTAGTTTTCAAAGGTGATGCTTTTGTCAGAGAACTTCAAATCTTACAGAGTTATCATTTGTTTCACTTAAAAGGTGTATGTAAAACGATTGCTGATCAGGAGTCATGTTTAATACCACATGATGCTTTACCTAATGCTCTGTCTTATTTAAGTTTTGATGATATAGTAGAAGAGGTAGTAGTTTTAGCAGGAGATAGTGAATAATCTTGCAATAGACTAAATTCTGTACTTTGCCATAAAGAGAGTAATTTTCTTTGCTCTCTTTATTTACTCACCAAAAGCTTTAACAATATCTTCTACTACTTTCTTTGCATCACCAAACAACATCAATGTATTGTCATTATAAAATAATTCGTTTGGTATACCTGCATAACCAGAAGACATTGATCTCTTAATGAATAAAACAGTTTTAGCAGCTCCAACATCAAGAACTGGCATCCCGTATATCGGGCTTGTTTTATCTGTTTTGGCTGCAGGATTTGTCACGTCATTTGCGCCAATGACTAATACAACATCCGTTGATTTAAAATCGGAATTAATTTCTTCAAGCTCAAGAACGTCATTATAGTCAATATTAGCCTCTGCTAAGAGAACATTCATATGTCCAGGCATCCTACCAGCAACTGGGTGTATGGCAAAACGAACTGTAACTCCATGCTTTTTTAAATGCTCTGTAAGTTCTTTAATTGCATGCTGAGATTGAGCAACGGCCATGCCATAACCAGGCACAATAATCACTGAATCTGATTTTTCAAGCATATAGGCCGCATCTTCAGGGCTACTGACTTTTGCCACCCTATCATCATCGTCTTGTGCTGCTGCACTAGTTTGCTTTAAAAATGCACCAAAAATTACGTTAAACAATGAACGATTCATCGCTTTACACATAACATAGCTTAAAATTGCTCCGCTAGTACCAACTAAAGCACCTGTAATTACAAGTAAACTATTACTTAGTGTAAAACCAATACCAGCAGCTGCCCAACCAGAATATGAATTGAGCATCGAAACAACTACTGGCATATCAGCACCACCAATAGGAATGATTAGTAATACCCCAACAACAAAAGATAATAGCACCATCACTGTAAATACGAATACACTCTGATGCATAGCAAAATAATAAATCAAGAATAACAGAAATATCGTAAGCGCTAAGCATATATATTGCTGCGCATAAAATTTAATTGGCTTGGCACCAAGAATTCCCTGTAACTTTCCAAAAGCAATTAAAGAACCACTAAATGTCAGCGCACCGATAGAAGCTCCAAGAGACATTTCTATTAAGGCACCAGCAGCAATTACACCTTTTTCTCCTATACCAAAATTATCTGGAGCAAGTAGAGCCGCAAAAGCTACTAGTACCGCAGCTAAACCTACTAGAGAGTGAAAACCAGCAACTAGCTGAGGCATTGCCGTCATTTGTATTTTTCGTGCGATAATACCGCCTACAACTCCACCAGCTATAACAGTGATCAATAATGCAATCTTATATGAAAACTGAGGAGCACTAAAACATGCGTATAATGCAACTAGCATCCCAGAGACAGCAATTATGTTACCAAATCTGGCTGTTTTGGGTGAAGATAAACCTTTGAGAGCCAATATAAAACATACGGCTGAAAATAAATATGAAAATTCAACAAATTGCGTAGTCATTTCTTAATCTCACTTTTTCCTAAACATCTCAAGCATTCTTTGCGTCACTATAAACCCGCCAAAGATGTTTATCGATGCGATGAATGTAGCTATAAAACCAAGAACTGACGAAAAACTAAAATGCTCAGAACTTGAAGCAATTAAAGAACCTATGATTATTATTCCTGAAATCGCATTGGTTATAGACATCAGAGGGGTATGAAGTGATGGAGTTACTTTCCATACTACATAATAACCAACAAAACATGCTAGTGTAAAAACAGCAAACACGTATACTAACGGATCTACGCCATTAATAATTATTCCACTAGACCCACTGATTGCATCGAGCTTCGCAGTTAACTGCGCAACTTGTGAAGATAATTGCTGTACTTCATGAGCAATCACTTGAATATTTTCATTCATACTAGTTATACCTTAAATTTTTTATTTATTACACTTCCATCATGGGTAATAGTCATCTCTTCAACAAGCTCATCGGTAAAATTGATTTTTCTGTCTTTGACAGCATAGTCAATAAAATTATACAGATTTTTTGCATAGAGCTTAGAACTATCAGATGCTATTTTGCTCGCAATATTTGTCCATGATATTATCTTAACACCTTTTTTCACCGAAACGCGATCCTCAGATGAATCTTCTACGTTACCGCCGGCTACTGCCGCTAAATCCACAATCACAGAGCCAGGTTTCATTTTAGCAACCATCTCTTTAGTAAGTAGAATCGGTGCTTTTTTACCAGGTATTAGAGCAGTAGTAACTACAATGTCAAATTTATCAATTATTTGCATGAAAAACCTTTCTTGTATAGCTTGATAATCTTTTCCGACTTCTTTTGCGTAGCCACTTTTATCTTCTGAATCAGACAAATCGGCTGGATAAACGAATTTTGCTCCTAAACTCTCTGCCTGCTCTTTAGCAGCAAGCCTAACATCATAAGCAGATACAACTCCTCCCAATCTCTTTGCCGTTGCTATTGCCTGCAGGCCTGCAACACCAACTCCTAGCACCAAAACTTTTGCAGGATTTACTGTACCAGCTGCTGTCATCATCATTGGAAATGCACGATCAAAGTGATAACTCGCCTCTATAACTGCGCGGTACCCAGCTAAATTGCTTTGAGATGAAAGCGCATCCATACCTTGCGCCTTGGTAACTCTCGGTACTAATTCCATAGCAACTGTTGAAAGTCCTTTTGCTGCTGCTTTATCTAGGTATTCTTTACTATAATAAGGAGATAATAGACCTACAATACAGGCTCCAGTTTTGGCCATATCGATCTCGTTAAATTGGTCAACAAGAGGGGTCGGCTGAACTTTAAGGATGATATCTGCATCAGATAATATCTCAAGAAGCACTGAAGATACGGCGGCTCCAGCATCCTCATACTCACTATCAGTAAAATTTGCAGCCACACCTATACCGCGCTCGACAAACACCCTGAATCCTTTTCTAACATACATTTTAACCATATCAGGAGTAATAGCCACCCTAGCTTCTCCTTTTTCTCTCTCTTTTATTGCTGCAATTTTCATATCTTCATTCAAGTAGGTATTTTGTAGTTGAAGTTATACAACCTATTACTTATCATAAAACATCATTTTTTAAGAATATGGCTCATTGTTTTTTATGATAATTACAACTAGGACACATTTTGTTAATTGGTTAATTACAATTATACTGATCTTTTCTGCTGCTAAAACACATGCAGCTAGTATTCCAGATGAAGTAAAGCAATATATAGGCAACATCAAGTCAATTGCGGTGGAGTTTTCGCAGGAAGATAGTGTGGGCAGAAAAGCCGAAGGTATGCTAATTATTGATAAACCATTTAAGTTTCGTTGCAACTATTATGAACCATTTCCTATTATCATAGTTGGCAATAAAAATTATGTATCAGTATACGATTTTGAAATGGGACAATTAAGCAGAATCAAATCTGAGGAAAATATCTTTAATTTCTTGCTCGTGGATAAAGTAGAATTTGATAATAAATTTAGTATTTTGGCCGCTAAAGAGGTGAAGGATGAATATGTTCTGACATTACAGAGCGAAGAATTAAATAAAAAAAGTGAAATTTGGTTTAATAAGAAAACAAAAGAAATAAAGAAAATGGTTATATTTGAAGAAAACGATACCATTACTTTGAAATTTGGTAATACTAATAAAATAACCACTGTGGACAGTAAATTATTCACCATACAAGATCCAGATATTTTTGGTGTCCCTGAACGCTTTGGCAAGAAAGAGCTAGAAAAAAAATTAAAACTAGGTAGATAGCACTTGATTGGGCGCTGCAAAAGCACTATCTTTACTCTTGGCTAGTGCTGGGCGTGTGGGTTGTTTAGTTGGTCAGGTCTGAGAAGAAGCAGCCAGGGCGATTTTAATGCGGGTCAGTGCTAGCTACAAAATATATGACCTTAAGTTTACCATTTTAATGACAGAAGATTTTTTAAATAAAAACTACAAACCTTTTGCCCGCAAGTACAGACCGTCAAACTTCTCTGAATTACTTGGGCAAGAAGTGCTTGTAAAAACTTTGTCTTACTGCGTAAATCATAACCGTCTTGCCTCTGCATACTTACTTACAGGTATAAGGGGAGTTGGAAAAACATCATCCGCTCGTATTATAGCAAAAACGGTTAACTGCACTAATAGAGTATCATCCGGACACGACGTCTGCCCATGCAATCAATGCCAAAATTGTTTGAGTTTTAACAACCAAGGTCATCCAGATATTATTGAAATTGATGCAGCAAGCAGAACAGGCGTTGATGATGTCAGAGAAATAATTGAGAGTAGCGAATATAGACCACTGCTTGGAGCTTACAAATTTTTTATCATCGACGAAGTGCACATGCTATCAAAAAGCGCCTTTAATGCGTTGCTTAAACTAATTGAAGAACCACCTGCACATGTTATTTTTATTTTTGCTACCACCGAAGCAGTAAAAATACCTTTGACTGTGATTTCTCGCTGTCAACGCTATGACCTAAGACGCCTAAGCCAAAATGAAATTGAGCAGTTACTAGTTGATATAGCAACAAAAGAACAACTCAAGTTTGACCTTGACGCACTAAGAATAATTGCAAATAAATCAGAAGGGTCAGCAAGAGATGCCGTATCAATGCTAGATCAAGCAGCATCGTATATTCATAACATCAGTCAAGTAGACCTTATTTCTGCCCAACTAGTTAGTCAAATGCTTGGACTACTTAACTCAGAAACTTTTGTTAAAGTGATTCAGTTAATTATCGCAAATGCCCCAAAAGATGCTATTGATTTGCTAGATAAAATATACTCTCAAACAAGTAGTCTTGAAAACTTTATCCAAGAACTTGCAAATTTTATTGCTGAGCTTTGCAAGGCAAAAGTAATACCTAATTACCACGCGGCAATTTACCAAAATTTCTCTTCTGAAATTTCTGATATTCTAATCGGCACTCCTTTATCAAGACTAAGCACTCTATGGCAGATTTTTATAAACGGTACAAAGGAAATTAAAACTTCACATAACCAGTTAATCACAGCTCAGATGCTAATTATAAAAGCAATCTATGCTTGTAATATCCCAAGTATTGATGAAATTACAGATTATGAAAAACCGATTGAGGTTAAAAATTCTGGAACCGGAGATTTTTACGATTTCTTAAAATTCTGCTATCAGCATAAAGAAATGGAAATCTATTACTTACTGATGAACGAAGTTGAAGTAATATCGTTTGCTGATTGCAAGATGGTACTTGCGTGCAGTAACATCACTAATGTCAAAAAAATTGAAGAATTATTGTCAAATTGGTCAGGAAATAGCTGGAATATTGAAATTGAAAAACGAGACCAATTTACCAACATAAAAGCTAAACTACTAGAAAAGGTTAAATTATCCGAAGATTATCAAACAATTAAAAAGTATTTTCCTGACTCCAATATATCAGATATAATCCTAAAATCATAAAATAGAGGAATAAAATGAACATTCAACAGCTAATGAAACAAGCTCAAGCAATGCAAAAGAAAATGCAAGAAATGCAATCTGAAATTGCTTCCAAAGAATTTATTGGTAAATCTGGAGGAGGACTTGTAAGTATCACGATGAAAGGAGATGGAGGGATGGTAAAAATCTCTATCGATGATTCGTTAGTTAACCCAAATGATAAAGAAATGCTAGAAGACTTGATCGTTGCTGCTTATAACGACGCCAAAAGCAAAGCTGATGAGGATTCAAAAAGCAATATGACAAGCGCATTTGGTGATCTTGGAAACCTTCCTAGTGGCCTTAAATTCTAATCATTTTATAATGAATAAATTATCTGGACCGGATCAGCTCATATATCTATTTTCAAAACTTCCTGGACTTGGTACAAGATCAGCAAGGCGAATAGTCTTGCATCTATTACAGGATAAAGAAACACGCCTCAACAGCTTGATTCAAGGCTTACAGGATGCATCTGATAAAATTATGATTTGTAGATCATGTGGTAATTTAGATTATAGCGAGATTTGCTGCATATGCTCAAATTCAGCAAGAAACGATTCGATAATTGCAATAGTTGAAACTGTGGCAGAACTTTGGGCAATTGAGAGAAGTGAAACATTCTCTGGACGATATCATGTTCTAGGATCCTCTAATTCTAACGCTCATAGAAGAAGTCCTGCTGAACTCAACCTTCCAAAACTACTTGAGCGTTGTAAAAATTCAAACACCCAAGAGCTTATTATTGCAACAAATTCAACCTTAGATGGCCAAACAACTGCCTACTTTATCACTGAATATTTCAAAGATGTAGTAATTAATATTACACGACTTGCCAGTGGAATACCAATTGGAGGAGAATTGGACTATCTTGACGAAGGAACTTTATCTGCTGCATTTGAGAGCAGAAAGAAGTTTGCATAAACACAAACCTAAATTACCTTATTTTTGCTAGCCTTCCAGTATGCCTTCCACCTTCGAACTTAGTATGTAAAAACAAATCAATCATTTTTAGAGATATATCGTCCTCACAAATTTTACTACCAAGTACTAATATATTAGCATCATTGTGAGAGCGAGCTCTTTCTGCCATAAATTCATTAAAACATAACGCGGCTCTAATATCTGAACTACGATTAGCAGCAATTGACATTCCTATCCCTGTACCGCAAATTAGTATACCTTTCGATACTGTTTTTGCGATAATTTCTTCAACCATTTTATTGGCATAATCTGGATAATCAACCCTCTCTTCTGTGTTTGTTCCTAAGTCCAGAATATTAATTCCAATTTTTTGAAGATATTCTTTTATTTTATTTTTAAGTCTTACACCTGCATGATCAGTTGCAATAGCTATATCATAATTTTGCATAATTCTACTTAATTAATATAGAAAATAATCTTTATTACATGTACAATAACGATCGTTCATTAATTGTTATTCATTCTTAAAACTAAGATACTAGGACATCATGAAAAACCAAAGCCTTTTCGTTGCTTTAATGTACTTGTTATCAGCTTGCGCTGTGTCAAATCAACCAGCCCCGATTGAATACAACCACAATAGCTATACTAAAAACAGGCCATCAAATAAGACAAAATCTACGGTAGATGATGGCGAAATCATTTCAAAAGGCTCACTTGAGTCTAAACAAAGTGATATCATTGAGCCTAATGAAGATTTGACACAAGGTAGTATAGCGAATGATGAATTTATAGTACCAGAAAATAGGCACTTACAATCTAAAAACAAGATAATATACCACGAAGTACAAGTTGGGGAAACAATTGAGGATATCGCAAAAAAATACGGGCAAACTGTAAAAGATATAGCAGCCTTAAATGACTTGAGTCCGCCATATTATTTGGATGAATTTCAGGTAATTAAGATTAATCAGGCCCAATCTGTGGATAAAGGCGCCACACCAGTTGATATCCAAGAAACTGAAACAGCTGAACTTACTCAATTAACTAAAGAAGCAACTATTGCAACTGGAGCAGCAGTAGAAATTAGTGACGCTTCTGTCGAACCAGTAGCGGTAGCAAGTAAAGATTTTATACCACCAGTTTCAGGAAAAATTCTTAGTAAGTTTGGTGCAAAAACCAATTCAGGAACAAATAAAGGCATTAGTATAAGTGCAAAACAAGGAACTAAAGTACTAGCGTCAGCTGGTGGGAAAGTAATATACTCTGACTATGACGCCACATTTGGTAACTTGATTATTGTCAAGCTAGACGGTAAGAATACCTTTATGTCTTATGCCCATCTCGATGATCTACCACTTGCCAAAGGCGCAAATGTAAAACAAGGTGATGTTATTGGTTATGTTGGGACATCTGGCAAAGTCAATGAACCACAACTAAACTTTGGAATCAGAGAAGGGAAAGTCGCAAAAGATCCTGAAAAATTGGTCCATTTTGATAAATAACAAATTGATTTGAACTTACCTTGAATCCGTTTTATTTGAGATAGTTAAGAGGATAAACTTTTAATCAAATTCAGGATGAACGCGTTCTAGTCTTCCAGGGCCTGACACTGAATCCATCGAGGGCTTGAGGTTATGACGGCTTTAAGTAATGGACCCCAAATCAAGTTTGGGATGACTTTTAGGAAGCTGTACAAAGAGTTCAGGATGACTACCACGGTATTTAGGATAACTTTTTATTCTTTCTTAAAAACATAATTGATGACTAAGAAGAGAGTTCAAGATGGACAAAGAAAGTTTTCAGGCATTCCTCATAATCATCTCAAGCTTGATTTATGATCACGTAGATGGTAACCATTCTGATTATACAACAACCACCAAGATACATAAAAAATACCGTGCTCAACTTTAGACTTTAGAACCTTGTTAAACTCAAATTATTTTTTCTTCCCTTAAGTTCACAGTAAAGCCTTTTTCATAATAATTAAAACCATAATTCTTAATTAATTTTAAGTTTTAATTAATTTGATTAAATATTTATTGACATTCTACGTTTACTGTTTCATAATTAAGTAATAGTTAATTTATTAATTTTTTATTTATTAAAGAGGAAAAAGTATGAAATATGTTTATCAAGCATTCAACAGACCACTTTCTACGATTAATAATGCCCTAGGTTGGTATAACACAGATGAAATAATATCAACTAACAGTTCTCAAGCTAAGCATACTGAAATCTCTACAAAGGTCGATGATTTGGTTGAAAATGATTTACAGAGTCCAGCTTTAACACTTGCTGATGAAGATAAACCTTCTGTATCAGAGCCTATACCTGCTGTGAAACCAGTTCATATTAAACAAACACATACTATAGCATTAAAGAAGTCTGCTGAAGGTTATTCAGAGCTAGAAAAACTAGCGGCAATACCAGATATAGATATGGCTGCTCCTGAAGTTACTAACAGTTATTGGTATAAAGAGCTACAAAGACTAACTAACGACGCTGAGGAGTTAGAATTACAATTACAATTGATTACAGTTCATCCTCAAATTTATAAATTTGTGTGTCAGATGATTGCTAAAATAGGCAATATAGCAAAACTTAACTTTGATTATGCTACGATGCAAGATCATGCTGTTGACGTATTTCAAATACTTACTACAACACCAGGGCTACAAAGCATTAGTTTGGAACGTACCTCTATAACAAAACAGGACAATTTCGTACAAATAGCCAAGATGTTTGCTGAATCATCACTAATTGAGCTAGATTTATCTCATAATACTGCTCCTATTAATAGTAAAGTTACTTGCGACAGATTCCTTACTATAGTTAATAGTATTCTTGACGAGGTTACTTTTCATGCACTTCAGCATAAAACCATACATATACGTGATAATGGTAACTATGCACAGAAGAAAGAAGCTTATCAGTCTCTTACACAAAGGGTTGAAGAATACAATTCTCATCAATCTCTTCTTACAATTGAACAATTTCAGGATTCATTTAATCAACATACACTATTACCAGATTTAGTAGATGTTATAGGTGACTATTACTTTGTTAATGGTGTTACACTTGACTTAATCTAGGCTTGCAGTAAACTTCTTTTCTGCCCCACTTCTCCCTTAGTGTTTAATAAACACCCGAGTAAACCTCCGCTTTCCACATTGGTTTACTCGAAACTCTTCTACATTACATTCTTACCACTTCTAACGTAATTTATTATTTCTTTTCTTCCCCTTGATCAAGAGTCACTAAATTCTTACGATCAATTGGTAGTTTTTTCTTATATTGTTGTTCTTTTTTTAGGTAATCTTGAGCTTCCTGCGATAGTTTTTTATAAAGCACTTTTTTCTCCTTATTTAGCTTCGCAACTTCTTTGCGATAACTAATTATTTCATCTCTAATTTTTGGAGGTATTTTTGAAACATACTCTTTATATTCATCCACTATTTTTTGAAACTCAGCCGGATCTTTAAGTTTAGCTTTTGGTTTAGAATTATTTGCCTCATCTTCAGCGGCAAAACACGTTGCTACTGAGAGAAACATTAACATAAAAACCAATATAATTTTTTTTGCTTTGTCCATAAATTTTCCTCGTGTAGAATTAAGCACCGAAAAACGGCATAAGATTAATTAACTATGAATCATCTATTTAGTCAACCAAAAGTAATTTTTAAGATAAGTTTTATTACCAAATATGAGCACCTCAATAAATTCGAGGAATTCTTTTCTGAAGAAATACTTGGCATCAGCTCTAGTGAAATTGAATCTTCAACCATAGATTCAAAACCTTACGATCTATGGCAGATTGAAATACTCTATGCTAACAAACCAAACATAGCCACTTTAAGCAAAAAATTAAATGAATATGCTCTAATTAATGATTTACAACTTGATTCAGAATTACAACTAGAATTAATAGAAGATAAAGACTGGGTTGCGGAATATCAAAAGCAACTTAAACCTATAGTCATAGAACAATTTTTTATCGCACCAAAATCCCTTGAAGTTTCGATACCTAACAACAAAATTCCTATTTATATAGAAGCTTCAAGAGCTTTTGGTACTGGTGAACATGCAACAACTTCCTTATGCATAAAAGCCATTAATTCCTTAAGGGAATTACCAATAGACTCAGTATTCGATCTTGGAACTGGTAGCGGCATTTTATCTTTTGTTTCTGAAAAAATATGGCCAAAAGCCCAAATATATGGATGTGATATTGAAGAAACTTCAGTAAATATCGCTAAAAATAATAGAATTTGTAATAATTCAAAAATTAACTTCTACCAAAACTCTGAATCCGAATTGATTAATTCTTCTATGAATATAAAATTTGACTTAATAGTTAGCAATATCTTAGCTACACCCTTGATAATCCTAACCCCTAAAATTACTGCCTTAATTAAGCCTAGCTCTCACGTTATACTATCTGGTTTTCTTGATTATCAACTTAAATCAGTGCTTGATGCCTATGAAAAACATGGATTAAAAGTAGTAAACATACTGATAGAAAATAACTGGGTTGCAGTTTTATTTTCAGTAAATAATAATTAACCAAAATTATTGACTTTTTTCATTATACACATTAGAATCCACTAATAAATTATCTAATTTTAATAAAGAGTAAATGATGAAAGGTGACGTTAATAAGTCTGGAATAATGACTGAAATCCGAAGGCTATTTTGGCCGATTGAATGGCATGAGAATAAGAAATTTATTCCTATGGCATTGATGATGGCTTGTATATTGTATAACTATGCTACTTTAAGGTCTGTAAAAGATGGATTGGTAGTTACTCATATTGGCCCAGAAGCAATTAGCTTTCTAAAAACATACATAGTACTACCTTCAGCTATATTATTTATGATTTTATACGCTAAGCTTTGTAATATGATGAGTCAACAGAAAGTGTTTTACACTGTGACTTCGATATTCCTTGGTTATTTCGCAATATTTACATTCTTAGTTTACCCTGAACCTGAATGGTTCCACCCTTCGGCTAGCACTATAGCTGCCCTTGCTGAACAATATCCAAACTTCAAGTGGTTTATTAGAATTGCTGGCAATTGGAGTTATGCATCTTTTTATATGATGGCAGAAATGTGGGGTAGCATGATGCTCACACTATTATTCTGGCAATTTGCAAACCAAATTACTAGAACTGATGAAGCGAAACGTTTCTATTCTATGTTTGGTTTACTAGGTAACGTTGCACTGCCTCTAGTAGCACTAACATTCCATCTGTTATTGTCTAAAGAAGTGCATATAGTTCCTGAAAATGTAAAGCTAATGCCGGTACTATGCGTTACTCTATTAAGTGGTGTATTCGTACTAATTTTATATAGCTGGATTAATAAGAATGTTCTTACAGATCCAAAATTATATGATGCGGCAGCTCCAGGAGCAGCAAAGAAGAAAAAAGCTAAACTTTCACTAGGTGATAGTTTTAAAATGATTTTCACTTCAAAATACCTAGGCTTGCTAGTTATTCTAGTTCTATCATATGGTATTTCAATTAACCTTGTTGAAGGTGTGTGGAAATCTAAAATAAAAGAATTACACCCTACTGTTGAAGCTTATACCTCATATATGGGAGTTTTCCAAGCATATCAAGGGGTTGCAGCAATATTTTTCATGCTTGTAGGTAGCAATATCTTACGTAGAGTATCATGGTCTGTAGCTGCTATATTTACACCTGTAATGATTTTGATTACAGGTCTTGCGTTCTTCTCGTTCATCGTGTTTGATCAAGGAATAGGCTTGGAATTAGCTGCTTTCCTAGGCACTGGACCACTTGCAATGGTAGTAATGATTGGCATGATCCAAAACGTATTAAGTAAAGCTACAAAATACTCTTTATTTGACTCAACAAAAGAGATGGCGTATATCCCACTTGATGATGAAATGAAAAGTAAAGGTAAAGCGGCTGTAGACGTGGTTGGTGGTAGATTCGGTAAATCTGGTGGTGGTATTATCCAGTCTACGTTCTTTATCCTGATGCCATCATATAGCTTTCCAGAAGCAACACCATTTTTTGCCGGTATCTTCTTCTTCGTAGTAATAGCTTGGATATTTGCTGTTCGCGGATTAGGTAAAGAATACAATAAAAAGTTGGAAGAAAATAAAGCCTAATTCTGGACAATAAATCTTTTTGTCATCCCAAACTTGATTTGGGATCCATTAACTTAAAGCGCAGCCACACACCTCAACGCAGCATGGATCCCGGGTCAAGCCCGGGAAGACTGTGTACTAATGGGGTTGACAAAATACGACCATCCTAAGCCCTACCTTAGTCATCCTGAACTCGATTCAGGATCCATTACTTAAAGCTGTGTAACCTCCATACTTTTTGGACTCCGGATTAAGCCTGGGATAACTTTGTACTAAGGGATGGTTGGAATACGATCTATCCGAACCCTACATTAATCCTCCTGATGCAGGATCAAGGCCGGAAGGATCGACAAGTGCAACAACAGAAATCGAGCGTCATTAAAGAAAATATTAGCACCATGGACTGTGCCCGTTTCTTTTCTACGCTGATTCATAAAACCTTAAAAATAAAACTAATTTATGGTTTTATAATTTTTACAGCTACTTGCTCATGATTTTGATTAAAAGCAATATATTCTGCATTTAATTTTCTTTCTTTTAAAAACTCTTGAAAAGCTTTCCATTCATGATTCTCAAAACCAGGGTAATTATAAAGTTCATCAAATACTATTATTGTACCTCCACCTATATTATTTCCAAATATATCAAATACCTCTTTAGCAGCACTATATATATCTGAATCAATATGTAAGAATGCTATAGGTTCATCCTTCAATATACTTTCCTTAAATACTGGTAGAGAATCTTTAAACCATCCTTTGTATAAAATAACATTATGTAATACAGGTGGGATAAATCCCTTATCAACAGCCGCAAAAGTTCCTTTCGCAATGATTTTATCTTTACGCACCCAATCCTCAGGTAATCCTTCAAATGAATCAAAGCCATATATTTTCTTTAATGGGTTTAAAGCGGCAATAAAATTTATAGTTTTACCTGTACATACCCCTGCTTCAACATATAAGCCGTTTATAGTAACAGCATCACTACCGGCTTTTAATACTTCTGCATCTGAAGAAAGTTTTTGTGCTTTTACAAAATAAGTACTGACAAATTTATTCGCTTCTGGATTGATAGTATAATGTTTGTTGGCAGATTTAAAATGTAGTATTTGATTACCCGAAGTCTGATCAGATCCAGGAGGTACTTGAAGCACTTTAGACCAATTATAGTCTTTAGAAGTAAATACCTCTACGTTATTGCCGGCATAAGCATAAGTAATTAAAATTGATGATATCAAGGTAGCTAATATAGTTCTTTCTAGCATAACGATAAAATTTTTACTTGTTTTTTAATTATTGATTGAACTTCTTCGCATAAAAACTGTTAAACATCTAAATGACCAAATACTTCTTCTTCGACTTTATATTGAGCGTATAGCATAAAACATAAATGAATGATATATGCAACAATTGTAACACTAGCTTGATACCTAATTACTACATATTCTCTTAACCGTTCAGGTAACTCATATCCAGTAAACTTAAACCCTATTAAGATCACTAGAAACAGAGAGAAAATCACCAATACTAGTAAATAATACATATTATGAGAATACTCCTTCCATTTTGGATCATAACGTTGCATGTATCCTTTTATCATTAAAGATGTAGGTTGATATGAAAGAATTGCAATTAACATAGAAATTATACAAATTGTAATCACTACATATACATCATCAACAGGAAATATTTTCTCCTCTGGGTCAAGATTTATAAAACCTATTCTAACTAATGAAAAATATGCCGCAGTAACTAATAAAGCGACATATCCATAAGAAATACTAAAAGTTACTATAGAATTTGGAATCAACCTAACACACTCTTTAAAAAGTGCATTTCCTTCTTTTTGCCAAAAGCGGCGAATACATGATAAAATAGGCATATATATAAAGAGAAAAATAATAAATTTAACATTTACCTCTTTACCGTCAAAAACTGCTGGATATAAAATAACACAAACAAACGTTATTGCGACAATAGCAATGAACATATTTCCTAAAAACCCTCTACTTTTTTTAGAGAAGGTCTTATTAAATACCTTTCTAATCTTCACTGCAAGCTTGTATATTTCACTCGGTGACTCATGATCTACTATTTTACTTTTATCGTTCTGCATACTATTTTCTAAAATTTCATCTTATTAGTTAAATACCTAAGAAAATTCTCAACCATTAATTGAACGTTTTCGCATAAAAAAAAAGCTTGCATTGCAAGCTTGGCAGCGACCTACTCTCCCGTGCCATGAGGCAAAGTACCATCGGCGCTGTGGGGTTTCACTTCCGAGTTCGGAATGGGATCGAGTGTTTCACCCACGCTATAACCACCAAGCTAGCAATACAAGCTTTTTTAAAAGCTCTAATAAAGATGATAGAGAATAAAACATTTTACTAATTAGCTATTACAAGCGTATAAAATTCACACTACATGCAATCGTATAACTCTAAAGCAAAATAAAACAATCGAGCTATTAGTACCAGTAAGCTTCACATGTTACCATGCTTCCACACCTGGCCTATCAACGTGGTGGTCTTCCACGGCTCTGATAGGGAAGTCTAGTTTTAAGGTGGGTTTCCCGCTTAGATGCATTCAGCGGTTATCCCGTCCGTACTTAGCTACCCAGCTATGCCGCTGGCGCGACAACTGGTACACCAGAGGTACGTCCACCTCGGTCCTCTCGTACTAAAGGCAGATCCTCTCAAACTTCCTACACCCACGGTAGATAGGGACCGAACTGTCTCACGACGTTCTAAACCCAGCTCACGTACCACTTTAAACGGCGAACAGCCGTACCCTTGGGACCTTCTCCAGCCCCAGGATGTGATGAGCCGACATCGAGGTGCCAAACGATTTCGTCGATATGGACTCTTGGAAATCATCAGCCTGTTATCCCCGGCGTACCTTTTATCCGTTGATCGATGGCCCTTCCACTCGGAACCACCGGTTCACTATGACCGACTTTCGTCTCTGCTCGACTTGTCTGTCTCGCAGTCAGGCTAGCTTATGCCATTGCACTCTAACAGTTGATTTCTGACCAACCTGAGCTAACCATCGCGCGCCTCCGTTACTCTTTGGGAGGCGACCGCCCCAGTCAAACTACCCGCCATGCATTGTCCCAAACCCTGCTTCAAGGGTTGTGGTTAGATATCAAAAATTGAAAGGGTGGTATCTCACATTTCGACTCCACAGTTGCTTGCGCCTCTGCTTCATAGTCTACCACCTATTCTGCACATCCAATTTCTAATACCAGTGCAAAGTTATAGTAAAGGTGCACGGGGTCTTTCCGTCTAGCCGCGGGAACTCAGCATCTTAACTGAGAATTCAATTTCGCTGAGTCGATACTGGAGACAGCGGGGAAATCGTTACGCCATTCGTGCGGGTCGGAACTTACCCGACAAGGAATTTCGCTACCTTAGGACCGTCATAGTTACGGCCGCCGTTCACTGGGACTTCAGTTCAGAGCTTGCACCCCTCCCTTTAATCTTCCAGCACTGGGCAGGCGTCAGGCCCTATACGTCGTCTATTGACTTTGCAGAGCCCTGTGTTTTTAATAAACAGTCGCTACCCCCTGGTATGTGCCACCTACATCTAGTTGCCTAAACATAGGTCATCTTTCTTCCGAAGTTACAGATGCAATTTGCCTAGTTCCTTCAGCATCGTTATCTCAAGCGCCTTGGTATACTCTACCAGTCCACCTGTGTCGGTTTCGGGTACGGTCTATATGGAGGTGCTATTTCCTGGAAGTCATTCACTGCATATACAATCCAATAAGTACATACAGCTTACTGCCTTCGTCACTTTCCTCCAGGTACAGGAATATTAACCTGTTTCCCATCGATTACGCCTTTCAGCCTCATCTTAGGGGCCGACTAAACCTGCGCAGATTAGCTTTACGCAGGAACCCTTGGACTTTCGGCGAGAATGTTTTTCACATTCTTTGTCGCTACTCATGTCAGCATTCTCACTTCTGATACCTCCAGCAATCCTTACAGATTGCCTTCACAGGCTTACAGAACGCTCCGCTACCACTTATGCCATAAAGCATAAATCCGCATCTTCGGTACATGACTTTAGCCCCGTTACATTGTCGGCGCAAGAAGACTTAATTAGACTAGTGAGCTATTACGCTTTCTTTAAATGATGGCTGCTTCTAAGCCAACATCCTAGTTGTTTTGGTCTTCTCACATCCTTTAACACTTAGTCATGATTTTGGGACCTTAGATGGCGGTCTGGGCTCTTTCCCTCTCGACCACGGATCTTAGCACCCGTAGTCTGTCTGCTATACTGAACTCACTGGCATTCGGAGTTTGGTTAAGTTTGGTAAGTCTGTTGGACCCCCTAGCTTATCCAGTGCTCTACCTCCAGTGGTAATTATATAACGCTCTACCTAAATAGATTTCGCGGAGAACCAGCTATATCCGAGTTTGATTGGCCTTTCACCCCTAGCCACAGCTCATCCCCTAATTTTTCAACATTAGTGGGTTCGGTCCTTCAGTAGATATTACTCTACCTTCAACCTGGCCATGGCTAGATCACCCGGTTTCGGGTCTAATTCATCGAACTTATGCGCCCTATTCAGACTCGCTTTCGCTACGCCTACACCTAACGGCTTAAGCTCGCTCGATAAACTAAGTCGCTGACCCATTATACAAAAGGTACGCCGTCACGGAATAAATCCGCTCCGACTGCTTGTAAGCATCTGGTTTCAGTGTCTATTTCACTCCCCTCATCGGGGTTCTTTTCACCTTTCCCTCACGGTACTTGTTCACTATCGGTCGCTAGAGAGTACTTAGGCTTGGAGGGTGGTCCCCCCACGTTCAGACAGGATTTCACGTGTCCCGCCTTACTCAAGGACTTTAAAGCTTTTTACCTATACAGGGCTATCACCTATTATTGCCAACCTTTCCATGTTGTTCTAGTTATTACTCTAAAGCCACTGGCCTGGTCCGCGTTCGCTCGTCACTACTAACGGAGTCTCTGTTGATGTCCTTTCCTTCAGCTACTGAGATATTTCAGTTCACTGAGTTTGCCTCATATTGCTATTTATTCACAATATGATACCTGATTTATCAGGTGGGTTATCCCATTCGGAAATCTCCGGATCGCGGCCTATTCACGGCTCCCCGGAGCTTATCGCAGTGTATTACGTCCTTCATCGCCTTCTAACGCCAAGGCATCCACCAAATGCTCTTTTTATATTTATCTTGCCAAAAACTTTGAGATTACACGATGCATGTAGAATTAATTTTACACGCTATCAGTATCCACTCACGATTTTGAAAATCGCGGTGTTGTATTTAGTTTTATTCTCTATTCAACTTTTTAAACAGCTTACGTACATCTGTCATGCAAATGACGTGAGGAATTTTATATATATATTCGCATTCAATGTCAAATAGTATTTTAGAAAAATTTTACTGCTTACTTATGCCCTAACTTATTCTTATGTTAGTAGCGAAGTTTGTATAGGTTATATATCCTTCATAAAAAGAAGTCAGATATGATCAATGATAATGATTTATTAAAAATGAAATTTATAGGATTTATTGTATTTAAATGATATTTAAGTTTGTAGTGTCGCATCTATTCTTTAAAACGATAGATACGACTAAGTACTACTGGAGGTGATATCTGCATATCATTTTAGAGTACCCGGTTTCATTCCTTCTCTAACATGCATCATAGCAATATTTCAGTGCCGGTGTTTAAGCACCTAAGTCTTTAAAAATTTAACCTCAGTTTTAACGCTCCTTGATGAGCGGTATATTTTCTAGTAAAATAAAAATCGTATCCTGCAGACACTTCCACAGCTCCTTTGGATGCAGATACTGATGTGCCTAAATTATAGTATACTCTTTCTTGTTCAGCAGTCTTCTTCACAAGTGTATTCCCAGATAATCCGTCAAGTAAAACCGTAACTTTTGGAGATTTATTCAATAAGTCATAACTGATGTTGCCATGAAATTCTGGTACTACCCTATATTTGTGAAAGTTTGTCTCATATGAGAAACTTGTGCCAATAATAGCATCTAGTTTATGATCTGTTGCTTTACTTATTGTCAAATTCTGATTTGTTGTTCCTGTTTCTTTGTATTTAGACTTACCGAGCACCAAATACTCAAAACCAAAAGTTGTTATCATCAATAACCTATCGCTAATAAGCTTGTTGTAACCAGCAAGAGCATTTAATGCGTAAGCATTTGTATAAAAATTCCCTTTAGCAATTTCAGTTGTATTCTGGAAAAATCTTTGCTCTCTATTAGAAATTTTATTGCGGCTAAAGCTCCCCATAGCCTGTAAAAACCACTTATCATTAATCTCCTGCACCCCATAAATAGAAGCTGTATAGGCTTTAACTTTGCTAGTATCGCCATTATTTGTATCCTTGTGTTTGACATTATTATCAGCATAGCTAAAAGCTACACCAATGGTCCTATCTTCCGAAATTTTTGTATCAGCACCAACTACGTACCCTGTTGTTTTACTTTTAAATCCTGGGCTTTCTCCTCTAGCTTTCTGTGTTACTGAGCCCCAAAATACACTACTCCACACACCATGAGGATAATCATCATCACCGGCAGAAATACCTTGCATACTATCATCTTGCGCTATAGAAAAGGTTTGAATTATCGAAGATCTAAGCCGGTTTCCAATGGTTGATAATGCCATATCAACAGCTTCAGATATTTGTTCAGAGGCTTCAACAATAACCGGTTGAAGAGCATTAAGTGCTGATACTAAATCTTGACCATTGGTAAGCAAAGATGTCAATCTCTGAAAAAGAGCCGATGCATCACCAACGTTATTCGGATCCGCAATCCTAACAGCATTCTCTACTGTTGTACTTGACCCACCACCACCTGTTACATTATCTTCAATTATATTATCAATCTCATCCTGCGGTAGCCTTACCCTTTTTACCACACCATTGTCGTAAGACCAAGTTACAAAAGGATTTTGTTTAGTTATAAGAAAATTCGCTTTAGCATTATCAACAATATCTACGCTAACGAGCACATCTTCATCAGTCTCCTGAAAAATTAAATAAGATTGCCCAACTGGCCCTTCTGGAGGCAATATGGCAGCAATATCAGTCAGCGTTATGTTAAAAGAGGTTACTGCGTTTAGATCAAGATCCCCACCAAGAACTAAAAAATGCCCGTGCTTAGTATCATCTACCGTAAACTTGACGGTAGGATTACCAGTAAATTTTGAACTAGATGCATTGTCAAAGGATAAAGTGTTATTACCTAAAGATATAGTTGTCGAATCAGCAATAGTTTGCCCATCAAAGACTAAATCATTGCCAAGTATAACATTTGGCTGGGACAAAGCTATATTATCTGAATGCAAATTTCCAGATAAATTAACTACGCTGCCAGGGGCCCCTAAAAACTTAATATCATTCATTTTGTTATCACTAGTACCAATATCCTGAATTATTGTTGCATTTGATAACACTTCTACCTCAGAGTGCTTCACTCCGTGCCCACCTGAAAAATCTGCAGGAGTAAAAGGAAGTGTAGTAACTAGAGCATCTATAAAACTATTATCCTCCATAATAAAAATACTAGAATCTAAAGGAACATTACCAATCTCCCCTTCTCCATAAAGCTTAAATTCATTTGCATAAACACTATACCCGCTTTTAAGAGTAGTTTTTGTTGTCGATGCTTCCCCACCGATCGTAGGAATTACTGTATTAATTTTTACACTCGAAGATCCAATATTAGAATTAATCTCTTTATCAGGATCAGAAGCTAAAACAAAATTACCTTGCCCATCAATATTGATTGTCGTTGTGTTGAACTGAAACCTTGCTTTAGCACCGGAATTAATGGTCATACTTTCTAGTAGTGTGCCAGGGGTATTAGAAAGCGATCCGTTAAATGTTACTATTTTATTATTATCGATAATTATTTTACCTGCATCTCCCCCGGTACTTAGAAAGCTAGCCGATAAAGTAATAGGCACATTATTACTAAGCGTTAAAGTTGACCCAACTATCCCATTAAAATCAACGATATCAAGACCAGAATAAATATTTGCAAATGGTGACACATCAAGCGTAGAAAATGTTACACTACCGCCTGTATCCATTTTAAGCGTAACTACAGGAGCACCTGTTATACCTCCTATATACAAATTACTATTCTTGATAAGAATTGTTCCAGCTGCAATTACTCCACTATCTACATAACTGACATTGAAATTACCAAGACTAATTGCATTGATAGTATGATTACCTCCAAAGATTATTGTATCACTGCTAACAAAGCCATTAGGAAGCCAATCTGTCGAAGTGCTGATATTTGATATTGCATTTTGGCTTGTTCGGCCAACGGCAATAGCAGAGGCACTGCTAAAAAAGCCAGACGATAATGCTATTACAGATGCTGTTGAAAGCACATTTTTTAGTAACCTACTAGACTTAATATACATAATTCACCTAATCTAAATTGTTGCCTAAACCCTGATCAGGTTATTATAAATGCTATACATTAGTTAATTAACAATTTTAATTTGTATCAATGAATCTTTATTTGCTATGGTATATTTACTATCACAAGTTGAATATCTGTTATGATAATAAAAAAAGAAACTCAAGACGAATTGAATGCACGTCAAAAAAAAATACTATTTTCTATAAAAAAACAGTTTGATATATTTAGAAAAAAAGGAATTTCTACTGAGCATATAAAAGCTATATGTCGTTTACCAGATGAGGAAAAAAGAAATTTAGGATTTTTAAGAATACAAATTATCGACGATAAATTATATGCCGAGCACCACGTTGCATCGACTTATCCTGGAAGTTCTAAACTAGCTTGTAATAACATAATTAAAAGACTAGTTCGCATCGTAAAAACTCATAAAATTCATAATATCGATTTTATCTTCCTGACAATTGATAATATTAGTAATATTTCACAAGAATCAGAGAGCTTGATAGAAGATTTCCCAGCCTTTATGAGTTCAAAAAATGTAGAATCCACATTAGAAAAAAATAAGTTATTGCTGCCGGATCCTTACATTCTAGATAATGAAAAATGGCCTAGTCTTATTAACCAAATTAACGAAGCATCCAAAACTTATTCTTGGGATAAAAAAATAGAAAAAATTTTTTGGCGAGGAGCAACAACTGGCAACATGTACAATTTAGAAAATTATCACAAACTTTATAGGCTAACTTTGGTAATGCTATCGAGAAGTTTTCCGGATTTAATAGATGCTAAATTTGTAGATTACGCCAATTTCAGCAACAACCAAAGTGGTATACATTTATATAATATTTTAATTAGACTATTCGATAATCCAGGGAAGCTAGCAGAAACCGAGCATTTAAAACATAAATATCTTATTTCTATTGACGGAAACACAGCTGCATGGCTTAGAGTACCATGGATTCTTTTATCAAACTCTATTCTTCTAAAACCCAAAACTGCATTTACACAGATGTTCTATGATGCTCTAGAGCCATATATCAATTATATCCCTTTAAAAAAAGATCTATCAGATATTTTTGAAAAACTAGAATGGTTAAAAACAAATGATGATAAAGCTGAAATTATTTCCAATAATGCTACAGCTCTTTGTCAGAAAGCTTTAATGCCTAATGATTTTGACAATTATATAGCAACTACTTTGAACGAATATCACTTATTACAAAATTTCAAGTTACAGAATCCAACACTACAATCAATATCACAGGAATTTTCTTTCTGAAATAAAGATGCTCTTAAACCTTTAGTATTCAAAATAATGTTAAGACATGTTGCTAAATAGTTAATTTAATGAGGTGAGTAGTGAAAGTATTTTTAGGTCTAGATACAGAAGTTGTTACAAAAGAAGCAGCTCAAGATTGGCTTGAAAGAGAACAGTTTAACATAATCATGAATGGAGAACCTTCAAGTAACAAATATACAATAGATCAGATTAGGAGCTTCATCAACACTCCGATGAGAGATGGTCAATCATTACTAGGCAAATACCTAGATTGGAACAATATTAAAGGCGTAGAATTACTTATAAATATCTATGGCGCAAGAGTTGAAGTTGGGCATTTTAAAATTGTAAGAGAGAAACTGGCAAATCCTTTTTTACACGATATCCCTCAAAATATGCTCAAGTTACCAGAAGAAGCGCAAGGACAATTTCATGCTGCAGCTGAACCTGAGCAAATGGCAAAAAGTTAATTGACATTTTTAAATCTAAATTAGATCAAGAAGGCCCCGTGCATATGCCAATTATAAATCTGCTTAGAGCTTCTGGTTCAAGTGAGCCTAATTCTAAAATAATACCGGAAACCCTTCTAAAATTAGATATTGATAATGTACATAATGCCTTAAACGAAAAACCATTTCGTGATATTCAAACTGAATTACATCAAGAGTATGATGTAAGTTTACTTGATATTAGCCAAATTTTTGCGGAAATCAGAGAATATATTGCTTCAAACAAGGAGCATTTAAAAGCTCTTCTTGGCGATGAAAATGGAGAAGCGATTGAAAAAGGGTTAACTAATTTATTCCAAATTGAACAATCCTCAGATATGCATGAGATAACAACGCATGGAGTACAAAACAAGAAGTAGCGCTCGTTTACCTTGCTGCAAAAAAAATGGATATATTAGAAAAATTTGTAGAAGCCATAACCGAAATGCATTCGTGTCAATGGGGGATGGTAGTAAACTTATACAAAATAATCGAAAATGATAATGGTGATCTAGTAGAATTTAGGGCAGTAATTGATCTTACAACCTTGAGAGATAATGTATCACCACTAGCAGAAAAGGTGTACTCAATGCTTTCAACTATGATGTCAGGCGAAATGATGACACAGATCGTAGTACAATTTTTTCAGGATATAACTAATAATGTAAAAGCTAAATAATGTAAAAGCTAAAGATTACTCAGTTGGAACTGAATTAGTGATAGGATCCTTTGTTACAATTTTTGAACAAATGGTAATCAGCGAAACTGGAACAGCTGACAAAATTTATAGCAGAGATATCAAAGACTTTCTTGCGGTAGTAGAGAATTTCGTAATGTCATACGACCAAGATGATGATCCGAGCAATCCATTATACGAAATTATGCATAGGAATGATCATCAAGTTGGTGCATTAAGTATGTTTGATCTATTAACATCAGCTGTAAATTTTGATGCTGACGTAGAAATTCCAGCAATTGGTGATTATACGAAAATAAAGAAGATTCTTGATATAACTAGAACTTGAGCGTTGTTTCTTTTTAGTAGCTCAATCAAATTGAGATAGAGCTACTAACTTATGTGTTTACTATAATAAAAAAGTTGCCAAGTATCACAATATTTCTCACTTTGATATACCAAATAAACCGTACCTTGAATCATATAAATACTCTTGGTACCGAAAACAGTAATTTTTAGAAGTATAGAATTTATTAATCACTTCACTTTATTTAATCTTAGTTTTCTACGTGATGGCTAATGCACTAGCAGCCACCACAACTTGTGTATTTATTTTTAAATATATAATTTACAAATTTGTAATAATTACATAAAATCCTAGTTATGGATTTTTGCTATTTTGCGGTTAATTTCATGTAATTCAGAAAAGAAGGGAGTGATCTATGCAAGGTAATTGGACAGACGTAGGAGAAGGAAGTAATTGGGGCCCAGAAAGTATTACGACACTTGTCACAGGAGTAGGCGGATGTTTAGCCTCTTTACTAACATTTGCTTATTTTAAGTTTAAGCAACAATTTAGAGATCAACAGAAAACCGATATTCAACTTAAACATAAAATTAATAAAGATGGTAGCACAGAAATATCAGTCAATATACAGTTACTAAATGATGAAAAATATATGTTAGAACATAAAACTGCCTCAAAAACTCATGGCGATTCAAAGGATCCTGCAGGCAATGATCAACTTTCTCCAGTACCGATACCAAATCAAGAGCTTGCTTTTGGTAGTTTACAAACAGTTGTGGATAATAATAATAAAGGAGATCAAATAATAGGCCAAACAAGGAATCACATCGGTAGAGATGCGCTAAATACTGCACTAAAGTTTTTACAACTTCACTACCAAAAAGTTGATGAAAACCCACTAGATGTTCCTACCTTACAATCACCTGCTCAACCAATGCCTTCTAGGGAGATACATAAACACCCTGCTCCACTACACTTACACAATCACAATAGGATGGTGCCGCTACCTCTTGATAGCATCAAACGCGTAACCTCTGTAGAAGAAGAGTCCAAAGAGGGATCGCCAAATGCTTACAGCGTTGCACTTGTAGGAGTAGCAGCTACAGGAGATGGCAGCTTTACTTTGTCAGCGGGAGAAACGGTAACTCTTGAATGAATGTCAGCAATAATTTCCTTTATCTTCAGAGTGAATTGTTTGATTGTATGGGTTACATTTTTAAAATTTAATATTTTGCTTGTGCATTATAAACCAAATCAACTATAATTCGGTATATTACATACCAAATAATGCAATGAAGAAATTAAGTTCAATTTTTAACTTTATTATTTCTTGCCCTCTGAAAGCAGGGCCAGCTTCTGCTTTTTTTCATATTTTTAATGTTGTAGTGGTGGTGGCCTAACGGCCATATCTTACTTTACCCTCTTTTTTTTATTTATAAATTCATCTAACTACTTAAAGAGAAAATACTATGACTCACAATAAACATATTTTAACTTATGGATTTGCTATTTTTGCAATGTTCTTTGGATCTGGAAATTTAGTATTTCCAATAATGATAGGCTATGATTCTGGAAATAGCTGGTTTTTAGGCTTCTTAGGGTTATTACTTACTGGAATTATTTTGCCTTTCTTAGGATTGTTCGTTATCAAATTACATCGTGGCAATTACTATAGCTTCTTTAATGAAGCAGGAAATATTGCAAAAATTTTTATTCCATTCTTTACTTTATCATTACTTGGCTCGTTTGGAGTAGTTCCAAGATGTATTACTGTAGCACATGGTGGAATAAGTTATTTATTTCCTGAGTTAAGCTTATTAGTCTTTGCCTTAATTTTTAGTATAATTTCTTATATACTTTGCCTTAAGGATCAAGTTATGCTCAAAATTCTTGGTAAATGGATGAGCCCACTGTTGCTGACAGTATTACTGATTCTAGTTATAATTGGCATCCTCAATTCAGCACCTGTAGTAACTGAGAACACTTCAAATAGCGCTGCCTTTATAAACGGTTTTTTAACTGGCTATCAAATTATGGACTTATTTGCTGCATTTTTCTTCTCGTCATTAATCTTTAATCAAATCAAAGAATTGCAGGTAATCCATGACGACGGTATCTTAAAGTTTGCTATAAAAGCTAGCCTATTGGGCTCAAGTCTGCTAGCAATTATTTATTTAGGATTTGTGTTTTTAGGATCTCATTACTCATCCTTACTAGTAAATATCCCACCTGAACACATGTTGCCGGCAATTGTAAAACACATTATGGGGGATACAGCAACATTGTTTTTAGCAACTGCTATGACACTTTCATGTTTAACTACAGCTATTGCTCTTAATAATATTTATGCTAGATATATATGTACAGCTCTTGGGGTAAATGCCAATAAATTTCCTATTATTTTATTGATCACAACTTTCATATCTTTTGCGATTTCATTATTGGATTTTAAAGTGATTGTTGCTCTACTTGCTCCTGCTTTAGAAATATCATACCCAGGTATTATTTTTCTTACAATTGCTAGTATCTGCACTAAAGAACATAAAGCAATTAAGAAATATACATTTTGGGGCATTACCTTTTGCATGACACTATATTATTTCTTCTTAGAAGCTTAAAGATACTATAACCAGGATATAGCAAGAATAGATATATAAAATTATAGAACTTAAAACCTTGCTATATCCTAGTATTAATAACTACAATTATTAAACAATATAAAAAATACAACTTACTTACTAGACCTTAGTTATTTTGTGGTCTATACTTGCCAAGTTGTTAACCGGTTACTATAGTGCATGGATGAGTAAACGCAGATTTATCTTTTTGTCAGCTATTTCAGGAAATATTCTGGAGTACTACGATTTCACAGTTTATGCCGTGTTTTCTTTAGCTATTGGCAAAACTTTTTTTCCAGGCAATTCTGAATTAGTACAAATTCTATCAAGTTTAGCTGTTTTTGCGGCAGGTTTTGTGACAAGACCAATAGGTGGTATAATATTTGGCTATATTGCTGATAAACATGGTCGAAGAGTTTCTCTTATTACATCAATGCTAGGCATGACTATACCAACCTTTACTATAGGATTAATACCCACATACTCAGATATTGGATACCTTGCTCCAATAATTCTGGTTATTATGAGGCTTCTTCAAGGATTGTGTATCAGCGGTGAAGGCGCAGGAGCAGCGATATTCATATTAGAACATTTTCAGCACCTGCGACCAGGCTTTACCGCTGGAATAGTTCACGCTTCAAATATTGCCGGCACTTTACTTGCAACGGTCGTGGGAATTGTTATAGCGTATTTCCTACCTGAACATGAATTTTCGTGGAGATTTGCATTTATACTAGGTGGAATAATGGGTTTAGTAGGGTTTTATTTTAGACTCAGAGTATCAGAAACACCGATCTTTGAACGTCTTGCAGAAAAAAAGAAGACCCTTAAATCACCATTCATGCACGTACTAAAAACAGCTAAGAGTGCTATGTTTATTACTGTTTGCCTAGGTGCTGCAGCTAGCAGCGTCGTGTATTTGATCAAAACTTATATTAATATCTATTATTGCAATATACTGCATTATGACGATACTACCGCAAGATCATACCTAGCTTACTCATCCATAATTATGATGTTTACTATGCCACTAGCTGGCCATTTGGCAGATAGAATTGGCCGTTTTAAAATGGTAACTTTTGCATCTTTTGCTGTGTTTATATTAGCGCTACCATGTTTTATGCTATTATCGTGCGAAGATACCGTACGGCAAATAATTGCTCTCACTACTTTAGCAATCCTAGGAGGGCTAATAGCGGGTAATGCGTATATTTTTATTATTTCCCTATTCTCTCCAGATCAACGATTCTCTGGGGTTGCATTTAGTTATAATCTAGGGATTGCGTTATGCGGTGGTACTTCTGCTGCTATTTCAAGGTGGCTAGTGGAGGTAACAAACCTACATTATGCACCTGCATTTTATATTATGTCGACAACCTTAGTGTTTATAATTGTTGTGTATATAATGAGAAATACAGTTAAAACATTACTGTCACAAAATTTAAAGAATGATAAAGCATAAATTTGGATTACTCGCCGAATATATTGTAGCATTCTACTATGTATTACACCTATTTCTGCCTGTAAAACATCGATATAAGGTTCATGTTGGTGAGATCGACCTAATTATGAAACGCTTGAACCAACTTGTATTTATCGAGGTTAAAGCCAGGAAAAGTGGAATTACAGAAAATATAATTACTCTAAAACAGCAACAAAGAATTACGAGAGCCGCAGAGTTATTTTTGGCTCAGCATCTTGAGTATAAACATTGCAACATTAGATTTGATCTGGTGGTCGTAGCTCCATATTCATTACCTAAAATTATCAAAAATGCATGGTAAATATCATGAATAAACAAAAAATCACTTCAGAATGGTTTGAATCACTAAGAGATAAAATTTGCCAATCTTTTGAAGCTATTGAAATAGAATATGCTAAGAACAAGAAACTTTCTCCAGGCAAATTCGAAAAAAAATCGTGGCAAAGAGATGGTGGCGGTGGCGGTGTAATATCGATCATGAAGGGAAATGTTTTTGAAAAAGTTGGAGTAAATATTTCAACAGTACATGGCGAATTTAGTAAGCAATTCAGCAGCCAAATTCCTGGCGCTGAAAATGATCCAAGATTTTTTGCTACCGGAATATCGATTGTATCACATATGCATTCACCATTAGTACCTGCTGCTCATTTTAATACAAGATATATTGAAACAACTAAAGCATGGTTTGGTGGAGGGGCAGACTTAACCCCGATGTATGAATCTACCGATGAAACTGCTAAGTTTCACAACGCATTCAAGAATGCCTGTGATCAACATAATCCAGATTACTATCCTGACTTTAAAAAACAGTGCGATGAATATTTTTTCTTAAAACATCGTGATGAACCAAGAGGGATTGGTGGCATATTTTATGATTACCTATCAAACAATTTTGATGATGACTTTAATTTTACCAAAGATGTAGGGCTAGCATTTTATGAAGTATACCCTTCTATTATCAAAGAAAAACTCCACCTACCATGGAACAAAGAACAAAGAAATCATCAACTGATTAAACGAGGAAGATATGTAGAGTTTAATTTACTTTACGACCGTGGGACAACCTTTGGGCTTGCTACTGGAGGAAATGTCGAAGCAATTCTAATGTCACTTCCGCCCGAAGTAAAGTGGCCGTAAGGAGATGCTGAAGTATTATAAATGGTGGGCCCGGCAGGACTTGAACCTGCGACCACTCCGTTATGAGCGGAGCGCTCTAACCAACTGAGCTACAAGCCCTTGTTAAGGATTTAATGATTTATATATTCTATCATAAAAAAAGTCCAGTACATTTTAAGTTAATATCAATTACGCAAATAATGCCTACTGATAAATAAAATGTCTGCTCAATTTAATACCCATATTTTTAACATTAGCCCATAGTTTAGTTATCCTTGCTTTTTTGATATAAATTGAGTACTTTCACACTTTAATGTAAATGTTAGAATTATCTGGTAAGTGACAGATTTATTTGGTTTTTCCCTGAACAAAAAGAGGGATGAAAAAAGCAGCTCATATACTGCAAGCGACATTGAAGTTCTAGAGGGGCTTGAACCTGTAAGAAAGCGCCCTGGAATGTATATTGGTGGGACAGATGATGAATCTATGCATCACCTAGTCTCTGAGGTACTTGATAATTCAATGGATGAAGCCGTAGCTGGCTACGCTACTAGAATCACTATTGAAATGTTAGAAAATGGTTCCATTTCAATATCTGATAATGGCAGAGGCATACCAGTCGACGAACATCCTAAATTTCCTGGCAAATCAGCTCTTGAAGTAATCTTAACCACTCTACACTCTGGAGGAAAATTTTCTGATAAAGCATATCAAACCTCTGGTGGTCTTCATGGAGTTGGTATCTCCGTGGTCAATGCGTTGTCCGAGTTTCTTGATATAGAGGTATCTAGAGATGGTGTATTGTATAAACAAAAATATTCTCAAGGTAAAGCACTATCTGCGCTAGAAAAAAGCTCTATCGCTAAGAAATCACACGGAACAAAAATAACCTTTTCACCTGATCCTGAAATATTCTCTTCTTCCACTAAATTTAAACCAAGAAAAATTTATGATCTGGCCAAATCAAAAGCATATTTATATAAGGGAGTTGAAATATATTGGCATTGTGCTCCAACACTTATTCCTTTAAATGAAGCCCCAGAATCAGATATTATTCATTTTCCAGGTGGACTAAAAGATTATCTAGAATCAAAACTAAAAAAAGAAGAGATAATTGGCGAGGAAATTTTTGCAGGCACTGCTGAAGTAGGTAATGAACATATCAAGATCGAATGGGCAATATGCTGGCATCATGGAGAAAGCCAAATAAAATCCTATTGTAATACAATTCCAACTCCAATGGGCGGAACACATGAGCAGGGATTAAGAGCAGCCCTTTCTAGATCAATAAAAATATATGGGGAAATGGCTGGCTTTAAAAGAATATCCCAAGTTGCTCCTGAAGATATCTTAGAATCTATTAGTTTGATGCTCTCGGTATTTATTAGAAATCCTATTTTTCAAGGCCAAACCAAAGATAAGCTAGTTTCTCCAGGAATAGCAAAACATATTGAGAATATTTTCAAGGATCATTTTGACCATTGGTTAAGTGGTAATAAAAAAATATCAGACAAGCTGATTGAACATTTTATAAATAATGCTGAATTTCGTCTTAGTAGAAAAAACGAAAGAATAATATCACGCAAAACTGCCGTACAAAAACTGCGTCTACCTGGAAAACTTGCAGACTGTACTAGCTCTTCTCCTAAAGGAACAGAACTTTTCCTTGTTGAAGGAGATTCAGCAGGTGGCTCAGCAAAACAAGCAAGAGACAGAAATACTCAGGCTGTTCTGCCATTGAGGGGTAAAATCATAAACGTGGCTAATGCACCAATACAAAAGATTCATGCAAATCAAGAAATTCAAGATCTTGAAGTCGCTTTAAATTGTGGCTCTCTGGTCCAATATAAAGAGGATAATTTGCGCTACGAAAAAATAATTATTATGACCGATGCTGATGTAGACGGTGCACATATAGCATCACTCCTAATGACTTTTTTTTACCTCCGTATGCCTAAATTAATTGAAAATGGGCACTTATATTTAGCAAGGCCGCCTCTTTATAGAGTAGTCCAAGGAAACAAAACGCATTATGCTGCTAATGAACAGCAAAAAGATCTCTTAGTAAAAGACCTAGCTAAAAATAGGAAAAAAGTAGAGGTAGGAAGATTCAAAGGATTGGGCGAAATGACACCAGCACAACTAAAAGAGACTACAATGAACCCTAAAACTAGGTCTTTGTACAAAGTAAGTGTGGATGACTTAGAAAATATCGATAGAATAGTTGATGATCTAATGGGGAAAAAACCTGAAAAAAGGTTTCAATTTATACAGGAAAGCGTTGCAAACACCGAAAAAGGAGAGATTAAGTTGTATGTTT
Organism: Rickettsiales bacterium; assembly: GCA_017302595.1. Lineage (GTDB taxonomy): Bacteria > Pseudomonadota > Alphaproteobacteria > Rickettsiales > Rickettsiaceae > Megaera_A. The sequence goes on from JAFLDA010000001.1 coordinate 922,513, forward strand.
AGAGTGATAGTTTTAGTAATAGCTTTGCTAGTAAATAGCGTATCTTTTGCATTGGAACAAAAAGATGCCGTAAATGATAACAACCCTGATAGCTACTATTTCAAGCAATTTCAAGATGTTTTTCAGAGAATACAAAAGGATTATATTCAAACTCCTAATAGACAAGAAATGACTGATGAAGCAATTAATGGCATGCTACGGTCCTTAGATCCTTATTCTTCCTATTTTACTGATGAAGACTTAGAATTCTTTATTACTCAAACAGATGGGGAATTTGGCGGGATTGGAGTTGAAATAGTCTTTGATAGTGGCGCTGTAAAAGTTATATCTCCTATAGATGACTTACCAGCTTACAAAGCTGGAATAAAAGCTGGGGATTATATAATAGGAGTGAATGGGCAACTTGTTTCTAATATAGGCTTTAATAAAGCCGTAAAAGAAATGAGGGGTGAACCTGGCAGTAAACTAAGTTTATTAGTAGTAAAAGAAGATGAGAATACGACAAAAGAGATTGAGCTAAAACGCGAGATCGTCAAAATCAAACCAATAAAGTATGAAATTGAGGAAGATGTTTTTGGCGGAGTTGCTTATGTCAGACTCGTAACATTCAATAACCAAACTACTAATGACTTAAAAAAAGCAGTCACCGATATTATTGCTAAATTAAAGACAAAAAACAAACAACTAAAAGGCATTATTCTTGATATGCGCAATAATCCGGGTGGACTTTTTGAACAAGCGGTAAGTGTATGTGAATATTTTATTGATCATGGGACTATCGTATCGGTCAAAGCTAGAGATAGTAAAGACAATGCTGTGATCTCATCAGGAAGATATACTCAAAAAGCACCAAATGTCCCGCTTGTTGTACTGATTAATTCTGGATCAGCATCAGCATCAGAAATTGTTGCTGGTGCATTACAAGACCATAAGAGAGCAATAATTGTTGGCACAACATCTTTTGGTAAAGGTCTTGTACAAACATTTACGCAAATAAGTAAACGAGCCGCGGTAAAATTAACCACAGCTAAGTATTATACACCTAGCGGAAGGTCAATTAATGGCAAGGGTATTGATCCTGATTTATACATTGAAGATGCAAAAGTTGAATTTGCCGACAGAAAAGATAAAGAAAAGTCCTTTACTAGTTCATCAGTAAAAGAATACTTAAAAAAATATAATAATGAAGATAAGATAGATGACAAACAAAAGACTGATGAAACTAAAACTACTTTTACTATGTCTAAAAGATATAAAGAGGATTATCAATACGCAAGAGCTTATGATCTGATTAAAGGCCTGTGTGTAAATCAAAAGCAAAACTAATATATGTTAAAAGATACGAAGTTAAGAGCGAAAGTTAAAATGTACCTAGTGGCAGCGAATATAGCGCTAGCTACTATTTTGGTCTTCTTATTTTTGTATTGGTTAGCATCAGCTAGACCTCATCAATTGGCCAGATCAACTGAGCTTGGACAATATAAGAGTTTTTCAATGTCTAATCTCCCAAATAGTAACAAAACTGAACTAGAAGCTGACTATGTCGGTAATTTAAAAGAAGCAGTGGCAGATACATCTGAAGAGGCAGCAGATATTGATAAAGAGCTTGCTAATATAGAGTCCGACAACAAAGTCGATAACATATTAAAGCGAACAGAAAAAATTCTTGAAGATAGCACACAAGATACAGACTCAAGTGACAGTGGGGATAAAAATACAAAAGAGTATAAAAAATATTCAGGCAAACCTAAAATAGGAATATTGGTAACCAATTTGGGCCTCAATAGAAGAGCAACAGAACTAGCTCTTGCATTACCTGTTCAGTGTGGGTTAGGTTTTTTGCCATATACTAATAACTTAAAACCTTTATTGCATAAAGCCCAAGCCAAGGGGCATGAAATATACTTATATTTACCCCTTCAAACTAATAAATCTAATGATAATCCTGGCAAACATGCATTAATGACAAACCTTGCTAATGAGGAGAATGCTTTGCGATTAAATATGATATTAAATTCTCATGCAAGGTATGATGGCGTGTATAGCAGTTATAAAGAGACATTTACTGACAATATTCATGCGTCTGAATTAGTATTCGATCAACTAGATGATAAGAATTTGATCTTTGTTTTAGGTAAAAAATTGCCTAAAAAAATTCCAGTACATATTTCATCGCATAATAACATTATACCTACAAATGTAATAATAGACGAAGAACCAGACCAAGAATACATCAAGAAGCAGCTAAATAAGCTAATTGATGCAGCTAAAAATGACGGCATTGCACTCGGTTACGCACAAGGATTCACTTTAACTATTGAAATGGTGCGTGAATGGCTCAAAATTCTAGATAAGAAAGGTATAGAACTTGTTCCAATCTCTGAATTGTTAAAGGAATATAACTCATGAACATCAAAAAACAAGATTCTACAAAAGTCAGTGATCTCCCTTTCAGACCAGGGGTAGGTATGATGATAGTGGATAAAGAAAATAGAGTTTTTGTTGGCAAAAGAGTTGATTCTAAAACTCATGGATGGCAAATGCCTCAAGGTGGAATTGACATAGGCGAAACCCCCAGTAGTGCTGCATTAAGAGAAATGGAAGAAGAAATTGGTTGCCGGCTGGGATATATAATTGCTGAAAGTAAAAATTGGTATAGCTACCGCGTTCCTGATTTTTTGATTCCGCGTTTGTGGGATGGCAAATACTGCGGACAAAAGCAAAAATGGTTTTTAATTCGTTTTACTGGCACTGATGGAGATATTAATATTAAAACTACACACCCAGAATTTGATAATTGGAAATGGGTAAATTTTGATCAGCTACTTGCAGATATAATTCCATTCAAACTGAAGCTGTATAAACAAGTGGTTAAAGAATTCAAACAAATTCTTAAAAACTCTCAGGATATTTGATTGCACTTGCATTCACAGCTAAAATAATGTTAGCATTTTTATATAAATTTAATCTTTGATAATGGTAAGATACACATGACCAAAGAATCTGAAGAAGCGCAGCTAGAAAGAATAGAGCGTCTACGTAGAGATGCTTTGGCAAAAGAATTAGAAGAAATCAGAAAAAGAATACCAATTAAACAAAAGACAAAAAATCAAATAGAAACAAATTTAAGAGATAGATCAGTTCAGGCAAAAGGCGTAAAAACAGCTGGTATAACTGCAGGATATATTGCTACAGAAAAGACAACAGGTGAAACATTTATTTTAAAACAATTTTTTAAAGATAAAAGTGATTGTCAAACTGCACAAGATTTACAAAACAGAAATGATGGAGTCCAAGAGTTTTTAGGTGCAACAATATATCAATTTTTACTCTATGACCGTGCGCCAAAAGAACAACTCGTTGTACCAGACCAAGATAATCCAGAATGGTGTTTTAGCTTTTGATGTACAAAAATATTCAGCATCGCTAAATCAGATGCTCTCTCAATTAAGTGAAGAACAAATTGATAAAATTATTGACCAAAGAGTAGATCAATTACATAAAGCTGGCTTTAATCCAGAAGGTCTTACTGCTAAACCTCGATTTAATTCTGAAGGGGTGACCGAACAGCCAATTAATAATTTTGATGATTTAAGAAAAGTATATAAGGAAATTACTAAAGAAAACCTTAGAAATATGCGGGAAATAGCAAAACAGGTTGAGATTGTAGCTAAATTTAGTAATGTTCCTCCAGAGTTTAAAAAAGGAGGGTGGGTAAAAGCTTTTGCTGAATCCCCAGAAAAAGATCCCATAAAATACGCAATTAAGCATAACATAAAGATTGATGGCATAGACCCTAAACAATATATTATAGCGACAACCATGATAGATAAATGTCTTGGGGAAAAGGATCCGGTAAAAAAACTAGAGATAGAGAAACAATATAAAGCTGCTATCAAAGAATTAGAAATAGATAAATCTTACGATAAGAGTGAAAAAACAGCCAAGCAATATGTGTTAGATGGGATTATAGAGCAATATCTAAAAACAGATGATCCGGTAGTGCAGAAAAATTTAAAAGAACAATATGCGGCCGTGCAGAAAATAGGAGAAGAACAAGCGCCTAAATTATTAACTATGGAATCAAATCTCGGCCAATTTTTAAACAATCCGAAGACTCCAGAAATTCTTGCAAACCATAAAGATTTCAAAGGTAAGTCAACCTTAGCGGATATTGATTACACAAAATGTGACTTAGATGTAATTAAGAAATGCAAAGAGGTACATGAAAAAACTAGTAAAGCCAGGGATTATGACACTCTATCAACTATGCAAAAAGTAGGAGTAGCTTTTGCAACAGTGGTGCCAATAATTGGTAATGCTATAGCTTATTATGCAATGAAGTCGCATAATAAATCTCAAAAAGCTAAATTAGAAGCGACAATTGGCCAATCCCTTGATGGTGTTAAAGATGACTTAAGTAGTTTATCCAAGAAACCAAAACAATCCAAGGGCGCAGAACTTGGTTTAAGTCAGGAGTTAAGTCAAATAAGACAAAGCGTCAGTGCTTATAAATCAGAATCACGTACTTCAACTGTTGTTGGTAGAAAAAGAGAAGGTTCCATAGGAGTTGTTGATAGATAAAATTACTGAATCTACACAATATTGTAAAAATTTTTGTATATAGTTCAAAGTAAAATACTAGATCAACTACTCAAGCTCTTCAACTAGAGCGCTTTTTATTGACTCTACACCTGGTTGATTAAAGGGATTAACTTCAAACATCTTGCATAATACTATCACTTCGAGTATTGACTTCATCACTAACATTCCAATTGTCCTTGGCGACAAATCACTGAGCATTGTAGTTCTTATTGGCAACTTGGCATTAATGATAGCCGTTTTAGTAGCAATAAAATTTGCAGTATTTATAGTTGCTAAATCCTTACCAGAAACCATACCTAATTCTGCTAAATTTTCTATGGAATGTTCCACAGGCATGTTCTTTATATAGTATAAATTATAAAACTTATCTTTTGGTCCTTCTAGATATAGCTGCAGCATGCTATGCTGATCGTTAGGTCCAAGACCTCTAATGGGCGTTAAACCTTTACCATCTTTACCTAAAGACTCAGCAATAATTTGTGATTTCCATTCTAGGAAAGTAGTAAATTCTTGCAAATATGCAAGATTCACCTCCATACTCTTTCCTGAAGCCGCAAGCATAGCAGCATAGTCCAATATACTATTATCTTTTGCGTGAAATTCCTCTAATACAGCTTGAGATCCTTCTAAAAATTCTCTTACATTAACTCCTGCAACAGCTGCTGCAAAAGTTGTAACATTAGTAATTGACGAAAATCTCCCACTTATTTTTGCGGTATGAGGAATGATATTAGCTGACAATCTTCTGCCAATTCTACTCAAATTTCCATTTTCAGGATTTGTAATGAAATAGAATCTTTGATCAAAGTCATTGATATTTTTCTTCTTGAAGCACTCTGTTAAAGCGCCAATAAGAGAAATAGTTTCTATAGTATTGCCAGAATTGCTAATTCCAATTACCGCAGTATTTATTAAATCTAATGAGGCAATAAGCTTTCCAAAATAATATGGATCAGTGTTATGTAGATAATGAACATTGACTTCTTGATTGGATCTTTGTGCTAGTTGAATCAGTAACTGTGGGTTCAGTATAGCCCCGCCCATGCCAACAATTATAACATCACTGTAATTATTGCGTATTTGAGCAACTAACTTTTGCGCTGATTTTATTTGATTTTCGGCATTCTCGATGAACAAAATATCATATTCTGGTAATTTTCCGATACCAGACAATATTTCAGCTTGTGCACTCTTAGCCAAGGAGAAAAATTTGCTATACTCTGTATTGGACCTATCGAAATTTTTATAATCGATAGCTAGCACTACGCCCTCTTTTTAAGTGGGCTACTTTCTCTTTCCTTTACATCAAGCTTTACTGCTTCGCTAGCAAGTAGCATAGGAATACCATCTATCACAGGATAAGCAAGACCTGCCTGCTGGCTTATTAAAACTGATCTTTCTTTATCGTAAATTAGCTTTCCACCTGAAACAGGACAAACTATTATGCTGAGCAAATCTTTTGATAATTTCATGCTTTTGTAAAATTAATTACCCTAAAATTTTTGCACTATCCCAAGGGAGTACAGTACCACTCGCATCAAGCACTAAATCACCACTGTCTTCGTACTCAGCAGCAAAGAAGGACTGCCTGTTTGCAATCAACTTAACTGGTTTTATTTTCATACCATTATGAAAATATTCCTTGGCTTGACCTCTCCCTTCTGGGTTATTTTTCGAGGCTATTTTAGCTTTACTCATGATTTTTCACTACACTTGTTATAAGTATTCTCAAAGAAGGAGCTCATGATACACAAATACTACCCTTGCGTCAAGAAAAAAGTTTTCCTATGCCACTACGCATCAGAGATTTTGGATCCATTTTTGAAGCTTTTTTCATCATTTTACTTATTTGTAAAAATTGTTTAAGCAGGACATTAACCTGTTGAACCGTAGTACCAGACCCGTTAGCAATTCTTATTTTTCTAGAAGCATTTAAAATTTGTGGGTTTTGTCGTTCCTTCTTTGTCATAGACAATACTACAGCTTCTTGAACTACTAGGATTTTCTCTCCAGCTGATACATCACCCATCTTGGAAGTGAGTTTAGATATTCCAGGAATCATACTAAGCATGCTACCAAAACCGCCAAGTTTTTTTATCATCTTAATTTGCGAGATATAATCGTCTAGATCAAAAGTACCTTTTTTCAATCTAGCTGCAGTTTTCTCAGCTTCTTTTTGGTCAATTATTGAAGCTGCTTTTTCTACAAAAGCAACTATATCTCCCATATCAAGGATCCTTGAAACCATTCTTTTAGCATCAAATTTTTCAAAATCTGATACCTTTTCACCAGTACTTAAAAATTTAATTGGTTTGCCAGTAACAAACCTCACACTTAGAGCAGCACCACCTTTTGAATCACCATCAATTCTAGATAAAATCATACCAGATATCGAAAGCTTCTGATCAAAGGTACTTGCTACTGTTACAGAGTCTTGTCCTATCATCGAATCAATCACCAATAATGTTTCTGTAGGATTAATTAGATTCTTAACTTGCACCACTTCATCGATCATTTCTTCATCAATATGAAGCCTCCCTGCACTATCGTAAATTACCACATCATAACCAGATAATTTTGACTCCTTTATCGCCCTATTTACAATATCTATTGGCTTTTGCCCAGGTATTATTTCAAGACTATCTATTTGATTGGTTTTGGCCAAAATGGCTAGTTGCTCTTGAGCAGCTGGTCTATATATATCTAGAGAGACTAATAATACTTTTTTATTTTGATTTTTTAATTTTAGCGCCAATTTTGCAGTAGCAGTAGTTTTACCACTACCTTGCAACCCTACAATTAAAAAATTAACGGGCGGGGTATTATTAAGATTTAAATCTGCTTCAGCATCATCAGGGCTTAACAGAGTAACCATCTCATCATTAATTATTTTAATCACCATTTGCGCAGGAGAAACTGACTTTATCACCTCCTGCCCTATTGCTTTTTGTCTGACATTATTTACAAATTCTCTCACTACAGGCAAAGCAACATCTGCTTCAAGAAGAGCTATTCTTATGTCCCTCATAGCAGAATCTATCTGCTCTTCTGTTAAAGCGCCACGCCCCTTAATTTTATCAAAAATTTTATTTAGATTTTGTGTTAATGTTTGAAACATATCAAATTAGCTCATATATTCTTAAATATTGCCCTATGTTCAAAATAAAGCAATGCTCAAATAAAGACAAGTAATGATATGCTCCAGATCGATCCAAAAATGCAACCCATATCTTCAGCAAGTAGAGTCGGTAAGCAGCAAAATAAAGAAAAAACAAAATTTGTAACTGGAAAGAAGACTCGTGAAATATCTCACAATGAAGGCACTTCAGCAGTTGCTAATATTAGTGACATGTTATTTTTGCAAGAAATAGACCAATTTGAACAAGACACAAAAAACCTTGAAGAGTTTGCCAAAAAAGCATTTAAAGTACTTAACGATCTGCAGTTAGATCTTCTACAAGGCAGAATCTCCGCGGATAGGGTAGTAAAACTTAGGGAAGTGCTAAAAAATAGCCAATTTATTATCTCAACACCACAGCTAGCAGAAATAGCCAACCAAATTAACATCAGACTAGAAGTTGAAATGGCAAAAATAGAAGTTGCCACTTCTGGGCACTAATCACTGATTTTTTACTGAATCCACTTTATCTGTTGCGCCCTGCTTACTGTCCGTATTTTGAGTCTTACCAGTATCAGTGCCTGAATCTTTGGATTGTTTTTGCATGCTACTTTCATCAGTGGCCTTAGGAGTTTCTATTACTTCAGGTGAATTAGCTTGCCCCGCTTGCTCAGGACTATTACCACCGCCTTGAGTATTTTCAGGTAATTTCTTCTCTTCAACAGGTGTCGGACCCTCCTCAGAAGATGCTCTAAGCTGTGATATAAAACCTTTGAGTTTATCAGCTGGAATCATTCCTGGAATAAAGTTCCCATTTATTATGTATGAAGGTGTACCTTTGATTCCCATCTCCTTAGCCAAATCAAAATTCTTATTAAGTATTTGTTTTACTGAAAAACTATTCACCTCATTTTCAACCATTGAATAGTCAATACTATATTTACCTAGTATAGCTTTAACATTTGCCTCGTTAATTTCCACTATTTTCATCAGTTCATTATGAATAGCTACGAAATTCTGCGGGCTAACTTTATGTATAGCCAAAGCTACCTTCGCTGCATATACTGACTTTTCCCCCAGTATAGGAATTGGTCTTAAAATAATTTTGACTCCCTTATCTTGCGCTATTATTTCATTCTCTTCTTCATTCGCTTTTCTACAATATGCACAGTTATAGTCATAAAACGCCACCATAACAATATCACCATCTGGATTTCCTAAAATAGGTGGTGATTCAGCATTTTCAATTTGTTCTTTATTGACTTTAATATATTCTGTAGCTTTCTTCGTCGATTCTGCTATTTTTTTTGTCTGAAGCCCTTCAAGAGATTGTACTAATAACTCAGGATTTGCCATTATATAATCCTTAATGACTTGCTGTACTTCGTCCTTAGTAAGCCCTGCTGTTTGTGCTTTTTTAGCATTGTCTTCTGTTTTCTTTTCTTCAGTCACTTGTACTTTAACTGTTTCTGGCGTATTAGCCATTTTGTAAGAAAAAAGCACCGCAAGTCCAATCAACATTAGACCTAGAATTAAATTAAATAGCTTTCTTAACATATGATTTCCTCAAACTAAATATTGATTCTTGATAAATGATCTTGAGTCCATATGCAATCAAAACCTAAATTTCACATAACATAATTTAATTTATCCAAGCTTGATCAACATAACTTAAAGAGTTGGATTACTAAAAATTTATTTAAATATTACAGAAACTTAGACAATATAATCCTAGATTTAACAATCAAAATTAGATATTATATGCTCTCGATAATAATTTAATTTCGATATTTCTTATGGGAATAAGCATCTTTCAATTACTACTAGTTCTTCTCATAATATTAGTGCTTTTTGGTGCTGGCAAACTACCGCAGGTAATGTCAGACTTAGGTAAGGGTCTAAAAGCATTTAAATCTTCCATGAAAGATGAAGACAAGGACAAAGATAACGAAAAAAAATAATAAATGGCTAGATAATATGAAAATCACTAAAATTCTTCTTACTGTTGTATTTGTTCCACTAGTGCTAGTAGCATGCAAATCAAAAAAGGGAGATGATGAAACCGTAATACCTGCACAAGTGTTGTACGATAAGGGGGTGTTTCAATTTGAAAAAGGGGAATACAAAAAAGCGTCAGAAGAATTCGAAAAAATATTTTTCCAACACCCTGGAAATCCAATTACTGCCCAAGCAGAATTGATGCAAGCTTATAGCTTGTACCTGGCAGGTGAATATGAGGAAGCAGTAGATGTACTAGAAATTTTCATCAAACTTCATCCAAGACATGAAGATATATCATATGCATATTACTTAAAAGCTTTAGCAAATTACGTCCAGATTTCTGACGTAAAACTCGACCAATCACGAACACAAGCAGCACGTGATGGTCTTGAGGAAGTAATAACTAGGTTCCCAAATTCGAAATATGCGATAGATGCAGCATTGAAAATTGACCTTACTAAGGATCATTTAGCAGGAAAAGAAATGCTCGTTGGCAGATACTATTTACAGAAGAAAAATCCAGTCGCAGCAATCAAGCGCTTTCAGTCAGTAGTAGAGCAATATGACACTACCTCTCACACCAGTGAAGCCCTATACAGGTTGGTTGAAAGTAACGTTATGCTAGGACTTTACGAAGAAGCTAAAAAATACGCCGAAGTTCTGGTGCATAACTATCCTGACAGTATTTGGCGCAAGCATAGCGATAACATCATGAAAAAGTAAAATGCTGCAAAGCCTTCATATTAAAGATTTCGTTCTTATTGAGGATTTAGAAATAGATTTCTGCGAAGGCTTCAATGTTATTACCGGCGAAACCGGGGCCGGTAAATCTATAATACTTGATGCTATCCTGTTTTGCTTTGGTAAAAACTTCACTAAAGACATTATTAGACAATCAACAGAAACATGTACTGTAGTTGCCGTTTTTGACAATAACATGCAGATAAATTCCTTCCTTGAGGAACAAGCAATAGAAATAGATGAACAACTGATTATTAAATCGGTACAAAATAGGACAGGCCGCAGAAAACTATATTTAAATAATCAAATTACTAGTGCTAAGACTTTAAGAGAATTACTAGATCAAGTTCTTGAACTCAATGGTCAACATAACCATACAACTTTGCTTAACCCGAACTCCCATTTATCAATTTTAGACCAATATTGCAACCTAACGCACCTTTGTACTGATGTTGTAAGTACTTATAACAAGTGGAAAAATGCCATTAAACAACTAGGTGAAATAGAAGAAAAAAGAGAACAAATAGACAGAGAAATAGATTACTTAAAACATGTATGCTTGGAACTGGAAAAAGCAAATATTGAAGATAATGAAGAAGAAAAACTACTAGAAATTAGGCATCAACTCCAAAACAAAGAGAAAAAAAGCCAACTTATACAAAATCTATTTGAAGAGCTTGAACAAAATAACATTCACAAAATAGCTTCTAAGGCACAAAAATTAGAATCTGGTTATGTTGACGACACGTCTGCCGCAAAAATTATTTCATTGATTGAAGATGCTTACGATAAATTGGAAGATGCAAAAACATTGCTCAATAATTTGCTTACGCAAGAGAGTGAACAATATTCCCAAGAAGAGCTTGATAATAGACTTCATGAAATAAGAACTCTAGCACGTAAACATAATGTAAATTCAAACGAGCTTACAAGAGTTTTAGAAGAATCAAAAATACAACTCACTGCTCTAGAGAGCAAAATAGTTGCTAGTAACGATCTAGAAAAACAAGCAAATCAGTATCAGCAAGATTATTTACTCAAAAGTAAATCTTTATCTGAGGCAAGAAAAATCGGAGCTTTAGAACTCGCTAAAAAAGTAATGAGTGAGCTCGCTGTATTAGATATGAAAAAAGCAATCTTTAAGATTGAAGTTGATACAAATAATGATTTTGCATCATCATCTGGTGTAGATAAAGTAAGATTTATCGCCTCAACAAACCCTGGTATTGAAGCAGGACCAATAGATAAAATTGCCTCAGGAGGGGAGCTTTCAAGATTTTTGTTAGCATTAAGAGTATCGTTATTTGACAAACTGCCAAAACAAACCATTATTTTTGATGAAATAGATGTTGGAATGAGTGGATCAGTAGCAGATTCTATAGGTTCTAGACTTAATGATTTAAGTAAAGCGATGCAACTGATTGCTATTACGCATCAACCACAAGTCGCCGGTAAGGCACAAAAGCATATTTTGGTTGAAAAAGCCCAACATGATAAGCATACTGTTGTTAGCGTAAAAGAGCTAAGTGCTCAAGATAGACCCTTTGAACTTGCGAGGATGATCTCTGGAAAAGAAATAACAAAAGCTGGTATTGAAGCTGCTAAAGAATTAATAACTAATAATTGAAATTTATGTCTAAAAATTTTTTACTTACAATTTTATGTTTTATTGTCTCTGTGTTTCCAATTTTGGCTAGCGCGGATGATAAAGCGCCAAATGGCACAATTCTTAATATATCAGCAACTGAATACACTCAAATTACCCAAGATTTAATAATAGCAAATATGCATTATGAGAGCGAAGCACAAAACGCTAAAGAAGTTCAAAACGCTATTAATAATATAATGTCTAAAGTACTAGAAAGGTCAAAGAAATTTTCTAATATCCAATTATCTACTGGTCAATACTCCGTTTATAAATATGATTATCAGGATAAGAAACAAAACACCCTGCTTTCCAAATGGAAAGGAAGCCAATCTTTAAGCATCACAGGACGTGACTCTGAAAGCATCACAAAATTAGTTGGCGAGCTACAAGATCTTGGTCTTGCGGTAGACGGCCTCAATTATACTATTTCTGATGAAAAGCGCGATGAAACTAGAGACAATTTGATGGAAAAAGCTGTAAGCAAGTTGCTTGCAAAAGCAGCAAGAGTAGCAAAATCCTTAGGTAAAACCGAAACTAAAGTGGTCAATATCAATGTTGATGCCGAGAATACGGCTCCAATGCCATTTTATCAAACCACTATGAGAGTAGGATTTTCTGCAAAGAATGAAATGTCCCCACCGATTGTCGAGCCAGGACAAAGCACGATAACTATGACTGTGTCCGCAACGATATTGATTAAGGATTAATCATATTACCACTTGAATATTGCTTTTCCTTTACATTTAAGGCAATTTCGATATAAACTCTCAGTTGTTAACAATTAAACTAAAGTAATTATTATGAATATTCACGAATATCAAGCAAAGCAGGTATTGCGTAATTATGGGGTCCCTACTTCCCATGGAGTGGTAATTCTTAAGAGTAGTGACATTGATGATGTCATAAATAATTTTGATGTCAAAACATACGTTGTAAAAGCACAAATTCATGCTGGCGGAAGAGGTAAAGCTGGAGGAGTGAAAGTTGTTCGTTCCAAAGAAGAAGCAAAAAATGCTGCTAATGCTATGTTTGGTAAAACTCTTGTCACACACCAAACTGGGCCAAAAGGACAATTGGTAAAAAGACTATATGTTGAATCTGGTTGCGATATCGCTAAAGAGTATTATTTTAGCGTTGTAATGGATAGATCAAGCAGACGTATTACTTTTATGGCATCACCTGAAGGGGGTGTAGACATCGAAGAAGTTGCTGAAAAGCATCCTGAAAAAATTGTTAAAGTATCAGTCGATCCTGCCACCGGAATACTACCATTTCACTGTCGTTCCATTGCTTTTAGATTAGGATTTACAGGAGATAAAGCAAAGCAAATGATGAAAATTACAGAATCAGTCTATCAAGCATTTATCTCAACAGATGCCTCACAAATTGAGATAAACCCTTTGGTAGAAACCACAGACGGAACATTACTCGCTCTTGATGCCAAAATTAATTTTGATGATAACGGGTTATTCCGTCACCCTGAGGTATCCTCCTTAAGAGATGAAGATGAAGAAGATCCTCTAGAAGTAAGGGCTAGCAAATCTGAGCTAAATTACGTTAGAATGGATGGCGATATTGGCTGCATGGTAAACGGCGCTGGCCTTGCTATGGCAACAATGGATATAATTAAATTATATGGTGGAGAGCCAGCAAACTTTTTAGACGTTGGCGGAGGAGCTGATAAAGAACGAGTCACTGAAGCCTTTAAGATTATCCTTTCTGATAAAGCAGTCAAAGGAATTCTAGTGAACATATTTGGTGGAATAATGAGATGCGATATTATTGCTGAAGGAATCATAGCCGCTGCTAAAGAAGTTGGCGTCAAAGTCCCGCTAGTTGTAAGACTTGCTGGAACAAATTTTGAACTAGGAAAAAAGATTTTAGCAAGCTCTGGCTTGGAAATTATTGCAGCAGATGACCTTGGTGATGCTGCACAGAAAATTGTTAAAGCGATTTAATTAGGAGCTGTTATAAAATGTCAATATTAGTAAATAAACACACCAAAGTAATTTGCCAAGGATTTACAGGCTCTCAAGGAACATTTCACTCTGAGCAAGCGATAGCCTATGGTACTAAAATGGTAGGAGGAGTCACGCCTGGTAAGGGAGGACAAACACATCTTGACCTTCCGGTATATAATACTGTTCAAGAAGCAGTTGATAGAACAGGAGCTAATGCCAGCGTAATTTATGTTCCACCGCCATTTGCAGCTGATTCAATCCTAGAGGCAATTGACGCTGGGATTGAACTGGTAATATGTATTACTGAAGGAATACCAGTGCTTGACATGCTAAGAGTTAGAAGGGCGCTGGTTGGCTCAAGAACAAGACTTGTCGGCCCTAATTGCCCTGGAGTTATTACCCCAGAAGAGTGCAAAATTGGTATCATGCCAGGTCATATCCATAAAAAGGGAAAAATCGGTATAGTGTCACGATCTGGAACTCTTACATATGAGGCAGTAGCGCAAACAACTGCAGTTGGTCTTGGCCAATCAACATGTGTTGGTATTGGAGGTGATCCAATTAATGGAACAAATTTTATCGATTGTATTGAGTTGTTCTTACAAGACCCAGAAACACAAGCAATTATTATGATTGGGGAAATTGGCGGCAATGCTGAGGAAGATGCAGCTGACTTTATCAAAAAATCTAAAATTAAGAAACCTACTGTTGGTTTTATTGCTGGAGTAACTGCCCCTCCTGGTAAAAGAATGGGTCATGCTGGAGCAATTATCGCAGGCGGCAAGGGATCTGCAGGAGATAAGCTTGAGGCACTTAAAAGCGCAGGTGTAAAAATTTCTGACTCCCCAGCTGAGATCGGTAAAGCTATGCATAAATTACTTAGCTAAAATAAACCCATGAATCCTTTTAATAGCTATCGTGACTCAATAGTGATAAAGGATTCTGTGAAATCTAAACATGTGACAGTGGGAGAGCATTCATATTACGCTGGCTATTATCATGGCAAAGCCTTTGATGATTGTATAATGTATTTGGATGAGCTTGATGATGTATATCCTGTTGACCAGATGGATGGGTTAATTATAGGTAAGTTTTGCTCGATTGCTACTGGCGCTCAATTCATGCTCGGTGGAACGCAAGGTCATAATTATAATTGGATCAGTAATTACCCTTTAGATTTCCTAGATGATGACTACGATAATTATCAAACTATCCCTCCTAAAGCTCACCAATTTAAGGGTGATACAATCGTAGGAAATGATGTCTGGATAGGAGCTGAGGCTCTAATTATGCCGGGTATTAAAATAGGAGATGGAGCTGTGGTTGGAGCACGAGCAGTTGTCACTAAGAATATTGGGGCTTACGAAATTTGGGCCGGTAATCCTGCACGCTTAATTAAAAAGAGATTTTCTGACGATGAAATAGCAATGCTACTTGAGTTAAAATGGTGGAACTGGAATCTAGACAAAATAAAGCAACATCTTGATATTATCCGCTCAAATGATGTAAGATCTCTTTTTGAACAAATAACGAAATGACGGCAATTACTCACTAACGATTTTCATTTGCCCATCACCAGACATTCTTGCTAGAACATAGTTTTGCACTTTCTCAAATGCTCTTGTTTCGATTTGTCTTACTCTTTCTTTGGATATATTATACTGCATACTAAGAGCATCAAGAGTCAGCGGGTTATCTATTAGCTTTCTGGCTGAGAAAATCTGCACCTCCCTCTCATTTAAGGACATTAGCGCTTCTGATAATACTTGAGATCTATTGTTTGCTAATTGCTTATGCGATACAACATCTTCCTGTGATGGCTTATTTTCAGGCAGCATTTCTATCATTTCTGCCCCATCTTCGCTATCAATATCTAGTGGTTTATTAAGCGATAAATCGGGACCAGATAATCTCATATTCATTTCACCGACTTCATGCGCCTCAACGCCTAGATCTTTTGCAATCTCAACAAAATCACTTTCATTAATAGCGCGCGAATACAGATTGGCGATTTTATGCTTAATTTTACCTAAGCTAAAAAATAGCTTTTTTTGCGCCGATGTAGTGCCAATTCTAACTAAAGACCATGATCTTAAAACATATTCTTGAATAGCTGCTTTTATCCACCACATAGAGTATGTAGAAAGTCTATAACCAAGATCTGGGTTGAATTTTTTCACTGCTTGCATCAAACCAATATTTCCTTCAGAAATTAATTCGGTCACAGGTAAGCCATAATTTCTATACCTCATAGCAATTTTGGCCACAAGTTTTAAATGGCTTTTTACTAATTTATGCGCCGCTTCAAGATCCTGAGTTTCCAAATACGCCTTAGCAAGCATAAATTCTTCTTCTTTAGTAAGGGAAGCTATAGCATTAATCTCTCGTAAATAAATACTAAGACTTGCTTCCGAACTAACTACTGGTAGATTG
The DNA here is from genome assembly GCA_017302595.1 of Rickettsiales bacterium. Lineage (GTDB taxonomy): Bacteria > Pseudomonadota > Alphaproteobacteria > Rickettsiales > Rickettsiaceae > Megaera_A. The sequence continues at coordinate 939,020 of JAFLDA010000001.1, forward strand.
GCTATGTTTGACATCTATTTTTTCTAATTCTTTTTTCTTAAAAAACCTTTGTGTATTGTAACACAAAACAACTTACAGTTTCAAGAGGGTGACGCTTGTTTGGTATCTTGGAAACTAATTTCCAAAATCTCATATGCTTTAGCCCCTTTTGGCGTTGAAACCTCTACAACATCTCCTATTGATTTACCAATTAGCGCTTTAGCTAAAGGAGATTTTGTAGAAATTCTACTTTTTGAGATATCGGCCTCATATTCACCTGTAATATGATAAACAACCTCATCCCCGCTTTCATCATCCATTAATTTCACCGTTGCTCCAAATTTAACACTATCTGGCTTCAATTTTGAAATATCAATAATCTCGGCTCTTGATAATTTATCTTCCAAATCCAAAATTCTTCCTTCAATAAAGCTCTGCTTATCCCTTGCAGCATGATATTCAGCATTCTCTGATAAATCACCAAATTCCCTAGCAGTAGATATAGCTTCTATAACAGCTGGACGCTCAACATGTTTTAGATGCTTAATTTCTTGTTTTAGTTGCTCATAACCACTTTTTGTAATTGGAAATTTGTCCATAGCTATTATTTCTTGTTTATGTTACGATCTGTGAGTATATTTATACCTTAATATTTTGTCAAATTTGACCATAAAACATTCATATGGAAGATGAACTGATACATTTTGAAATTAGACGCAAACTTTTTCATCTTTGTAGCCTAATATTCCCCCTTACATACGTCTTTGTAACCAAAATGTATATGGCAACAGCCCTAATGATTATTACTGGTATAACTCTTTATCTCGATATATCTAGGCATTATAACAGCAAAATTAAAGATCTGATAACCAAAATTTTTGGTAAATTGATGCGTGAAGAAGAAGCAAGCGGGCAATTCATGCCAAGCGGGGCTAGTTACATGGCACTTGGTTTTTTACTAAGTTGTTTATTATTTAGCAAAGGCCTAGTTTTAGTTTCTTGGTTAATACTCATAGTGGGAGACTGTTTTGCTGCTATAATGGGAATGAGGTTTGGTTCACCGCTATTTAATGGAAAGTCATTCATTGGTTCAGGGTCATTTTTTGCTTCCTCAGTTTTTATTAGTATTATGATGTACTTTATTTTTCCATATGATACTGGCTTTTTTATTATATTATTTAGCTCATTAGCGGCAACATTAGTAGAATTTTTTTCCAACCAAATTAAAGTTAATGACAACCTTTCTATACCTTTAGTATATTGCTTTACAACTTTTGTGCTTAGCCTGTTGTAATATTTGCCTTTTTATGAATCATTATTCTGAATTTTACAATCAACTAAAAAATACCATTAGAATATCAGATATTATCAGAGCAACTGTAGCTTTGACACGAAAAGGTAATGAATTCCTAGGAGTTTGTCCATTTCATGAAGAAAAAACTCCATCTTTTACTGTAAACGACGTTAAAAAATTCTATCACTGCTTTGGCTGTGGAGCACACGGAGACTTAATAAGATTCATTTCAGAAACATCAGGTCTTGGTTATAGAGAGGCAGCTATTAAAATTGCTGAGGATAAAGGAATTCCGCTGCCAAAATTTACTAGAGACCAAATAGCTCAATATGAAGAAGCCGATCATCTTACAAAGATCCTTGAATTAGCAGCAGAGTTTTTTTCTAGTAATATAACTGATGAGGTCAAAACGTATTTAAAGCAAAGAGGGCTGAGTGAAAAAACAATTAGTGATTTTAATATTGGATTTGCGCCTGGTGCTTCTCTTTTAGAAAAATTCTTTCAAAAAAAATCCATACCTCTTAAGGATTTGATAAAAGCAGGATTACTTGGCAAAAAAGATGATGGAAGAATTTATGAAATATTTACAAAAAGAATTATTTTTCCTATCAGAAGTAATTATAACAAAGTCATTGCATTTGGAGCAAGAGCTCTTGGTGATGCAATGCCTAAATACATCAATTCACCTGAAACGATAATTTTTAAAAAATCTGATACGATTTATGGTGAAAATCTTGCAATAAGCAGTGCTTATAAAAGCAACTACTTTATTCTTGTTGAAGGGTATTTAGATGTAATTGCCCTTCATCAAGCTGGGTTTAAAGAAGCCGTAGCTTGTTTAGGTACAGCTGTCACAACATCTCACCTTAGTAAATTATGGACAACAGCAGATGAGATAATTATTTGTCTAGATGGAGATAATGCTGGAATACGAGCAAGTAATAGAATAATTGACATCGTACTTCCCATCTTAACCGTTAAAAATAAAGTTTCATTCATTAAATTGCCACCAGCTACAGACCCTGATGATTTAATAAAATCAAAAGGTCCAGATGAATTTCAAAAACTTATGGCAAAAAGAATTAGTCTATCTGAAATGATATGGCGCAAAGAATTTAATGACAACTCATTTAAAAGTGCCGAAGAAAGAGCCTCCCTAGAAAATAAATTAGATGAGTATTGCAAGATTTTAAATGATTCCTCTTTAAAGACAAATTTTAAACGCTATTTTAAGCAAATGCTTTGGGATAATGTCTTTAACACTGGCTCTTTAGCAAATAAGAAAAAAACTATTCCTGCTTTTTTATCAGCTAATGTATCTTTAAAAAAGTACTCTGAGATAGAGTTTATTGAGCTTGCAATATGTGCTTTTATGATTTCTTTTCCAGATGCTATAAAATCACCATTTGAAGTAACTTTTAGAACTAATAATTTAAACGATTTTAAAGACTGGATTATAAATATTGTTGAATCTTCAGATAATGACAAATTAAATTTGCAAACTATCATCAACGATAAAGTAAAAAACTCTAGATTTTATGACATTTTTTTAGTATTATCTGCACCTAATAAATTATTTTTAGACGATAGCTTCATAAGCAAGGCAACACTTTATAAAGAACTTGCTTTTGAGTTGCTGTTAAAGAAACATTACCTATTACTTCTTAAACAAGAATATATTGAATTGTCAGAAAAAGAATTTGAGAAGGCACAATCTAAATCTCAATCATATTTAAAGGAGATACAAAAACTTTCTGAGGAAGTAATGCAATTAAGCACAAAATTATCTGGTTAAATTGGTACAAAAATTATTATGGCATCAAAAGAAAAAGGCAAAGACATTAAGCAAGAAAATAACACCAATATTGAGAACCTAGTCTCAACTGGGAAGAAGAAGGGCTTTGTTACCTATGACGAAATAAATAAATCAATTCCCGCAAATAAAAAATTATCAATTGATGAATTAGAAAGTGCAATTTCAAAGTTTTCTGACGCTGGAATTGATATCATTGAAGAAGACGATGAAGATATCAAGCTGGATATCAATGTTAATGAAGAACTCACCGTTTTTAATAGAATTGCAGAGAATGAAGAAGAGAGTGAAGAAGAAGAACTTGGATCAACCGATGACCCTGTGCGCCTTTATCTAAGGGATATGGGAGGCGTAGAGCTTTTATCTAGAGAGAATGAAATAGAGATAGCCAAAAGAATTGATGAAGGAAAAGTCCTCATGCTCAATTCATTATGTGAAAGCCCATATGCAGTACGCTCTTTTATAAAATGGTTTGAAGATCTGGCTAATGAGAAGATACTCCTGCGCGACTTAATAGACCTAGAAGCCAATATAGGCAACGATAATTCTATTATGATGGAAGAAGAGGAAGTTGAGGTTGAAGAAGATGATGAAAGTGGTGGCTCTGATTCTACAAAAAATAGTCTCGACGAAGACGAAGGAAAAACCCTTTCAATATCTGCAATGGAGGCCGAGCTTCTTCCAGCTATTACCGACAAAATGGAAAATATCGCCAGAATATGCCAATCCATTATAGATGAAGCTAAAAAGCATTTATCTGATAGCGAGAAAATCGATGCACTAAAGAGTAATAAGACCTATCAAAAACTAGTTGCTAGTCTTGCAAGCGAGGTTTTACCTTTACACTTTAATAGCAAACGCATTGAGGAGTTACTTTCAAATATTTATGAGGTAAATAAAGATCTTCTTGCCAAAGAAATGAAATTGCTTAAATTAGCTGAAAAACATAAAGTTGATCGTCAGTTATTCTTAAAAGAATTTACTAATTCTGATTACGGTACTGCCTGGCTTAAAAAAATTAGTACTAAAAAAGAAAGCTCTTGGAAGAATTTTCTAGAAAGTGAAGAGTCGAATATTAAGGGAATTATATCTGAATTTGATAAAATCGCTAATGATTCTGGTCTACCAATAACAGAGCTTAAGAGAATTGTAAGTGCTATTCAAAAAGGTGATCGCCAATCATCTAGAGCTAAAAAGGAAATGATTGAGGCCAATTTGCGATTAGTTATTTCTATCGCAAAAAAATATGCTAATAGGGGATTGCAGTTTCTTGACCTTATCCAAGAAGGAAATATAGGGCTAATGAAAGCTGTGGATAAATTCGAATATAGCAGAGGTTTTAAATTTTCTACATATGCCACTTGGTGGATTAGGCAAGCTATTACAAGATCAATTGCTGATCAAGCTCGTACCATCAGAATACCAGTTCATATGATTGAGACTATTAATAAAATAATACGAACTTCACGTCAAATGTTAAATGAATTAGGCTACGAACCAACACCGGCCGAGATTGCTGCAAGGCTTTCTATGCCAATTGATAGAGTTAGAAAAGTAATGAAAATAGCAAAAGAACCTGTTAGCCTTGAAAACCCTGTTGGTGACGAAGATGGAAGCTATTTGGGTGATTTCATTGAAGATAAAAATGCTATTTTGCCAAGCGAAGCAGCATTCCAAACTAATTTAAGAGAAACCACTACAAGAATTCTATCAACCCTTACTCCAAGAGAGGAAAGAGTCCTTAGAATGCGCTTTGGTATAGGAGTTCATACAGATCATACTTTAGAAGAAGTAGGACAGCAATTTAATGTAACTCGTGAAAGAATTCGTCAAATCGAAGCAAAAGCCTTACGCAAATTAAAACACCCAACACGTTCTAAGAAAATGATTAGTTTCTTAAGCGGGTCAGGCCATAATAACTCTAACTAATGGATTCTTATAGATATAAAATTACTTTAGAATATCTAGGAACTGGTTATTGCGGTTGGCAAAAACAGCAAAGTGCGTTATCTATTCAGGAAATAGTCGAGGATGCAATTTATTGCTTTTCTAAGGAAAAAGTTAGTCTGATAGTTGCCGGAAGAACTGATGCAGGCGTCCATGCTCTTGGACAAGTAGCACATTTTGACTTATCAAAGAAATTTGATCCGCAAAGGTTAATGCTGGCAATAAATCACTTTTGTAGACCGCATACAGTTGGAGTAGTATCGGCACAAGTAGTGGATAAATCATTTAATGCAAGATTTTCTGCTAAATCAAGACATTATGTGTATAGAATTCTTAATAGGAGATCTGTGAACATAGTTCAAAATGGATTATTTTGCTGGATTAGGCATAATTTGGATACTCAAGCAATGCAAGAGGCAGCAAATTACTTGGTTGGCAAGCATGATTTTAGTGCATTTAGAGCATCTGAATGCCAAGCAAAATCACCAGTAAAGACTATTGATAAAATTGAGATAATCAGGAATGGGGATGTAATTGAGATTTATGTTTCAGCACTATCCTTTCTTCATCATATGATAAGAAACATTGTTGGCAATCTACTAATGGTAGGAAAAGGACAATGGCCAAAAGAGAAAATCTTAAAGATTCTTGAAGCAAAAAATAGAAGTATAGCTGGGCCAACTGCTCCAGCTGAAGGTCTTTATTTCTTGCGGGTAGATTACTAGTTGTAAACTTATGCAAATAAAAGAAATACTTAAAGTCGCTCTTAAAAAATTGCCTGACAGCTCTACTCCCAATCTAGATGCTAGAATCTTATTAGCATATTGCGCTGGTATTTCTCAAGAACAATTACTATTGCAATACAATGATCACATAGATAAAAAAACAATATCCTGTTTTTTTGAATTAATAGAAAGAAGAAGTAAGCATGAGCCTATTGCCTACTTAGTAGGAAAACAAGAATTTTATGGTTTAGAATTTGAAGTTAACAATAATGTACTCATTCCCAGACCAGATACAGAATTACTCGTTGAAACAGTAATTTCTGATTGTCACTCTCTTAGTGCAAATAATTATATTGATATATTAGACCTTGGAACTGGGTCCGGTGCAATCGCCATTGCACTAGCTAAGAACTTGCCAAAGGCTAGAATTACAGCAACAGATATTAGTCTTAACGCCTTAGAAATAGCCAAAAAGAATTCAAATAAACATAATGTTGAATCTCAAATACAGTTCTTGCAAGGAAATTGGTTTTTGGCAATTAAAGGCGCTGATAAAAAATTTGATTATATTGTAAGTAACCCTCCATATATTGCTGAAAATGAAAAAAATTTTATGACTTCCTCAACTTTATATGAGCCAAAAATCTCCTTATTTGCAGAAGATAAAGGGTTAAACGCATATATAAAAATAATAGAGATGGCGTCTAATTATTTAAAACAAGGAGCAAAATTAGTTCTTGAGATAGGTTTTCTTCAAAACGCACAAGTAGTTACTCTACTTACGCAGGCTGGATATAATTCAATAAAAATGGTCAAAGATTTATCAGGACATAATCGAACTGTCATAGCTTGCAAGTAAATGTCAGTCATCAACGTAACTATACGTTAATTATTATCTGGCAATTTTCCATACATCATTGAATATAAGGGGTATAACTGTGTTAAAAATACACAATTTATTTTGTTGCTATAAAATTCTTGTGTTTTATTGGTGCAAAATAGTATATAAAACACTTGCAGTACAGTATGATTTGATACTGCACAGGGTCGGGTGACTTTGTACAATTAACTTATTGAGAAATAGTGGTAAATATTATGACAAAAACAAAATTACTTGCTACAGCTTTTGCAGTAGCTTCTCTTTCATTCTCAGCTTATGCTGCTGATGAGCCAAAAATGGAAAAATGCATGGTTGGAAAAACTGAAGTTATGGTTCCAGCTGGTGAATGTGATAAAGTTATGAAAGGCGATATGGGTGGTCTTTCTGATGAAGTAAAAGCACAAGTTGAAGCAGCTAAAGAAGCGAAATAATTTTTAGCACTAGAACTTATTTAAAAGCCGAAGATTTTAAATCTCTTCGGCTTTTTTTGCACGTTTATTGACATTATTTTATTATTACGTGATACTTGTAATTATTATGCGTTAACAATAACTATATCACCTTTGACTAAAGCGCTTCTGTTTCAAATCTACTTATACTTTTAGTAGTAAATTTTTCTAAGTAATCTTTTTATGTTTATATTTCGGATTTCTGGTATCCTCGCCTACTACATTTGTCATGTAATTATGATAGTCTTCATAATTTCCTTCAAACCATGTGGCACTACCATCTTTGTCGTAAGCAATAATATGAGTCGCAATTCTATCTAAAAACCAGCGATCATGGCTTATTACAAATACACAACCAGCAAAATCCATAATTGCATCTTCTAGAGCTCTTAAAGTATCAACATCTAAATCATTTGAAGGTTCGTCAAGTAATATTACATTTGCCCCCTCTTTGAGTAGTTTTGCCAAATGCACTCTATTGCGTTCTCCACCAGATAGTTGCCCAACCTTTTTTTGTTGCTGTGGTCCTTTAAAATTGAATGCTGAACAATATGCTCTACTTTTCATCGATATATCACCAAGTTCGAGCACTTCTAGACCGTCTGATATTTCTTCCCATATGGTTTTATCATCATTAAGATGATCCCGAGACTGATCTACATAGCCTAATTTTACTGTATCACCTAAGATAACTTTACCAGTATCTGGCTGAGTTTTACCAGAAATAAGATTAAATAACGTTGTTTTACCAGCACCATTAGGCCCAACTATACCCACTATAGCTCCACGTGGAACTCTAAAACTGAAATCTGTAAGTAAAATTTTATCATTATACTTTTTGCATAAATTTTCAGCTTCTATGACTAATTCACCCAATCTAGGACCGTTAGGTATAACTATTTGAGAAAAACCATTTCCACTTTCTCTCTTTTTATTAAGTAATTCTTGATATGCATTTATTCTTGCTTTGTTTTTGGCTTGCCTTCCTTTTGGTGACTGCTGAACCCACTCGAGCTCCTTTTTTAATTGCTTAGCTCGATCTCCTTCTTCCTTATCTTCTACAGATAATTTTTCTTGTTTCTGCTTTAACCAGGAAGAATAATTTGAATGCCAAGGAACACAAGCTCCTCTATCAATTTCTAAAATCCATTCTGCAACATTATCTAGAAAATAACGATCGTGGGTAATAGCAACCACGGTTCCTTTATATTCCTTTAGGAAATTCTCTAGCCAGGATACTGACTCAGCATCTAAATGGTTGGTTGGTTCATCTAACAATAACATATCAGGTCTTTCTAAAAGCAGTTTGCATAACGCTACTCTTCTTTTTTCACCTCCTGAAATTTTAGTGACATCAGCATCTTTTGCCGGACACCTCAAAGCATTCATTGCTATTTCTATTTCTCTCTCAATACTCCACCCATCACAAGCATCAATTTTTTCCTGCAATTCGGCCTGCTGTACTAGTAATTCATTCATTTGTTCATCTGTCATTTCTTCAGCAAATTTAGAACTTACTAAATTAAATTCATCAATTAAATTTTTCTTATATGATAATCCCTCCATAATATTTTCAAATACATTTTTCTGAGAATTCAGGTGCGGTTCTTGTGGTAAATAACCAACTTTTATTCCATCGGCAACAAACGCTTCTCCTTCATATTCTTTATCTAAGCCAGCCATAATCTTAAGTAAAGTCGATTTACCAGCACCGTTATGTCCTATTATTCCTATTTTTGCGCCAGGCAAAAAGGAAAGCCATGTTTCTTTTAAAATTTGTTTACCATTTATGGACTTACTAAGCCCTTTCATTACATATACGTACTGATACGACATTTTACTTTATTCCTAATTTAGTTAAATATTTTTATTTGACTTTGACCAATCTAGATTAAATTTTTCAAGACCAGACTTAGTTAACTCATGCTCCACTAAATGAGACATAACTTTTGCTGGTACTGTCACCACATCAGCTTTAGCTACAGCACATTGTTCAACATGAGTAATATTTCTTATCGAGGCAGCTAGAATTTGAGTTTTAAAACCATAATTATCATATATCTTTCTTATTTCTTGAATTAGCGCAATACCATTTTGGCCATTATCTTCTAGTCGGCCTATAAAGGGAGAAATATATGTAGCACCAGATTTTGCCGCAAGAAGAGCCTGGCTAGATGTAAAACATAATGTCATATTAACCTTATGGCCATTGTACGTAAAATACCTACAAGCTCTAAGACCATCCCACGTCATAGGTAATTTAATTACAATGTTAGATTCTCCTGATTTAGTAATTTTATCACCTTCTTTCAACATTTGCTCATAATCAGTTGAGATCACCTCAATACTTACATCTCCGCTTACTATTTGTGTAATAGAATTTATTGTTGAATAAAAATCAAGTTTTGAGCTTGCCATCAGTGATGGATTAGTAGTTACTCCGTCTATCAGATTAAAAGTACTATACTTTTTTATTTCATTCAAATCTACACTATCTAAGAATATTTTCATTATCAATTATACTTAAAAATCTATTACTTAAATCTACCAAGAATTGAGTCAAGTTCTTGCAAATTACTGTAGTAAAAACTAATTTTGCCACCATTCCAAGAATTTTCTACTGTGACCTTAACCCCAAATTTTTCGCTTAAAGAATGGCCTAATAATATCATATCTTCGTCAACTTTACTGACTTTATTGTCCCGGCTTTCAGAAGATATATCCTTTTTCTTGATATTGCTAACTAAATCTTCTGTTTGCCTTACATTAAGATCATTTGCCACTATCTTAGCAGCAATTTGTTCAGCCTCATCTAACCCAACTAGGCATCTTGCGTGCCCCATAGAAAGCTGATTAGTATTTACAAGATATTTTACAGTTTCAGGCAACTGATTTAATCTAAGTATATTAGTGATATGACTCCTACTTTTACCCAATATATTTGCTAACTCAACTTGACTATAATTATATTCATCTATTAATTTCTGATATGCCTGAGCCTCTTCTACAGCCGTTAACTCTTTTCTTTGTATATTCTCAATCAACGCTATTTCCAGTACTTCTTTGTCACTTAAAGTTTTAAGTATAGCTGGTATTTGTCTTAACCCAGCAATTTTACTGGCTCTATAACGTCTCTCACCTGCCACAATTTTATATTTACCATCAATACTTTCTGTGACTATAATTGGCTGAACTAGTCCATGATTAATTATAGAATCAGCAAGTTCTTTTAATAGCACTTCATCGAATACTTTCCGTGGTTGATCCTTATTGACCTCAATTAATTCTATATCTATAAGCCTAGATATACCACCAACTTCAATAGGCAAGGCTTCTTCACCTAACAGAGACGATAACCCTCTACCTAATGCCATATTTTTCATTATTGCCCCCTTTTCATGCTACTGCTAAGCTATTCTCTTTGGCCATCAACTCTTTAGCAAGATTAATGTATGCTTGTGAACCCAAGCACTTATAATCGTATATTATAGCTGATTTTCCATGAGATGGAGCTTCTGACAACTTTATATTTCTAGGGATAGTAGTATTGAATACTATTTTACCAAGACAGGTTCTGACATCACTTTCTACCTGCTCAGTAAGCTTATTGCGCTTATCATACATCGTAAATAATACCCCTCCAATTTTAATATCCGGATTTAAACCCTTCCTAACTATTTCTATAGTCTTAAGTAAATGACTTAATCCCTCTAGAGAATAAAAATCACATAACATCGGTATTATAACCTCCTTAGATGCAACTAGAGCGTTTATGGTTAAAAGATTAAGGGAAGGAGGGCAATCTATAATTATATAGTCAAAGTTATCTATAGCTGATCCTAATGAATTTTTTAAAACCTTTTCTCGGTTCACTAATTTAATTAAATCCATTTCTGCTGCTGCCAAATTAATATTTGAACTAACAATAAATAAATATGGAATTTCAGTCTCAATTATCGCTTTGTCTATTGATTCATGGCCACATAATACATGATAAATATTTACACCTCTTTTATCATGCTTAATTCCAAGCCCACTACTACTGTTTCCTTGTGAATCTAAGTCAATAAGTAACACCTTCTTATTCATTACGGCCATAATGGTGGCTAAATTTACAGCGGTCGTGGTTTTCCCCACCCCACCTTTCTGATTTACTATAGAAATGACTTTTGCTCTCATGATTTTATCATCCTTAAATTGTATATTTCCAAAATCTTTCCCATACCAGAGGTGATGCTATCATGAATTTTTAGATCAAACAACCAGTGTTTTTTTGCCTGATCTAGTTCTTCCTCAAATGAAGATCCTTTATGAAGCAACATTTTTTTCTTAATGTTAAAATTACAACACACACTAAACAGCTTATCCAAATTAGAAAAAGCCCTTGAAGTTAGAATATCACAACTTATACCCTTCAAATTCTCAACTCTATCATTGACAATACTAATTTCATTTGGAGATATTTTTTTGACTTGATTAAGGAATGTAACTTTTCTTTGATCGCTCTCTACTAAAGTAACCTTTTTTATACCAGACAGCGATAATATTATTCCCGGAAAACCAGCACCCGAACCAATGTCTAGTACTTCTATATTTAAATTATCAATATATTTCAACAACTGAATAGAATCTATGATATGTCTTTCCCATATCTTTTCGACATCACCACTGGAAATTAAATTAATGCTGTTATTCCATTTGGTAAGTATATCTGCATATTCTAAGAGTTTTTCCTTTATTTCACGTGAAACAATTAAATTATCTCTTAACATCAGCAGTTTTAATATGTATTAAAATCGACATTATAGCTGCCGGAGTGATTCCAGGAATCCTTCGTGCAGCCCCTAGTGTTAAAGGATTTGCAAACTTAAGCTTTTCTATTACTTCATTAGAAAGACTCTTTATCGTAGTATAATCTATATCACCTGGTATTACCAGAATCTCTTCATCAATGAACATTTTAATATCCAGGTTTTGCCTTTCTAAATATGAGGAATATTTAGATTCGATATAAATGTAATTTAATATCTTTTGATCAATTTTTTTTAATTCAGGAAATATTTCTTGTGTTTTCTCAAAGCCTATTTTAGGAAGACCAAGCATCTGATATGCAGATTTCTTGCTACCATCTTGAGATACACTTATCCCAAATTTTTTTAATTGAGTGGTAGTAAGTATTTTTTCAGACAATAGAACTTTCGCTTCTTCTAGCTGTTGAAGTTTTTTATAAAAACGCTTTTCACGCTCTTTAGACACTAGACCAATTTCTACTCCTTTTTGCGTCAGTCTTTGATCAGCATTATCAGCTCTAATTGATAATCTATATTCAGATCTAGACGTAAACATCCTATATGGCTCTGATGTACCAAGAGTTACTAGGTCATCAATCATTACACCAATATAGGAGTCAGCTCTCGTTAATATAAACTCCTGCTTATTTTGCGCTGATAAAGCGGCATTAATACCTGCGACTATACCCTGGCCAGCTGCCTCTTCGTAACCAGTTGTTCCGTTGATTTGACCAGCAAAATATAATCTTCTTATTTTTTTTGTTTCTAGACTATGTTTAAGCTCTCTTGGGTCCACAAAATCATACTCTATAGCGTAACCACATCTAATTATTTTACAATTCTCAAGACCTTTAATAGAATGAATAAACGCTTCTTGAACATCCTCTGGTAAAGATGTAGATAAGCCATTTGGATATATAGTTGTGTCGTTTAATCCTTCCGGTTCTAGAAATATCTGATGCGAACTTTTAGAACTAAATCTCACTACTTTATCTTCAATAGAAGGACAGTACCTTGGACCAACCCCCTCAATTTGTCCAGAATACATAGCAGATTTAGATAAATTATCATTAATGATCCTATGGGTATTGTTATTTGTACTAGTTATAAAGCAGCTAATTTGGGGGACTAAAATCCTCTCTGTCATTTCAGAAAACGGCCTTGGGATGAGGTCTCCAGGCTGTGGTTCTAATTTAGAAAAATCTATAGTAGCTCCATCTATTCTTGCAGGAGTTCCTGTTTTAAGACGACTTACGTTAAACCTTATACGCTTAAGTGTATTTGAAAGACCATTTGATGGCTCTTCTCCAACCCGCCCTGCAGGAGTTGTACGATTACCTACATGTATCATTCCAGCTAAGAAGGTTCCAGTAGTTAACACCAAAGAGTTACAATTAATGATGCCAGAATTATTAGACACTACCCCAACAACAGAGTCATTTTCAATAACTATATCCTCTACTGAATCATATATAATATCAAGATTTGGATAATTTATTAGTTCTTCTTTTACTGCTTTTTTATACAAAGAGCGATCTGCTTGAGCTCTTGGACCCCATACAGCCGGCCCCTTGCTTTCATTTAGCATTTTATAGTGGATTCCAGCCTTATCGATCATTCTTGCCATTAGACCGTCTAATGCATCGACTTCTTTAACTAAAATACCTTTTGCAATTCCCCCAATAGCTGGGTTACAAGACATCTCACCTAGATTTGATTCCCTTAAGGTTATGAGCAAAGTATTAGCACCTAATCTAGCAGACGCAGCAGCAGCTTCTGCTCCTGCATGTCCACCACCAACTACTATAACCTTATAGGATTTTTTCACGTGGAAATTTACTCAACTATCTCAGTTTTGTTAAAAAAGAAATTAACTTCTCTATTGGCACTATCCAAACTATCTGAACCATGAACACTGTTAGACTCTATATCAACAGCAAAATCCTTTCTGATAGTACCAGGTTTCGCATCTGCAGGGTTAGTAGCCCCCATTATTTCTCTATTTTTTATGACCGCATCTTCACCCTTAAGCACCTGAAGAACCACAGGGCCTGAAGTCATGCATGTTACTAAGCTGCTAAAGAATGGCCTTTCTTTATGCTCAGAATAAAACTCTTTTGCTTGTGATTCGGATAATTTTACCATTTTTTGTGCTACAATTTTAAGTCCAGCATCCTCTATATAGCTGTTGATCTTTCCGATCAAATTCCTTTTTGTTGCATCTGGCTTAATAATTGATAAAGTATATTCAGTTGCCATAATTTAAACCTTTGTTAATATTTTTACTTAAGTCGCCTTATTTATAGGCAATTTTCCTTTATTTTTCAAGCATTTTTTTTAACTTCTTCCATGTTGTAGTACCATCAGAGTGATCTTCAATTGTAACTCCATGATCTACTAAATCCTGTCTGATAGCATCAGCCTTCAACCAATCTTTCTTGACTTTGGCTGTTTTTCTTTGATTAATTAATTCTTGAATTATTTCCGAATTCAAATCAACTCCAAACCATTCTTTAACCGGTTTATTAAGTAATCCAAGGAATCTTGCACATATTACTAATTTTCTGAGGTTATCTAATTTGACCTCCACTTCCCTGGTAGTGTGAACTATTTTTGCAAACTCATTCGTTACTTTTACTGCCTCAGGAGTGTTGATATCATCTAATAGGGCATTATAAAACTTAAGCGGAAGATTAATATTTTCTGTAATCTCAAAATCATCAAATAACTCAATTGCCCTGTACCAGTAGTCTAACATATGCTCAGCATCCGCAATAGCTTTAGAATTATAATCTAAGGGTTTGCGATAATGATTACTAAGTAAAAAAAGTCTGGCTGTATCCCCTGCAATTCCTTGATCAATTAGGTCCTTTACAGTAGTAAAATTCCCTAAAGATTTACTCATTTTTTCACGATTTACAGTTAAAAACCCGTTATGCACCCAATATTTAGCATATTCAGAATCATCAAAAGCAGAGCAACTTTGAGCTATTTCGTTTGTATGATGAGGAAAAATTAAATCTACACCTCCTCCATGTATGTCAAAGGTCTTTCCTAGAAACCTGTAACTCATCGCTGAACATTCAATATGCCAACCAGGTCTTCCTAGGCCAAACGGACTTGAATATATTGAATCTTTTGAATTATCGCTTGAAGCCGGTTTCCATAATACAAAATCTCCAGGATTTTTCTTACCAAAGCTTGCCTCAACCCTGACAGATTCAAACAATTTATCTATTGATTGACCTGATAATTCCGTATACTTAGCCACTTTAGAAATATCAAAATAAATATGTCCCTCGGATTTGTACGCAATGCCCTTATCTAAAAGTACATTAATGATATAAAACATATCCTCCAAGTGTTCAGTAGCTCGTGGTTCAAAACTTGGTCTAAGGCAATTCAAATAATCCATATCGGAATGAAAATATTCTGTTGTTTTAACCGTAAGTTCTTTGATACTTACCTTATCCTGCTTTGCCCTGTCGATAATTTTATCATCTATGTCCGTTATATTTCTGACGTATATAACTTTATCTCTACCATATATACTAATCAGCATCCTATATAGGATATCATATGTCACGACAGACCTAGCATTACCTATATGAGGATGGTCATATACTGTTGGTCCACAGACATACATTTTCACACACTGATCATCAATCGGAGTAAAAATTTCTTTTTTCTTCGTAAGAGTGTTAAATAATGATAATTTCATAAATTAATATTTGACGTAATTGAGCAAAATTTTGGCTATTCTATATTATTATTAAGAAAAAAGAAAATTTCTTTTATGAACAATGAAGACAGAAATGATATCTTTCAAGATACAATTGATCAGAAAATAGCCATCCAAATGATTACCTTTGGAGTAATTATCATTGTTGTAATAATTACCCTAGTATCCTTTATTCATATATATTCTAATAAAAAGGAAGACATACTAAAAGATATGAGCTCAGAGTATATTCAACTTGAAACGGTAATTATTGATCAGCTGAATTACTCAGTGCATTTTACTAATTTGCTATCTAGCTACATAAAAGATAACCATAGCGATCTAAGATATATTAATAACGTACTCAAAAACCATTTAAGATCAGAGGAATTTTACTCGCTCTTTGGCTGGAGAAAATACAGCTGGGTTGACAAAAATTTTAATGAAACTGTCAACAGTATCAAAGGTATATTACCCACACCGCGGAGGCAAGAATATATCTTAGAATTAGTTACTAGTCTTGGAATCAACAATTCAAGTAAACCCGTATTTTACAGTCAAAAGGGCAAAGGTAAAGATAGAAGCTTGAAAATAATCGATAATTTAGTTGATAAAAATAGTGGTAAATATTTAGGATCACTTGTACTTAGTCATGATATTGAAACTTTAATAAATAGTTTAAATTTAAGAAAAAAGGCTAAAAGCACAAATTTTGTAATCCTTGATAAAGACTTTCAGGTTATTGCACAATCAAAAAGTAAGATTCAAAATCTGATTAATGCTAATTCAGAATTCAATGACTTGGTAAAACTAAATATAAAAAAGGTACAGAGTCAAACAGATAAACTTATTAAAGGTTATGCATATTTAGACATGATTAATGGCTTAAATTACTATATCAAACCACTTGCAGGACTTCCTTTTATTTTGGTAGTTAATATTGACAGCACTTTAATAAGGAATGACATATTGAGTAATTTAGCAAAGAGTTTCTTATTACTATGTATTTTTGCTTCTCTTTCTCTATCTGGAATAATATACGTATACAGACGAGAAACATTTTTAAGAACCAAGGCTGAAAGAGCCACACTAGTGGCAGAAAATTCAACCAAAGCGAAAAGTAATTTCTTGGCATTCACAGCGCATGAAATCAGATCTCCTTTGGGCTTTATATTAACTGGTTCAGAAATAATGACCAAGGAAATACTTGGTAACCTACCAACTCCATATAAAAAATATGCTCAAGGAATCCATAATAATTCCAAATTAATATTAGACTTTATCACTGATATCCTGGACGAAAACCAGATAATTGAAGGTAAATTCAAAATAACCAATAGAATTACTAAAATTGATGAGATAATAAAAGAGGCGGTTCAGGTCAATATTGCACGATATAATTCTAGAAAAATTACTATCGACACTAAAATAACCGATGATATACCATCGGTTATTTGTGATAAACGAAGAATACTTCAGGTGATGAGTAATCTAGTATCTAATAGCATCAAATATTCTGAGGATGATACCACTATTACCATAACTGTTAAATTAGTAAACGATGAGATGGTAATATGCGTACAAGATCAAGGAATAGGCATGAAGGAAAAAGATATACCAGTTGCTTTGAGTGCTTATGGCACTCTAAGAGAACAAAATTATAATAGCCTAGGATCTTACGGATTAGGTTTGGCTATAGTAAAAATGCTTTTAGAGGCGCATGATGCAGAACTAAAAATTAATAGTGTTGAAGGAAAAGGAACAACAGTAAAAATAATTTTCCCAAAATATAAACTAGTGTATAACTCTAAACTAGACCATAAGAAATAATTCATAAGGATATAAATGGGTAGATACAAAGAGCAATTTTCTACAAAAATTAGAAGAATTCCTCCATTGATTCCATTATGCACAATGCTTATATCAATCTATGGATTTACCTTACTTTACTCAGCTGCAGGAGGAAATTTAGAGCCCTGGGCATACAAACAAATTATAGCTTTTGTCGTTTTTTTTCCTATTGCCTTTATAATTGCTCTTATAGATTTAAGGGTAATATATAACTTGAGTTATATATCTTACATTATCGCTTTAGTGCTAGTGATTTTTGTTTTCTTAGCAGGAAAATCGGCTATGGGTGCAACACGTTGGCTAGACATAGGAATATTCACTATACAACCTTCTGAAGTATTAAAAATTTCATTAGTGCTTATGATCGCCAAGTTCTTTCATGAAAGAACCATTTACAATGTAAGTGACTTAACTTTAATTTTTCCATTAATTGCCTCAATACTACCTATAGCTTTAGTCATAAGACAACCTGATCTTGGCACTGGACTTATATCTATCATGGTCGTGTGCACTTTGTTTTTTGCCGCAGGGGTAAAAAGGATTTATTTTATTAGTAGCGCAGTTGGTGCCATACTATGCGCACCTGTAATATGGTTTTTACTTTACGATTATCAAAAGAACAGAATACTAACTTTTCTTGATCCTGAAAAAGATCCTCTTGGGAATGGATATAATATTATACAATCTAAAATTGCCATCGGATCTGGTGGACTTTTTGGCAAAGGTCTACTTAGTGGCACTCAAGGACCCTTAAGCTTTTTGCCGGAATATGAAACTGACTTTATTTTTTCCTTTTTGATGGAAGAATTGGGGTTTGTCGGAGGTATAGTTTTATTGATTTTATATTTTTTAATAATATACAACTCACTAGCATTATCAATGACTTGCCGTTCCAAATTTACTAGACTACTAGTCATAGGAATTACCTCGCTATTTTTCTTCCATGTTTTTATAAACATGGCTATGGTAATGGGACTATTACCGGCTGTAGGTGTGCCATTACCACTGATTTCTTACGGCAGAACGATGATGGTCACAACCTTAATTGGTATCGGGTTAATTATGAACGCTGCCATCAATCAACACAAAAATATTTGACAAAATATGTATAAATTCATCTCGCAGGTTTCAAATATATTTATTAGTTCGGTTGTAATCGGAATCACTTTTACCCTACCATATCAATGGCATAGAATAGGCAATTATTCTGCAATTTTTCCAGCACTCGATATTGCAGTAATTTATTATTTATCTACATATAAAAATATTTACTACTGGCAGCTATTTGTCGTCGGTATATTTATCGATATATTAAGCAACTCTCCGCTATGTACAACATCTTTAGCTCTTATCTTAGCAAATATACTACTATCCTTATCAGCTAAATATTTTATGATTAAGGAGCATTTGACTAATATTTGTGTATTTTGTGTTTATTGCGCTTTTGTATTTGCCATTAGATATTTTGTTATTTCTACAAAGAGTCAATATTCTGTTGATTTCTTTGGTATGCTCTTTTACTACATGACTACAATACTTACATACCCGACAATGTCTTACTTAATTGAAAAAGCAACCAAACGCTAAAGAATATAATGCTGGATAAAAAATCCCTAGACAGACAAATAACTACCAGAAGAACTTTTATCATAGGGGCTGGTAAACTGGGATTATTGTTCCTTTTAGCTGGAAGAATGTTCTATATGCAGTTCATAAAGAAAGATGAATATAGAACTTTATCAGATAACAACAGAATAAAAATGATCCTCTTAACACCAAAAAGAGGGAAGATATTAGACAAAAATGGCGAAATAATAGCAAAAAATAATACCTGCTTCCG
Source organism: Rickettsiales bacterium (assembly GCA_017302595.1). Classification (GTDB taxonomy): domain Bacteria; phylum Pseudomonadota; class Alphaproteobacteria; order Rickettsiales; family Rickettsiaceae; genus Megaera_A. The sequence continues at coordinate 958,309 of JAFLDA010000001.1, forward strand.
CTTGATGATTGATAAGAATAATAACTCAGATTTTCAGCAGGAAATTGATTATTTAGCGACAATACTGGAGCTTGATAGCGAACAAGTATCAGAAGTGCAAAAAAGAGTGCAAAAAAGTGGCAAAAGAGTAGCTGCGATAATTATTGATTTTCTTGAATGGGCTCAGGTAGCAATAATCGAAGAAAGAAGAGATCACTTTAAGGCCTTGTTCATTGATACGGGATTTGAAAGGTTTTATAGCAAAGGCCCTGCTACTGCTCATTTTACAGGCTACCTTGGCAGACCAACATCTGAAGATGGTGATCAAATTAAACTAGCAGACGAGACTTTTAAAGTTGGAAAATCAGGTGTTGAAAAATCATACGAAAATTATTTAAGAGGGGAGTTTGGGTTCAAGAGAATTGAAGTAAATGCACTTGGCAAATATGTCAGAGAACTAGGTAAGAACTCAAGTATACCGGGAAATGATCTATCATTAAACATAGACCTGGAAATTCAAGAAAGAGCATATTATCACTTAAATCAACTTGGAAGTAGCGCAATAGTAATGGATTGTGAAAGTGGCAATGTCATTGTTTGCGCCTCTGCTCCTTCTTTTGACCCAAATAAATTTAACAAACTTTCTAATAAATACTGGAATGAGTTAATTAATGACCCTTATAAACCTCTTATAGATAAGACCATAAAGAGCCTCTATCCTCCTGGCTCTGTATTTAAACTTATAACTTTAATTGCAGCATTAGAATCAGGTATTTCTCCTGAAAATCGAGTAATCTGCACTGGCTGGTCATCATTTTTAGGAGGAAATAATTTCAGATGCGCAAGAAGCAAGGGACATGGCGCAATAAACCTCATGGATGCTATTAAATATTCATGTAATACGTATATGTTTACCATAGCAAAGCAGATAGGAGCAAAAAAAATTATTGACGTCGCAAAGAAGTTTGGGTTTGATAGCCTAACCGAAGTTGATTTACCTGGTGAGTTATCTGGCTTTGTTCCGACAGAAGAGTGGAAAAAAGAAAAACAAGGAACAAAATGGTCATTGGGAGATACCTTAAATCTCTCAATAGGTCAAGGCTTCTTACTTACTACTCCTATGCAACTTGCTAGATTTATTACTACTATTGCATCCGGCGGGAAGTTATTTACACCAAGAATATCATCTGCCCTGCATAGTCGGTATTCGTACGTACATATTGACCCATCGCACCTAGAAATCATTAGAACAACTTTATATAATACTTTAAATACCCAAGGAGGAACGGGGTATTTAAGTAGGGTCGATTACAAATCAATAGAAATGGCCGGGAAGACTGGGACAGCCCAAGTAAGAGCAAAAAAGAACGCCGCTGATGATTTAAGTAGAGATAATATTGCGTGGGAAAGCAGGAATCATGCAATTTTTGCAGGATTTGCACCGTTTGATAAACCAAAATATTCCATATGCGTCTACTTTGATCACGGCGGAGGTGGTGGAAGAGCAGCCGCCCCGATTGCAAAAAAAATTATGCTCGATGTTCTATCTAAGTATATGTAAGCTATCCTCGTCATTCAGCATGACAATGTTTAGTCATTAACTATGTTTCTTAAGAAAGAATAAAGTCATCCCAAACTTGATTTGGGATCCATTACTTAAAGCATTCACAATCTTGAAGTTACTTGTTGGACCCCGGATCAAGTCCGGGGTGACTGTTAGAGCGTCCGGGATGACTAGAACAAAAATGACTTTGCGCAATAAATTTTATTATTTAATAATTATTTCATCCAGATTTTTGCCAAAACCTCTTAAGAAATCGGCACCACTCATTGCTTGTTTACCTTCTGGCTTAAGTTTTTTTATTATTAAACTACCATTTCCACAAACAACCTCAAATTGGTCGGAAACTATTGATCCTGGAGTATTATTGCGCTTTATATTGATAGGCTCAGATTCTATTATTTTTATCATTTTATCATTCAAGAAAAAGTAAGCCGATGGCCAAAAAACCATTCCTCTTACTTTACAATCTATTTCGTAAGCACCTAAATTCCAGTCAATCTTACCTTCTTCTTTGGTAAGTTTATCCGCATAAGTTATCCCTAAATCTGACTGCTTTATTCGAGGAAGCCCTTCAATATCATCTAGTACATCACAAAGCAGCTTTGCGCCAATTTTTGCGCATTTATCATGCAGCTCTTGCAGACTAATTCTAGAATCTATGGAAAAATCCTCTTGAAGGATAATATCACCTGTATCAAGCCCCTCATCCATCTGCATAACACATACGGCAGTTTCACTTTCACCATTGATTATGGTCCTCTGCAGAGGCGCGGCGCCTCTATATTTAGGAAGCTTTGATGGATGTATATTTAAACAACCATACTTCTTAGAGTTAAGTATATTTGACGGTATGATAAAACCGTACGCTACCACTACGATTATATCAGCTTCAACTTGATCCACTAATTCAATTGCCTGATTATTTTTAAGGGTTTTTGGCGTAAATACCTTTATATTATACAAATTTGCCAAATCATGAACTGGACTATTTGTTAATTTCATACCCCGACCTTGTGGCTTTGGTTCTCTAGTAAAAACCGCCTTAACTTTATGTTTTTTATTTTCAATCAATGCTTTTAGGGCAGGAACAGCGAAATCAGGTGTTCCCATAAATATTATATTCATTAGCTACTTTATGCAGAAATTCTTTTAAGTTTAGTTAGCTTTCTCAGTACAATGTCTTTTTTAACACTAGACAGGTAATCTAAGATCACTTTGCCATTTAGATGGTCCATTTCATGCTGAATTGCTCTTGCAAGCCAGCCATCAGTTTCTATTTCTTTCTGATTACCATGATAATCAAGATAAGACACCCTAACCCAACTAGGTCTTGCTACTGGAACCCCTTCTTCTGGGACAGACATGCAGTATTCTTTTGCAGTAATTGAATCTGTTGAAGTTTCCTTGATCTCAGGATTGACAAGATAGAGAGGATAAAACTCTTTACTTCTATTTTTATCATCATCACTTTGTAGGTCTATTACCAGCATCCTTTTTAGTATTCCAACTTGATTAGCTGCTAATCCAACACCATCATCAGCATACATTGTCTCAAGCATATCATCTAGTATCTTTCTGATACTATCATCAACTACTTCTACTGCCAGTGCTTTTGTTTTTAAGATAGGGTCTGGCGCTGTAATAACATTTAATTTTGTCATATTGTCATATATTTCACTTAAAACAATTAGCAATAAATTCTACCATGATGATTAAAATATGTAAACTACTCAAATGGTTTTACTATCACCATAACAACTGCAATCACCATGAAAATAACTGGAATTTCATTTATAATGCGATAGAACTTTTCACTGTGCTTATTTTGCCCAGCCGCAAAATCTTTTCTCCATTTTGAAAACATTCCATGCATTCCAGTTAACACCAGTACTGCAAACATTTTGATGTGAAACCAAACTCCAAGCGCAACAAATCCATATATATATGCAATGATAATGCCAAAAATATAAGTTGTTATCATAGCTGGAGTCATTATTATTTTTTGTAATTTATACTCCATTACTTGAAAAGTTTTATCCATTTCAGAACCAACATCTGCCTTGGTATGGTAAACAAACAATCGTGGCATATAAAACATTGCAGCCATCCACGAAATAACCGAAATAACGTGTATTGCTTTGTACCACATGAAATAATCTTGCATATTTTCTCCTTACTTACACATACAATCATTAAAATTTGCCGGGCATATTCTGGAATTATTCGCTGATTTTATAAATTTTTCTTCCTCTTTCTTTGAAAAATCAATAATTAGATCAGCAAGACCGTTTATATATGTTGAATTAGTTGCGAGTGTCGGCACTCTCAAGTAATTTACCTTATATTCATCAGCTATTGCTTTATACTCTATATCAAGCTCCACTAGGGTTTCTGAATGCTCACTCACGAATGCAATTGGAACAACAACAATTTCTTTTCTTTCTTTTGCTGCCTTTTCAATTTCTTCGTCAGTACTAGGACCAATCCACTCAAGCGGTCCAACCCTGCTTTGGTAAGTGATTTTATAATCATCAATTTCAAATGACATATTATCTATAACAGCATTAACTGAAGCTTCTACTTGCCATTGATACGGATCACCTTGCTCAATTATTTTCCGAGGCAATCCATGAGCAGAAAATAATACTCTATAATTATTTTTATCTTTTACTTTGCTTATTTCATTTTCAATTAATGAAGCATAAGCTTTTGAAAAAAAATCTTCATTATGATAACAGCATATTGCTTTCTGTTTTATATCTTTTAAACTAGTTTTCCCAATTTTTTTGAAAAAATCTTCAAAAGATGATGATGTCGTTGTAGAAGAAAATTGAGGATATAATGGCACTAAAATCATTTCCGTTGGAGCAAATTCTTCTATCTTCTTTATGGTTTCATCACTCATTGGATGCCAGTATCGCATGCTAATAAAAACTTCGTATATCCTGCTATCATCTTTGCTTAATTGAGTTTTGATTGCATTTAGTTGAGATATAGTTTGATCTAAGATTGTCGACTTACCTCCCATTTTTTGGTATATCTCCTTTGCTGTATTTTCTCTTTTAGAAGAGATAATCTTGGCTACTATATACCTTAATACTAAGGGTAATCTAATAATCTTTTTATCAAAAAATAAATTAAAAAGGAACGGTTTAACTGCACCTAAATTATCAGGCCCACCTAGGTTAAATAGCACTACCGCAACTTTATCTTTTTGAGTGTTTTTTGACATAATTTACTAGATATTCAACATTTTCTACCGGAGTTTGTGGTAATATACCATGACCTAAATTAAATATAAAATTCTTATCTTCAACTTTATTTAATATCTGCTCAGCATATCGCGATATACCAGTTTTATCAGTAAGTAAGATAATCGGATCAAAATTACCTTGTACAACTAATTTTTTTTGCCATTTTTTCATTTGTTCTACTGGTACAAATTGATCAACAGCTACTCCATCTATTCCTGTCGATTCTATATATTTTTCATAGTTATAACCAGCACCTCTTGGGAAGCCAATGATTGGAATATCAGGAAAAATAGTTTTCAATTCTTTTGTAATTACTCTAGTTGGTTTTATAACAAAATCTTCAAATAAATCACCACTTAAAACACCAGACCAAGAGTCAAATAACTTTATTGTATCTGCCCCTGCTAATATTTGATTTTTTAAATATTCTATTGTAGCACTTGTTATTATGGATACTAACTCATCAGCAAGAGATTTATGCTTGTATAAAAATTCTTTACTCACAGAAAAATTCTGTTTTCCTTTGCCTTCTAGCATGTAGCTTGCAACTGTCCATGGACTTCCTGCAAAGCCTATTAATGCTACTTCTTTTGATAATTTAGCTTTTGTCTTTGCCACTGTTTCATATATAGAATTTATTTGCGAAGACAAATCATTACTAATTATTTTAAGATCTTCTGTTTTTTCAAATTTTTTAAGAATAGGGCCTTCATTTTTTTCAAATCTTACATCCCAACCTAAGCAATGAGGCAAAACTAAAATATCAGAAAAAATAATAGCAGCATCCATTGAAAATCTTTCTACTGGTTGCAAGGTAATTAAAGAAGCACTATTTGAGTTATAACAAAGATCTAGAAAATTAGAAAACTTAGATCTTACTTCCATATACTCAGGTAAGTACCTTCCTGCTTGTCTCATAAACCATATAGGAATAGCATTATTTGATTTAGTAAAAGTTGAAGTAAATAAATTAGCTCTCATAATAATATAATATTTATATATAATAATATAGATAGTTGTTGGTGATGTGAAAAATAGAGATTAGATTTTAACCACAGAATTATCAACAATTTTAATCATTTTCTTGACTATAGAAAATAAGTAAATTTAGATATAATTCAAGATATCCACATAATAATTTATACAGTTAGTAATTATGTGAAGAAACTGTTGGCACTTTGGGTATATAACAGTTTACTGGGCAAATGAAATTGTTATGTACAATTATATTAACAAAAGGTGCAAATGATTGGAAGGTAAGATTTTTGTAGCAGATTAAAGATATAACTTTGAAAATTATCCACAAATAGAAAATAAATGAAAAAATTAGTAATCCATCTTGTTTCAGAATCATCAGGACAGACAGTAAAACACGCAGCAAATACAGCTCTAGCAAAATTCAGTGATGTAGAGGTGAAAAAATACCACTGGCTTATGATAAGAAATAAAGAAATGCTAGCTGAAGTCTTTGAAAAATTAAAGATTAAGCCTGGGATAGTATTATTTACGATGTCAAATGAGGTGCTAAGGTCTGAATTGAAAAAGTTTTGTTATGAAAACAAGATCCCATGTATTTCTGTGGTAAGTAGAATAGTAAAAGAAATAGAGGAATATTTGGGGACGTCTGCAGATGTTGGTGTTGGTTTTATTAATAAATTTGATGATAATTATTTCAACAGAGTAGATGCCATAGAATATACTTTGAAACACGATGATGGTCAATCTTTAGAAGGGCTTGATGAAGCAGATATAGTTCTTATTGGTCCATCAAGAACTTCTAAAACACCAACTTCAATTTATTTAGCTTATAACGGTTTTAAAACAGCAAATGTTCCTCTTGTAGAGGGAGTAGACTTTCCTGATATAGTACCAAAAGGAGGAAGACCTATGGTTTTTGGTCTGGTAATCAACCCTAGTAGGCTAATTGAAATTAGAGAAAGTAGGATGAATTTATTACAAGTTAAAGAGGATACAAACTATACAGATATAAAAGTTGTGCAAGAGGAATGCAGGAAGGTAAAGAGAATATGTGCTGAAAATAACTGGAAAGTAATGGATGTTTCATTAAGATCCATAGAAGAAACAGCGGCAACAATAATGAAGGAATATTATGACCACAGAAAGAAACAAAGCGGTGCGTAATATTGCTGTAACAGGAAGTTTTGCATCTGGTAAGTCATTTTTAATAAATTGCCTTAAAAACAAAAACTATAAAGTATTTTCTTGTGATGATTACATAAAAAATCTGTACCAAGAAGAGCAAATCAGAGCAAAGATAATGGAAATGTTAAACATTGGAGGAGATTTTTCAACTTCTAAAATTGCAAATGTAATATATAGTGATGAGCAAAAGAAAAAGATTTTAGAGAATTATATACACCCTCTTGTAAGAAAAGGAGTAAGGGATTTTGAACAAAATAATGAAAGTGAAAACATTATTTTTACAGAAGTACCTTTATTATATGAGACAAGTTATCAAAATCACTTTTATAAGGTAATATGTGTTTATTGTAGCGATGAAACAAGGTGGAAAAGAGCGCAGGTAAGAGGAATGAAAGATAGAGATTTATTTGAAAAACTAAAAAATATACAAATGACTCAAGAAGAAAAAATGCAAAGAGCAGATATGCTGATAAATACAGATATCGATGTTGAGTTGCAATTAAAAGACCTAATAAATCAGATGAATAAAGATGCATAGAGAAATAGTTTTAGATACAGAAACAACAGGTCTTAATCCTTTAGAAGGGCATAGAATAGTTGAAATAGGTGCCCTTGAAATGGTAAACAAGGTTTTAACGGGCAACAAAATCCATTGGTATGTAAATCCAGAGCGCAATATGCCAGAAGAAGCATATAGAATTCATGGAATATCTTCTGAGTTTTTAAGAGATAAGCCTCTCTTTAGGGATGTTGCCGATGAGTTACTAAAATTTATTGCTGGAGCAAAACTGGTAATCCACAATGCTCCATTTGATATCAAATTTTTAAATCATGAATTATCCAAAATTAATTTACCAACCTTACTTCTATCAGAAGCAATAGATACTTTAATACTTGCAAGAAAGGCTTTTCCTGGTGCTAGAGTAAATCTTGATGCTTTGTGTAAAAGATATAAAATAGATAATTCTTCAAGGCAATTTCACGGAGCGCTAAAAGATGCTGAGTTATTAGCAAAAGTATATATTGAGTTAACAGGTGGAAGACAAGTTAGTTTTACCATGATAGAAGAAGATGCAAGGATCAATCAATCAATGGTTAGTATTTCAGAAGCTATAGGCAATAAGATTATTATCAAGCCAAATGAAGAAGAGATAGTGCTTCATGATGAATTTATAAAAAAATATTTGAGTAAGTAAAACACGAATCAATGATAGAAAAGGATCAAATTAGAAAAAGAATACTCGAAAGAAGAAAACTTCTTAATGAAATAGATTTGCTAAGTGCAAACGAAAAAATTGTTGGTTTAGCTAGAGATATAATTAATTCACTAGTTAAAGAAGAACAAAATAAGGCACCTACGCTTGGTATATATTGGCCACTTAAAGGAGAGCCTGACTTGCTTAAACTAGCTGCGGCGTGTAGTGGTAAAGTTGCTATTCCTAAAATTAGAGGAGATAGGATGAATTTTGTTAAATATGATTTGGGTTCCTATTTAGAAAAAAGTATGTACACTGGTTTGATGCAACCAGACTCAAACATTAATGTTGTACCAGAATTGATTTTTGTTCCTGGTCTTTCATTTTGCATGAGTGGTTATCGCTTAGGTTTTGGCAAAGGATATTACGATAAATATTTTAGAAATCATCCAAATATCACTAAGGTTGGAGTTTGTTTTCACGAGAGTTTAGTAGAAACTTTACCCTATAATTTAAATGATATTAGGATGGATTACATATTAACTGATAAAGCAATTATAGTACTGTAAATATGGGCATTTTTGATATAATAGTTGTAACTATAATCTTGGTATCATGTCTTTTTGGATTATATAAAGGCATGATACATTTACTGGTAAACTTTATCGGGTTCATTGCCTCGCTTATTGTTGCCTTTGTATTATATCCTAAAATTAAGGTAGTAGTAGCAAGTTACTTCAATAATGAAGCAGTCGTAGCTATCACCAGCGGTATCTCATCGTACATGTTTTCACTAGTATTCTTTACTTTTATTTGTTCAAGTATAATTATGATGGTATCTCCGATAAGTCAGGGACTTCTTGATCGTCTTTTAGGGTTGGTTGCGGGGTTTATTCGTGGGGCCATTATCGCTTTGGTTTTATATGCGATTGTGGCCGTTTTTGCCACTAAATCATATCAAAAAGCGGAGAAAATTGGTGATATATTTACGGAAATATCAACTGACAAATATCCAGATTGGCTAAAAGATTCAATGTTTACTAAGTACCTAGATAGCGTACTTAAGGATGTTGTTAAAATGATTCCTGATAGGATTATAGAGCATGAAATGAAGCCTACAAAAACAGAAAAAGATGAGTTTATTGATGATATGAAAGAAAAGATAAATGAATCAACCGAGGAATTTGGTAAAGAAGTCGAAATAAAGCAAGAGTGATATTAATTTATGCAAAAATATACTCTAAAAGAACATTTTAATGAATTGAAAAAACGTTTTATTAGAGTAATTTTGGCCTTCTTTATAGGTTTTGGTATCAGTTATTATTACAGTGATGATATATATAAAATAATACTACATCCACTGATTTCAGTTGTTGATAGTGCTAGCAGAAAAATAATATATACAAGCCTTGCAGAAGCTTTTTTTTCGTATATTAAAATTTCCTTTTTTTCAGCATTAGTTATAGTTTTTCCACTCTTTGTATATCAGATTTACGCTTTTATGAAGCCTGGCCTTCATCAAGGAGAAAGAAAAATACTGGCATTTATTTTATTTTCATCGCCAGTTTTATTTTATTCTGGCTGCATTTTTATGTTTTATTTTGTTATGCCAAGCGCTTGGTCGTTTTTTCTAAGCTATGAAAAAGTTAGTATAGGAGTGCCACTAGTTTTGGAAGCAAAAATAAGTGAATATCTAGATCTAGTGGTACACTTAAGTGTTGCCTTTGGGTTATCTTTTCAATTGCCAGTTTTTATGGCTATTTTATCTCTTATGGGCGTGGTAAATTCCTCATGGCTAAGGAATAAAAGAAGATTAGCTATTGTAATTATTTTTATTGTTGCGGCAATATTAACGCCGCCAGATGTGCTCAGTCAGATAGCTCTTGCAATACCGCTTCTTTTATTATATGAACTCTCAATTATACTCTGTAAGTTACTTGAAAAAAGGGAGCTGTAAATGCTAGATATCAAATGGATCCGGGAAAATGAAGGGGAATTCAATGAATTGCTGCAAAAAAGGGGCATAAAAGTTGATTCGCGTCAGCTACTAGATCTTGATGAAGAGAAAAGGCAGCTAACTACTATCATTCAACAACTACAGCAAGCAAAAAATGCTAAATCAAAAAAACTGGCAAGTTTAAAGGGTAAAAAAACAAAGGAATTTGAAGAAATAAAAAGAGATGTTGAGCATATAAATGAAAGACTTACAGAGCTTTCATCTAAGATTGATGGTGGAGACGAGTTAAAAAATATCATGGATCTTATTCCTAATTTGCCTTCTAAGGACGTACCATACGGTGTTGATGAGTCTATGAATAAGCTCATAAAGGAATGGGGCGAGAAAAAGCAGATCACCAACCCAAAGGAGCATTTTGACCTAGGTACTGCTTTAGGCATGATGGATTTTGAACAGACGGCAAAAATTTCTGGTAGCAGATTTGTAACCTTAAAAGGAAGTCTTGCAAGATTAGCTAGGGCGCTTACTAATTTTATGATTGATATTCATACTCAAGATTTTCAATTTGAAGAAGTTGCCCCGCCAGCACTAGTAAGACCGGATTCAATGTATAATACAGGGCAATTACCAAAACTTGCTGATGATTCTTATGTTGTTGAAGATGGGAAATATAGATTAATACCAACAGGAGAGGTTCCTTTAACTAATTTGGTATCAGATACAATATTAAAAAGAGATGAACTACCACTAAGATATGTAGCTTATACAGAGTGTTTCAGATCAGAAGCAGGAAGTGCTGGTAAGGATACTAGAGGCATGATAAGAAATCACCAATTTGGCAAAGTAGAATTGGTAACGATAACAACACCAGAAGAATCAGAGCTTGAGCATCAGAAGATGCTTGCTGCAGCTGAAGAAATATTAATAAGATTGGAGTTACCTTATAGGGTAATGCTTCTTTGTTCAGGAGACATGGGTTTTAGTGCTCAGAAAACTTATGATTTAGAAGTATGGTTGCCTGGACAAAATAAATATAGAGAAATTTCCAGTATTTCTAACTGTGGGGAATTCCAAGCAAGAAGAATGAAAGCTAGATATAAGGAGTTTGGAGCAATAAATACAACTTTTGTTCATACTTTAAATGGTTCAGGTTTGGCAGTTGGTAGAACATTAGTTGCAGTCATAGAAAATTACCAAAATAGCGATGGCTCAATTACTATACCAGAAGCCCTAAGGCCGTATATGGGTGGTGAAACTGTAATAAATAAATTTGTATAAAATAACTAAGTGGGTCAATATATTCCTGATATAATAGGTGTGATGGGGGTAATTTGTGTTGTTCTATCATTCCTCTTATTGCAAGTAGAAAAGGTTAGGTATGACTCATGGGGATACCTACTACTTAATCTTTTTGGTGCGCTGATGCTACTTTATTCACTAATATATAATTGGAATTTGGCGTCAGTTATAATAGAAGCCATGTGGTTAACAATAACTACGTACGGCATTATAAAATACAAAATACTCAAAAAATAGTTGAAAATTGTAACTAAAAATCTACTCCAATCACTCATTGGTCAAAAGACATCTTAACTTATCTATACTTTGTTTATAAAATGGGTCTAAAATGCTCTAAGACAGAATTGATAAGGTACCTAATGCATAGAGCAATTATATTTCTTTTTTTTATAGTTTTTACACATATAACTTTGGCAGCAGATGATAAAAAGACTGAAACAGCAATACAATGTGTTGATTCGGTGAGCAAAGATCAGCTAGTAGGTGGTTGGTATTTGTGGGAGCCATATCAATATAACAAGATTACAGCAGGTGGCTATACTCTGACTGGAATGGACATACAATTAGTTAGAAGTATTGCTAAAAAGGTAGGTGTTGATATCAAGTATGAGCAAGTTGATTGGTCTCAGCACCAAAAGGACCTTAAAAATGGAACAAGAGATATTGCAGCAGGGGCAACATATACTAGCACTAGAGCAGAGTATGTTTATTTCTCTGTTCCTTATAGGTATGAGGAAAATTCACTTTTCACATTGAATGATAGTAATAAGAGTCTTGACTTCAGAACTGTTTCAGAGTTTTTGGCTCAAATAAGGCTGCAAAATTATATACTTGGTGTAACTGAAGGGTTTATATATGCTGACCCTCAAATTAATGTATTTATTAATGATCCTTCTAATCAGGATATTGTGAGAAAATATGCCAATGATGTAGAGGAATTAAATGCGCTTATGAAAGGTGAAATAGATGGGTTTATTTCGGATAGAATTGTAGGAGCAGCGGCGATATTGAGTAATAAGGCAAATAGAGTACAAGAAGTACAGTTAAATATTAAGACACCGATCCATTTGATGTTTAGTAAAAAGTCCGTACCTTTAGAGTTGGTTGATAGGTTCAACCGTGAAATCAAAAATTTCAATAAAACAGAGGAGTACAAAAATATTGCCAAAACTTATTTGTATCCTGTACTGCTACTACAAACGATAGATTCGAAATGGTATTACTTCATAGGAGTTATAGGGACGTTTGCTTATGCTATTTCAGGGCTTGCTCTCTCAGCTAAGGATAATGCTACTTTGTTTGGAACATTTATTTTTGCAATGCTTCCTTCCGTTGGAGGAGGAGTAATGAGAGATATTTTAATTAATAGAGATGAAGTTGGAATATTTTTAACACCTTCTTATATGTACTATATCATTATTGTTGTTTTGGTTGGTTTCTCTGCAATTAGGCTTCTTGAGTATTATAATAAAAATGCCAATCAATATGATCAGGTGACAAAATTTTGGGATAATATATTTATCATTGGAGACGCCCTTGGTCAGGCAGCTTTCATCGTCACAGGAGTATGTATTGCAATAATGGCAAGAATAGAACCAATAGAGTTATGGGGGCCATTTTTTGCTTTTTTAACTGCTAATGGAGGTAGTATCTTAAGAGATTTGATACGCAGCAAGGGTAGTATATCTTGTTTTGATGGAACTATAAATGCGGAGACATCTGTAATTTGGGGGTTGATATTTAGTATATATCTCGATGTTAACTCTCATAACCCAGATCCAAATTCAATTAGAAATGTTGTGGTTATAGTAGCAGTAGGTGCCTTTTGCACTAGGTTAGGGGCATATTATATGAAGATACCTAATCTTAAATTCAGAAATGAGACACCAGATATACCTGAGTCAGAGGTGGTTCAGCAGCAGATTAATGAGGAAATAAAACAATAATTATTTTGATGAGAGTATTTAATAAATCATATCAGATTATCCCTTACTCTCTCTTCTTAGTCATCCTGGGCTCAGGCCCTAAGATCCATATTTATTTATGAACCCCAAATCAAGTTTGGAGTGACTAGAGCGAGATCAGAGTGAATAAATCTTAGTCATCAACTGTATTTTTTAAGAAAGAATAAGGTCTTCCCGCACTTGATGCATGATCCACTCTTAAGCCATCAAAACCTCAAAGTCACTTGGATCCTTGATCGGGGGATGAACTAGGGCGTGTTCGTCCTGAATTAGATTCTGGATTAGCCAGAGTTGTCATGCTGCAATTTTATGCTGCTAATAGTATTTATAACTTTCTGGGTTTTAAGATTGTTTGCACCGTAGTTTTTTTTATGAATATCTAAAGATTTATTTAACATGTTCCTAGCCTTATCCAATTGGTCTTTTTTAATGTATAATCTACCTAAATGATAGTATATCCAACCAATAGCCATATTATCTCCATCTACTAGTTTAGTGTATATTTCAAGACTTTTATTTAAAGTATAGTCTGCTTTTTCTAATTTATCTAAATCAATATAAGTCGCCCCAATATGACCCAATGTCCATGCATTTTCTAGACAATTTTTAGGAGTGTTTTGTTCATATATTTTTGCAGCTATTTCAAGTAATTTTATGGCTTGATCACCATTTCCCAAATTGCGATAAACACAAGCAAGGTTTACAGACAACCATGCAGTTTTAGTATGTTTATTACCATAAAACGCTGTATAATACTTTAAAGCTTCTTCCAGAAGCGTCCTAGCTTCTTGATAGTTTCCAAGATCCTTATAGACAATAGCTAGGTAGGCAGAAGCTTTGGCGGTTTCGATATGTTCTTTAGTATAATGATCTTTATATATATCAAAACCGTTTTGTAGAAGCTTTATTGACTTACTATAATCACCATAATGTCTATATACGCTACCTAAATATACATAAATCCAAGCTGTTTCAGTATGCCAATCTCCGTAGTATTTTTTATATATAACGATAGCTTTTTCAAACATATCTTTAGATTTCTCATAATTTCCCATATTTCTATGAACAGAAGCAAGTCTTGCAATTGTTTTGGCTGTTCTGATATGATTTTCACCGTAGTATTTTTCATAAGTAGTTAGGCTTTGTTCAAGTAAAACCTTTGCTTTGGCATAATTTGATAAGTGAAAATAACAAATGCCAAGGTTGTAGCGTAAATTTTCTCTATCTAATTCAGAAAATAAATTGTCTTGACTAATTATTGATTCAACATGCAGAGTTAAAAGTTGAATTTTGCCTAAATTGTCATTTTTAATTTGGTTATGTATATAATCTTCAATTGTTGTAGAGATATTATACAAATATTGTTGATCATTTGAATGTTTAAGTAGTGGTGCAAAGTATGTTCTAATAGCAGACTGAGTATTTCTATGAATAGAAAAAGTTGATGCTGAATGTTCATTAGTTTCCTGAGTGATTAGTGAAAATTTCTTTAGCTCTCTTAAGAAACTATCAACTATAACTTCGTCCTTAAACAAGGATAGCAACTCTTTAGGGATATTTTGCGAATTAGAAATACTGATAATAAATAATAGATCTTTAAAATCTGGAGATATTTTAATTAGATGATCAAGAGATAATGTGATAATGTCATATCTTGTTTTCGTATATTCTCCAACATCTTGTAGTATATTTTTTTGAGCAAATATAAAACTAGGATTTGGTGTTTGTGTGTATTGCAAATATTTTTCACAGCTAATTTTAGTTTCTTTTATGTAATGAGCAGCTATTGAGATATCGAGAGGAAACGATGGGATATTCTTTAAGCAGCTCTCATAATCCTTTTTTTGAGTCTCAGACAGTTGATCATTACCTGATATAATTTTTGCAAATAGCCTCAATTTTTCTGGATTACTGAGATCATTTACATAGATAACATTTTTGTCTGAAATATAATCACTGTGGGTTATATTAGCATTGCTAGTAGTAATAATTACTTTTCCATTTCCCCAAATATTTTCATCGTGGGGGAAGTACTTTATTACTTCTTGGAAATTTCTAACATTATCATATATTAATAGCCAACCATTATATTTTCTGATCGATTTGCTTAAAAAAAGCCATAATCTTCTTTCTTTTTCCGAAACATCACGTATCGTTTTTATTTGCTCTAGCTCATCTTGATCTTTCGAGTTTTTAGCTGCTTCCTGGGCTAATTGCTGCATAGAAGAAATAATTGTCTCTTTGTTTTCAGCATTTATCTCCCATATCAACGATGCATCAGAGTTTCTGGCATATTGTCTGGCAATAGTGGTTTTTCCTGAACCTCCTATGCCAACCAGTGCTACTGACTGTATACCAGTATTTTTTGATAATTTTTGTTCTAGTTTTTGTTCTATGTTTGTCCTTTCAAGGAGTTTGTAATCTTGAGGGACTAGCAGGTCATTATTTATAATAGAATTACTAATATTAATTTTAAATAATTTTGAGTAATTTTTGAAAATCAAGGTGCCAATAGACAACAAAACAGAAATGATAATGAATAGTAATATATAACTTTTACTTACAGAATTCTCTAGTTTAGAGCTACTTTGTTCATTCTGGTTGGCACTAAGATTCCAGGACATATTTATGCTGCTAAACTCTTTTTTTGCGCTAGAGATTACTTCTCCAAGTTTTGGATTAGAAATAAGTTGCTTAAGTAAATCAAATAGAGAGTCGTAATAATTAACGTTTTCAGAGAAATCTAGGTAATTTTGATTATTTTTATGAATATCGATTTTGTTGTTTAATAGGAGAAATATATATTCTTTTTGTTCAAAATCTATATCCAAATTTTCATTTAATACTATAAGTGTGGGTATGCTAATTTCTTCATTGTTAGTAGATAACTCTATATTTGCTATCTTTAAATCCGCTGCAATTTGCTGCAATTTTTCTTTTTCTTGGCTTTCTAAATCCTGGTGATACAAATGATAATATGAACCATTTTTATTCAAAGTACTTGCGATATGATTAAGGCATTTATCAATGCAATTTCTAACTAACAGATGAAGATAATATTCACGAATGGTCGTTGATTTAGCAGTTTGTTCAATAAAATCGATAATACCTTCGCGTGAGTTAGTGCCAATTTTTAACATGATATTATGAACGTGCGCGCTCACAGTTCTAGGAGAAATTTTAAGCAAAATAGCAATTTTCTTTTCCCCCCTATTATGGATGATGCAGGCGATAACGTCTATTTCCCTTTGAGTGAAAGATATATTATTTATATCGCTTAAATATTGCTTATATATAATTAACTTCTCATTGTATTTCATTCTTTATTATTAACCTAAGGTTAGCAAAAACTTGAGTTTATCAAATATAAGAAATATTAGAACTACTTTGAGTAAATATGTTGATAAAATTTTAAGAAACTGATGTAAATTTAAACCCTAGATTTAATTGTAGTAATAAAATTAATTAGACACAGAATCATGGCCCCCAGATTCTAGGGCATCTCCTGTTAAGCTTAATGATGATTTGTAATCATATAAAGTAGTAGTTCCTAAAACACGTATTTCCGCTTCAAATTCATCCCAAGAAAGTCGTTTTTGTTGATTAGGCTTTTCCTGTTGCCAAGTGTCCTTGTCTACCAATTCCTTTATACGTTCTCCTTGACCAGGTAGAGGAATCCATTTATCACACATTCCATGTGTTCCCCGATGTTCATGACCTGCTCCTGATAAATACGCATGGCAATAACCGCAACATAATTTTGAAACACCTATATAATTTTTATCTAATAGTTCTATAAAGGGAAAATGAGTACTGATGTTATATTCAGCGTGCAAACTACGTGGATTATCTAGGATAATTACTTCCTTATAAGGTACCATGCCAGAGGTTATGCAATGATGCAATTTTAGCGAGTCTTGCAAGGGCCTGAAGTAGCTTTCTTTATGTGCTGACAAAGTGATATCAGAATTAACACATTCTAAAACTTTAAAGTATTGATCTGTTAATTTTTTGGTGATAGATGATATATCTATGTCACATATACCAGTGATCTCTAGCGTTTTCATAGCATCACGCCTAGCGACTTCAAAATCTTGCAAAGTGTCTGCAGATTCAATTTTTTGGCTTTTACATATACGCGCTCCTTCCTTAACAAACTCTAAAAAACCGCAATTAAGAAGATATAATCCTAGAATGCTATCTTGAGATTTTTCAAAATGACTTTTTTCGTTCGCAACTCTCTTAAGTGTTAGATCACAAATTTTGAGTAATTTAGAATAAGGTTTCTCTTCTGATTTAGAATTATATGAAATATAGATTTTATCTCTATATTCTATTGCTGCTGCGCAACGTGTAGCAAAATGAAAAAAACTAGCAATTGCATCTAAATATCTCAAATCATAAGCAAATTTATTCCAATTATCTTCTTTTAGAAAAGCTATTTTATCTTGTTTCGTATTAGACTTGGGGACCTTAGCAGGTACTGGTGCTTTCGTGAGGATAGGAGGCTCAACTATAGCTTCATCAGCAGGTACTAGTGCTTTCGTGGAGGTAGGAGGCGGAGGCGTAACTACAACTTCATCATCGTCATCCGAATCACCTTGGATAGAGCTTTTCACAAAGAAAATTCTCCAATAGTGTAAGAGTCCATTAATTCTGATATATCCTCTCCAAGTAGAGTTAACTGATAAAGCGATCCATTAAAAATATTAGAGGCAGTTTTTTTATCAATTCCTAATTTATCTCTGATTTCTGCATCTGTGACAGCGATGCCAATATTTGTAAGTAGTTCTGCATCAGTCAAGGGCGAATCCTTTGCCATAATTAATTTCTTGACCTCTTCGATATCGCCATCCTCCAGAGTTTCCGATAGAGGTGTGTCCCCGTATCGATCAGCTTTTAAGGCGCTAGCGGGTTTATGAGGTAAGTCATATAATGCCTCGAGCACATTTGGAACCGCCTTTGAAGAAACATTATCTTTCCTTGTTACTAGAGGCAATTCATCTGCAAGACCGATTTCTGACATCATCATTAGGAGTATTTTGCGGAGGTTTGCTGTTATATTTGCTGGGATAAAAGTATTAAGTTTTTCAGTAGAGGTGTCTGTCCTATCTTTTGGTGTAATGCCTGGTTCCCCTTCTTCTATTGGATAGTCGAGTGATTCGTGGCAGTAAAGAAAGTCTATTCTGTCTGATTTTAAATCTGGTATAGTAATTGCTTTTTTCATAATATTTCTCCATTACATTATTAGTTCAAGTTTACCACATTTAGTAGTCATGTCAACAACTTATGGTTTAATAATGATTTCTACTTATAAGTTAGGTAACTTAACAAAACACCCTGAATTTTTGAAATCTTTAGTAATTAGTATAACACAATCTATAGTTGATTTACTCATCAACAGTATACAGCTGATATGTTATAAACAAATTGAATAGGTATTCTATACCTAGTTATGTGCTTAGTGTAATTTTGACAATAGATACGTGGATAATATTGATGCAAGATTTAACCTCAAGACTACGGCAATATTTATTTGGTGTGATTTTGAAATTAGAGCAAAACAATTTACGAGGTTACTTTTATGAAAACAAGATTGATGATTGCGGCAGCAAATAATAATTTTAATGATGTTATAAAATACTTAAATCAGGGAGATAGCATAAATGCTTGAGAAGGCCTATTTGGCCAAACTGCTCTGATATGTGCGCTTAAGTCTAATCACACGCAAATGGCAAAATTATTAATAGGACATGGGGCCAATCCAAATATTAGAGACGGTAATGGATTTAATGCATTTGATATATTAGATGGGACCTATGACCAATTCCTAAATGAGCAACTTCTTCGGCAACAAGAAGAAGAGTCAAAATCAATCGGGGCTAGTGACGATTACTTAAAAGGTGAGTTTGGGTGGGGGTGGTGAGGAGGTATTATTTACCTAAATAAGTTTCTGAGGCAAAACTTCAAGCCCCAAATGGTGGCTCTTAAAAACTTAAAAGGATTGAAGTTGCTTGCTTTTAATCCTGTAGTTAAGTAATAGAAACTTTGTTTTATATTAAAATTTGATACAGTTTTAAAAAACGCTACGCAGCAAAAGTCATAAATAGCAGGTTCGAGTGATTTTCGATATTTTGGGTATTTATCTTGTAGAATCTTAATAGCCTCAATATGTTCTAAGTATAGCTTTTTATTTTTTACTGTTAAGTTATTATCATGTTTATTGTACGTATATAGTACTTCAGGAAGGTATAAAATTTTACCATTTGGAGCTGATAAGATCATAACCTCTTTAAAAAAAGCTAGATCACTTGCAGATTTAATATTTTCAAATAAATTCATCTTTGGGATAAGATTTTTTCTAAACATGGTAGTTGGTGAATAATATATACAGTCCGATAGGGCAGTTTCTATATTTCCACTCAAGGTAGGCGCTTTGTCAGATAAATTATATAATACTTTTTGCTTTTGTATATGAAATACTGACGCATCTGTATAGCAAATTGCTATATCAGAGTCTGCTTCCATAGCTAATACTTGTTTTGATATTTTTTTAGGAAAGAAAGAATCATCCCCTGCTAGGCCTGCTATATACTTACCACTGCAAACTGAAATAGCTTTATACCAATTTTGTGTAGCCCCTACATTTCTTTGCGATGTTAATAATTTTATCTTACTCGGATGTTTCTCAATATAGTCTTGAATAATTTTTACAGTACCATCGGTCGATGCGTCATCACAAATAATTACTTCGATATTAGGGTAATCTTGTGATAAAGCACTATCTATAGTGTTAGAGATAAACTTTTCTTGGTTATAGGTAATAATTGGGATAGAGACTAGGGGTGACATGTTATTTATAAAAAAGTAAAATTATGCAAACTAGAAGATGTATTGACAAGTTAAATATCTAATTCCAAGAAGTGATGCACAATAGTACGAGCACCAAAACCTTCTTTTTGAGATATTAAGCCGCTATTTATAAATCTTCCTTCAGATTCTGATGATATACCAAAATTGAAGAAGTTTTTATTAATATATACCTCATTAATTAATTTATCAAAAATAAGATCTAGTGCTCCATTATTTCTTCCGCGTTCAGAAGAAGCTATATACTGTACATGCGCCCAATTATTCATTTCATATATAAGAACCCCAGATACAAGGTCGTTATTTTCATAAGCACCATACAATGAAATATTATCTAAAAATCTATTGGCCAGAAGCTCCATTTCGTATAAGGAGTGAACAGGGGTATTACTATACTTTAATTCCAGTCTTTCTGCCAAAATTGAGTAAAACGATTTAAAATCATTACTCTTTGATATGTTTAAGTTTGTTCTTAAGGCTTTTCTTATTCCATCCTTTCTACCGTTAGAGAATTTTGGTTTATCTTGAAGGTTTATAGTAGAAGCTATGTCTACTCTAGATAATTTTGCGCCTCTTTGATAGAGTGCATAAAAATCTTCTTGAGACGGTACTGAATGATAGGAGTATGGTATATGTTTATAAATTAATTTATTGATTTTAGCACCTCTAAGGTAATGTATTAATGTGTCCACTACTTCTATCATTAAACAAGCTTTCATTGAGGTATTTGATATAATACCTCCAAATGTTAATCCTTGATGGGAATACAACAATTTATTTCTAATGTTAGCTGGTAGGATCGCTATTAGCTCTTCTTTTTCATTTCTAAACATTAAAGAATGATCTACAAATCTATCAGAATGATAATCCATGTAATTTCTACAAAATATAAAATGTCCATTTTTTGCATTAATTACAAAATTATCCCATTCTTCTTTATTATCTACGTTGTATTTTGTAATTGTTATCATGTTTCAGTTACTTGCATCTTTTCCATAGCGCTAACCCTTGTAGCTATTGCAGGATTTCCTTTGTAAACTTTATTTTCTTCAGTATTCTTTGTGATAATGCTGCCCATGCATATGAAGCAATCTTTTGCAATTTGTACATTATCAGCCAAAGTTGCGTTTACTCCAATGAAACAGTTTGGTCCAATATTGCAAAAACCAGGAACAGCAACATGAGAAGAAAAAAAGCAATTATCATATACTGTAGAATGGTGACCAATATTAGTGCCGCTCCATAAAATTACATTATTTCCAATTTTTGTATAAGGTTGAAGGATGCATCCTTCAAAAACAAAAGTATTTTCCCCTATTGTAACATTTCTCCAACAAAAGGCTTTAGAACTTACATAGCTTGCAATGTTATAACCTCTATGCTTTGATTCTAAATATAATCTGGTTCTTGGTCTATTGAGTTGAACATACGTAATAGCCACAAAAATTTCATGATTACTCGGCGAAAAATAATCTTCTACATTTTCAAAATCTACTACTGGCAATCCAAATAGTGTACTACGTTTACGAAAAGCTCTTTCTACTGCGAAACCAACTACTTGGTAATCAGAATCATAGGTAAAGTAATCATAAGCCATCTGTCCAAAATCACCATCTCCAACTATTATTAAGTATTTTTCTTTCATATTTTTTTAAAACTTACTATTGGATAAACTAAACATAGCAATATATTATCGCTTCTAAAGCTCTGTACATTTTCGCTATATTGAATCAGTCTTGTTTAGATAATCTAGTAATAATTGAGTATCTATGTAAAAATCAGAATGTATAGCGTATTTTTTTAATCTAACGCACTTTCCTACCAAAAATTTTAAGCTTATTCCTACTATTTCAGCTAAGGCATAGAAACCTTGAAAATTTGTATTTGGAGCGTCTCCAGCCATTACCAGAAGTTTACAAGACTTTGGTGCAAAAATTAAGTTAGCTAGACCTGCACCACTTTGACTAATTACCATACTAGCCTCTGAAAATATTTTAACTTGGGCAAAGAATGATAAATTTTCGGGAAAAACAATTTCAAATCCTCTAGTTACCAAAATGTCCTCTATCTGACTAGAATTAAGTAACTGCCTATAATCTGAGAATTTTCTTGAAACATATATTTTTCTTCTAGGTATTGTAGAATTTATATTAAATCCCTTAAGTACAGAATCTCTAACAAAATTTATTGCTTTAGGGTTATATATTACATCTTTATCATATTTAGGAGAGTTATAATTATCATGTAGAATAGATAATTGAGAAGGGTAGTATAGCTTAGTTACTCTATAATGTATTCCATTTTTCAGCCAGATAATTTCTCTTTGATCAACATTTAATAGCTGTAATGCTTCAAATAATTGATTTGGAATATCTTTGTCTACCAATAGAGGTACTTTTTTGTCTATATTAGCAATAAGGCTGAGACGAGGAAGACACTCGGTTATCCAATGGAAATAATTTTTCGAATGGTCTTTTGCAAAATGAATACCGCGCTCGATTCTAGCAGAATTTTTTCTTGGGTAATTTATTATAAGTTTATTTCTAGAAACATATTTTATTGCCGGTGATTTTATACCGTATGAGTACTTCTGACTTTTATCTATTTCATCATATAAGCATAAATTTTTAACAATGATTAAATCTGTATTTGCTAACACACTAGCATTATCTAATTCTGCTACATAAGTATTTGGTAATGTTGCTTCACAAACATATTCCTGAGAAATAATAAAATTAGGATTTATTATTTGAGGTTTAGATAATTTAATCTTTTGGTTTATATGTGTGTATGTTATTTTGGTATCAAGTTTTTTACACCCTTCTGGTATACTGCAAAAATCAAAAGCACTCTTTTTGAAAGTATAATTTTGTTTATATCCTAAAGCTATAAGATTTTTCTTAAAAATAGAGCGATTTGGATCTAGATAAATGGCTATATTAATTAATTTGGTACAGAAGTTATTGCACACTCTTGATAAGCGCACGGCGAACCAATTAATAAAGTTTGCTAAAGTTAATTTCTTATAAAATTTAGTCAAGTTCATAATATTTTATAATAAGAAAAATTCTTTAACCTTTGATACACAATATGTTACCTCATTATAGCTTAAATGTGGTCCAATAGGAAGACTGATTATATTATTACATATATCTTCAGTTATAGGAAAATATCCTGCAGGTAAATTCATATCTGAATACGCTTCTTGCATATGTATAGGATTCGGGTAGTGGATGATTGTGTTGACACTATGTCTGGTTAAAAACTCTGCCAATTCCTTGCGTCTAGTAGTGTTAACAGCAAAAATATGCCAAACGTGACCATCTTCATAATTTGGCAAAACTAAATCTTTAATATTTGACAATTCTGAGATATAAAGCTTTGCAATTTCTCTTCTTCTGTTATTCCATTCATCAAGGTGTTTTAACTTAATTGAAAGTACTCCTGCATGAATTTCATCTAACCTACTATTTCCTGCTTTTATTAGATGTTCATATTTAACTTTACTACCATAATTTCTGAGTAGTCTAATTTTTTCCTCCAGTTCATCATTATTGGTTGATATACAACCACCATCGCCAAAACACCCTAAGTTTTTTCCTGGAAAAAAGCTAAACCCTGAACAATCACCAAAGCTACCTGCTTTTTTCTTTGAATTAAAATCATATGCGCCGTGTGCTTGTGCAGAATCTTCAATAATTTTTAAATTATGTTTTTCTGCTATTTTTATAATTTTATCCATATTGCACACTCTGCCATATAGATGGACTGGCATAATAGCTTTTGTATGGGGAGTGATTGCGCCAAGTATTTTTTCAGGATCAATTAAGTAATCATTGTTTACTTCTACAGGAACTGGTTTGGCTCCGGCTTCACTAACCGCTAACCACGTGGCAATAAAGGTAAATGATGGTACGATGACCTCATCTCCAGCGCCTATATTTAAGGCTTTAAGACTTATTGTTAAAGCATCAAGCCCATCTCCGACACCGATTACATGTTTTACCCCTAGGTAATCAGCAAATTCTTGTTCAAATGTTGCCAAACGTTTTCCTAAGATATAAAAACTATCAAGATTTATATCTTGCCATAACTGATCAAACTCATGTTTTAATTCGCTATACGCGCTTTTTAAATTTAAAAACGGGACTTCCATGATTTAAACTCCTCAAAAGATCTTATATAATCACTTTCATCGTACTTATTAGAAGCAAGTACAACAAGACAAGGATTATTTTTAAAATTAGTTATATCGCGCCATAATGGTTTACTGATTATTATTCCTTTGTTTGGAGAGTCAAGAGAAATTGTAACAGAATTTTCTCCATCACTGAGCACTAAGTCTAGGCTACCATTAGAACAAAACATAAATTGCTTTAATTTTTTATGCGCGTGCGCTCCCCTTTCTTTTTTAAGGTCATATAACCAGTAAACTCTATTTACTTGAAAATCCAGAACTTGTCCATATTCTACAAACGATAACTGTCCTCTTTCATCTCCAGTACTAGGAATCTGAACCAGCTTGTATCCTTCTATCATAATTAAAATTTCTTATTTTTTTTCTAAATGGTTCTTCTATTAGGTGATAGCCTACAGCGGAAATAATTATTAGGGTAGATAAAATATAGAAAAGTTCAAAAATATGCATTTTATGATTTGAATTTTGGCCGTAAATTTCCAATAAAACAAAAATTAATAATGCCTGAAAGGAGTAAAAACAGTAGCTAATCTTACCAAGCCAATTAAATATTTTGGATCTGAAAAATTTAAAAACAAGCCCACTATTTGATTTTTCTAGAAATATAATAATGACACCAATTGCAGGAACTATAATCCAATTATGAGTTATGTAAATATGAGCATTAGAAAAAGAGAGGTAAAAAAACATTGCTATAGTGATAAGTATAATTGGTATATCGTAGTTAGAGTTTTTAATATTCCTGCTTAGTTCAAATATACAAATACCAAAAATAAATTCAGGAATTCTATACATTGGCAGAGAGTAGTAAGCTTCAAATTTCTGCGTGAATAAAATCGTAGATATTCCTGGGGTAACTGAGGATATATATATAACACCAGTAAATAGTGCCAAATCCTTAAACGATAAATTCTTAATAATTTTTCTTAAGAAAGGGAAAGTAGCATAAAAGAAAGCTTCTGCAGATAGGGACCAACTTCCTGCGCAGTTCCAGAAAGGAAAGAGCTGAGGAAACCAAGCTTGTATCATCATTATATTTGTAAATAACAAAAAAACAATAATCACTGCATTGGTACTTCCAATCCAAGGAGTAGTTATTATGGCTGCGGTAAGATATATGGGATAGATACGAGCAAAGCGATTTTTATAATAACGTTTTAGATTCATTTCGTGTGGTTCTTTATGGTATCGATAAGATAAAATATAGCCCGATAAAATGAAAAAAACACTCATTCCAACTGCGCCGCAATTGAGTACGTTAGATACGTATATATTATGCGTAATATTCCACCTAATGTGTATATGGAACAAAAAGACATAAAATGCAGCAAAAAAACGTAGACTTGTAAGAGCGGCAATTTCTTTCATAATAATAAATTTTTAAAACGTGTGATTATCACACACTAAATGAGCTTCCGCAACCACATTTTCCCTTTTCATTTGGGTTTGTAAAGGTAAAGCCGGATTTGAATTGCTCTTCCATATAATCCATTTCGCAGCCAATTAGATACATTAGAGCTTTAGGGTCGATGAGTACAGTTACACCTTTTTCAGTCAACACTTCATCGTATGGCCCTTTTTCGTCTGCATATTCGACAAAATATTTAAAACCAGAACAGCCGCCGGATCTAATGCCTATTCGTATACCTAAGGAGTCTCTGCCTCTTTTAGCCAGAAGAGTTTTTATTTGATTTGCTGCCCCTTGCGAAAGAGTCATCACGCTTTTTTTACTCATTTCCTTTATTTGCGTTTATTCTTATAGTCTGTAACAGCTGCTTTTATTGCATCTTCTGCAAGCATAGAACAGTGAAGTTTTACTGGTGGCAGAGATAAATACTGAGCAATTTCAGTGTTTTTAATATCAAGCGCTTCATCCACATTTTTTCCCTTTACCCATTCGCTAACCAAGGAACTAGAGGCAATAGCTGAACCACAACCAAATGCTTTAAATTTAGCATCAACTATCATTCCATTATCGTCTACCTTGATCTGGAGTTTTAGAACATCACCACAAGCTGGAGCTCCAACTAATCCTGTGCCAACAGAATCGTCATTTTTATCAAGGGTGCCTACGTTTCTTGGATTTTCATAGTGATCAATTACATTTTTACTATATGCCATAATTTTTCTCCCAATATTAATGACTTGCCCATTTAATTTGGCTAATATCTATTCCCTCTTGCACCATTTCCCAAAGAGGGCTTAGTTCTCTTAAACTATTTATCCTAGATAACACTAGTTGTGCTGCATAATCTACTTCATCTTCAGTGGTAAACCTTCCAAAACCAAATCTAATTGAAGTGTGAGCCAGAGCGTCATCTACGCCCAAGGCTCTTAGCACATAGGATGGCTCAAGTGATGATGAGGTGCATGCAGAACCAGATGATACTGCAAGATCCTTAATTGCTAGGATCATGGATTCTCCTTCAATATATGAAAAACTTAAATTAACATTCCCTGGATACCTTTGTTTTCTATCACCGTTGAGAATAATTTCGTCAGCATTTTTCTGAATAGTATCAACAAATTTGTTAAATAAATTTTGAACGTGGTTAAAATCTTTCTCCATTTGACTTGAAGCAATTTCAGCAGCTTTTCCAAGTCCAACAACTAACGGAGTTGCTAATGTGCCAGATCTTAGTCCCCTTTCTTGTCCTCCACCATTTATGATCGGTAATATTCGAACTCTTGGCTTTCTTCTGACATATAGAGCACCAATTCCTTTAGGGCCATAAATCTTGTGACCAGAAATACTTGCAAGATCAAGATTTAGTTCCTCAACATTGATTGGTATCTTACCGAAGGCTTGTGCTATATCGCTATGGAAGAAAGCTCCTTTCCTGCGGCAGATTTCTCCTATTTCGCGAAGTGGTTGTATAACTCCAATCTCGTTGTTAACTGCCATGACAGAAACCAACATTGTGTTTTCAGTAATTGCCTCTTCTAGAATATTCAAGTCAACTATACCGTTTGGTTGAACTGGTAGATAGGTTACTTTAAAGCCATCATTTTCTAAATGTCTACATGTGTCAATTACACATTTATGCTCTGTGGCAACAGTTATGATGTGGTTTTTTTTACTGCCATAAAAGCTAGCTATACCTTTAAGGGCCATATTATTTGATTCAGTTGCTCCTGAAGTAAAAATAACTTCTTTTGGATTTGCGCCAATTAAATGCGCAACTTTGTATCTGGCAATCTCGCAAGCTTCTTCTGCTTCCCATGCATATTGGTGACTTCTAGAATGTGGATTACCAAAATTGTTACTAAAAAATGGAATCATTGCCTCAAGTACTCTTGGGTCTACTGGCGTAGTTGCTTGATAATCCAAATAAATTGGTAATCTTTGGCCTAAATTAATGATTTTTTGTCTTAGTGTATTTAAATCGTTCATATATAATTAAAGTGGTTTATTTGCTTAATTCAATGTAAGTTTTGATAAAATAATCTATTTCCTCTTCGGTGTTATTACGCCCAAGAGATACTCTAATCGCAGATTTAGCTTGGTCATCATCATATCCCATGGCTTCTAATACTTTTGATTTTCCAACTTTGCCAGAAGAGCAAGCAGCTCCTGATGAAACCGCGATTCCTTTCATATCTAAGGCAATTAATAGTATCTCTGAGGTTTTTTTAGGATTTACGAGTAAACTAGTATTAGGCAATCTATTAACCTTATTGCCAACAATCTTTAAGCCGTCTATTTCGCTTAATAAAATGGTTTCCATTTTATTTCTCATCTTAAGAATATTTGAGTTGTTACCAGTGTCTTTCATTATTTTGCTTGCCACGCCAAGACCAGCAATTGCAGTTACATTTTCAGTTCCTGATCTAAATCCTTTTTCTTGTCCACCACCGCAAATTAATGGTTTTAAAGTAAATTCATTTTTTGCAAGCAATGCTCCAGTTCCAAGCGGTGCACCAAATTTATGTCCAGAAATTGAGGCAAAATCAATTCCTAATTCTGTTAAATTAATCTCTATTTTGCCGACTGCTTGTACACAATCACTGTGGATTTGTGCACCGTATTTATGCGCAATAGTAGATATTTGTTTTAAGGGATTTAAGACACCTGTTTCATTATTAGCATATATTATTGATACTAATTTCTTAGGACTTGTTGAATTACTTAGTTTTTCTTCTAAGTCATTAAAATCAACTATGCCATTATCATCGACTTTAATAACTTTTACTTTCTCAAACAAATCACAGCAATATGATACCGAAGCGTGTTCAGTTGCAGAGATAAATATTTCTGCGTCTTTATAATTTGATAAAATCATGTTATTAGCTTCGGTAGCACCGGAGGTAAAGATAATTTGATAGTTTTTGTCTCCATCAATACCTAGCAGTAGAGCAATACTTCTTCTTGCGTCGGTAATTATTGATTTAGCATCTCTTCCCATAGAGTGAACTGATGATGGATTTAGCGGCAAATGATAAAACTGTGCCATATGGCCAACTACTCCAGGGAGCATTGGAGTAGTAGCGTTATGATCCAAATATATTCCAGTTTTAGTAACCATAGCATTTATATTTTAATTTCACCATTTACAACGTCTGCAACTGATATGCCAGCAAAATAATTTCTTATTTGTATGCTCAGGCCTTTCCATAAAGTATGAGTTTGGCAGTTAATACCATTCTTCCTACAATTTTTATCCTTTGAACATCTGGTCATTTTTAGGTTTTCATCAACAGCATCAATTATATTTTCAATAGATATTTTGTCTGAACTATTGCTCAATTTGTAACCGCCACCAGGGCCTTTTATAGAAAAAACAATATTAGCTCTTTTTAGCTTCGAGAAAATTTGTTCTAGATAATTGAGCGGTATATTTTGGTTTGCACAAATATCGGCAAGTCTTGTAGGGTTCTCCTGCTTATTGGCAGCTACTTCGACTACTGCCATGACAGCGTAGCGACCTCTAGTAGTTAACATCATATAGACATCCCCGCATGAAATATTTCTTTACTCAAGATGCTATCTTACCAGACTAAAATAGTCAAGTATTAATTGGGTTAGCTACAATTATGCCATCTCTCATCTTAACCTGGATTTGAGATGATTTTTTTGCATCACTAGCTGATGATATTATTTTTCCTTGATCGTTCCTTATCATTGCAAATCCACGATTAATTACATTGTTATAATCTAGGCTTAAAAGTAGGCTTGAACATAGATTCAATTTATGATCCATTGGCAAAAGCAATTTTGTACTTTTTGCAAGTAGGTTGTTTGTGAGGTTACTATATTGCAGAAATTTATATTTTAGTATTTTAGTTGGTTTTATACGGTCAAGAGTAATATGTGATAAATGAACAGTTTTTTGTTTTAATAAATTAGGCAAAGATCCAGCTAGTCTAAAAGATAAATCATCTATTCTTTGGATATACTGGTTAACACTTCCCTCGATTTGATTTTGTAGTCTTTTGGCTAAAACATCTATGGTATATTTTAAATCATTTAGCACAGGAACCGCAAATTCTGCTGCAGCCGTTGGGGTGGGGGCTCTAAGATCTGCCACCAAATCAATCAATGTATAGTCAGTTTCATGACCAACAGCTGAGATAATTGGTATTTGGGAGGCAAACGTTGCCCTGACCACAATTTCTTCGTTAAATGACCAAAGATCTTCTATAGATCCACCTCCTCGTGCAACAATTAACAAATCTGGTTTTAGTTCCGATGGTAATTTATTGAATCCTTCAATAGCTTTTGATATCTCGTCTGCTGATGTTTCTCCTTGAACGCTTACCGGCCAAATTAGTAGATGTGATGGAAACCGATCTGAAATTCTGTGAATAATATCCTTGATTACAGATCCTGTGATAGATGTTACTATACCAATCTTGTTTGGTAAGAATGGTATTTTTTTCTTATGTTTTGGGTCAAATAATCCTTCTTCTTCAAGTTTTTTACGGCGTTGTTGCAAGATTTTCATGAAAGATCCAAGACCAGATGGCTCAATTGAATCTACTGATATTTGATACTTGGATTGACCGGCATAAGCAGTTATTTTTCCTGTAGCAATAACATCAAGACCTTCTTCTAACTTAAATGATGCGCGTGCAAGACTGTGTTTCCAGCAAGTAGCAGCTAGTACTGCATTCTCATCTTTTAATGAAAAATAAGCATGTCCTGAGCTTGCGATTTTAAGACCAGAAATTTCGCCTCTAATCCTAACTATTCCTAGGTTATTTTCTAGAAGAGATTTAATTCTTCCAGAAATTTCAGAAACAGAAAATTCACTTATGCTAATGTTATTTGTTAAGTTATCATCTAACATCGTGTATTATCTTGAGTGTTTTAAAGTATAAACTATTACAAATGAAGTTTTTTTGCAAACTGGTATTTACTTTTGCCGTTTTGTTATGTGGGATAAATAATGTCCATGCAAATAGTGGCCAAATCAAAGCAAAACAAATTCAGTATGATACTAATTATGAAACCATAACTGCGACTGGAGATGTTTATATTCGATTTGAAGAATATGAAATCAACGCTGATTTAGTTCATTATGATATTCAAAATGACATCGTATACGCAGAAGGTAACTTAAGAATAAGTGATAAAAAAAATAATACTGTCTACGGTGAAAAGGCTATTTTTAAGGATCGATTTAAAAAAGGCATAATAGAAGAATTTATTGCAAAACTTGATAAAGATTCAGTATTGGTTTCTAGATTTGCTAGAAGACTTGATACTGATCATGTTCAGCTAGAAAAAACCGCCTTTACTTCCTGTCAATTTAATTGCAATAAAAATCCAATTTGGCAAATCAAAGCCAAAGAGACCAACATAGATTATACCAAACAAAAACTTGTATATAGAAATGTATTTTTTGAAGTATATGGAGTCCCAGTAATTTTTCTACCATATTTTTCGCACCCAGTGCCACAAGCTGATGGGCAATCTGGAGTGTTAGCTCCAAAGATTAAAAACAACGATTTTCTTGTGCCATTTTACTTCAGACCTAAATCAAATATGGATGCGACTATAAGTCCACGGCTTTCTAAAAATTACACGATATTTGAGACAGAATTTAGGCATAAACTAGAATCAGGAGATTATCAAATACTTGGTAGTTTTGGTGATCCACCAATTAGCAAAACTAAAAATGCTGATATAGCGAAAAATAGACCGGGGCGATACCATATATTTGCCAAAGGTGATTTTAACTTTAACCGATTAAATTATGGCTTTGATCTCAAGAGAACTTCTGATAAGGCCTATCTAGTTAATTATCATAATATTTTTGATTCATACTTAACTTCAAGTTTTTACGTAAGAGAAGTTGATCACAGTAATTACGTAAATCTTGAGAGTTTTTATTTTCAAGACATGAGATCAAGTAGTACTAAAAAACGGGAACCATTGGTATTTCCTAGTATACAAACCAAGAACGTATTAAGTTTGAATGAAGATGAAACAACATTATTGAATATCAGTAGTAAAACAATTGCATACAGAGAGCTCTCAGAATTTCAGTTATTTAGAACATCAGTCAATTTAGCTTTAACTAATTTGTTCATCACAGATACCGGACATATTATTGATACTTCTTTGTCAAATAGAGGGGATTTATATTGGGTAGATAGTTTAGGAAATGTTAATCTACCAGAGAAAGCAAAAATATGGTATCGAAATATTCCAGAAATAAGTAATAGAATAAGATATCCACTGGTAAAATCCATAAATGAAGATGCTAGCCTAAAATTTGAACCAACGGCTATGCTGACTGTAGGTCGAAGGTATGAAGAACGTTTTAGCAAATTTGGACTGGTTGACCAAAATAAGCTTGAGCTTTCAGATGCTAATTTATTCCTGGCCAATAGATATGGTGGTGTAGATTTTCATGAATATGGAACTAGATTTACATATGGTGGAAATATGGCAATGCATTATGGTAGTTCATATTATCAGCTTTTCTTAGGCCAACTTATTGAAAAAAATAATGTTACTAATAAAGTTAAAAATGTTGATATTGGTAATTTAGAAAATCATCATTATGTTGGTAATCTATCTTATGCTTTTTCTAATAATTTTGAATTATTTTATAGTTTTCGCCGAGATAAAAAGCTGAAACCTGTAAGAAATGAGACTGGTATGATTTATAGCTATGATAAGGTAAGTAGCCGCTTAAATTATAGCGAAATTTATAATATCCCTAAGTACTTTGCGCATGAAGAATTTGAACCAGATAAAAATAAAAGAAAACAAATTAGATTTGATATATCGTATAGACTTACTCCAACTGTTACGGTTGGAACAGGCGCTAGGCTAGATTTAAGTCCTTCAAAGACCTCTATTTTATCAAGAACTATCAGAGTGACATATCATTTTGATTGTGTTAGTATCGACGGCACTATAACTGATAATTACCTGCATAATAGTCTAAGTGGTGTTAAAAAAGTACGAACAAAGACATTTGCACTAGGGTTAAAAGCAATTAATATGTAATTTAAAAAATGTATTTTATGAGAAAATTAGTAATTCTTTTTATCATTGGTTTTGCAAGTACGGTTTTTGCAAATTTGCCTGACATAATCGCTTTAGTCAATGACAAACCAATTACAAAATATGACTTTGAATCAAGAAAAAAAATGGTGATTGTCTTAAACAATATTGATGCTTCTGACGAGACAATAAATGCTAAGATAAATAATAGTGTACTAAACTTACTGATTGAAGAGGAGTTGCTTAATCAACATGCAGCAAGTGTCAATGGTAAGGTAAGTAAGGAGCAACTCGATTCTGCAATAGCAACAATTGAAAAAAGAAATAACATGCCAAAAGGTGGTATGGCCGTTTTGATGAAGGAACAAGGTCTTAGTATGGAATCCTTCAGAAGACAAATAGCAGGTGAGATAATCAAGCATAATATTATTACTTCTCTTTCAAATTCTGTTTCAGTTTCTCCATCAGAACTTGATGTAGCTGTTATCGATAATAAGAAGGATTTAGATGTTGAAGCTTGGATCTTTACAGCCCGTGATTCAAATAATGATACTCACAAACAGATGATGGAATTGCGTAAAAGAGTTTATAGTTGTGATAAGGTAGAGCAAAAACTCTATGATAGTTTTGCTGATGCAGAGAAATTTGACCGTAAATTATCACAAATGCCAGCTAGCACTAAGTCGGTAGTAACTGATACTAAGGCAGGAAGTGCAAGTAGTGTATATAAGGAAGATGGCAAATATAAATTGGTTTTTGTTTGTAAAAAAGATACGAATCTAGCTTCTGGCGATTTGGATAAAATTAAGGCATTTATTTCAAATAAAAAAATGTCGCAAAAAGCCACAAAGTTTTTCAAAGATATGAAATCAAAAGCTTATATTAAAATCCTAGTTAAGTAATTAATGCTAGATTCAATAGCCAAATTAGCTGCTAAACATGGAATAGTGCCCGTAAAAAGGTTTGGTCAAAACTTCATTTATGATGATAGTTTATGCGATAAAATCGTTCGATTCTCTGAAATTACTAGTAAATCTACAGTACTTGAAATTGGCCCTGGTCCTGCAGGATTAAGTAGGTCTATATTAAAGATTTCTCCAAAAAGACTAACAGTTATAGAAATGGATGCTAGGTGCTTACCTCTTTTAAATGAAATAAAAGAGTATTATCCAGTGCTTGAGGTGATAAACAAAGATGCTCTCAAAGTTAAGTTGTCTGAAGTATCTAAGGAGGATAAAATAGATATTATCTCAAACTTGCCATACAATGTTGGTACACAATTACTAACCGATTGGCTTAGTCAACTGGGCATAATAAAGTCAATGACTTTGATGCTGCAGAAGGAAGTTGTTGATAGAATTACTGCAACAAAAAATTCAAAAGCATATGGCAGATTATCAGTTTTTGTACAAATATTTTGCCATGCATCCAGGTGTTTTGATGTTAGTCCTAAAGTTTTTTACCCACAGCCTAAGGTGTGGTCTAGTGTAGTTAGGTTAGTGCCAAGAGATATAGTTCCAGATAGCCAAATTGTAAAAAATCTAGAACATATAACTAGGTTTGCATTCTCAGGACGGCGTAAAATGATAAAATCTTCGCTCTCGGGTCTTGCTGGTAATATAGTTGAGTTACTAAGTAAATTAGATATTGACCCTAGCTGCAGGGCCGAGAATATATCTTCAGAAGAATATTTGCGACTTGCTAGAGAACTAAAAATGCTGTAAATTGCCTTACAAGTAATTAAAAGACTTGGGGTATGTATGCAAATTATAACACAAACTCAAAGCGCACTAAGAAGTAAACATGTAATAATTGCGCTGGGTATTCTCTTAATTTTCCTATCTGCCCAAGCAAGTATACCTCTTAAGCCGGTGCCAATAACTTTATACAGCGTTGGAGTGTTAATCATTTCTCTTTGTTATAAAAGAAGGGAAGCGGTTGCTAGTATGTTAGGTTTTATAATGCTTGGAGCTGCTGGAGCGCCAGTGTTTTCCGGTTTTAGTAGTGGTATTCATGTACTCTTTGGTCCAACAGGTGGCTATATTTTTGGTATGCTATTGTGTGTTATGGTAGTGACTTATTTAAGGGAGAAGTTTGGCGAGAATAGCTGGCTAAAATTATTCATCTATAGTACAGTAGGTTCTGCATGCTTGTTTATCGTTGGTCTGCCACAGCTAGCTCTTTTTGTTGGAGCTGATAAGGTGCTTGCACTTGGATTATACCCATTTATTTTGCCAGGAATTGTTAAGGCTTTCTTTACAGCATCTTCTGTCAGGATTATAAAAAATAAGCTTAATGGAAAATAAAGTACCTATTAAATTTAGACCACATCACTTCATGTGTTCTCTTGGTTTTAGAGGGAAAGGATACTCAGCTGATTTTGTTAGAAATTACAAAAAAATCGTCAATCTTATTAAGGAAGATGAAAGTACCTTAATTGAGGTTGCTAAGTGTATGGATGACGTGTGCACGGTATGTCCAAATAGAATTGATGATGTGGTTTGTAAGACCCAAGATAAAATAGTTGGTTTAGATAAAAGGCACAGTGAAGTACTAGGTTTAAAGTCAGGGGAAGTCTTATCTTGGAAGCAGGCAAAGGATAAAATTAAAGAAAAAATGACAGTTGAAAAATTCCATTACGCTTGTCAAGGTTGTAACTGGAAAGTTTATGGTGTGTGTCAAGAATCTCTAGAAAATTTGCAATCAAAAGATTGTAAAGATGGAAGTAAGTAAGCGAATGCAAAGCACTAAAAATGTGCTTTGCACTGGTTATCGTACCTTCTATGCTACTATTTCCTCACCTACAGGTGAATCACCAGCGCATTTTGGCTCAAACTTTTCCTCTGCTTCGCCAAGGTGCTCGCCTAAAATGCCGGCTATTTGTGCATCCACTGATCCAACACGCTCTAAACCTTCATGTGGAACTGCTAGGTCACAGTCTACTTTATAAACCTCTATGCCATTTGATCTTTTTGCGGCAAGAGCAACATCTGTATGATTACCCAGTGTTTTAAACACTATAAGCTCACTGCCATCTGCATTGATATACTTTTCATTATTATATAACCTGTACTTCCCATATTTGGTTGAATAAATCTTTAGCTCATACAATATTTCTACAGACTCATTCTTGGATATTTTTTTCTTAAAAACTTTTACCCCGCTCTTCCCATTAGGACTAGTATAACCTATTTCAAGTGCTGTTTTGAATTTATCTAGCAATTCACCTTCAAGACCCAAGCTAGTTGGTATAGCAAAATAAGTTGCCTTGCGGGTAGTATGATTAAAAACTTTGAATACCTCTCCACTATCACTATTACTCTCTGACTCGGAATATTGCTCATCTGGCTTACCATTGCCGGATTTTATTACCCAGCTTTGCTCTTTTACCTTATCAGTCTGAAGTTTTGAGAACTCTTTTAACTTTGATTTTTGTCCTTGATGAATTCTGTGTATTTGCTGTGCTATCGATGAATGCCTTTCTTCTTCTTCTTCCGTTGGGGGTGTATATTCTTCTTCGGCATTATCTTCATCACTTTGTCCATCTAGTACAGAGTCTGGCTCAGCAACGTCATCTGGTTGCCTAATACCCAAAGCTACTTCTAATAAGTTTATACACTCTTTATGCCCTGTGAACATGGCATAAACCAATGGTGTAAACCCTCCAATATCATATTCATTAAAAAGCGCACCATTAGCGAGCAGAAGTTTCAATATATTAGGATTTCCATACATTGCTGCAAGATGTACTAAAGTAGCGCCAGTATCGGCATGCCTAGCATTTATATTAACCTTATAAACACTAATTAACCTCTCTAAATAAGGCTCATCTGCATTTGATATAGCACACAATAAACGCGAAAATACAAATGATTCGCTAAGTAATTCAAGTTGTGCACCAAGAGAAACTACTGTATCAAATAACCTACTATCATCAAGTGATATCGCTGTTTCTAAACAGTAATTAGCTTCTTTGAATATTGGAGAAATAATAGGATTATACATAAAAAATTCTAACAATTCTCTAAAATTGTTATTATTTCTGTGAGTTATAATTACAAATGGCAACGTTTCTCCAAATTGCTCTAATTGTTCTGGGTTTAACTTTGAATGAAAGAATTCTATCGCTTCTTGATTTTTTTGTGACAGCATAGGATAAAACCAAGAAAAATGCATTTTAGCGTCAGGATATTTTTCCATTAAAAATGTAAATACTTTTGGTTTAGATGCAAGCACCGAAAGTTTTAAGGCTTCTAAGTATCCTTCTTGATCGTATATGTCTTGCCCTCCAAACTCTAATAAGAAACCAACTGTTTTAGGATCATCGTTACTTACTGCTTGTGCAATTGGAGATGTTGCGTTTTTATCAGTTTTATTTATCTTTGCTCCGGCTTGTATTAGCATTTTCATAGCGCCATAATTTCTAGCCATCACCGCGCTCACCAATGCAGTAGCTTTGCCGCAGAGTTGATCTACAGTTACGCCATTTTCGAGCAGAAATTTCATAATCTGATCATCACTTTTTCCAGTTGAATTATCAGCAAGGACATTAGTAGAGGCCATATATAATGCAGTAGGATGGTCAAACATATCATCATTTATATTCATTCTACAATCCACAACTCTTGGTGCCATTTTGACCATAATTTTGGCTGTTTTGAATTTATTAAATCGCATCGCCACATGAAATGGCTTAAATCCATCAGCGCTATAATAGTCAAAGACAGCTCTATTTTGCATATACATTGCAACTAATGCCTCAGTGTTGCCAACTCTTGCTGCTTCATGCACAGGAGAATAGCCTTTTACTGCTAGTGATATACCTTGCTTAGTAGGATCTTCAAGTACTACATCATTGACTTCGGTTTTAGGGGATAACTTTGTAACTTCATTTTGAGATAATATGTAGTCAGCATTACCTAAATCACCCAATTTTATATGCGGCACTAATAGCCTTACTATTTGATTACGCCCTAAAGTTGTTGCTAGATTTAATATAGGAAAATCAATATCAGCCAATAATTTTTTATCTATTATTAGCTTTATCGCTGAAGAAAAATCATTTTGTACTGCAAAAATTGCAAACTTAGTAAGTACAAGATTTAATTTGTTAGTCTCTGCTTTGCTGATAGCAACTTCTGGGCTCATCGTCAACACTGTGCGCATATTATCCATGTCTTGCTGATTAAGCTTTACAGTTTTATTCTCTTTTGCTTTGTAAGCCGCCTCTAAAAAGCCTTTTAATTGTAGGACATTTTCAAATTTCGTAGTCTGCTGTTGTATAGCTTTCTTTATTTGTGATGACTTGAGTTTGGCTTTCATAA
This sequence comes from Rickettsiales bacterium, assembly GCA_017302595.1. GTDB lineage: Bacteria > Pseudomonadota > Alphaproteobacteria > Rickettsiales > Rickettsiaceae > Megaera_A. Next base: position 996,538 of record JAFLDA010000001.1, read on the forward strand.
AAATGTATTTAAAATTTAAAGCTTAACAATATATACATGTATTGTTAATATGTCAATGAATTTTAACTATCGATAAACTCTATGATAACCAGTGAATTGTGTGCTCTTTAAGGGAATATTAGAAAACGCGTATGAATTGTTTTTACTATTATAGTTAATCGCAATCCGATTGTTACTAGCTAATAACTCTCGAGTAGTTTTTATAAAAGTTGTATTGCTTTTTTATAAAAATGCTATTACAACAAAGACCAACAAGGTTAGCTTTGATCACTAGAATTTAAAGAGACTAATAAGTTATCTTTACCTTTGACTAGAACGCTTTGGCCGGGTAGCAAAATGGTAATGCCGTGGACTGCAAATCCTCTATCGCCGGTTCGATTCCGGCCCTGGCCTCCAAATTTACTAGTAGCAATGCAATATATTGAACAATTTCTAGAAACAATTACTGCAGAAAAAGGGATAGCTGACAACACAGCATCATCCTATAAGAAAGATCTTCATGATTTTGAATCTTACATTAAAAAGAACAATATTAAAGAAATTGATATCTCTTCTACAAATATAGAGAATTATATAAAGACGCTAAGAGGTCATGGGTTATCTCCACGATCAATTAATAGAAAAATCTCGTCTCTTAAAAATTATTATAACTTTTTAGTTAGCGAAAACTACACAGATTTCAATCCCGTTATGGTGGTTGATCTTCCTAAATATACTGTTAGCCTCCCTGAGATACTTTCGATTGATCAGATCAGGACCTTATTGGGCTATTGCAGTGAAGATAAATCACCAGATGGAATACGCCTTAATGCAATGATACATTTGCTGTACGCTAGTGGTTTAAGGGTAAGTGAACTGGTATCACTAAAGTTAGTTGATATTACAAGTGGTCTTGATGTATTGCAGGTTCGTAGATCATTTTTAGTGAGAGGAAAAGGAGCAAAAGAAAGAATGGTGGTTATCAGCAATAAAGCAATAGAAGCCATAGAAAATTATATAAAGATTCGATCTCTATTTTGCAAAGGTAAGTCGTCAAAAGCACAAACCTACTTTTTTTCAAGCTTATCCGCTCAAGGTCATATGACCAGGCAGAATTTTGCTATTTTGTTAAAAAAAGCAGCAATAGAAGCAGGACTAGATCCTGAAATTGTTTCTCCGCATGTGCTAAGACATAGTTTTGCTAGTCATCTACTTGAGGGCGGGGCTGATTTACGCGTTATTCAAGAACTGCTAGGGCATTCTGATATTAGTACTACCCAGATATATACTCACGTTCAAACTAGTCACTTGAAAAAGACACTAAAGGATTTTCATCCATTAGAAAAAAAGAGTTAGCTAAAAAGAGGAAATAAATACTCTACGATAAAAGAAGTTATATAATAATCGCTAAGCTGATACTAGTAACTTTTTAGAATACAAGCTATAAATTATGCAACCAGGCTCATCCCAATTTATTGAATTACCAGACAAAGACAACACACCGCAACTGTACGGCGAATTATATGCAAAGTATAAAATAACTGGTACTCCATATCTAGCTTATAGAGATATGCCAGATATATTAAAAAAATATGTTATTGGTAACAAAGCGCTAGATTTTGGTAGTGGCACAGGGGAATCAACAATATTTTTAAAGTCTTGCGGATATAATGCTGTGGGTTTAGATATTAATGAGAAAATGATAGCTACATCTCAAGAACGTGATCAAAACGGACTCTATATAAAATTATCTGATAATAAAATTCCCTTTTTATATAATAGCTTTGATTTAGTTTTTAGTAGTTTTGTTCTTCTAGAAATATCTTCAAAAGCACTCATTGAAAATATTGTCAGAGAAATTCATAGAGTACTGAGGAAAGGAGGTATATTCATTACCATTGGTGCAAATGATAATACCTACAAATATGACTGGTTGACTATAAATACTAATTTTCCTGAAAACAAAGATGTCAATAGTGGTGATAGGGTAAAAATCGAATTCCGTGAATTGTCTTTTGCCATATTTGACTATTTTTGGAATGACGATGATTACACAGATATATTTCATAGAGTTGGTTTCGATGTTGTTGATATTCATAACCCATTAGGTACTAAAAATGATGGATATAATTGGCGTGACGAATATAAATTTGCTCCTCACTCTGTCATAATCTCAAAAAAGTAGTTGTTTATTGAAGTATTTCTTAACTTCTAGCAAATATAGCTTGACAAAAAAGAGATGTAATATATAATGAGTCTTGAGTTTACTTAACTCTAAAAAATATCTGTTGGCTGCTCTTTAATAATAAAACATGCCAGGATAGTGCGCATGTATCAATCTCCTAATAATGATTTTGATTACGCCAATATAGAGTTTCTGATTATATTAAATTCAGGTTTAAGCTCAAAAATTGTTAATCAAAAAGTTATTAGATATTAAAAGGAGATTTATTTATGTCAACAGGCACAGTGAAATGGTTTAATGCTACAAAAGGTTATGGCTTCATTAAGCCTGACGAAGGTAGCGCTGATGTTTTTGTACATATTTCAGCAGTTGAAAAGGCTGGTCTACGCAAGCTAGATGAAGGACAGAAAGTAAGTTATGAACTTGCTACTGAGAAAGGTAAAACTTCAGCTACTAACCTACAAATCGCCGATTAATTTCAAAATATAATTTCGATTACTACTAAGCCTAAAAATAATTTTAGGCTAATTAAAATTATTTTGGAAATATCATGCAAAGTTTCGACACATTTTGCTTGCGTCCTGAAATTGTCAGTGCGTTAGGCAAACTTAATTTTACTACCCCAACGCCTATTCAAGCAGCAGCAATTCCTGTTGCATTGGAGGGTAAAGATATTATGGGTACTGCCCAGACAGGAACAGGAAAAACGGGTGCTTTTGGCATTCCGCTAGTATCTCATTTGCTTAATAACAAGCAAGATTCTGCTCTTGTACTCACACCAACACGTGAACTGGCTGTTCAAGTGATGGATATGCTGAAAAAAATTCTAGGTAATAGCAATGTAATTAATACTGCCTTGCTAATCGGCGGCGAATCTATGCCTAAGCAACTTAGTAATTTGCGTAGAAGAAGTCCGCGTCTTATAGTTGGAACTCCTGGTCGCATCAATGATCACCTGCTTCGTACTAGTATAAAATTAAATAACACAAAGTTCTTAGTGCTAGACGAAACTGATCGTATGCTAGATATGGGATTTAGTATCCAAATAGATAAAATTATTTCTCATATTGCACAAGACAGACAAACTTTAATGTTTTCTGCTACTTTGCCTAATAATATACTCAAACTTGCTGGCAAATACTTAGTCAACCCTGAGAGAATATCTACTGGTTCTACTTTTTCTCCAGCAACTCAAGTTAAACAAGAAACAATATTACTAGATAATGAATCCGATAAGTATAAGCAGTTACTAGCTGAGCTTGAGCAAAGAGAGGGTTCGGTCATAGTTTTTGTTAAAACAAAGTTTGGTGCAGATAAATTAGCCAAAAAGCTCCGCGGTCTGGATCATACAGCGGATGCTATTCATGGTGACCTTAAGCAAGGGCAAAGAACTCGTACTATTAACTCTTTTAGAGAAGGCAAAAATCGTATTCTGATTGCCACCGACATAGCAGCAAGGGGGCTAGATATTCCGCACATAAAACATGTTATTAACTTTGATTTGCCACAATGTCCTGAGGATTATATCCATCGTATTGGCCGCACAGCAAGGGCTGGTGCTGATGGATGGGCTATTAACCTGGTAACACCTCTTGATAGGAAAAAATGGACAGCGATTGAGCGCTTGCTTAATCCAAATTTGAAGGAGAAAAAAGAGAAATCTCCTGCAAAAATCAAGGCATTTAAGCGTGATAATCAAAGACGTATTAAAAGTAAAAAAAGGCCACAAAATAATAGTGCTAATGGCCAATTTCAAATGAAAAAAAGACGTAGTGCTTAGAAGCTACTACGTCTTCTTTAGATCTATTACAGAGCTATTTTTCTATCTTCCATTATTCCAAAGAATGACTTTGCAATAAAGCTTATTGCACATATAGGTATATTTTTGAAGGTATTAATAAATATTTATTAATTCATTGACATATTAATTAAAATTCATTAATATCACGTTGAATATCTAAAGATTAGCCAGTTTTCTTGGACTTATAGAGCAATTATTTACAAATAACATAAAAGATTTTCATTTATGAAAGGAAGTTTACCATTTTATCTGAAAGGACTAGTACGATATTTTGACAAGGAAGTATTGACAGAACTGCAGTCATTAGCAGCAGCCAATCTTGATATTACAGATAGTCGCGTAGTAAATAGTATGTTTTCCCAATGGGTACAACAAGATACTAAATTAGATGTAGGTGGTGCTGATCTAACACCAGAAGCATTTTTATTAGCTGCTAGTATTGCTGCTAACACAGGAACTTTAAAAGAAGTTCGCTTTCAGGATTATAGATTCAAAGCGTATTTTCAAAGAGCAGTTGCAGAGCTGGTTAAATCAAACAGTATAGAAAATTTTCAATTCGCATTTTACCCAGAAGATGGACTAGATACACTTGCAATATCGACTAGATCACCTAGCATTTTATCAATAGGGTTTCATTATTGTCATGGAAAGTATAGCCGATGTGGCTAAAGCACTTGCTGTATCTCCTGTGCCGCATAGAGTACAAGAATGGGGCTTTGGTAATAATAGCATAGAAAAATATAGCCCAGATACAGCGGAAGAACTTATAAAGATAGATAGCCTAAGAAAAGTGAGTTTTGGCCTTAATGATCTAAAAAAGTATGCTGTTCCTACTGCTAAAGCTTTTGCAAAATCATCTAGCTTGCAAGAGCTTGACTTGCGCACTAATGGCATAAAGCAGTATGGTCCAGATACTGGAGAAGAGCTGGCTAAATCTAGCAGCTTATTATCTATTGTATTATCATTTAATAATTTGGGCAAGTACGCGCCAAAAACTGCCGAAGCGCTAGCAAAATCGCATAGCCTGAAAGAGGTTGATTTGAGTTATAATGAGTTGGAGCGTCATGCACCAGCAACTGCCAAAGCGCTCATAAAATCTACTTCATTAAAAAAAGTTATTATGAAAGATATTTGTTCGAGTGGTGAAAAAAAGCAGGAAATACTTGCTGAAACTAGGGGAGTATTTGAAGAACATAATAAATCTATTCAAGCATTAAAAGAAGTTTTGACTAGTCCGAATTTAATAGCAGACGGGGCAGTAGATATGCCAGTTGATGTTATGGGTGTCGTTCAAGGTTTTATGTCTTCAGGCGAGATAGAGTTTGAAATTAGTTAATACTATTAGCAAATTAAGTTGAATTAGACTGTTTACTAGTCGTAAGTTATCCCGTAATTGTCATCACCCTGTCACCGGTTTGGCTTTTACAATCCCAAACACCCAAGAAAGTCATCAACTATGTTTTTAAGAAAAGAATTAAAGTCATACTGAATCCTTTGTGCAGCTGCCCGGTAAGTCATCCCAAACTTGATTTGGGATCCACCACTTAAAGCCGTTATAACCTCCAGTGTTGTTTGGATCCCGGGTCAAGCCCGGGATGACTAAGAGTGGGCCCGGGGTGACTATTAGAGCGTCCGGGAAGACTATGATGACTATAAAAAGCGCCAAGGAAGAATGGATATTACGCTAACTCAACTTAATTTACTATATTAGGAAATAAAAACACCTGAGCCGATTTTAATCTTTTAGCAAAACGTACTTTTCAAATTTACCTTTTTCGTCTTTGTATTTATCTGCGTCTGGCAAGGGTGGTTTTTTTATTGTAACAGACGGCCACTTGTTGGAATATTCCTTATTTATCTCAATCCATTTTATTAAATCCGGAGATTCTTCCTTAATTGCATCTATTGGACATTCAGGAACACATACGCCGCAATCTATACATTCTTCAGGGTTAATGACTAACATTAATTCTCCTTCATGAAAACAATCAACCGGGCAAACTTCAACGCAGTCAGTATACTTGCACTTTACGCATTCATCAGTTACTACATATGTCATCTATTTCTCCTCTGAATTTTGCCGTTTTTGTTTTTCAATAATAGCTCTTGTTCCTAGTAGCAGAGCTAGAACAAAATATAATATATAGCCCAAGAACATTATAAATAAAGGTTTTAACATTGCTTGATCTATCGCAGGGCCACCAGATCTTAAAATACTTGCAGGTTGATGAAGGCTATACCATATATCAACTGAGAATTTTACTATTGGAACATTTATAAAGCCAATTATAGCCATGACCGATGCCGGTTTTTCTGCTCTTGCTAGATTATCGGGAGTATGTACTATCAACATGTAGCTAACGTAGATAAAAAACAACACCAGCATCGACGTGAGTCTTGCATCCCATACCCACCAAGTGCCCCAAATAGGTTTTCCCCACAAAGATCCTGTAATAAGAGTAATCAAGGTAAAACCTGCGCCAATTGGTGCTGCAGCAACTGCAAAATAATACGATAACCTAGTTTTCCAAACTAATGCTGAAAAACTACATAAGGCAATAAAACTATATACTCCTAAACTCATCCAAGCAGCTGGTACGTGAACATACATGACTCTTACCATCTGGCCTTGTTGATAGTCCTCAGGAGATGCAAATAGAGAGTAGTACAGCCCCAGAGCAAATACTATTGGCAGGATAATACTCAAAATTGGTATCAAAAATTTTTCAAGCTTGTGAAAGAAATTTGGCGATAGAATTTTCAGCATTACTTAATAACTATTGTTGATAAAATATTTTGTGAATATGTACTACCTTCATGGCATGACCTTCTGTAGCTAGGATATTTTTCTGGATTTGAATAAGTATCTTCTGAAAAATTATGAAAAATACTCACCCCTGCTCTTTCTAAGCCCTTTTTTACATATCCAACTAGGTCGAACATGAAATGGCTTTCTCTGGTTGAAGCTATAAAAAGATCCCGAGTACTATTATCTTGTTCTACAAAACTTTTATAGTAAGACATGTCTACTTCATAAGATTTTTGTGCAATGGCTGGGCCAATTATTGCTGTCATAGACTCTGCTCCTAAAGTTTCCATTTTCTTCTGAAGCTTAGGTATAATTCCTAATTTAGCACTTTTCCATCCGCAATGTGCAGCTCCTATTACTGTGCCGTCTGTATTTGTAATTAGAATAGGAACACAATCTGCCGTTAATATTCCAAGAGCAACATTTTTTTTATCTGTACAAGAGGCATCAGCTGCAGGCTGGCTAGCGCAAGAATCTTCTGACGAATAATATATCTCATCACCATGAACTTGGTTTAGTATTTGCAAGTGGTGTACTTCGAGCTCATTTTTAATATTATCAATATTTTGGTTTACTTGAGCTAAATTAGCAGCATCTTTAGATTTGTGATAACTATAGATCCCACTAGAATTTGCGTATGTACGATCAAAAACCCTATAATAAACTTTATTTTTAATTAGTTCGTATAACATGGATAAAGACATTAATTATGCAGAGCCAAAATTATCAGAAAATATTGATACATACAATCAATTAGCTGAATTAGTTTCAGATTTTAATTCCAACTTTTCTTTAACGCCTGTAATTGGAGCAGAACTGGAATTTTACTTATCCCCAGAAGTTTCAATCGAAAAGCTAGAAAAGGCTATTGGGATGAAAATAAAAGCGGAGCGCGGAGCAAATCAATACGAGATCGATCTTGACCCAACAAGTAATTTAGTAAAAATTGCAAAAGACATAGATAATATCCGCAAGAAAATCACAAAGTCAGCAAAAAAACTAAAAGGTATGGCCGATTTTTTACCTAAGCCTTTTCCAAATGATTTTGGCAGTAGTTTGCATATACATATCAATTTTTTAGAGGATGATGATATAGAAAAATATGCAAATATATTATGTAGTTACACGCATAAATATTTAAATTATTTTTTCCATAAAACTAGCGATTTAAGTCGTTTGGATGATCGATTTATGGCTCCGACTCGTATTTGCTGGGGAGGGAATAATCGAACCGTTATGATCAGAATCCCTGATATGGCTCCAAGAAGACTAGAACACAGACTAGCAGGATCAAATTCAGACCCTGCTAAAGTGATTTTTGCAATACTTCATTCAATAAAAAGGGGACTTACTTACCCAAATCAAGTTAAGAAATATGATAAGATTTACGGCAATGCCTTTGATTCGCAATATGAACTTGAAAAAATCTCAGAAGTTTACAATTCAAGATACGCTACTAATATTTCGTAGTCATGCTGAGAGCTCAGCATTAGTCATCCTAAACACCGCGCGCAGTAGTCATCCCAAACTTGATTTGGGATCCACTTTAAAGCAACCACATCCTCAATGCTTTTTGGATCATGGATCTAGTCCGGGGGGTGTAAAGAGCGCTCGGGAAGAATTACAATAATTCTCTTACCTAATTTACTCTGTCTAAAGGTACTTATTCTTCAAATATTCAAGAAATATATCGGGCTCGATGGTTCTATGACCTGTAGCATTCTCAAGTAAATCAGCTGATTCTTTGCTGCTGCCAAGTGATCTAAGTTTAGAATTTAAATAGTTATTTAAGCTACTAAAATTACCTTGGCCGAGTTCAGAATCAATCTGTTTACTATTAGCTTTTGCTGCCTTCATTAACATACTTGCAATGATAGCACCATTTGTATAAGAAGGAAAATATCCAAGCCATCCTGAAGGCCAGTGTATATCTTGCATACATCCATCTTTATCCGTATCTGGTACAATTCCCAAATACTCTTTCATTTTTTCATTCCATAATTTTGGTAAGTCTTTGGCTTTAAAACCGTCTTGTAATATTTCTTTTTCAATTTCAAAACGTAAAATAATATGAAGAGGGTATGTCACCTCATCCGCATCTACTCTGATAAAACTTGGATTGACCCTTGTAACTAATTTATATAAATTTTCCTCTGAATATTCTGGTCCGGCAAATGAAAACTCATCTCTGAGTAATTTTGCTAAAAATGATATAAACGATTTTGAAGTGCCAGCTTGCATTTCCATAATTAGAGATTGGCTTTCGTGAAATGCCATACCTAGCGCTCCACCTACGCTTTGAGTCCTATAATTTGCTGGTAAATTCTGTTGATATAGCCCATGACCAGTTTCATGAATTACTCCAAACAAACTTGAAAGAAAGTTCTTAAGATCATACCTGGTTGTTATTCTTACATCATCATTACTGCCAGTACAAAATGGGTGGACAGACTTGTCAAGCCTTCCTTGCTGCATGTTAAAACCCATTTTTTCCATGACTTTAAGGCCTATTGCTCGTTGAGTTGATTCATCAATTTCTTTGGACAAGGGTATGAATTTTTCTGTGCTTTGCTTTGCTGTTATTTTTGAAATCAGCTTGGGAAGTTCATTTTTGAGCCTATCAAATACTTTTGTAATTTCCTCAGCTGACCTACCTGGGTCAAAGGAATCGATCAAAACATCCACAGATGATTTACCAAGCTTTTGTGCTTGCATATTGGCTGCTTTTCTCACTATATTGAATACTCTGTCAAGGTATGGAATAAAAGATTTAAAATCGTTCTCAGCTCTTGCTTTTCTCCAGTATAGTTCACTTTCACTTGATGCTATACTAAACTCATGCTGCACCTGGGCAGTCAGACATGTTTGCTTCTCATATCCTTCTTTAATTAGCTTCAAATTCATTTTCTGCCAATTATCGAGTCCTTGCTTTTCCTTACTTGCTTCTTTAATTAGCTTTTCAAGCTCTTTGGAAGTAGACATATCATGAAGTACTGCAGCAAAGGTAGCCATTTCCTGACCCCTGCTAGCAGCAGAACCAGCTGGAATTCCAGTTGCCATATCCCAGTGAGCAATCATTGCAACATTTCGAAGGTGAGCCATTTTAGTAAGCTCTGCTTCAAGTAGATTATAATTCTTTATTTTTTCTGACATATCACCAAAATATTTAAAATTTATAAATCAAAGTATTTAACTAAGTCTTCAGCGGTTAGATTCTGTTTTTCTTGAGAGTTCATATCTTTAACTATTTGGCCATGATAAAGCATGATAGTTCTTCCTCCAAACTCAAGAGCCTGTGTCATACTATGAGTTATCATCAAAGCTGTCAACTTATGCTTTTTAACTATTTTATTAGTTAATTCTAAAATATTTTGAGCTATCTTAGGGTCAAGAGCCGCGGTGTGCTCGTCTAGTAATAATATTTTTGAATCTTGCATGGTTGCCATAACAAGACTTAAAGCTTGCCTTTGCCCACCTGATAATGAAGAAACTTTATCGGTTATCCTATCTTCAAGGCCTATACCTACTTCAGATAATGCCTCTTTGAACTTGGTTCTTAGATTTGTATTAAGGCAAGTTTTTAAACCCCTTTTTTGTCCCCGTCTAGATGCTATTGCCATATTTTCTTCTATAGTAAAATCAGTAAAAGTTCCAATCATTGGATCCTGAAAGACTCTTGAAACCAGAGAAGAGCGCTTTTCCATGGTAATATTTGTTACATCAATTTTATCAATAAACACTTTGCCATTAGTGGGGGCAGTATTACCTGATAGAATATTCATTATGGTAGACTTACCCGCACCATTTCCTCCTATTATAGTGACAAATTCTCCATCCATTACTTTTAAGTTAATGGATTTTAGAACGTGATTTTCAAGCTTAGTGCCTTTATTAAAAATTACATCAATATTTTGCAGTTCTATCATATGGCCCTCACACCTTTTTTCTTTTTTAGCCTGGTTAGTACCATTGTCACTGCAACGATTAGAGCGGTTAATAAATTTAGGTCAGATGCTTCAAGGCCAACATCAGATGCGTTTAGTGCGAAGCCAATTACTATTCGATATAATATTGATCCTACGGAGCAGGTAATTAGGGCTGTGATAATTCGATCTGGATGAATTATTGCATCACCAATTATAACAGAAGCCAGCCCCACAATTATGGTTCCAGTTCCCATAGAAATATCGGCAAAACCTTGCGATTGGGCAAAAATAGAACCAGCGAGTGCAACAATTGCGTTGCTAATAGCCAAAGCAATTATTTTCATAGTACCAGTATTAACTCCGTAAGCGGCACAAATTTTTTGATTAATACCAATAGCTCTGATAGCAAGACCTATTTCAGTAGCAAAGAATTTTGATATTAGTGCGACGATTATTAGTAGTATAATCAAAATGGTGCCAATCACTTGGCCACTATTAAATATGCTCATTGAATCAATGATAGCAATATTAGGGCGCCCCATTATTCTTAAATTAATAGAGTAAAGCGCGGTCATAGTAAGTATACTTGCAAGTAAGCCCAATATTTGCCATCTGACATTCAAATAACCAGTTACAATTCCGGCTATTGCACCGGCAATCATCGAAACCACTATTGCCATGTATGGATCCCAGCCTGCTATGATCATTGCAGCACTTACCGCAGCACCAGTAGTAAAGCTACCATCGACTGTTAGATCTGGAAAATCTATTATTTTAAAAGTAATATATACTCCAATTGCAACCAGCGAGTATATAAGCCCAATTTCTATTGCTCCAATTAGCTGTAACTGATTCATTTCTTATTCTCTTTTTGTTTAAATTTTATTGGTATTGAAATACCAAAGTTTTTTGCTATTTTCTCATTAAATTCTTTGCGAATGATGTTAGTAGTTTGAATTTTATTATCTAATTCTTTGCCATTTATCATGTCAGCAATCATTCCAGCTAATTGATAGCCACTTTTGTAGTAATCGGCTCCGACTGCAATCATTACTCCATCATTTACTAAAGTAGGGTCGCAAGAAATTAAAGGAATTTTATGCTGGTTACTTTGATTAACCATAGTATTCAGAGCCGAGACAATAAGATTATCTTGCGGGACAAAAACTACATCAACTTTGCCAACTAGGCTACCAAAGGCTGATTTTATTTCTGCTGAGTTGTTTATAGGTACTTTTTTTAGCTCTATTTCCTTTTTTTTCAGAATTTCTGAAAACTTATCTACTGTTATGGTTGAGTTTATTTCTCCATTATTAAATAAAACACCAACAGTTTTGATATTTGGCATAATTTCAAGTACAGTATCAACCATTTCATCTAGTGGTGGTCTGTCTGTAACCCCTATAACATCATAATCAACAAGACCAGCTCCCACTGGGTCAGTCACTGCTACAAAAGCCAAAATAGATCCCTCCTTTTTTGCCTTAAGTAATGTTTGTGCAGAAGGGGTAGCTATAGCAACCATAAAATCTGGCTTCCCAGAAGCTTGCTTTTGAGCAATTTGTACACTTGTAGCGATATTACCCTGTGCATTTGCAAACTGAATTTCTGCTTTTTCTGGGAGAATTTTTCTATCTTCTAGACCTTTTATAAGACCATTATAGGCTGCATCAAGTGCCACATGCGAAACAAATTGGTTCACAGTAATTTCTACCTTGCCCTCTGCCATAACATTAGTGATAAAGCTAATTATTATGATAAAAAATGATGTTAATATGTTCTTTTTCATTATTACTACCCCGTTATTTTTATTTTAATTCCTAAGACTTCTTTTGGTATCTCGATCTTTAAAGATTTTGCAGTATTTTTATTGAAATAAATCTCTGGTTGCGTAGGTTGTGTGATTTTTATAATCCTTTTGCCATGCAAAACTTCTGCAACCAGCTTTCCTGCCGCTTTTCCAACCTCATATTGGCTGTATCCAACGCATCCTAAAATTCCTTGTTTTACTGAATCAGGATCGCTAGAAAATACTGGCAGAGTATGGTCAATTGATAATTTAACTAGCTTTGGCATTGCTGCAAAAACGGTATTATCTGATGGTATATAAACAGCATCTACTTTGCCTATAAGGCGCTGAAATCCTTGAGCAATTTGGCTCGAAGTGGTTATAGATGATTCAATTGAACGTATATTGTTTTTTTCTAATACTTCTTTTAATGCAGTAATGGTTTTTACTGAATTGGCTTCACCAGAGTTATATATAAGTCCAACGGTTCTTATTTTTGGCAAAATTTGTTTTATTAGCTGCACCTCTTTTTCTAATGGTGGACTGTCCACTGCCCCTGTAATATTAATTTTAGGTTCATCAACATTAGAAACTACTCCTGCTGCAACAGGGTCAGTAACCGATGAAAACACTATTGGTATATTTGAATTTTTTAATTCATTATACGTAGTTTGTAATGATGCTGTAGATATTGGAACTACAACATCAGGATTTTTTGCATGAAATTCCTTGGCTATAGCAACAGAGTTTGCTATCGAACCTTGAGCATTTCGATAAATTATTTTGATATTTTTGCCAAGTTCAAATTTTTCTTCTTTTAAAGCGTCAATTACTCCCTGTTTCGCTTGAACAAGGGATTCATGCTCAACAATTTGGGTTATGGCGATTGTTTTAACTGGATTGGCAAATACACTATTTATCTGAGTAACACAGATGACAATCAGGCAAAGCAGGCTTGGGATCTTGATGTTTCTTTTGTTTGTATTTGGTTGCATTTTATTTTCCTATTCTTATTTTGAGTTATTAATTTTTTTTGATAAATGGCATAGGAGCCATGATACATAGACACTTGATAATATGAGCAAAAGCCCATAAATCGAGCAACCCCGAATAGGTAAGAGTTAAGTGCTATGTACAATTTATCAGTCATTTATAACTTAAATAAAATAATTACAAACAGACCTGCATTTTATTCTAAGCTAGAATGATAGTCAATATTTAACTGATATGTAACTTACCAAGACTATTAAATTTAGTCATTGCATAATGACTAAAAGAGTGATGATGAGTAAATCAAGTAGTGGCAACAAGATAACTTAGCTACCTTTTTTGAATTTCCATATATTTCTGTGTCACAAGGTCGCCTATCACTCGGAGACCTTAAACCACATACAATATAATGCTGGTAAGAATACTAATGTCAGTACCGTGGCTACTGCAAGACCTCCCATAATTGCATAAGCCATTGGACCCCAAAATACTGTAGGAGCAATTGGTATCATGCCCAAAATTGCGGCAGCAGCAGTTAAAATTACTGGTCGAAAACGATGAGTGGTAGCAGTGACAACAGCGTCCCACCTAGACAAACCATGAGCAATTTCAGTTTCTATTTGATCTATAACAATCACAGAGTTACGTGCAATCATACCAACAAGAGCAATTATCCCTAGAATGGCAACAAAACCTAGCGGTTTATCAGCAACCAGTAATGTCGCAACTATTCCTATTAAACCTAAAGGTACTACACTTAGTACTAAAATAACACGTTGTATACTCTGTAATTGCGTCATTAAAATAGTTATAACAATTACCAACATTAAAGGAACCACAGCAGCGACTGATGCTTGTGATTTAGAACTTTCCTCAGTTGTACCACCAACTTTAACTTGATATCCAGATGGCAACGTGCTGTTAAACTCTAAAATTTTTGGACGAAGTTTTTCTACTACTGTTGCAGGTAAAGTATTTTCTGAGGTATCAGCTTGCACAGTAATGGTAGGTATACGATCTCTTCTCCAAATTAAAGGGTATTCTTGCTCATACTCCATACTAGCAACTTGCATTAGCGGGACTTTATTACCGCTTGGAGTAGAAATTTGTAATGTACTTAAGTTATTTAGGGCAGTTCTTTGTTCTGTTTCTGCACGAATTAATACATCTATCAAGTAAATACTATCACGTATTTGGGTAATCTTCATTCCAGAAACTACTGCATTTAAAGCACTTGCCAAATCCTCTGAGCTTATACCAAGAAGTCGAGCTTCATCTTGGTTAACTTTAATTCTTAATACTCTAGATGGCTCAATCCAGTCAAAATTTATATCTCGAATTTGTGGTTCTCTTCCTAGAATTTCAGCAACTTTATAAGCTATTGTCCTTACTTGTTCTACATCATGACCACTTACCCTGTATTGTAGTGGCCAACCTACTGGAGGTCCCATTTCAAGTGGCACAATTCTACTATTTATGCTGAAAAAATTCTCTTTAAATTCTTTTTGTAAATAACTACGCACCCGTTCTCGTGCTTCGATATTCTTTGTTACAATTACAGTTTGAGCATAAGATGGATTAGGTTGTGCCCCCTCTAGTGGCAGGTAAAAACGAACTGCACCACGCCCTATATATGAGCTCCATCGCACAATATCGGCATTGTTTTCTAACAATTTTTCCAGTTTTGTCACCGCGTTAGAAGTAGCAAAAATAGAAGCGTTTTGAGGTAGCTGCATATTTACCAGCAGTTCTGGACGATCGGAAGATGGAAAGAATTGATGAGAAACAAATTTCATACCCATAATTGATAAAATAAACAATGCTATTGTTATAGCAATGGTTTTTCTAGGAGAGCGCATAGCAGCTAACAAAACCGTGCGAAAGGTATTCATCAGCCTACTTTCTTTGCGTTGATGATTCTTTGGTTTATCAGGAAGAATTATCAAACCCAGTAAAGGCGTAAACACCACTGCTACAAACCATGAAGCAATCAGAGCAGTAGCAATAACTGCGAATAAAGAAAATACATATTCACCTGCAGCACTTTTGGCAAAACCTACGGGAATAAAAGCTGCCACAGTTACTAAAGTGCCTGTAAGCATAGGAAAAGCGGTAGAAGTATAAGCAAATGTAGCAGCTCTTACCTTATCTAATCCTTCTTCAAGTTTTGTAACCATCATTTCAACAGTAATCATTGCATCATCGACTAATAATCCAAGAGCTATTATTAAAGCTCCTAAAGAAATCCTTTGGAGGTCAATATGAAAAAATTCCATTACTATAAAAACTATAGCTATTACTAATGGAATGGAACAAGCAACTACCGCACCTGCACGTAACCCTAAACTCAGAAAACTTACGAAAAGAACAATGATAAATGCCTCTTCCAAAGATTTCATAAATTCAGCAATGTTCTCTTCTACTACTACGGGCTGATTAGCAACAAGATGATATTCTATACCAATTGGTAAATCAGCATTAATTTTTTCCATTGCTTCTTTTATATTTTTTCCTAATGCCAAAATATCTCCGCCTAGAGTCATAGAAATAGCAAGTCCTATAGCTTGCTTTCCATTAAATTTAAATAAAGACTGGGGAGGATCGATATAATCTCTTTTAATGGTGGCAATATCAGTGAGCGGAAATAATTTACCGTTTATATTAATATTTATATTGCGTAAATCGGCTTCTGATTGGAAGCTTCCAGACACTCTTAGTGACAATGTTTCATTTTCTGTTTGTATTGTTCCAGCTGGTTTTACGGTATTTGTCGATTGTAATATCTTAATAAATTCTTGTGGCTTGATTCCAAGCCCAGCAAGTCTTCTAGTAGAAAATTCAATGTAAATTTTTTCTTCCTGGTTCCCGATAATATCTATTTTGGATACATCAGCAATTTGTAAGAGTTTGGATCTTACCTCTTCAATGTAGTTCATTAGCTCTCGCCCAGAAAAACCATCTGCGGTAAAGGCATAAATGATACCATAAGTATCACCAAATTCATCATTAAAGAAAGGGCCCACAACTCCTTGCGGCAGGGTAAGTGCAATATCTCCTAATTTTTTTCTAACCTGATACCAACTGTTTGGCACTGAAGAAGGTGAAGTAGAACCTTTTAAATTAACAAAAATAGTAGAAGAACCTGGAGTAGTAAAGCTACGGATATAATCTATATTAGGTGTTTCCTGTAGTTTTTTTTCTATCCGCTCAGTAACTTGATTTATCGTTTCATCAATAGTTGCACCAGGCCACTTTGTTTGTACTAACATGGTTTTAATTGCAAAAACCGGATCTTCATTTCTGCCAAGACGAGTGTATGATAAACTACCAATTATTATTAAAATACCCATTAGGTACCATACAAACTCACGATGGTTAATTGCCCATAGCGAAAGATTAAAGCGCTCTTTCATTACTTAAATCCTCTATTCCTCTAGTATTTTAACTTGTTGTCCAGGGTATAATGAATGAACTCCTGCGGTTACCACGAGTTCACCATTTTCTAGACCTTCAGCAATAATTACCGAATCGTGATTATAACTCATTATTTTGACGTTTCTTAAACTTACGGTATTATCATCAGAATTTACAACCCATACTGCCGGGCTTGAATTGGATTTATTTAGAGACATTACAGGTAATTCAATAGCCGATCCCCTATTTAAGGTAACACTCCCAGTGACGGTTGAGCCAAGTTTTAACGCTTCAGGAGGGTTTTTTAATCCGACTTTAACAGTAAATGTACGAGTTGCCGAGTCTGCTTGAGGGGAGACTTCTCTAACTACTCCAGTTGTTTTTATACTTGGATCATGGCTTAAAGCCACTTCAATTGATACTAAATCATTAGGACGTTTGTTTTGAAACAGTTGTTCAGGTACGTTAAATACCGCATCTTTTCCTTCATTAGTAGCTATACGCATAACAGCCTGACCTGCTTTTACTATTTCTCCTGCCTCTGCTTTAACCGCTATAACTACACTAGTAGTATCTACCTGTAAATTGGTATATCCAACACGATTCTGAGCTTGACTCAAGTTAGCCTCAGCACCTTCTACTTTTGCCTGCTCAGATTGTAATTGAGAAAGAGCATCTTCATATTTTGCATTGGTAATAACTCCCTTACTGAGCAAGGTTTTTTGTCTAGCTTCGTTACTGGTTGCCTGCTCTAAAGCTGCCTTTACGACATTAAGATTTGATTTTGCTGCAGTCAGGTTATCTTTTACATCCTGTGGATCAAGACGAGCAACAATTTGCCCTGGAGTGACAAGATCTCCTACAGAAACAAGTCGTTCTATCAATTTACCGTCTATACGAAAACTAAGATCTATGGCATTCTTTGCTACAACCTCTCCAGTTAAAGACAAAGATTGGCCGGCTATTTTATGCACCACTTTAACCACTCGCACTGGGCGTATTAGCTTATCAGGCTCCTGTTTAGAGGAATTACCAACAGATTTGAGTGAAATCGTTACAATGATAAAAATAAGGATAGTACTTAGAGTATATTTATTGATTAGGCGAAAGCCTGGCTGAATTATCGGCATCTTTTAAGTAATAAATTTCATGATACAACAAATAGAAGATATCATTCCAAAGTTGAATTTTATTCTATTTTTTCACCAATTAAGATAATTGGCAATTATCTTAAAGACCGATGTAGCAGAATTATTACATTTTAAGTATTGATATAAAATTTTAGCTACTTCTTCTTTGTCTTAGAAGCAATAATTCCTTCTGCTTCACTTGCACTAATTGAAAACAGGTCAAACGATTTAGGTATAGAAGTGAATTTATTTTGATATTTAATATATGGGCCAAATTTGCCAATACCTATACAAATTTCATCATCTGTTTCTGAATGTCTGCCTATTACCATAGGAAGATTAAGCAAATTAAGAGCAAGACCTAATTCAACTGAATCTGGTTTGACACCAGCTGGTAATTGGACTCTTTTAGGTTTGTCAGTTTTACTATTTGCTTGGCCAAGTTGTACATACCATCCATATGGACCTTTTTTCAAAAATACGCTGATCCCGTCTCTATTTTGCCCCAGTTCTCTATTATTATCTTCAATGGGCGTGCTTGACTCTTCACCTTCTTCGTTTTTAGATATAGTTTTTTTGTAATTACATTCAGGATAATTACTACAAGCTAAGAAAGACCCATACTTTCCAAGTTTAAGATTGAGCGTCCCATCGTGACAAGTTGGGCATTCTTTATTTTTCTTATACTGCTCTGTTCCTTCTTCTCCAAATAAATGGTAATCTAGCGATTTTTCAACATATTCAATTATATCAGAAATTTTGTGCTCACTAACTTTGCTGGTATTATCGCTAAATCCTGTCCAAAATTGTTCTAATAATTTAAGCCAATTTCGATCGCCGATCGCGATTTCATCAAGATCAGTTTCAAGTTCAGCAGTAAAATCATACTCAACATATTTGGCAAAGAAACCAACCAAAAAGGCAGTCACTAACCTTCCTAAATTAGTTGGATAAAAACGTTTTTTCTCTAGCTCTGCATATTGTCTATCTTGCAGGACCGATATAATACTTGAATAGGTTGACGGTCTGCCGATTCCTAATTCTTCAAGTCTTTTAACTAGACTAGCTTCAGAAAACCTTGGAGGAGCCTCGGTAAAATGTTGTTCAGGTAAAATTTTATCAGTTTTGATTATTTCCGCTTCTTTTAAAGGAGGTAGCAGTTTATTTTCGTCGTTATCTTGCTGGTCATCGATTCCTTCTTGATATAGCTTGTAATATCCATCAAAGGCTACGGTTGAGCCTGTTGCCCTTGCAATAAAATTTTTATCATCGCTAATTATATCGACCCCTACCATGTCTATTATGGCTGATTCCATTTGGCAAGCAACCGTTCTTTTCCATATTAATTCGTATAGTTTAAGCTGATCTTTATCAAGGTCGTGTGCAACGATTTCAGGTGATAAAGAAATATCTGTTGGTCTTATTGCTTCGTGTGCTTCTTGAGCGTTTTTTGATTTAGATTTATATAATCTGGCACTGCTAGGAAGATAATCTGGGCCATATTTTGCTTTGATATGAGTTCTTATAGCTTCGATTGATTCGGTTGATAAAGTGACGCCATCAGTTCTCATATAAGTGATTAGACCGATATTTTCACCTTTGATTTCTACTCCTTCATACAGTTTTTGTGCTACCTGCATCGTTTTTTTTGTACTAAATCCTAGTTTTCTTGAAGCTTCCTGTTGCAAAGAGGAGGTAATAAAAGGTGCAGCTGGACTCCGTTTTTGTTGTTTTTTCTGAATGGATGATACAGCAAAATTCTGCCCCTTTAGAGCGCTTGTAATCTTATTAGCCGAATCTTCATTGGGAATAGAGAATTTCTCTAATTTTTCTCCATATGAGTGCGTCAGGGTTGCGGTAAATGGATTATTTTTGCTATTTTTTACATCGACTTTGATATTCCAATATTCCTGACTTTTGAAACGTTCAATCTCGTCTTCTCTTTCACAGATCATCCTAAGCGCAACTGATTGAACTCTTCCTGCTGACCTACATCCAGGTAGCTTTCTCCATAAAATTGGTGATAAAGTAAACCCAACTAAGTAATCGAGAGCACGCCTTGCTTGTTGCGCATTTACCAAGTTTTGGTCGATATGCCTCGGGTGTGCCATTGCATCAAGAACGGATTTTTTAGTAATTTCATTAAAGGATACTCGCTTGAATTTATCTTCTCCTTTAATGGCTTTTTTTTCTTTAAGTATTTCAGCAATATGCCATGAAATTGATTCACCCTCACGGTCAGGATCCGTTGCTAGATAAACTTCATCAGACTGTTTTGCCAGTTTAATTATTTCATTGATATGTTTTGTGCTTTTATCTGAAATCTCATACTTCATTGCAAAATTTTGTTCGGGTAAAACAGAACCGTTTTTAGATGGTAAATCTCTGACATGACCAAAAGAAGCAACGACTTTGTAGTCTTTGCCTAAATATTTATTTATAGTTTTTGCTTTCGCAGGTGATTCAACAATTACAAGTTTCATATCATTTAATACAGCAATGAAATTTTATTTCCTACATGGCGAACTATTTTACCTGCTAGCTCTAATTCTAAACATATAGTATAGATGTTTGGCATAGGTAAATTAGTCATGTTACTAAGCAATTCAATCGATACAGGAGATGATGAAAGTAATTTTACAACCATGTCTCGCTCATCGTCATTTATCGCTAAGTTCTCACTTTCCATAAAGGACGTGAAATTATTGCCAGAGTTTTCGCTTTCTTCAAGTACTTTCTTAAAATTTTTATGATTTGCGAATGCAGAAATCACATCATCAGCTGATTCAAGCAAAAATGCACCATCTTTGATCAATTTATTAGTTCCCATGCATCTTGGATCTAACGCAAAACCAGGAGCTGCAAAAATATCTCTACCTTGCTCTAGTGCAAAATTAGCTGTAATGAGTGAACCTGATTTTAGGCTTGCTTCTATGACAATGGTTGCAAGAGAAAGACCTGAGATTATTCTATTTCTCTGAGGAAAATGTTGGGCTAGTGGCTTAGTGCCTATAGGAAGTTCTGCTAGTATAAGGGATTGATGCGCTAATTGTTCAAATAATCTTTTATTTTCTAGTGGATATATATGGTCAATTCCTCCAGCAATAACTGCGATAGTACTACCGATACTTGCCGTATGAGCTGCAGTGTCAATCCCTTTTGCAAGGCCTGATACAGTCATAAAACCATTTGCTACTAAGTGCTTGGCAATTTGCGCGGCAAAACCTCTTGAGTTAATGGAGCAATTTCTTGCCCCAACTATTGCTATAGGTTTTTCGGCATTTAGTAATTCAATATTACCTTTGTATGATAATACGGGAGGGAAATCGTATATTTTAAGTAATAATTCGGAAAAATTTAAGTCCTGGTAGGTTATGATTTTAGCTTCAGCTTTGTTATGAGCCTCGATCTCTTTTAACGCTTCTTCTTCCGAGCAGATTTTAATTGGTTTTGATCTACCACCACGAAGTGAATATTCAGCGATATTATCAAGTGCGTTTTTAGCAGAACCAAAAAGGCTTACCAGATTCGAGAATGTTTTTGGACCAACATTTTCACTTCTAATAAGCCTTAATATATCTATAGTTTCCTGACTATATTCCAAGCTTTGTTTCTTTGGAAATAGTTTATCAAGCATTAGCCTAATTCCTATAACCTTTCAGCATTTGAGCTTAAATAATCAGACACACCTTGATGACTTGGACTCATAGCCTGCTCGCCTTTACGCCATCCTGCAGGACAAACTTCTCCATGTGTGCTATGATGCTCAAGCGCATCTATCATTCTGATGGTCTCATCAACATTTCTGCCAAGTGGAAGGTCGTTTACTAGGAAGTGTCTAATTACGAACTCATCATCAATCAAAAATGTTGCACGATAAGATACACCATCTGCATTTAATACATGATATGCATTTGATATTTCTTTCTTCAAGTCTGAAACTATTGGGAATTGAATATTGCCGATACCGCCTTTATTTACAGGCATTGCTTTCCAAGCATGATGCGAAAAGTGAGAGTCAACACTTACAGCGATTATTTTCGTATTTCTAGCAGTAAACTCACCAAGCCTATTATTAAAGGCAATAATTTCAGATGGGCATACAAAAGTAAAATCTAGAGGATAGAAAAATAAGATTCCTACATGTCCTTTGAGATATTTTTTTAAATTAAAGTCATTTACAATGCTATTATCTGGCATTACTGCTTTTGTCTCAAAATCCGGTGCTAATTTTCCTATAAAAGGATTCATGATAAACTCCATTAGTGAAATTGTTTTATCGGATAATACTAATAATATTACATTAAAGCAACCAGTGTTTGTAGTAGGTATAATTAACCTTTTTGTAAAACAGCTGTAATGAATTGAGCTTCTCTTCCTTCTTTTTTAGCTTTGAGATGGTATTTCGTCATTATATATCCGTCATGAGGAATATCAAAATCTTCATTTTTTAAAAAGAATGCTGAGTCATTTTTAAATAATTTTTTTACCAGTAGAAAATAATCATCAATATCGGATGCAAAGCTGATGAAGCCAGAATTTTTAAGTTTCTTTTTCATTGTTTCAAGCCTCCGCGAGTTTACTAAACGCTTTTGTAAGTCTCTTCTTTTTGGCCACGGGTCAGGAAAAAGTATGTATATACCATCAAGGCTATTATCTGGAATTTGCTCAAGTAAAATATCAACATCATCAGGCCAAATAAGGAAATTAGTAATTTGGAGATTCTTTAAGAGTTTAATAGTTCTTGCGACTCCATTAATAAATACTTCTGCACCAATTATTAAAGATTCTTTGTTATTCGATACTTGCGAGACAAAATGCTCACCCATACCAAAACCAATTTCAAGAAATGTCTGTTTATATTTTGATTTATCAAGCTTATCGGCACTATATGTGTAAATTGGCAAAAACTCCTCAAGAGTTGTTTTACTCAAATTAGTTAATGTTTTTCCAGAGCGCCTTGAAAAGGTTTTAAAATTCTTTTGTTTATAAGATTCGCCTTGCAAACTGGACATATTTTATTATACTCTTTTCACATAAAAATAAGGGGTCATAGCTCAGTTGGTAGAGCGTTTGCATGGCATGCAAAAGGTCGGGGGTTCGATTCCCCCTGGCTCCACCATTTTTCATCGTAGACATAATATTAGAATCTTCTTTAGATTGCTATCTTAATTTATTTTGTGAAAACTACATAGAGTGGATTGCAAATAATGCATCCTATTTTAGTGATGTAGAATTATGAAATAGAATCGTTAGACAGAAGAACCAAACCAATATTTTTGCTGTATTACCCCTATAACTAGTACAAATCGTCCGTGTAATCTTTTGAAAGTTCGCCACTAACTTCTACACAATCATTTTCTTCAGAAAAATTACTAGAACCACCTACTACTACTTCTTCTATTTGGGTAGAAAAATAGTCATCGAACAAGCCCTTTGCACCGCCACCAACTGAAAACGCCACTTTTTCGACTAATTCAGGCTGTACTTCAAGTTTTGTAAGAATTGCTGAACCGTATTTTTGAATTATTCCTTGCAA
This sequence comes from Rickettsiales bacterium, assembly GCA_017302595.1. Taxonomy (GTDB): domain Bacteria; phylum Pseudomonadota; class Alphaproteobacteria; order Rickettsiales; family Rickettsiaceae; genus Megaera_A. The sequence goes on from JAFLDA010000001.1 coordinate 1,020,100, forward strand.
CTGGGATATGTTTGCGTTATTCAGAATCAGAACGCTGGTAAATTCTGGAGCCAAAGTTTTATGACGAATCGCATAAGTCCATGGGCTCAAACCATCAACCATCAGATCGGGGCTAGCACCCTGCTCTAGTAGCAGATTAGCTGCTGCAACTTTTCCATTCTTCATAGCTACAACAAGTGGAGTTAGAGGCTTGTTATCTACGCTATCACCTGTTGTATAAAGATCTAGATTGGCACCTAGAGCTCTCAAAGCTTTTATAAGCTCCAACCCACCAGAACCAGCAGCATAATGAATAGGAGCAAAACCATGCTGATCAACTTCATTTACATTTTCTGCGTTTACAGTATTTAGCAAATCACCGAGATTCCAAGTAACTTTCGCTTTAGCCATATATAACAAATTAATTACATTCAATAGGTTTAATCTATAAAGTTAGTGACCTAGACTGTCAAGTATTTTTAGATTTTGTTTCAGGGCTATGCTTAGCAAACTACAGACAAAAATTTAAATTTAAGAGATTTTTCTAAAAAAGAAGAGGCTGGATGTAATCATTGTCATAGACTTGTCATATCGCTTAGGTTTATGATTTTCTCTGTAGTCTTGTTAAAAAGGAGCTCTGCATAAGTAGCATCACTCCTTTATAATTCTCATATCCACTGTGTACTCAATCCTTATTCCAAATCCATGGGGGTAGGGTATAGATTGAAACTTTCGCCTTCACCACCCATTACATGAATGCCTTCATACTCACCTGGTATCATTCCTTCTACAAATTCTATGTATTTCTTAACAGATATTCTATGAATACCATAGACATCGTCAGGTTCATGATGAGCTGCTACCAATTCTGATGAAGCTTGTGCTACTTCTATTTTTTCAGCTTGTTTCACTTTAACCTGTTCAATTTTTAACTGTTTTTTAGGTATTTTTCTCTTAATTTGTACATTATCAATATCATCGGAATGTTCTGATTTTTCTAGCACATAGATGGCTTGTGATTTTTCTGCTTCGTCTAAGTCTTGAGCCGCTTTGATACCCTGTAGCTCTTTCTTGATATATTTAATTTGAGCATGAACTCCGAGATGACCAGGTTTTAACTTCAATGCGGCTTTGCATTTTTGGTAAGCTTTTTTATAATTGTTTCGAGCCTCATCTCTCTCGTCCATACAATCAGCTTGGGCTACAAGAGCTCTAGCGCTTTGAATATATGAGTCAAAGCTTGAATCTGATTCAATATTTTCGCAGTTCTTTTCAACAGGTTTTCTTTTCATAAGATAACGTTTTTTTAATAGTTAATAACAACGAAAGTTAATCATAATTAAGGGTTGTTTTATGTCAAGAATTTACTTTTGTCTAAATATATTATTAATACTAGGTAACATAATATAAAGCTCTAACATTTCTCTTTCTTCCACCATGAGAGAAAAAAACCGCAAGCTATCATAAGAACAGATAACCAGATAAAACCTATCATTGGTTGATAGTAGATTTTTGCATGTATTTTGGTTTGTTCAATTTTACTTAATACTGCATACATATCTTTGAATATGAATGATAAGATATCTACTTCCTGGGATAATGATTGCTCAATTTTGTACAGTCTATTCTCTGGTTTAAGAATAATGATATTGTTATCTTGATCTTCAATTCTAAAATACGCTGTCTGCTTGAAGTAATTACCTTCTTCAGAAAATCTAATATCCTCTAGCTTTATTCTCAAACTATTTTTATCAATTGACTCTCCTTTTGTGCCAATGAATTCAATTTCACTGGATAAAGAAATATTGAGCAAAATTGAAATTGCAAGAAGGCCAAAACCAAAATGGGCAAGTATCACTGAAAGTTTATTAATAGGTACTGCTTTGCTAAAGTAATGCGAGTTTATTACCAAATATCTTAGCATTTGTATGATCAGAAATGTGCTAGATAACATGATAAAACTGGTCGTAATACCTAGTGATAGTTGATGTCTTAAGATTATTGTTATTACGGTACTTATAGTGATAATAACGATTGTAAAAGCATGGTTTTTTCTTGGTAAGTAATGAATTAGACCAGCTAAAAAGATGATAGGAATAAATATAGGAATAAAAACTGATTTATAGTATTCCGGATCAATTACAACTTCAGCACCTTGAAAAAAGTAGCAATATATTGGGTAGAGTAGTCCTAATATTATAATGAAAGTGCTAAATAACCAAAAAATGTTTCCAAGCAAAATAAAAGAGTCTTGTTTTGATTCTTTAGTGCTACTTTCTAAAAATTTTTGTTTCGTCCCTAAAAACCAAGTGGCAACCAAAAATAAAGTTATGAAAATAGCAAAAAGATATAATCCTCTTTCTGGTGAGAAAGCAAAAGAATGTACTGATGATATGATGCCGCTTCTGACTATCAATGTGCCAAATATTATAAGGAGGTAACATGCAAGAGAAAGCAAAACGCACCACTTTAAAAACAAGCCTCTTTGTTGGTAGGTAATTAAAAAGTGATGTAGTGCAATACCTACTAGCCACGGAAGCAGTGAAATATTTTCAACTGGATCAAAGAACCAATATCCTCCCCAACCAAGTTCTCTGTAGGCCCACCAAGCACCAAGTCCTATTCCAAGAGATAATAATGCAAGAGCATAATTTGAAAACTGCTTACATATAATGACTAGGTAATTAGTAGAAGATGCATTAGTCAAAATCACTATAGCATTCACAAAGATGGCAAGATACAGAGTATTGCCTAAATATAATATAGGTGGATGAATGGCAAGGGCAGCATCTTGCAAAGTTGGATTTAAACCAATGCCTTCGGACGGGGTAAATGAAATGGTAGAAAAAGGGTTTGAAGAGCAAATGATAAAGATCAAAAACAAAGCTTGGATAAAAGCAAAAAGTTGTGCTCCATTATACCATACTTGTTCATTTAGAGTCATATTATACTTTTTTTCCAGAGCACTAAGATGAGAAAAATATAATATCGCTATCAAACCTTGCAGGGCTGTCCATAATAAAATTGAGCCTTCATGACTTGCATAGCTTGCAGATATTTTATAAATGAGAGGCAATTGTGTGCTGGAATTTAATAAAACGTTCTGAATTGAAAAATCAGAAACAACAAACGCATATATTAGTGTTAAATATGAACAAAATGGAAGAATAGAACTAATGATGCATAGATACTTGTTTCTTACTTTCCTTTTGAAAAATAGCAAATATAAGGAAAGCAGCAAAGCAACGTATATTGTAAAATTTCCAAGAAAACTAATCACTTGAAAGATCTGTGCTATCTGACATAACTTTTACTTTTATTGTACGTATGCGATTATCAGTTTTGTTTTTGACCACCATTTTCAGTTTCTTATCTATTAAATATTCTCCTTCATGAGGAATTTTTCCTAATTTATGGGTGATAAATCCTCCAATGGTTGTTGCATCAGTTTCCGGTATTTGCCAATTTAATTCTCTATTTAAATCGCGCACTGGAACAGAACCATCAATAATAAATGTATCAGGAGCAACTTTCTTAATTTTCTGTCTATTTAAGTCATGTTCATCGTAGATCTGGCCAACAATTTCTTCTAATATGTCCTCCATTGTCACTATACCTTGTAAATCCCCATACTCATTAACCACACATGCTATATGAGTTTGGCCCTCTCTAAACATATGTAATTGTTGTATAACCAAAGAATGATCGGGAACAAAAACTGGGTCATTTAGTAATTCTTTAATATTAACATCACCAGATTGCTTGTGGTTAGTGAGTTTATTCATTAAATCCTTAACGTGCAGAATACCAATGATATTATCATTAGTTCCATGCCAGAATGGAATCCTGCTGTGGTTTAATGAAAATACCGTTTTGATAATTTTATCAGTGGGTTGGTCTATATCTAAGGCAATTACTTTGCTCCTATGCACCATTATGTCAGAAATAGATAAATTTCTAATATCTAGTACTCCGCCTAGCATGTCTCGGTCATCTTTGAATACATTACCTTCATGCATATGATGCTCAATTACTCCTCTTACCTCGTCTTCAGCCGAGATTTTTTGTGTAAGATCTATTCTAAAGATGTAGCAAAATGCTTTGGTAATCCATACTAATAATATATTAACTGGCTCCAGTATTTTTAGAACAATTATGAGCGTAGGCGTAGAAAGCAGAGCGATTTTTTCAGCTTTTGCTACTGCAATTGCTTTTGGTACTACCTCTGAAAACACAATGATCAAGAATGACATGACTATTGACGAAATTATGGTACCATATTCGCTGCCAAATATTTCCAAGAAAACTCCAGTTGCAATTGTAGTTGATAAGGTATTTGCAATGCTAGTACCAATCAAAAGAGTACTTATTACTTTTTCTTTAATTTTTAAAATACCAAGAAGTATATCTGCTTTTTTGTTACCATCTAATTTGAGTTTCTGGATAATCCCAGGTGAAGTCGCAATTACGGCAGTTTCAGCGGCAGACATCATACCTGCTATACACAATATTAGCAGAACAAAAGATACAACAATTATGGTGGTCATCGACAAAGTTTTAAAAAAACATTTACTGAATATCAATTTAATTGATATCATGCAGCATTGACAAGAATTTTATTCAATTAAGGGAGAATTGGGAATGACAGATATTGCAAAAAGTGATGAATTGAATGAATTATTACAAATTAGCAACTCTACAAAAAGAGTGACTGTAGGGGCTCTGGAAGAATTGCTGTATAAGCCAATAAAAGTTCTTGATCATGGCTTTGTAAGAGTAGTCGATTATATGGGAGACGATAGTTCAATAGTCCAAGCTGCAAGGGTATCCTATGGAAGAGGAACAAAAAAGAGCTTGCAGGACAAAGGGCTCATAAATTATTTGATGAGACATAGGCATACTACCCCATTTGAAATGTGTGATATTAAATTTCACATTAAGTTACCTATATTTATCGCAAGACAATGGATTAGACACAGAACTGCTAGCGTAAATGAATATTCAGCTAGGTATTCGATATTAAGTAATGAGTTTTATATTCCAAATAAAAGCAACCTAAGCCCACAATCTAGTATTAATAAACAAGGTAGAAGTAGCCAAGCATTGCCAGATGAAGTAGCCAATAGAGTTTTGGAAATTATGAAAACAGATGCTATGAATTGCTATAATCATTACGTTGAAATGATGAATGAAGATGATAAAGGAAATATTGTTGATGAAAATAATGTTGGTATTACAAGGGAGCTTGCGAGAATAAATTTGACCCTAAATACATACACAGAGTGGTATTGGAAAATTAACCTTCACAATTTATTGCATTTTTTAGCACTACGCGCGGATGAACATGCTCAATATGAGATTAGGGTTTATGCGCAAGCTATGCTAGATATTGTCAAAACATGGGTTCCTTATGCTTATGAGGCATTTGAAGATCACAGAATGTATGCAACAACTATTTCTAAAAAAGGTATGGAGGTTGTGCGTGCGTTAATTCAAGGAAAGGAAGTGAATCAAGAATCTAGTGGCATGAGCCCAAGAGAGTGGGGAGAGCTTATGGTAGCTCTAAAATTAAATAATTCATGAACCGAGCTATAATTATTTGCGGACCTACTGCAAGTGGTAAGTCACAATTTGCGCATGTTCTAGCTTCAAAGTATAATGGCGAGATTGTTAATGCAGATTCAATGCAGATTTATAAACAGCTTAAAATCATTACATCTTCTCCACCTGAAGAGCAAAAGCTGGAACTTAAGCATCATCTATATAATTTTTTGGATATAGATAAACATTTCTCTGCTGTAGATTATGCTAATATGGCGCAAGTAGAGATAGAGAATATAAACAAAAAGGGCAAAATACCATTTGTGGTTGGTGGAAGTGGTATGTATATCGACATGCTTCTTAATGGCTATAGCACAATGCCATCAATAGACGTTGATGTTAGAGAGAACGTTAGGGCTTTATATCAAAAGCTTGGGGCACTTCAATTTTTCCAATTACTAAAGGAAGTCGATCCTGAAGTTGCAAAGATCTTAAATATTAATGATAAGCAAAGAGTGCAAAGAGCTTATGAAGTAGTCAGTCAAACTGGTAAATCGATACTCTATTTTCAATCTCAAGGGCGCTGTATGGTTCTGGAGAATTATCAATTTACTATCCTCTGCATAATTCCTAAAAGAGAGTTGTTATATGAAATGTGTAACAAGCGATTCAAAGAGTTTGTAAATAATGGAGCAATTGATGAGGCTAAATATATACTAGATAATTATCCTAATCTAGATGTAAGCGGTACAAAAGCATTAGGACTACAAGAGTTAATGTCTTACCTTAAAGGTCAAATAACAATAGAAAACGCAATTGAGATAGCATCTGCGAAAACAAGACAATATGCCAAAAGGCAATGCACTTGGTTTAGCCACCAATTAAAAGAGAAAAGGGAAATAAGTTATGATAATTTAAGTCAATATTATAAAATTATTGACTCATTTATAATAACTTAAGTAGGCGTTATTATCCTTGTTGTCTTGCTTCGCTATTGGATTCAAAAAGTACTGAGTTACAACTAATTTAAGATGGATCCTGAATTGAGTTCAGGATGACTATACTCTTGTTTTGGATAACTGCATCATTAGTTACCCCGGGCTTGACCTGGGATCCAAAAAAGCATCGAGGTTGGATTGCTTTAAGTAATGGATCCCAAATCAAGTTTGGGATTGGATAGAGATAAATTATGGATTTACCGCTTTAGTAACAGCTGATGCAGTACCTGCTGTAGTTTCAGCAACATGACCTGCATTATTCATTACATTTTTTGTTACATGATCTTCAACATGTTCCTTTTTATGTGTAGCTTTTTTATGCTCGGCTTTTTCTTTCATCATTTCTTCGCCTTTTTTCATATGATCCTTCTTCATATGATCTTTTTTCGCATGCTCTTTATGCTCAGCTTTTTCTTTCATCACTTCTTCACCCTTTTTCATATGATCATGCTTCATATGGTGGTGGTGCTTATGATGCATATGATGATGTTGCTTCTCTGCTGGTTCAGCTGATTCTACCTTTTTAGTTTGTACACCTGAACAGCTTGCTAGAACTAGTGTCAACGCAGATGCTGCTAGAAATTTAAGTGATCTAGACATAATATTATTGCTCCTAAATTAATTATTATTAAGTACCACGAATTTACCAAGGTACTCTGAGACTGAGTTTAGGACTACTTTTGATTACAGTCAATAACACAGCTAGTTCTTTCTGTATTAATTTTTCAATACGATAGCTGTATTTACTCACTTGTGTGTAGATTATAGAATTGTTTAACACTATAAATTATAGCCAAAAGGTAACAGAGATTATATAGTTAGCTTATAGCAAATAATTATTAAGCCCTAAGTAAATATGCAAGATACTTTATTTTATCAACAGACCGGACCTGTAAAATTGGGTGAATTGGCAGATACTATTGGCTGTGATGTTCCAAATGAGGAAAGAAATAGGCTAATTAATTCAATCAAATCGCTATCCCAAGCTGGAGAAAATGATTTAAGTTTTTTAAGTAATAGAAAGTATTTGTCTGATCTAAAAAAAACAAAGGCAGCTGTATGTATCATACCAGCAGATTTATTGGAATTTGAAGGAGCTCACCCTATTTTTCTTAAATCCAAAAATCCATATTTTGCTTACGCTAAGGCACTGGACATGTTTTACCATGAACCTAAACAGCACGCTGCTATCGAAAAATCAGCTCATATACATTCTACAGCAAAAATTGGTAAAAATACTTACATTGGACATAATGTTGTAATAAGTGATAACGTATTTATTGGCGATCACTCATTTATTGCTTCTGGAGCATATATTGGACAAAATGTTAAAATAGGCAATAGAGCTAGAATTGACTCTAACGTATCGATAAGCCATTCGATAATAGGTGATAATGTGGTAATTTTGCCTGGCGCTAGAATCGGTCAGGATGGATTTGGATTTGCAACTGCTAAAGGAGTTCACAAAAAAATATATCATATTGGCAGGGTGATAATAGGGAATGATGTAGAAATTGGTGCAAATTCTTGTGTTGATAGAGGTTCTATGAATGATACGATTATTGAAGATTATTGTAGAATTGACAATTTAGTCCAAATAGGCCATAACGCTCATATAAAAAAGGGTACTATTCTTGTAGCGCAAGTAGGTATAGCTGGCAGCAGCGTTATAGGATCATACTGCGCTTTAGGAGGTCAAGTTGGCGTTGCAGGACATGTTAATATAACTGATCAAGTACAAATCGCTGGTCAGGGTGGAGTAATACAAGATATAACTAGCTCAGGTATATATGGTGGAACTCCAGCGGTACCAATTAAAGACTGGCATAAACAAACTATTACTATAAAAAATTTAATAAATAAGAAACATGAATAATACAAAGTTAGTTATGGATATAAATGAAATCGTATCAGTAATACCTCATAGATATCCAATGTTGCTGGTTGATAAAATTATTGACCTTCACAAAGGCGAAAAAATTTCTGGTATAAAGAATATCACCATGAATGAACCTCAATTCACTGGGCATTTTCCTGATAGGCCAGTTATGCCTGGAGTTTTAATCATAGAAGCAATGGCTCAATTATCAGCCGTACTGGTTGCAAAATCTATGGAAAGTACAAAAGGTAAGGAAGTGTTTTTTATGTCGATAGAAGAAGCAAAATTTCGTAAAATTGTTGAGCCAGGTGATTGCATGATTATGCATTCTAATATAATTCAAAACAGAGGTAATGTATGGAAATTCAAAGCTTTCTCAGAAGTGGATGGAAAAGTGGCAGCGGAAGCAACATTTACTGCTATGGTTAGGGATAAAACAGCTTAGGAATGATACTATGATTCATGAAACAGCAATAGTCGGGCATAAAGTAAAAATTGGCAAAAATGTCCAAATTGGCCCTTATTGTATTGTCAGAGATGGTGCAATTTTAGAAGATAATGTGCAATTAATCTCGCATGTGGTGACCGAAGGAAGGGTGACAATTGGAGAAGGGACAAAAATATACCCTTTTGCTTCTTTGTGCTATCCTCAAACACTAAAATATAACGGTGAGGACTCACAAATAATAATCGGTAAAAATAACACTATCAGGGAGTATGTCACTATTCAGCATGGTACATCCGAAGGAGGCATGACAACAAGCGTAGGAGATAATTGCCTTTTCATGGTTGGTGTTCATATTGCCCATAATTGCAAGGTGGGTAATAACGTAATATTTGCTAATTATGTAAGTCTTGCAGGACATGTTGAAGTAGGAGATTTTGCGATCCTTGGAGGCTTATCTGCAGTGCAGCAATTTTGTAGAATTGGCCCACATACAATGGTTGGTGGTGTATCTGCAGTAGTAAGAGACTTAATCCCATATGGTCTTGCCACAAGCGATAGGGCTCATCTAGAAGGGTTGAATTTAGTAGGAATGAACAGAAGAGGTTTTGATAAAATTCAATCTCTTGAAGCAACAAAAGTACTAAAAGAAATTTTTGATGATAATTCAGAACATGTATTTAATAAGAGAGTAGAACTTGCAAAAGAAAAGTACGCTAACAATAAAGTAGTACAAGAAATTATAGAGTTTATACAAAAGGATAAAACAAGAACTTTCTGTGGATATAAATAACAAGTTACCAAAACTGGGAATAGTTGCTGGCAACGGTGATCTTCCTATAGAAATCGCAAATATATACTCTTCAATCGGAGGACAATGTTGTATTGCTGCTCTTGATCGTGATACAAGTAATTTTATTTACCAATCACAAAAATTTTCGCTTGGATCAGTTGGAGCAATATTAGATTATTTTGAACAATATCAAGTACAAAACATTATTATAGTAGGTGCTATCAGTAGACCTGATTTTAGATTTTTAAAAGTAGATTTTGCAGGTTCTTTGCTAGTAGCCAAAATCTTAAAAGAAAAATTCTTAGGAGATGACAATATTCTAAAAATTATCACCGAACATGTCGAATCTAAAGGCTTCAAAGTAATATCGCCAAATGATGTTTTAAAGCTAACAAAATATAATTATGAAGACAAAACAAACAATAAACCCAGCAAACAAGATATCAATGATATTGAACTAGGAAAGAATGTTCTTCTTTCGCTAGGCCAATTAGATGTCGGGCAATCAGTAATTACATGCGATGGATATGTACTTGGTATTGAGGCTGCAGAAGGTACTGACAATCTAATTAGACGCTGCGAAATTCTTAGAAAAAAAACCCAAGGTGGCGTGCTAGTAAAAATGTCTAAATCCGCTCAAGATCAAAGACTTGATGTGCCAGTTGTAGGACCAGATACTATTTTTTATTTAGCAAAACATGGCTTTAATGGCTTAGCGATCGAAAAAAATAAGGTTATAATCATTAAGCCAGAGGAGACTTTTAAGATAGCCAATAACAGTGAGATATTTATCGAGTTTTTATGTTAATTTTTGTAAAAATTATTATTAGCGCTGTTTTAATTGCCGTTGCAACTGAGATAGCACGTTATAACAGACTTATTGCCGCTATCATTATTTCATTACCTCTTACATCTATTATTAGTTTTATTTGGATATATCTGGATCTAAAAGATACTGAAAAAATATCAAAAATAAGCATGGATATATTTTGGCTTGTCTTACTATCTCTACCGTTTTTTCTATCATTTTCGTTTTTATTACATCTAAAATATAGCTTTTGCCTAGCTCTAGGGATTTCATGCCTAATTTTGACAGTGTTTTATTGTAGTACAGCTTTTCTCAAGTCATATTTATAAATGTCCTGGACATATTATGTGTCTTGCTTATTCTTTATTTCCTCAAGCGCTTTTTTAAGTACCAAATCAATACCAGACCCGGTATAACCTGAGATAAGATAAATATTTTTCCCAGTTAGATCTGCTAATCTTTGCTGTTTATCTATGATTTCATCTTCAAGTAAACTATCAATTTTATTTAGACATATTATTTCTGTCTTATCTTTGAGCAAAGGAGAGTATGATTCTAGTTCAGTTCGGATTATATTATAACTTCCTTGTATATCATCAATTGTTGCATCAATTAGGTGAATCAAAACCCCGCAACGCTCAATATGCTTTAAAAACCTGTCACCAAGACCAGTTCCTTCATGTGCTCCAGCGATTAAACCTGGAATATCTGCTAAAACAAATTCTTCATCACTAATGTACACCACACCAAGCGATGGTTTTAGCGTCGTAAATGGATAATCAGCTATTTTAGGTTTTGCTGCGGTGCTTCTTGCCAAAAATGTAGATTTACCTGCATTAGGGAGACCAACAAGTCCTGCATCTGAAAGTAATTTTAATTTTAGGGAAATATTCATTTCTTCACCAGGCTCACCTTCAGTCCTTCGTCTTGGCGATTTGTTAACTGATGATTTAAAATGGGCGTTACCAAGCCCTCCTTTACCACCCCTTAAAATCTCAAATTGTTCTTGGTCGTTTCTAAAATCATAAAAACACAAATCACCTTCTTCAGAGAAAATCTGAGTTCCTACAGGTATCTCAATAACCAGTGAAGGCCTAGATTTACCAGATCTATTACCACCTTTGCCATTTTCACCATCTTGGGCCATAAAGTGACGATTAAATCTGAATTTTAGTAAAGTATTAAGATGTCGATTACTCTTAAATATTACGCTACCACCCTTTCCACCATCTCCGCCGTCAGGGCCACCACGATCTATATATTTCTCTCTGTGGAAACTGACAGCGCCATTGCCGCCACTACCAGATCTTATGTATATCCTAGCTTCATCAATAAATTGCATAAGTTTTTGCAGTATTTTTCATTACAAAGTGGATCATCTTAGCAGAAAATAAACATATTGTCATATATGATTTATTTGTTCTTTATCTATCTTTGGTATAGAATTTAGGTAGAAAATTATATTATTAGTGGTGCATAATTTATGTCTAAAACTACTTTGGAAGAGCTGGCACAAGCTCAAAGTCAACCATTTGAATATGCAGTATTTAGTGGGGGAGGAGCAAAAGGGGCAATCTACTCTGGTGTTGCAGAAGAATTAGCGCGTTCTGGCGTCCTAGCTGGAATCAAAGGTATTGCCGGAAGTTCAGCTGGAGCAATTACTGCTGCATTTATTGCATCTGGTATTACACCTGAGAAATTTAAAAAACTATCAACTGAGACTAATCTCAAAGGGCTTCTTGGTGATGGGTTCATGGTCAATAAAGATGGTAAACCTTTGTACAAATTGCTACAAGATACTGTAAGTAGTAATATTGCCGAATACCTAGGGACACAAAAGGACCTTATGTCATTATGTGGCAATAGAATTGCTGACATTAATAATCAGCTATCTGTACTACAAAATGATTCTACGCCTGAAGGAAAAGAACAATATAAACTGCTAAGTGAACATAAAGAGAGACTTCAAAAGGTTATAGATGGAGATGCGCAGGAACTAGTTGAGTTAGGAAAGAGAGCTAAAAGAGGAGATAAAATATTATTCAAGGATTTAGCACTTCTTAACATACTTGAACCAACTAAATTTAAGGACCTTGTAGTTACTGCAACTAATAAAGAAACAGGAGAGTTGACTATCTTTGATGCCAGAAATACTCCAGATATAGAAATTGCTATCGCATGCAGAGCATCTGCTTCCATACCTGTAGTTTTTGAACCAGTTGAAATAAATGGTGTTAAATATGTTGATGGTGGATATAGAGATAATATCCCACAAAAGTATTTTCCAGGTCAAGGAGAGGGTGCTAGGGATGTTACTGATTCAAATACTGAGATAGAGCAATCAAAAAGAAAAGGTAGAACTCTAGCACTTGCTTTTGGTGGGGAGGGAAGCAGCGTACACACTGCAATTTATACAGCTGAGAAAAAGATAATCAATCCTGGTTCTATTATGAAGTTCTGTATGGATGTAGTGTTCAAGTTTGTTGCTCGGGTTGGAGGTAAATTTGCTTACTCAGAAGAAGATAATAAAACTCATGAAGGCTTAAGAGAGAATGCACTTAACGTTATTGGTCTTGATACACGGGATGTAGGTACATTATCTTTTGATGATGCCCAAAGAAAGTCTGAATATTTACATGTTAAGGGCCAAATACAAACTGCACGACATTTTGAGAATCATGAAATTGGTGAGAATCTAGATAAGAATTTAAGTAGAAAAGAATTCGTTCTTTCTGTATTCGAAGAAAGTGAAAAGAGAGGGATATTATCATCACTAAAAGAAAAATTTATTGGTGGCAAAGATCAGAAACAAAACCAAATTCTAGCATTTGCAAAATCTGAGACATGGAAAGGAAAAGAAAAGAACGATGTTTTATGTGATTTTATAAAAGTTGCAGCAACCGATAGAAGTTCAAAAAAACTATCTTCAAAAACAACGACTATGGAAAAAGTAGTATTTGTTTTAAATAACCCTGCAACCCCAGCTCAAACAAGGAAAGATTTTGCAGGTTTGCTTGGCATAGACCCTAAAAAAGCCGTAGACTCTAAATTCAAATTCAAGACATCTGATTTTGATGGCTTACTCAAAAATCTTGAAAAAGCTAAACCAAACCAAATAACAAAAAAAGATACCATAAAGGGCATTTTGGCTAAAGGACAAAAAGACACTAAAGTCGAAGCCGTGAAGGAATCATTAGATAAACCAGCTTCAAGACAAAAGGGGTAGGGTTTAATATAAATGTCATTATTTATCCCCTCTTGCTCAAATTACTATGATGGCAAAATATCTGATCATTTTGATGGAGAACGTTTTTTTGACCCAGAAGTGAGAAATAATAAGACCTTAGGTTCTTTCTTAAAGTGGCAGTTTACCAGAAAGCAAGCCTTATGGCCTAAAAGAATTAGCGTTGAAAAGTATGATATCCCACCGAAAAAGATTGAAGGTAGTAACCTGCGTATTACTAACGTTGGTCATGTTACTTTCTTAATTCAAACACAAGGTATAAATATTTTAACTGATCCCGTTTGGTCAGAACGTGCAAGCCCCGTATCTTTTGCAGGTCCCAAACGGGTGATTGATCCAGGTATCAAATTTGAAGATTTACCTCCAATTGACGTTGTTTGGGTAAGTCATAACCATTATGATCACCTAGATCTTTTGACTATTGAACGTCTTTGGCAATCACATAAACCAAGGATAATAACACCTCTTGGTAATGATAAAATAATAAAATCAATAAATCAGGAAATTAACGTAGAAGCATATGATTGGCATGATTCAGTTGTTATTAATGATAATGTGAAGCTGCATTTAAGCCCTATGCAACACTGGTCATCACGGGGTATATTCGATCGTAATAGAGCACTTTGGGCTGCTCTTACCATTGAGACAAAAGGTGGTAACATTTATTTTGTAGGTGATTCTGGGTATGGGAACGGTAGATATTTCAAGCGCGATAAAGAAAAATTTGGTAAGTATCGCCTTGCGCTTATACCAATGGGCGCATATGAGCCGCGCTGGTTTATGAGTTATGCACACATGAACCCTGAAGAATTTGTACTCAGTCACATTGACCTGGGGCAACCATTTTCAGTTCCCTCGCATTACGACGTTTTTAAGCTAACAGATGAAGCTATGGGTGATGCTTCTAAAGCCCTTAAAGAAGCAATAGAAAAATACAAAGTAAGCAATATAAAGGAATTAAAAGTAGGCGAATCTTTAATGGTTCCTGAGTGATTTTATTAATTCAACGCTAAACCTATTCACATAAATTATTGTGAATAGGTTTAGAATCTAATTAGAAAATCATATTAATTCGCTTCCACTTTATTAGCATTACGTATCCTAAGATGCATTATACAAAAAATAGTTGCGCCTACAGTAGAACAAATAGGTATTATACTCAGTGCATATTTGTATGAATCTAATTGGTAATTTATTGTTCCTAGTGTATCAATAAATTTACCATTTTCACAAATATCCATTATTAGCCCTATTAAAGTATGAAAAAATGATCCACCTAACATATTGATGCTATTTAAAAAAGCTATACATACACCAATATTTCTGTTTGATACTAATTCAGATCCTAAGGCAAATACTATTACTTGATAGCAGCATAAAGTTCCAATAATAAAGAAACAGTAAGGAAGTAAAGTAAGACTTATCAAATCCATCAACAACATAGCAAACAATATTGCCATGCCTAATCCGCACAAAACTAACACATTATAATTACCAATTTTATTGCTTACCCAGGCAAGTAAAGGCCCCCCTACTAGCATACCCATAAATATATATGACACTAATCCTGCAGCGCTACTTTTACTTATGTTGTACGACATAATCAAGTATTGTATCCCCCAAACATCTGCAAAACCCTCTAGGGAACCAACCATAAGTAAATTACTGATCGCTATCAACCATATCAATCTAGATAATAATATCGACTTTAAGCCATCCATCATCAAGTTGTTACTACTCCCGGTTATCTTTGCTATACGCGGAGCTTTGAGAAATATGTATGTAGCAACTCCTATCAAAATTGATATGATACCTATACTTATTGCTACATTCTCTCCAGAGTGTTTTTCTATTAGTAATTCAATAGGTTTACCACCATATATTGCGCCAAGTAAGCCTATTGTGAAGGAAAAACCAATCATTTGAGAGTAATTTGCTCTACCAAACCATTCAGATACTACTTTTGATACACCAAGAAAACCAGCTGCTGATCCAACTCCAATAAAGAACCTACTAAAAATCGCAATATAAAAATTATCAGTAAAAGTAAATACAAGAGTAGCAATACCACATATTGCAGCAAATATAAAAACAATGATACGGGGGCTAAAACGATCTAGTAGTATCGCAACTGGTATTTGCATCCCGGCATAGCCGTAATAATATGACGCAGCCAACATACCAAACATTGTTGCGTCTATAGAAAACTGGCTCAGTATTTGTTGCATCATTAGTCCTGGCCATAATCTTAATATAAATTGATGAGTGAAAAAAGCTAGCGGAAGAAGCCACATCAAAAATGGCATTAACCCACCTGAAAATAACTTGTTTTTAGACATAAAATACCTGTCATTAAATAAAATTTATTAAGTACTTGATAGATATAAACATCCTTAAAATCAACCTAACATAGCCCTTTAGGATTTAGTGGTTTGATTAAAGTCTGTATAATGAAAATTTAGTATAAAAAATATGTATTATCGGCTACTGCCGATAATAATGAAAAAGCAAGAAATGATTATATTACTAAGTAACATAAAGTTTTATTTAAATTAACATCCCGATGTTAGCATGAAACTATAAATAAGGTCAAGATACTTTAACTCCCACTCGAAATAAAACATCTCAATTTATTATAGGAAATCATCACCATATTGCACCCCTTCTCCCCCTATAGCTTCTCTTTCTTCGCTGTGGGGTTGTGCTCTATATTCAACAACATCTTCACCTAATTGGAAGTTAAACATAAAAGAAGCAACTTACGGAATTTACCATCCCATCATTTACTTGCTCCACCCTGGCTTTAAAGTTGGTTAAATATGATAACTGAGGTGAAACTTCATCAGGGGCATCAGAAATAGGAAAAGCACATTGTAAAACTAATCCTTTAACCTTCAACATTCTTGAACTAAAAAATGTAAGAAAATCACCATCAGATATTGCCCACAAACAGAAGTGTTTTATACTGCTGTGTTGCCTATTGTACGCAGTAAAATTGCTGAACTATTAACAACATATTTTCTATTAACTTCAATACATGTTAGAAAACCTTCAAGGTACAAGTGGTTATTTTCTGAATAACGAATAGGGTTTACAATTTTTTCAGAGACACTTAGATCAGGTAAATGTCAAATTAAAGAAATAAGTTATATCTTCAGCAGCGATTGGAACTTCGTTACTGAAATCCAATGTAGTAAGAGAACGATTATCTGTTAAACCTTCTGATAACTCTAGTTGTCCTTCTTGTCCCATGTCATCGTAGGCAATTTAAGATACCCAAGCAAATTGCTGTGTTTTAACCCATTTGCTAAGAGAGCACTCTCATATGCTCCTAGCTTACTACCAAATAGATTGAGAGATGTAAGAGACGGAATTGAAAATATAGAAGTAAGTAATATAAATTTTCCTAAATTATCAAATATCTTTGAGGTTTGAGAAAAATCAAGACCAAGAAAATCCTTTGTTGATGTTGCTCGTGTTTTTGGATCTACAAACCACTATCTATGCTTAATCTAGGTAAACCAAAACTGTCTTTCTCTTGTTTCTGTGTTTCTAATTCTTTTTCTCTTAAATGGTCTTCAAGACAGTGTGTCAATGGTGCAGGTCTTAGAGACATAAATTCTCTGCCAGCTTTGTGTATATTCGGGTACAACATATTGCACTAGTGCAAACGGAATTTCTCCATCACGTCCAAATGATGATACTGGTATACTACCTGATGTAGAAGTATATTCGTCGATATTTCGACCTGTTATGTTTATTTTCATATATTTGTCTAGCTTTTTTAAACCTAACATTTGTTACTTAAAATTAACTTTTGTGTCAAATAATTTATTTAATATTGCTTGGAATTATTGGTGCTCAATAAAAAAATAAGCCGGATGAATTTGAATTCAATCCAGCTTATTTAAGCTTTATTCAAAAATTAACTTTAAGCAGCAGCCAATTTTTCTCTTAATAAATCAACTAGCTTCTCTGTTGCCACTGGAACAGTAATATTTTCCAAAATAGCAATCTCAGTTGCAAGACGATTCAAGGCTGACTCATAGATAGTTCTTTCACTGTAAGAGCGGTCACTATCGACATTTTTATATAAATCTCTGACTACTTCAGCGATAGAGTCAATTTGACCTGAATTGATTTTTGTTTCATATTCTTGAGCCCTTCTACTCCACATCTTATTACCACGTTTTGGCTTGTCATTTAATATGGAATATACTTTATTAATATCGCTTTTATTTGCTATGGTTCTAAGACCAGCAGCAGATGCCCTTGACACTGGCACCCTTAATATCATCTTGTCATGTGGAAAAGATATTACATAAACCTCCAGATTAGTACCAGCTATAACTTGGCTTTCGAGCTCTATTATCTCACCCACCCCATGAGAAGGATATACCACTCTTTCACCAACTTTAAACTCTGGATTTTTTGACATATACACCTCATCTATTAAAAAAATTGCATAAGCATTTTAGCACAAGTTATTTAAGAAAAAAAGCATATAATTTAGTTAACAAGTTAATCTTCTGGTAATAACACCTCCCTTTTGCCGGAATGATTAGGCGCAGAGAGAATTCCATTTCTTTCCATTTCTTCTACTAAATTTGCAGCACGGTTATACCCTATTCTTAGACAGCGTTGAATATAACTAATTGATGTCTTTCTTTCTGCTTTGACAATATTAACAGCCTGAGTGTACATATCAGCATCCACGCCCTCCTCAAAATTCTCGCCTGAAAAAGATAATTCTTCCTGAGATTCTGTTACTGCTGAAACGTACTCAGGGGTGCCAGTTGTTCTTAAGAAATCAGTTACTTTTTCTACTTCCATATCATCCACAAATGGACCATGAACACGAAGAATTCGTGAACTATTACCCATATAGAGCATATCACCCATACCAAGTAGTTGCTCAGCTCCTTGTTCACCTAAAATCGTTCTGCTATCTATTTTTGAAGTCACTCTAAAACTAATTCTACTTGGAAAATTTGCTTTAATTACCCCTGTAATTACGTCTACTGATGGTCTTTGCGTAGCCATAATAATATGTATACCAGCAGCTCTTGCCATTTGAGCTAATCTCTGAATTGAGGTTTCAATATCCTTGCCAGCTACAAGCATTAAATCAGCCATTTCATCAACAATTACTACGATAAAAGGCATCTTACTCATTTCTATTGGAACATTTTCATAGATTGGCTTCCCTGTTTCATGATCAAAGCCTGTCTGTATTTTACGCTCTAATATCTGATTGTTTTTAATTGCTTCTTCTATTTTGGTATTATAATTTGCAATATTACGTACACCCAAATTCGACATCAAACGATATCGATTTTCCATTTCTTTTACAGCCCACTTTAGTGCCACTACTGCCTTACCTGGCTCTGTTACCACTGGTGTCATTAAATGCGGAATGTTATCGTACGCTGAAAGCTCGAGCATTTTAGGATCAATCATTATCATTCGACATTCTTCAGGTGTGTACCTGTATAATAGCGACATTATCATTGCATTAATTGCAACTGACTTACCAGAACCAGTGGTACCAGCAACCAATAAATGTGGCATTTTAGCTAGATCAGCAACCATAGACTCACCGGTTAAGTCTTTGCCTAATATCAGAGGCAAAAGTATATTTTTATCCTGAAATTGCTCGGTTTGAATTAACTCTTTCAGTCTAAAGAACATTCTTTGCTTGTTTGGTAGCTCTATACCTATCGCATTACGACCAGGAATCACTGCAATACGAGTAGATACAGCTGACAAAGAACGAGCAATATCATCCGCAAGACCAATAATTCGTGAAGATTTCGTTCCAGCTGATGGCTCAAATTCATACATAGTGACCACTGGACCTTCTCGAACGTCTAGGATTTTACCCTTAACTCCAAAATCATTTAGGACAGATAATAACAACTCAGAACGTTCCATCAATTCTTCTTTAGTCTGTGGTTTAACGTTTTGGTTATCTACTTCAGCGAGTAAATCAAGAGGCGGCAAAACATCCGATTGATCTACATTACCTCGTACTGATAAGTTTTTTTGACTTGTTTGTACACTATGTTCTTTTGGTAAATCATGGTTAATAGGTGTTGTAGAAGTAACTTTTTCTTCTTGTTTAGTCTGTGCATCGTAGGTAAAAGGAACGATCACTGGAGATGTTTGCTTCTTCTCTTGCAGCCCCTCTTTATCATTGACTATGCTTGGAGGCGCCTTTCTTACACTCAAATTTTCAAATTGTTCTCTTTCATGGTAAACATCAGCAGTGACTTGGCTATTTTTAGCTGTAAATAACCTTAAGATTATTGCTTTAAATATAAATTTTGGTAAGGCTATGACAAATTTAAGGTATGTTTTAAAACTAACACCCAAAGATAAAAAGAACAGTATAGAAAAAATTACGCCAGCAATAGTATATACATAATACTGATATACGCTAAAACCATCATTCGCTCTTAGCATACTGCTAACTCCTATTCCAACAACTCCGCCACCTCTAGAGGGTAATGTACTAATTTCAAATATATCAGCTATAGGGATCACAAATAAAACTGATAAAGTAAATAACAAAACTTTGGTTTTATACCACCCGACCTTTCCTGTACGAAATAGCTCATAAGCCCAGCTGGTAAATACAACTGGAATAAGTACTGATACCAGACCAAATAACTGATACAGAATGTCAGATAGATAAGAACCAATATAATATAAAAAATTGCTCGGCTTAGCATCAGTTGCTAAATTAAATGACGGATCACTTGGATTATACGAAATCAGAGATGTGATTATCGCTAGAGCAAAAATAAGCATTATAAAAGCTCTTATTTTACTATTTGCTAAAAGTAATTTTAGATATCCAAACACAAAAATGCCTTAGTAATATTTCTTTATATCGCTTGTATTATAGCTTTAGCCTTTGATCAATCAAGTAAATATCAACATCAAACTCTATATGATAAAACAACTAATTATTTTTGTTAATAGTTTGTTTACCTTTTTCTACCATAATTCATTTCCAGTAGCAATTATTGGTTGCTACTTTGTGTTAATAAAAGGAAAGGTAAAAATATGGCAAAATCAAAAATCCCATCTACTTACGAAGAGTTAAGAGGTCACTTGGATGAAATTTTCTACGATTTCATTAAAGATCCAGCAAAGTATGGTGTGGAACCTCTTATGGTCGAAGAAATTCAACAAATGTCTACCCTACATAAGAAAGGATTGTGGGAAAAATTCAAACAACAGTTTAAACTCAAACTAACACAACTTGAGCAGCATGATTTAGCAGCATTACTTCATCAAGATCTTTCTGAAGACGGGGTACAAGTAGCATCAAAGAAAACTCTAGATGCAATTCTAAAAGACCCTCAAAACCCAGCTTATTGCCTTGAACCAGAGATGATTGAAGCAATACAAAGTCTAGGTAAACAAGAAATAGAGCAACTACGAGCAGAAACTGCAATCCTTTATCAAATTCAATTAAATGAATCAGTTGGTCATAAGATTTTAGCTTTCTTACAAAAGCTATGGATGAAGCTTGCTCCAACACTTGACAAAATACTTGATAAACTTATTGATCACGGCGTAGAACACTTAGGTAACGCCATTGGGACAAAATTAGATCCAGAATTTAAAGGATTAGTCACAAGCACAGTGGGTGAAATAGGTCACGGTATTGAAGATGTTGGCATCAACACTACTACAAAAATCCTAGATGAAGAAAGGAAAGAAGATATGCTTGACCGCCTATCAGATGGTGGTAAGGAAGCGCTAGGTGTGCTAGGAACAGGCCTTGGCAATGCAGCAAACAGTGCTGTCGAAATAGGGGAAAAACACGCCCTAAATAAATTAGGAATTAGCAGTGTTATTGAAAAGCAACCAGAGGATCCGTTGCTCTCCTCAGTAGAGCATCACGATGATCAGCCAGTACATCCTTTGGGTGAAAATCCTGGAGAGGATCATCAGTAATTTTTAACAATACTCCTCTTATATTTTATATAAACAAAAACCATCAGAGGAGTATTTTCTTATAATTTATGCACTAAGTCCTGCGGATAATCAGCATTAAACCACCGATTTTTCCTTGTTTCATAAAATTTAGCAAATAGGTATATTTATCAATTATCAGTTTAAGATCATCTTCTGAATAACCATTTTTGAGCAAATCGTCTCTACTTTGTGCAATATAATCTAGTGTTTGGTTATACCAAGTTTTGTATTCAGATGTAATATCAATAGTCTCTAGTACATCAAGACCAATATACTTCATTAATGGTTCAAGTTTTTTGAGATTAATAGGTGTTATGGTATTTCCCTGATCATCACTTATTTCATCTTCATCTGAATCGCGTGTTGCATAATCTATGATAACAAAAATTGCCTCCTGTTTACTGATAGACTTCATCCGTTGAAATAATGATAATTTATCAGAAATAGAGTGCGCAGTATCAAACATATATATAAAATTAAAGAAATCTTCTTTGAATATATCATTCAATTTTATTGCATCAGCTACCTGGAAATCAATGCCTGGGTAATGATCCTTTGCATAGTTTATTGCTGCTTCATCAATATCAATTCCAAATACTTTATCGTGGTTTTGTAGTTTGATAAAATTAGCTACTCCACCATAATTACAAGCAATTTCCAAGATATTGCCGGATAATGACTGCTCATTTGCCTCAACAACTCTAGAGAGCATCTTGCCTATTAACTCAGTACCACCCACGATCGAAACTTTTCCATCCAGAATAGTGCT
The DNA here is from genome assembly GCA_017302595.1 of Rickettsiales bacterium. GTDB lineage: Bacteria > Pseudomonadota > Alphaproteobacteria > Rickettsiales > Rickettsiaceae > Megaera_A. Next base: position 1,042,548 of record JAFLDA010000001.1, read on the forward strand.
TTGTAACATTCTGGATTTATCAACAACCTTATTATTCTCTTCTTCTTTACTACTCTCACTTGCTAATGCAGAAAAGATAAAGATACTACAAAATATAATAAACTGTAGAATTCTAATCTTGATCATCGTTTATCATTCCTTTTTTCTTGACTAAATCATCAAATACTTTCTGGTTCTCTTTTGATAGCTCTGATCTTCTTATTGCTAGCATTTCTTCGAACGTTCCTTGCAAACAATCAGGAGTCAATCTATCCGTTATTAATAACCCATTAACATGGTCTATCTCATGCTGTAGTACTCTTGCATAAAAACCTTCAACCATTTTCTCAATTCTATTACCATCTTCATCTTGATAAGTAAGGTTTATTTTATCATATCTTAGAACTTTGCCATATACTGATTTTACCGAATAGCACCCTTCAAAATCACTTTTCTTATTCTGCTTATTGAGTCCTTGATATTCAGGGTTAATCAACACGTGCATAGGGTATATCCTGATATCTTCTCTAAGTAGTGCTGCTGTTTCGGGAATATATACCAAAATAATCCTTTTACTTATTCCTACTTGAGGTGCAGCAAGACCAACACCTTGCAGTTCAAACAGCATTAATTTCATTTGTTCTATAATTTCTTTATCATCATTTGATAAAGGAAAATTTACTTCAGGTGCTCTTAATTTAAGTACTGATACCACATCTTTGGGTTGCTGTTCTATTGGGACAATTATTAACTTTTCTACCATAATAGTGTTTTTGAATATTTAGTTAGGCAACACATTATAAAAATAATATGAACTATTTTATATTATTTATCTTACTATATTTACTCAATTCAATATAATGCGTGACATGTATATCAGGTACTACAATATCAATTCACAATTTTGAGGAATATAATGAAAAAAATAATAAAAGCTATTGCCTTAATAACGTTAATGACAAGTGCATTCTCATCTTCTGCCTTAGCTGATCAAGGTTTTGTTGCTATTGGACCAAAGATCAGCACTCAAGGACTTGGATTGGATGCCAGAACCCCAATTACTGACCAGTTTTATTTGAGACTTGGGGGGCATTATTTTACTTATACATATAATAAAGATAAAGCAGATGATATTGCTTTCAAAGCAAAGTTAACTCTTCTTTCAATACCTTTAATGCTAGACTGGCACCCTTTTGAAGGATCAGGATTTAGATTGTCTGCAGGTTTGGGCTACAATGGAAATAAAGTGAAAGCAACAGGTAGTGCAAAGCAAGGTGCTAGAATTAATGGTGTGTTTTATACGGCCGCTGAAATTGGTTCAGTTTCAGCAGAAGTGAAACTTGGCAATTCTATGGCTGGACTGGTTACAATTGGTTATGACAGTTCTTTTATCAGTAATGGACCTTTAAGCTTTAATATGGAAGCTGGTGTGATGTATGCTGGTACTCCCAAATTAACAGTTTCATCAACTGGAATAGGCGGAAGATTGGTTAAAGAAGCTATTCAAAAGGATGCTAATGACCAGTTTAATGATGCAAAAAAGTACCTTAAATTCTTCCCAGTATTGTCTGTAGGAGTAAAGTACTGCTTCTAGTTTTTGATATTAATACAAACATTAACAAAGCCAGAGTTTTCTCTGGCTTTGTTGTTTTGTGTATTATAAATATGAACAAGAAATTTTGAATCTATTTATCCTAGTTGGCTTTTTTTATACTCAGCTAACCAAATGCTAGCATCCCCGCACTCAGGATCCATGATTTTATATTCAAGCAAATGAAACCCATGCTTTTTCAGTAGAGATTTATATTCACCTTGCGACAGTGAAGCATGATAAAGCATTTGACCGCCATTTTCGCCCCATACTTCTCCATCTTCTTCGCCAGAAGTAAAGATTAAAATACCATTATCGTTCAAGTGCCTAGCAAAAATTATAAACATTTTTCTTTGTTCATCCTGGCTAAGATGAAAGAAGCTATGCCATGCAATTATCGCATCAAACTTCTCATTTAAAGAAATTTCTCTCATATCACTATTTATGAATCTGCCACTAGGATCATGCTTTCTTGCAAGTTTTAGCATTTCGCTGGAGCTATCTACTCCAGTAACACCAAAATTATTCTCTTTAAAATACTTGCCAATTGGTACACCAGTTCCACAACCAAGATCAAGGATTTTTGCTTGCGGCTTTAGGCAATTAATTACTTTATCAAGCCATGGTTTTTCAAATAGAGTTCTGGATCTATTCTTATCCATCCAATTGGCGATTTTCTCGTATGTTTGTTGAACGTCAGTCATTCTTCTACAGCGCGAACTAGTTTATGTTCATGATACTACATATTAAGTAGTTTTGCCCAAAATTTGAATCCTTGATTCATTGCAAAAGGAGAGGTTTGATTAACGAGCACTATAATGCCAGCCTTTTTATCCGGCACGAACCCCATGAAAGTTGTAGCGCCATTGATAAAACCTGAATGGAATATCAGCCTTGATTCTTGCTTATTGTCGACAAATAGAATACGCCAACCAAGCCCATAGTAGGACTTGATTCTATTATTCTCAAATGGCAAATCTATATTCCATAAAAATATATCTTTATTTTCTACAATAGGCGTAAATATTTTACTTAAAACCTGATCATTTAATATTTCTGGTCTTGACTCCATCGCAAGTTTTAAGAATTCCGCCATTGAATTGATTGAGGCAAATACCCCCGCTGCTGCTGGCACTGATTTTTGGTAATTTGATGGAAAAGAAAGCAATTTACCATTCCTAGAATACTGGTTGGCAAAATTACTTTCCTTAGAAATTGGAAGCAATGTAATATCAGTTGTACCTATTTTTTCATTTAGTAATTCAATCGCTTTTTTTATAGTATATCCTTTGATTTTTAAGGCATCATCAATAAAACTATACATTAAGTTGCTATATTTATAACACTTGCTAGGCTTGCACTCTTGGTTTCTCTGCCTGATAAAATTAATCAGTTTTTCTTTATTATTTCCTGATTCAATTTGAGAATTACCAGTTACTTTATATCCAGTTGTATGGCTCAAGAAATTAGCCATTGACATGCTAGATTTTAAAAACGTAAGTTTTACTTTGTCGTTAAAATCCATTTTACCTTGAGATACTAGCAAACTGATCGCTGTTGAGATGATAGGCTTTGAGGTGGATGCTAGAGCAAATAGAGTATCATTATTAATTGGTATTGTTTTTTCTGGATCTTTGTAACCAAAAGACTTTTTATATACAATTTTTCCATCAATAATGATCGCAACTGCTGCTCCTTGCACTGAGTCTTGCTGTGATTCCAATTCGCTAATAAAAGTATCTATTGCTAGCCCGCTTGCCATAGAAAGAAAACTAAAACAAAGACAGCAAATAAAAGTAAGTGCTTTGAGCATAAATCTAATTTTGTATTGATTTAGGAAGCCTTAAATTATAGATAATAATTATTTTTAAATCAACATATGCTATAAAATATCATTATCTTAAATAAGGTCTTTTTAGTATGCACAATATTCCAAGAGTAGGTGTTGGGGTTCTAATTTTTAACTCTAAAAACCAGCTATTATTAGGAAAAAGAAAATCAGAGCACGGACAATTTGCTTATGGCCCTCCTGGAGGACATCTTGAGTTTGGCGAGAGTATTGAGCAGTGTGCAATCAGAGAAGTAAGAGAGGAAGTTGGTTTGGTACTAGACAATCTTGAATTTATTGCTATTACCAATGATCACTTTCTTGAATCATCAAAGCATTATATTTCTATATTTCTAAAAGCGCATTGCAAAGACGAGAAAAAGTTAGTTAATCTTGAAGCAGAAAAAGTTGAATATTGGGATTGGTTTTGGCCTGACAAATTGCCGAATAATTTGTTTTTGCCACTTTTGAATCTTAGTCAAGGTAAGTATTATGGTATAATTGAGAAGAACCCTTTGCGCAGCTTAGAAACAATAGATTAATTTTGAATATGGTTTATTGCAACATATTGTCTTTAGCTTGTGTCAAGCTATTCAATAATATTTATAATTTTTATCATTATCCTATAAAATCCGTGTACTATACAAAATAAAGCTTATATGGAAATAAATTACAAAATTAAAGAATTTATTAAATCAGAGACATTTGCTGGTATTCTGCTAATTCTTAGTTTTGTTATAGCATTAATAATCAGCAATAATACTATTTCTTATGAATACTACAAGAAGTTAGCTTATTTACCAATCAAAGTTTCTATAGGTGATCTGCATCTTAGCACTTATCTTACCGCCATAGTTAATGATGGGGTTATGACATTTTTCTTTCTACTAGTGGGATTAGAAATGAAATATCATTTAGTAGAAGGAGAGTATAGGGAAAGTAAGAAATTAATATTACCGATATTTGCTGCAATAGGAGGATTAATAGTTCCAGCATTGATTTACGTATTCTTTAACTTTAATCAACCAACTTTAAAGGGATGGGCAATACCTATAGCATCTGATACTGCTTTTATTCTAGGCATCTTATCATTATTTAGAAAACACATTAGTCTTGAATTAAAAGTATTTATAATAGGATTTTCACTAATTGATGATGCTTTAGCTCTTGCGGTATTGGCAATCTTTTATACCAAAACTATTTATTTAACAGCACTGTATATATCAGCATTTTTAGTGTTTTTGTTGTTTATGATGAATATAGCTAAAATAGAACAAACTTTTTACTATATGTTGGTTGGATTATTGTTGTGGGTTGCAATGGTGGAAGCGGGCATACATGGAACATTAGCTGGTGCAGTGATTGCGCTTGCTATACCAGTGAAATTAAATAATGAATCAAATCGCCATTTTTCTGAGCTAGAACATTTAGTGCGACCAGTAGTGAATTATTATGTTTTACCAATTTTTATTTTTCTTAATTCTGGTATATCTTTTAAAAATTTTACTATAAATAGTACATGTTCAAATATCAGTTTAGGAATTATTCTAGGATTATTTCTTGGAAAACAATTAGGTATTTTTCTATTTTCTTACCCAATTGTAAAAGCAAAAATATGTACTTTGCCTAGCAACACCACCTGGATCAAATTTTACTCTATAGCAATATTAGGAGGTATTGGCTTTACGTTAAGTTTGTTCATAGGAGGGCTAACTTTTGAGGAAGGTTGCCCAGCTAACTCAATGAGAGTAGCAGTCATCATTGGATCATTACTATCTGCAATATTCGGAATTATAGTATTAAAATATAGTAATTATTTACAGTCCTTGGTGGAAAAGAAATAATACTTACTATCTTCTAAAGATTACAGTACAAATTAGGTTAGTTATTTCTGATTTGTTTACTTTAAGTTAGTAGAAAAGGTCGGTAATGGGAATCTTTGCGCTTTATAATGGTGTGTACTAATATTGTTAGTTTCTAACTAGAATAATATCCCTTCCTCAAATTTGTAACAAAACCCTTTGATGTCCATTAGTATTATGGTATATAAAGAGTTAGTTAATTATTAACAATAATTTTGAAACTATTTCGTATTAAGAGGGCATGTAATGAGCCAACAAAAACTAATGAATATTAGATCCGCAATTACTAATAAAATCGTAGGTCAAAAGGATTTAATTGAAAATCTTATAGTTTGTTTACTAGCAAACGGGCATATGCTGATAGAAGGTATGCCAGGCCTTGCTAAAACTACCGCGGCTAAGGCAATTGCTGAATCAGTAGAAGGAAATTTTCATCGTATTCAATTTACACCGGATTTACTACCATCTGATATTATTGGAACAGAGATATACGTTCATGACACTGGTAAGTTTAATTTCAGGGAAGGGCCAATATTCAATAATATAGTACTAGCAGATGAGATTAATCGCGCTCCTGCAAAAGTGCAGTCTGCTTTATTAGAAGCCATGGGTGAAGGGCAAGTGACGGTTGGTCATAAAAGTTATAAATTACCAGAATTATACATAGTACTTGCAACACAAAATCCTATTGAGCAAGAAGGAACATATAACCTTCCTGAAGCTCAATTAGACCGTTTTTTGATGTATATGGTTATAGATTATCCTTCTTATGAAGAGGAGCTGCAAATTATTGCTTTAGATGAAAAAAAGCAAAATAATAAAGAAGCAAAAGGAGGAGGGATTGCATCTACTAGCCAGAAAGAGCTCTTCGCCGCTCGTTCTGAAGTTGCGCAAGTTCATATTAGTGATAGTTTAAAAAGTTATATTGCAACATTAGTGACTGCAACACGTAATCCGGCCAATTATGATGCACAATTGGCGAAATGGATTATGTACGGTGCTTCGCCTAGAGCAACACTAGCTTTGATACGTTGTGCCAAAGCTTTGTGTTGGTTACGAGGTGATGAGTATGTAACACCAGATCATATCCAAACACTCTGTCCGTTTATTTTGACGCACCGTATTATCCCTTCATTTGAAGCAGAAACAAATAATATCTCAAGACGCACCATTATAAACCGTTTATTGGAAGTAGTTGCAATTCCCTGAGGCATATGTTGTATCCAGATTTTGATGAACTCATGCTACTTAAAAGTAGCACCTCAAAGTTATCAATACTATCAAATCGTTTAATGAAATCATTGATAAGTGGTAACTATTTTTCTTCATTTCATGGTCATGGGTTAGAATTTGCTGAAGCAAGACAGTATGTCCCTGGAGATGATATTAGAAAAATGGATTGGCGTATTACGGCTCGCACCGGTATTCCTCATATCAAGTTGTTTACAGAGGAAAGAGAGCGTAGCGTCCTAATGATTATTGATATGAATAAAACAATGCGTTTTGGGACACGTGGGACATTCAAGTCAATACAGGCTGCAAGATGTGCCGCTTTAATTGGTTGGTGTGCTAATAAAAACATGAATAAAGTTGGTTCTTTGTTGTTTGGAGATGTTAAAAACGGAATAGAATTTTTGCCACCCGCTCGTTCGAAGCGTTCTTTGTACCAGATGTTCAAGCGTTTATGTGAAAAATCAGATGATAGTTACTTCATTCCACTAGATCAAGTTGTGGAATTTGCTAATAATATTGTCTCTTCTAGTACAGTAGTGTTTATTATTAGTGATCTAATGAATATTGACGAAAATCTTAATCAGCAATTGGGTTACTTACGTAGCCGTTGTCAGGTGGGATTATTCTCGGTGAATGATCCATCTGATATTAGTATTAAACAAGCAGGAGATATATTATTTACCTCCGAAGAAATAAAGCGGCTTTATGTTAATACCAATAGCGTGACTGGTAATAAATTATATGAAAAACAATGGCATGATAGGTTGCTTAAATTAAATCAGATATCATTTAATTTAGGTATTCCTCATATATCATTATTCACTAATCAGGATATTTATACAGATTTACTGTATGGATTGCACACATTGTCTAACGGTCGTAAGAGAAGATAATGGAAGAAGGGATCATTCATAATAAAGCTTTCCAAAAAAATCTTGCCAATCAAGTTCATGATGCGATGCTTGCTAAGCTAGAAGATATAGAAGGCGTAGGTCCAGCAGATTGGTTACCGCTAGCTCCAGGGTGGTGGGTGTTGATAGTTATTACGATATTATTTTTAATAAAATGGCTAATATCCTATTTACGAAGAAGAGCGTATCGTCAAACTTGGCAGTATAAAATGTTACAAGAATTAGATCAAATGCAATATAGGTTGACTGATCTTACAGCACAGGATACTGCTATAAAACTTTCAGAAATTATACGCAGATTAGCAATGTATAAGAGCTCACGCATCGATTGTGCTGGTTTGGTGGGTAAGGCTTGGCTGCAGTGGCTTAAGCAAAATGACAATTATAAATTTGATTGGGAAAAACATGGTCAGATTTTAATTGAGTCGTTGTATGCGCCACCAAATAAGGTAAATATTTCGCTGAAAGAATTATCAAAATTAATTGAAGCGAGCAAAAAATGGGTGGTTTAGATGTTGACATTTAGTTGGCCATGGATGGCGTTCTTGATTCCGTTGCCTTTAATTAGTTGGTTATTGTTGCCGGCTAATAAAAAGGCAGAAGGGGAGAGTATGCCAGAATTATTATTTCCTTATACTGATAGATTAAGTGCAGCTTTTTCAGAAAATTATATCAGTCCTCCTAGATCAAAAAAATGGTTTATTATTTTATTGTCCTTGTTATGGGTTTTTTTAGTACTTTCAGTAATGTGTCCGGTGTGGAAACACCAAAGTCCTCCGGCAAATAGAAAAGGTTATGATCTCATGCTAGCGGTTGACGTTTCTCTTTCGATGAATGCTATAGATTTTTCTACAAAAGAAAAAACGTTAACTCGCCTTGATAGTACCAAAGAGGTTGTAACTAACTTTGCGCAGCATAGGCAGGGGGATCGATTAGGCTTAATTTTGTTTGCAGAGCATGCATATTTACAAATGTCTATGACTTTTGATACTGTCAGCCTGACTCAAATGCTTAATAATGCTATGGCAGGTATGGCCGGGCCCTCAACTGCCATTGGTGATGCTATTGGTGTTGCTATTGGAGAGTTGCGTAATAAGGAAGGGTCTAGAGTGTTGATTTTACTTACTGATGGTGCCGATACATCCAGCAGTATTCCACCCATTGAGGCGGCTAAAATTGCTCAGAAATATGACATTCGTATTTACACTATAGGTATTGGTAGTCAAAAGTCTGTCCCATATTTGGATGCAAAAGGTAAAACTGCCATGATAGAAACTGATATGGATGAAAAATTGTTGCAAGATATAGCTGATATTACTGGTGGACAATATTTTAACGCCAAGGACGCACAAGCATTACAGGAAATATATGGTAAGATTAATCAATTAGAAAAAATCGATTTGGTTATTAAAGAGTATTACCGTTCTGCACCATTATATAGGTATCCTCTGGGAATAGCTTGTTTGTTATTTTTAATATTATGCTTATTCCCACTATGTAGGAGTTATGTTCTATGATGCTTAGTCAGTTTCATTTTGCAGATCTCAGGTGGTTTTGGTGCTTAAGTATTATTCCGATAGTAGGGCTGCTTTATTTATTTTTTTACCATAGAACTACAGATACTGATAAATTAGAGAATTTAGTAGATAAACACCTCATTCCTCATTTATTACAAAATACCCAATTGGGTCAGATATCAGTGTTTCGAGCGATTATGTTCGCATCAATGTTGTGGGCGCTTTTAATAGCAGCAATGGCTGGTCCAAGGTGGAATTTTACTGAAGTTCCTCGTTTTACAGAAGATAAAGTTTTGTTGATCTTGCTTGATCTTTCAAAGTCAATGGACTCAGATGATATTAAACCATCGCGTTTTGCTAGAGCTCGTCTAGAAATTGAAGATATACTAAATTTGGGCAAAGGTATGAAAGTAGGATTACTTGGGTTTGCTGCTAATGCTCACTTAATTTCTGCTATTACTTATGAAATGAGTAATATTAAACGTTTATTACCATTTGTTGATACTGATTTAGTATTTGTACAGGGCACTAGGTTAAGCGCAGCGTTAAAGACTGCAGAACAAATGCTTGATTCTGAATCTGGTACTAATAAATCTATCTTAATCATAAGTGACGGGGGTATCACAGACGAGGAGTCATCTATAAGCCTGGTCAGTAAGCTAGCACAGAAAGGAATAATAACTCATACGCTTGGCATTGGGACACAAATAGGAGTAAAGTTTGTAGACGAGAAAGGGGAGTATCTTCAGCGTGATGGTCAGATGTTAATTTCCAAATTAGAGAAAAATAAGCTTCAAGCTATTAGTGCAGCAGGTGGGGGGCAGTATTTTGATACTCATCACTCAGATACCAATACTCAGCAAATATTATCACTAGTTAATGAACGTAGTAATTTCCTAGAAGAAGCTACTTTCCTGCAAGAGGAAAAACAATGGGAAGAAGAATTTTACATATTTGTATTTCCAGTAATGTTAGTAATTCTATTATGGTTTAGAAAAGGTTTTTCTCTTCCTACAATTTTACTTATATTACTAACTCATTCGCATGCTTTGGGGATTAATACTATTGATCAATTGTTTTTAAACAAAGAACAACAGGCGAAAAAATCACTCGAAGAAATAGAAGATTTTGATACCGCAGCCAAGTTATTTGACGATCCATATAAGCAGGGAGTGGCTTATTATAAAGCGGGCGATTATACTAAAGCAACGGAGTGTTTTTGTAACAATACAAAAACAGAACTTCAGACAAATTCCTTATATAATCTGGGTAATGCTCTTGTTATGCAAGATAGACTAGAGGAAGCTGCTGATGCCTATAATAGAGCTCTCAAGCATGATCCTAATAATTCAAAGGTAAAGACTAATTTAGGTATTGTTAAATTTATGTTAGTTAAAGTACAAACAGAACAAACAAAAGATCAGGAGAAGAAAAAGAAACCTCAAAATGAAGGAGACCTTCTGGGTGGAGGAGGTGGTGGAGGTGATGATGAGGAAGATGATGAAGAGGACAATGGTGGTAAGGATAAGAAAAATGATAAAGATAAGGGTAATAAGGACAGGGATGAGGGTAATAAAGGCGGTGATAAGTGCGATGAAGAAAAGAATCAGGATAAGGCCGACAAGGAGCAGAATAAAGGTGATAATTATGAAGGAGATAAAGATATAGAAAACAATGAAAATACGAATAATCCAGGTTCAGGTAGACAAATTGGAGAAGATCAATGGTTAGATCAAATCCCGAATGATTATAAGAATTTTCTAAAAAATCAGTTTTATTTAGAGTCGCAGAGGCAAAATAAGGAAACACAACCAAATATTGATCCATGGTAAGAATCTTAGCAATATTCATTTTTATTTTTTCTTCTTTTGCTTTTGCAGCTCAATCTTATGCTGCAAATAGCTCTATTAAAAATAACAATATTTTTGTAACGTCAAGTATAACAAAAAATGATCCCTATTTATATGAACCTGTCATTTATCAAGTTAAGCTTTTTACTAGAATCGACTTGGCACAACTTAAGTTTGACCCACTAGTCTCAAATGAAGCTGTAGTCAAACCTTTGGGGAGTCATAAAGTTTATAATACCAAGCATAATGGTGGTGATATTAAGGTAGTAGAATTAGCATATATTATCATTCCCCTAAAATCTGGCAAACTGGCTATAAAATCGCAAAAAATAAATGGCACTCTTTTAGCAAATCAACTTAAAAATAGCCAATCTGTAGGTGGTGACGTGCAATCATTATTTAATAATTTTGCAGATGATTCAAATATCGTGACACGATCTGAAGCTTTTAGCGTAGCAAGCCCAGAAGTGGTATTAGATATACGACCTTCACTTGGACAAGTTAAGCATTGGTTACCAGCAGAGGATCTTGCTATAGAAGGAAAATGGCAAGGAACTGCTTTTGAAGTTGGTAAACCAACCCAGTACAATATCATAATATCTGCTAGAGGTTTGACCGGGAACCAGCTTCCGCGTATTAGCGTTGAAGAGCTAAAAGGCTCTGATTATAAAATATATGCTGGTACGTCAGAGGTGAAAGATGATGTAGATAAATTATCAATTAGTAGCTCTCGGAGTGAGGCGTATACTATAATTCCACTAAAGACTGGCAAGATGACTTTACCTCAAATTAAAATTAATTGGTGGGATATTAAGAAGAAAAAAATGGTCTCTGCTGTTTTAAAGCATGATATCATAGAGGTGGCAGATGCGAGTAGCGAACCTTATAGTGAAATTTCACCTTATCAAGTAGATGAAATTTTGCAGCCAGAGGCTGAGTCACAACCTACAATGATTGGCACAAGTATAGCGATAATACTTGCACTGGTAGTATTGATTATAGCCATAATGCTGTTTAGAAGGTCTAAATTATTTGCTATTACCTTTCCTAGACTAAGGTTAAAAAAGAGAAGTACATTAAATAATGCCGAGTCTCCGGGAGAATTGGTTAGATTCTTGCAAAATTATGCTCAAAAAAATTGGCATTCTCCTTGTAATGTATCTTTAGAAATTATGTTTCATTGTGCAACTAAGGTAAATCCTAAAATACAAAGGAAAGATTATGCTAGTATTATAAAAATAATAGAGGGAGCATTGTATTATAACAAGACAGCAGATATGCAAATGCTGAAAAAAAAATGTAGTAGTTTTTTAAAACTTACTAGAAAAAAATATGTTATCAGAAAACGTAAGAAAAAACCAGAGTTAGAAAGGTTAAATCCTGTATAATATTCTCTTTCTAAATTTGTAACAGAGGCGAGTAAGCTGGAGCGGTTAACTAAAATATGAGAGTGTTATTAGTGATCAATATTTTTTGCAATATAATCAACTACAAATGGATGCTGTTTACCAAAAATTGCTGAATATATAACAAAACTATTTTGAAGATACCCTTTTAAATCTTCGTTTATTTTATCAGGATTATATGGAGTAATTGCAAATATATTATCTGATTTCAGAGAAAGGTATATTTTTGAATCAAGAAAGTCTTTACAAAAATCATCCATATTCTTCATAAAATCAGTGAAATACTTTACAGAATCTTCATAGTTTTTAAGTTTATATTGTATGTATGCTGAATGATAGAATGTCATATAATATACCAAATCATGAAATTTGCTTCTTTCAATTAATCCAAGCTTTAAGACTTTTAAGCAGTCTTTGTAGGCTTCGTTAAATTGACCTAATCTAATACGAATTTCTGCTCTTTTTACGTTATAAGTCCACACAGTATTATCCCCTAGTGCAATAGAAAGAATATTAATTGCTTCGCTAGTTTTATTTTCAGCCTCGAATAAGTCATTTGTTCTCATCAGTACTTCACCTAGTTTACCAAATATCCTACCCTTTAAGTGCATGTTACCAGGACACTCTTTATTCATAATATACTCAACCTCCAATAAATTTCGGTATGCTGCATCATAGTCTGCATAGTGCCAAATTAAGACTTCGCTATACTTCCAACGATTTCTTGCTATCTCACATGTTACATGAGATGGTAATGGTTTGTTTTTTAAATAAAACAACTCAACACCATTAAGAGTTTCGAGCGCTTTTAAAGCATAAACTTCAGCCATTTTTCCTTCTTTTTTGTTCAAATAATACATGAAATATAGGTGAAAGAGTTGCACATATATCTCAGACTTGATATTCTTTGTATCATCAGATTTTACTTTTTCAATGACTTTAATAGCCTGCATAAAGGAATGAAGAGCTTTCTTAAAATTGTTATTTTTTCTGTAAAATGTTCCTATGGTTTGATAATTATCTGCTATAATCGGTTCTGAGGATGGAATAATTTTACAAAGCTCATTACTTTTATCACAGTATGATAATACTTCTCCTAATAAATTCATTGTGAGGTTAATTTTGCATAAATCTCTCAATAATGCTGCCGTTATTTTAGTAGATAAAAAATTGTTGTTATCTTTATCATCAAGAATAAATGTAAAATAATCATGAGCTATGGACAAGTTTTTAGTCCATTTAAAGTGAATATATCCAAGAGTTAAATATAATTCTATTTTAAATTTACTCTTATATTTTGATGAAATACGCATGTTTTGGGTATTATTTAACAGTGAATTTAAATGCGGAATCAATAAGGTCAAATTACTTATATCTTTATTCTTAGTACATTCTTGATAGAAATTATTAATAGCCCTTATCATGTTCTCTATCAAAAACTCTTTTTCTTGCTCTGTTAGTAAGTTATTCAGAAATGCTGCTCCTACTTCTTGAGTACTTCTGTGCAGTGATATTATTTTATTTTTCTTGGTAAAACTTGAATGCGATTCTCTCAACAATAGACCATTTAACCTAAGGTTATATACCAAATCATCAACAATACCACTATTGTTATAACGCTCAAGTAATGTAAAAGGTATATCTTGAGAATCTAAAAAGAAAATAAAGAACAATAATTCTTTAAAATTTGGATGAATTTTATTTAACTTTTCAATTGTTGAGGAAATAATTCCATAACGGGTTTTGTTGTAACTTGTTGCTTCCTTTAATAACTTAACTTGCATCGTTTCGTAATTCTTACTATATTCACTAATATGCTGAATATACTGATCAAAAGTCATATGTGTATTTTTTATAGAATAAGCAGCGACTGACACATCTAAAGGAAATGGGGGCATCTTATCAAGAAACTCTGTTGCTTGAGTATAATTTTCTTTGGATAAGTTATCTGGTTCGCAGTCATATAATATTTTTGAAAAAAGTGTAATTTTCTCTTTATCACTTAGTTCGTCAACATATATAATATTTTCAGGTTTGATAAAACTCGTTTCCGTTATATGTTCATTTCTAGTTGTAATTATTACTTTACCATTTCCCCACTGATTAGAGTCATGTGGGAATAAGTGACTAATCTGCGAAATGCTTTCTAAGTTGTCATAAATCAGAACCCAGTCTGATTTATGCTTCAACTGTATTTTTATGAAGTTCAAAAGCAGTTTTTCTTTCATATCTGGATCTTGAACTTGCTGGATAAAGTTAAGATCTTTTTGTAATTTGCTAGTATCAGCAAGTAGATAAGCTAAATTTCTAAAAGAGTTCATTAAAGTATCTTTATTTTCTGCATTTAATTCCCAAGCAATT
>JAFLDA010000002.1:0-98498 GCA_017302595.1 Rickettsiales bacterium
GTCATCATCGTCATCATCGTCGTCGTCATCATCGTCGTCATCGTCATCATCGTCGTCGTCATCGTCATCATCGTCGTCATCATCGTCGTCGTCATCGTCATCATCATCGTCGTCATCATCGTCATCGTCATCATCGTCATCATCGTCATCGTCGTCATCATCGTCGTCGTCGTCATCATCGTCGTCGTCATCATCGTCGTCGTCATCGTCGTCATCGTCGTCATCGTCATCATCATCGTCATCGTCATCGTCATCATCGTCATCGTCGTCATCGTCGTCATCACCAGATTTTGGCTCTTCTACTGGAATTTTTTCCTTTGGTAAATCATCTGTCTTTCCTTGCGATTTTTGAGGCTCTTCATCCTGCTCGATTGGTATATTTGGGTTAGTAATTGAAGTAGCCAAGTTTGATAAGGTGGACGCTGGTGCAATTTGAATTGTTGTTGGCCCAGGTACTGGTTGAACTGTTAAATTAGGATTAAAATAATTGGCGTCGAGATCTCTTTCTGTTGATTCTTCCTTTTTGACACTTTCTTGCTTTGGCTCATCTACTATTTCTTCTATATTAAGTCTTGATATTTTGGTGGAAAAATCATCAATCTGAGTTTGATTAATTTTCGCCTTTCCACCTTCAAAGTCGGTTTTGAAACTTTTTGTCTCATCTTCAGTGGCAAGAAGTTGTTCTACTGTTCTATCTTTATCCTCAGCTTTCAATTTCACTGCATTCAGGTTTTTACTGTCCACTTGACCCAAACGATCAAATTGGTCAAAATGCTCCTTATTAGCTATATTGTTATTATTACCACTGTTTGAGCCAGATTTTGTCATAAACACCCCACAACCACTTTAAACCGAATATACTCATCCATAGTAGTATATTACTATTTCTTAAATTCAGTTTCGACTATTAGTTGTTTTGTAGAGTAAAATACTTAATTTTTGATATTATGTGTGACTCTTATAAGAGAGTTTTTCCCTTAAAAATATTAGAATGGTTAACAGACCTCAATAGACCAACGATCATCAGAATATTTATCCATATTTGTACACCAGCAAATATGGGAGGAGCAAAAGAAAAAGACATAGTTAACGGCAATTGTAATACCAATACCCCACTGGAAAACAGCACCACTCTGATAACATCCTTTAAGGTAAATGTGACCTTACTCACTTTGAAGAAGATATAAACAATGACCATCATCAGTATTTTATCTAGAAAAATATTAAAAAATATCAATATGATAGATAAAGGAAAAACAATGTAATTAACAATATTGGGTAATTTAGCAAAAATCCCCGTTAAGACAGCTTTAATTTCATTTTTATCTATAACTTTTGGCTCCATACCAAAGATTTTTGAATATTTTACAGGTAATGAATTCTTAATTTTACCATCGGTGTCACTGAAGTTTATATTTATTTGATCACTAGTAAACAAAATCGGTATCTGCTGCCTAACGCCAAAAGGGATTTTGTTTTTAGTATCTATAGCAATTATTTTATTATCTTGTTGGTCGTTAACAAAAAACGGCACCTCAACATCTAATTCTATTGTCTTACCATTATATTGTATAGTCGGAAATACTTTTAAGATCTGGTCTAATACCGCCACTTCATCACTGACTACATCACTCGACAGGTAGTTATTAATTTTAGAAATATACGATAAAAACAATATGTTACAAAGTAAAGCTGAGATGAGAGACAAAGTAATTATATATCTAGCGCCATATCCATTATAAGAACGCAAAACAGAACCGTAAAACTTAGCAGAACTAACAGACATCCATAGTAGCTTAAATAGAGTTTTTATAAAACGCTCAATGTCCAAAACTATGCTTGTCATAAAATATCATATAGTTTAATATTCACTACGAAATCCTGCTTAATGATATATAATGAACTCAAGAAAAAAGCAAAACTATTTATTACAACAACTCAGTAATTGCATTCGAGTATTATCCGCAGACGCTATAGAAACAGCTGGCTCCGGTCACCCAGGTCTACCACTAGGCTTTTCAGATGTATTCACTTGTTTAGCAGCAGAATTCTTACGATTTAACCCTAGTGATTGTAAATGGTTCGATCGGGACAGACTTATATTATCTGCGGGTCACGGATCAGTCTTATTATATTCTTTTTTTTATCTAGCAGGATATAGCAATTTTACTTTAGAAGACATTAAGCACTTTAGACAATTGGGATCTAAATCCGCTGGGCATCCAGAAAGTCACTTATATGAAGCAATAGAAACAACTACTGGACCTTTGGGTCAAGGATTGGCAAATTCTGTTGGCATGGCAATAGCAGCTAAGAAATATCAGGCTAAACTTGATTCTAAAATATCTAATCATAAGATATACTCTATAGTAGGCGATGGATGCATGATGGAAGGCATTTCATACGAAGCATTATCACTAGCTGGACACTTAAAACTCAATAACTTAGTAGTGTTATTTGACGATAATGGAATTTCTATTGATGGTAAAACAACTCTTGCAACTTCTGAAGATCATATATCCAAACTAAAATCTTTAGGCTTTTTAACACTAGAATGCGATGGGCACAACTTTGATGAAATATGGAAGACTCTATCTTATGTTCAAAACATTAATTTGCCATCATTTATTGCTTTCAAAACCAAAATTGGTAAAGGCACAAAAAACAAAGAAGGGAGCGAAAAGTCTCACGGCTCAGCCCTAGGAAAAGAAGAAATAGACTATTTAAAAGATAATATTGGATTTAATCGAAACGCTTTTGACATACCAAAAGAATTAAAGAATGAATGGGAAAAGCTATGGCTTAGAAATCAAGAAGATTACGCTAGGTGGCAAAATGATTTTCAATTGTTATCAGAAGATGAAAAATCATATATTTATAAAAAGAAATTGATAATGTCTAGTACATTTGAACCAATCACTAATAGTGAAGCAACCAGAATTTCTTCTTCAAAAATTATAGAATCTCTTTTACTGAGTAATGACAAAATTATCATTGGCTCTGCTGATCTTTCAAGCTCGAATGGTTTATTAACACCATCCGTAAAACCGATTACTGCAGACGATTTTAGTGGAAATTATATATATTATGGAGTACGCGAGCACGCAATGGCCGCCATTATGAATGGACTAGTTTTATCATCTTTTTCTGCTGTTGGTGGCACTTTCTTGGTTTTTTCTGATTACATGAAACCATCAATTAGACTCGCATGCTTAATGAAGCTTCCAGTAATATATATATTTACTCACGATTCCATTGGTGTAGGTGAAGATGGGCCAACACACCAACCAGTAGAGCATCTCGCTGCTCTTAGAGCTATACCCAATATAGACATATTAAGACCAGCTGATTTTGCTGAAACAATAGAATCATACCAACTAGCACTAGAGAATCAAAACAAGCCTACAGCTATTGTGCTATCTAGGCAAAATCTTCCACAATTAAGAACAAACAACTCAAATGATAATTTATCACTCAAAGGAGCTTATGTTATTTCAGAGGCCAGTAATAGCGCTGACATTCTAACTACCATATTTGCATCTGGCTCTGAAGTATATCTTGCTATCGAGGTACAAAAGCTACTTGAAAACAAAGGATTTTCAACCAGAATATGTTCTGTTCCAAGCACTACTAAACTTCTATCTCAAGGCAAAGAGTATCTTGATAAATTAAAAGGCAACGCAAAACACATTGTTGCCATAGAGGCTGCATGTAGCTTCGGTTGGTCAAGCATAATAGGCAATAATGGCCTCTTTTTCGGTGTAGATGATTTTGGTATCTCTGCGCCAGCTAAAGAAGTATACAAACACTTCAAACTAGATGCTAATTCAATTAGCAGCTATATTATAAAACATATTTAAGGAAATACTTTTATAGAAGATACAACACAGAAATCTTTTAAGTATTTTTAATCGCTAACACAGTTGCCATTCTCCCAGAAATGGTGAGAATATCGGATATTTGAAAACCACCTACTCCTAAAAGCTGTGCAATTGAATCAACAGTGAACTTATGCGCAGTAACCCCTCTTAGCTGCCTTCCTTTCTTAAGCTCTACTGCCCCATATTCAGGAATAGAAACCGATAAATCTTCTTGTACTTCAAAGAACATCTGCGCTTTACTCCCATCCCAATCAGCTTTTAGTTTAAATTGCTCTAATTTACCTTGTATACTAGGGTCATACTGTATAAAATACTTCAAAATTCCCTGCATCCATCTTTCCATTAACTTATTGTTATAAGCAGATAGTAGCGTTTTCTCATCCTGATTTATATCAAATGTAATAATCAGTTTATCGCCATTGCCACAAATATCGGAGATTTTATCGATAGCCAAGCGCATATCATTTTTTGTAAAATTACCTATAGTACTACCAAGAAAAATCACACAATTTTGGCCACTAACTTTATCTTTAATGTTGATTTTATCATGTAATAAATCACCAACTATTCCGCTTATGCCTATCCCTTTACTATTAGCTTTTAAGAAAGATAATGTTTCCTCCAGGTAAGACTCAGAATAATCAAAGCCTATATATTTGGTCAGATTTTCAGAAGCACTAAGTATTGGTATCGTTTTATGGAGCAATGTATACTCAGATCCAGGCCCAATTTCGATTATGTTACTGACTTCGTAAAGAAAATTTTCTAATACTGCTTTACCTTGTTTGATATTTTCTATTTCTTCTCGACATAAATAATATTTGTCTGATTGCACCATTTCATTATATGCCCCAGCTGTTCCTTTGTAGGCATAAAATACCATGTCACACCCATGGCTGCTGCCAAAAAAATCAATATAATCTCCTAATTCTTTATTACATTTACTCACTTGAATAACCTTGTTATTTATTTAGATAAATTTTGAATATACTCTGAAACAATGCCTAATTAAAATTAAGTATTATTTTATATTAATAAATATTAATATACAAGCAATACCTCAATAAAGACTGTATTAATTTATAATTATCTATATAATTATTTTTACTGAATATTGTATTTAACCCACAATTGATTAGTCTAATAGATTGTTATATAATGACTTTGCTAAATAAAATACTTAAATATCTTGATCTAAGAGTACAAAAATTTGGCGCTCAGTACAGCACTTTTGCAATCTTTGGTTTAATTAATTACCCTTTTGCTATAATTTTTGAGTATTTTATAATAGACGACAGATCTGGAATATGCGTCAGAACAATCGCTACCATTTTGTGTTTAATTCTACTCCTTAAAAATTACTGGCCACATAAATTAAAAAAATACTTACCCTTATATTGGTATTCGTCCATTACATTTTGTTTACCAATTTTGACAACATATTTGCTCTTCAGGCATAACATGTCACTTGAATGGTCAATGAATTACACCGTGGGTGTACTTATTGAGGTCTTAATCCTTGATGCAGTTGCATTTATCATTGTCCAACTTATTGGCATTACTATTGGTGTCTCAGTATTCTATGTATTTGGCAATACTATACAACAAATCCCATCTAGTGAAAATTTCACTTTATTTTTATATATTCTGTTTTGTAATATTACTTTTGGCTTCATCTTCTCAAGAAGTAAGGAAATATACAACCACCTGGTTCAATCAAGCCTAAAAAGAGCTGTGCGCCTGAGAACACAAGAGCTTGAGGAAGCGTTAGCATTTAAAACTCTGTATTTAACTAATATGAGTCATGAGGTTAGGACTCCGGTGCACGGGTTCACTGCATTATCCAACTTGTTATCAGAAAATTGGGATTTATTTACTGATGAGAAAAGATTGCAAATATCTAAGGAAATATATAACAACTCAGAACGCTTAAAAAACCTAGTCAGCAACCTATTAGACCTTTCGAAACACAGCTCTGGAAAATGGAAACTCAACTTAACTAAATTTAACTTTAATCAACTAGTTATAGACGTTATTGATGAAGCACAAAATTTATATATGTTTAAAAAACGTGTAGACATCAATCTTGATGACAAAGAAGAGTTTGCTATTACTGCAGATTATCATTTGATAGGTCAAGTACTGCGAAATCTTTTTGCAAATGCAATTAAATTTTCATCTGATGAAATGGGAATATTAAAGGTAAAAATCAGAAAAGTAAAAAATGAGATACTAGAATTTTCTCTCAAGGATAATGGCGTCGGGATTCCCTCAAATGAATTAGAATCAATATTTGAAGAATTCGTTCAGAGCTCTAAGACCATTACTAAGGCTGGTGGTACCGGACTTGGACTAGCAATTTGCAAAAAAATCATCACATTACATCACGGCGTTATTTGGGCAAAAAATAATAAAGGACAAAGCGGGGCATGCATAATTTTTAGGCTTTATATAAATTATGAGAAAAAGCAAAAAAATCTAATAGTTCCTATTATTACAACTAAATAACCCTAATACATAGTTTTTTATAAACAAATAACTTAGTGATATAAAAAGCTATGATAAAATTGATTGATTTTTCGCTCAAACTACTCTAATGTCTGGGACGTATAGAATCTTATGATCTATTGCCCGCGTGATGGAATGGTAGACATAACAGACTTAAAATCTGTGGAACGCAAGTTCATGCCGGTTCGAGTCCGGCCGTGGGTACCATCAAACTCCAATTTTGTATTTTATGTACATTCAAACAGAAGAAACACCAAATCCAAATGCCATAAAGTTCCTCCCAGGAGCTGATGTTAGCGAAGCTGGTCCTGTTTTTTTTAATTCTATTGATGAAGCAATCTCAAGAAGTAGTTTAGCCGTAAAAATATTCCAAATTGGAGGAATATCAGCGGTGTTTTATGGCAAAGAATATATCACTGTAACAAAATCAGAAGGTACTGACTGGAAACTTATAAAACCTGAAATACTGATGATTATTATGGACCACGTTGTCGCTGGTCTTCCTATTTTTGATGAAATACAAAATACATACAAAGATATAGATACATCTGGCTTATCCGATATTGAAAAACAAATTATTGAAATAATTGAAACAAGAGTCAGACCGTCTGTTGCAATGGATGGAGGAGATATTGTTTATCAAGGATTTGAGAATGGAACGGTATACTTGCAATTAAGAGGAGCCTGCTCTGGTTGCCCTAGTTCAACCATAACACTAAAAAATGGCATCGAATCCATGCTCCAGCATTATGTACCAGAGGTGAAATCTGTGGAAGCAGTAAACGAATAAATACTTTAATCAACTTCTTCAATATTGACTATAATATTAGGAGTCTTATTCACTTCCTCTTTAATCAGCCTTTTACAGGTCTTAACAACGCATGATTCAATATGCTCGATACTTAAACCCGCTTTGCTGTCTTTACGTTGCTTGGACAGTGTATTAACTATTTCCTGTTTCATTTCAATTATGTAATCCCCATCTTCTATTGGGTCTAAAACTCCTGGCATAGAAATCATTGGATGACAAAGGAGCCTTAATTTATGATCGAGCACTATCGAAACAACTACAATTCCTTCATCTCTCATACGTCGGCGCATTCTAAACACTTGTGCATCATCAGGAAGTAAGTAATTCCCGTCCACTGCTAAATAGCCATTCTTGACTATATCTATTACTTTAGACTCTTCATCTTGCGACAATAGAACCAAACTACCAT
The DNA here is from genome assembly GCA_017302595.1 of Rickettsiales bacterium. GTDB lineage: Bacteria > Pseudomonadota > Alphaproteobacteria > Rickettsiales > Rickettsiaceae > Megaera_A. The sequence continues at coordinate 7,610 of JAFLDA010000002.1, forward strand.
TTTCAACTTCAATAGTTTGCTTAATACCGTTGCTTCGTGCTAATTTTGCATGCTCATGAATATGAACTGGTTCACCATGAACTGGTATACAAATTTTTGGCTTCACTAAAGAGTACATTTTTTTGAGCTCATCTATAGCTGGATGCCCTGATACATGAACAAAATGATCCCTTTCAGTTATTACCTCAACGCGCTTTTTAACAAACGAATTAAATAATCTGAATATTTTTTTTTCATTGCCTGGAATGATTTTAGACGAAAAAATAACTGTATCTTTAGGTGCCAACTTGATTGTTGGGTGTGTACCATTAGCTAGTTTTGCAGTTGCTGCCATATATTCACCTTGACAACCAGTTGCGATCACAAGCAAATCTTCTCTTTTACAATTAGCAACTGACCTTTCATCAATAATAGGAGCAATGTCATTTAAATAGCCACTTTCTTGTGCTGCTGCAAAAATTCTGTGTAAACTTCTCCCTGTTAGGCAAACTTTCCTACCAGCTTTTTGACCAGCATGGATCAGCGTATCAAGCCTGGCTAAGTTTGATGCAAAAGTAGTGACCACAACCATCTTAGGACATCCCGCTATAATTTCTACTAGACTATCCCGAACATCACCTTCTGAACCAGACACTCCTTGATTAAAAACATTTGTTGAATCACAAACTAATGCTAAAACCCCCTCTTCTCCGCACGCCCTGAGTGCTGCCTCGTTGGATTCCACTCCAACAACTGGCTTAGGATCAAATTTCCAATCACCAGTATGTAGCACATTACCAACATCAGTTCTAATCATAAGGGCCTGCATTTCCGGCGCTGAATGAGTGAGCCCAATCATCTCAATAGAAAAAGGCCCAATTTCAAACCTTTTTCCCGTATCAACCTCTATGATCTTAATATCAGAGGCAAAAGAATATTCTGCTAGCTTTGTTTTCAAAAAATTCTTGGTAAATTTTGTTGCATATACTGGACACTGCAAATCATTCCATAAATATTGGATGGCCCCAAGATGATCTTCATGCGCATGAGTTAGGATAATACCTAATAGATCCTTTTTTCTCTCTTCAATAAAACTCACATCGGCTACTACCATGTCAACACCAGGTAAATAGTCGTCAGCAAAACCACTACCACAATCTACCATTATCCATTTTCCTTGATACTGATATAAGTTAACGTTAATTCCTATTTCGTTTGACCCACCAAGAGGTAGGAAAAGAAGTTTATCTTTATATTCTTTCAGATTGATTGCCATTGATTTTTCTGTATTATTACAATTTGGTGAAGTTATATCCTATTATCTCCGTATAGTCCATGATTAATAGCAGACTAGTTAATATTTGTTTAATCTCTCTTGGTACTCTTTCTCTAGTATTTATCTTATTCCCAAGAATTGATCTTGAAATATCAAAGTTATTTTTTTCAGAATCACAAGGGTTTATCTTAAAAGATCAAGCGTTGGTTGTTTTGCTATTCCGCTCCATTCCGGTACTAACCGAGTTATTTGCGCTATTTTGTCTGATTCATCTAATATACACATTTATCAAATCAAGAGATATAAAAAAACTAATTTTATCTTGGTCATTTTTTTTGTTAATATCAGCTGTACTTGCACCAGGCCTTACAGTTAACACTGTGCTAAAAGAAAATTTTGGCCGTGCAAGACCAAGAGAAATAGTTGAATTTGGTGGAAAATCTGAATTTACTAGAGCAGCCGTGATATCTGATCAATGCACTAAAAATTGTTCTTTCCCATCAGGACACGCAGCAATGGGATTTTATTTTTCTGCTATTGCATACGTCCTTAGAGCATCACGCTTTTCATACCTATATATTTCTGCTATTATCTTTGGAACTATTGTTGGACTGTCTAGAATCGTTATGGGCGCCCATTTTGCTAGTGACGTTGTTATCTCTGGATTTGTCGTTCTTGCAATTAATCACTGTCTGTATTTATTATGGCACAAAATCAAATACCCAAAGTAGCCATTATTCTTAATGAATCAAACAAAGATGCATGTTTAATTAGAAATAAACTTGCTGGGCAACTGGATATAGTACCACCAGAAAAGGCTGAAGTAATCATTGTGATCGGCGGAGACGGTAGTTTATTACATGCACTACATAATTATATAGACCTGAATATCCCGTTTTATGGAATTAATTCAGGTAGCATTGGTTTTTTAATGAATAAGTTTGATGAAAATAATTTTGTCAGTAACTTAAGCGGCTCTAAAATCACTAAGCTATACCCTTTAGAAATGAGTGTCACTGACGTAAACGGAATAGAGCATTACGCTTTAGCAATTAACGAGGTATCAGTTTTTAGAAAAACAAATCAAGCAGCAAAATTTAAAATTTTTATAGATAATATTGAAAGAATGGAAATATCAGCGGACGGAGCGCTTGTTGCAACGCCGGCTGGAAGTAGTGCATACAACTTATCTGCTGGCGGGCCAATAGTACCTCTGACCGCTAAAGTATTATGTCTTACACCAATCTGCCCTTTTAGACCACGCAGATGGAACGGAGCAATACTGCCAGCAAATGCTGAAATTAGGTTTGATATTATTGATCATATTAACAGACCAGTAGCAGCAGTAGCAGATTTTTTTGAGTATGAGAACATAACTTCAGTATCAATTAAATCAACCAACAAAAAGGTTATTCAAATTATGTTTGATATGAATCATACATTTGAAGATAGAGTAATCAAAGAACAATTCAGTAGCTAGTCTTTTAACTTATATACATTAATTATGAAGCATGAAGCAAGATGGTGGCATTATATTATAGCTTTGATTCCACCTTTTATGGGCGCTGTAAGTTATGTCTTATCCAAGTATGTGATAAATGACATTTCACCAATCTCATTATTGTTTTATAGATGGCTAGTAGCACTTATTATTCTTACTCCTTTTGCGATTAAACCATTTCTCTCTGAGATTATCAATATACGCACCAATCTTCGAATCCTGTCTATTATTGCTATTTCTGGAGTAACTCTTTTCAACCTGTTTGTTTATTACGCTCTGCAATACACTACTTCTACAAATACATCCATTATTATTAGTATTTTTCCCATGTTTGTATTGGCTTTAGGGGTGATTATAAATAATGAAAAGCTGAAAAAATCACAATTATATTCGATAATATTTTCATTCATAGGCGTACTAATGATTGTAAGCCATGGCCAGATTTTAGAAGGTTTATCAGAATTATTCAGCAATGCTGGGGATTTTATAGCGCTCGCTGCAAGCTCATGCTGGGCAATTTACGTATTCGCAGTTAAATTTAAACCTCCCAATCTATCCTTTCGTAGTTTTGCTTACTCTACTTTTTTGATAGGTACAGTTCTAATTCTACCATTATATCTAGTAGATGTATTTTATCTAGACCATGTATTTGAATTAAACATGCTAAACATGGGTGTTATTTTCTGCTTGGGTTTGGGAGTTTCAATTATTGGAATGATGTCACTTAATTTTAGTATATCAAAGATTGGACCAAGCACTGCTGCAGTGCTATTTTATCTTGCTCCGTTATTTACAGCAATTATGGCTGTCATGATTTTAGGAGAAGAATTGCAATATTTTCACTTTATTGGCATATTATCTATATTACTTGGAGTCAATTTTCCTTTAATATCCCGTTTCTTTGCTTACAACAATAAAACACACGTCAATGATTTAAACAAAGTAAATAGTGAATCAAATTTAGGTTGACTAAGAAAGTCTTCCCGGGCTTGACCAGGGATCCAAGAAGCATTGAGGTTGTGACTACCATAAGGTTGATTCCAACTCAAGTTCAGGATGACTGTGGTGTGCTTTTGGATTACTAGAATCGGGTTATCCTGAATTTAATTCAGGATCCAAACTACATCTAGGTTATAAGAGCTTTAAGTAATGGATCCCAAATCAAGTTTGGGATGACTAATATAATTTAGGATTAACAGTTATAAATACTATAAAAGTTCTGGCTCCTCTACAACATCCACACCATTACCCATGACTTCAACGCCATTAGCACCGTTAGCTTCAACTACAGCATTACCATTAGCTCCGTTTGCTACAAAAGCAAAATTAGCGCCATTAGCTTCAACTACAGCATTTCCGTTACCTATAATTACTTGAGCGTTACCATTTTTCATTACATTTTCCTCATAATTTGTTAATATATTTTCTGATTTTATTATATTTTCATACCAATTGCAACACAGAATTTAATAGATATTAAGATTTTTTAATACTAAATGATACAACCTCTTTCTCTCTAGTCTTTCAAACATTTCTGCGACTCAGATACAAAAAGATTGATATACTTATAGACCGAATGTTGAGAATCACCTTCAATTCCTGGTAAGTGAAAGTGATGTAGACTCAAGAAATGGGGATCAGTTTCACTATTTCCTTTATATACTAGCTGACAATGGTTGTATAACCACAAATTTGTTTCCCTATACTCAATTGGGCAACTAGCATTATCATTTACAATATCTATTGCAGCAAAAAATTCTGCGCCTAGTAATATCGTTCTATCATTTAATCTTCTCAAAATACACCGATAGGGACCAGTTTGATAAAAATCTATTCCGGGAATCACTTCCCATTTTGCAAATGACAATAATAAGCCAAAAACTTTCTCTAAGGCTGGTAGTTTATAGTGATAAGCTAATACTGCCGCCAAAGTCCTAAATGAATTACTATTAATTTGTCTAAATCTCAAATTATAGTGCTTTCTATAATATTCTGATGCCATTTCTAGCACCGCTGCGCCTAGTGAATTACCTTGTAAAATTATATTAGCCGGCAAGACATGTTCTTCATCTAACAAATATCTGATCACAGATTTTGCATCTTCTACTAGATCAAAAATTGTTTGTGTTTTGCCAGTACTACTCTTAAAGCCTTTTGAATTATATCCTAGTACTGATGCCTTTGTTTCTCTTGCTTGGATGGCCATATCACGAAAACGGCTTTCATAGTACTCTCCCCGCCCTTGAGAGAGAATAAAGTAAATAGCTTGTTCGTTTGACGTTTTATCAAACTCGTTATGCCTGATTAGAACCGAATCAAGCTCATGTCCACAGGAATTAATTACTTGCCTCTTAAGATGAACATATCGGAATTCATCATAAAAAACTGCTCCCTCTTCCCTTTGACTTAATATAAAACTCTTAAATTTCTCTTCTATATTAGCGCCATAATAACCCTTACTAAGATACCAATCATCTGAGGTCGTTCTATAGAAAATATTTGCAAAAAATTTACTTAGGAACTTCTGCAGCATTTTTATTTTGTTGTTGTTTAGACTGCTTTAACAAATTTTCAGCTGCATCATCTTCTAGCCACATCCCTGCTTCTATCAATTGCTCTTGCTGAAATTTTACTACCTCTTTATTTGGACGACCTAATATCTGCCGAGAAGCTAAATACTCGACTATATAATACTCCATATTAAACACCCTTAAAGCAGTATCTACTTCTTTTACTTCATAATTCATATTTAAGAATACTAGTAGCTTCTTTGGGATATTATTTGTTACACGAAATAATTCCATAATTGCGTGCATCTTACTATATGGTCCTGTAAATAAAACCCCTTTATAGAACCTAGAAAACCATGGTTGTTCCTTTTTGACCATTATATCTTCTAATTCATTGATACTAGTTGTAAAAGTAACACCTAATTCTTTTAATTCCTGTAGCCTTTTATTTTCGATATTGGTAAGATTTATTGGCATTTTACAAATTCCATATACTTTTGCTCCTTTGGCTTGCATCTGTTTTATTAAATCAGGCCACCCATCTTCAACCAATTTTACTTTTCTTTGCCCGTACCAAACAGCCACTGCTTGATAAAACATAGGAGACTTTTCACCTACTGAAACTAAATTATCAATAAACATCCTGTATGGATTCCTATCAAAACTAAACATCAGGGATTTAGGCATCATTAGAGTGTCATCTAGCTCGATAAAGACAATTGTATCCTTATCAACCCATTCCCCTAATTTCTTTGTAGTGTTTGAAGTAATTGAAAATGTATGATCTATCTTTGCTTGCGCTGGTTGCACAAGAAAAGATAAAAGCATTATTAATACATATAGTAATTTATTGTTCATAAGGGTCTTCATTTTTTTTATCCAATTCTTTTTTATCGGCATTATTTAGCTTAGTAACCAAATTGTCCCAGAATTTTATTATCTGTTCATTACTCAAATCTTTATAAGTTTTTGCCTTAGGTAAATACACAAAACCTTCTACTTGAATATCCTTTCTCATCACTTTAAACTGCTGTACTATTGACTTTATATATTCTTCATTTTTATCCACTATATACACAATATCTGGTAACCACTTAAGTTCTTGAGATAATAGATAAACAATTAAACTCTGCGGTGAATTTGCCTGTTCAACTGTATTACAAGATAATAGCCCTTTATAAAAAGTAGGATAAGAGCCGAGCTGTTTTTTGCGAGATTTGTTAAGTAATATTTGTTTAGTTCCTATAGGGCTTTTTGCTAAGTCAACCCCATTTTTCATGATATACTGCCACGCCCATACTTCGAGATACGGTATTTTATTAAAACTACCACTAACATTCCTAGTGACAACTATTATTGGTGTTTTTTTATCTTGAATATTCTTTATAAAATCAGGAATCATTTGATCGCTTAATCTTTGCTGATACTCTGTCAATATCAGCTCATTCATAAAACGCCTTTTGGATAGCTTAATTTTCTTAAAACTTTTCTCCACTAATGGCTTTATATCATCATCAATTTTATAAAACGCTGAATCAACAGGTTCTGCAAAAAAACCCTCCAAAGGCAAGATTACAAGAGCTTTCTCAGCATTACGTGTAGACAAGGAATCCATAATACTATTATTTATTTCTTCTACAGTTTCTGCAGAATAAATCTCTGCGCGTGCAGATAACACACAAGAAACAAAGAGCACTATTACAAGTTTTAAAAGGTGCATGTTATATATTTTACTTCAGTTAACTCAAAGTAAAAGTATAACCAAAATTATGTTCTTTAGTCAGCTAAATCAAACCTTTTTGCTACTATCAGTTTTAATACTGTCACTTACTCACACAAAAAAAGGATAGACCGAAGGCCTATCCCTTTTGATTTTCTAATAAAAACTATCTACTACCCTTCAGAAGCAATCAATTTATCCTGCTCAGCGGCTTTCTTTCTAGCCATGCCCATATAGAAGCCAGTTCCTGATGGTATCAGTCTTCCAACTATGACATTTTCTTTTAGACCTGCTAAGTAGTCTATTTTGCCAGCTACAGCAGCTTCAGTTAAAACCTTTGTTGTTTCTTGGAATGATGCTGCTGAAATAAACGAGCTAGTTTGCAATGAAGCTTTAGTAATACCTTGCAACACAGCTTCATATCTTGCTGGTTTACCACCTTCTTTTAACACTCCTTCGTTTACGTGTTCAACGCTACGCAAGTCTAGCTGCTCCCCAGCCAGGAACGTAGTATCACCAGCATCTATAATTTCAACTTTTTGTAACATCTGACGGATAATCACCTCAATATGCTTATCGTCAATTTTCACACCTTGTAGCCTGTATACTGTTTGAATCTCAGCGACCATATATCGTGCCAGCGCTTCAACTCCCATTACTTTTAGAATATCCTGAAGTACTGGATTTCCATCAATAATCATGTCTCCGCGTTTTACAAAATCTCCTTCATTTACCACAACATGTTTACCTTTTGGAAGCATGTATTCAATTGGTTCTGAACCATCTTCCGGATGAAGAACTACTCTTCTCTTCGACTTATAGTCTTTTCCAAATTCAATACGTCCATCAACATCAGCAATAACTGCATGATCCTTTGGCCTTCTAGCTTCAACAAGCTCAGCTACTCTTGGTAGTCCACCAGTAATATCACGAGTTTTTGTTGATTCACGTGGTATACGAGCAAGAATATCACCAGCTGTAACTTCAGATCCATCTTCTACACTTAACACAGCACCAACTGGCAAGTAGTGTTTGGCCTCAAGGCCAGAAGATAACTCAACTGATTTACCTTTCTTATCTAGTAACTGGACTCTTGGGCGTAAATCAGCACCTCTTGAATATTGCTTTGACTCTATTACAACTTTACTCGCAATACCAGTTGTATCATCTACAACAGTCCTAATAGACAAACCTTCAAGCATATCAGTAAACACTACTTTTCCTGATTTCTCAGTGATAATAGGTATTGTATACGGATCCCATTCGGCAATTTTCTGGCCTTTTTCTACTTTATAACCATCATCAACCATAAGTCTTGCACCATATGGCACCTTATAACGAGAGCGCTCAGTTCCTTTATCGTCAAGAAGTAAAACTTCACAAGAACGACTCATAACAATTTGACGACCTTCTGAGTTAATTACTAGATTACGCCCTTTAATTTTAATCTTAGCTTCATATGAAGCTTCAATTGATGATACTTCAGTACCCTTCGTTGCAGCTCCTCCAATGTGGAACGTTCTCATAGTAAGCTGTGTTCCTGGTTCTCCAATAGATTGAGCCGCAATAACACCTACCGCTTCACCCATCGATACTAATGAACCAGATGATAGATCACGTCCATAACAGTGCGCGCATATACCGCTTTTTGTTTGGCAAGTAAGCACAGACCTGATTTTTATTAAATCCAAACCTGAAGATTCAATTTTTTCTAATCTCTCTTCATCAATTAATTGACCAGCTGATACTAACAGTTCGCCTGTGACCGGATGATTAGTATCAATTGCCACTGTTCTACCTAAAATTTGATCAGCTAATGATAAAACGATCTCACCGCCTTCTATAACAGCTTTTACCTCGATACCATTTTTAGTACCACAATCATCATCGGTAATAATACAATCTTGCGCCACATCTACCAATCTTCTAGTCAAGTAACCAGAGTTAGCTGTTTTTAGCGCAGTATCTGCAAGACCTTTACGTGCACCATGTGTTGAGTTGAAATATTCACGAACTGTCAAACCTTCCTTAAAATTTGAAATAATTGGCGTTTCAATAATTTCACCAGATGGTTTAGTCATTAGCCCTCTCATACCGGCAAGCTGCTTAATCTGAGCAGCAGAACCCCTTGCACCAGAGGTTGCCATCATATGAATTGAATTTAGTTTCTCTTGGTTAGTAACTGCCTTATTATTGCTTGATGATACAGCAATTTCTTCCATCATTTTAGAAGCGATTTTATCTGTACACGCAGTCCAAGCATCAACTACTTTATTGAATTTCTCGCCATAAGTAATTAAACCTTCCTGATATTGTTGTTCAAACTCACTTACTTGAGAGGTCGTTTCATCAATAAACTTAGATTTTGCTTTAGGTACAACCATATCATCCATACCAAAAGAAATACCTGATAAGCAGGCGTGCTTAAAGCCAAGCTCCATCAACCTATCAGCAAATATTACCGTAGCTTTCTGACCACAATAACGATACACAGAATCAATGGCAGCAGAAATATTTTTCTTAGTCATTTCTTTGTTAATCATCTTAAAGTCAATGTAATTACTCTCAGGAAGCAACTGAGAAAGAATTACTCTTCCTGGTGTAGTATCAATTAACGCAGAAACTAATTCACCTTCTGAATTGAGTATATTTGTACGATATTTAATTTTAGAATGATAAGACAACACTTTCTCATATAAAGCAAACTCAATTTCCTTTATATCTGAAAAAACCATTCCTTCGCCCAATTCGCCATCAATTGCTAGAGTCAAATAGTACAAACCTAAAACTATATCTTTATCCGCTGAAATAATTGGCTTACCATTGGCTGGACTCAATATGTTATTAGTTGACATCATCAACACCCTGGCTTCAAGCTGAGCCTCAATCGATAATGGTACGTGCACAGACATTGTATCGCCATCAAAGTCAGCGTTAAACGCAGCACAAACAAGTGGGTGAAGTTGTATCGCTTTCCCCTCAATCAATAGAGGCTCAAAAGCCTGTATACCCAGCCTATGTAGCGTTGGAGCTCTATTTAATAACACTGGATGTTCTCTAATAACTTCCTCTAAGATATCCCACACTTCTACTTTTTCTGCTTCAACTATCTTCTTAGCAGCTTTTATAGTAGTTGCAATACCATACATCTCGAGCTTTGAGTAGATGAAAGGCTTAAATAATTCAAGTGCCATTTTTTTAGGCAAACCACATTGGTGAAGCTTCATCTCAGGCCCAACCACAATTACTGATCTTCCTGAGTAGTCAACCCTTTTACCTAATAAATTTTGACGGAATCTACCTTGCTTTCCTTTCAGCATATCACTTAAAGACTTAAACGGTCTTTTATTGACATTTTTTACTACTTTTCCACGTCTACCATTATCAAACAATGCATCTACCGACTCTTGTAGCATACGCTTTTCATTGCGGATAATAATATCTGGCGCCTTTAGCTCTAGCAGTCTTTTGAGACGGTTATTTCTATTAATAACTCTACGATATAACTCATTAAGATCTGAAGTTGCGAACCTACCACCATCAAGCATTACAAGCGGTCTTATTTCGGGTGGAATAACTGGTAAAACATTCATTATCATCCATTCAGGTTTATTGCCTGAATTAATAAAATCTTCTACCAGTTTTAAACGCTTAGCTAGTTTTTTCTTTTTAGTTTCAGATGATGTAGCAAACAGTTCTTCTTTAAGCTGTTTTCTAAGCTCTTCAAGATCTAGATCAGCTAGTAATTTTTGTACTACTTCAGCACCAATCATAGCCACAAAGCTATCTTCGCCATATTCATCTTGCGCTCTTAAATAGGCATCTTCCGATAATAATTCATCTTTATGTAGTGGAGACATCCCTGGTTCCACCACCACATAATTTTCAAAGTAAAGTATCTTTTCAAGATCTTTCATTGCTATATCAAGCAACGTGCTAATTCTTGAAGGTAATGATTTTAAAAACCAAATATGTGCTACCGGAGCAGCAAGCTCAATATGCCCCATGCGTTCACGCCTTACTCTAGAAGTAGTAACCTCAACGCCGCATTTTTCACAAGTAACACCTTTGTATTTCATGCGCTTATATTTACCGCACAGACATTCAAAATCTTTCACCGGTCCGAAAATTCTTGCACAGAATAAACCTTCCTTCTCAGGCTTGAAAGTCCTATAGTTTATAGTCTCTGGCTTTGTAACTTCGCCATATGACCATGAACGTATCTGCTCTGGACTAGCTATATTAATTCTAATGTGGTCAAACTGCTGAGTATTACTTAATTGACCATAAAAATTTACGTGTGACATTTCGCTATTCTCCGAACCAAAAAACTTTAGTATTAACTACCAAATTACTTATTGGGCATAGTGTATATCTATGCCCTTTATTAATTATACGCCTTCTTCAAGTTGAACATTCAAACATAGTGATCTAAATTCTTTAATCATCACATTGAATGACTCAGGAAGCCCTGAAGTAAAGTTATGATCACCTTTTACAATATTCTCATAAACTTTAATCCTACCTGTTACATCATCAGATTTCACAGTTAACAACTCCTGCAATGTAAATGCAGCACCGTATGCTTCAAGTGCCCACACCTCCATCTCTCCAAATCTTTGACCACCAAAGTGAGACTTGCCACCGAGCGGTTGCTGAGTAACAAGACTATATGGGCCAATAGAACGTGCATGAATTTTGTTATCTACTAGATGGTGCAGTTTTAATATGTACTTGTAACCAACTGTAATGCTGCGATCAAAGTATTCCCCTGTTCTACCATCTATAACTCTAACTTGCCCTGATGCATCCACTCCTGCAAGTTTTAGCATCTCTTTCACACCTTCTACTTTTGCACCATCAAAGACTGGCGTTGCAAAGTGTACTCCATCCTTAATAGAATCACAAAATTCAAGAAAATCTTCTTTACCAAGGTCCTTAACTTGTTTTTCAACATCACTTCCATGATAAATTTTAGTGACAAAATCTTTCATTGAATCAATATCAATCTGATTCAAAGAATATTTCTCAAGCATCTGACCGACGTTATTTCCAAGATTTTTTGCTGCCCAACCTAGGTGTGTTTCTAGAATCTGACCTACGTTCATCCTAGATGGTAAGCCAAGTGGATTAAGTACGACATCTATTACAGTTCCATCTTCAAGGAAAGGCATATCTTCCTCTGGCATAATTCTGGATATAACACCCTTATTACCGTGTCTACCGGCCATTTTATCACCAGGTTGTAGCTTATGCTTAGTAGCGATAAATACCTTCACTACTTTCAAAGCTCCTTGCGGCAGATCATCGCCACTTTGTAGTTTTTCTACTTTGCTATGGAACCTCTTATTTAACTCATCTCTCTTTTCATCATATTGTTTTTTAATACCTTCGATTTCACTCATCACGGCATTATCTTCAACAATGAGCTGCCAATATTGACCTTTAGATAAACTATCAAGTAGTTTCTTATCAATCTTCTGACCAGCTTGAACAGATTTTGGACCACTGATGATCATTTGACCATCTAGAATTTTATGCAAGCGCATGAATACAAAACGATCAATAATATCAATTTCATCATCTCTGTCTTTTGCAAGTTTCTCAATTTGTTGCTTCTCAATCGACACAGCTCTCTCATCCTTTTCAACACCACGACGAGAAAGAATACGCACCTCAACAACAGTTCCTGCTACCCCAGGTGGCACATATAACGACGTATCCCTTACATCTGAAGCTTTCTCTCCAAAAATTGCACGAAGTAATTTTTCTTCTGGTGTCATCGGTGACTCACTCTTAGGAGTTACTTTACCAACTAATATGTCACCAGGTTTTACTTCAGCACCAATATGAACAATACCAACTTCATCAAGATTACGTAAAGCTTCTTCACCGACATTTGGCATATCTCTGGTAATTTCTTCAGGACCAAGCCTTGTATCTCGTGCAACTACTTCAAATTCCTCAATGTGAATAGAAGTGAAAACATCATCTTTTACAATCCTTTCAGAGATCAAAATTGAATCTTCAAAGTTGTAACCTCTCCATGGAATGAATGCTACAAGCATATTACGCCCTAAAGCAATCTCTCCTTTATCAATAGCAGGACCATCAGCAATCACTTCACCTTGACTTACCTTTTGACCAACAACTACAAGAGGTTTTTGATTAATACAGGTATTATGGTTTGATTTTTGATATTTCATCAATGTATAAATGTCCACTTCTGGGGCACCATTTTTTTTGCGCTCAGTCGTTTGAACAACTATTCTCTCAGCATCAACTTCAACCACAATCCCATCATGAAGCGCTACTATGACTGCACCTGAGTCACCAGCTACAACTGCTTCAATACCAGTACCAACTAATGGAGCTTCAGTACTTACCAAAGGCACTGCTTGGCGTTGCATGTTTGAACCCATCAAAGCTCTATTCGCATCATCATTTTCTAAGAACGGAATTAGGCTAGCTGCAACAGATACTACCTGCATAGGTGTAACGTCAACTAAATCAACCTCACTTGGAGGAACTGAAACGAAATTACCTATTTCAAATCGGCAGTTCACCATATCAGCCATAATTTTGCCATTCTCAGATATAGGCATATCTGCTTGTGCAATTTTATACTTTGCCTCATCAGTTGCATTTAGGTAAACTACTTCGTCAGTTACAACACCCTTTACCACTTTACGATAAGGACTCTCGATAAATCCATACTTATTAACCCTAGCAAATGTTGACATCGAATTAATCAAGCCGATATTTTGTCCTTCAGGTGTTTCAATTGGACATATACGACCATAATGCGTTGGATGCACGTCACGAACTTCAAACCCAACTCTGTCACGACTTACACCACCTGGACCAAGTGCAGACAACCTTCTTTTGTGGGTAATTTCAGAAAGTGGATTGGTTTGATCCATAAATTGAGATAATTGTGAAGTGCTAAAAAACTCTTTCACTACTGAACTTAAAGCCTTAGAACTTACTAAATCATGCGGCATTACAGCATCTAAATCCACAACACTCATACGATCTAGAACAGCTTTTTCGGTTCTGACCAGCCCAAGCCTAAACTGGTTCTCAAGCAATTCACCGACTGACCTTACCCTTCTATTTCCTAAATGATCTATGTCATCGATTGAACCTTTCCCATCTTTTAGATCAATTAACACCCTGACTATCGCTTTTATATCTTCTGCTGTCAGACATGTATTAGATTCTGGGATATTAACATCCAAACGTGAATTAAGCTTTATTCTTCCTACTTCAGACAAATCGTATCTATTTGGGTCAAAGAACAGGCTATCAAAAAGCACTTTTCCTGCTTCAACAGTAGATGGCTCACCTGGCCTTAAAACCCTGAATATATCCATTAAAGCCGAGTTTTGATCTTGATTCTTATCTATAGACAGTGTATTTCTAACGTAAGCGTCACTATTTGAAGCTATTTTCAACGTATTAATTGATTTAATACCCGCAGATACCAAACCGTTAATAATATCTTCTGTTAATTCTTCACCCAACTGGACTAGAACTTCACCAGTCTTGTCGTCTACTATTTCTTTTCCAACATAATTACCAATAAGCACATCATTCTTTATCAATACCTTCTTAAGGCCGCTTTCAGCATATTTTATTGCCAATCTTGGAGTAATTTTTTGACCAGCTTCAAGAACTACTTCATTAGTGTCAGCATTAATAAGATCAGAATTCAATCTTTGAGCTACAATCTCTTTTGGATCAAAGTCCTTTACCCAACCCTTTTTCTTATAAACATACTCTTCAGTATTGTAATAAGTATTAATAATTTCATTTTTTGTCATGCCTATTGCAAACAAAAGAGTAGTCACTGGTAACTTTCTTTTACGATCAATCCTTATAAATATTGTATCTTTTGCATCGAATTCAAAATCAAGCCATGAACCTCTGTAAGGTATCACTCTAGCAGAAAACAAAAACTTACCTGACGAATGTGTTTTACCCTCATCGTGAAAAAAGAATCCACCCGGCGATCTATGCATCTGAGAAACTATAACTCTTTCAGTCCCATTAATGATAAAAGTACCATTCTTAGTCATGAATGGTACATCACCCATATACACTTCTTGCTCTTTTATGCCCTTAATTTCCTTGGCTCCGGTATTTTCATCTATATCCCATACACTAAGTCTTAGGGTAACTTTCAAAGCAGCTACAAAGCTAAGGCCTCTTTGTATGCACTCTTCTACGTCATATTTTGGCTGATCAAAAGTATATTTAACAAACTCTAGTGTTGCCGTATTAGAAGGATCTGTTATTGGAAAAACCGAAGACAAAACACCTTGTAATCCTTTATTTACCTTGTCTTTTTCAGATATGTTTAATTGTAGGAAATTATCTTCATACGATTTTTTTTGAATTTCGATCAAATTCGGCATCGAAGCCACTAATTTAATCTTACCGAAGTTTTTTCTAACCCTTTTACCAAGTTGTAAGGATTTATGCATAAGATCTCCAGATAATATTTTTCAGTTATTTGTGTAATAGCACGTCTACTATTTCAGCTAAAAGTTTTTACTCAACTTGCAAATTTTTTATCAAATAAAAAGTACTAAGTTGGATTTTATTTATTTCACTACAAAAGTCACCCTGGATTTTTATAGTACTACTATATTTTCCAGGATGACTTAAATATCAAGCCTAAATAAATAAATTATTTAACCTCAACTTTTGCACCAGCAGCTTCAAGCTCAGCTTTCATTTTATCCGCATCAGCTTTAGAAACACCTTGCTTTACTGGAGCTGGAGCGCCATCAACTAAATCCTTGGCTTCTTTCAGACCAAGACCAGTGATAACTCTTACCACCTTAATCACTTCAATTTTCTTGTCTCCAGCACTTGCAAGCATGACATCAAACTCTGTTTTTTCTGCTGCTGCTTCCGCTCCACCAGCTGCGGGTGCCGCTGCCACTGCTACAGTTGCTGCTGCAGCCGAAACACCCCATTTTTCTTCTAATAGTTTAGATAAATTAGCCGCCTCCATTACTGTTAACGACGACAGTTCTTCTGCAATTTTTGTTATATCAGCCATAATTATACCTCTTTTTTGACCTAGTTATTAAAAATTTATTTCTCTGAATACGCTTTTACTACTCTTGCTAATGAACCAGCAGGAGCTTGTAACACCCTTGCAACTTTTGTTGCTGGAGCTTGCAGTAAACCAATAAGCTTACTTCTAAGCTCATCAAGTGAAGGCATTTTTGCAAGTTGCTCTATTGACTTAACATCAATCGTAGCACCATCAACCACCCCTCCGATAACTTTTAAATTATCGTTAGTTTTAGCAAATTCCATTACTCCTTTCGCCGCAGCAATAGGATCTTTAGAAAAAGCTATAGCAGTTGGTCCTACATACATGTTTTCATCATGCGCTACACCAGCTTTTCTCGCCGCAATATTAGACAACGTGTTTTTTACAACCTTAAAACCCGCACCTTTTTCTCTCAAAATTCTTCGTAAACTTGTAATCTGGGCTACTGTAAGACCATGATAGTGAGTTACTATTACCGAACTAGAACTACTATATATTCCCTCTAGCTCTTCAACATAACTCTTCTTTTTAGATTTCAACACGTTTTTAACTCCAAAAATATTTAGTATGAAATTGTTGATATATCGACTTGCAAAGAAGGACCCATTGTAGAAGATAGGTGCACTTTCTTCAAGTAAGTTCCTTTTGCTCCAGCAGGTTTTGCCTTCACTACAGATCCGATCAAAGCTTGCACATTCTTAAGTAGATCTGCCTCACTAAACGAAACTTTCCCTAACCCAGCATGCACTATACCTGCTTTTTCTACTCTGAACTCCACCTGACCACTTTTAGCATTCTTAACAGCAGTTGCTATATCCGCTGTCACAGTACCAAGCTTTGGATTTGGCATCAACCCTTTCGGACCAAGAACCCTAGCAACTTGACCTACTATTCCCATCATATCTGGAGTAGCAATACATACATCAAAATCTACCTTACCCGCTTTGATATCGTCTATAAGCACTAAAGAGCCAGCTAAATCAGCACCAGCTTTTTTTGCTTCATCAACTTTTTCATCCTTACAAATCACCGCTACTCTAACGTTTTTACCAGTTCCAGCTGGCAGCGACACAATTCCTCTTACCATTTGATCAGAATGTCTTGGATCAACACCTAAATTAATAGCAACCTCAAGACTCTCATCAAATCTAGCAAATTTTACTTTTTTTAAAGTAGCAATCGCTTCTTGCAAGCTATATAATTTTGTTTGGTCTAAATCTTTTTTTACTGCAACTAACTTCTTACCCATAATTTTTATACTCAATAACTATTTTATAACTTCCAATCCCATTGACTCAGCAGAACCTGCAATAATCTTAGCTCCAGCTGCAATATCATTAGCGTTCAAATCTTTCATTTTAATTTTGGCTATTTCTTCACAATCTGCCATAGTCACCTTGCCAACATATGCTTCTTTTCTTGTTGCTTTAGATCCTTTTTCAATTTTTGCAAATTTCTTTAAGTAGAATGAAGCAGGTGGAGTTTTTGTTATGAAATCAAAGCTTTTATCAACATACACTGTGATCACTACAGGAACTGGCGTACCTGGTTCCATTGAAGCAGTAGCTGCATTAAACGCTTTACAAAACTCCATAATATTAACACCCTTTTGCCCCAACGCCGGACCAACAGGTGGAGAAGGGTTAGCTTTCCCAGAAGGAATAGTTAATTTAATATAACCTGTAATTTTCTTTGCCATAACTCATCCTGCTCTTCTTTATTTCTTACTTGTCTTAAGTATTTTAAACTTTTTTTACCTGAGTAAAACTTAACTCAATTGGTGTTGCCTTGCCAAAAATCGACACAGAAACCTTCAATTTCTGTCCTTCTATATCCACTTCTTCTACAACCCCAGTAAAGCTATCAAATGGACCATCAATAATCTGCACTTTATCGCCAGCATTGTATATACTAGTCGAACTTGCACTTTTAGATTCAGCCTCAAGTTTTTTAAATATCGCCTCAACTTCAGCGTCACTCAATGCTTGTGGTTGAGTTTTACTCCCTAAAAAACCCGTAGTCTTTGGTACAGACTTAACTAGATGCCATGAATCATCAGTCATCTTCATCTTAATCAGGACATATCCAGGCATGAACTTTTTTTCAGACATCACCTTTTTGCCCCTTTTAATCTCAGGCACCTCTATGACTGGAACTACAACATCTTCAAAGTAGTCAGACATTTTTTTCTTAACTACTTGATCCTCAATCATTTTCTTTACCCCTTTTTCAGAGCCAGAAACTGTATGAAGTATGTACCATTTAGCCATAATTAATCTCTTATATCCATCTATAAAAAGGACTTACCTATTAAATACCAAGTAAAAGCTGTATCAAACTATGTATACCATAATCTAATAACATACATATGAAGCTAAATAACATCACTGCTATCGCCACCACAGCAACCGAGGTAAAGAGTTCCTTTTTTACTGGCCAAACTACTTTTTTGACCTCTTGCTTTACCTGGTCTAAAAACTTGTACGCATTTAAATTTTTAAACATAGCCTTTATTTATCCTTTTATCAAATGGCAGGAGCGACAGGCATCGAACCCGCAACCTCCGGTTTTGGAGACCGGCGCTCTACCAATTGAGCTACACTCCTATCATATTTTAGCTATAAAAGTCAAGCGTTTTATCGCGACTTTCAAAGCAACTACTTGCTCTGCTTCGCCAGAATCGTATCAACGATATGCTGAGGAACTTGAGCGTAACTATTAAACTCCATAGTATATTGAGCCCTACCTTGAGACATAGATCTTAGGGTATTCACATAACCAAACATCTCAGCCAGCGGAACATGCGCTAAAATCACCTGCGCATTACCTCTTGGCTCCATGCTTTGTATAGAACCTCTCCTACTATTTAGGTCTCCAATAATATCACCCATATAATCCTCAGGCGTTACCACTTCAACCTTCATTATCGGTTCAAGCAATTTAGCTCCTGCTTTAGGCATCCCTTCTCTAAAAGCCGCTCTTGCTGCAATCTCGAAAGCAAGAACACTAGAGTCAACTTCATGAAAGCCGCCATCTATTAGTGTAGCTTTAAAATCAATCATTGGATAACCAGCAACTACACCAGTATCCATGATGCTTTTCAGTCCTTTTTCAACACCAGGAATAAACTCTTTTGGCACAGAACCACCAACAATCTTGCTATCAAAAGTGAAGCCAGAACCAGATTCTGATGGCTCAAATATTATTTTGACCCTAGCAAACTGACCAGCACCACCTGATTGCTTCTTGTGCGTGTAATCTACTTCATAAGAAGTAGTAATAGTTTCACGATAAGCAACCTCTGGCGCACCAACATTCGCCTCTACCTTAAACTCTCTCTTCATCCTATCAACAATAATCTCAAGGTGAAGCTCTCCCATTCCTTCAATGTTTGTCTGACCATTTTCTGAAGAAGTCACTCTAAATGAAGGGTCTTCAGAAGCCAATTTTGCTAACGCCAAACTCATTTTTTCTTGATCAGCCGTTGACTTAGGCTCCACAGCTAGCTTAATTACCGGCTCAGGGAATTCCATCCTTTCTAGAATCAACCCCACATCTGCAGCACATAATGTATCTCCAGTAGTGGTGTTTTTAAGACCGGCAAGCGCAACTATATCACCAGCTACCGCTTCTTTTACATCTTCACGATCGTTCGCGTGCATTAAAAGCATACGACCAACACGCTCTTTCTGATTTTTAACAGTATTTACAACCGTTGACCCAGAAGCCAATTTACCTGAATATATTCTAGCAAAAGTCAACGACCCAACAAAAGGATCAGTCATAATCTTAAATGCAAGAGCAGCAAACGGTCCGTTTTCAGTATTGTCAATCGTCGTTTCATTCCCATTAGAATCAATCGCCTTTGTTGGAGGAATATCAAGAGGCGATGGTAAGTAATCAATTACCGCATCTAGTAACGGCTGCACACCTTTGTTTTTAAAAGCTGAACCACAAATAACTGGCACAAACTTACTTTTAATAGTCCCTTTTCTAATGCAAGATTTTAGCTGCTCTTCTGAGATTTCCTCACCACCTAAATAGTGCTCCATAATATCATCATCTACCTCCACTGCTGTTTCTAGCAGCATAGTTCTATACTCTTCAGCTTTTGCTTTTAAATCAGCTGGAATTTCCCCATATTCATACTCAGCACCTAATGAGCCATCCTTCCATATAATGGATTGCATTTTCACTAAATCCACAACACCTTTGAACTCATCTTCTGAACCAATTGGTAATTGTAATACCAAAGGAACAGCTCCAAGACGGTCAGAAATCATCCCAACACACCTAAAAAAATCAGCCCCTGCTCTGTCTAATTTGTTAACGAAACACATTCTAGGAACATGATATTTATCAGCTTGTCTCCATACAGTTTCTGATTGCGGCTCAACACCAGCTACTCCATCAAAAACAGTCACAGCACCATCAAGAACCCTTAAAGAACGCTCAACTTCAATAGTAAAGTCTACGTGACCAGGAGTATCGATAATATTAATTCTCTTACCATTCCAGAAACAGGTTGTAGCAGCAGAAGTAATCGTAATACCTCTTTCTTGCTCTTGTTCCATCCAGTCCATGGTAGCACCACCGTCGTGCACTTCACCTATATTATGAGATTTACCTGTATAATACAAAATACGCTCTGTTGTTGTAGTTTTCCCCGCATCAATGTGAGCGCAAATACCAATATTACGAACTTCAGATAATGATTTCTTAGACATATATTATTACCTCTGCTGCTGAGTTCTTTGAGCAAAGTGCGAAAACGCTTTATTTGCTTCAGCCATTTTATGAGTATCTTCTCTTTTCTTGATCGCAACACCTCTATTATTAGCAGCATCAAATAATTCTTCAGCTAATTTCTCTACCATACTACGACCAGAACGCTTTTGGGCTGCATCTATAATCCAGCGCATAGCCAGTGCATACCCCCTTCTTTCATCAACAGGAGATGGAACTTGGTAGTTAGCACCACCAACCCTTACCGAAGTAACTTCTACGTAAGGCTTGACATTATTTACACAATCCGTGAAAGTTTTGAATGGATCAGAACCATGCTTCTTTTGCACTCGATCAAAAGCACCATATACTATTCTTTCAGCTAAAGATTTTTTACCACTTAGCATGATATTATTAATAAATTTTGATAACAAAACACTTTTATACTTAGTATCAGGCTTGATAACTCTTTTTTCAGCTGCATGACGTCGTGACATTTTATACCTATATCAATATTATTTTAGAAAAATTATTGCCCTTTAGAAGAAGCACCATAGCGAGAACGCCCTTGTTTACGCCCTTTAACACCTTGAGTATCTAAAGCACCTCTTACTATATGGTATTTAACACCAGGTAAATCAGGAACCCTTCCACCCCTTACTAACACAGCTGAGTGCTCTTGCAAGTTATGACCTTCACCTGGTATATACGCATTAACATACTCGCCATTACTCAAACGCACCCTAGCAATTTTACGTAAAGCTGAGTTTGGTTTTTTTGGTGTTACAGTTTTAACAATTACGCATACACCCTTAAGAAATGGATTTGATTTAAGAGCTGGAGACTTGCTTTTCTTAACTTTAGTCTGTCTTCCGAATCTTACCAATTGATTATTTGTTGGCATTACAATACTTCATTATTTAATATTTAAAAAACAACAGGGGATGATTGTACATCACCTGATTCTCATATTCAAACGAAAATTTTGGCAAACTATACTTAACTTTTTTCTCCTTTGCAAGGATTTTATTAGAAGAAAAATGACAGCACCTTTTACTGCTAATAAAAAATAATTGACAAACGTTAAACTAAATATTACATCTCATTAAGGTATGAAAAGTAGTCAATATATTTGTAACACTAAGAATGTAAAATATCTAATATATATTAGTGAGGAAACATTATGGCAAAGAAACACGTTCTTACAGAACAACAATATTTGAGTTTTATCGACCCTACGCGTAGACCATGGATAGACCCAGCAACTGGCAAAGCAGTGATAGACCAATTAACTGGCGAGCCACAATTGTTTAGTCCTGCAAATTGTGCAGAATGGGTAAGAGCGTACGAAGCCGGCGAGATTGTTATAGTATCAGCTAAAAGCGACAAAAAAGATGAAGGAAGCAAGGAGAGCCAATCCTCAGCCGCACCAGATCAGAGCGATCTTTGCGAAGTAGAACTAGGCGGCGATGCACCAGAGGAATCAATTTAGGATCTAAAGTCATTGGCTGTATTAAACTGAAGTGGAGTTTACAGACTTCACTTCAGTTTTTTCAAAAAACACATGGATGTTATAAAAAGTTATCGTACAATTAACTAACGAAGACTTATAAGACAATTGCACTCAGCATTTAACTTAAAATTAGTTTATGCTATATTCACCAATTAATAATTAATTTTAGGACCATTTATATGCTTTCTGAATTTTATGATTGGTATGGACAAAACAAGTCTATTTTCATACTACTTAATCACTATACAAATCAGGGAATATTGCCTAAGACCTTATACTATATTTCCAGCATATTCTTTATTACAAACTTTGCTGTTGCGTATTTATTAATTCTCAGTTACCTAACAATAAAAACCATACGCTCTAGCAACAGGATAGAATTCTTTTGGTCCTGGTATTATGAAATGGTAAAAACTGGAATTTGCTACAGTTTGTTTGGTTTTACTTTCGCTGCACTAAAATTCGGCGTAAATTTAGCTAGACCATTCTGCTCCCTTGATAAAGCAGACTTTATCACTATTGCAAACACTGAATTAGAGCGCTGTTTATCATCATTTCCAAGCGCTCATACCGGCCTTAGCATACTGGCGACTTATTGCTTATGGCCACATATAAACAAATACTACAAGTGTTTATGTGTACTAGCGATTCTTTCAGTATCTTTATCTAGGATTACATTAGCGATGCACTATCCATCTGATATAATTTACAGCAGCCTAATCACAATACTAGTGATACGTGCTAGCATCACTGTTTTTAGACTACTTAAAAACAACCTCATCTCATCTATAGGGAGAATAATTACAACAAAGATAATAAGGACCTCGCACAGCACAGACTAGTGTACGTTGTGTACTTTAACTAGTTTCCTGCTCGACTATAGATAAAACCCAATCAATTATTTCCACTTCATTTCTTGGATCTCCTCCAAATATATGATCTGGAATTAACGATTCTTCTAACTTATAATCCGGCTGCACTCGCATCTGGGCTGGATAAAATAAATCGAAATATTTACTAGGAGACAAATCTTTGTAGGCATGTGAATAAATACTTTGTACAGCTGTTTGTTGACCAAGATGAGTAACACCAGGAATTTGCTTAAGCTCTTTGACAAAATTCCAGCAAGTACTGCGACAGAAATTATCGGTCAGTACATATATTTTTGCCCTAAATGGCTTGTTATCGGTGTTAGTATATAAGTTTTCTGTATCATCATATATACTCCATTTTTTAGTATAATAACTCTCACCTTTTTTCATTGATGTAATATACGACTTCACCGAAGATGCATCATATTGTTGTCTAAATTCGACAAGATTTTTCTTACTGATCCTGATTTTCTTTATCCAATCTCTATTGTAATCATGAGCAGACTTAAGAGATTTTAAATAAAGATCTCCCCAAAGATTTCTTATAAGCGGAATTGCCCATTTACTCGACCCCCCTCTATTACCTCTCATATCAAATATTATAAAATCCTCTTTAGCTAAGCCATTTTTAAGAGTTGATAGCATTCCTGTATAGTATACGACCTCTTTTTTACTAGGAAAAAAAGTTGGAATTTTAATCCAGACACCATTTGAGAGCATCTCAACTGAAAATGATTTATTCACATCTGGTTGTCTTAATTTTTTGACAGCGTCAAGAGCTTGTCCTTTTAGTTCGGTATATTTTAAATCCAACAAAACCTTATTGCCATCATGAATCACCGTTACTTTTCTAGGAATAGGTTTAAATCGGTTACCATCAATTATAAATGCAAAAACACTTGCTGATATGGTGGTTAATTCTGATTCATCATTAGCATAAAATGGTTTCACGTAATCTTCATAATATTCTTCTATAGTCAAATTATCTATATGAGTTACTTTATCACCAATGCTTATGCCCTTTAAATATGTTAGCGATGGATTCTTGTACACAACTCTAAAATGCCCATCAACTTTTCTTGTAACTACAAAACCTGGGTACATTTCTGCAGGCAAAGGGTAATACCCCCTAATACTGACATGCGACTGACCAAAGCCATTAACATAATATTTCATTATGTAATAGCAATCATCCTTATCTCCAATTGATTCAATTAACTCCAAAGCATCTTCATACCCTTTATTGTACCAATAATGAAAATCTTTATCATCCTTATTGGCGTATGAAGCAGAGTTCTCCTCCAGCTGATTTTGAATAAAATCCAAATCTGTCAAACACTGTTGCTTAAGAGTTTTAATGTCTTCTGAATTTGCTAGTGCATTCGACCTAAAAACGGTAATAATTAAACTTATAACAAAAAGTAATATTATCCTATTTTTTTCAGCTACCATATCATCACTTCAAGTTTATTAGCCCCTTAAAAGCATACTAAAACTAATTGGTGCAAATCACAAAATAAATTAGCTAAGTAAGACTTAAGTAAATAAAAAAAGTACTTATTTACTACTCTCTGTCTCTCTTAAAGAAACTAGGAACTTCTTGAATATTTGATGATGATCTTTCCTGGTACGCAGGAGGAACTTCATGAGAGAATTTGCTTTCTTGCTGTTCATTAGCATTTAAAGAGTTCCACATACGGCGTAAAAAAGAAACCTTAGGTTTACCAATTTCATAATTATTTATTTGATTACTTTCAGTTTTTATTTCCATTTTTACTTTTTGCTCCGGAACATCGTGATCATATTGCTCTTCACGTATCCCTGCACTATCTGAACCTGAATATTCATTGAAGACTGGTGGGTGATCAGCCAAGTCCTCACTAAAATGATTAGGAGAATCACTTTCCTGCTCTGTAAATCTAGCACTAACCTGATCAAAATTACCAGCCATCACAGGAGCAGATACACTAGTTTTCATATGTTCATCTTGTTCTATACCAGTTGCAACTACAGAAACCCTAATCTTACCCTCTAGCTCAGGATTAAATGTTGAACCAAAAATAATATTAGCTTCACTTTCACCCACTTCTTCCCTAATTCGATTTGCAGCGCTATCAACCTCATATAATGTCATGTCTTTGCCGCCAGTAATATTAATCAAGACTCCTTTTGCTCCAAACATAGAACTTTGATCTAATAAAGGATTTGCAATCGCAGCTTCAGCAGCTTTAATCGCACGCTCTTCTCCACTTGCCTCACCTGTACCCATCATTGCTTTGCCTTTTTCACCCATCACTGTCTCTATATCAGCAAAATCCAAGTTTACTAGACCTGGCGAGGTAATTAAGTCGGTTACCCCCCTTACACCGGCATGCAAGACATCGTCTGCCATCTCAAATGCTTCCTGAAAAGTAGTGTTTTCGTTAGCAACTCTAAATAAATTTTGATTTGGAATTACGATTAAAGTATCAACATATTTTTGCAATTCTAGCAAACCTGTTTCTGCTATTTTCATCCTTTTGGCCCCTTCAAACAAAAACGGCTTTGTTACTACTCCCACAGTAAGCATCCCCAATTCTTTAGCAATTTTTGCAACCACCGGAGAAGCGCCTGTACCAGTACCACCACCCATACCAGCAGTTATGAACACCATGTTGCTTCCTTCTAAATGTGAGCGAATTTCATTTTCGCTTTCAATAGCAGCATTTTTTCCAATATCAGGAGAGGCACCAGCTCCCAAACCTTTCGTAGAAGTAAGACCTAGCTGTATCTTATTTTCACTCTCAGAAATTTTCAGAGCTTGTGCATCAGTGTTTGCTACAACAAAATTTGCTCCTTTAAGTTTGGCTCTAATCATATTATTAACGGCATTACCACCTGCTCCACCTACACCAAATACAGTAATGATTGGTTTTAAAATTTCACTTTCTGGAGCTTTAATATCTAATCCCATAATTTACCTTATCTATCTCAAAAATTTAAAAATTTGTAATGAAAAACCATGATATACGAGAATAATTTCGCCTGCAATTATATTTCTTCGCAGATTCACATATTGTGAATAATAACTTAATTTCATATACACAAAATAATTTTATCTTCTTTTTCTTTAATTATTAACAGCAACTCTGCTCTAATTAAAGCCTATTCACAGCAATTTCCTAGACAGGTAATGCGCCAGTATATAGACTGTAAAAACTAACTTTTACTTTGAGCTACATGTATAATAATCAATTCACTTTTTTAGGTACTAGATATAATATCTTTTCATCTATAATATTCTTATCAGCCTTTTTTCTACTAATTTCTTTAGGTAACTGGCAACTAAAAAGACTTGGTGAAAAAGAAGAATTCATTAAGAAAATCGACAGTAACTTAAATGGCTTACCAAAAACTATAGAGTCAGTAAAAGCACAACCATTTTATTCAAAAGTCAGTATTACCGGACGTTTTTTACCAAATAAAACCATTTTACTTTATGGCAAAAGATCTGCTCACCCTGAAAATGATGGTTATTATATTCTCACTGCATTTGAGGCAGAAAACGGACAAGTATATTTAGTATCTAGAGGTTGGATTGCACAAAGTAAAAAAAATGAGCTATTGGAGTTTAATGCAAGAGAAATTAATGATAATATTGAGGCGATAATTTTACCTGGAGAAAATAAAGGATATTTTATGCCGGCCAATGATATAAATAAAAACATTTGGTTCACAATAGATTTGAAGCTAGCCCAAAACACTCTGGCTATCACAGAAACAAACTTTTATTTAATGCAAATTAATAGTCATACATTACCAAATGGTGGCCAAAAATTATCTGCTACCAACCTAAATAAAGTACGTAATGACCATATGGAATACGCAATTACTTGGTATAGTCTAGCAGCAAGCCTAGCTGTAATTTTTATCATGGCAAACACCAAGAGATGTTGTAGCCAGATTAAGAAATAGCCATAACTATAAAACTGAATTACTTTTTTGTGGTAAGAAAGAAAAAATACGAACCAAGCATCGCTGCTGCAATAAAGTATGCAAAAGCTGCTTCCCATCCAGCAACATCAACTAAATAACCAACACATATACCAGACAGTGCTGAACCAAGATAACCCATCGTCCCTACAAACCCATTTGCTGTTCCTACTGCTTTTTTAGAAGCAAAATCAGCAGAAGCAACGCCAACTAGAACTTGCGGCCCATAAACAAAAAAACCAACAAATACCAATACCAAAGCACCCATAAATTCAAATTCCTTAGGAATAAACCAGAACAACAGCAAAGATAGACCTAGCATGAACATAAAAATCGTTCCAACCTCTCCACGCCTACCATAAAAAACTCTATCTGAAATCCATCCAGCAGCAAAACCACCAAGTAGGCCAGTTATTTCGTACCCTGCAACCTGCCATCCTGCGTGTGATAGTGAAATATTTTTGTACTCTTTTAAAAACAAAGGTGCCCAAAAAATTATTCCAATTCTTACTATATAAACACAAATATTCGCAAAACTAATATACCACATATTTCTACTAGCAAAGACTCGTTTAAATATTTCAATTGTTGTGAAATGCTCTTCAAACCCTTCTGCTTGGTTTGTTTTATACCCTTTATATTCTTCAACTGAAGGAAAACCTAATTTTCCAGGTGATTCACGCAATCTGTTATATAGTATTATTGATATAATAATTGCTATCAGAGCTGGAATAAAAAAAGCATATCTCCAACCATAATTTGTCACCAAGTAACCTGAAAATATAAGCGTCAGAGCTCCTCCTACTTGATGAGAAGCAGCGCCAAGCGCCCATTTTGTACCAAGCTCTTTTGGCGCAAACCAGTGAGTTAACATCCTAGCAGCTGGCGGCCAACCCATAGACTGAACCCAATTATTTAAAACCCATAAGGAACCAAAAAAAACTAGACTATCAGAAAAACCCAGGAAAAAGGTTATTATTGCTGAAATAAGAAGCCCTGCTGGCATAAAATACCTAGCATTTGAGCGATCACTAAAATAGCCATTTACAAACTTTCCAACACCGTAAATTACCGATGCAATACTCAAAATTGAACCTAACTGAGTTTTGGTATAACCAAACTCTTCCATATATGCCGGCATTATCATTGAAAAATTTTGTCTACAAAGATAATAAGCACCATAACCTATTATAATGAAGCTCAAGACCCTGAGTCGCCATTTATTATAAATCTTGCGTTCTTGGATGGTCATTATAAAATCTTTATCTGATTGTACAGATAAATCAACCGTTCCTTGATCAGCTACTTTTACCACTCTATAACCTAGAAATTAGAAATATTTTGAATACGACATAGTAGTCAAAAATAAACTCATTAGCAAGATAATGTTAGCATTATGATAATTCCGTGTATGTAAAATCAGCATGTATTTAATACTTTAATTATATGATCTTTTAGTGCTTCATAACTAATTTCATATGATCCACCAGCTTGAGCCATAGTACTTTGCCCTCCACCGCTACCACCGATAATTACTGATAGTTTTTTAGCTATTTCTCCAGCGTTGTATACACTTACAAATTCTCTTGAAACTGCAATCACTAAAGATATTCTATCTTGAGCTTTCTTTGTAAAAATAACTACAAAATCATTATTATTATTTGCAATATTTTCTGCTGCTATCCTTATGTTTTTTGAGTCAAAATTATTCCCAACCTCTACGAATAATAATTTTCCTTTGCTCAGTGTTATTATATTCTTTACGTTATTACAGTCTACCAGACACTCTATTTGGAGCTTATCTAACTGCTTTTCTATATCCTTTTTAGACTCAGCAAGACTTTCAATCTTTTGAATCAGCTCGCCTTTATTACTTTTTAATAATTCAATGATTTTATTCAGCAGTTCTTCATTAGAAGATATTTCATTATAAGCAAAGCTACCACACATTGCCTCTATTCTTCTTACCCCTGCTGCTATTGCACTTTCACTAATTATTTTAAATGTACCAATATCTCCCGTTCTTTTGACATGCGTTCCACCGCAAAGCTCAAAAGAGTAAGGAGTCGCATTTTCTACTTCCGCTCCAAGGGATACTACTCTTACTTCAGAGTCATATTTTTCTCCAAATAAAGCCATTGCGCCAGCTTGGATTGCTTGATCAGTTGACATAAGAGCTGTTAGTACTTTGGAATTATCTGCTATAATTTGATTGACGCGTTGCTCAACCAGTTTAACCTCAGCTAGAGTTAAAGCTTTTGGATGACTGATATCAAATCTCAGTTTATCCTGCGCAACTAATGAACCTTTTTGAGTCACGTGCTTCCCAAGTACATCCCGCAAAACTGCATGAAGTATATGCGTAGCAGTATGATGCATCCTTAAATATTTTCTATAAGAATTATCAATGCTTAGCTTAACTGCATCACCTTTGGAAATAATTCCTTCTTCTATGATACATACATGGCCAATAATTTTTCCAAGATACTTTAAGGTATCTATTACCTTTATTGTACAATGAGGAGTTTCGATCATTCCTACATCACCCATTTGTCCACCTGATTCACCATAAAAAGGAGTCTGATTGGTAATCAGAGTAAATTTATCTCCAATTTTTGATATTTGCTCAATTAGCTTACCATTTTGTAGTAAGCTTAATACAACTCCTTCAGCGCTATTTAATGAATAACCTAAAAATTCTGTAGGTCCATGCTCAGCCAAAATATCAAACCAAATCGAATCAGTTTTTGATTCACCAGAGCCAGTCCAATTTTTTCTAGCTCTTTCTTTTTGCATGGTCATTTGCGTTTCAAAACCATCAATGTCCACTTTTATATTACGTTGCTTTAGTATATCTTCTGTAAGATCGAGGGGAAACCCATAAGTATCATACAGCTTAAAGGCTAGTTCGCCAGGTAATACCCCCCCTTTGGATATAGAAGATGACTCATCGTCAAGTAATTTTAACCCACGATCAAGAGTAGCAATAAAGCGCTCTTCTTCTTGTTTGAGAACGCTTGAAATAAACTCCTCAGCTCTAGTAAGTTCAGAATATGTATGCCCAAACAGATCGATCAACTTTGGGAGCAACTTGTACATAAGCGGTTCTTTAGCACCAAGTTGATGAGCATGTCTCATTGCTCTTCTCATAATTCTTCTTAATACATAACCTCTTCCTTCATTTGACGGCATAACCCCATCAGCAATCAAGAATGAGCATGACCTTAAGTGATCTGCGATTACTCTGTATGAGAACAAGGCATCACCTTTTGCAGATTTTTTTATAATAGATTCCGCATTCTCGATTATTTCTCTAAATACATCAGTATCATAATTATCATGCACTCCTTGTATTACTGCCGAAACTCTTTCCAATCCCATACCAGTATCTACTGATTTTTTTGGAAGAGGAATACGCGTATTTTTGTCAATTTGTTCAAATTGCATAAATACAAGATTCCATATCTCTATATATCTATCACCATCTTGATCAGGTGTACCAGGTAATCCTCCAGGAATTTTATCTCCATGATCATAGAAAATTTCTGAACATGGTCCACATGGACCAGTATCCCCCATAGACCAGAAATTATCATTCGTTTTAATTCGTATGATTCTATCATCACCAATATTAGCGATTTTTTTCCAGTATGACACAGCTTCATCATCATCGTGATATACCGTGACATATAGTTTATCTTTAGGGAGTTTAAAACCACCAGTTAATAAATTCCACGCATAAAATATAGCTTCTTCTTTGAAATAATCTCCAAATGAGAAATTACCCAGCATTTCAAAAAATGTATGGTGTCTAGCGGTGTAGCCAACATTATCAAGATCATTGTGCTTTCCACCAGCACGAACAGATTTTTGTGAGCTTGTTGCCCTTGTATAATCTCTTTTTTCGACACCAGTAAAAACATTCTTAAATTGCACCATACCAGAATTAACAAACATAAGACTTGGGTCGTTATGTGGAACAAGCGAACTTGATGGAACATGAGTATGATTATTGTTCTTAAAATAATCAGTAAAAGTACTGCGAATCTGTTGTGTGGTTATCTTGTTCATAATTGGCATAAAACTGCTTGAGAATAAAGTCAGATACTAGATAATTTATGGCTAAATTACAATATTAAATTAAAAAGCTTTTTTAACATTTTTATTGCTGTTGAGCTTAACAAGATTAGTACTTACTCTAAAAATAAAAGAGACAATAGGTTAGCAAATGACAAATTTTCATGGTTCTAGATGGGACTATGCATTTACGCTGATTAACAGTTTATTCCACAGAAAGAATCTTCTAGTGTTTTTGGGAAAAAATGGCGCTACCATTGGAGCTTTCAGAAGAGATGTACTGCAAGATAGTATTTATGCAGACTATAATTCAGATAGCTATAATGGTGACTGTAGAAACTTTATACAGCGTTATAAAAACTATAGCGTAACCTTTTTACTTGATAATAAAGAAGCTGAGTTACACCATGAAATGCTACCTATCCTTAGTTCGCTAATTAAAGCTAATCCAGTTGAAAAATTTATTTCAGAAAAATATAAACCAGATGATATAGTTGCCTATAATGTATATGAGATTACTAGCAGCGGTGGAGAGGTTTGGAACACCGCTATTGCACTTTCACCGTTTTGTCCTCCCCTTAGTGATATCCTTGAATATGCTATAAAGAAGTCATACAAGTATGATGGAGTTTATTTCTTGTCATTAGAAATTAGACAGATAATAAATAAGATTTTGGAAACATCTGATAATTCTGAACATTTAGACAAATTAATTTTTTTTACTGTCATTACTAGAAATAGCCAGATTAGAATCTTTGTTAAATACAAAGACAATGTGATGAGTGAGAAAAATTTTGAACTGCCACTTGATAAGTCAGATATGTACGTTATTGGCGTAATCGAGCAAGCCTTATCAGATAAGCTTTTATATTATAAGGAATATATTGCTACACTTGGAACAGCGCCTTGCATGGTCTTTTTGATAGATGATACATTAAAAGAACTTATCCCACAGCTAAAATTTCAAGATATTGAAAAACTTGCATTTACACAAAAAGAACTTGGTTTATCAGAAAAATGCATAGATGGTAAGTTTCAAGATTTAGCATTGCTCGAGTTGTTAGATCATATGGAAACTAATCTTGGATCAAATAAGCCGCTTAAGGCAATTACCAAATACACTTTATTAGACGCAGTAATTTTTAAACCAATTATCGCGATAATTATTGCTATGATAATTTATCTTAGTGTTATTAAATACCAAATTGTCAGTATAAACTCAGATACAAAAGATTTAAACAACCAATATTACAAATTAGCGCAAGATTACAGAGATATAAAAAAGCGTAATCCAGATATATCCAATGTCAGCGATCTGCTTGAGATGCATAATTTAGATAATGTAAGCGCTAGAGTTTCTGCATCTCCTTACGATGATTTAAGGTACATTATAATTAATAATGATAGTGATTTAAAAATTAAAAGAATTTCTTGGAAGCTGATTGACGTTATTCCTGTAAATTTCCCTGAAAGTGGTTTGGATATTTTTATCGATGTAGTCTATTCAGGGCAGGTTAATTTATCAGATGATAGTAAGAATGCTCTAATTGATTATAAGAAATATTTAGAAAAGAATTTTTCAAAGCACAAAGTAAATTTACTTAAGGATAAAGCCGAAGATATGCAATTGATAGGGAGAACCATTAATGTCTTAGGTAGTTTTAAAATAAAAGGAATTGTGGGCGAGGAAAAGAATGCTAAATAGGTTACTTATCCATTTAAAAAATATCATTTTTTTTAAGCTTACTATTTACCTGCTGATGATGATTTTTCTAGTGGTTGTAGTCCCTATGTTTATCGATGATCTTGATAAATCCAAGGAGAGAAAACGTAAAGCAAATGATTTTTTACAGGAAACTTCACTCAAAATTAAGTCCATTGATAATTTTGAAGAGAAATTAGTAGAACTGGATAAATCATATAGGAATTTAACAAATTCCAAAATGAATTTAGCTTGTGGAAAGAGACACAAGTTTATCGTTGATGTAGAAGAGATTAGTAACAAAAATCAACTGGAGAAAATATCTGTAAGAATCACTAAAGGGTATAATGATAAAGATTTTTTCCCTGATATCGGGAACGTTAAACTAAGCTATCATATTGCTGATATAACTTTTAAGGCACAAAATTACATACAATTTTTATCTATTATTAGGGAGATATTCGAAATTATGCCTACTGGCTCAATAGTAATCAGTTGTAGTACGATGATGATTGACTCTTTAACGCCAGAAATTATAGCAAGCTTAAATACTAAAAAAGCGCCTGAATTATTAGATGCTAAAATAAAAATATTACTCAGGGACATAGTTTATGAAAAATAATTTAATTTTACCAGAAGGCGTTGATCCAAGACCTTTTATTGACTTATTTCAGGATTATTTATCGAATAATTTACCCCCTCAACTAATAACATCCATTTCTAATTTACTTGCTATAGATTACCGGCTTAGAGTGAAGGCATCTATTGCAATTTCTGAGTATGTGATGATTTGTTGCGATAGATTGAGAAGACATTTAGGATATAGGGTAATTTTAGAAGAGGATTTTTCTGCGGCTATGAGAATGTTTACCGTAGCTATTACTCCTGAAAAAGAAGATGATGGTGAAATATTAACCCAAGAACAATCTCAAGATATAATTGTAGATTCAATAATCGATGCTCATTTTAATAATCTCCCAAAGGAAGAGCAAATGCTAGTTCGTTCAATATTGATTGGTATGATTAAAGGTGGCGGAGGAAGAGAATTAATGAACTTGGCAGTATCTGATCCAAGTTTATTTAATTCAAGAGTAGTCAACGCTTTAAAAGGCAAGAAAGGTGAACAAATGATTATTCAAGAATTAACTTCAAAAGTTAATGAACTAGCAATAAATAACCAAGCACTTCAGAAAAAAGTAGGCACCTTTAAGGGAATTTTTGCTAAGCTAGCAGTAGTTGCTGGAGTGGCACTAGCTGCAAGCGCAGGACTTATGACAGGTGGGGCCTTAGTTCCTGCTATGCTTATTCCAGGGACGATAGCTGTTATAAAATTCGCACCAGTAATAGGAGAAAAATTGGGGCAAACTGTTGCTAGAGAATCTACCACCATACAGGAAATACGTAGCGATATAAAATCTATCAAACAGGATTTAAGCATATCTCATGGGATAGAAATAAATACTGAAATTGGCATTGAATCAACAATCACTAAAGAACAAGCCAAGGAGATACTTCAATCAGTAGAAATTAACGTAAAACAAAGCAAAGCGGAAATTGATGAGAACTTAGCCACAAAAACATTAGATAAAAACCGATCTAAAAACGACCAAGGACGTAGTACTTAGAATGATTAAACTATTTTCTGATACTCAAGATAGACTTTCCTGATTGCGTAAATCCATAAAGTACATACAACAATAAATATCACCATTAATGATGGAGCAATGGAGTGGTATGTTGCCATGGGTAAAATTGTAAATATTATTGACTGCACCAAACCACTTGCAGACTTTCCTATTTTCGGGCTAATAACATCCACCGCCGCTTTACCTTTTGTTCTTAGCTCTTGATCTAGAGGGATATATAACATCTGACTAGAGGTATCCAGGATTGAATATTTTGACCCTTTTGAGAGGATATTTTGTACCGCGCCAAAAAATACCGCAAGCGCGAGTGGTGACATCAAAATTGCCCCTTCAAAGAAGTTGATGATGTGATTATCAAAAACTACTAAGATAAAAAACGCACTACCAGTAGTCATAATTATTATTGGCGAGATCACAGTTGCGGCAAACCAACTTCCCCTACGCATCACATTATTTCCTATTATAGTCATCATAATAATGGCCACACCAGTCCACAGTATGTACAAGCTATTAAATTCAGCAAAAGAATTCACAGTGGGATATAATTCTTTGATTTTTGCTTTCCAAACGGCTTCAACCAAGTTCATTGAT
Organism: Rickettsiales bacterium; assembly: GCA_017302595.1. GTDB lineage: Bacteria > Pseudomonadota > Alphaproteobacteria > Rickettsiales > Rickettsiaceae > Megaera_A. The sequence goes on from JAFLDA010000002.1 coordinate 42,767, forward strand.
AAACCAAAAGATGCAGAACAGATAAGCATAAGCCATAAATACTTAGATCTTGCAATATACTTGAAGCTATCTATTATTCCCATCTTTGGTCTATTAGTATCAGTGTCTTTAGAAGAAAGTAATTGAGTAGTTGGCTTAATGAATTTAGAGTTGATATATTTAACCATAATGCAAGAAAGCAACGATGAGATTGTCACCATCGATACGGAAACTTGTGTCAGTATAATTTTACTATCCGAAACAGTAAATAATCTTTGTAGAATGCTTGCATCAGATGATAAATGCATCATCATGAATCCAACTAAAATTACTGAAGAATTGCCAAAAAGTGAAAATAGAGTGTAGAATCTTTTTGCTTCATTAGTGTTTGTAATCTCATTAGCAATTTGCCAGAACATTAACACATAAAAGATATTTGGCCATAGTTCCGAAAAAGAGTAAAAGATTATATAGCTCCAATTTCCTACCACAGATATATACCATTTCAAGTGAGGGTGACTTTCCATTAAAAAGGCAAGCAAATCACGATCCATATGAAATGAATCAATATTCGGGTAAATTATAAAGGCAAAAAGGATATAAAAACCATTAAATACAATCACCAAATAGTAAAATATCCTAGTAATTGATAAATGGTTAATGAGTTTTGCATAAAGTATTACAAAGATGGCAGCCATAGGAGTAACCACATACACTTTACTGAAACTGGTAATTTCTGCACTCACCTCAGAGATAAGAATACTGTCTTTGAGAATCTTAAGTATATTTTGGTTAAATATAACACAAAACATTAACGCTGAAATAGGAATAAACTTAGCCAATTCATGCTTATGAATTGGCCAGAATATATTTCTGAACTTACTTTTGAATACTAATGCCTCTTTTTCTGACATTGTTTGCAGACCACCCGTGGACAAAAAAAAAACTTAAATAAGTAATTTCTAGTCGTAGGTCTGCGAAACTTTAATATATAAACTTTGTAATGAACGTTATATGCTGTCAGCAGTACGATGAAAAATTTCGGCAATTCTATCATTTTAACTACCTTCTGTCAACTACTTTGTTGTGTCAAAACGTTGCTATTAGGTCATAGAAAACAAAAACATCACCCTAGTCATCCTGTACTTGATGCAGGATCTATTCTTCCGCTTATGAAGATCCTTGATCAATCCCAGTATAACTATGGTAATTTGTTATGATACCTTGGTTTCAATTAGATAAGTATGAGAGTTATAAATTTGATTATCAGAGATATTCTGAATTAAATATAGTCCCAAGTTATATATCAAATTCTAGTGACTCTGTATACAAGTCTGATGTTGCAGAGCTTTTGACTTACACAAATATAGGTAAATATAATGATGTGTATTTAGTAGTGCCTTCAATCTTTAATTCACCTGAAATTGTATTTCTATCAGAGGAAGATAATTTTATAAGAAATTTATCAATTAAAGGAAAAGTATATCTTGTTAACTGGATAGAGAGTGATAAGCAAATAATAATTGATGATCTTATTCAAGAATTAGAAACTGTTACTCAAGTCATTAATAAGCTCGAACCAAATCGTAAACTTCACCTTATTGGACACTGTATTGGAGGAAATTTATGCATTGCTCTGGCACAAAATTCTCATTTTCATTCTAGTTTAACTCTTTTAACGGTTCCTTGGGATTTTTCACACTTTAGTAGCATAAAATCAGTTCTGAGTAATACTGGCGTTTCCAATTTGATAGATGAAATTGATTATATACCTAAGATTTATATTCAGATTCTATTTTTTCTAATGTTTCCTTCCCAATATATTAGTAAGGTCGAAAAATATGATACTCTCTCATTGGACTCCAAAAAACTTTTTATGAAAGTAGAGAGTTGGCTACAATCTGGGATGACTTTACCTAAGTCTCTTTATATACAAATAATAGATGAAATTTGCACTAAGAACGTGTGTTTTAAAAAACAATGGTCAGTCAAAAACAAACCGGTATACTTAAGTAATATAAAGATTCCCACATGCATTATTTATGCTAGAGATGATCAAATTGTGCCATACAAATCAATAGTTCCTTTGCAAAATGAAATTAGAGAATCTACACTTATTGAGGTTGAAGGTGGTCATATAAGTTACTTACTTAATCCAAAAAATTTCACAGAAAGATATAATAATTGGTTAGTGAGTTTGATTTAAAAAGTATTATTAAGGAGACAATATGCAAGAAGTATATATAGCAAATGCAAAAAGAACGGCTGTAGGAAGCTTTTTAAAGAGCCTATCTGAAATATCTGCTCCTAAATTAGGTGCCCACGTGATAAAGGCTATATTAGCCGAAAGTAAATTAGATCCGAAAGTTATAGATGAGGTAATACTTGGACAAGTTATCACAGGTGGCTCTGGCCAAAACCCAGCACGTCAGACGTCTATATATTCTGGTCTGCCTATTGAATTACCAGCAGTAACAATTAATAAAGTATGCGGATCGGGGATTAAAAGTATAGTGTTTGCTGCTAATGCTATTAAAGCTGATCAGGCAGGACTGATAATAGCTGGTGGGCAAGAAAATATGTCTCTTGGAATGCACGGAAATTATATCCGTGGTGGCAACAAATTTGGCGATGCTAAGCTAATTGATTTTATGATGTATGACGGTTTGACAGATGTATTTTCTGGTCAGATGATGGGTATAACTGCAGAAAATATTGTAAAAAAATTTGGAATAGACCGCATCTCTCAAGATACATTAGCCTTAAACTCTCAGCTTAAAGCAGCAAAAGCTCAGGAACAAGGTAAGTTTAAAGAAGAAATTGTACCAATCAAAATCGACAAGAAAAATGAGAGCTTTGTATTTGATCAAGATGAGGGAATTAGAGGCAATTCCACTATGGACGGACTTGCTAAACTAAAACCAGCATTTGCAGCTGATGGCAGCGTAACAGCTGGTAATTCGTCTACGATTAATGATGGGGCTGCCGCATTAATTGTTGCCTCTGGGCAAATGATCAAAACACAAGGACTTACGCCTCTTGCAAGAATTGTCTCTTATGCTAGTTGTGGAGTAGATCCAGATATAATGGGAACTGGACCGATTCCTGCGTCTAAACTAGCTCTTAAGAAAGCTGGGTGGAATGTAGACGATCTTGATTTAATTGAGGTAAATGAAGCCTTTGCTGCCCAAGCTGAGTACGTTAATAGACAAATGGAATGGGATATAAATAAAGTCAATGTATGCGGTGGTGCAATCTCCCTTGGTCACCCAATTGGAGCAAGCGGCACTAGACTGGTAGTTACATTATTACATGAAATGAAAAGAAGCAAGGCTAAGAAAGCTCTTGTAACATTATGTATTGGCGGCGGAATGGGAATTGCTATGTGTCTAGAGCGTTCTTAACTAGCTGAATAGTAATCTTTTTTTTCTGCTCGGCTGAGTAATCATTTATTTTTTGTACGGCCTTTATTATCTCAGGAAACTCTCTTGCTAGATTTTTCATCAGGTAATGTATGATGTCTTTATCAATTGTAATTGAATAATTCGAAAATAACTTAAAAATCAATAACGACATCATCTCATCGTCTGGCTCATGTATGTCAATAATATTCAGCGCCTTCATTCTTGACTCAAGATCTGGCAGTTTAAATACTGGTAGATTGCTGGTAGTAATCAGTAAGTATTTGCCTTGCTCATTTATTGCGTTAAAGTGATGTAGTAACTTTTCTTCGTGCCACTTACGTTCAATATCTTCAATCACAAATGCTTTATAGTGATTTAATATATTTTCAGTTAATTCATGAGCGGATTTGATAAAATGAGCTTGGGATAAGAAAGCCCATTTTTTTGCCATATATGTTTTACCTGATGATTTCGGCCCCCTTAAAATCAGCGTATTCTTGTAAGGACTTACACCCCAGGTTTGATTAGGCCATTCCTGCATTGTTTTTAAAGCAAACTGATTTGCTTTAGTAACAATAAATTCATTATGGTTATAACTATTATTTTCAAATAAAAATGTAATTTGCTGCATCGACAATTTAAAGTAGGTTTATACTTAGCCTAATTATTATATATATTGCTAGATTTATAATATTCCAAAGTGTTTATTATTAATACCTTGACTATTCCAGCAATAGGCACAGCAAACAGAACACCAACAAAGCCAAAAATTTTGGCCGATGCCAGAACAGAGAAAATAATCCATACTGGGTGCAGACCAATTCTATTTCCTATAACCTTCGGTGTAATGATGTATCCTTCAGTTATAAACCCTATGACATATAATAATAGAACATAGAATAATTCAGAACCAAATCCAAAAGCAAAATAGGAAATTAAGATTGTAGTGGAAAACGAAATGAGCCCTCCAACAAATGGAATAATTACAAGAAAGCCTGTTAAAATACCAAGAAGTAAACCCATATCAAGACCAATTAAAGTCAACCCTATTGCATAATATACCGATAGTAGAATACATATATTTAATTGCCCACGAACATAAGCAGAAAGCAATTCATTAATTGAATGAAAAATACTTTGAGCTTTACCCCTTCCTTTAATTGGTAAAAGTGAGTTACAGCTAGCAACGATAAGATTCCAATCACGCAAGAAATAAAAGAGAATAATAGGTACAAGTGCTACTATTGTAAAAAAATTAATAGTCGCCACCATATACACCCACAATTGATTTGCAACATTAGAAAACACCCCAATTATTCCAGCTGTAAAGCTTTGCATAGAAGAATTTAACCTTGAGGCAATTTGAGGGTCAATATGGTCCATTTTAGCTGACCATAAAGCAATAGAGGAATCTATATTAGTTTTATATTGCGGTAACTTTTTAATTAAATCAGCAATTTGATAATATATTACTGGGGTTATAAGAATTAAAACTGTAATAAAAGCCCCAAGGAAGAAAATAAATATCAGAGTAGTGCTAGTATTCCTTGAAATTTTGGTATTATCGGTGATTGCTTCAATCAATGGATGTAATAAATACGCAAAAATAAATGAAATAAAAAATGGCGCAAGCATCTCGGATACACTGTAGGTAAAACCAGCGATTAAAAGAAGAATTAAACTCCAAGATACTGCCCTATTCACACATGCACCACTTGCATTAATTTATATCATCCAGTAAAGCTTTTTCACTTTTTGTAAGAGTTGAATCTGTCGATGTTTTTTTTGATTTCGATTGTGATTCAGCCTTTTTGTAAGCACCTTTATAATGTGGAGGAACTTCCAGTGGCTTGTTACGTTGCACTTGATACTCATCAGGCATAGTTTCAGTCAGCCCCAATGTCTTTTTAGTTTTACTGCTACAGCCAGTGAATAGAAACATGGTTGATAAAACTAATATTATTACTCTCATATAAAAAAACCTCTCAGGGATTGTAAAAAACTCTAATAATGGATGGATTATAAACAGTTATACCTCTTTATGACAAGAGTTTTATAATTGCATTTACGTTTTTTTAATAATAGACTCAAGTCACTAGAAATTATCATTATCTTTGGTATATAAATATGTTGAAGTACTTCGTAATTTTATTTTGTTTATGTATTAGCGCTAGCCTTGCTTCTGCTAGAATAATTGAAACAGCTGATATAAAGAAAATCGAAGCTGAATTAGCTAGCTTACCCCAAAAATCACTGGTTACTTTTGATGTAGCAGGGGTTTTGTTTTGGCCAAAAGATCAGATATTTATATATGATGACAAGAAGGAGTATAAAAAATATATTACAGCTTTAAAAACAAAATACGGCAATGAGAAAGCAAATAAATTAATTAGTATAATTCTTAAAGAAAGACAAATGATATTAGTCGATGATGCTATGCCATCTTTAATCAGTTCATTACAGGCCAGAGAAGTAAAAACAATTGCCCTTACCTCTGGCTATACTGGTCATTTTGGAAAAATTAAAAAAAGAGAGGATTTAAGAATCAAGACGCTGAAAAAACTTGGCATAGATTTTAGCAGTAGTTTTCCGGATACAAAATTGATTCTAACCGAGGCAAAAGATTCTAGAACAAAAAGAGCAGTATCGATTTTTAAGAAAGGTATATTATTTGCTTCAAGAAACGACAAAGGCCAAATACTAAAACTATTTCTGAATCAGATCGGTTACAGTCCAACCAAAATAGTACATATTGATAATAGCAAATCTAGGGTGCAAGAAGTAGAAAATTATGCTAATTCTGCTGATATTGAGTATCTAGGGATTGTCTTTATTAAAGATCGAGAAAAATTATCTGAAAAATTAGATACAAAGATAGCGGACAAACAGTTTGAAATTTTAGAAAGTGAAAAAACATGGATTTCTGACGAAATTACTAAATGCATTGTCTATCAGAAGCAAGAACTAGATGTATGTAGAAAACAAAATGGCACACATTAGTCTATATTCTGACCACATTCTGGTCTTCCAGAACTTGACCCAGGATTCAAAAAGTACTGAGGTTGCCAAAGCTTTAGGGGATGGATGCTGAATCAAGTTTGGGGTGACTAAAAAATAGAATGAATAAATCTCGGGTCAAGCCCCCGTTAATGATTATGTACTGTAATCGGTAATGACTATCTACTTGCTCCCATGAAGATTCTAGGGTGTGTTCTCGCATCCAGCATCTTTTTCACCGTTTAAATATATCATAACAAGACAATAGCCTTTATTTACCTCTATGAACACCTGGGAATTAGAGGTTCTATTAAAGCTAGAATTTGTTCCGGGAAAAGTTAGTTCATGATGATTCAATTCCCACTTTAGCCCCTTTGTAGTAACAGTTGCTGGCATACCGAATAAAGAAACTTTTGCGTTAACAGGTAGATTAAACTTTTTAGCTTCACCTTGGTGTATAATGTGTCCTACGATTGGAGGAGCATAAAAAATACTATTAGTGCTTACGAAAATATTGATATTCTGTAGTATATGATCGATCATTCCACCTTCAATACCGGTTATTATTGAAGGCAATAAATTAATAGATTGTAGGTGAGTGATAGTTTTATGAAAATCACAATAATCTTGGTCATGAATATGAATTGCCTCTAGTTGGTTGAGTAAGTTAGGCTGAATACTATCCAAGTCGCCTATGACCAAGGATGGTTTTAATCCCATAGCTACAAGTTTATTTGCTGCCCCATCTACTGCTATGATAGACAAATTCTGTAGTTTAAAAAATGCTAGATCTGGTATTTTACCATCTAATACGATAATTGATCGAAATTGGTTATTTATACCAATATGATCATAAAATGCCTTATGCAGTTGTATCATAATAACTCTTTTGAGCTATTAATATTACGCTAATAATGAATCCTGCAATATTACTAAGTATCACAAAAAGCGACCCTTGACACAATCCGTATCCAATCCACGAAACAGAGCAAATAAAATAATTGATAAGCATGATCATGGAAATATCATGGGCTGATTTGGTGATATAAGTCTTGTAAACTTGTGGCAGAAGTCCGATTATGGATGTAGCAAGGGCAATTAGCCCTAAAATTTCTTCGATATATGTATACATATTTCCTACGCTTGTATTAACAATTTCAGGTTCAAAGGGTTGTATATCAAATACTCTCAGCCCAAACTGGCACCCCTAATGTAAATGTGCTTCCTAAACTATCTGAAATAATTTTGTTGGTCAATAGGGATATTTTAGATAATTAATTCTTTGCAAACATTAGAGACAACAAAAATAGTCATCCTGAACTACCCTTAGTCATCCGAAATCAAGTTTAGGATGACCTTATGAACCTTTAGGGGTGGCAATAAATTACACAAGATATTCTATGACTAGTATAATGGCTTAATTCAACTCAACTTGTTATAGTTATAAAAAAATATCAATCTCGGTTTTAAGCCACTCTTGCGCGCTGATGGATAGTTTTGGTAGGACTTTAGTGCTAATCTGACTGTAATAGTTCTTAAGGTAAGTAATTTCATAATCTGATAATTGTCTCATCTCAATAAGCGCTTTTGAATATGGAACTAAAGTGAGGTTTTCAAACTCTATAAATCCAGTATGCTTTGAGTCTTGAGCATAAATCAGATTCTCAATTCTGATGCCAAATGATCCTGGTTTATAATACCCAGGTTCATTTGAAACAACCATCCCTGATTTTATCATACTGGAAAAACCAGTAGCGCTAATATTTTGTGGTCCCTCATGTACACTTAAAAAACTTCCAACTCCATGACCGGTACCATGCTGATAATCAAGACCATTTTGCCACAAGTGCTGACGGGCTAGTATATCAAGATGTGCTCCTGTTATTTTATTCTGTGGGAACTTTACGCAAGCAAGAGCGATATGACCCTTTAGAACTTGAGTATAAAGCTCTTGATGTGTTTTACTAGGTGAACCAATAGCTATTGTTCTAGTTATGTCTGTAGTTGCTCCCCAGTATTGTCCACCTGAATCAATTAGTAATAAACCATTACCATCAATTTTCTTAGCGCTGTCTTCATTTGCCTTATAATGTATAATGGCACCGTTTTCTTGGTATCCGCATATGGTTGGAAAACTATCATAAACATAGTTTTTACCTTCTGCTCTGTACTTTGTCAGAAGCAAGCCAAGTTTATACTCGTCATATTTAGGTAAATCTCTACAATTTGCTATAAAACTCAGCATTTCGCATACCGCAACTGCATCCTCAACATGACCATCAATCATGTGTTTGATTTCTATCTCATTCTTGCAGGCTTTCTCTATAGTGCATGGGTTTTTGGCATTAATATGCTCTTTTTTCTTTATAATTGAGGCAAAGTGAGAGTTGCATTGGCTTTCATCAAAACAAATTATACCATCAACATCAATTAAGGTTTGATCGGTTTTATTCTCGGAAATAAAAGTAACATACTCTAAAGAGGTTTTATCTTTTAGTCTGTTTTTATCGGTAAATAGGAATATTTGATCTTGGGTAACAAGTGCATTTGCAAGTAATAATGGACTGTGATCTATATCACTTGCTCTAATATTTAGCAGCCAACAAACTGACGCAGCTTCACTTATAAATAACGCTTTTGCATTATTTTTTCTGATAAAATCTCTGCTCATCTGTATCTTATTTTCGCTAGTTTTTCCAGCATACTTAACTGGATATTCATAAATTTCTGAGTGTGGTTTTGGTGGTTTGTTGTACCAAATTTGGTCAATCAGATTTGAGGTAATGGGTTTTAATTTGAGTTTATTGAATTTATGCAAAGCAGAGTTGGTAAATAACCTGGGATCATAGCCAACCGTTTCTCCTGTAATAAAATTATGCCAATCAAATTCAGCTATATTTTGTATATCATGCACTGAAAATAAAGCTTTATCCAGTTGAATTAAAGCTTGAGTGGTGTATCTTCCGTCAGTAAAAAATAGCGACTTGCCAGCAAGTATTATGGCAAAGCCATTAGAGCCACTAAAACCAGTGATGAATTCCAATCTTTTTGCATAAGCTGGCGTATATTCACTCAAATACTCATCACTAGTCGGCACAATATAGCCGCCAATATCATTTGGCTTAAATAATTCTAATAACTTATCTATTTTATTCTTGATCATCAATTTTCCCTAATTAAATTTAGCCACTCTTGTTCTGAAATAACTTTTACACCTAATTCTTCTGCCTTTTTAAGTTTACTACCTGAGTTTTCCCCAGCTATTACTAAATTAGTTGATTTTGTGACAGAACCAGTCACTTTTGCACCTCTTTTTTCTGCCTGAGATTTGGCTTCTGATCTTGAAATATTGGATAAGCTGCCAGTAAAAACAATATTCATATCAGATAAAGGAGATGAAATTGTTGATGACTCGAAATCGCTAATATTCAATTCATTAATTAGCTCTTTTATCGTTTCTATGTTTGCAGTACATTCAAAGAAGTTCCTAATATCGATAAGCATTTTAGGGCCTATGCCATCCAAGTTATCTAGATTCTCTGCAATTTGATTATTATTTTCAGCTAGCAAAATCATTGAATTAAAGAAATTTTCAGCGCTCTTGAATTCCTTTGCTAGAATTTTTGCATTCATTTCTCCAATATGCCTAATACCAAGAGAGTATATGAACTTATTCAAAGGTACATTTCGGGCTTTTTCTATGCTATTATGCAGATTATTTACTGATTTTGTTCCCCACCCATTCATTTTCTCTAGTTTGTTTTCTGACAGTGAATTTATTTTTTGTAATTTAAAAATGTCAGAAGCTTTTTTGATGAAGCCATTTTCTATCAAGAACTCTACTTGTTTCTCACCCATACCATCTATATCAAGAGCATTTTTGGATACTAGATGTATTATAGATTCAATGATTTGTTTTGGACAGTTGAAGCCATTATCGCATCTGACCAGTACATCTATGGGGTCAAAATGCAATTTGGCACCACATGACGGACAAAACTCTGGTGGTGTATATCTGACAGAATCACTTTTTCGTTTCGACAGGTCTATGTCGCTAATTTTAGGTATTACGTCGCCAGCTCTATGTAAAATTACAGTGTCTCCAATTCTTATATCAAGCTTTTCTATTTCTTGGAAATTGTGCAATGTTGCTCGTGATACTGTTACTCCACCAATTTGCAGCGGCTTTAGCTGAGCAACTGGCGTTATAACGCCAGTTCTTCCAACTTGTACAATTATCTCTATAAGTTCGGTATGTCCAATTGTAGCTGGGAATTTGTGCGCAGTTGCAAATCTTGGAGTTCGTGCTATGAATCCTAGTCTATCTTGCAGCAAAAAATCATTTATTTTGTAAACAACGCCATCAATTTCATACGCTAAAGATTCTCTGATTTGTTTTAGGTCGTTATAAAATTCTAAAATATCTTCAAAACTATGCACAAGCCTAGAAAGATTATTGGTAATAAATCCGAGGTCAGTCAATTTAGAAAATAAATCTTTTTGAGTTTTAGCAAAAGATGTGGATGATTGACCAATAGCATATACAAAATACTTTAAGTGGCGGCTTGCTGTAATATTAGCATCAAGTTGACGCAAGGAACCGGCTGCTGCATTTCTAGGATTAGCGAATTTTGTCTTGCCGGCTTCTTCTTGTAAAGTATTGAGCTGATCAAAATCAGCTTTTTCCATGTACACTTCTCCCCTGATTTCAATTAAATCTGGTGCGTTGTCGATTTTAAGAGGTAGACTTGGTATAGTTTTAATATTTAAAGTAATATCTTCTCCAATATAACCATCACCACGAGTTGATGCAGAATCTAGTGTTCCATTTTTGTAGGTTACCGAAAATGAAACACCATCTATTTTTGGTTCGCAAAAAAAATCAGGAAAAGTATCGACACTTAAAAAACGCTTTATTTTATCAATAAAATCAGACACATCACTTTGGGTAAAGCAATTTCCGAGGGAAAGCATAGGAACTAGGTGCTGATGTTTAAGAAATTTTTGCTGGACTCCAGAGCCAACAGTTTGAGTAGGGCTATCTTTAGTAACGAGTTCAGGATGTTGCTTCTCAAGCCCAATCAAAGTATGAAATAGCTGATCATAATGCGCATCGGATACTGAAGGTGTATTTTCTTCGTAATACTCCTTGTTATATTTTTTGATTAACTTACGAAGCTGTAAAATTTCCTGCTGTATAATGCCAAGATCCGTAGTGTCACTCATACAATATCAAGACCAATATCCACTGATTTTGCCGAATGAGTTATCCTGCCAACGGAAATTATATCAACACCTATGCCAGCTATTTCTTCTACTGTATCTAGTGATATATTGCCGGAACACTCGATAACTGCATTATTTCCTATAATTTCTACTGACTCTCGTATTTCTTCAACGCTCATATTATCAAGCATTATGATATCCGCACCACATCTTACTGCCTCTTCTACCTGCATAATTGTATCGCACTCGATTTCTATCTTTGTATAATGAGGTGCCGCAAGTTTCGCCCTTTCCAATGCCTCTTTAATGCTGCCGCAAATTGCTATGTGATTATCTTTAATCAGAATGCTGCTATCTAGAGTTAGTCTGTGATTAAAGCCACCGCCACAAGTAACGGCGTATTTTTCAAGTGATCTAAGAGTGGGGGTGGTTTTTCTAGTATCACAAATTCTTGCTTTTGTTCCTTGTGCTAGTTTAACAAATTGATTAGTAGTAGTAGCAATTGCACTTAAATGTTGAAGATAATTTAGGACAATTCTTTCTAGTAATAATACTTCTCTAGCAAAACCATGTCCTGTAATTATAGAGGTGCTTTCACTAATTGAATCAGAATCGTCGAAGTGAATTTGATAATCTATAGATGAGTATTTATCAAAATAATACTCCGCTATTTGCGATCCGCATAAAATTAAAGGTTGTCTTGCGTTAATTGCAAAGCTCACTTTCTCATGTCTGTCTATGGTTGCATGGGAAGTAATATCCCCTTTTGTCCCAAAATCTTCCTTGAAACTTCTGTCTAATAAATCACTTATTGTGTTTATTTGTAGTTGCATAATAATCTCACTAAGTAAAACTTATTTACCATGTTAATATATACTATTATTTTTTTTCTGGTAGGCGGTATTAAATAAGGGTAGTAGTGTTCGCCTTATTATGTAAAATTGTGATGCGTTGGAGTGATATAAGATGCATTGGAGCGATGTAGAAAAAATAGCTATTGATTTAGAAAAGCACTATTCAGACGAGGAAATTCCAGAGTTTGATTTAGCGTACCTAGAAGAAATGGTGGTTTCATTACCAAATTTTGAAGACCATGAAGGTGAGGCAAATGACGAAATCCTTAACCAGATCATAGAACACTGGATAGAAGTCAGGCATGAAAAGTAGTCCTAATTATAGGTAAATTGTGTAATATTTGCAGAGGAAAATATGGATCATCAACATGAACACGAGCACACAGGGTGTTGTAGCAAGCATAGATTTAAACTGGATTTGGTTATAGGGGCACTAGTTCTTGCTGGCAGTATTGCGGCTGCATCTTATTTAATGGGGTGTACTTTAATGAGGATGAAGCACCAAGATAGGTACATAACAGTCAAAGGCTTAAGCGAAATAGAAGTGATGGCTGATAGTGCTGTGTGGATGCTGAATATCAAGTCCGCCGGAAATAATTTAGCTGAGCTAAATACTAAAGTTGATGCTGACAGAAAGACGGTAACTTCATTCCTAATAGAGCAGGGCTTTAAGGAGAATGAAATTGAGGTCGGAAATTATGTGGTAACAGATTTGCTTGCCCAAACTTATAGAAATACTAATTCTGAGGATTTTAGGTACATTATTAATGCTACTATAGTTCTTCGCACAGCAAATGTTGAGCTTGCAAAGAAGGTCACTCAAATGAAGAATATTCTTGTACAAAAAGGCGTGGCATTGACTGAAGAAGCTTATGGCAATGATGGTATATCATATGAAGTTACTAAGCTTAATGATATAAAGCCAAAAATGCTTAAAGAAGCCATAAATAATGCTAGAGTAACAGCAGAAAATATAGTTGAGAATACTAATAGTAAGCTAGGCGATTTAAGAAAGGCTAATCAAGGGATATTGGTGATCAGTTCAGCAGAAGGTGGTGATAGACCGAATGAATATGATAATAGTTTATTCGAGAAAAAGAGTATCAAGAAGAAAATTAGATTAGTTACTACTTTAGAGTATTATTTGAAATAGGTTTGTGATTTGAGAACTAGTAATCGCTAGCGCTCTTTAGCGGTCATCCCATCTCTTTACAGTCATTCCAGGCTTGACCTGGGACAAGCTTCTTCGAGGTTGTACCGCTTTAAGTGATGGATGCTGAATCAAGTGGAGTTGTTGCACGGAGGAGTAAAAAGTAAATAAGAAAGAAAGGTGGTTAAAATTCATTATCTTATCAAATTCCTTATCTCCATCTTTCTCCGTGCAACAACTCCATCCGAGTTCGGGATGACTTTTATTATTTCCAAAAAAACATAGTTGATAATTAAACAGGAATTATTTTGCGCTATCCCAAGCTAAATTACTGTAAAAATACAGCTCGTTAAATAAAAAAAGGAAGCCACATGACTTCCTTTTTTTTTCTACTATCACTACTTTTTAGTGAGAGTAATACTCAACTACTTTACCAAAATTTGGTTCAAATGGATAAGGAATATCAGAGATCATAGGAACTCTTAGCACTTCACCATTCATAGCATTTTGATCAACCGATAAGTACTCAGGAACAGCTCTTTCTTGTTTTTGTAAACTTTCAATGAAAGTTACCACCTGCTTTGAACGTTCCTTAAGCTCAATCTTATCACCAACTTTTAGTCTTTGACTTGGAATATTCACTTTCTTTCCATTAAGTCTAATATGACCATGAGATACTAGTTGTCTTGCTGCAAAAATACTTGGAGCAAAATTCATTCTATATACAATCATGTCTAGCCTGCTCTCAAGAAGTCCAGCCAAATTCTCTGCCGTGTTCCCCTTCATTTTTGAAGCCATTTTAAAAGTATTTCTGAATTGCTTCTCTGTTACTCTACCATAGTGAGTTTTAAGAGTTTGTTTAGCCTTTAGGTGCAAGCCATAATCAGAAGTTTTTACCTTTCCAGCTGGACCATGCTGTCCTGGACGATAATTCTTAGTGTGGAATGGGTCTTTACCATCCCCCCAAATACTTGTGCCTAATCTACGGCTAGCTTTATACTTTGCTTTAATGATCTTCGTCACTTAAATATACCCTATGATTGATAAGTTTATTTTTGCCAGGTAGTATATAATAGTTTGCGCAAAAGTCAAACCCATTCGCTATTTTTTTTGGGCATTGCTAAACAGGAATCGATTTCAGACTATACCACTTTGCAAACTGTTCCAAAATCAGGTCTTGCCATACGTGGGTATGGATTTTCACCATCTTTATAACCTAAATTACAAATAAAATTTACTTTCATATCGGTACCAGCAAAAAACTCTTTTTCAATAGCTTCTGATGAAAAACCAGACATTGGGCCACAATCAAGACCATACGCCCTAGCAACAATCATAAAATATGCCGCTTGCAAACTTGAGTTCCTATAAGCAGTTTCGCGTGCTACCTCATCTGATGAAGAGAAAACTGCAATCATTGGTGATCCGGGGTTATATTTTTCCATAAGCTTATAGAATTTTATATCATAAGCAAAAATAGCGGTCACAGGAGCTGATTTTGTTTTATCAACATTTCCGGGCATTAAGCACTTTATTAATTTTTCTTTCTCTGCTGCACTTTGAACAAAAGTAATTCTCAATGGACATGAATTACCTGATGTTGAACCCATTTTCATAACATCATAAATTTTTTCTAATATATCATGGCTAACAGGTTGATTCTTAAATTTATAACAAGTCCTGTCACCAAAAACATCGTCTACTGTTCTCATTTTTTTCTCCATTATTAATAATTACTCATCTTGCAAGTCACTTAAGCTTAATTTACCAAAATTAATTCCCTTATCTGAGAAAATAATCTTGAAACTAGCGTTGCCAATTTCGCCTTTCATCACCTCACTTGCTACTATCCTATCAATAGACTTTATTAAAAACGATTTTGAGACAAAAAACTCTTCTGGTAAAAGTATATCAACTAGGTCAGGATATTTTTGCATCATTACATCTAATTTACCACTAGGTGTTGTACTCTTACTGAGCTTGATCACCCCTTTTAAATCAAGTAACGCTTCATCTAATTTTAATTGCAGATTTGCGATGTCTAGCTTCCTCTCAAAATCTATCTTTTCATCCTCTGCTTGATAATAAGAACCACTAAAATTCATATACCCATTTTTAACATCTGGATTCTCTTGCGCAGAAGAAAAATTAGCTGAAATAGAAAATTGAGAAACTATACTTTCTATTTTCTTTTCTTGGTTTAAAGAAAATTTCAAACCATTTATAATGTAAATTTCTTTGCCGTCATATTGAACCGAAATTTGTGTATTAGAATATTCAAACGACCTTATTCGATCCCAAAATTGGTCATCTGCTTTGGAAAAATATATTGATTCACCTAAATTAATATTTACTTCTGAAATTTTAGATAAATTATATGTATAGCTTCCGGCAGTATCTTCATCTGCTTCATTAAACGTAAAAGACTTATCCAAAATTACCTTAAGATTATTTCCTAGATAATTACTAGTGACCGAAAAGCTCTCTGTAGCTATCTCTTTCAGACTTGCTTGATCAATAAAAGTAATTTTCGGCGCAACAAAAGTGACTTTCCAATTAAATGGAAACCCAGAAAGTTTGGTATTTTCATATTGAAATTTGAGATTATCAGAATTAATTTGATCAATAAAATCTAACACCCTACTTTTTACATAATGCGCTCCGAGAACCCATAACGCGATAGCAGATACTACAATTATTAAAGCTACCTTTCTAATCACCCTTTAACCTTCAATTTCTATAGATTTACATTCCTAGTAGCAGATGGTAATTTTATTCTCATACCATCATGCTCCTTAGTCAAAATTATCTGGCAACCAAGCCTTGAAGTATGTGTCAGGCCAAAAGCCAAGTCAAGCATATCTTCTTCTTCCTCAGTTGGCTGCTCCAACGTGTTGTATATTTTCTCTTCCAAAATTACATGGCATGTTGCACAAGCAAGAGACCCCTCACACGCACCTTCTAAATCAATCTGATTGTGATGCGCAACATCAAGTATAGATAGCCCAACCATTGCTTCAACCTCTATCTCCTTATCATTATCAATAAAAATAACCTTAATTTTCTCTATCGCCATTTTTACTACCTACATCTTTTATATTTTTACCCTTTAAAAACAACTCAGCACCAAGATCCAAATGCCTCTGAATAAAAGTAGCTGCAAATCTGTTCAAATTATCAGTTTTCCTAATAATATCTTCACGATCGTCAAGTGCAAGTGCATTTTCTAATGTGACTATAGCATTAGTGATTTTATTTTTTTCTTTTTCACTAAGTATCTTTGGTGTTTCTGAAATTGCTTTTATTAAGCCACTAATCAAACTCTTGCCTTGTTCTTTACTTTCGAGTAACAACCTTTGATCATGATCATTTTGAGCATTATCAAATGCTATCTTAAGCAATTCATTTACCTGCGTTAGTTCAAGCCCATAACTTGGCTTTACTTCAATTTCATGAAATATTCCTTTACCATAATCCCTAGCATTTACTGATAATATACCATCTGCATCAATTGAGAATGTTACTTCTATTTTTGCAACACCAGCTTTTTTTGGTTCAATACCTTTTAATTCAAATTTTGCCAGTGATCTGCAATCTTTAGCAAATTCTCTTTCCCCTTGTATAACATGAAATATCATACCTTGTTGATTATCTACGTGAGTAGTAAACTCTCTGGATACTGAAAATGGTATCGGAGTATTTCGTAAAATTATTTTTTCTGCCACTCCACCGTAAATTTCAATGCCTAGAGATAAAGGTGTGACATCGAGCAATAGGGAATTCGATTTTTTTACAAGATTCTCAGCCTGCATAGCAGCACCAAACGCAACCACTTTATCTGGGTCAATATCATTATGAATCGGAAGATTGAAAGTTTCTTTTAACATTTTGGATACAAGAGTCATTCTTGTTGAACCTCCAACTAAAATTATTCCATCAAAACTGGTCATTCCAGAGTCATTAATAGTATTTTTCGTAATATCAATAGTCTGCTTTATTATAGGACGAATAATATTATTAAACTCGTTTATATGTATTTCTAAGGATTGCCCAGCATGAGTATAGGATACATATTCTTTTGTTGATAATTCTTCTTTAAGCTTCTTGACTATAAATATGAGCTCATCACTAAGACTTAAATCCAGCTTTTTACCTACATATTCTGCTAAGGCAAAATCAATATCATCTCCGCCTAACATAGAATCTCCGCCAGTTGCTACAACTTGCATGATTCCTGTTTGCATGTTGAGGATCGATACATCAAACGTTCCTCCCCCAAAATCATAAACCAAATACACCCCTGATTGCAGTTTATTTAACCCATAAGCATAAGCAGCAGCAGTAGGTTCTGCTATTAACCTTTGCACTTGTATACCAGCAAGTTTGGCTGCGAGAATAACCTGTCCCCTTGCATTATCGTCAAAATACGCTGGTACAGAAACTACTGCTTTTTTTATTTCGCCTAAATTTTTTTCTGCGTTACACTTTAAATATTTAAATATCTCAGATGCAACTTCAATCAGAGTTAATTCTCTATCATCAATTTTTAATTTAGGAAATCTATCCGTCAAATCAATTTCTTTTGATAAGATGTTGAGATTTTGATTATTTCTTATTTCTTCAGATGACTTAGCTAGCAAACGTTTAATAGATCTAATCGACCTATTATTATCTAACATTGGCTTTAGGGTAAGTTTTTTGTCTTCTATATATACGACTGAAGGAACTAGTTCCCCGCCATCGCTCATTTTTACTATAGAACTCTTATAATCTTTTGATAGTGCTATTAGAGAATTGGTTGTACCAAAATCAATACCTACAACAATATCATCTGCAG
Organism: Rickettsiales bacterium; assembly: GCA_017302595.1. Classification (GTDB taxonomy): domain Bacteria; phylum Pseudomonadota; class Alphaproteobacteria; order Rickettsiales; family Rickettsiaceae; genus Megaera_A. The sequence continues at coordinate 61,214 of JAFLDA010000002.1, forward strand.
GTTTTATGCTCCCTGGTTCGCTAATCTCTATTAATTGCATTTCTTTTAGATTTAATATTTTCAAGCAAGCTATTAAGATACTTTAGTCTTACGGCAAGATCAAGCGCTGGGGTTAAATTTCTATCTCTTATAAACTGGGCAAAACTCTTTTTTATTGACTCCTTATATGAAAGCAATGCATTTTCTTTAATCTCTAATTCATGGTCATTAATTATACTATCTATTTCCTCAAATTGGTCATAAATATCTGATATTTGATCATTTGATAACACGGATCTTAGAGCCTGCTCTGAAGTTTCAATTCCATATAAATTAAGCAAATGCTCAGCTCTGAAATAATCATCTATCAATATTTTTAGAGCTTTATTAAGCATCATCGAAATTTCTATGTTTTTGTTTACTGTTTCTGGGTCTTGTGCATTATCCGGATGATATAATCTTTGTTTTTCTAAATATCTATCTTTGATGATTTGCTGATCTACATCATATTTTTGCTCTAAGTCAAAAAGGTCAAAGTAATTGATTTTCTGCATTTTTATACCCAACTGGCACTCTATCGTTATAAAAAAAACTCTTTTATCATCATCCAAAAGCCTATTAAAACAGTCATCAACTATGTCTTTTTAAAAGTAATAAAGTCATTCGCCTTTCCTAAGTTATCCTGGGCTTGACCCACATCTTAACTCATCACGACCGTCAACGCCTTTTGGACCCCGGATCAAGCCCGTGGTGACCAGAGTGTAGTCATCTTACAATACCAAACTTGATTTGGGATCCACTCCTTTAGCTAACTAGATCCTGAATTAAATTCATGATGACCACGTGTCATCGCAAATCAAATACAGCATGATTAAAGACTTAGTATACTACACTCTCCTTAGCAGTCTTTATCCTTATCAGACAAAACCTTTACTATTCCCATTAACGTCTGCACTTCAACCTGAGTAAGACCATCTATTCTCGTAAAAATATTTCGTATCTTCATACTCATCTGCTTCTTTTTTTGAGGAACACGAAAAAAGCCATTTTTATCTAGTTTATCAAACAAATCATCAAAAAAATACTCTAATTGGCTATGAGATGCAACCTTACCAAAACCATGCTGCGGTGTTACATTTCGTTTACAAGAAAGTTGATAACATACAACTGCAACAGCATGAGCAATATTCATAGAAACCTGCTCTTTTTCTGTTCGAATTGAAATAACTTTATTAGCTCTGGTAATTTCATTATTGCTGAGTCCGCTACTCTCGCGACCAAACAAGATTCCAACTCTGCTTTCAGTTAAGAACTCATCGGCAATCTCATCGAGATACACTTGATTTTTATTTATGCTCCTAGTAATTGATGTTGTAGCATATACCTGCCCTAAATCAGCGATGGCATCATTTAGATTGGTAAATATTTGCGCTCTCTCAATCACATCAATTGCTCCAACTGACATACTTCGTGCCTTCTCATTTGGCCAGCCGTCACGCGGATTAACTATTCTTAAGTCACTAAAGCCAAAATTCTTCATTGCTCTAGCTGTGGCTCCAATATTTTCGCCTAATTGAGGTTCAACAAGTATTATCGATATATTACTAGACAAACTACTAGCCACTAAGTACTTCTCCAGCAGAAAAACTACAAATTTCCCCGCTAGCTAGTTGTAACTTAATAGAACCAAAATCATCAATTTCTTTGAAAGTACCTGATATTCTTATATTTCCATCATCAATAGTAATGACTTTATTTAATCTATAAGCCCTTTTAAGCCATTCTTTGCGAATACTACCAAAATTCGCATCTGAAAGCCATAAGCGATATTTTTTATCAAAAACATCTACTAGAGCACCTAATAACTCATCTGAATTTTCTACTATCAATCCCTCATCATATAAACTTGTGGCTGGAAAGTTTGTCATACTTGGAGCTTCAATCACATTAATTCCAATTCCAACTGCTATATACGTTCTATCACCAAATGATATTGATTCAAGTAATAAACCGCCAACCTTCTTAGAGTTAATTAAAATATCATTTGGCCATTTCAATTTAATTTCTAGCGCCTGCGATTTTTGTTTAAGTAACTCTGCAAAAGCGTCATATACTGCATTAGCTGCCAAAAACGATAATTGTGAATTGTTTTTCGATGAACTTGGTACTGAGAGCAAGATAGTCATATGTAAATTGCCCGGTATCGAAATCCAAGAACGACCTTTGCTTCCCCTGCCGCCAGTTTGCGTGTTAGCTAATATAACAAAATCGCCGCTAGCACCAGATTTTGCTATGCGCAAGGCTTCTGTATTTGTACTATCAATAGTTTCAAATATTAAGAAATTATAGTTCTTTAGCCAATTTAGTCTCATTTTTTTGAACTATCATATTTTTATAATATATATTTGTGAGCAACCATGAAGAAAAATAGCACAAATGATAACGTAACAACAGTTACTAACCATAAGCCACTTTTAGTGTTTATAACTTCAATTTCACCTCTTGGTTCCATAAAATACATGTATTTTATTACTTTCAAGTAATAAAACGCTGCAATTACACTTGTAATGAACCCTAATAGAGCCAAAACAATCTCACCCTCAGAGATGGCATTTAAAAACAAATAATATTTACCAAAAAAGCCTGCAAGAGGCGGAAGACCAATCATTGAAAACATAATTATTGAAATACAAGCAGCAAGGGTCTTACGTTGACTTGCAACTCCTTGTATATCTTCAAAAGTCACATCATCACTTTTTGTTCCAAGCAGCGCAACTAGACAAGAAAAAAAACACATTACTGAAATAGAATATATCAGTATATATACAAATGCGGCGTAATTTCCATCAGGCGAAGTTAGCGTTACACCCACAAGCACGTATCCTACATTAAGAATAGTACTATAAGCCATCAATCTTTTTAAAGAATCTTGCTTCAACGCTCCAAGAGAGCCTATAAGCATTGAAATTATTGCCGCTATTTTCACTAGATCGTGCGAGATCATGTGATATCCAGCAAGAACTCCATCAATAATATTAATTAACACAATAAGCATGGCCACTTTTTGCGCCGCTGCAAAATAACTAACTACTGAAACTGGCGCACCTTCGTACACATCTGGAGTCCAGATATGCATTGGCGCTGCTGATAACTTAAATAAAATAGAGGCAAATACTAGGATAGCCCCAATTATAAGCCTAATATCAACAACATCAGCAGCAAATTGTTGCTTTATTTCTACGAATTTAATGCTACCGCTATATCCATACAAAAGCGATATACCAAGGAGCATTAAACCACTCATCAAAGCTCCTAGGATAAAGTACTTAAGACCAGCTTCAGAAGATTTTGCGCTTTTAGTTCTAAAGGCAGCTAGTGCATAACCAGACAGTGCTTGCAATTCTAAGCCACAAAACAGCAAAATAAAATCCCTAGCGGAAATTGAAATAAACGCCCCTAATGTGGAGAACAAAATCAGAGTAACGAATTCTGTTTTGTATGTTTTATCAAGAATTTTGACTAAATCTGAATATACCACAATACTCATTAAGCCAAGGCCCAAAACAATTGCTTTAAAAAGCGAAATTGCCTCTGAACTTGCAAAAGAATAGCCAAAACCGACTTGGTATCCACTATTATAATACAACAAATAAGCAACTAGACTAAGAGCTAAAAGAGAAGTAATTATATATAATTGTCTATTTAGTTTCTGCAAGTAAATCGCTAGCAATTGCATAATCATCGCTAATGATGCAAGTAAAATTTCAGGAATAACTATTGAAAACTGAGCTAACATTTCTTTAATTCACATTATATTGCTGCACTATATATTTTACTGGCTGGTCAATGCTACTTAAAACCGAACCTGGTTTCACACCAAAATATATTATTAATATTACTAATGGCATTAATGCCGCCTTTTCATACAAAGCAAGATCACTAAACTTCGCTACTGCTTTGTTTTTCACCTCACCAAAAACAACAAGTTTATACAGCCTTAACATATAAGTTGCGCCAATTACCACACCAAAAGCGCAAATGATACCAACCACAGGTGATATAGATAGAATACCAACTATACTTAAAAATTCTCCGATAAATCCACTTAAACCAGGCAACCCAACCGATCCTAGCATTGCAATCATAAAGCAACTAGCAAACACTGGCATACTAGAAGCAACACCACCATATTTGCTAATCTCTTTAGTATGATGACGCTCATAAAGCACACCAACGATCAAGAAAAGTGCCGATGAAATCACTCCATGGCTAACCATTTGGAACACTGCGCCGCTAATACCGTTTGTAGTAAAGCTAAATATACCTGCAGTAACATACCCCATATGGGCTACAGAAGAATATGCAATCATTTTCTTCATATCTTCTTGTGCAAGCGCCACTAAGGAAGCGTAAATCACTGCAAAGCAGCTAAGCCACAATACAAATGGAGCAAAATACACGCAAGCATCATGTAATAGTGGTAACATCACTCTCAAGAAAGCATACCCTCCAAGCTTCAGGAGAATACCTGCAAGCATCACTGAACCAGCAGTAGGAGCTTGTACGTGTGCATCTGGCAGCCATGTGTGAAACGGCACCATCGGCACCTTAACAGCAAATGATGCAAACATAGCAAGCCAAAGAAGCTTCTGCACTCCAATTTCTGGAACAATAGCAAAGGATAGGTCCTGAATACTGAACGTACTATATTGAGTGTATATGTATATCAAGGCTATTAAGAAAAATACCGATCCTAAGAAGGTGTATAAGAAAAACTTAACTGCTGCATAAACTCTGTTCTCTCCTCCCCAAACACCAATTATTAGGTACATTGGAATAAGAATTACTTCAAAAAATCCATAGAATAAAAGTAAATTCAGTGATGAGAAAGCACCAATGCAAAATGACTCAAGTAATAAAAAGCAAAGCAAATATTCCTTGATATAAATTTTAACTGTAAATAAACTAGCTACAATACATATAAAGGTAAGCATTGCTGTTAAAAACACAAAATAAATGGAAAGACCATCAATACCTACATGAAACTCCAGGCCAATAGCGTCGATCCATCTATACCTTTCAACAAATTGGTAATGATTCATTGGCATGTTGCTATCAAAACTAAATAGTATATACGTTGTCGCAATCAAAGTTAGTAGCGATGATAGAATCGCTACATACATCGCATATATCTGCTTTCTATCAGTCTTGCTATGACTAATAAAGAATGTAATATACAATGCACTAATTAGTGGTAATAAGATACTAATTGACAATATTGGCAAATCAGACATCTTTGCATCTACCCCATATAAATATTAAATTTCCATACAAAGACAGTCAGACATACTATCAAAGCAAAGATAATATAAAACACGTAACTAAATATGTATCCTGTCTGGAACTTACTCACTATACCAGCAAATTGCTTTGTGAGAACACTGAACCCATCTGGACCAAACCTATCAATAACTTTTTTGTCGGCATATTGTGATATTTTGCTCAAATAATAAACCGGGCACACGATAACCATTTCAAATATTCCATCAAAAAAGAACTTATTTTTAAGGATTATATACAAGAAATTCATCGATTTAGATATCGCCTTATATAAATGGCATTTATATACGTAAATACCAAATAGAGCGCCAGAGATACCCACAATCAGAGGTAGTAGTTCAACAGATAATGCAAGATGATCATGATGTTCTGCCCGCAAGAAGAATAAACTACTTGCAAAGAAACCAGCCTGCTTATCAATTAGTAATATATATTTACCTATCATGCCGGTAAATAACGCACCAGCAATCAGTACTATTAGCGGAACATTCATCACTTTTGGCGACTCATGCACATGAGAAAATGTTTTACTATCTAAATTTGTTTGCCCATGAAATACCAGCATTATTATCTTAAACGAATATACCGCAGTAAGAGCTGCTGCTAATATCCCCAAATAAAATGCAAATTTTCCTACTTGCCCGTGAGTATAAGCAGATTCAAGAATTAGGTCTTTTGAATAAAAACCAGCAAATGGGAAAATACCAATAATAGCAAGTGATCCAACCCAGAAACTAGCATAAGTAAATGGCATCTTTTTCATTAAACCACCCATTTTGAAGATATCTTGCTCGTGCGCGGCATGTATTACACTTCCTGCTGCCAGGAAAAGAAGGGCTTTGAAAAAGCCATGCGTCACAAGGTGAAAAATACCAGCCTGATAGGCTGAAACACCGCAAGCAAAAAACATGTAACCAAGCTGAGAGCACGTTGAATATGCGATTATTTTCTTGATATCTTCTTGAGCAATTGCAACAAGGGCCGCAAATAAACAAGTTACCGCCCCAATTATAGCGATAATATTTAGAACACCAACACTATACTCAAATAAAAATGAACATCTTGCCACCAAAAATACACCGGCCGTTACCATAGTTGCAGCATGAATAAGTGCAGATACCGGTGTTGGACCTTCCATAGCATCAGGAAGCCATACATGCAAGCCAATTTGAGCTGATTTACCCATGCAACCTATAAATAATAAGAGACAGATAATATCTAATAATTTGTATTCCATTCCCAAAATAGCAACAGGAGTATTAGCTAGGTGATGCGCGTGTGCAAATACCGTCTTAAAATCAATTGCTTTGGTATACATGATGATCAACACCATTCCTATTATAAATGCAAAATCACCTACTCTATTAACTATAAAAGCTTTTACGGCCGCGGCATTAGCTGATTCCTTCTCATAATAATAACCAATTAAAAGATACGAACATAAACCAACCCCTTCCCATCCAAAAAATAGCTGCACAAAATTATCCGCTGAAACCAAAGAAAGCATAAAGAAAGTAAATAAAGATAAGTACGATAAAAACTTAGGTAAATTCTTATCATCAGCCATGTACCCTAGAGAGTATATGTGAACTACGGCAGAAACACATGTAACAAGCAAAAACATAATAGCTGTTAGCTGATCAACATAAATGGCCCAATTAATGTTTAAACTATCTATACTAATCCAAGTCGCAACAACATGGTGTATATGCTGTTTTTCTACCCCTGCTTTGAAAAATAAACATGTTGCGCTAACAGCAGCAATTAGTATTGAAATACTAGCTAATACACTCGCCGCTTTAAACGAAATTTTTTTGCAATATATTCCGTTTAGTACTCCAGATATGAGCGGTAAAAAAACTACTAATTTAGCTAGATTTTCCATCCCTAACCTTTCATCTGATTAATATCTTCTATTTCAATAGAATTTCTGTTTCTAAAATATAATACAAGTATTGCAAGACCTATTGACACTTCAGCTGCTGCAATAGAAAGCACTATAATACTAAATACTTGACCAACAATATCTTGTAGATAAACCGAGAACGCAACAAAGTTGATATTTACAGCAAGTAGCATGAGCTCAATTGACATTAATATTGTTATTACACTCTTACGATTCATAAACAACCCAGCTACTCCTATCGAAAATAGAAGAGATGAAAGTATAAGATAATGCTCTAAACTAATATCACTAATTGTCATAATCCAAATTTTCTAATCCTTGTTTACCATCAGCCTTTGCCATCACTAAACTGTTACTTTTATCACGCTTAATTTGGTCTTTAACTTTCTGTCTTTTCACGTCAGGACGCAACCTAAAAGTAAGAGCAATACTTGCGATCATAGCAACAAATAAGATCAGCCCTGCAGTTTGAAATGGTAGCACAAATTCTGTATATAACAATCTTCCCACTGCATAGGCATTACCTAGTTCAGGTATAATCCTAAAAGCGCTAGTTTCCATAGGCACTATGATCTTTTTATTGATCAAAATTATCACCGCAAGGTCAGCAAAAAGTAATACAGCCATTACAAATGCAAACCACATATCCATATCTAATTTCCCTCTTAGCTCTGATAATTTTATATCAAGCATCATTACCACAAATAGAAATAATACAGCCACCGCTCCAACATAAATAATAATAAGCATCATTGCGATAAATTCAGCGCCCATAAGCACCATAAGTCCAGCGCCATTACAAAAGGCAAATATTAACCAAAGCACTGAATGTACTGGATTCCTGCTAATTATCACCGCTAAAGCACTTAAAATTATTAAAGATGAAAAAACGTAGAAAAAGATAGCCATAATTCATTACCTGTATGGATAATCATCTTTTAGCTTTTTAGCTAATTCTGCTTCCCAGATTTCGCCATTGCGAAGAAGTCTGGCTTTATCATACAATAACTCTTCATGAGTTAGAGTAGCAAACTCAAAATTAGGCCCCTCAACTATTGCATCTACTGGACAAGCTTCCTGACACATACCACAATAAATACATTTCGTCATATCTATATCATATCTGGTAGTTCTCCTACTACCATCAAAACGTTCTTCAGCTTCTATTAATATTGCTTGAGCTGGACAAATAGCCTCACATAATTTGCATGCTATGCATCTTTCTTCGCCATTTTCATACCTTCTTAAGGCATGCTCACCTTTAAATCGCGGGCTGATTGGACTTTTTTCGTACGGATAATTAAGAGTAACTTTGGATTTAAAAAAATACTTCAAAGTAAGTGCCATACCTACCAATATTTCGTACAAAAACCAAGATTTTATACATTTCAACATAAAGGTCACCCTGGTAAATTATCAGTAAAAAATAACAAAGAAGCAACTAACACTACCCAAAACAAAGTAAGCGGAAGGAAAAATTTCCAACCTATACGCATCAATTGATCATATCTATACCTTGGAAGTGTTGCTCTAAGCCATAAAAATACAAATAACAAGAAAGCTATTTTCAATATAAACCAAATAATTCCTGGTACTATTTCTAAAAACTCTATATTGAATGGCGGCAGATATCCACCCAAGAAAAACACCGTTGTTATGGCACTGACTAAAATCATATTTGCATATTCCCCAAGGAAAAATAATGCAAAAGTCATTGATGAATATTCAACATTATAACCAGCTACCAACTCAGCTTCAGCTTCGGGCAAATCAAATGGGAGCCTATTTGTCTCAGCCAAAACCGAAATAAAGAATACTACAGCCATTGGCGCTAGAAGTAGTTGAATCCAAAAAGGGCATGTCCTTTGGTATTCCACAATCTCACTTAAATTAAGTGTGCCAGTTACTAGCAGCACAGTAACGATAACAAGGCCCATTGAAACTTCATAAGAAATCATCTGCGCAGAAGAGCGAACCGCCCCAAGAAACGCATACTTGGAATTACTCGCCCAACCTGCCATGATAATACCATATACACCAAGCGAAGAAATCGCCAAAATATAAAGCACTCCAACATTAATATCTGCAAGCACCATACCTGCGTCAAAAGGAATAACAGCCCAACCTATAAGACTCAGCATAAAAGTGATCATAGGTGCAATGATGAACACTATCTTGCTTGATGGCTCAGGAACTATCACTTCTTTAAACATTAATTTTACTGCATCAGCAATTGGCTGCAAAAGACCAAAAGGACCTACTACATTTGGTCCACGCCTCATCTGCATTAGCCCTATTACTCTTCTTTCCGCGTAAGTAAGGTAAGCTACAGCAAGCAGCAATGGTAAAACTATAAGCAAAATCTTAGCAACTATGAACAATAATGGAATAATAATTTCATAGAATTGAGCAATCATGCAACCCTCTCTAACTCTTGCTCGAGAGCTTTACTGCACTTAGCCATCGTAACCGATGCCCTGCTAATTTGATCCGTCATGTAATAATTTATTGCCGCTTTAGACAGAGGTTTTTTAAGCAATTTATCTTTTGAACTAAATTCAGAAAAATCTGATTTTAAAATTTGATCAATATTGGCAAACACAGGATTCTCTTTTGCCATAATTTCATGAACTTCTGTCAAACTACTTATACCAAAATCAACATTCATTGCTTTTGCTAAATTAACTATGATATTCCAACTTTCTTTTGCATAACCCATTGGTGAAATTGCAGCCCTGGCCATTTGAGGCCTGCCTTCAAGATTAATGAAAATTCCATCTTGTTCTGTATAAGCTGCTTCAGGCAATATTACATTTGCTCTGGCTGCCATTTTATCACCGTGGTGACCTTGGTAAATAACAAAACAATTATTACCAATTTTTGTAACATCAAAATCATCAGCATTTAACACATAAAGCACCTTAACTTCACCACTTCTTGTCATTTCTAGAATCTTATCAGTGCCATCGCCTTTTAAGCCATAGATAAAACCCAAATCAAGAGCACCAACCATAGAGGCGTGATTGTGCAGGACATTAAATCCGTTCCAATCTTTTTTCACAATATTATACTTTTTTATCACTTCATGAACTAAGGCAAGAATAGCCAATCCATCTGATCTTGCTAGCACCGCATCGCCGATAACAATCATCGGATTTTTACTGGCCTTAAGCTGCTTGGCAAAACTTGACTTACCGGATTTTATCTCCTCTAAAACAGATAAATCCGCCCCCAATTCCTCTATATCATATGTTTGATTATCTTCTTCACCGATTCTTGCCACTTTGAGCGTGCCTGCCCTTACCATTTTACCAATTCTAGCATTCAGCACTGGCGCTACTTGTCTTGGATTTGCCCCAATTAACAGGCAAAGATCTGATTGTTCAATGCCAGCAATAGTAGTATTGAATAGATAATTACCCCTATTTTTAGTGTCTATTTTATAGCCAAACTGATTAGCGTCAACAAAGTTTGAACCAAGCCTAAACAGCAATTTCTTTAACAAAAACATCGCTTCACATGATGTAATTGAACCAGCTATAGCAGCAACCTCTCCACCATTGACTGAGGTAATTTTTTTTGCCACTGAAATAATTACTTCATTCCAAGTAGATTTAACTAATTTACCCTGTTCTCTTATATATGGTATATCAAGCCTTTGAACCTTAAGGCCATCATATGAAAATCTTGCTTTATCAGAAATCCACTCTTCATTAACATCATCATTAATTTTAGGTAAGATTCTCATCACCTCCATATCCCTCGAATCAACCCTGATATTTGAACCAACCGCATCAAGCACATCGATTGATTCCGTTTTCTTCAGCTCCCAACTTCTTGCATGAAAAGCGTATGGCTTTGATGTAAGCGCGCCTACTGGACATAAATCAATCATATTACCTGATAATTCTGAGGTCAGAGTTTTTTCTAAATAGCTAGTAATTTCCATGTGTTCACCACGATGAACTGCTCCCATTTCTGGCACACCAGCTATTTCTGAGCTAAATCTGATACATCTTGTACAATGTATACACCTTGTCATCTGAGTTTTGATCAAAGGCCCTAAATTCTTATCAACTACTGACCTTTTATTTTCTGTAAACCTAGACTTCCCACGTCCATACTTAAACGCTTGGTCTTGCAAGTCGCACTCACCACCCTGATCACAAATGGGACAGTCAAGCGGATGATTAATGAGTAAAAACTCCATCACCCCTTCCCTGGCTTTCTGAACCGTAGGTGTAGTAGTTTTTATCACCATACCTTCAGATACTGGCATCGCACACGAAGCTATTGGCTTTGGTGATTTTTCCATTTCCACCAAACACATACGGCAATTACCAGCGATATTTAGTCTCTCATGAAAACAAAAATGTGGAATCTCTATACCAGCCTGCTCACAGGCTTGCATTACCGTTAGACCATCTTCAACTTCAATTTCTTTATCATCGATCTTTAGCTTTGGCATTGACAAAATACTCCTTGATATCATGATATCATAGGCATTTAGTGATAAAAAACACAATATTTTTTTATCAATGTCTATTTTGAGCTTTGTTTTGATTCAATTACTGTTGCAATAAATTTATTTATGCCGAAACAGACTAAAGTCATCTAGATACTGAAGATTCATTTTTTTGACGTTTGGCGACAATATTTTTAGTTTGTTCAGCTATCCTTTCTCCCTTCCCTTTATTCCCTACTTGTGCACCAATTTCTTTAGCTTGTGCTGTTACTTTTTGTGTCATATCAACCATCCCCGACTCCAATTTATTAAGCTTTTCTTGATTATCTACACTCATGTGTTTTTTGCACGATCTAGCTAATCCATCAAAACCGAGTTTGGTACATATCTCACTTATCCCTTGAAGTAGCTTATCCTTCGTTGAAGTAATGTTTGGAGATTTAATTGGATCATCTTTAGCAAACACTTTTTCCATGTCTTTTTCAAATTGAGATGGACCGTCAACAACTATAGTTTTTGTCGTTTTTTTACCCATAATAGCACTTATGAAGCCTTTCTCCCTTTCTACTTCCACCGTTTTTTCAACTTTTGTTGGTTCTAAATACTTATCCCTCTGCTCTTTTGTCATAACGCCATCTGCAACCATCTGATTCATAATTTTCTTAAAAGTAGCTTCAACTTCAGAACGTGGAATCTCCCCACTAGTATGCCTATTGGCAAGTGAATCAATTTCCGGTATGATTCTGGTATTAGCATAAACTTTTGCATTTAGGTCAGCCGATGAATCAACAAAATTATCTGATCTGGTTCCAGTATCTTGAACCAAAGCTTCCGCCCCCATTGCTTCCCTCTCTTGTTGCTCTCTGAATTTTCTAGCATTTTCTTCAAATTTTTTTGCCATGATATATAACTCCTAAAAATCTATATTAATTTAAAACCCTCTACCACCACTACTTTTAACCAGCCCCATTTCAACAACACGTTCTGGTCTAACATCTTGAGCAGCATTTTGTTGCCTTTGCCTCATAGCCTCTCCTATTCTTTCTGCATTCTCTCTTACCACCACTCCAATCTAAGGAGGCTGATTAAGCACCATTTCATTTTGACAAGCTTTTGAAACACTTTCTAAACCGACTTTATTACAAACTTTACTAACAACTTGCAGCAATTTATCTTTTACCGCTTCAACACTGCGCGCTTCTATTGAAAGACCTTTCCCAAGTATTTCATTCATATCTTTATGAAACTGTGACTGATCATTAACATCAATTCCTAACCAAGCAGGGTTGTGCCATCCTCCACTATGATGAGGTTTTTTGTATTGATTCATTTTGTCTCGAGAGACCAGACCATCTGTAACCATTTGATCCATAACCGAATCTAGCGCTTGCTCAACAGCTATTCTTGAAATACTTACACCGCTTGCCTCAACTAACCCATCAACTTTTGGCACCACAACAGAAGTTGCAAATCTCTGCCCTACATCTCCAACCACCACTACCTTTTCTTTATCATCTAAGGAATTTTTGGCCATAATTGTTTTTAAAATCTTTTACTCTAAGCTTAAGTGTATCATACTTTTTACATTAACTTTAAAATATTAATTCTTTCAAAAATCTGTTTTTGCAAACTGGTATGTCTCTTAAAGCATATACTTGACAAATATATTAGTTTAGCTAGCATACTCATTGATATAATCAATTATAAAATGTGCCAATGACCAACTGCAAAAGAGTGCTACTGAAAGTATCTGGCGAAGCACTAATGGGAGATAAAAAATTTGGCCATGATATTGATACATTAAGCGGTATTTCTCAAGATATAAAAGAAGTATGCGAACTTGGTATTGAAGTATGCGTAGTAGTAGGCGGTGGCAATATTTGCAGAGGAGCAGATGCATCGCATCTTGGTATGGAAAGAGCATCTGCAGATTATATGGGTATGCTTGCAACAGTCATTAATGCAATAGCCCTTCAAAATGCAATAGAAAAGTTGGGGATATACACCAGAATTCAATCAGCAATTCCTATGACTAGCATTTGCGAGCCGTTCATCAGAAGAAGAGCGAAAAGACATATGGAAAAAGGCAGAGTAGTTATTTTTGCAGCCGGAATCGGCAGCCCGTTCTTTACTACAGATAGCGCAGCAGTCCTGCGTGCGGTAGAAATGAATTGCGACTACCTACTTAAAGGAACCAATGTAGATGGGGTATATAACTCAGATCCAAAGAAAAACCAAGATGCAAAAAAATATAAAGAAATAACCTACACAGACGTTCTAAAAGACAACTTAAAAGTCATGGATATGGCTGCAATCGCGGTTGCAAGGGAAAATGAATTACCAATCAAAGTTTTTTCGATCAAACAAAGGGGAAATTTTGCTAAGGTTATCAAGAATCATGGAGAATTTACTTTAATTAGGGGGCACTAATGGATAAGGCATTAAAATCTGAATTAACTGAAAAAATGGAAAAGGCAATGGCTGTTTTGGATAAAGAGCTAAAAGGCCTTAGAACTGGCAGAGCGTCAGTTAATTTACTAGATCCAGTCGTTGTTGAAGCATATGGTAGCAAAATGCCAATTTCTCAAGTGGGAACGGTATCAACTCCTGACGCAAAAACTATTAGCGTACAAGTTTGGGATAAAGCAATGGTCAAAACAGTGGAAAAAGCTATAGCTGACGCAAATCTTGGCCTCAACCCAAGCTCAGACGGACAACTTATTAGAATGTCTCTTCCAGTTATCAGTCAAGAAAGACGAAAAGAGCTAGTGAAGCTTGCTCATAAATATGGAGAGAATACTAAGGTGGCACTCAGAAATATTCGCCGAGATGGAATGGACATCTTGAAAAAAATGGAGAAAGAGCAAAATCTGTCTAAAGATGAACATCATAATCAATCCGAAGAAATCCAGAAACTTACTGATGATTATATATCAAAAGTAGATAACGTCATCAAATCTAGAGAAGAAGAAATTTTAACAATTTGATAGGCTCAATAAATACAATTCCGCATTTCAATGAGAGCTAAAAACTTATGAGAACAAACTTGCTAGAATCTTAGCTCTTATATATTTCTCAAAGAACAGAGCAGTTATACCCCCATATTTTCATACAATTCAGGGTTATCTTCCCAATTTGCGCGCACTTTTACAAAGAGGAATAAATGCACTTTTTTTCCTAAAAGGCGCCCTATACTCTCCCTGGAGGCCGAACCAAGTTGCTTTATCATAGCACCATTTTTACCAATGATAATATTCTTATGAGAGTCTCTACCAACGATGATTACTTGATTAATCTTAACGGATCCATCTTGTTGTTCTTTCCAACTTTCACAAGTAACAGTTAAATTATAAGGAAGCTCTTGTTTTAACATTAAAAACAACTGCTCCCTAGTCGCTTCACACGCCAAAAACCTAGCCGGTAAATCAGTTATGTCATCTTCTTCATAAACCCATGGAGAAGTTTGCGCTCTTTGTTTAAGATAGTTGATAAAATCTTCTAATCCTTTTCCCGATAAAGCAGATATGTTTATTATTTTGCTATTTTGACAATATGATTCAACAAACTGGACATTTTCAATATAATTCTTTGATTTTATATCAATTTTATTCATTAGAACCAGTAGCTCTTTATCTGCAACAACAACTCTCTTTATAATTTTTTTAAGCTCATCATCAAGCACAGTTGTACTATCAATGATAAACACAACTATATCAGCATTATTCAGACTTGACCACGCGCACTTAACCATAGCTTTCTCAAGCTTTCTTTTTGGCTCAAAAATCCCCGGTGTATCATATAAGATTATTTGTGTATCACCATAACTCACTATCCCTGTAATTATTGACCTGGTAGTTTGTACCTTGGGAGTAACAATAGATAATTTTTGACCAATAACCTTATTAAGCAAAGTCGATTTGCCTGCATTCGGCTTGCCTATAATACATAATGAAATAAGCTTTTGCACATTATTACTCGATATAAATTAATGTTTGCTACATTATAGACTGTTTATAAAGAATCCGATAGAGCACAATTAATTATTGTATAGGGTGTCCTACTTTTTCATATGCGATCTGCAGGTCATTATGAACTGATTCGGCGTTATGTGCGTAATCAATAAAACGAAGTGATATTTGAAGATATTTAATTGCCTTATAAGGTTTGTTATTTTTTAAGCAACTTCTACCAAAGCTCAAGATTTCCTCAAAAGCACTTTCTAGCAACTTAACAGAATAAGACTGAGAATAAAGTGATACCAATTGTCTTAATATATGCACCACTATTTCCCTGGACGTATGAACTCCTGAAATATTGATGCCGCTTTGTACTTGATTAAATACTATATTCCTATCACTAAATTTTGCTATTTGTACGACCTATTATTTATATAATTTCGCAGAAGGCTACACGTCAAAATCAAATTGGCTATCTACAAACGGCTCTCTAATTAAAGTGAATTGCCACCAGAACTTTTCATTTGGGATAAAACCATGATTTTTCATGGTATCTCGAAGCAATTTGCGGTTCGCATAAGAATCTTGTGGTATGTCTTTGTTAGAAAACGATGAGAGTGGATCCATAGTATCGTATGATGTAGCCATGTCCGCTGTACCATCATTAAGATAGATTATATCATGATATCCTTTATAAGAGCGCTTCTGGGCTTTCGCTGGTTTTTGTAGTTGTTGTCCAATAGCAATGATGGTAACATCAACCGTACTGCCCCTTGTATGTTCCAGTTTTGCTTTTATATACCCTTGACTCTCTAGTGCAGTTTTTGTGACATTAGGGTAGTAATAGTCTTTTTTATTATCTGAATCTTTATCTCTTAGCCAACTATCAAATTTGTTGTATGCTTTAGTGGGCATATATGCGTTGTATATTACCAATGAATATCCATGCATAGTAAGATCTTCTTGAACTTCTCTTAATGCATTTGCTGTTTCAATAGTTACAATCGCCTTACCATCTATGAATCCATCTACTTGTGAACCAGTGATATTATCATGTTGAGTATATTTCAAGTTAATTATTATTGATGGATCGACTTGGCTTAAGTGAATAAAACCAGTCTTTAATTCATTACTGTGCTCTTTGTTAGCATCCGGGATAGCAAAAGTAACTTCTGCAAAGAATAGAAACAAAACAAAAAAAATAGAGAGTATTTTTATCACCTGCTATTTACACCTTGGTAATTATTAACTGCTTTCACTTTAATAGTATTATACTATCAGTGCATATTACAGAAATTTTAACATAACTACTTGAATAATTTTAGCTCCAAGTAACAATAAGTTACTTACTTGAAATTGGCAGAATAGCTTTTTTTGGTAAGCTTTCTTTCTTTAGGTTGGATAATTTCATAAGATACAGCCCTTTTTTCAGCAAAATTTATAGCCTGCTCAAGAGAAGAAAAATAGATTTTGACTTCATTTGACATATCACAGGAAGAGGTCCTACCCATCAAAGATTCCTTGAACTTTGATCCAGGGTATTCTATGAATTCTAGCAACCATTTTGATTTTACTTCCCCAGATTGCATAGCCGATTTTGTAGGTTTAGAAATTCTAACTTGCATGGTTTAAATAAATATAGTTTAATTCACTCACGTAACTTAATTTCATATATTAACGAATGACTAAGATCAAATCTATTGAAAATATGTCTTTTGAAGAAGCTTTAGCTGAACTTGAGCAAATTGTAAGGAAAATTGATACAGGTCAGGAAGATCTGGCAGCTGCAGTAGAGAGTTTTGAAAGAGGAATGAGTTTGAAATCACATTGCGAGAAAATGCTACAAAGCGCTAAGCTCAAAATACAAAAAATAGTAACTTCAGAAGAAGGACAACTCAAGGCAGTTGAGGTTGAGCTATAGTGGCAATCGCCAGTTTATTAAAAAAAAGAATATTCTTTTTTACCTCAGTAATAGTAATATTACTGGCATTAGTAAATAGCTTATTTGCGCTACTTTTTATGCCAGGCGATTTGACAGAACATAAAGAAATAATCATTAAGCAGAAACTTTCCATTCATGAAATCAGCCATTTGCTAAAAAATGAAGGTGTCATTAGTAATAGGTACTTTTTTGAAATTATTGCTAAATTATATTCCCTTAGACGGCCATTAAAAAGTGGAGAGTATGAATTTACAAAAGGCATCTCAATGTACCAAGTACTTGCAAAACTTGCTAGCGGAATCTCCGTGATACATAAGCTTGTTATAATTGAAGGGCAAAGCGTTAGTGAAATTATTAGTAAAATCAATAATGAAGACAGACTTTTGGGTCAGATTAATACTGGTATCCCCGAAGGATACTTAATGCCATCAACATATTTTTATTCATATGGAGATTTGAAAGAAAAAATAATTGATGAAATGCGCAATAATATGTCTAAAGCTTTGGACGAAGCGATGAAAAAACTTGCACCAGATTCCCCTATCAAAACAAGAAAAGATGTACTTATTCTTGCATCAATAGTCGAAAAAGAAGCCGGAAATAACAAAGAGAAACCGCTTATTGCTGGAGTATTTATCAATCGATTAAACAAAGGTATGAGGCTCCAAGCTGATCCCACAATTATTTACGCAATTACTATGGGTAAAACTAAAATGCCAAGGTTGCTTAGTCGCAAGGATTTGGAGATTGATTCCCCATACAATACCTACAAAGTATCAGGACTTCCCCCTGGCGCAATTGCTTGTCCTGGCAAATTATCAATTGAAGCAGTTGCTTCACCTACTAAGACTAATGCCCTTTATTTTGTGGTCAGCGGTAAGGGTGGACATAATTTCTCAAGTACCCTGGATGAGCACAATCAAAATGTAAAAAAATATCGAGATCAGAGTAAATCGAATTAGAATTTAAGTAGAGTAATGACATTGTGAATTTTACGATTTGCATTTAACGTTACTAGCCAAATTATTCTTGACTTTGAAGAGGTTATCTTTTAGTTTCATTCAGCATATCTGAGCACTGAATTTAATACAGTGTTTGGTTTGTGGCGGATGTAGCTCAGCTGGTTAGAGCACCAGATTGTGATTCTGGGGGTCGCCGGTTCGAACCCGGTCATTCGCCCCACTTTAACTAATTGCTTCCAGGTTAAGAGCTACTAAAGAAAAATGCAACATTTGCACTTGTAGCTCAGCTGGATAGAGCGTTGCCCTCCGGAGGCAAAGGTCGTTGGTTCGAATCCAATCAAGTGCACCAGCTCAAAATTATCCGTTATTCAATTCTGTCACTATAGCAAGTTGAATTGAGCGTTAAGTAGTCATAGGTTATCTCGTATTGTCACCCAGAACGCCGCTCTATCATCGTCCCAAAGTTGAAAGGTCATAGTGGTGATTGTAGCTCTAGTCTTCCCGGGCTTGACCCGGGATCCAAAGAGCGTTCAGGCTATAACGGCTTTAAGTAATGGATCCCAAATCGATTTTGGGATGACTTTCGGAGGAGGTTTGGGATGACTAAGTAACACGAGGTGACTTTATAGGCACCAGGTAAGACTAGACAAGAATTCCTCGTGTTAATGCAATTTAGTTACTATAAAAGATTAAGCAATAAACCAAATTACCGCCCAGTTGTTGTTTTACTTAAGCGTTAAACAGCTGGGCAATTTACATAAAAAATGAAAAACTGTATGATTGTGAGCTTATGAGAAAGAATGCCCTAATTTGCAGCAGAATCAGAGATCTCTTCTTTTGCTTCTGATTCCATAAAATTAAGTTCTTGTTCTTTGGTTGCTTCTTCGACTTTCTTTTTACTACCTTCTTTGTGCTCATTTAATGCATCTTGTGCTTCAGTATCAGTTTTAGCAATTACAACTAGGATATTAGCTGTAATTTCTGGATGCAGAGAAACTTGTACATCATAGACACCATTAAATTTAATCGGTGTATCTATCAATATATTATGGTAATTAAGCTGACTTTTAGTATGCAAAGATAGCTCTTGTGCAATTAACTTTGCAGTAACTGAACCAAACAATCTTCCATCAGCCGCTGATTGAAGGATAAAAAACAAATGTTTTCCTTTCAGGGATAGAGCGATTTTTTCAGCGCTACTTTTGTCCTGAGCATTTTTGGCTTCCATCTCTTTTTGAATCGAGGAGAATCTTGCCATGTTATCTTTAGTAGCTCTTATAGCGTACCCTTGTGGAACTAAATAATTCCTACCGAAACCATCTGCCACTGACACTGTTTCACCTATTTTTCCCAATTTTCTTACTGGTTTTACTAAAATAACTTGCATATTGATATATCGTTGTTAATTATTTTTTAACTTAAGTAGTAGTTTTATTTGCTTGCAAAAACAAATGGTAGTAGCGCAATAGTTCTACTGTGTTTTATGGCTTTCTTTAGAGCTCTTTGATGCTTTGCAGAAACATTAGTGATCCTACTCGGCAACATTCTTCCACCTTCAGAAATAAACTGTCTTAAAAGCTCAGGATCTTTATAGTCAATTTTCTTTGCTCCTTCACCAGAGAATGGGCAACCTTTACTCTTCTTGAAGTACGATTTTTTCCCTCTTTCATCAGAAGAGTCTACCTTATTTGTTTCATTAACTGTTTCTTGTGACATGAAATCTATCTCGATTTTAGTTTAGTAATTAATTTCTGCTTGATGTAACATCTATAGTGTTATCATCGTCAGATCCTTTAGCTCTTAAAATTGGTGATGGCTCACTACTTATCTTATCTACCCTAATAATGGAAGTCCTGATAATGCTTTCACTAAGTTTAGATTTTCTATCTAATTCATCAATCAAAGATTTATCTGCTTTTATACCTAACAAATAATAGTGTCCTTTCTTATTGTTTTGTATTTCGTATGCTAAGGTCCTTAAGCCCCAATATTCAGTTTTGATTACTTCGCCTTTATGGCTATCAACAACGCCTTTCAAATCATCAACAATCCTGTCAACATCTGCCGAAGAAACATCTTGACGAATGATAATAACGAACTCATAAAATGCCATAATAAAGTATCTCCAAATATTTTGTACTCAAAAAATATCGCCATTTATATCAACTTAAACTACTTTATTCAAGTATAATCTTTAGGCAGTTGTGTAAAAATGTCTTCAAATCCAAAATAAAATAGAAAAACCATATTGTTAATTGTATTTTACTTGGTTGTAATCAAGCATGATATATATAATGCTTCTGCTTTAAATAGGAAAATAATTTTATGGAGCTTTGTTTTTCGTGTCAGATAAATTACCACCAAAAATTCTAGTTGTAGAATCAGATGAAGTGCAAAATGCAAATTTGTGTAATGCAATAGAGCGTTATTGGTTTGATGTTGCAAGAGCCAGGAGTGCGGGAGCTGCAATGAGAGCTGCTGAAGTAGTTTTACCAAACGTAGTTATTGTGAGCTCTAGAATTCATGATGGAACAGCTGTTGAGCTTGCAGTAAGCCTTAGAAAAATCTCAGACCTTAATGAAGTGCCGATTGTCTTTATTACTGAACAAGGAGAATCAGAAAGTAATTACACTCTTGTAAAAGGTGGTTTGATTGAAATAATAAGTCGTCCATTTACTCCAAATGAGTTGATGACCACAATTAGGTCCTTACTCAGAAAATCTAATCCAGTATTTCAGGATAAAATTATCAGGTATAACGACATCAGCATGGATCTGTCAACCTACCGTGTGAACAGGGCGGGGAAACAAGTGCATCTTGGCCCGACGGAGTTTAAAATCTTACAATTATTTGTGCAAAAGCCAAAAAATATTTACTCTCGTCGTCAGATAATTGATTATGTATGGGGAACCGAGAAAGAAATTGCAGATAGAACCATAGACGTGCATATAAATAGGATAAGAACATTAATGAAATTAGAAACTGATAGATATCCTATGATTAAGACCATCAGGTCGAATGGCTACTGTTTAGATTAATAATTTAAGGAGCCCTTCTTTGGCAATTGAGGTAAATTACAGTTCAAGAGAGATAATTACTCGCCTCTTAAGAGATCATGTTTCTCCTTATAAGGGAAAAATATTTGTTGCCATTGTGCATATGATAATAGTTGCTATCTGTGCTGCTGCAATAGTTAGATTAGTCCAACCAGCGATTGATCGGGTATTCCTAACCCATGATAGACAAATGCTAGTTACTATTCCATTACTGATGTTGGTCATATATTCAATAAAAGGAGTGGCCGAATATTATCAGGGCTATATAATTAAGTATGTTGGTCAAAAAATTCTTACCAACCTACAAATGCTTATGTATGAGCACTTATTATACTCTGATTATTTGTATATAAAATCTCAATCATCAGGGCGACTGATATCTAGATTTACAAACGATATTATGCTTATGAGGGGGGCAATATCAAACCTTCTTGTAGGATGCGCCAAATACCTATTATCAGTACTATTTTTGATTGGAATTATGTTTAGTCTTGATCCAATCTTGGCTGGATTTATATTTTTGGCATTTCCAATTGCCATATATCCAGTGCAGAAATTAGGAAGAAGGATGCGCAAAATGACCTCATCATCCCAAGAAGAACTTGGAAATTTTACAGCCAAGCTTGATGAAACCTTCACCTCAATAAAAGTTATCAAGTCGTTCTGTACCGAAGACCTTGAAACAGAAAGAGCAAAAAGAATTACCAGCAATATTCTAGTTTTTTTTAGAAAAGCGGCAAAGTTTGATTCTCTTACTTCTCCTATCATGGAGATCTTGAGTGGTTTTGCCATAGCCTGTGTGCTTTGGTACGGAGGTTATGCTGTAATTCAAGGAAAAATGACCACAGGCTCTTTGTTTGCATTTATCACAGCTTTTGTGTCAGCATATAGACCGTATAAAAGTTTGGTTTCACTCAATGTTAATTTGCAAGAGGGAATTGCTGCAGCAAATAGAGTATTTAATGTTTTAGATTCAAAACCAACTATATGTGATGTAAGTAATGCAATAACACCATATTTTACTACCCCCAAGATTGAGTTCAAAAACTTGAATATGAGATTCTCTAATGGCAAAACTGTTCTTAAATCTATTGATTTATCTATTGAACCTGGGAATACGTATGCATTTGTTGGCTCTTCAGGAAGCGGCAAGACAACCATAGCTAATTTACTAATTAGAATGTTTGATCCGACAGAAGGAGAAATATATATTGATAATTATAGCATAAAACAGATCTCTCTAAATTCTCTTCGAGGACAGATTGCTGTGGTTTCACAAGAGACAGTTCTTTTTGATACTACTGTTTACGAGAATATAGCTTATGGACTGGGTAACGCTTCTGAAGAAGAAATAATTCACGCAGCAACGGCCGCAGATGCACACGAATTTATTATGTCACTGCCGAATGGTTATCAAACTATCATTGGTACCAATGGCTCTACACTTTCTGGCGGACAGAGACAGAGGATATCAATAGCAAGAGCATTCTTAAAAAACGCCCCAATACTTCTACTCGACGAAGCAACTAGCGCTCTAGACCCTAATTCAGAAAGGTCTATTTTAGACTCTTTAAGCAGGCTAAGAAAAGGTAGAACAACAATAGTAATAACCCACAGATTAAATAGTATAAAAGACGCGAATATGATTGTAGTGATGAAACATGGAAGAATAATTGAACAGGGAACACACCAGCAATTAATTAAAATCAAGAAAGAGTATTTCAAGCTTTTCAATAAGCAATTGAAAGAGCTAAATAACAATGTATAATCGCCAAATAATTTAAATAACGAGGAAAAAATGGAGTCAGCTACCAAAGATACAACAGATACAATAACAATACAAGATAGTGAAGCTACCCCAGATGCGCCAGCATCAATTGAGTCTGGTTGGACTAGTATTGTACCAATGATATTAATTTTTGTAGTATTCTACTTTTTACTGATTCGTCCTCAAGAAAAGAAGCGCCGCAACCAAGAAACTCTTGTTTCTGGAGTAAAAAAAGGGGAAGAAGTAGTAACCAATTCTGGGATGTTTGGTACTGTTACTAAAATCAATGATAGTGACAATACTATACTTGTTGAACTTGCTAAAGGCGTAGAAGTAAAAATGTTTAAAAGTTCTATAATGGATATAATAAGCAGAAGAGATAAGGGAACTATGGTTCCTGAGAGAAACTCCGACAATAAGCAAGTAGCGGATAAGAAATCGACTTCAAGTAAAAAGAAATAAGGTAAATTAATCGTGCAAAAGATCTCAAAATGGAAAATATTACTCACTATATTTTTGACGATATTAGCGATTTTATATGTTTTGCCTAGCTTTACCGAGCAGAGGATAAAATATTTTCCATCAGAGAAAGTAAACTTAGGTCTTGATTTAAGAGGAGGATCACATCTTCTTCTTAGTGTTGATTTTGAAAATTACATACAAGAAGTACATCAATCTGTGGCTGAATCGATAAAGAAACACTTAAGAGAAGAGAAAATTGGCTATAGGAGTATGAAATTTTCTCAAAATGGTATCAGTTTTGACTTCAGAGATGTTGAAAATCTGGTAACAGTAAAGAAAGTTATCCGTAATGTAGATCCTGATTTATCCGTTGCTGTGGAAGGAACTATCATGACAGCATTTTATGATGAATATGCACTCAATAAACTGCAAGATAAGGTTATTGACCAATCCATTGAAATTGTAAGAATGAGGGTTGATAGTACTGGAACAAAAGAACCAATCATCCAAAGACAAGGGGTAAGAGATATTTTGCTACAAGTTCCTGGAGAAGAAAATCCCGCCGAACTAAAAAGAGTCTTAGGTAAAACTGCTAAAATGACTTTTCATATAGTTGATGATGGAGCAAATGTCGAAATGGCAAGATCTGGGCATGTTCCGAGTGATTCTAAAGTAGTAAAAACTGAGGATAATGGTGAGGTTTTAGTTATCAAGAAGAAAGTAGTAGTTAGCGGTGATATGCTAAATAATGCTCAGGCTCAATTTCAAGAAGCAAGACCAGTAGTGCATTTTTCGCTTAATTCGATAGGTGCCAAAAAATTTGCGGAAGTAACTACAAAGAATAAAGGCAAGAGATTGGCTATTATTCTGGATGATAGATTATTAAGCGCTCCAGTCATTAATGATCCAATCGTTGGCGGCGATGGAGTGATATCTGGTAATTTTACTGTAGAATCCGCTACTGAATTAGCTTTGATGCTGCGAGCTGGAGCATTACCAGCACCATTAAAAATTATTGAAGAAAGAACAATAGGACCAAATCTTGGAGCAGATTCAATAGAATCAGGTAAAATAGCCGCGATTGGAGGCTTTATTTTTGTTACTATATTTATGTTTTGGGCATATGGAATATTGGGCTTAATTGCTAATGTAACCCTTGTTATTGCGCTATTATATATATTCGCTCTACTATCAATGTTGCAAGCAACTCTGACATTACCTGGTATTGCTGGTATTATCTTAACTATTGGTATGGCAGTAGATGCTAATGTACTCATTTATGAGAGAATTCGGGAAGAGCTATCCAAAGGGTGCTCCAATTTATATGCAGTCAAACTAGGTTTTGAATCAGCATTTGCCACCATCATGGATTCTAATATCACAACATTAATAGCAGCATTTTTGTTGTATAGTTTTGGCGTTGGAGCGATCAAAGGATTTGCAGTTACGCTAACCATAGGAATTGTTGCATCAATGTATACTGCATTAGTTATCACCAAGCTGATGGTAGATATTTGGCTTAAATTTGGCAAACCAAAAAGTCTTGGATTATAAAATTCCAAATTTAGGAGAATAAAAGATGGTCATCCCTATTCTATCTATTATAGGCCTAACTTGCCAATACTCACGAATATTCAACGTAGATTTTACTAAATCTATACCAGTAGTTTTATCTTCCTTGATAATTTTCTTGTACGGTTTTGCAATATTTGATTTGTTATATGTAGCAACAAATATTGCTTACATATTTGGGATTGGGTGCGTATTTTTTAATGCTGTATTTTATAGGAAAGATTGGATAACCAGAACTAACGAGTATTTTACTGAAGCACTAATAATCTTATCTTTAGTGGTAGCTTATGGGTATTACACACGTAATGCAGTGTTTGCTTCATGGGATGATCTAGCATTCTGGGGAATCTTTACTAAAGAATTGCTAATTAATCACTTATTTGAAAGTGCAGATATTGTAACTTCTCTTCTTAAAACTCATGCACACTACCCACGTGGCCCATCCATATATCACTATTTTATGATGCTCCCAACAGGCTTTTCCGAAGGCAAAGCTCTTGTATCTCATTTTATCATTCACCTAGTATTTTTAGCGCCTTTGATGGGCAATAAAAAATACTGGCATAGCCTAGCATTAGTTATACCTGTAATAGCTATCGTTGCAATGTACACAACTGGCATGAGATCAATATACAATGATAGTACTGTTGGACTAATATTCTGCTCTATATTTTCTATATATATTTTAGAAATTAATAAGAATAAAGCATTACTGATTTGTTTGCCTCTATTTGCACTCCTTCCGATTTACAGAGAAATAGGGTTCTTATTATCAATAATAGCAGCGATCATTTTACTGTTAGATAGCGTACGAAAAGATGGCATAAAAAAAACCACCATATTATACTTATTACCATTTGTATTACCTGCTATTACAAGTAATATTTGGTCTACTTATTTTAAATCAACTCATGATTTCTTCGGACGCAGCGAGCACAGTTTTAGCAACCTACTAAAACTCTATAATGACTTTGATGATCAAGGAAAATTATTAATCTTCAATTATGTTAAGTCTATTGGAGGTTTTCTAATCAAAGAAGGCAGTATGCTGACATACATGATTATAGTAATAGCTGTTTATTTGGTACTCAAGATCAAGTACAAGGAACAGAAAGCAGATTTTAAGTTTTTTAATTTTGCAGCAATTTTTGGATTTTTCATATTTATACTATGGCGTTTATATCTGTATTTTTATACTTATTCATACGTAGAAGCTGTAAGAGCAGCATCACTTCTGAGATATCTAGGTTGTTATTTCCTAGTATTTTCGGTGATATCTTTGACTTATGTAAAGATAATATTAAATGAAACTAAGCAACAAGACTTAAAAAATCCAAAAGTTATTTTAGTAGGCCTATTGTTAATCTGTGCTGCAATTTCTTTGACCCAGGTCATGAGAGTTAAAACAACTTTAACCACAAATGACACTAAGTTTATAGAATTTGCAAAAAAAATTGTACAGCTAAAAAACCATAATATTGAGGTTGAATTTAATTTTTCTTCTAAGAAAGACCCAATGGAATGTTATAACTTAAATTATAATTTAGTCCCGCATTATATGGGATGGAATAATATGGTTAAGTGTTTAGAGAAAAATATAAATGACGAGAGCATATCTGTTGATAAAGCATCTGATTTAGATGAAGTAGATGCCTGCATAAAAGACAAAAGCTGCAAAGTGAAGTACTACCCTTTTGTTCCAGCAATTGTCATAAATAAAGCGAGTAAGTCTTTCGGTCATGCTGAACTTGATTCAGCATCCAACACTTCAAGCAGTTACAACCTCAAATAAACTTGGATCCAGGATCTAATCCGGGATGATTTACAAATCCAACTAGCGTAACATCCAGTTTTGAATACTTGTCAAGATGCCATCACGCTATTCTTCTTAATTACCTTTTTCAATTGAGCTCATGCCCATAACGTTATACCCTGAATCAACATAATGGATTTCTCCACTCACTCCAGATGATAAGTTACTTAGTAAATATAGAGCCGCGCCAGCTACATCTTGCTGGGTAGTATTTCTTCTTAGTGGCGCTGTCATCTCATGCATTCTTAGCATGGATTTGAAATCGCCAATACCGCTTGCTGCTAGAGTTCTAATTGGCCCTGCTGAAATGGCATTCACCCTAATATTACCAGATCCCATATCATAGGCTAAGTATTTTACACTAGTTTCAAGCGCAGATTTAGCCAACCCCATTACATTATAATTTGGGATCACCTTCTGGGCGCCATAATAAGTCAGGGTTATAATAGACCCACCAGGATTCATAATTGCTTCCGCTCTTTTTGCCAGAGCTGTTAATGAATAACAAGATATATTCATTGAATTTAAGAAATTATTTAGCGAAGTGTCAATATACCTTCCTTTTAGTTCTTCCTTATCTGCAAAGGCAATGCCATGCACTAGAAAATCAATTTTACCCCATTTTTTTTCTGTTTCTTCAAATAGCTTATCAATTGATTTTTCATTTGTCACATCACATTCAAATACGAGGTTACAACCAATTTCTTCGGCCAGAGGTCTAACTCTTTTTTCAAGCACTTCACCCTGATAAGTAAGAGCAATTTCAGCACCATGCTCTCTTGCAATTTGAGCTATTGCCCAAGAGATAGAAAGATTATTTGCAACACCTGTGATGATACCTTTTTTTCCTGAGAGTAATTTTGTTGAATTGGTTGTCATATGGCACCTATTTATTATGTATATTTATGATGTTAACTTGTATATCATCGAAAATAATTTTCTACAAGCGGTTTGATAATGGTGCTACTGAGAAAAAGATATTCATTTTTTTCTGGAATAATATGCGGGATGATCTTTGCTCCTGTTTATTTCTTACCAGGTTTGTTCGCATTATCGTTATTTGCCGCACAAGTAAAAAACAGTGTCAGTTATAAACAAGTAGTGACATTAAGCTATATTTTTGGCTTTGGCTTTTTCCTAGCTAGTTTGTACTGGATATCTTTTGGTCCAGCTGTGTATTTTGACGAATTTTGGTGGGTTATTCCTTTTGCTTTTGTCGGCTTACCTGCGTTTATAGCTATTTTTACAATCCTAGTAGGCTTAATATCTTATAAATTTAAAGAGAGTTTTTTCTATCATTTTGTTTTCGCCTTAAGTTGGCTTTTTATTGAATGGCTTATTTCATGGATCTTTACTGGTTTACCATGGGCAATGTTAGGGTATGGGTTTAGTATTTCAGAACTTTTTATACAACCAGCTAGTTTATTCGGAATTTTAGGCTTAAGTTTTATAGCTGTATTCATTGGTTCATCTTTTTATAGCAGAGAACATGGATTGTTTAGAGCTACACTAGCTTTAATAATTCTAAGCTCTTGTATTGTGTATGGATACCTAAGACTTCAAACGTATAAAACAGAATATAGTGATATTAAAATACGTATTGTACAGCCATCCATTCCGCAAATAGATAAATGGGATGGTAATATATTCTGGGAAAATATGGCAAAACAGATTGAGTTGTCAAAAAAAGGTGAAACTCCTCCGGACATTATAGTATGGTCTGAAGCAGCACTAACAGTGCCTTATTATTATAAGCCAGTTTTTGATAGCATAATGTCTGTTTTTACTAAAAAAAATCAAGTTCTATTATCAGGTGGAGTAAGCGATAATAATAAAAAAGGAGATGAATTGGAGATTTACTCCTCACTCATTGCTCTTGGTGATGATGGTAAGTTATTATTTGATTACCATAAAGCTCACTTAGTTCCATTTGGGGAATATATGCCCTTAAAATCATATATTCCTCTTAAAAAACTGACCCATGGCGTATTAGATTACACAGAAGGCGCAAGAGAAGTGCTCACTCTTAATCGATATCATAATCTTAGAATCCAACCTCTTATTTGTTATGAATCAATTTTTTTTGACGAGGTCAGAATAAGTAATCAAAATGCTGATATAATAGTTAACGTAACAAACGATGCTTGGTATGGTAAATCTTCAGGTCCATATCAACATATGCAAATTAGTAGAATAAGAGCTGTCGAAAACGGCCTTCCCCTTATTAGATCTGCAAATAATGGTATCTCAGCTGTGGTAGATCCCCTTGGTAGAGTACTTGATAAACTAGAACTAAATGAGATAAATATCATTGACTCATATTTACCTTTGAAACTGAATAAACCAACTATCTATGCTAAATACGGCTATTTATCAATGATGTGTGTATTAGTAATTGTGCTAATGTTACATTTGCTATATCATATCATCGTTGTTTTCAAGAGAAATACTATATAATTAGCTTGAATTAATCAGGCAGCAATAGTACCATTTCCCTTACGTAAAGGTAACTTAGAGTGGAGTTGTTTTAGTTATCATGTCTGATCAATATAAGGGTGACCTCAAAGGTAAAGCTGACAATATAGATAAACTTGTTAGCAAAAGGTTGAAAATGAGAAGGGTGATGCTTGGTTTAAGCCAGCAGGATATTGGTAAGGCAGTTGGTGTTAGTATACAGCAGATTCAGAAATACGAAAAGGCAACGAATAGAGTCTCAAGCGGTAAGTTGTTTGCTATTGCAAAATATTTAAAAGTACCTGTAACATATTTTTATGAAAAATCTGATGATAACTACCTTTGCTCAAGCGCTTTTGCGGAAGAAAGTGCTAAATATGAAGCGGAAGCAAAAGATATTAGTGTGAGCGAAAAAGAATTAATTAGTTTAATCAAGGCCTTTGGAGAAGTCAAAAACCCACAAAGTAGAAAGAAAATAATTGAGTTAGTAAGAGCGATGGCATAAATTGCTTTGGTTCTATCAACAGCTCTAACCTCAAAGCTATTATTTTATGTTCGTTTTGTTGATTACCTTAAAAAATATGCAATTATATTTAGGCATAAACTAGTCATCAATCGTGTTTTTTAAGAAAGAATAAAGTTACCCTGAACTTGATTCAAGATCCATGCTGTAAACATTCTATAAACTCGAGTACTTTTTGCCCCGGATCAAGTCCGGGGTGACTAGAATTGCTCTAAACTATTCATTCTAAATCAGATCTAAAATTTATATACTTCCTCTAAATAAGAGCGTTTTATCTTTCCTTGACAATATGACTTTGATGGATCAATTAAAAGATTCTCCATTGCGGTTCTGCCCAAGAGCATTCTATGATGCATGATATCTCGATTAGTCAGAGTTATATGTATATCTCTTTCCTGTCCACCAATACTAATTAAGGTATGAACTACAGGACGAGTTTGCTTGATACCATTTGAACTCTTTACAATTTTCATACCGACTATTTCTGCTTTGCAAGGGATGCAAACCAAATCATTTTTTTGAATAGGATGGATAACAAATTCTGCGT
Source organism: Rickettsiales bacterium (assembly GCA_017302595.1). Classification (GTDB taxonomy): domain Bacteria; phylum Pseudomonadota; class Alphaproteobacteria; order Rickettsiales; family Rickettsiaceae; genus Megaera_A. The sequence continues at coordinate 91,959 of JAFLDA010000002.1, forward strand.
AATCCTTGCCTGCAATTTTTGTCAGCTTAATATCATAAGCATGAAGTGCAGAGGTTTTTGCACCAGTGTCAATCTTAACTTTAATTAGAGGCACGCCGAGTTCAGGAAGAGAGGCCCATTCTCTCCACCCTATAATATCTTGTCTACATACCACATCATTACTAATAATCACTCTAAATCTTCTTGAAATTCTTCAACTTCTTCAGCTACTGCTTCCGCATTTTCAAATGTCGCAACATGAAATAACGCATCGCCATTGGTCACAAGTGGCATCATAGTTATTCCAACAATTACTCCGGTTTCACGCGCCCTTACAAAGTGCTTTTCTTTGCCTAGTGGGTCAGATATATAACCTAACACTTCGCCAGCTTTTACTTTATGACCAACATTCTTTCTTGCATGTAGACTGCCACTATGCGGCGCTCTGATCCAATGGCTTGACGTAGCATAAAATACTTCTCTACGCTTTGGTACCCTTCTACTGACCATATTCTTCTCAAGCATCCCAATGTTAGTCATTGTCCATAAAATACCGTTCTCAGCTGCTTTTATTATTTCCTCATTATATCTGAGAGCTTCTCCTCCTTCAAAAAGAAGTATTTTTACACCTTTTTCTGTTGCTGCTTCCCTAAGAGACCCATCTCTTACATTCGAGTTTACCACTACTGGTACTCCAAAAGACTCTGCCAAAGATTTTATTTCATCGTTGTTAAGATAAGCTCTAATTTGTGGTAGGTTATATCTATGCGCACTCCCAGTATGAAGGTCAATTCCATAGTCACATTTCTCAACTATTTCCTTCATAAATTTATATGCAATTTGGCTGGCAAGAGAGCCTTTCTTAGAACCAGGAAATACACGATTCAAATCTCTTCTATCTGGTAGGTAACGAAGACTATGGTTATACCCAAAAACATTAACTATTGGAACTGCGATGAGTGTGCCTTTTATTGTTGATAGAAGTTTACTACGCTGCAAAAGACGTCTAATTGTTTCAACGCCGTTTATTTCATCACCATGAATTGCAGAAGATACAAAAAGAATTGGTCCATCTTCTTTGCCCCTAATTACTTCAATTGGAATAGTCATCTCAGTACTATCGAACATCTTAGCAACATGCATTTCGATATACTTTCTCTCACCTGCCTTGATTGTCACACCGTCTATAACTAGGGCCTTGATCATAACTTATCCTTTCATGAATATTCTCTTCGACTTTTTACTTATGTCCTTTTCAATAAAACTAATAATTGCTTCCGCTACATTTTTACCAGTGGTGCTTTCAATCCCTTTTAAGCCTGGAGACGAATTCACTTCTAAAACTAACGGCCCCCTTGATGATCTCACCAAATCTACGCCCGCAACTTTTAGCCCCATCACTTTTGCGGCCAACACAGCAACTGTCCTCTCTTGAGGAGAAATCTTGATGATATGCGCTGTACCACCAGCATGTAAATTAGATTTAAAGTCACCGTCAGGACCTTGTCTTCTCATTGCTGCCACAACTTTATCACCAATTACAAAACAACGAATATCAGCTCCCCCAGATTCCTTAATAAATTCTTGCACTAAAAAATTAGCTTGTAAATCCAAAAAGGTATTTATGATTCCTTCCGCCGCCTTAGTGGTTTCTGCAAGTAACACTCCCTTCCCTTGTGTGCTTTCAATAACCTTCAGTATCAAAGGCGCTCCACCAACCGATTTAATAATACTTTTTGTGGCTTTTCCAGAATTAGCATAGCTAGTTACAGGCATACCCACTCCTTTACGGGCAAGCAATTGGTGAGCACGTAATTTATCTCTTGAACGAGATATAGAAACTGAGCCATTCAAAACATAAGTTCCCGATACTTCAAATTGTCTTAAAACCGCTGTTCCAAAAGTTGTAACTGATGCACCAATACGTGGAATAACAGCATCAAATTCCAGCAACTCTTCTTGTTTACCATTAATGAAATGGACATGCGGATTATTTGCAGTAATATTCATAAAGCATTTGAGAGGGTCAATAACTGTCACTTCGTGCCCCTTACTTGAAGCTGCCTCAACTAATCTCTTAGTAGAGTATATATTCGGCGCTCGCGATAAAATACCAATCTTCATTTTTGTATCAACAACCCTTAAATATTATACGTCAAGATTATTCACATTCAGAGCGTTTGCATTAATGAAGTCTCTTCTTGGTTCAACAACATTCCCCATTAAAGTAGATATTATTTGCTCAGCTTCATCCAAATCACCTACTTTAACCTGCAACAATGTGCGTTTACTCGTATCAAGAGTTGTTTCCCACAATTGTTCTGAATTCATTTCACCAAGGCCCTTAAACCGCTGAATAGTAATACCTTTTTTACTTATATCAAATACCTGAGCCATTAGTTTACTTGGTAGGGTAATTTTGTATTCTTGCCCCTTAATAACCACATTACAACCACCAATAAACAACTCTTCTACTGCGGTACCTATTCTATTTACAGCTACAAATTCAGGTGATTCTACTTGGCTTTTGTGTAGGATCTTGCTACTTCTAACCCCTCGTACAAATCTGAAAAACTCTATCTCATTTTCAGAAATATTCACTTCCCAATCAGTTTTATCAGGTTCTTGCTCGCGATTATTAAGGATTGATAATGCTCCTAATACTTCTTGCTTTTTGCTCTGGGCGAAAGTCTCTGCTTTTAATAAATTATTTATAGCTAAACACTCAGCAAGTAAAGGATCAAATTTCCGAGCAAGAGACTCTAATCTTTCTATCAGATTTATAATTTGACTTAAAATCTGCGATAGATTTTCTCTCGCTATTAACCCTTGGGCAGTTGAATTTATCTGCACCTCATTAAGAATACTTGTTATTAGGTAATCATCCAATGCCTGCTCATTTTTAAGATAAGTCTCAGAAGAACCTTTTTTTACTTTATACAAAGGTGGTTGAGCGATATATAAATACCCTTTTTCAATAATTGGCTTCATATGGCGATAAAAGAACGTAAGAAGCAGTGTTCTAATATGCGAACCATCAACATCAGCATCTGTCATTATGACTATTTTATGATATCTGAGTTTTTCAACATCAAAATCCTGACCTATCCCCGCACCAAGCGCAGTAATTAGAGTCCCTACTTGTTCAGAGCCAAGCATTTTATCAAATCTTGCTCTTTCGACATTTAAAATCTTACCACGAAGAGGCAATATTGCCTGAGTTTTTCTATCTCTTCCTTGTTTTGCTGTACCACCAGCAGAATCTCCCTCAACAAGAAATAGCTCAGATAACGCAGGATCCTTTTCCTGACAGTCAGCAAGTTTACCTGGTAAATTAGAAATCTCTAAAGCAGATTTACGTCTCGTGAGTTCTCTTGCTTTGCGCGCTGCTTCCCTTGCAGTGGCAGCTTCTACAATCTTTCCAATTACAGTTTTTGCATCAATAGGATGCTCTTCAAACCATTCTAGTAATTTTGTATATACGGCTGATTCAACTACTGGCCTTACCTCTGAAGAAACAAGTTTATCCTTAGTTTGTGAGGAAAATTTAGGATCTGGCACTTTCACTGATAAAACACAAGCGAGACCTTCTCGTGCATCATCACCAGATAGATCCACTTTCATTTTCTTTGCTATTCCGCTTTGATCAGCATAAAAATTAATCACCCTGGTTAAGGCCGCTTTAAATGCTGAAAGGTGAGTACCGCCATCACGCTGACGAATATTATTAGTAAAACACATAATATTTTCGTTATACGAATCATTCCACTGCATAGCGAAATCAAGACTGATTCCCTTTTCATTATCGCTTGTAGAAATACTAATTGTTGGATGAAGTGCCACTTTGCTACGATTTATATACTCAACATAAGCTTGCACACCACCTTGATAACAAAACTCAACTTCCTGCTTTGTATCAAATCGATCATCCACAAGTAATATCCGTACACCTGAATTCAAAAACGCAAGCTCACGCAAGCGATTTTCAAGTGTTGTAAAATCAAATTCTAAAATTTTAAAAATGTCTGCAGATGGCATAAAGGTAACTTCCGTTCCCCGCCCAGTTGCGTTTTCTTCTACAACCCTTAACGGTGCTTCCGCATCACCATTCCTAAAGCGTATAAAGTGCTCTTTTTTATCACGCCATATTCTAAGATCAAGCCAGTCTGATAATGCATTTACTACAGAAACACCAACGCCGTGAAGACCTCCTGAAACTTTATAAGAATTCTGATCGAATTTACCACCGGCATGAAGCTGAGTCATAATCACTTCAGCAGCAGATACCCCTTCTCCTTCATGAATATCAACTGGTATTCCCCTTCCATTATCACTAACAGTGACTGAGCCATTTTTGTTGAGAATTACTTTTACTATATCGCAAAAACCAGCTAACGCTTCATCAATGGCGTTATCCACAACTTCATATACCATATGATGTAGACCCGAACCATCATCAGTATCTCCGATATACATTCCTGGCCTTTTTCTGACCGCTTCTAGACCTTTGAGTACCTTAATTGAGTCAGCATCATAATCTGCCACTTTTAGCTCTTCTGTGTTTGACATCTACCTACCTGACATGATAAAAACTATTAGTTGGCTCACTATACTATAGGCTAGAGCCTTTTAAAAGAGAAACTTGGCAATATTTTGCCCTAAAATTTTAACCCTTATGTCAGACCTTACTTTTAAGCATATACTGGAACTAGCAGACGATTATGAATTGTTGCTTTTAGATCTTTGGGGAGTACTAGTAGAGGATGGAAAAACCTACCCAGGCGTTGTTGAAACTATCAATACACTGCTCAAAAAAAAGGATATAATTTTCCTCAGTAACGCCCCAAGACCAAACTACGTTGTTGCCAAAAATTTAAGAGCCTGGGGTTTTAGTGATGTTACCCCTGAAATGGTTGTTACATCTGGAGATTTAGCTCGGGAATTGGTGAGTAATTTTGAAATCAAAACTCCAAAAGTATACCATCTTGGCAAGGATCGCAACGAAGATATCTTGCTTGATATCGAGCATACTCCAACCGATAATCTTGAGCAAGCCGATATTCTTCTTCTTAGCATCTTTCGCGATGAGCATGAAGATATTCATGAATTTGATGAGTTTTTAAAAAAAGCAGCTAACCTGCCAAGGTTACTTAACATTTGTTCTAATCCTGATACTACTATCCCCAAAAGTGGCATCATAAGATATTGCCCTGGTCACTTCGCTGGCATAATTGAACAACATGGCGGAAGCGTTATCTACACAGGAAAACCAGAAACGCCAATATATGAGTTGGTATTTAGAAAAAAACCCGACATTGCCAAAAGCAAAATCCTGATGGTTGGTGATACTTTTGAAACAGATATCTTAGGGGCCAATAGATCTGGGATAGATTCTGCGCTTGTGCTGACTGGTAATGCAGAAAATATTCATAAAATTCATGATAAACTTGAGCATAAATTATCAAGCCTTGAATCGCACGCAAAGAAAGTTGCAATCAGCCCAACATTTACCACTTTAATTGCAAAATAATGGCAAGTGAATTTATCTCTAATTCTGAGCAAGAATCGATTAACTTTGCCAAAGAATTTGCTACTAAACTCAAACCAGGAAATATCGTAACTTTCAGCGGTGACCTTGGTTCTGGCAAAACTTTTCTTTGTCGCCAGATTATTAAAGAATTATGTGGACAAAATACAAATGTAATTAGCCCTACATTCAATTTGCTGCAAACATACGAGCTACCCCAGTTTACAATATATCATTTTGACCTATATCGACTAAGAGATATAAATGAAATCTATGAACTAGGTATTGAAGAAGCTTTTGCAGGTAATCTATGCCTTATCGAATGGCCAGAAATCATCAGACCAATCTTGCCAAAAGATGTACTAAATATTGAAATAGAGATCGCAAGCGAACAATGTCGTAGGATTTTTATCAATTAATCATATCATTATCATCCATTTTTTTAACAATTAGTTGAAATGATTGCGCATTTTAAATAGCATATATCTTAAGATAATATAAAAATGCCAAATTAGGGGTATGACAAATGGATGAGGACATAGTAGATCCACCTAAACCAAAAACTGATCTTGATAAATCAATAGAGCTGCAGCAAGGTATTACCCAAGCACTTGAAAAAGCTCTTGGAAAACCTCTAGATGCTACACAACGTGAGGAAGTTAGTATGCTTGTTGGAGATGTAGTAAGAGCTGATAAAAATGGACTAGGGATGGATAAGCTACTTGATTCTCTTACCAACGCCACCGGTCTTAAATCATACCAAATTGGCCCTGTTGTTGATTTGATGAGTAACTTTCATCCAAAAGATAGTGACCAAGCAAACTTCATAAAAGGCGGAGTGGAAACATTTCAAGCCGCACATGAGAACGATAAGCGACTAGACTTACAACAAGGTATCACCAAAGAGCTTGAAAAAGCTCTTGGAAAACCTCTAGATGCTACACAACGTGAGGAAGTTAGTATGCTTGTTGGAGATGTAGTAAGAGCTGATAAAAATGGACTAGGGATGGATAAGCTACTTGATTCTCTTACCA
>JAFLDA010000002.1:98598-234813 GCA_017302595.1 Rickettsiales bacterium
GTGACCAAGCAAACTTCATAAAAGGCGGAGTGGAAACATTTCAAGCCGCACATGAGAACGATAAGCGACTAGACTTACAACAAGGTATCACCAAAGAGCTTGAAAAAGCTCTTGGAAAACCTCTAGACGCTACACAACGTGAGGAAGTTAGTATGCTTGTTGGAGATGTAGTAAGAGCTGATAAAAATGGATTAGGAATGGACAAACTACTTGATTCCCTAACCAATGCAACAGGACTTAAATCATATCAAGTTGGCCCTGTTGTTGATATGATTAGCAAATATCATGAGAAGAGTAGCGAAAAAGCAGCTTTTGTTGGTGAAGGTGTAGATAAATTTCGAAAAGTACAAGAAAAAGATAATTCGGAATATCTAAATAAAATAAGTGATCTCACACTAAAGTTTAATGATTCCTTAGAAAAGGAACTAGGTAAACCTATGACTGAAGCGCAGAAAGATGCTTCAGCTAAGTTGGTGATGAATTATACAGAGGCAAACAAAGGTCAAGTAGGTCCAGCAATGGAGGAATTAATAAGAGCTACAGGACTTACCCCAGGTAAAGTAATGAATACAGTAGCAAAAGACCTATATTCCTTTCACAAAGATAATAACCAAAGCAAGCACGATCTTGTAATGGATGAATTAGCTCCAATTTATGAAGCAGCAGAAAAACTACAACCATTGGTGGAAAAAGCGGGTAGAGCGCTTGATGATACAATAGAAAAAGCTCTTGGTAGACCAATGAACCCAAAAGAAAGAGAAGCCGCTGATAAATTCTTTGGTGATCTCGTATCAGTTTCTCCAGAAAATGTTGGTAATTTAGACAAGTCTTTTGAAGCTCTACAAAAAGCAACCGGCATGGATAAATCCGCACTAGCACAACTTGCTACGGATGTAACAAACACTGTTTACCCAGGTGATAAAGGAAAAAAAGATCTAGTAAATGATGGTATAAGTAAGCAACTACAAACATCTGAAGTGGAAGTTGAACTAGCACAAGATAGCTTTATCCTACCAAGTGCATCAGGTCGCGGGCAAACTCTTGCTACTGGAGGCCAAAACAAGGATGAAATTATAGAAGCAATTCGCAAAGAAGTTATCGAAAAGCAAAATGCTTTCTTAGTGGACAAAATTGCGGCAGGCTTACCACCAGATCAACAACAAGCTTTCAAAGGTGGGCTTAACACTCCTGATAAGGCAAGAGAATACCTTGAATCAGATCAAGGAAAAGGACAAGTTGAAGCTTTGATGAAGAATAAGCAAGTTCAACTTGAGCTTGCAAAAATTGAAAGCACAGGATACAGCAAAGTTCACGAGCAATTTAAGGAAAGCTATCGTGATGTATCATGGAAACAAGATCAGGGCAGTAAGACAAGAGTTTCTGAAGTAACTAATGCAAATGGTGAAAAAATAGCGTCCATCAAAGAGACTACTCTCGACACAGCACCCACCAAAGTAAAACTAAGTGATGGCACTGAAAAAACTATTCGTAGCCACCGTGAAATCGATTTTCCTAAGAATCTAGACAGCGGCAAAGGGCCTGCGCACTTTTCCATGGCGCTTAAGGATGAGAATGGTCGTAACATGTCAGAAAAAGACGCAGTGTATTTTACCGCGCACTATGATGATAACGGCAAGTTGATGGAGGTGAGCTCACCTAAACCTGTAAAATTTACCGACACAGGTGTTGGCTATATAGAAAGAAATGGTCAGGTATTCACCCTACCAGTCAATAAAGACAAATATGAAGAAATGATGCAGGAGGTGGCGATCAATAATGGTCGCTCTAGCACTGTTGATAGAAGCGTTGAGCAAGCAGTGGATTCGGTTGCCGTTGGAAGCAAGGAACAACCTAGTCGGGCTAGAGAAAATCAAGTTGATGAACCAACTGTAACAGGAAGGCCGCGAGGCAAACAAGTATTAGAAAGCGATAGGCCAGTTATAAATCCTTTATCAGGACAGGTTGTTGATCCGCAAGTTGCAAAGAAAGCTACAAAATTAAAAGAAGGTTTAGAAAATCCGACACCTAGAACACCAGCACCAAAAGAGCAGCATGGCAGACCAAGGAGTCAAAGCATGCCACCACCAAAGCCTATTGGAATGACGATGTAACCAATTTTAGCCATCTTAGGCTATTCCGTAGTCACTTAATCATCATAGTCATTCCAAACTTGCTTTGGAATCCATAAATAAGCGATGGATACTGCTATCTGGGTGCAGAATGACGAAGAGCTACCCCAAGCGCTTTTTATAGTCACCCCGGGCGTTCTTTATAGTCTTCCTAGGCTTGACCTGGTATCCAATAGCCTTCGAGGTTACAACCACTTTAAGATAGATCCTGGTTCAAGCCCAGGATGACTAAGGAGGGGACGGTCTCAAGACTTCTAAGTAATGGATCCCAAATCAAGTTTGGGATCACTTATGGGCATTCAAGGTGACTAATTCAGCTACCGATGAAATAATTGGATAATTGCTAATGTCTTTACCTAAAAATTGTTTTAATAACCTAGCAGCATTTATTCCTTCAACCAAAGTTGGGTAATTTGTCAGAAAATCTTTGGCAAAATTTTGCTGGCAAAATTCATAACCAAATTTGGTGTTTCTAGAGGTAGTTGAATAACTTGTAAGCACTAAATCGCCTGCAACAGCTGGAAGTGACAATGACTCAAAACGCCCACCAAGATTTTTTGCTATAGCAGCGATTTCCTCAAGCGCTTTGCTCACAAGCCAAGCTCTAGCATTTTCACCTTGACCTTGAGCCATCAAAATCCCACTCTTTATCGCCACAATATTCTTGATCATACCAGCAATTTGTACTGTTATTATATCGTCTGATATACTGACATCTAGGTCTTTTGTTGCTAATAAATTAGCAACAATTTTTGCTATTTTGATATTTTTAGAAGTAATAGTAATAGAAGCGAATTTACCTTGTGCTACCTCTTTGGCAAAATTTGGCCCCGATAAAAATCCATAATTATTATCGCAAACTTGCTCTATATGATATGAAAATAGCTGCAATGGAGACTGACACATTCCTTTTGTTGCGACCAATAAAACAACATCTGTTGATACTACTTGCAACAACTCTTTTAACACACTCTCAAAAGCATTTGAAGGAGTTGCAATGACAATATATTTACAGTTTGTTAGTGAATTAATATCCGATGTAGCAACAACTCCAGATGGCAAAACAGTATCATCTAAATATTTGCTATTTGTCTTTTTTGTATTAATCTCATCAACAGCCGACTGCTCTATAGCGTATAACAGCACCTTACCTTGCGCTCTTGCAATTAGGCACGCAATTGCTGTTCCCCAGCTTCCTGCCCCTACTACGGCAAATTTATTTGACTCTTCCATTATTTAAGCAACTCTAGCTAACATATATTTATCATTAAAGGACATAAGTTGTGCTTCTATTAGTTGCCCAGAATAATAGCTACCTTCAAGCTTTACTGGAATAAAATTCTCAGTATGAGCAACGTTATTTTTTTCTACCAACAACTTAGTTTTGGATCCTATATTATGCTCGAAAAATTTAAGTAATTCTTTCTTTCCTTCTGCCCTTAAGAGCGCCGCTCTTTTCTTTCTAACAACTGGCGGAACTTGGGGCATTCTTGCTGCTGGAGTACCATCACGTTCTGAATATGGGAAAACATGCAAATATTGAATTTGCGCCTGACTAATTAGCATTCTGGTATTTTCAAACATCTCGTCGCTTTCAGTTGGAAAACCAGCAATAATATCTGCACCAAACGACACTTCAGGGCGAATAGCTCTTAAAGACTGACAAAAATCAATGACTTGCTCGCGATTATGCCTTCTTTTCATTCTCTTTAGAATCATATTATCTCCTGATTGTAAACTGATATGAAAATGTGGCATCAACCTTTGCTCATACGCCATCAAATTAAATAGATCCGAATCGATTTCAGCTACATCAATTGATGATAATCTCAGCCTTGCTAGGTTTGGAACAAGAGATAAAAGACGCTTAATCATCTGAGCAAAAGTAGGTTTACCCGGAAGATCCGCCCCATATGCTGTTACATCGACTCCAGTAAACACTACTTCACTATATCCTTGCTCTACCAAAAGTCGTACTTGTTCTACGATAACGCCAATAGGCACAGACCTGCTGTTTCCTCTACCATATGGAATCATACAAAATGTACAACGATGATCGCAACCATTTTGTACCTGAATGAAAGCACGCGCCTTACCTTCAAAACTCTTTACCAGATGAGTTGCTGTTTCTTTTACAGACATTATATCGTTAACCAAAACTCGCTCGCTATCTATATTTAGCTGATAAAATTTAGCTGATAGTTTTTCTTCATTGCCCAGAACTTTGTCAATTTCAGGCATATTAGCAAAAGTTTCTGGCGCATTTTGTACTGCACAACCAGTAACTATAATTACCCTAGATGGATCTTGTCTTTTTAGTTTACGTATTGCTTGACGAGCTTCTTTTTCTGCTTCTTTAGTAACAGCGCAAGTATTAAACACTGTCACATTTGATATTCCACTATTTGCTAAATTATCTTTTATAATTTGGCTTTCATATGTATTAAGACGGCAACCAAACGTCACCACTTCTTGATCATTCATAAAAGTAATGCCCCTGGTATATTATAGCAGTTTGTCCACTCATACTAATACTTGAACCTATTTTTTTCATATTTAAATTCCCAAGTTCAAATATTACTTCAGCTTCATTTTCAATAAAACCTAATTTATTTGCTGCAGCAAAAGTAGCAACTGCCCCGCTCCCACAAGCATAAGTAAAACCAGCCCCACGTTCCCAAACTTTGAGAAATATTTTATCATCTTGGATTTTAGCAAAACTGACATTGACTCCATCTGCAAAAAGGCCATTTTCTTGAAAATTTTCACCAATAATTGCCTTATCTTGATCAGATAATTTGGAAAAAATAACCAAATGCGGATTTCCTACATCAACACATATCATTTCTTTTGGTTCTATTTGATGACGAATCGCAATATCCCACAGTTTTTCTTTTTCTGGCATCCAGCTTTGAGCAAAACTAACTTCGCCCATATCCACCGTTGATTTGCCAGCATCGGTGTACTCACATACTACTTTTCTTCCATCCACATTAAGCGTGATATGCTTTTTACCAGTTTTATCATATATCAATCTTGATAGGCATCTTGAAGCATTACCACAAGCCTTAGCTTTCGAGCCATCTTGGTTATAAATACTCATTTTAACATTATCTTGCTCATCAGAATAACTAATAAATTGATCACACCCAACACCAAGCCTTCTATCACTTATTGCAATAGCAAATTTTTTGAGATCTTTGACATCCACTAGATTTGCCTGATCTATTATCACAAAATCGTTACCAAGTCCGTGCATTTTTACGAAAGGAATTATCATTCTAAAAATATGTTTAAAATTATGAATTTTTGCCTAGGCATTATAACAATTTTTTACAAAATTTGTAGCATAAATTTGCTACGCCTGTATTGTTAAGGAAGCAGCAACAATCTGATATGTATGTTAAGGTATTATAATGATTACTGATTTACTCTCTATCTTAGAATCTCTGATTAGTTTCAAATCAGTTACACCAAAAAGCGCTGGCTGCCTTGAATTTACTCAAAGGTATCTATCAGAACTCGGCTTTACCTGTCATGTTAAATATTTCGGTCCACCAGAACAACAAGTTGCTAATCTTTATGCCGTTTACGGCAAACAGGAGCCAAATATTTGTTTTGCTGGACATCTTGATGTTGTGCCCCCTGGTAATGAAGAACTATGGAAAAGTGATCCTTTCAAAATGACTATTAAAGATAATTTTGTTATTGGACGAGGCACAGTCGATATGAAAGGGGCCATCGCCGCCGCTATTTTAGCTGCCAAGAATTATATACAAGATAAATCTTCATTTAATGGCGCAATTAGTTTTTTACTAACGTGTGATGAAGAAGGGGATGGTATCTATGGCACTAAGGAGATGCTAGAATTTATCAAAGATCTTACTCCAAGAATTAATTTTTGTATTCTTGGTGAACCAACTTGTACAAGTCAAATTGGAGATACAATCAAAATAGGAAGACGAGGCAGTATTAATTTTGACCTTCGTGTTATCGGCAAACAAGGGCATGTTGCATACCCTGAAAAATCCTTAAATCCTATGCCAATTATGGTATCAATACTGAATGAATTGTGTAAATTACAACTTGATCAAGGTACAGAGTTCTTCTTGCCATCTAACCTAGTCATTACCTCATTAGAAGGAGAAAATCCAGTCAGAAATCTGATCCCTAATTCGGCTAGCGCCAAATTTAACATCAGATTCAACAACTTACATTCTCCAGAGAGTTTAAATCAAAAAATACAAGACATCATTTCCAAATATTCCAATGATCACTTGCTGACGTATACATGCACATCATTACCATTTATCCAAGAACCAAGTGATCAAATAAGAAAATTCATAAACCTAGTACAAAACGAGACTGGTATCCTTGCAAAAATATGTACTGATGGGGGCACATCAGATGCTAGATATATTCATAAATATGCAGAAGTTGTAGAACTTGGTTTATGTAATAATATGGCCCACAAAATTGATGAGTTTACTGAAGTTTCTGATTTACAAACCCTATATAACGTGTATTATAGCAGCTTAGTTAGGTTCCTAGGCTAAAAGGCCAGTTGTACTTAATGCGGATGTGGCGGAACTGGTAGACGCCCTAGATTTAGGTTCTAGTGCCGCAAGGCGTGGGGGTTCAAGTCCCTCCATCCGTACCAACTCTAACCTTATTTAAGTTGTTAGGTTGCTGTTATTAATTCATAATTAAAATTTGTTGCACGCTTATGTTCATCACAGAGTTAAAGAAAGATAAAACTGAATATCATGCTAAAGTTACGATCTCTATCCACGATATTAATAAAGATATAGAAATAAACTTAGCGCAAATTTCTAAAACTGCTAAGATGGATGGGTTTAGGGTAGGTAAAGTGCCGCTTTCAGTACTTAAGAAAAAATATGCTGCTTCTATTAGAGCAGATATAGCGAATAAAAAAATACAAGAAGCTTCTAAGCAAGTAATAGCTAATAACAAACTAAATGCAGCTTTTGAGCCTATTGTAGAGGGTTTAAAAAATGATGAAGGCAAAGATATCGAATTCGTTTTAAGATTCGAATTGGTTCCTGAAATAACTCTGCCAGATTTCAAGAAAATATCTATTGAAAAACCTATTGCTGATGTTTCTGAAAAAGACATAAATGAAGAACTTGATCAGATAGCAAAGTTCTCTAAAACATACGAAAAAGAGATTAAAACGAAAGCCAAAATGGGTGATCAAGTGACCATCGATGCAGTGGGCTATCTAGATGGAAAGGCTTTTGATGGTGGTAAAGTTACCGCTCACAAACTTGTTTTAGGAAGCAATACATTCATTCCAGGATTTGAAGATCAACTCGTAGGAAGCAAAACTGGAGATGATGTAGTTGTAAAAGTTACATTCCCAAAAGAGTATCATGCAAAAGAACTAGCTGGAAAAGCTTCGGAATTCAAAGTAAAGGTACTAGCAGTGCATCAGGAAGAGTCTCCTAAAATTGATGATGAATTTGCTAAAAAATTTAAATGCGAGAATGTTAAAGAATTAAAAAGCCAAATAGGAAAAAATATCAAAGCTAAATATGACGATTCGATAATGGTACTCATGAAAATGAAATTATTTGATCAACTCGAAGAAGCACTAAAGTTTGACGTCCCTCCTTCTCTACTTGAAAGAGAAAAAATTATACTTCTCTCTCAAACCGATGAAATGGGCGAGGACGATGAAATGAAAAAAATGTCCAAAAAAGAAAAAGACAAGTATTTCAGTAATTTAGCCACTAGAAGAGTTAGAATCGGTCTAATGCTAGCAGAATATGTGAAAATAAAAGGCATTGTTATTGGTGAGGAAGATATTAGACAGGCCATGCTTACCCAGGCAAGAAAGTACCCTGGTCAAGAAAAAGCTGTCATAGATTATTTCCAAAAAAACCCACAAGCTATCGCTAATCTAAAAGGTCCAATTCTTGAAGACAAAGGAGTTAAAGCTTTATTTGACAAAGAAATTACAATCAAAGAAAAGTCCTATAGCTTGGATAAGCTTGAAAAACTACTGGATAAAGAAATTAGAGACTAAGCTGATTTAGTTTATTTGTTACTTATTAAGGCTTAGTGTCGGCTTAAAATGAGATATAGTAATGGAAAAAACTAATTGGTACGGCTCTTACACCTTATCTTTGAGGGAAATTAAAAGATTTCTTAAGGTCTATCATCAAACGATCTTTACCCCTGTAATTTCCGCATTGATCTTCTTAGCTGTCTTTGTCCTATCAATTGGCAACCATAGAAGTGAAATTTCTGGCGTTAGGTTTATCGATTTCATGGGATATGGCCTGATTGCCATGAGCATAATTCAAAACGCCTTTGCTAATAGCTCATCATCGTTTATTATGAGCAAAATAATCGGCTATATTACTGATTTACTTATGCCACCTCTTGGCGGAAAAGAAATTGTCATTGCCATGACGATTGGGGCAGTACTAAGAGGACTACTAGTTGGCCTTGCTGTAGCGCTAGCTCTACTACCCTTTATAGATTACAAATTAGAACACCCTATCTTGCTGATTTTTTACCTACTTGCTTCTTGTACATTGCTTGGAAAACTTGGCTTATTATGCGGAATATATGCCAATTCCTTTGATCAACATTCAGCTGTTACTAGCTATGTAATAACACCCTTATCATTTCTATCAGGAACTTTTTATTCAGTGCAGTCTCTGCCTTATATCTTTCAGCAAATAAATTGGTTTAATCCATTTTTTTATATTATAGATGGTTTTAGATATTGTTTAATAGATCATGCTGATGGAAGTATTATCACCGGCATATTATTCCTGATTATTTCAAATGCCTCAATGTATTATTTACTTGTAAAACTAATTGACGAAGGGTGGAGAATAAAATCCTAAGAATTGACTTTTTAGACATTGATTACCATATAGATAATAACAAAGATAAATTATATATTAAGTAATCATTATGAATATTGAAAAATTTACTGCTGCATCTAGAACTGTTATATCTAATGCACAAATGCTTGCTGCAAAGAATAACCATCAACAGCTACTACCCATCCACTTTTTAGCAGTAATGCTAGATAACGAGCAAACTGTTGTTAAAAACTTACTCTCCAGCCTTGGCGTAAGCAATCAACTAGTCCAAGAAAAATCTGAAGAAGAGCTAAAGAGAATACCTAGGGTAGAAGTAAGCGGCGGTGGCCAACTTAGCATGTCATCTGAAGCACTAAAGTTAATGGAGAAATCGATATCTCTGGCAAATAACAACAAAGATAGTTTTGTTTCGATTGAAAGATTATTTGAAGCACTTACTTATGACAAAACTATCGGCCAAATTTTGGCTAGCCTCAACATAGATTCAAAAAAAGTTGCACTCTCTATTTCTGCAATGAGAAAAGGAAGAACAGCAGATAGCGAATCAGCCGAAGAAAGCTATGATGCACTGCTAAAATACGGTCGAGATGTTACTCAATTAGCAGCTGAAGGCAAAATTGACCCAATTATAGGCAGAGATGAAGAAATAAGAAGAGCTATACAAGTTTTATCACGTAGATCAAAAAACAACCCCGTACTTATCGGAGAACCTGGAGTAGGTAAAACAGCAATTATTGAGGGTTTAGCCCGAAGAATCTATCATAAAGATGTGCCAGAATCTTTGATCAATTGCAAAATCTTTGAACTGGATATGGGGGCTCTTATCGCTGGAGCAAAATTCAGAGGAGAATTTGAAGAAAGATTAAAAGCAGTATTAAAGGAAATTAAAGAATCAAGTGGCGAAATAATCTTATTCATTGATGAACTACATTTGCTCGTTGGTACTGGTAAAACTGATGGTGCTATGGATGCTTCTAATTTACTAAAACCTATGCTTGCTCGGGGCGAACTACACTGTATCGGCGCAACTACATTAGATGAATACCGCAAATACATAGAGAAAGATACTGCACTAGCAAGGAGATTTCAGCCTGTATATGTATCAGAACCAACGGTAATCGATACAATCTCTATCTTAAGAGGGATAAAAGACAAATATGAGCTGCACCATGGTGTTGCAATTTCTGATGGTGCAATAGTAGCAGCTGCTACCTTATCTAATAGGTATATTACTGATAGATTTCTACCAGATAAAGCAATTGACTTACTTGATGAAGCCGCAAGCCGACTTAAAATTGAAGTATCAAGTAAACCTGAGGAGCTAGATGAACTTGATAGAAAAATCATCCAAATTAAGGTTGAGTTATCTGCTCTTAAAAAAGAAAAGGACGATAATTCAAAAAAGAAAGTGACAACACTTTCATCAGAACTTGATCAGTTGGAAGCAAAATCAACGGACTTAAATTCAAAATGGCAATCTGAAAAAAACAAACTTCAGTCAGCTCAAAAACTTAAAGAAGAACTAGAGAATGCAAAATTAGAGCTAGAAAAATCGGAAAGAAGAAGTGACCTAACCCGTGCTAGCGAATTAAAGTATGGCATTATCCCCGAGATTGAAAACAAACTAAAAACAGCTGAAAAAGAAACAAATAATAACTTACTTAAAGAAAGAGTGGAAGAAGAAGATATTGCTAATTTAGTATCCAAAATTACGGGAATTCCAATTGATAGTATGCTTTCGAGCGAACGTGATAAATTACTCGTTATGGAAAAAGAATTGCAGACAATTGTTATTGGGCAGGATGATGCAATCTCAGCTGTCAGCGATGCGATTAGACGATCAAGAGCAGGAATATCCGATCAAAATAGACCACTTGGTTCGTTTTTATTCCTTGGTCCAACTGGTGTTGGTAAAACTGAAATGACTAAGGCTCTAGCTGAGTTTTTATTTAACGATAGAAGCGCGGTACTTAGATTTGATATGTCTGAATATATGGAAAAGCACGCGGTAGCAAGGCTCATTGGCGCCCCTCCTGGATATGTGGGCTATGATCAAGGTGGAGCACTAACTGAAGCAGTCAGAAGGAGACCTTATCAGATTATTTTATTTGATGAAATTGAAAAAGCTCATCCCGATATTTTTAATATCATGCTACAAATTCTTGATGAAGGAAGGTTAACGGATAGCCAAGGTCATTTAGTTGACTTTAAAAATACCATTATTGTGCTAACTTCAAATCTTGGAGCTGAAATACTAATTAATCAACCAGAAGGACAAGATACATATGCAGTAAGAGATCAAGTAATGGCCTACGTACAGGCTGCATTTAGGCCAGAGTTTTTAAACAGACTTGATGAGATAATTCTTTTCCATCGCCTTAATAAAGTACATATACATAAAATAGTTAGAATTCAACTTAATGAGCTCAAGAAAATCATAGCGACGCAGAATATCAATTTTGAGTATGATGAATCAGCAGTTGATTACCTGAGTGATAAAGGTTACGACCCAGTATTTGGAGCAAGACCTCTTAAACGATTGATCCAAAAAGAAGTTCAAAATAATTTAGCTAAAGAATTGCTTGCAGGTAAGTATACATCAGGTGACGTAGTTAAATTAACATGTAAAAACGGGCAGTTAGTGATTTAAATTTTACCACACCTCAAGCCTCGCCCTAGTCATCCCTGGCCTGACCCGGGATCGATTAGAACATTGAGGCTGCGGCTACTTTAAGTAATGGATCCTAAATCAAGTTTGGGATGACTAAGGGGGGAGTACATGATGACTACCGCAGCCACAAGTCATCCCGGACCTTATCCTGGATCTACACTCTCATCAAACCTATAATGCCTGTTTAAAGAAAATCTTTTAAATAAATTTAGATGGAGCAGAAGAAATTCTAATGGCCAAAATTATTTTTTAACACCGAATGATAGGCCAGCAAACTTCTTATTAAAGTCGCTGACATTTTTATTTGACTGGTTAACCAGGTTCACAACCGCTTTATTCCATGCTGGATGATCACGGAAATCAACGTCCATCAGAATTTCACCAGAACTAAGTGTAGACATAGTGCTAAACTCATCCTTGCCGATCTTGATTTTTAATTTGTTGTATTTAGGGTGAATGTCTTTTCTCATGCTACTAGCTCCCTAGTTCTTTTTATAATCTCTTTTCTTATCTTTTTAGCTTTTTCAGACATTACATTATCATCAGCTTTAGTGATAAAAGTATCAAAACCGCCGTTCTTTTCAACGCTTCTCATAGCTCTTGCTATGACTCTTAGTCTATATTTCTGACCTGTAACATCACTAATATATTCCACTGTTTTAAGATTAGGCTCAAATCTTCTCCTGGTTTTTCTTTGCGAGTGCGAAACTTTATTTCCATACTGCACTGCAACACCAGTCAATTCACATTTACGAGACATAATTATTCACTTTGCATTTAAGTTTTATAATAGATATGGCAGGATATACATTTTTAGTGAATGTGTCAAGAACCTTGATAAGCAAATTACATCAGACCGTCAAAACCAGGTAACCTCTCATTAAATACTACTCTTTAAGAAACAAAATCCCTTCTGCACGCCTACGATTTGCCAATCCTTGCAATCTTTTTCCACCCACATAAACCCAGCGCAAAAACTCTCTTGCTGCTTCTTTATCTTGACCATAATTAACTTTTTGCCTTAAACATGAACGCTGCAAGGCCGCTGCTCCAAGATTGAAAGTAAAAGACACAAGTGCAGCAAATTGATTGTCCGTTAATTCCCTACTAACTGCTCTTATTACCGCTCTCTCAGCGATAAATAGATCTTGTATTAGCAATGATTCTGCTTCTGCTAAAGTCAATAAAACCATTTTATCTTTTTTTCTGATCTTATGCCCAAAACCGATCGTAGGGCGCCCTGCTGCGCATATATATGGTGTTTGGCTGAAACCTTCATATTCCTTTATAAGCTCTATGCCTTGGGCATTAGTGAATCTATGCATATTTTACTTAAATTCTCTATTTTTCCAGAAATTTCTGAAGGTTCTATGACCATAATAAAAACTGATGATACCTGCAAAAATAGCTTGATCATCGACATTCCAAATAATGTCTAGATATTCAATTAAATGCGCTGATGAAGTTATTGCTTTATATTGCATGTATTTAACTGCTATATACATGATAAAAAAGCTATAGGCTAAAACTGGCCTTACTGTTCCATTGAGCATATCCACCCAGCGAATATCGGTTTTATACGTTGTATAAAGTGATGCTTGTTCAAGAATTTCTCTTGATACATGTATTTCTTCAAGGGTTTTAATATTTCCCATTTTGTTATATTCAATTTGTTTATCGAATATATTTAGTTCATGTTTTTTATCATTAAGATCCTTAAAATATTTAATAATTTCGGGAATAATCGAGCTAATAAAACCTATTAATGATGCAAATAATGTTATCATTTTTTCTCCTTTAATAATTACAATTTTGGGCAATAACTGAACCAATAAAGTGCATACTTTCTGGTAGTTTATATAATTTTATTAAGTCCATGCTATTTTGCTTAAGGTTCATTTGATGGGGCGTTGAATTGGACCACAAAATATTATTTGGCCACTTTATTGAGTAAGAATTGTTGACGGATTGTTTAATTATGATGGTCATTTCTTGTATATCCTCATTAATGACAATCTCAGTGTTGGCTTTCAAATACCAGTAATGATGAGTATACTTAGGAACGATATGCTTTTTTTCTATGCCTAAGAATGCCTCATGTTTAACTATAGGAACATCACTTAAAACAGCGCTTATGTCATGATGAATAGTCTGCCAAGTGTTGCTCGAAAAAACATAAAATGATTTCTTATTAAGTACATACGTAACCATCCCATCTTTTGGCTGATATATCATGATTTGTTTTGTTTCACTGGGACGATAACAAATTTTGTTTTTGCCATCTCCTTGTGTAATTATAAATTTATCTCCTACATTTAAAGATTCAGGCACTTGAGGCAAAAAATCTTTTACACATGGATTGATTAAACTGTCTAATTTGAGTAATGATTCATTAAAAACAACATCTTTATTAAGCTGTAATGGAATCATTAAATCAATTTCATAGAATGGAGTTTTCATATAGATGACTGATCCGTTATTGATTATTGGTGTGTAGGTATAATATCAATTTTATATCCACCACTAAGGTCCAGAGCAGAAATATCTATCTTAGCTGTATTATCACCTGATATATGCTTAATTTGATCGCCACTAGTAGTAACAATTGTAATTTCTACGTTAACTTTTCGGGTTGATTCTGGAAAACACCAAGCCCCGTTTTCTTTATACCTATTGACCCAAGTAAGATGTAAAAAGCTACCACCTATTTTTTGATCGGTAATTACAGAAGGTAAGTTTTGATTTGGTAAATTCTGATAATTAATACTAGCAGTACACTTGCCGGTCTTAAATAATATATTTTCGCCCACCACTTTCCCAGAAAGAAAAATAGGATTATCACATCTGTTTACAATGATCACTTTTTCACCTGGAACATGTGAATTTATATATTTTTCGGTACCCATAATACCCCTTATTAAAGAAGTAATTTTATAAATATTTTTGTCTTGATTATGAATTTGGTCAAATTCAACTAATTCATTGCCTATTAATGCTTGCTCTCGTTTTGTAAAACTAGATACTTCTATATTATCAAACTTGATCCAAAACGAAGATAACTCGTCTATCAAGTAAATATTTGCTTTATCTGACTGTTCTGCTCGAATTAGAGTTCCAATACAGTTTGACGGAGTAAGAGAAGCAATTCTTACCCAATCTTCATCATGACTTGAAGCAAGTTTTGCGTATAATGGAGCATTGACATAACTTTGCCAATAAGCATACACAGTATTATCGTAGTTACGAATATAAGGCAAATCTACGACTATCAATTCAGAGTCAATTTGGCCATAATCATCAATCTTTTGCCAATTTTGTGCATGGGAAATATAATAGCAATCTCTACCGTCTGAAATAGCCGTTACTAGATACTTATCTTCAATTAATTCTAACTCAATAACCCTTAAAACTACTTTATCTGCATTGCTATTACTTGTAAGTTTGATAAAATCCCCTGGATAAAAATGCATATCATATAAATGAATGGCGAAGTTATAAACCTTGTTCTCTTGAGCGGCATTTTTTAAAATCCGATATCCCAATAGCTCTGCTTCGTTTTGCTCAAGAATAATCGGCACGCGAAGAGTTGCTTTACTCACATTTGAATCTCTTTCACTATTAATGTAGCAATACGAAGTGTCGTAATTACTATTGCTGATGTAATATAGATCAACATTACTAATAATTGAACTATTAGGAATTATAGTCTCTTGTAAAAAGGAATTATCAGATAATTTTAAGAAACAACCAGAATCAATTAGCATTTCATTTCTTGTTTCCCTGGAATTAAAACTAATTTTATTTTCTCCTAGTACACAAAGATCAAAAAAATATAGTGCTCTAAGAGTATTGATTGCATTTATGGCCGTAATTTTATTGCTAAGCAAAAATCCACCGACATGATAATCGACACTACTTACGTCGATTATGTTCGCACTAATTCCGCATCTTAGAGAAATTTCTAATAAAATTGCCCCAAGGCTAGAATGTCCAAATTTACAATTCACCCAATGTCCCTTTTGCCATAAATAATTATCTCGCCATATATTGGTATGTGGCCAGGCTGGATAAGGTCTTGCATCCCAAGTCCATAAAAATAATTGTTCAACATATTCTTGTGTATTCCAAAAATCAATAAAGCAACTAATTGCTTTTCGTTGAATAGAAAAATCACATTCGCCACTAGAGTATTTTGGAACACCACCATCAATACATTTTGGGTCAAAAAATACATTTGGCTGATTTGTTGCTTTATCAATGGAAGGAAAACCAAATTCAGTAAACCAAATTTTCTTTGATTTTGGAATCCATGTAGTTCTGCTCCCATCTGGGTTTTGATGATGATTTTCCCACCAATAACGTACATTCTTCCATGCGTATTTAGGGTCAAGTTTTACACTAGTAGAGCTCGAACTATCAACATAATAATCATAACCTTCCCCAGAAGAAAAACCTTTAATTATCTCTTCACGCGAAATCTCAGATAAAGGACTATCTGTTATTGGGAAATACGCATCAATGCCAATAAAATCTATGTCCTTGGATGACCACAGCTCATCCAAATTGTACCACCCGCCTTCTGTGTGATGATATTCAGACCAATCAGCTGCATATGTTACAAGAACCTCAGGGCCAAGGATTGCCTTCACCTGCTGCGCAAGTTTTATCAAGTTCTTCACCGCTGGAAATATATTACCTATCCTGATTGCTGTAAGACCAATCATTTCAGATCCAATAATAAATGCATCAACATGATTTTTTACAAGGTTGGCATAATGTATAATAAATTCATTGTAACCAGAAGGTTTTATAAAAAAATCATCAACATACTCTGCCTGACAACTAAGTTTTCCACGCCATGGTTTACCTGGTATATCCATAAAAATCATTGGATTAAGCATTATTTTTAATCCGCGTCGTCTTAATTCAACAAGATATCTTATTAAGCTAGCATCATTAACTGTGCCTCCATATGCTGGATTACCCAATTCATCTTTGCTTATCTCATATGCATTTTCTCTATTATATCTTCCGACAGACCAGGATTCAGAATATTTAACATTACTTTGGTTAAATTCTATAGCTGGTCTAATCAAACAGTTTTTTGCATCAATAGCATCACCAAACCAGCAAACTACAGGCGATACCCACTTTACATTTTTACACGCCATTTGTAGCTGATTTAGGCTATATATACTATTTGAGATGTTGTAGTGATTATGACAATTGATTTTTTCATGAAACAACTCTGTCTTATGCTCTGAAACTATGCTTTTATGCTGAACCACGGTATCGTAAACATACTCACCAGAACCAGGTATCATCACCATTGAGCGCACTTTATCCTCAACAGCAACTTCTCTATTTATATTTGGCCTTCTATATACTTCAAATACTAAGCTTGGTACCCTATCTTCAAAATCAGCTAAAGGCAGATTTTCAAAAACAATATATGCTAGATCTCGATATGCTGGTGCTGGCGTGCTTGATTTACAGACAATATATGGATCAGCAAGTTGATCTTTGCTTCCTTTATATAATCTATAATTATATTTTGCTAAATCAATAACTTGTTCTTCATTCCATACTCTCCCTATATCTATAATTTCTCCTTCACAAAGAGCCATTGCAAAGCTTGCAGAATACTCAATTTCAGTGTTTTGATATTCTATAGATAAATGCCTAGCTTTTATCAGACTGTTCCTACTAAATGTTTGTCTTTTTTCTTGAATTTTATCGATCCATATTATTTGCCCTGGAACGGCTGCAGACCCAAATATAAGCGGTATGGGAGAACCATATTTTGCTGCTAAGATTCTAAAACTATCTTTGACATTTAGGAATCTATGCTTAACTTTTTCTCGTACAAGCCATTTCTCATCTAAGAATACTCCTATAAATCTGCCAGCGTACCTGCCAATACTAGATAAAATACCTCCGCCAAAAAATGTTCCAATTTTAGATCCAACACTAGCTAAAATGCTACCAAACATCCCTTACCCCTTAGAAATAGAATTTATTCACTTAAAACTCTATTTCTAGCAGGAATTATTATTTGACTAATATCTTTGGACGATTTTTAAATATTACAAGAAAGTATTTGTACTATGGAACGATTCTTGCTACAAACATATTATCCATAAATAGTTTATATTAAATAAATCATGCCTTTAACATTAAATAATGACCTAACTGGATTAGTCTCAAGAGAAGTGAATGCTGCTAGCTCTGAAGTGGCAACGCGTGGCAAAAGTATGGTTACGGGTGATAATCAAAGCGTACCTCCAGTTGATGGTTTTTTAGGGAATTCTCTACATGATTCAGAGTTTTTTCTGGGCGCATTAGCAAAGACAGCTTCTTATGCGACTAATGTGATTAACATTACTGATGAGTATTTTAAATCTATAGCGTCTTACATGCAAGATGCCGCTGGAACAATTGCAACAGCTGCCTCAATATCCTCCGATAAAGTAGCTGTTTTACAAAAACATATTAATGACTTACGAGCTCAAATAGACACCGCGATTAATACTGCGTTTTTTGATGGTCGTTATGTACTAAAAGGTGGAGCAAGTCAGCTTAATGTTCAAGTTTCATCTGATTCAGCAGCTAGTGTTACAGTGCGGGTAAGAAATATTAGCGGCAACAGGTTGTTTTTAACAACTTTAGGCAGAAGAATTAACGAATGGTTGGCGCAAGATTTTAATCGCACAACTCGTTACCAAAACCAGACTGAGCTAGATGCCGCATTATTTGATAATGAGAATTTAATTGCATACTCTATGTTTCCTCTCGGTGGGGCTGGAAATGGTCCACAAATTACTGATGCTAATCTTGCTACTGGGTTAGACGCAATCAGAGCAATTGATACTCAATTTTTTGTTGATTATATTACTTTTGCTGCACCAATTTTTGCCGCAGCTGTAAATGCTATTGGTGGTGGTGTAACTTTGGCAAATGCTAGTATTTTGCAGTTTACTAACGTATTAGGTGTTGGAGGTGCTGGAGGCCCCAACTATGCTGATTTGGGGTTTGGAGTTTTTGCAGTACAAGACCTAAGACTTGATACTCAACGATACAGAACTATTTCCCTTGATATATTTCAATCATCACTTAATAGCATCAGAGCTGAGCAAGCGCGACTTAGTACTCAGAAGACAAATCTGGCAGAAGCAGTTGACGCCCTAAGAGCTACAACTAATGCAACTGAAGCAGCTGGAAACTCTTATACTAAAGCAGATTATGTCCTTGAAGCGCAGCAATATTCTGAATTAATTAGGCAAATAGTTGCATCGGTTACCTCCTTGCAAGCGGCGAATAAAATTCCAGAAGCAGCTCAACGGCTTATAGATTCTCTAGCCGAGTAGTTTTGATTGACAATTGTATAAATTATTATTAACCTTAGGTTAAAATTCAGTAGATTTTTAAGTATGATTGAGCAGGAGTTACAAAAAACTAAATATTACACTTTTCTGACGCTGATTTTTATTTTCTGTTTGTTGATATCCAACTTAGCTGAAATTAAGATATTTGACTTTTTTGGTTTAGCTCAAATCGGTGGAGGTACAATTTTTTTCCCCCTGCTGTATGTACTTAATGACATAATAACAGAAGTTTATGGTTTCTCTGCAAGCAGAAGAACCATCTGGTTAGCTTTGTTTTTCAACATCCTTTTCACAGCATTAATGCAGCTAGTAATTTTACTTCCTGATGGAGCAGACTGGAATGAAAAGCAGGCATTTGAAACGGTGTTTTTGCTTTCTCCGAGGATAATGGTTGGTTCATTAATCAGTTACTTCATTGGCGAACTAGTAAATTCAACAATTATTTCTAGCTTAAAATTGCGTATGCATGGACAAATGTTCCCTCTTAGAGCTGTGCTTAGCACTTTCATTTCGTCATTTATAGAAAGCGTTTTGTTTGGAATAATTGCTTTCTACGGCCGAATTCCAGATGACGAACTAGTTAAAATGACTATCATGCTCACGCTGTTAAAGGTATTATACGAAATTGTTATTATGCCTTTTACTGTCATCTTTGTTTCATACCTTAAAAAGACTGAAAAACTGGATGTATATGAAAAGCCAAGCCTAAAGAAAATTTTGCCATCTTGGTAAGAAATTTTAAAGATAAGCGCATTTAGTACTTGCTATTTTTGGCTGATTTTGTATTTTATCTACTTGGATAATATATCTGAAATTGTAAAGATATTTTATGCGGGTGTAGCTCAGGGGTAGAGCGCTACCTTGCCAAGGTCGAAGTCGAGGGTTCGAATCCCTTCACCCGCTCCATTTAGGGGCTTGTGTACAACAAATTTAGTAGGTGCCAATATGCTAAGTAAGCTCAATTTTATCGGTGTTTTCGCACTGGTTTTATACCCACTGTTAATAATCGCTTTAGTTGTTAATTATGTAATTGACTACCAATTCGGGTGGTTTGAACTTTCTCTCATGCTGGTGGGATATTATATGGCTAACATCAGTGTTGGGATTGGCTTGCATCGCTTGTGGTCTCATGATGCTTATAAAACAAATAAATATGTTGAATTTGTGTTAGCACTGCTCACTGCTGGGACTCTTCAAGGACCAGCTCTTTCTTGGGCCTCCAATCATTATAAACACCATACATTTACAGATACTGAGAACGATCCTCATACTCCGCTAAAGTATAAAAGCAAAGTGATGGGGTTCTTATGGTCTCATATAGGGTGGATGCTTGTTGGTGAAGGTAGCTATAAGTCTATTGATAAGCTAACCATGGTTAAACTTGGAAGAAACAAAGTACTAAGATGGCAACTACAATATTACTGGCAGATTGCAATTGCAATGAATACTATCGTTCCAGCTTTAGTTGGTTATATTGCTGGCGGCACCTTACTTGCGGCATACGCAGGATTCTTATTCATTGGACTTGCTAGAGCGATACAGCAACAAGTTACTTTCTTTGTGAATTCGTTGTGCCATTTTGTTGGAACTCAGAAATATACAGACGGCACAGCTCGTGATATTTGGTGGTTAGCAATATTGCTTCTAGGAGAAAATTGGCATAATTTCCATCATGCCTTTCCTTCAGATTACAGAAATGGCGCAAGATGGTATCAATTCGATGTGCATAAATGGATTATATACGCAATGAGCAAACTAGGACTTGCATGGGATTTAAAGAGAACTGCCCCAGTAAGAGTTGAGGCAAGAATGGCACAAACTATAGAACTTTTTACCAAATTAAAACAAGAGCAGCTACAGCTACTTCAGGATAAGATTACAGAACTTTCACTAGCATGTCAGCAAAAGTTTAAAGAACTTGAGCATCACTCCGCTAAAGCAAAGAAAAAATTCTTGACCACACTGACAAAAACACAAGAGAGTTTGAATAGCATTAAATTGCAGCTACAAAATCAGCTCAAATCTTTAGATAACCCATCAGAGAAGCTTCTTGATAATTGCAGTAGGCAGTTAAAGAAAATTGAGGACTCATTACAGCATATATTTCTAGAAATAGAGAGAGTCAGAGCTTAATAGCCATTCTACAACCTCAACAGTCAATAACGAAATATTGACTGCTCCTAGATAAATTGCTTTTTTAGCAGAAGTAAGTGCTATAGCAACCAATTTCAGAAATGATGTATCATTTTCTAATAGAGCTAGCTCCTGTAGAGAAAGTTTAAACTCAGGTGAAATGAAAGTGTAATTTAGACTTGTGTTACTCACAAACTGCGAACCAAATATTAATCTTATTTGATTTTCTCCACTAATGAGATCAATATGATCATTATTAGAAACTTTACTGGCAAGATTTATGTCAAAACAACAAATTAGTGAAGAGGAGTTACAAAAAACCTTAACTGCCTTAGAAAAAGATATAATAGGTATCAAAGGATTTATTACCGAAGAATTTGTTAAGTTAGTCAAAAATAATAAGGGAAAAATTGACATTGATGATCCAAATTTTCAGTTAGCTGCGAGCTCATTGATTAATGCTGATCCAAAGGACCCAAAGAACAAAGACAAAGCAGTTTTGAGCTTTACAGCAACAGAGCAAGGAATTAAGGAAAAGATAGAAAAATTGAAACAAAAAGGGGTACCTGCTGAAAGATTTACATCATTAATTGAGACGCTAGAAGGCGAGAAAGCTAAATTTAATGAACAAATAAAGACCAATGAGGGAATACAAAATCTAGTTGTAAGTAGAGTTAAAGAAAAATTAATCGAAGGAAGTATCAGTTTTTTCACCGACAACCTTGACAAAGATGGTAACCCGGTGGCTATAAGTCCAGAAGTAAAAAAGACATAGTATCAAAATTAAAAGATAATATCACCATTCCACCTTCATTAACTATGGGTATATTACAAGGTAACCAAGAAGTTATTTCTCAAGCAAGAGAACTTATGAGTAGCGTCATAAATCAGGGACTTGGTACCAGTAAAGGTAACTACTTTGTTTTGGATAATTCAAAGCTGGATTATCAGGGAATTGGCGGAGTTGTTAATACAATCAATACTAATTTGGAAGTACAATTAGGTCAGAAAGTAAATAAGCAAGAAATTGCAGATGGTATTTTAGCGGATTCAATCAAGCAGTTGGAAAAGACATATGGGGTGAAAGTTAACGAAGATACAGCCCAAAAGATTAAAAACACTTTGGGACCGAAAATAGCTGAACTTGATGCAACTTATCTAGTCGAAAAATCACATACAATTATTGGTGAACTAACAAAAGAATTAAAGAAAGAACAAAGCTATTTATCTAGACTAGGGAGTGAATATAGGGTGGCTACGAGCAGTCTTGAAAAAATGGGCAATAACTTAGGCGCTAAACACCAAAAGTCACAAGGAATAGAAGCTGAACAAAAAGTATCTAAAATGATATCAGATAAACGTATGTCAAATACGGAGATAAAAGCTAGATTGAATGTATTTTTGAAAAAATCTGGTTCAAAACCATTAGGTGAATCAGAAAAATTACCCGATAACAAAAAATTGGCTGAATTGCGTAAAATTGATCCCAAAAAATTTGATATGATATTTAGTGCATCAAGAGAAGAATTTAGAAATAAACTATCTGCACCACCGCCACCACCACGTCTTCCTCAAAAACTAAGGGAACAAGCTGTGTCTATGGCGCCTGAAGCGCAATCTAGACCACGTTCGTCAGCTACTATTACACACGTAAAACCAAAAAGCCTAGGCAACTCAGGTGGAATTGGAGTATAGGTTAAGAGTACAACTGAAAAGGACAAATAGATAAAGTATCACTTTATTTACTTCTGAACTAACACCCTCTTCCTTCCACTCTATACCTTTATTACCTCAAGTTTCATTTGCTTATATCTTAAGAAACTAAGTGATCAAAAATGGTGGAATAGATTAGTAAA
This sequence comes from Rickettsiales bacterium, assembly GCA_017302595.1. Lineage (GTDB taxonomy): Bacteria > Pseudomonadota > Alphaproteobacteria > Rickettsiales > Rickettsiaceae > Megaera_A. The sequence continues at coordinate 121,636 of JAFLDA010000002.1, forward strand.
AAACTGTATATTCAAGAGAATTGTCCTTACTCTATCACAAAAACCCTTGCATTTTGAAGCTAGTCAAAGGTAGAATACTACCGTATATGCCTTATGACGCTTGCGGAGGAGAAAGGGTGAGTAAAGAATTTGATAATACCGGCTTTTTGTTCGGCGCCAATTCAGTATTTATAGAAGAATTATATCAGAAATACCTTGAGGATCCGAATTCGGTTGACCCAAGTTGGGTTAGCTTTTTTTCTCAGCAACAAGACATAATTCCGTTTAAGTCTACATCTAAAATAATTATAAAGCAGCAACCAATTCCGTATAAGGTCGACGAAAAATTTGAAACTGCACTAGAAAATAGCTTAAAAGCTAAGTTTATGATCACTGCCTATCGTGAAAATGGGCACTATTTAGCCGAACTCGACCCTCTTGGCCTTGAGACAAGAAAAACTCATCAAGAGCTTGATCTTGAACTAGAGAATTTTGGCTTTACCAGAGCAGAAGCTTCAACCGAAGTTAATGTAGAAAAAGAATTTGGTGATATTAAAACTTGTACCATTGAGCAACTCCAGGCAATGCTTGAACACACTTATGCAGGAAGAATTGCAGCAGAGTTTGTGCATGTAGAAAATAGTCAAGAAAAAGCATGGCTATTTGATCAATTAGAACGCGCTACAAGTAAGGTATTTTCTGCTCAGGAAAAAAAGAAGTTTTTAAAAGACTTGGTTGAAGTTGAAGGGTTTGAGCAGTATTTACACATTAAGTTTCCTGGAGCAAAAAGATTTTCTATTGAAGGAGGGGATGCTTCCATAGTTTGTTTGGATACAGTAATTGAAGAATCAGCAAAAATAGGAGTAGACGAAGTAGTGCTGGGAATGGCCCACCGTGGCAGGCTTTCAACACTAACTAAAGTCATGCAAAAGCCATACAGAGCAGTATTTTCTGAATTTTATGGTAGTAGCGCATTTCCTGATGATTTAGATATAGCAGGAGACGTGAAGTATCATATGGGTTATTCCTCAGATAGGTTAGTGGGAGATAAAACTATACATCTTTCGTTAACCCCTAATCCATCACATCTTGAAGCAGTTAATCCAGTTGTTGCCGGAAAAGTCAGAGCTAAACAAGATTGCCGTAACAGAGATAGAAATTCAGTTGTTGGTATACTGGTACATGGAGATGCCGCTTTTTGTGGACAAGGAATAGTCGCAGAAAGTCTAGTAATGTCTGGCCTTAAACCATATGAAGTCGGCGGAATATTTCATTTAGTGATCAATAATCAAATAGGTTTTACTGCTAACGCTGAAGATGGACGACCTGGAAGATACTGCACTGAAGTTGCAAAAATGGTTGGTGCACCAATTATTCACGTTAATGGTGATGATATAGAATCAGTTATAATTGCCACTAAAATTGCTTGTGACTACAGGCGTAAATTCAAAAAGGATGTAGTAGTAGATATTGTATGCTACAGGAAATATGGCCATAACGAGGGTGATGAACCCATGTACACTCAAGCTGTAATGTATAACGTCATTAAATCTAAAAAAACACCAGCTGCAATATACGCAAGTGCGTTACAAAGTCAATCTGTTATAGACACAAGCTATTATCAGAAACTAAAAGATGAATTCAAAAAGCATTTAGATACAGAATTTGCTGAACTTAAAAATTATAAACCAAGAGCTCAGTGGCTTGATGGCCAATGGGCTGGATTTGAGCGCAGTAACAATAATAAGTCAGACACTGGGGTAAATAAAAAAGAACTCAAATCCTTAGTCAAGACACTTTGTAATATTCCAAAATCTTTTGTAATTAATAATAAGCTAGAGAAATTATTTGCAGCACGCTTGCAAGATGTTGAAAAAGATCAACCAATTGATTGGGCAACGGCTGAACAACTAGCATTTGCTACATTGCTTGTTCAAAATATTCCAGTAAGAATTACAGGACAAGATGCTGGAAGAGGAACATTCTCACATAGACATGCAGTATTACACTCACAGGTTGATAAATCGACTTATGTGCCGCTTAATCATATCTTACCAAAACAGGCGTCCTTTGAGATAGCTGATAGTAATTTGTCGGAATATGGTGTGCTCGGTTTTGAGTATGGATATTCGATAGTCAATCCAAATCACTTAGTAATTTGGGAAGCGCAGTTCGGTGATTTTTTTAATGGTGCGCAAATAATATTTGATCAATTTATTTCATCAGCCGAAACAAAATGGCTTCGCATGAGTGGACTAGTGTGCTTATTACCACACGGTTTTGAAGGGCAGGGGCCAGAACACAGCTCTGCTCGCCTTGAGCGGTTCTTACAGCAATGTGCTGAAGATAATATTCAAGTAGCATATCCTACGACACCTGCTTCAATTTTTCATTTATTACGTAGACAGGTCTTAAGAAAATTTAGGAAACCTCTTATCATAATGTCACCTAAGTCACTTCTACGTCATAAGCTTGCAGTGTCAGATTTATCTGAATTAGACCAAGGTACGACATTTATTCCAGTAATTGATGAAATTGATTCAAATATCAAAAGCACAGATGTTAAAAAAGTAATCTTTTGTACTGGTAAAATATATTACGACATTCTAGAGCGCAGAAGAGAAAAAGGAATAAAAGATATTGCCATTATTCGCCTTGAGCAGTTATACCCTTTCGAATCCGAGCAGGTATCTAAAATCGTTAGCAAATATTCAAAAGCCAATAACTTTGTTTGGTGTCAGGAAGAGCCAAAGAACATGGGAGCATGGAAGTTTATAAGGCCATTGCTTGACTTACAGCTGAAGACAGCAAAAGTAGATAAGAATATTGAGTATATAGGCAGGATGGAAGCAGCATCTCCGGCAGTTGGTTATTTATATGCTCACAACAAGCAGCAAGACGCTCTAGTTGATGAAGTTTTGAATTAATATTAACATAAAAATAAGCGAGAACTAATATGAGTGTTCAAATTAAAGTGCCAGCATTAGGAGAATCTGTTTCCGAAGCGACAGTAGCAAAATGGTATAAAAAACCTGGAGATGAGGTGTCTGTCGATGAATTACTACTTGAGCTTGAGACAGAGAAAGTCACTTTAGAAGTAAATGCTTCGGCTGAAGGAGTACTTGAATCTATTGATCAAGCAGAAGGAACAACAGTAACTGTAGGACAAGTAGTTGGTACGATAAAGGCAGGAGCTGTATCTGGAAAAAAAGAATCTGCCGCGCCAGTACAAGCAGTCACGCCAACACAAACTCAAGCAACACCGATTACTACTACTGCCCCTAAGAAAGTTGATGTTACAACAACGATGCCTCCTTCAGTACAAAAGCTTGTGACGGAAAATAATCTAAATCCATTGACAATTCCTGCTACGGGCAAAGATGGCAGAATTAATAAAGAGGATGTGCTCGCTGTTATCAGTAACCAAGGAGGTGCGCCTTCATCAATTACCAATGGTGCAAAGCCAGTAGAACGCGTACGTATGTCACGTCTTAGAAAAACAATTGCACAAAGGCTTAAAGATTCACAAAATACTGCCGCAATACTCAGTACTTTCAATGAAATTGATATGAGTAAGGTAATCGAACTTCGTGCTAAGTATAAAGATAAATTCCAAGAAAAGCATGCCGTAAAATTAGGTTTTATGTCTTTCTTTGTTAAGGCTGTTGTGAATGCTTTAAAGGAAGTACCATCTGTAAATGCAGAAATTGAAGGTGATGATATCGTTTATAAACATTACTATGATATTGGGGTTGCCGTCGGAACTGAACAAGGACTTGTGGTACCAGTAGTTAGAGATGCAGATAAACTTAGTTTTTCTGGCATTGAAAAGGAAATTATGTCGCTTGCAGTAAAAGCTAAGGATGGTAAACTCTCTATGTCTGAGCTAACTGGAGGAACATTTTCAATTACTAATGGTGGTGTGTATGGTTCTCTGCTATCTACGCCAATAATCAACCCACCTCAAACAGGAATTATTGGTCTTCATAATACACAAGAAAGACCTGTTGCAATAAACGGTAAGGTAGAGATAAGGCCGATGATGTATATTGCGCTGTCTTATGATCACAGGGTAATTGATGGTAAAGATGCTGTAACGTTTCTTGTTAAAGTAAAACAAGCCATTGAGGACCCAGAAAGATTATTGCTTGATTTGTGAAAATCCAAATCATTTCAGTAGGCAAACTTAGCACCGATATATCTGCCATTGTAAATAGATATTATACAATGATCAATTGGTCGATAAAGGAAATAGAGCTTGCTCATTCGAAGAAAAACACACCTGAAGAAATTAAAGAAGACGAAACAAAATCGATCTTTGCTAAGCTAAACAATAATGCAATTTTGATAGTTTTAGATGAGAATGGAAAGCAGCAAACTAGTAAGCAATTAGCAGACTTTTTTGCTAATTCCATGATGGATGCAAAAAATATAGATTTTGTTATCGGAGGTGCTTATGGCTTGCATGAATCGTTATTAAAACGTTGTAACATCAAACTATCCTTATCTAAAATGACATTTCCTCACCAATTTGCCAAACTTTTATTAATTGAACAAATTTACCGCGCACAAACTTTGCTAGAAAATCATCCATATCACAAATAGTACACCATATTGGATTCCTCTATTAAATTTATGGAATAATAAGCTACTCTCTTTGTGCATTTAATTTTAAAACCATTTTTTTAACTTAGGTCATAAGGTAGGCCAAGCACTATTCTCTTACCTTTTTTCTTTTCATACCACCCCTATTTTTATTAATTTATTAATTATTAATTAATAAAAACGTTATAAAATATTGTTAATGATCTAGGAGTTATCGTACAGTTAAATACATTTATTTCATGAGGTAACCTATGAAAAGACAATCGTTATATAAAATATTTAGTCATATAACCACTAATAAGTCTCTTGAAGATTTTTTAAAACTAATTAACAACACTGAGTTTTATCCAGAAATAATTGAACTGCCTTACATAGAAGTCTGCTTGCATAATAGTAAATTACCAACACGTATACCAACAGAACAAAGTAAAATGACAGCTATCCACGTAGCAGCAAAAAGCGGGAGAGTGGATATTCTAGAACTGTTTGATAACCTTTACGATGATATTAATTACGATGTAGAAACGACTAATAGCTGGACGCCATTAATGTATGCATCAAGATATAATCAACCAGGGGTTGTTCAATTTTTACTAGCACAAAAAGTAAACTATAATAAAACAAATTATGATAATGAATTATCAAGAAAACATGCAGCAAAAAAACTGGCCGATACTAAAGAAATATTTGTTTTATATCCATTACGAGAAGACAATGCAGCATCTATTGCCATAAAACACAACAATCTAGATTGTTTTAAATTACTTTACCCTCTACATGATAAGAAAGAAAAAAAGATTCTAGAAGAACTAGCAAAACAATATAATCGTAGAGATATGCTTCAATCAATTATAGAAAAGAATGATAGATGCCATATGATTGAAGAAGACATAGATAGTTGGGATCTTGATGCACTAACTGAGGAAGTAGAACTTCTAAGCAGTGATGCACCTTGGTGCTCCTCTGTATAATTTTTCTGTCCTAGCTTAGCGTTAAAGATAAGGCAATATCGATTTCCTACTTACAGTAATGTTATACAACTTCTTACTGAAACGTGCTAACCATAACGGATACCTAAAATTATTTAGCACTAATAGCTGAAGATAAAATTCTACTTCTTATGTAAACTTATCTTAGCAACCCAAGGCTACCAGTAAATTTATTTACAATTTTTATTTCACCATATAGAGCTAGGCCTAAATAATCTAGGCTCTCAATCGGAGTGTTCTCATATTGATGAACATAATCCGCATAACTCTTAGTAGTTTGGGTGGCTGTAATTAAATCAATTACGGTTAGATTTGGTTCATAAGCTTTTACTGCTTGACGCATTTCTTTAAGTAATAAACTATTACTTTTTAAAATTGGAATAGCCATAGTTGTAATGCCATGGTGATAATCTCCTGCATTATCTTTGTGACCGTAACCGATAATTTCAGGAACCATTTTCCCTAAGTTAATCGATAATACCGCTGCAGTATTTGCTATGACACCTACTGGTAAATTGTGATCAATAACAATCACGTACTTTTTGGCTGTTAAATCTTTGTTGTTCATACACTACCTCTAAAAAATAAATATTATTGCACTATGTTAGTTATAATATCATATATAATAACCATTGATTAGTTGATATAATCAGAATTTATTATTCGATAAGATGATATAATGATTGATAAATTAAGAGCATTAGCAATCTTCGCTAAGGTGGTAGAAGCAGGGTCGTTCTGCTCCGCAGCAAATATTCTCAAACTTTCACCATCCGTTGTAAGCCACCATGTTGCACAACTAGAAGAACAACTAGGTGTTGCTCTGCTTTATCGATCCACTAGACAACTTTCTCTTACTCATGAAGGTGAAAAATTATTCATGAATGCAGAAGAAATGTTACAAGCCGCGGAAAAAGGCCTAAATAGCATTATATACCATGCTACTGAACCAATCGGTAAATTAAACCTGACTCTTCCAGCAATGCTTACAAAAAGCCCACTTGTTGACGATATTGCAGCATTTGCTAAGGAATTTCCAAAAATTGCTCTTTCAATAAGCTTTAGTGACACACAACAAGATTTAATTCGGGAAGGCATTGATCTGGCCATTAGAATAGGAGATTTAAAAGACAGCAATTTAAAAACTAAACTACTATTTACAATGACGCGTAAACTCATCACTAATCCTGCTATAATAAGCAAATATAAACCACCAAAACATCCCATGGATTTACTTCAATGGGACTGGATCGGACTTAAAATGCGACCAAATACTAAAATATTCATCAGCAAAAATGATAGAGATTGTTTAATCAATTTTGAACCAAGAATCATTGTTGACAGTATAGATGCTGTACACCAATTAGCGATGCTGGCCTAGGGCTAGCAACTCCACCAACATTTCTTGTCGCGCAAGATATTCATCATGGATATCTCATTGAGCTCATACCAGAATGGCGAGTTGAATCGCTTCCTGTTTATGCTGTATGGCCACCTAATGTTTCCAGAGAATCTCTGACATTTAGATTTATGGCATTCCTAGAGACAAGAAAAAATTTTAAACAAATGTACTTATAATTAAAAAAATTTCTACAACCAAAATATTTCTTAGATTGCTAATGTCTGCCTTAGAGTAACAGTACTTAAGGTGCCTTTAATGATCATTAATGACTTTAACCCAGCACTTCTCGTTGTCACAGAATACTTCTATAAACCTTGGAGTAGAAATCAATTCATAACTAAACAGGATATTATTACTTTTACAAGATACACTATATGAAATAGGTATGATTAAGTCTGCTTCTAGGCATTGATCATTAATAATTGCTAATGTTTTGTTATTTCTCAAATCAAATAGCTTTTGCTCAATAGATTCTGTATTCTGGGTGATAAGCGCTTCATCAATACCAAACCAGTTTGCCCAGTATTCTCTTGTAAAACGTGGAATGGATTTTTCTGAATATATATCAAGCTTACCTTGCTTAGTTCTAATACCCACAATCTTGTCTTGTAAATCAAAAACCATAACAGGTTTAGGTGATAATAGCATTAATACTGCAGAAAATATAATAACCAGTAATCCAAATCTTCTCCATCTTGTTTGCCATAATGCTAACCAAAAAAAGCCCATTGTATATATTAACAGACTAGCTGGGGTTATATGACCAAAATACCAAATAGCCCCTGGAAGAGACGAAATGTAATTTGCGCAGTCAATTATAATCCTAATAAAAAAACCAAGTACCCATAAAAAGATAGAATCAAGACCAAATGGCATTAGAACTGTAGCAATTATCGTAAACGGCATTAAAAAGAAAGACATAATTGGAACAGCAATCAAGTTCATCAGAACTGAGTAATTAGCAAATTTATAAAAGTGATATATTACGTAAGGAGCAGTCATAATACTTGCAACTGAACTTGAATAAATATTAGCAAACACGTATAACTTGATACTAGCAAATATTCCGTTACTTGCCCCAAGTATATGCTTATTCTTCAAGTAAAACTCATAGCCAGATATTAAACATAAAACAGCTGTAAATGATAATTGAAAACTTGGATGCAAAACATATTCTGGCAAAAAAAGTAGGATAACAAATGCCGCCACAAACAATGAACGAAGTGGGGATGATGACCTACCCATCATTGAAGCAAGAATGAAGAGCAAAGTCATAATAAATGCTCTTGTAGCTGCAATATTTGCCCCGCTGATGTGCAAATATAAAAAACTTGCGACAATTGAAATGATGGAAGCAAGAAGTTTTACATTAAAATTATAAGCAATATAATTGGAAGCATTAAGCATAGCTCTGCTAGTAATAAAAAATAGCATTGCAACAAGTGACAAATGCAATCCTGATACACTCAGGATATGAGCCACACCGGTGTTGCGCATATTCTGACTAATATCATCTGGAATTGCCTTTGTTTCGCCAATTAAAATTGCTGCCGCAAAATTACCTTCCCTTTGTCCTAATACCTGTATCAAACGATCATATATACTGGTTCTTATATTTTGAATAAAGCTATTAAAATTCGTAGCTTTTTTTGCTATCACTTTCAAAGGAAACAATGCATAACCAGTTGCTTGTATGCCAGACAAACTTAAGTAAAAACCAAAATCAAAACTATCTGGCAAAATTCTGTTAGGAAGGGGGAATAATTTGGCTCTTAGCTCGACATAATCACCGTGCTGTAAATTAATATCAAATTTTTTGGCAATGTTTATCCTTACTTTGCCAAAACTCTTACTATCAACTCTTGTATTGTCTAGAGTAAGCTGAGTTCCTCTTTTTGCTGGTTTAATCGATGTAATATCACCTTCAACATTAGCTACTACCTGCTCTAGTATGGACGAATCTACTTTTTGTATAACTCGTACATTGGCAGCCAAATATCCTATTAGAAAAAAAGAAACAGATAATGTAAAAAATATCGAGATAACATTTCTTAGCCTAATAAAATTATACAATATAATGAGAGTGGCAAGGATTCCAGATGCCACGCAGGCCCCTTTTAAGTAAAAAGAATCATTACTTTGAAAGAAAAAAATAATTCCTAGAATAAAACTCGCTATATACCAAAGTCCAAAATTATGGAACTCTTGCTCAAGATTAAAATAAATGCTTGAATAGATCTTCATGTAAGCATTTCTACATTTATAAGATAACTTGCTTTTTTCTTTTTTGCTGCGATTCTATGTCATTTTTAATGATTGAGCAACTAGCAATAAAGTTGGAACAATGCTACACTTAAAAGCAGTGGTATCTAAAAATTAGTTTTAAATTACTGTTGGAAGGGAGGTATATATAATGGCAAAATCACCACTTCAAATACAACGCGATAAAATGATTGAGCTTTCTACTCCATACGTCAAAAAAATGATGCAAGATAATAGTTTGAGCGTAAAAAAAGTAGAAATCCTTAGTCTAGTTTTGGCTGCTCAACATGGATTCTGCGAAATGATGCAAGTATTGCTTACAACTGGCAAAGCAGATGTTAATTTAGCTGATCCAAGCAGTGGTAATACTGCTCTACATTACGCTGTTTTTAATGGACAACTACTTATGGTAAAACTATTGACTAGTAGCGGAGCAAAAAATATCCCCAACAAAGCAAAACAAACTCCAAAGGACATGGCTAAAACAAAACACTCCGATATATATTCATTTCTCTGTACTATATATGAAGAACCAGACCATAAAGACGCCATTAAACTATCTGGAGAATCACATGTATCTGTAGATGACGATGCATAATAGTTGAGTTATTAAGAATAAACCAAGAGTCACCCAAAACGCCCCAAAGTCACCCAAAACTTGATTTGGGGTCCATTACTTAAAGCTGTTATAGCCTCAATACCGCTTGGATCCCATATCAAGCCCTGGAAGACTGCGCTGCGCCCGAGGAAAACTAAATGGTTTCCAGGATGACTAAGGGGAACACAGCATGACTATGCTCTCTAGGCAATTTATTATTTAATTTGTATTAAGTGAGTAAAAATCAGAACTTGGAAAAAGATTACTCAGCTTTTTTCTTTGCAGCTTTTTTTACTATCGATTCTTCCTTTTTAGGAGATGCTTTTTTAGTTGTAGCTTTAGCAGTTTTCACTGCTTTTTCAGCTTTTTCTTTAACTTCTGTCTTTGGTTTTTCTTTAACTACTTTTGGCGCATGCGCAGCACCAGAAATATTTTTAACCATCTTAGACAGACGACTAACTTTACGTGAGGCAGTATTCTTTTTAATAAGCTTAGTAGACACACCTCTCATTAGTTCTGATTGAGCAATAACTAGAGCGTCTCTTGCATCATTTGCTGAACCAGACGCAACAGCTGCTAATACTTTTTTTACAAAAGTTCTAATGCGGCTCATTCTATTTTTATTAATAACCGCATTTCTTTGTGTTTTTCTTATTGCTTTTTTAGCTGATGAATGATTTGCCATAATAAACTACTTATACCTTATATTTCTACTATTCTTGTACTATTTCTTGCACGATGGCTGGGGTCATACAACCTTTTGCATTAATATCTCTTTCTACAAATTCTATATATGCAATAGGTGCCATATCACCATACCTAAAACCTGCTTTGATCACCCTTGTGTAACCACCAGGTCTTTCTTTATATCTACTAGCTAAAACTGACATTAACTTTTCTGCAGCTACTTTATCTTTAATACGAGAAATGATATCTCTCCTTGCAGCTAATGTACCTTTTCTAGCTTTAGAAACTAATTTTTCAACAATAGGTCTTAGTGCTTTTGCCTTTACAACCGTAGTCTTAATTTGCTCATTCATAATCAAAGCAGTTGCCATATTTGCAAACATCGCCTTCCTATGAGAAGAAGTTCTATTTAGCTTTGTACCTTTTAATTTATGTCGCATTTTAATTACCTAACAAACTATTCCCAAACATTAATAAGAGTCTTCATACTTCTTAGCCAACTCTTCTATATTTTCTGGTGGCCAACCACTAATATCCATACCGAATCTAAGGTTAAACTTGGCCAGTACATCTTTGATCTCGTTCAGAGACTTCCTACCAAAATTCTGAGTACGAAGCATTTCAGCCTCAGTTTTATTTACCAGATCACCAATATATACAATATTATCATTTTGCAGGCAATTTCTTGACCTAACAGACAACTCAAGTTCATCAACTTTTTTGAGTAGAATTGGGTTATATTCAAGCTCTTCTTTAGAATCGTGCTTCTCTTCCTCTTCTTCCTCGAAAGTAATAAACAACTGTAATTGATCTTGAAGAATTCTTGCTGACAATGCTATTGCCATCTCAGGAGTAACTGTTCCATCAGTTTCAATCGTCATTATAAGCTTATCATAGTCTGTTATTTGACCAACACGCGTATCCTCAACTTTATATGAAACTCTTTTCACCGGACAAAATAACGCATCTATCGCAATAACACCTATAGGCATATCCTTATTTTTTCCTGAACCAGCTGGAACATATCCCTTACCTGTTTCACAAAAAAGCTCCATTTCTAACTCTGAATCTTTTGAAAGAGTACAAATTACCTGATCTGGACTTAGCACTTCAACATCAGAGCTTGCCTCAATCATTCCTGCTGTCACCACACATGGACCTTTAGCATTAATACGAACTATTTTCTTTTCAGAAGAGTGCATCTTTATTGCGACTTTCTTCAGATTCAAAATTATATCTATCAAATCTTCTTTTACCCCAGGTTTAGCAGAAAATTCGTGCACTATCCCAGGAATTTTTACGGCACTAATTGCTGCCCCTTGTAAAGATGATAAAAGAGTTCTTCTCAAAGCATTACCTAAAGTTAGCCCGAATCCTCTTTCCAATGGCTCAATGACTATTGTCGCAGTCCGTCCATCTTCACTTTTTCCATCATAGACAATCTTGGATGGCTTAATTAATGAGCTCCAATTTTTATTCAATGACAACATATTATACCTTTATATAACAACTTTAATACTAGCAATAAGCCCTTATGAACTACACTCTTCTTCTTTTTGGAGGTCTAACACCATTATGCGCAACACCTGATACATCCGTAATAGAAGTAACTACAAAATTTTGACTAAACACCGCTCTCATTGCTGATTCTCTCTGTGAGCCTGCGCCTTTAATTCTAATTGAAACTGTTTTCAAACCGTGCTCTTTTGCTTCTTCAGACACTTTATCAACTGTTGTCTGGGCAGCAAAAGGAGTAGCCTTCTTTGCTCCTTTAAATCCATGAGACCCAGCAGTAGATATTGCTATAACATTACCCTGTATATCTGTTACAGTTACTATGGTATTATTAAAGGTTGCTTTAATATGCACAATACCTAGACTAATATTCTTCCTTTTCTTTTTGGATTTTGTTGTTGGAGTCATGTTTCTTACTTAATTATTATTTCTTTTTACCTGCAATCGCCACCGCTTTACCTTTTCTGGTTCTAGCATTAGAGTGCGTATTTTGTCCTCTAACCGGCAATCTTTTAATATGTCGTAATCCCTGATAGCTACGAATATCCTTTTTCTTTTTGATATTCAAACTTACTTCACGTCTTAAGTCACCTTCAACTTGGCAATTTTTGTCTATTTCGTTTCTCAACAGCACCAGTTCATTATCATCAAGATCTTTAACCCTTTTGCTTTCTGAAATACCAGTGTTTTTACAAATCTCTTTAGCAGTAGTAAGCCCAATACCATAAATATATGTCAAACTAATTACCAATCTCTTATTTGGTGGAATATTTACACCTGCAATCCTTGCCACGAAAACTCTCCAATTTTAAAAAAATATTAGAAACAGAATAATATAAAAATATCCGACAAAGTCAAATCTTTTTTACAACTGATAAAATCTCCTCTGTTACCTTATCCTTTGGCATATTGGCATGAAGATTAAAAAACTTACCTTTTTTCTTATAATAATCAATCATAGGTAAGGTTTCTTTTTTATACGCCTCAAGTCTAGTTAATACAGTTTTTTCATCATCATCTGGTCTTGTTAATAAATTCTTAGAACCACACTCATCACACACACCATCCTTTGGCATATCTGTTTGATTGTATATCTTTCCACATTCTCTACAACTAATACGTCCCATAATACGTGAAACAGCCGACTTATCATCAAGATTAAAAAATATCGCCACCACTTCAGCATCAATATTTTCAATAAAATATTCTGCTTGTTGTAAATTTCTTGGATATCCGTCAAGAATACAACCATTTTTACATTCTTCAGAAAGTATAAATCTTCTGACAATTTTATTTACTAAATCAGCCGGCACTAACTTGCCTTCATTCATATACCCTGCAAGTAATTTTGAATCAGGAGTATCTTGTTGCACCATTTTTCTTAAAATATCGCCAGTAGATATATGTGGGATCATCAATTCCTTAGAGATAATTGCACCCTGTGTTCCCTTTCCTGAACCAGGTAATCCCATTAGTACTATAACTTTCTTTATCATTTATCCTTTAACCTCATTTTTTTGACAAGCCCTTCATATCTTGCACTAAATAAATGTGTTTGTATCTGAGTAAAAGTATCTAGAACAACATTTACAACAATCAGAAAACTAGTCCCGCCCAATGCAAAGGCCATAGATAACTTGTTCATCAATAACTCTGGAACTATACATACTACAGATAAATATAACGCGCCAATAACGGTGAGCCTAGTTAATAGATAGTCAAAATACTCAGCAGTATTTTTTCCTGGCCTGCGTCCTGGAATATAAGCACCATGCTTTCTCAGATTATTGGCAGTTTCCTCGGAATTAAATACTACTGCCGTATAGAAGAAACTAAAAAATAATATCAAAGCAATATACAGTATTATAAACAAAGGCTTGCCTCTACCTAAGTAGGTAGAAATAGCCCCCATCCACTCCGAACTATTACCTGAAAAACCTGAGATGGTAGTTGGAAATAATAGTACTGAACTTGCAAAAATCGGAGGTATTACCCCTGAAGTATTTAACTTGAGTGGCATATGAGTAGAATCACCACCATAAATCTTATTACCAACTTGTCTTTTTGGGTATTGAACTAAAACTTTCCTCTGAGCACGCTCAAAGAAGATTATTATAGCAATCATTGCTATAACACCAACGCATATTGACATCACAATTATAGGCGACATAGCACCTTTTCTTGAAAGCTCAAACATACTTATTACTGCACTAGGCAAACCAGAGACTATACCTATAAAGATTATTAACGACGTACCATTACCTATCCCTCTAGATGAGATTTGTTCACCTAGCCACATGAGAAACATCGTCCCAACCACTAATGTTGTGATTGTAGATACTTTAAATATTAGCGAAGGAATAATAACTACAGGCCCTATCGGTGTCACCGTAGCTTCAAGACCTATTGTCATACCGTAAGCTTGAAAGGCTGCAAATAACACAGTCAGATATCTTGAGATTTGGTTTATTTTTTTACGACCAACTTCACCTTCTTTTTTCAGGTTCTCAAGTGGTTTATAAGCCATTGTCATCAATTGCACCACAATTGAAGCAGTAATGTATGGCATAATAGCCAAAGCAAAAATTGACATTCTCTCTAATGATCCACCAGAGAGCATATTAAACATTCCTAAAATTCCTGCTTGATTTTGAGATGCAAAACTCGCCATAGCTACCGAGTCAATACCAGGGACGGGTATGAATGACCCAATCCTACACACTACCAACACACTTAGAGTGAATATAATTCTACTACTAAGTTCACCTCTTGAATTTTGCATTGCTTACTTTTTCCTATGCGCGCTAATTAAATAGCCAAAATATACTTATACTACCTTTCCACCAGCCTTTTCAACAACATTCTTGGCTGACTCTGAGCAAGAATCAAGCTCTACAGTTAGCTTATGACTTACCTTGTCAATACCACCTAATAATTTGACTGGTACATTCTTACTTTTAATGTATCCAATACTTACTAAAAGTTCTTTATTGATATTGTCTGAAGCTTTGATTCTCTTCATTTCGATTAGCACTTCAATGTCAGCTAAACTTATTGGTGTATATTGAATCCCTTTGGAACAGTTAAAGCCTCTCTTAGGAAGTCTTTTAAGCAAATGTGTATGCTCCCCACCTTTTTTGATCGCTACTCCAGACCTTGACTTTTGTCCTTTATGACCTCTGCCACAAGTTTTACCCAAACCGCTACCTATGCCCCTACCCACTCTTTTACGTGGTTTTTTAGAACCAGGAGTATTAAATAATTCATTTAACTTCATATTTTTAATCCTAATAAACTATTCAGTTTCAACTTTGACAAGATGCCCAACTTTGTCAACCATTCCTCTTATTGAAGGAGTATCTTCAAGCAGCCTACTTCTATGCATTTTATTTAAACCAAGACCAATTAAAATTCGGCGTTGAATCGGAGGACGCCCTATTGCACTTCCTGTTTGAGTCACTTTTATCTGAGATTTCGCTTTTGTTTTTTTTTCAGCCATGATAATACACTTCTTCTTTATTTTAATTTTCTTCCACAGCTGCAGGAACAACCGATAATTCAGCTATATTTTTTCCTCTTCTACCAGCTATAGCTTTTGGTGAATTCAAATTCCTCAAAGCATCAAAAGTAGCAGCAATCATTGAGTTAGGACTAGAAGAACCAAGAGATTTAGCTACGATATCTTTTATACCTAAACGCCCAAAAATAGATCTAAGTGGCCCTCCAGCGATAACTCCTGTACCAGGAGCTGCCCTTCTTAACAACACTTTCGCTGCACCGCTTTTACCTAATACATCATGATGGATCGTACGCCCCTTATATAACGGAACTGTGATCATATTATTTCTGGCATCTTTTGAAGCTTTAGCTCTTGCTTCAGTTACTTCTTTTGCCTTACCACTTCCATAACCCACGCTACCATTTTCATCACCAACAATCACCACAGCAGCAAAAGAAAAGTTGCGCCCTCCTTTCACTACTTTAGTTACTCTGTTAACATGCACTAAATCTTCTACTAAACTGTCAGCACTTTTAGACATTTGTTTTCTCTATAATTAAAATTGAAGTTTTTTCCTTGCCTCATCAGCAAGAGCCTTAATAACACCATGGAACTTATGCCCACCTTTATCAAAAGCTACCATTTTTATTGCTGCTTTCTCTGCCCTATCAGCAAGCAGTTTTCCAACTTTTATAGCTAACTCTACATTACAGTTAGATTTTCCAGCTTTTCTAATTTCTTTATCAAGAGTCGAAGCTGCAACCAAAGTTCTGGAATTAGCATCATCTATGATCTGAGCATATATATGCCTTCCTGACTTAAACACCGATAATCTATTTCTGTCAGTAACTTTCCTAAGCTTAATCCTGACTCTTTGTTTTCTTTTTATGAAAGCTTGATTATTTGAACTCATTTTTATACCTTAAAATCTAACCTTTTTTACCTTCTTTTCTTTGGATGTATTCATCCTTGCGCTTAATTCCTTTACCTTTATAAGGCTCTGGTGGTCTTTGATTCTTAATTACCGCAATATACTGTCCCAGCTTCTCTTTATCATGAGATTCAAGCATTATTGTTGTTTGCTTTGGAGTCTCTACTTTTATACCCTCGGGGATCTCAATTTTGGTATTATGACTTTTACCCAAGGTTAAATTCAAATATTTACCCTTTACCATCACCCTATATCCAACACCATTAACCTCAAGCTCCTCTTGAAAGCCTGTGGTAACACCTTTTACCATACCGTTTATGATACTCCTTGCAGTACCCCACATTGCCCTGGCTTCTGGATTTAGTGGCTTTACAACTATCGTTGATTCCACTTTTTCTATAGTAATCTGCCCAGCGAATGTTTTCTGCAGTGCACCCTTTGGACCTTGCACTTTAACGCTTAGGCCTGATATTTCTACATTAACTCCAGCCGGAACTGCAACCGGTAACTTACCAACTCTTGACATTTAAAACACCTTACAAATTATCTCACCGCCAATATTTTCTTTCTTAGCTTGCCTGTCGGACATTACACCGCGAGAAGTAGAAAGAATATGGATACCCATGTTATTGAAATATCCTGGCAAATCTTTGATTGAAGAATATATTCTCTTACCTGGTTTAGACACTTTATGAATTTCAGTGATCGCAGGCTGACCAGTTCTGGAATATTTTAATGACACATCTATCATTTTCCCTTCTGTATCCTTTTCATAACCGTCAATATACCCTTCGTTTTTTAGAACATCGAGCACAGCGCACTTAAGAATCGACAAAGGCAGGCTAACATTCAAAAGTTTACTTTTCTGACCATTTCTGATCCTTGTTAGCATATCTGCAATATTATCTGACATTGACATAAATTCTATACCTTATTTTATTATCTTACCAACTAGCCTTTACTATCCCTGGAAGTTTACCTTCAGCAGCTAATTGTCTTATCATATTACGTGACAAACCCATTTTACGGAAACACCCTCTTGGCCTCCCAGTAAGAGCGCATCTGTTTCTTACCCTTACTTGCGCACCATTTCTTGGTAAGCTTGCAAGTTTTAACACTAACTCAAATCTTTCTTCAAGAGATGTGCTTTTATTTTTGATTTTCTCAGTCATAGCTTTTCTTTTTGCCATACTTGACTTAGCGAGTTTTTTTCTCTTTTCGTTTCTGTTTACTGATCCAACTTTTGCCATAAAACTAAGCGACTCCTAAAATATTAGTTATAAAAAGGTAAATTAAAGCCCAACAATAAAGTCTTAGCTTCTTCATTCGTCTTGGCCGTAGTGACAATAGTGATATCCATACCTCTAATCTTATCTATTTTATCGTAGTTGATTTCTGGGAAAACTATCTGCTCTTTCAATCCGAAAGTCAGATTTCCTCTTCCATCAAAACTTTTAGACGATAATCCTCTGAATTCTTTTACACGTGGCAAAGCAACCAGTACTAGCCTTTCTAAGAATTCATACATTCTATCTCTTCTTAAGGTCACCTTACAACCCAGTTTCATTCCTTCTCTTAACTTAAACGAAGCAATGGATTTCTTAGCATGTGTAGTATAAGGCTTTTGCCCAGTAATTGCCGTCATATCCCCTATAGCGTTATTAATCACTTTAGAGTCAGCAACTGCATCACCAACACCCATATTAACCACAATCTTTACTAATTTTGGCATTTGATGAGAATTTTCATACTTGAACTCATCTTGTAAACTTTTAACAATATGCTTACTATAAAGTTCTTTAAACTTGAGCAACATTATTTACCTTCCTTAGAAATTATCTCGCCAGATTTTTTAGCGACTCTTACCTTCTTTCCATCTTCCAAAATTTTGAAGCCTACTTTTGTTATCGCACCAGACTTAGGGTCTATGTGACTAACGTTTGATATATGTATAGGCAGCTCTTTTTGAACAATACCACCTTCACTCATTTGAGAAGGCTTAGTATGTTTCTTAGCTAAGTTAACCCCAGAAACTAACAATTTTCCTTCTGCTGGAAATACTTTCAGCACATCGCCTATTTTTCCCTTGCTTTTGCCGGTTATTACTTTAACTTTATCGCCTTTTTTGATTTTCAATTTATTCATCTTAGATTACCTCTTCAGCAAGAGAAATTATTTTCATAAAGCCTTTTCCACGCAGTTCTCTTGGAACCGGACCAAAAACCCTAGTACCAATAGGCTCGTTTTGCTTATTAACCAACACTATTGAATTGGAATCAAATACTATAGTACTTCCATCAGGTCTCCTGACTCCTTTTTTAGTTCTCACGATTAGTCCTCTATGAACTTCTCCTTTCTTAACTTTTCCACCAGGAATAGCTGACTTTATCGACACAACTACTACATCACCGCAACCTGATATCATGCGCGCAGAGCCACCAAGCACTTTAATACACATTACTTTCTTAGCACCTGAGTTATCTGCAACATCAAGAATACTCTGCATCTGAATCATAATACTAACTTCCACTTCACAAATATTTAAACAACGGACAAAATACAAAAATTGTCCAAAAAAGTCAACGACTTATTCGCCAACTACAACCCAAGACTTACTCTTAGAAATAGGTCTACATTCTTCGATCCTCACTTGATCTCCTACTTTACATAGGTTTTTTTCATCATGCGCTGCATATTTAGCAGACCTTTTAACTGTTTTTTTATACAGTGGATGTCTATAAGTTCTTTCCACTAATACAGAAATTGTTTTATCGCATGCAGCACTTACTACCGTGCCTTGTAATACTCTTTTAGGCATCTATTTTGAGCCTCCAGCTTTTCTTTTTGTTAATTCTGTTTTAATTCTAGCTATATCTTTTCTAACATTAGAGAATCTTGCAGTATTTGTAAGCTCACCTAAAGTTCTTTGAAATCTAAGATTAAATAACTCCTTTTTAAGAAAAACTTCTTTTTCTTTGAGTTTTTCAATACTTAAGCCAGATATAGTTTTTGTTGTAAGTTTTTTCTCACTCATATCTTTGTACTATTTTAGTTCTAACTGGTAATTTTGCTGCCGCTAGCTCAAGAGCAACTCTTGCAATATCTTCTCCTACGCCATCTATTTCAAACATCACCCTTCCTGGCGAAACTCTCACTGCGAAATACTCTGGCGACCCTTTACCTTTACCCATACGTACTTCGTTTGGTTTTTTAGATACTGGTAAATCAGGAAAAATTCTTATAAAGAATTTTCCTTGCCTTTTCATGTGCCTTACAGCAGCGCGACGAGCAGCTTCAATTTGTCTTGCAGTAACACGAATGCCATCTAGTGACTTTAAGCCAAACATTCCCATACTCAACGTAGTTCCAGCTTTTGCTTTTGGAGCTACTCTGCCTTTATGAGCTTTTCTAAACTTTTGCCTTTTTGGAGCTAGCATTTTAATCTTCCAATCTTAGTTTAATTAATATTATCTTCTAGTTTGCACACTAGATTCACCTTTATAAATCCACACTTTAACACCGATTATTCCATAAGTTGTTAAAGCCTCAGCCGTACCATAATCAATATCAGCACGGAGTGTATGAAGTGGCACCCTACCTTCTCTATACCACTCTGTTCTTGCTATCTCAGCACCACCTAAGCGGCCAGAGCAAGCAACCTTTATTCCTTTACCACCTTGCTTGAAACAATTTTGAATTGCTAATTTCATAGCCTTTCTAAAAGAAACACGACTCTCAAGCTGTTGGGCTATTGTTTGCGCAGTAACGTTTGCATCAATTCCTGGCTTTTTTATTTCATGAATATTTATAAAAACTTCACATGATCCAATCTTTTGCACTTCTGCTTTTAGCTGCTCGATATCTGATCCACTTTTACCAATAATCATACCTGGTTTTTTGGCATAAATATTAACAACCACATTATTGCTAGGTCTTTGAATTACGACCCTACCAACTTGAGCTTGCTTATACTTTCTCATGATCAACGTTCTGATCTTCAAATCCTGCAATAGCTTCTCAGCATAATCTTTTTCAGCATACAGAACTGAATCCCAACCTTTAAATAAAGTTGGCCCAACTCTAAAACCATGAGGATTTACCTTCTGTCCCATACTACTTCTCCTCTCTTTCGGATACTGTTATATATAAATTACTGAAGTGCTTATTTATTCTAGCCCCTCTTCCTCTTGCTCTTGCTCTGAATCTTTTCATAAGCATGGCATTGCCAACTGTAGCCGAACTAACTACTAGATTATCAATATCTAGCCCCATATTATTTTCAGCATTTGCAATAGCTGATTGAAGGCACTTCTTTACATCTCTGGCAATACGCTTTGGAGAAAAAGTAAGTTGCACTAGCGCTTCTGATACTTTCATGTTCCTAATCAACGTCGCTACTAAATTAAGCTTTTGAGCACTTGATTTTAAACGTAGAGCTGAAGCTTTTGCTGATAAACTACTCATTGCTATTTACCTATTTCTTTACTTTTTTATCTGCACCATGACCGTGATAAGTACGCGTTGGAGCAAAGGCTCCAAGCTTTTGACCTACCATCTCCTCCGTAACTGCTACCGGAATAAATTTATTTCCATTATGAACAGCAAAAGTAAAACCTACAAAAAGAGGCAAAATAGTCGATCTTCTTGACCATGTCTTAATAATCTCTTTACTACCACTATCCATCAATTTCTGCACCTTACGAAGCAGATAACCATCAACAAAAGGACCTTTCCATACAGAACGTGCCATATTACTCTACCTAATTATTTTGTTCTTCTTTTTAATATAAACCTAGTTGTAAGCTTATTCTTACGCGTTTTCTTACCTTTGGTCTTCTTACCCCATGGAGTCACAGGATGACGACCACCAGAAGTTTTACCTTCACCACCACCATGCGGGTGATCTATCGGGTTCATCGCTACCCCTCTTACGTGTGGACGGTTCCCCAGCCATCTGTTTCTTCCAGCTTTACCAACTGTAGTATTCTTTTTATCGGCATTAGATAACGTTCCCACTGTTGCCATACACTCTAATGGCACTACTCTTAATTCACCAGATGTGAGTTTTAGCTGAGCATAACCAGAATCTTTACCCACCAGACTTACTGATGTACCAGCTGACCTTGCTATTTGTCCACCTTTACCTGGCTTCATTTCAACATTATGCACCACAGTACCAACAGGAATATTCTTTAGTGGAAGAGCATTGCCAATTTTAATATCAACATCACTACCTAAACCAGACACCACTTTATCACCTTGCTTTAGCTTTGCTGGCGCTAAGATGTAGGAAAGCACACCATCTTCATATTTTAAAAGAGCTATATAAGCTGTCCTATTCGGATCGTACTCAATCCTCTCAATCGTTGCTATACTATCAAATTTATTTCTTTTAAAATCAATTAATCTGTATAATCTCTTGTGACCACCACCTATATGACGAGATGTAATTCTACCACGATTATTTCTACCACCGGTTTTACTAATCCCTTGAGATAACTGCTTTACTGGACCACCTTTCCACAAGTCACTTCTATCAACACTAATTAATCCTCTTTGAGAAGGAGTCGTTGGGTTATATTTTTTTAAAGCCATTACTTAACACCCCCAGCTAAATCTATAGTATTATCTTTCTCTAGCGTTACTATTGCTTTTTTAATATCAGATCTACGCCCCATAACACCCTTAAAACGCTTTGTTTTACCTTTTTGGTTTAACACGTTTACAGCCTTCACTTTAACACCAAATATCGCCTCTATAGCCTTCTTAATATTGTGCTTATCAGCGCACGAAGATACCTCAAAAACGTACTTTCCGAGCTCTCCAAGAATAGTGGATTTCTCTGTTATAATTGGCCTTCTAATTAAATCGTATTTTATCTTTACACTCATTACTTTAACCTCTCACCTAGAAGTGGTAATGCATCTTTTGCAATCAACACGTAATCACTTTTAATAATATCATAAACATTTGCTCCAACCACTGGAACCGCCCAGGCATTAGCCGCAGAGGCGATAGATAATTTTAAATTATCATCAACTTTTACGCCATCTATCACAAAAAATTTACCAGCACCAAACTTAGCTAATTTTTTTACAAGCTCAGCAGTTTTTGGCTTTTTCATTTCTAATGACTCAACAATATGCAAAGAACCTTTAGCAAATTTCGATGATAAAGCGTGTTTCAAACCTAATTTACGTACTTTTTTCTGTAAATCAATAGCATGAGACCTAACTTGAGGACCATGGGATACACCACCACCTCTAATCTGCACAGCCCTTTTGTTACCTTGCCTTGCATTACCTGTTCCTTTTTGCTTAAACGGCTTTTTATTGGATCCAGCAACCTCACCAACAGTTTTTACTGCATGAGTACCGCTTCTCGCTTTTGCTAGCTGCCAATCAACGACTAGCTTTATAATATCTTCTCTAGCTTCTAGTCCAAATATATTGCCATCTAGCTCTACTTCGCCAACAACTTTATTTTCTAGACTTACCAAATTAGCTTTCATAATAATTTACCTAATTCCTACCTAATAATCCACCTTATGCAACAAAGCCTTTTTTTACTGCATCTTTCAGAAAAACGTATTTTCCCTTAGAGCCAGGCACATTTCCTGATACAATAATAACGCCGTTTGCATCATCAACTTGCACAACCTTCAGATTCTGAATTGTTACCACTTCATCACCTAAATGACCAGCCATTTTTTTTCCTTTAAAAACCTTCCCAGGATCTTGGCATTGACCAGTTGAACCATGCGCACGATGAGAAACCGAAACACCGTGAGACGCCTCTAAACCTCTAAAATTATGCCTTTTCATTCCACCAGCAAACCCCTTACCTATAGATCTACCAGTCACATCAACAAATTGACCCACTCTAAAATGACTAGCTTTTACCTCTGAACCAACAGCTAACAAATTATCTTCTGACACTCTGAATTCTTTAAGCAGAGCTCTTGGCTCTACTTTAGCATCAGCAAAGACCTTTCTCATTGATTTAGAAACCTTAGATGGTTTCCTCAAAGTTGAACCAAGCACAACAGCGTTATACCCATCTCTGGATACATTTTTCTGTCCAACCACTTGGCAGTCTTCTAATTGTAAAAGTGTAAGTGTAATACGCTCACCTTGCTCGGTAAACATAGAGCTCATGCCCAATTTTTTTGCAATCAAACCCGTTCTCATCTTTAAGCACCCACTAATTTAATTTGAACATCAACACCAGCTGGCAAATCAACTTTTCTTAAAGCTTCAACAGTTTGCGGAGTAGGATAATTAATAATCAACAATCTCTTTTGAGTTCTGATTTCAAACTGCTCTCTTGATTTCTTATCAATGTGAGGCCCTCTAATCACCGTGAATCTCTCTATGTGTCTTGGCAAAGGAATTGGACCATTAACATCGGCCCCCGTACGCTTTACCGCACTAACAATTTCTCCAGCAGCATGCTCAAGAGAACGATGGTCAAAAGACTTTAGCTTGATTTTTATTTTTTGATTACTCATTATCAACCTTTTATTTAAAACAGCTCAGTGCACCCCCGTAATGGGAGCAACTAAAAGGCGACCTATAAAATTTTACAGATCGCCAAAACTACATTTACTTAATTATTTTTGATACCACACCGGCACCTACAGTTCTACCACCCTCACGAATAGCAAAACGTAAACCTTCATCCATAGCAACCGGAGAAATCATCTTAACAACTATTTTTGTGTTATCACCCGGCATCACCATTTCTTTACCTGCTGGCAACTCGATTTCGCCAGTAACGTCAGTAGTTCTAAAATAGAACTGCGGACGATAGTTTTTAAAGAATGGGGTATGACGACCACCTTCATCTTTATTAAGCACGTATATCTCAGCTTCAAACTCTGTGTGAGGAGTAATAGAACCTGGTTTAGCTAAAACCTGACCTCTAACCACATCCTCTCTCTTTGTACCACGAAGCAGTATACCAACGTTATCACCAGCTTGACCTGAATCAAGTAACTTTCTGAACATTTCAACACCAGTACATGTTGTTTTCTCAGTCGCTTTAATACCAACGATTTCGATCTCTTCACCTACTTTAACAACACCACTTTCAATTCTTCCAGTTACAACAGTTCCACGACCGGAAATTGAGAATACATCTTCAATTGGCATCAGGAATGGTTTATCCATATCACGCTTAGGTTGTGGGATATAAGAATCGATAGCAGCCATCAACTCATCGATACATTTCTCATCTGTACCATTAAGCACATTAAGAGCTGACCCTTTGATAACTGGAGTTTCATCACCAGGAAAGCCATACTTTGACAATAACTCTCTTACTTCCATTTCTACTAAATCAAGCAACTCTGGATCATCTACTTGATCAACCTTATTTAAGAATACTACAATGGCTGGAACACCAACTTGACGAGCAAGAAGAATGTGCTCTCTAGTTTGAGGCATTGGACCATCAGCTGCTGATACTACTAAAATTGCACCATCCATCTGAGCAGCACCAGTGATCATATTTTTTACATAATCGGCGTGACCAGGACAGTCAACGTGCGCATAGTGCCTGTTTTCAGTTTCATACTCAACGTGAGCTGTTGAAATCGTAATACCCCTTGCTTTTTCTTCAGGAGCACCATCAATTTCATCATACTTTGACTCTTTTGCCTGCCCCCTTTTTGATAAAACCTTCGTAATAGCAGCAGTTAACGATGTTTTTCCATGGTCAACGTGCCCAATGGTTCCTACGTTACAGTGCGGCTTATTACGCTCAAACTTTGCCTTTGCCATAAGTTAACTCCTAAAATAAGTTCAATTTACAAATGTTTAACAACTTTAATTCTACTCAATACAACCACTAAAGCGCTTACTTAAGCACATGGAGCGGGTGATGGGAATCGAACCCACGCAGCCAGCTTGGAAGGCTGGGGCTCTACCATTGAGCTACACCCGCATTATTGCCTAATCCACACTTAAATAACTTTTAAGTGGTGGAGGGAGAAGGATTCGAACCTTCGAACGCATACGCGGGCAGATTTACAGTCTGCTGCCATTGACCACTCGGCCACCCCTCCGTGATAGATTAGTGCAAAATAAACTACCTGAATATTAAACGCAAGCAGAAAATTACACTAACAACTCGCCAAGGCTAATTGTTCCTATTTATTAGGATGGCACTTTCAAATTTGTTGTAAGTTTCTATAATAAATAGTAATTTATGTCAAGTGAATTTTTACTTAAATTATCTTTAATGCAGCATGAACTTTAGAAGCAAAAACAGGAATAAACACATTGGTTACTTTATGTACGGCACTCATGCCGTATTATCTGCGCTGAATAACCCAAAAAGACAAGTACATAACCTCTATTGCACCTCAAAATGCGCTGGAGAGTTATCTAAACAACTTGCTCCACACAAACCAGAAATCGTTTCAAGTGATTTTATAACTAGTAAAATCGGAAAGGATGTGAATCACCAAGGCATTTTAGCTCACGTGAACACTATATTTAAAAATGACATTGAGGAATTAGATTTTACAAACAATCAAGACAAAGTGGCGATTTTAGACCAAATTTCAGATCCACAGAATGTAGGAGCAATAATAAGAAGCGCGGCTGCATTTGGTATAACAAAAATCTTACTCCCTAAGGACAACACTCCAGATGAAAATGCAACTATTGCAAAAGCGGCTTCTGGGTGTCTAGAATTAGTTCAGGTGTCTAGAATTACTAATATACAAAACGCAATAAAATTTTTGAAAAATAAAGGATTTTGGATTGTTGGCCTTGATGCAAATGGACATAGTCACATCAAAGACATTCGCAGCATAGATAAAACAGTAATAATAATAGGCTCTGAAGAAAAGGGTATGCGTAAATTAACCGCTGAGGCTTGCGACTTTTTAGTAAATATACCAATTTCATCAAAAGTGGAGAGCTTAAATGCTTCTACGGCGGCTAGTATTGTTTTTTATTCTCTTTCTAATATTTGAATATCACGCCACTCCCCAAATACCGCACATAGTTTTACTACAAAAATAAACTTAAGTATAGTTACCACAAAAACAAAATAACCTTACTGACGCGCTCTAAAAGCAACTTGTAATAAAAAAAGTAATTACAATTTATTCCAATAATATCTTTTTATTTATTTTAGAGCAGCAGCTGCTACATAATATCAAGAACTAACATAGTGGATAGTGGACATAAAATTAGCTGTTTTAAGCAATGATCAAAAAAATAAGTGAATTACTTGATAAATTCAAAAACAAGCAAAACACTGAGCAACCAGTGCAAAGCAGTCCCGAGACTAAAGGAACTGACGAAGCAAAGCAGCTCAGAAATTGGTATGAAGAACGTTATGAAAATATAACTGTTCAACGTAATTTACTATTCGTATTACTATTAATTTTGCTGGTATTGTCAATAGTGTCTGTAGGTGTGATTGCTTATGTAATTAACACAAAAAAATTCGACCCATTTGTCATTCAGATAGATGATACAACTGGTATTGCGAAAATTGTGAACCCCATATCATCAACGGTACTTAGTGGAAACGAAGCTTTGGCACAGTATTTCATAAAGAAATACATCATTGCCAGGGAAACATATAATCCGGTTGATTTTACCACCGAAGCTAGGAAAGTTGTACGCCTGTTATCTTCTAATTCTATTTACTGGGACTACAGAGGGTATATAAAAAATGAAGCAGTGGATCCAAGCGTCAAATATGGACAAAAAAATACAACCTATCTTGTAGTCAAGTCATGGTCAAAATTAAGTGATAACAAATATATAATGAGATTTTCAATAAATGAGACAGCAGGAGCAATGAAAGTATTTAATAAAATTGCAGTTGTCGAATTTAAGTACCTACCTATGGAACTGACAGAAAGCGATAAAGATGTCAATCCAGTAGGGTTTCAAGTAACTGGTTATAGGGTTGATGATGATAGTAGCTAGAATATTGTTAAGCTTAGTTATAATTTTCTTTTGTGTCGGAAAGTATGCAATTGCAGATGATGAGTTGTTAACTACTGACAACAGGATAAAAACATATTTTTATAACCCTAATGAGGTATATCTATTAGTCTTGCATTATGGTTTTCAGTCTCATATTGAATTCGCTAAAAATGAGAATATTGAGACTATAACGCTCGGTGATTCGTTTGCATGGAAAATCACCCCACTAGGAAACAGGCTATTTATCAGGCCAATGGAAAAGGATATCCGTACAAATATGACTATTATCACTGACAAGAGGACTTACCAATTTGATATTGTCGCTAAAGATTTAGAGGACGACGAAGAAAAAGATATGGTTTATGTCATTAGATTCCAATATCCAAAAAAAACTAGGTAAATATGTCAGACGAACCAGTACAAACACCAAATAATAACACACCTGAAGCAGAAGCAAGCTCTCAAGTGGCCTCTGATCCAAAAAAGAGTATTTTAATTCTAGTTGGAATAGGGGCTGTCTTCATTTATTTGGTGTACAGCTTGTTTTTTGCTTCGGATACTGGAAATAAGGGCCAAGAATCAGCTCCTATACCTGATCAAGTAACTAAACCAGTACAAGTTTCATCTGATACTGATATCCCATCCATTCCAACATTACCTTCACCACCTAAACTTGAGGATCCTACTCCGCCTCCACCTCCACCATCTGATAGCGCAGAAGCACTTCCGGTTACAACAGAAGCTCTTCCAACTACTACCGCACAGGGGGGGTTACCACCATTACCAACAGCAACTAATGAGGCGACTCTGCCGGATGTTCCAAGTTTACCAGTCTCAAGAGTAAAAGATGATGAGGCCCAAAAGAGACTAGAAGCAAAACGTAAATCGGCCATCGTGCTAATCGCTGGAACCCAGCCTGCAAAAACTCCAGAACAAATTCAGCAAGAAGCCGATTTTACTAAAAGGGGAGATATGAATTTTGTTTTAGGTAGAGGCAAATTGATTGATGCTATTTTAGAAACCGCTGTAAATACCGACTTTGGAGGTGAAGTTAGAGCAATTATCACCAGGGATGTATATTCTGAATGGGGAAGAAATATTTTAATTCCCAAGGGGTCACGTGTTTTTGGCAATTATGCTACTGGTACCAGTGGAGCTTATGGACGTATTGGAATTGAATGGACAAGAATAGACCTTGTCTCAGGATATAGCATAAATTTAAGCGGTTCAGGAGTAGACAACCTAGGTAGAAAAGGCTTACAAGGGAGAGTCGACAATAAATTTAGCGAAAGATTTTCAAATGCTGTTTTAAGATCTGTTTTTAATGTGGCTCTTGCTAAAGCCGTCGATAGCCTTGTAAAACCACCTTCAACCTCTCAAGCAGCTGCTAACCGAAATGCCGATGCATCAAACATTCAAAACATTGCTAATGGTATATTTTCTCAGCCTGCTACTGCAGGAGTTACGGACGATCAAAAAAGAGTACAAATTTGTGCAAATGTTCTCTCTGCCATTCAAGATAAAACTTCCTCTACATTTACACAAATACAAACAGCGTGTAATAATTTAGCTGCCGACGCTACATCAACTCCAACTGCTAAATTAACTTCCTTAATGAGCACAATAGTTACAGCCTCGAATGGCTTGATACAAAATACTGCACAAAATGTGGAATCAACGAAAGCACAAGATGCTTCTAAACAAGCATTTACAGACCTTTCTGATACTATAAAATCCTTTGTTGAAGAACAACAATTTAAACCAACAATTACTATTGATCAAGGCACACCAATGAGGATATATGTTAATAAGGATTATAAATTCCCTAAAGCAGCAGTAAGTAAAACGAGAGCAGCAAGATGAGTTTCGCCGCACTTGAGACTTATCTTCTACCATTTAAAAACATCTTCGCCGAAGATGGTGTAAATGAATTGATGATCAATAAACCAGGTGAGGTTTGGGTCGAAAAAAAAGGTGACCAAAGACTTGAATTAGTACCAGAAGTTGATATTGATCACTTACTTGGGCTTGGTAGGTTAGTCGCACAATCAACTGAACAGAAAATTTCTGAGGAAAACCCACTTCTTTCTGCTACACTACCAAATGGCTATCGTATCCAAATTGTATTCCCACCAGCGGTTGAGCCAAATCTTGCTGCCTTTGCTATCCGTAAAGGATCAACAATGCACCTATCTCTTGATGCATACGCTCAGATGGGAGCGTTTGATAATACATCAACCGAGGAAGTTATTGATGAAAATGATGAAATTTTGTGCAATTACTTGAAAGAAAAGAAAATAAAAGAATTCATAAGACATGCGGTAATATGCAAAAAAAATATAGTAATTAGTGGTGGTACTTCTACTGGTAAAACTACTTTTACCAATGCAGCGCTAGGTGAAATTCCCACTCATGAAAGATTAATTACTGTTGAAGATGCACGTGAAGTGTTATTACATAATCATCCAAATAGAGTTCATTTACTAGCCTCTAAAGGTGGTCAAGGACGAGCAAAAGTAACAACTCAAGATCTAATTGAAGCGTGCTTACGCTTAAGACCAGATAGAATTATAGTAGGAGAATTGCGCGGGGCAGAAGCTTTTAGCTTTTTAAGAGCGATTAATACAGGGCACCCTGGTTCAATATCTACCCTACACGCCGATGCTCCTTCTATGGCATTAGAACAGCTGAAACTTATGGTGATGCAGGCCGGACTAGGAATGCCACCAGATGAGATCAAAAAATATATTTTAGCTGTGGTAGATATCGTGGTACAGTTAAAGCGTGGAGGTGGTGGTAGACGATTTGTCTCTGAGGTATATTTTAAAGGTATGAAAGGAGAACAAGATGTTCAATAATATTTTAAAAAAAGCCAGAACCATTTTTGGACATTTAGTAATTCACCCATTTGTTCTCTTGTGTACATTATGGGTATCTGGAGCAATTGTTTCTATTATTACAAATGAGTTTAGGTATGTCGGGCTAGATTTAAATGCAGTTGAAATATTGTATAAATGGTCCAGCTGGTTAATGCATGCTTGGAACTCACTTTCTTGGAATGCTTATGATTATCTCAAGGTAAAGTTATTAGTTGCAATGATAGCTCCTCTATCTGCTGTCTCCCTAGTGTACATGACAAATTTTCCTCGTATCAGAAGTTTAGAATTTTTTAAACCGAAAGAGTCAGTTTATGGCTCAGCTGATTGGGCAAGTCAAGCTGACATTGAAAGAGCAAGTCTTAGGGCCGCTCATGGAATGCTGCTTGGATTAGAT
This sequence comes from Rickettsiales bacterium, assembly GCA_017302595.1. Classification (GTDB taxonomy): domain Bacteria; phylum Pseudomonadota; class Alphaproteobacteria; order Rickettsiales; family Rickettsiaceae; genus Megaera_A. The sequence continues at coordinate 152,331 of JAFLDA010000002.1, forward strand.
GATATAGGTTATTTTGTCGCGGATGGGTTTCAACATGCGCTTCTTTTTGCTCCTACAGGATCCGGTAAGGGGGTTGGATTTGTAATACCAAATCTTTTATTTTGGGAACATTCTGTTGTAGTACACGATATTAAACTTGAAAACCATCAACTGACAAGCGGATGGAGATCTCAGCAAGGACAAGAAGTATATGTTTGGGAACCTTCAAATCCAGACGGAGTAACTCACTGTTACAATCCTATTGACTGGGTAAGTAGCAAACCAGGCCAAATGGTAGACGACGTACAAAAAATTTCGAACCTTATTATGCCGGAAAAAGACTTCTGGAACAATGAAGCGCGAAGCTTATTCTTGGGAGTAGTGTTATACCTAATCGCAGATGAAACGAAAACTAAGTCATTTGGAGAGGTAGTCAGAACAATGCGTAGTGATGACGTAGTGTATAATCTTGCGGTAGTTTTAGATACCTTAGGAGACGTAATTCACCCGGTTGCATACATGAACATAGCTGCATTCCTACAAAAAGCAGATAAAGAGCGTTCAGGTGTTATATCTACGATGAACTCATCTCTTGAGCTATGGGCTAATCCCCTAATTGATGCAGCTACTGCAGCATCTGATTTCAACGTTATGGAATTTAAAAAGAAAAAAACTACTGTGTTTGTTGGATTAACACCAGATAACATTCAGCGCTTGCAAAAATTAATGCAGGTCTTTTATCAACAAGCAACCGAGTTTTTAAGCCGAAAAATGCCTGATACAAAAGAAGAGCCATACGGAGTGATGTTCCTAATGGACGAGTTTCCAACACTTGGAAAAATGGAGCAATTTAAAGCAGGAATCGCTTATTTTAGGGGGTACAGGGTAAGGTTATTTTTAATTATACAGGATACACAGCAGTTAAAAGGGACTTATGAAGAAGCGGGAATGAATTCATTCTTATCTAACTCTACTTTCCGTATTACCTTTGCTGCTAACAACTATGAAACAGCAAATTTGATTTCACAATTGTGCGGTAATAAGACTGTACAACAAACTTCCTTTAATAAACCATTATTCTTTGATCTTAACATTTCTACTAGAACTCAGAGCGTATCGAATGTTCAGCGGGCTCTTCTCTTGCCTCAAGAAGTTATTCAGCTACCAAGGGATGAACAGATAGTGCTTATCGAATCTTTCCCACCTATCAGATCGAAAAAAATTAAGTATTTTGACGATAAGTTCTTTACAAAAAGACTTTTACCCCCTACATTCGTACCTACGCAAACACCGTACGATCCAAGAAAAAAAGGTAGTAGCGAAGAAGAACCCGCTGCATAGTTTGCAAAAATTGATAAATAAAGCTAATTTATTGATTAATTTAGGGCAAGGAGTCGGCCTCCTTAGCGAGAACACATAAAGAAGAGAAAAATGCGCCGCGCAATAATGGATATTGGCTATAATGCCATAAGGGCAGTTGTATACGAAAACAACAAAGTAGGGGCCCCAGAAATATTTAACGCTAAGTTTAAAAATGACCTTTTGAGCTTGTTGTCTAATGAATCATTTGATGTTAAACACCAGTCGTATCTAGTAATACAATATTTCTTACATATCTTTAAAAAGCTAGATGTGAGCGACATAAAATGCGTCGCCACTGCAGTACTCAGAGATCATCCAAGAGCACAGGAATTTACTGATTATATTAAAAATAGATATGACTTTGAAATCCGGGTGATTTCAGGAGAAGAAGAAGCAAGACTAACTGCTAAAGGACTAATGTCTGGTATAAGTGACAGCATAGGAATCGCAGTAGATCTAGGAGGTGGAAGTCTAGAGTTGGTAGAAGTAGAAAACGGCAATATAGGTAAACTAGAATCTCTTGAGCTAGGAACAAAGATAATTTCTACTAAAAATATTACTAATAAAAATGATATTATTTCAATAATCGCTAGCAAATTTGAAAGTAGAACTTATAAAAATTTATACTTAATTGGTGGAGCTCTCAGGTTTATTTGTAGACTTTATATAGATATCACTGAGTATCCAATTAAAAATCTCCATAATTTAGAAATTCCAACTGCTGAATTTTTATCATTTTTGAAAAAACTAAAGTCATCACCAAATAATGTTAAAATTAAAGCTAGCAAAAGAAAGGTAAATCAAAATGCTATCCTGGTTGCTGAAGCATTAATAGAAATATTTAAGCCAGAAAAAGTGATTGTATCTACTTATGGCCTCAAAGAAGGAGTAAGAGTGGAAACTCTAGAAGACGCAAATAAGTTAAGAGATATTGTTGAAGAGAAAGTCAAATATACTTGTAAATACGATTTGAATGGAACTGATTTTGATAGTTATATCAGGATTCTAGAATATATAGGTGGTAAAAGTGAAAACAGCAGCATGGTATTAAGGCTTTCAATAATGTTAATTAGCCTAAAAAAAAGGTTTGATAACACCCTACCTCCAAAGGCAATAACTGAATTTATTTTATCTTCAGAAATACCATTTAAACACCAGACAAGACTAATGCTAGCACTATCTTTGGCTTATGCATCAAACTATAAACCTGACGCTGAATTAGTAAAAACATCAAAAAAGATTCTCTCAAAAGAAGATTTTGCACGAAGCCAAATAATTGGACATTTTCTTCAAATTGCCGAAGGAATAGATGGTCCAGTATTCTCTACCCCTTCTTTTTCTATAAGATCAAATAATAACTTCCTTGAAATTGATTGTAATGAAATTTTACCACGAGTTACTTTTGAAAAAATCTGCAATCGCCTAAAATCTATTGCATACGCCAGAAAAATATACTCTAATTAAGAAAAATTAGAAGGTGATTTTATGCTGCAAAACACGGATCAAACCTACGGCTTAATAGCTAGAATTTTTCATTGGTTGGTTGCGCTACTAATTATTACCCTACTTATAGTAGGATTTTACATGACATCACTAGAGCCTACAGAAGACAAATTCAAAATTTATGGTATGCATAAAGCATTCGGATTAACTGTATTTGTGTTAATATTACTCAGAACCCTATGGCGCATTACTAATAAATATGTGCAACCACCGCCAGACCTCCCAGAAGTGCTAAAAATTGCTGCTGTTTCCGGGCATCTTCTGCTGTATGTACTGATGCTTGTTATGCCGACCAGTGGTATGCTAATGAGTTTATTTGGCGGACACCCTATTTCCTATTTTGGCCTTTTTACGATTGATGCTTTTGAAAAAAACGCTGAACTTGCTGCTACTTTTAAAAATACTCATGAAACAACAGCCTGGATACTAGTAATTCTTATCAGTGCCCATATTCTAGCTGCCATTTACCATCACTTCATCAGAAAAGATAACGTGCTGTTACGTATGCTTAAGCAAACGTAACAGTCTCATTAACATTCACCTATTAATTCTGGACCTTCAGGAGTAGGCTCCTGATGTGCAACATCTTCTAGCGTTAGATACCCAAAACAAAAAACAGGAAGCTCACCAGCTTGAAAGAACTAGTTGCTAGGAATATTACAAACTCCTGTTAAATGCAAATAATTTTCTGCAATAAAATTATCGAGAGCTTTTGTTGGATCTTGCTCTACTTCCCCATCTTTAGTAATAAAAAATGACTTAAAAAGCTTTACATTTAGTTGATATTTTTTTAACAATATAGCTGAAGGCGCTTCATTTTGTTCCAAAAATGTTTGTATAGCTCGTATAACTTCTTTTACCTCTCTATCAGCAGTGCGAACTACTTCGCTAAAGATATTAGAATGTACAGAACTCATATCTCCAAGTGGAGAATTAATAACTAAAGCTTCCGTATGTTAAGTTATCCAAAAAATCTTTAGTAATCGCTCTGAGGTCTGCGGCATCCATATCATTCCTACAATGATGCAATATAGCACGAACCTGATCATTTAAGTTATCTCTATCAAATAATTTATGCCCTTGATCGGGCTCAAAGTCTGCTATTTCAAGCAATTGACATACATTATCTATACGCTCAGATACAAATAATCTAAGCCCAGGCATATTTATATCTGTATCAATTGTATTAATAATTTCATTTAACAGCTCAGAAGCAGATTTTATATACTCATCAGCAATTGTCATACAATTCATCATATAGTCAGGACTCAAAGAGAAATTTTTTCCATTTTTTAGCTCCTATGGTCTTATGTTATATTATTTTAATCGTTTACTTTTTTAGTCTATTTATAATAGAGATAAAGTATTAGCATAGGTAAACTAATATGTCAATTTCCTTACTTTTCTTTAGGAATATTAACAAAATAAACACTTATATGAAATATCTATTCGAATAGCAAAACAAAATAAGGGATTAAAAAATCATGCTAAAAAAGATTTGCAATAAGAAGTTATCTGCTAAACAAAAATTTATAAACCAACAACTTTTGTAGTTACTATATGATCTATTTTTGTTCCACAAATAAGTCATATAGTGTTTTGATGTTCACATCTAGATGAGCAAATTTATACAGCCATAAATTTGCTTTGGATTGTATTTCATTAAGCTCTATAAAAGCTCCTTTCATTGTAATTACTACTCTTGTACCACCAACTATCAAATTATAAAACTTACCAAATTCTTTTTTAATCAAACCACCTTCTTGCTCATATGTTTTGCTTGAAGTAAATGTGTTCATTGCTACAACTCCACCAGGTTTTAGTATTCTTTTAACATTTGACATGAATTTATCCGTTAGCAAATGAGGTGGTATATACTCAGAACCAAATGCATCAATAAACACTACATCATAAGAGTTACTTGGAGCGTTAAGTACAAACTCTGCGGCATCTTGAATATAAAACTTATTATGCTCATCCTCTTTATAATCAAAGTACTTTTCAACAAGTTCTGGCAATGCTGGATTAATTTCAACAGTATCTATTTGTGCATTTGGCAGGAGAAAATTAAGTGCTTTTTGTATATTTCCTCCACCCAGGCCTACTACTAATATATTCTTAGGATTATCGTTAATGAAAAGCGCTCCTAAAAACATTTTTGTGTAATTATGTGCTATCTTATGATGTTCTTCTAGAAATTCACAGGATTGCACTATGTCTGTGGGAGGGGGTTTGAAAGATAAACACCTTGAATTCTTGTCGTCAAAGATCCATAAAGAGCCGTATTGTGTATCCTTTTGCACTAGTATTTTAGCGCTATGTTGGATACGTTCTATCCCTATAATTGAAGCAAATAAAATAACCGCGATAAATAAGATAGCTATAACAAGATAATGCGCCTTATCAAGGCTACCACGCTTTAAAAAGAATAATAAATTTTTCATTTTCTTGTAGATTCAATCCTGTCAACAATTTCATCTCTAAAATGACGAATTAGACCTTGAATTGGCCAAGCAGCTGCATCACCGAGCGCGCATATCGTATGTCCTTCTACCTGCTTTGTAACCGTTAATAATTCATCAATTTCTTCTGGATCTGCCTGACCGCGTACTAATCTCATCATCATTCTCCACATCCATCCTGTACCCTCTCTGCATGGAGTGCATTGTCCACATGATTCGTGCATATAAAACTTGCTCAATCTAGCAATCGCATAAATAATATCAGTAGATTGGTCCATAACAATAAGTCCACCGGTACCAAGCCCAGAACCAACACTCCTAAGAGAATCAAAATCCATGGTAACAACTTCACAAACATCTTTTGGTATCATAGGTACAGAAGAGCCACCAGGAATAATTGCCTTTAGATTATCCCATCCACCTCTTATTCCACCTGCATGCTTATCAATTAATTCCTTTAGTGGAATCCCCATTTCTTCTTCGACCAAGCATGGTTTATTCACGTGACCGGAAATACAGAACAATTTACTCCCAGTATTATTTGGTTTGCCAAGTGCCGCAAACCAAGGCGCCCCCCTTCTAAGTATTGTTGGTACTACAGCAATAGACTCAACATTATTAATCGTTGTTGGGCAACCGTAAAGCCCAGCCCCAGCTGGAAATGGTGGCTTTAGACGAGGTTGGCCTTTTTTTCCTTCTAAACTTTCTAGTAATGCCGTCTCTTCACCGCATATATATGCTCCAGCCCCTCTGTGAATATATATATCTACATCATAACCTGAGCCACATGCATTTTTGCCTATCAACTTTGCATCATAAGCTTCATCTATAGCTTTTTGTAAGATAACAGCCTCGTTGTAAAACTCTCCTCTTATGTATATATAGCAAGTATGCGCGCCTATACCTACACACCCAAGAAGGCATCCTTCAATGAGTTTATGTGGTTCATATCTTAAGATATCTCGATCCTTACATGTACCAGGCTCAGACTCATCAGCATTGACTACTAAATACGACGGTTTTGGGTGATCTTTAGGCATAAACGACCACTTCATACCAGTAGAAAAACCAGCTCCACCTCTTCCACGTAAACCAGACGCTTTGACCTGTTCAACAATCCAATCACGCCCCTTCTTTAATAATGATTTTGTTCCATCCCAGTCACCCCTCTCGTAAGAAGCTTTCAAGAAAACATCACCTTCTCCGCTAATATTAGCAAAAATTATATCCTCATTCCTCATCCAGCATATCTCTTTTTCTTATAAAATTTTCTGGTAGTTTGACTTCAACTATACCATTTGCTTTTGCGGTAGAGTTAAAAACTATAAACCAATTATTATTCTTTAAATATAATTGAACATCTCTTTTTTCTATTTTATCGAACAAATTCTCACAAGAACAATGTTTACTATATCTACCACCAGAAATATCTGAAAGTTCAGCTCTGATATCATCACTATATTGATTAAATATATCTTCTGAGTCTAGTATCTTTCCTGTTAATGCATTAAAGTTCAAACTATCTACTCTCCAAACAGATTTTCCCTTTTTTGTGGTCCACACTATGCTCATCACGTCTTTACGCCCAGTATTGAGAACTTTATAACTGATACTCAAATCTGAGCTGTCTTTGGTATTACAAAGGGTATGAAATTCAGCAAAATCATGAATCTCATCATTGATTTTTGCCGCTAATTCCTCATCATCACTCACTAAAAAGGGATAACTAATACTACCAACACAGGTGCTACTGCGAATTGTATTGGTAAATTCTAACTTTTTGTCTGAAATATAAAAACCGTTGGCGCTAATATTTTTTGCTACAGCCAATTGACAATAGCAGACTAATATAGTCGCACTAACTATATTAATGAATTTTCTTTTGAAATTAATCCCACAAAACTCAACTAGCATCTCAAAGCCGCACCATAATTTATGCATTAACTTTTATCTTTTTAATAACTTTCTCTATTTTTTCAGTATCTAAGTCTTCATAGAAATCATCATTAATCTGAACAACCGGAGCATTACGACACGCTCCCAAACATTCAACTTCAGAAATGGTAAACAACCCATCACTGCTTGTGTGACCACATTTTGTTCCAGTAGCATTTTCAAAAGCGACCTTAACACCATCAGCACCCATTAGCCAGCACGGCGTGGTCCCGCATAATTGTATATGATATTTACCAACCGGTTTAAGATTGAACATAGTATAAAAACTAGCAACTTCATACACTCTCATATAAGGCTCTGCAATCAAATCAGCTACATATTCCATTGTTGCAACCGATAACCATCCGTCATTTTGCCTTTGAGCTAAATCAAGCAAAGGCAAAACTGCACTTTTTTGACGACCTTGCGGATATTTTGCAATTATCTTTTTGGCCTTTGTGAGGTTTGATTTACTAAAACTGAATTTTTCTTCCATTTGCTACCTATCTATTTCTCCAAATACGACATCTAAACTAGAGATAATAGCAACCACATCGGCCATTAAGTGCCCTTTAGCCATAAAATCTAATCCCTGTAAATGCGCAAAACCTGGAGCTTTTATTCTACACCTGTAGGGCTTATTTGTACCATCAGAGTATAAATATACTCCAAATTCGCCTTTAGGAGCCTCGACATAACCATAAGCTTGACCTTGTGGAACATTATAACCTTCAGTATATAGCTTAAAATGATTAATCATAGCTTCCATAGAGTGTTTCATTTCACTGCGTTTTGGCGGAATAATTTTACTATCTAGCGACTTTACTTCTCCCTTCGGTATTTTCTTTATACACTGATCAATTATCTTAACAGATTGATACATTTCTTCTACTCTTACTAGATATCTATCATAGCAATCCCCATGCTTACCAATAGGTACATCAAAGTCCATTTCATCGTATACTTCGTAAGGATTACTTTTTCTAAGATCCCACTCTATACCAGATCCACGTAGCATAACGCCAGAAAAACCCCAGTCCATTGCTTGCTTCTGAGATACTACTCCAATATTCACCAAACGCTGCTTCCAAATTCTATTGTTCGTGAGTAAAGTTTCAGTATCAGCTAATATTTCAATAAATTTCTCATTGAAAACTGCTATATCCTCTAGCAAGCCTTCGGGTAAATCTTGCGCTACTCCACCAGGCCGGAAATAATTAGAATGCATACGAGATCCGGATACTCTCTCATAAAATTCCATTATTTTTTCACGTTCCTCAAATAACCATAAAAGCGGAGTGGTCGCACCAAGATCTACTGCTTGGGTGCCTATATTCATTGTATGATTTAATATTCTTGTAAGCTCAGAGAATAATACTCGTATATATTGGGCACGCTTTGGTACTTGGCAGCCAAGTAATTTTTCTACAGCTATGGCATAAGCATGTTCTTGACACATCGGAGATACATAATCTAGGCGATCAAAATATGGAACTGCTTGAGCATAAGTCTTATGTTCTATCAATTTCTCTGTACCCCGATGCAAAAGACCAATATGAGGATCAGATTTGTTGATCACTTCCCCATCCATCTCTAGAATTAATCTCAAGACACCATGGGCCGCTGGATGTTGCGGACCAAAATTAATAGTCGTTGTTGGTTTTTCTGCAATATTTTTGCTCTTTAGCTCTGACATAATTTGTGCCTATTTAGTAGCTTTTTCATCACCCGGAAGAACAACGTTACCTGGTCCATTCCAAGGGGAGGAAAAATCAAAGTTCCTAAATTCTTGTTCAAGTAATACTGACTCATAAACAACTTTTTCAAGCCTTGGATCGTATTTAACTTGTACATGACCAGTAACCGGAAAATCTTTACGCAATGGGTGCCCAACAAAACCGTAGTCCGTTAGGATTCTGCGTAAATCAGGATTCCCCTCAAATTCTACACCAAACATATCAAATACTTCTCTTTCATACCAACATGCTGCGTTAAAAACAGAAACAATGGAAGGCACTTTATTGTTTTCATCTACAGTTATTTTCAAAATCAGTCTCTTGTTGAGTTTTAAGCTGAGAAGACTGTAAACTATCTCAAAACGTTTATCATTTTCTGGAAAATCAGCTCCAAATAGGTCAGTTAAGATAGTAAACTTTAAGGCATTATCTTCTTTGATATAATCAAGGATGGTAAGCAAGTGCCTACTATCTATTTCATACCCGACAAAACCATCAATAACCAATTCTGTTAAATCAATTTTTCTAGATTTTGCAAATTTCTCAATAGTTTGATTAAAACTCATTTACTACCCCTTAAATCTAGATGTCCTTTTTATTTTTCTTTGAAGCTGCATCAAGCCATATATTAAAGCCTCTGCTGTTGGTGGACATCCAGGCACATATACATCAACTGGGATAACTCTATCACATCCTCTAACAACCGAATAAGAATAGTGATAATATCCACCGCCATTAGCACAACTCCCCATTGAGATTACATATTTCGGATGAGCCATTTGATCGTACACTCTTCTCATTGCTGGAGCCATTTTATTCGTTAATGTTCCAGCCACTATCATCAAATCTGCTTGCCTTGGACTTGGCCTAAATAAGAATCCAAAACGATCCATATCATATCTACTTGCTGCAGCTTGCATCATCTCAACAGCACAGCACGCAAGACCAAAAGTCATCGGCCACAAAGAATTTGCTCGCGCCCAACCAATTAAATCATCTACTTTTGTCAGTACAAAGCCTCGATCACTTAATTCTTCTTGAAAATAACTATCTTGTTTAATTAAACTTGTCATATAGTTTAGATCACTCCCACTCTAATGCTCCCTTTTTCCACTCATAGATAAAACCTACGGTTAGAACTAGAAGAAATACCATCATTGACCAAAAACCAAATACACCAATTGCTTTTAAATTTATTGCCCAAGGAATCAAGAAAGCCACTTCTAAATCAAAGATAATAAATAAAATAGCAACTAAGTAAAATCGGATATCAAATCTTCCTCTTGCATCACCAAAAGCATCAAAACCACACTCATAAGCAGATAACTTGTCTTTGCTTGGCTTCTCAGTAGCTAATATTTTTGGGATTACAATAACAACAATAGACAAAATGGCTGCAATTCCAAAAAAAACTGCAATCGGCAAATATTCCATCAATAATTCTGTTGTTACTTGCATTTTCTGTATAAAGCGTCATTTAGAATTAGTTTGTAATAATTAACAACTACAACAAGTAAGGAGAAATATCAATTTTATTCTATGTATATCAGCTAAAGAATCAATAAACTGTATCACTTGTAAGGACCAAGATTCACTAGCTATAGGAGATTGCGTGATTTGCGTAACAATATATTGTATAATTTATGCCAGAAAAAGTTAAAAAACATTTGAGAATTTACATTTATTGTATTACAATCACAAAAGTTAATACAATTTAGTGGTTTTGGCACTTAACTCAAAATGAAGAAATTAATATTTATCATTTTCATATTATATTTCAGCTGCACCTGCTTTGCAGATAAGAAAAATCACATAACTTTGTCTAAGGGAGAGAAGAAAGAAAGTAAGTCAACTACCAATGAAATGCTTAAATCTTATCTAGAAGTAAGCTCTTTTCGTAACAAAGTGTTGTCACAAAACATGGCAAATATAAATACACCTGGATACAAAGCAGATGAAGTAAGTATGCCAGAAAAATATGAAGACTTATCTGATGATGGCAAGAATACGAAACTTGGAATGCAAGTTACTTCTTATAGGCACATCAGTGGCACAAATGCACCGCAAGGTAAGCTTTCAAGTCATAAATTAAAAGACCCAGATGAAATAAAAAAGAATGGAAATAACGTTTCAATGCGCCAACAAATGGCAAAAATATCTCAAAACAAAAACGACTATACTGCGGCAGTAAAAGCCTATGCAACATCAAATGCATTATATTCTTCTGTACTAGGTAAGTGATTATGAAAACATTATTTTTAAGATCATTTGTTATACTACTTACATTGCATTTTAGCTACACATGTATGGCTGATAACCTTAAACAATCAGTAGAAATTGCCTCTTATGGAAGTAAATTTCAATCTGAAAGACTTAAAATAGCTGCTGAAAATATGGCTAATGAAGATTCTACTGGAGTCACCCCTGGTGCTGATCCATACAGAAGAAAAGTTATATTCGCTGAAAATAGATATGATAAAAAGAAAAAAACGCACTTGATTGTAACAAAAAAAGTGGATTATGATAAGTCAGATTTCATTTTGAAATTCGATCCATATCATCCAGCGGCCGACGCAGATGGAATGGTAAAATATCCAAATGTAACTAGAGAAATAGAAAGAGCAGATGCTGCGGAAGCTCAAAGAGGATACGAAGCCAATTTGAGTGTAATAGAGGTTAGCAATGGTTTGATTCAAAAAACAGTAGATGCAATAGGTAGATAAGTATGGCAGTTGATAGTATTAGTTTATTAGCACAACAAAGCTATTCTGAAATTCAAAACCGCCCCAAAGTCAATATACAAAACGGGATAGGCGAAACACCAATGACCAGAGCAGCCAGCTTTCATAAAATGGTGGACAAACAGTTTAATAGCTTCGCTAATTTATCATCTAGCCAAATTCTAGACCGTATACAGCAAGCAAGAAATCCTTCTGCCATCTCATACGCTGCAAGTGCGAATGGTAATATAAGCGGGACGGTTGGTACAGCGTTTAAGGCATTACATAATACTGTCGCAAAACAAGAATCAGCTGTTAGAAAATCTCTAATTGGTGAAGCATCATTAATTGATATCCTCACCGCCACTACTGAAGCTAAAAACGTTATGGACACAACAGTTAGGGTAAGAGACAAGTTTTTAGAAGCATTCGATAAAGTCATGAATATGGCAATGTAATAATAGGCATTGCTAAACAATCCTCGGTCTCGCGGGATTTTAGTTCAATTCTATAGGAGTCGTTCATTCCGAACGATTCACGTAGTCATTCCAAACTTGATTTGGAATCCATTACTTTTACCTCAGTAGACCCCCGGTCAAGCCCCGGAAGACTACTAAAGAGTGCACAGCATAACTAAGTAACTCGGGGTTTGATTATATTGTTGACATAAGACGTCAAAAAATAGTACCATCTGGCGTCAGGTTAAATTTAATTGGGTTTTAATAGACATGGACTTCAAAAATATTTTTGGTTTTGAACATTGTTGGCGTTGGCATAGATAATAGCCACTTAGTGCATTACAACGTGCACAAAAACAATATTTCAAAATTTAAAAGTATAGGAGTTTAATATGTTAAGATCAAAAATATTCATCGCAGCAGCACTTGCTGCTACAGCAGCCTTTTTTATATTTAGTAACAACATCAGCAAAAAAGATCATTTGCCGTTAATTGCAATTGCCAATTATGGACCTCACTCATCTCTGATTGAAACCATAGCTGGCCTTAAGCAAAAACTAACAAGCCTTGGCTACATTGAAGGAAAAACAGTAAGATATGAAATTTCAGATGTGAACTTTGAAACTTCAATGATTTTGCAAATGCTCAGCAAATTAAAATCGCATAAACCCAAAATCATTGTTGTCCTTTCCACTCCGATTGCACAAGTAGCAAAAAATACGATCAAAGATATACCCATAGTTTATGCTGATGTTACTGATCCTGCAGCAGCAGGTCTTGTATCTAATGATCGCAGTAGCAACATCACAGGCGCCTCAGATAAACAAGACATATCTTTAGTCCTTAAATTAGCCAAAGACCTCATTCCAAACGCAAAAAAACTAGGTGTATTATATTCTATAGGTGAAGCAAATGATACCGCGCTTGTGAAGATGCTCGAGCAAAGTGCAAAAACTCTTGGATTAGATGTGCTCTCAGTCCCTGTTGAACACTCAAGAGATGCAAGCACTAGAATGATGGCATTTAAAGGTAATGTTGATTTTATCTACACTGGTTCTAGTGGTGGTATTCAAGCAGCACTACCTGCTATTGCAGCTGCAGCTGACGCTATGTCTATTCCATTATTTAATTTCAATGCTGATGAAGTAAAGTCTAATTTAGCCCTTGCAAGTTTTGGCGTATCCCATAGACAAGTTGGATCTAATGCGGCTATTTTAGTTGATAAAATTCTAAAGGGTAAGAGTCCAGAATCTATTGAGGTAATGCACCCAAAGATAAGCGATCATAGCGCTTATATTAATCTTAAAAAAGCAAATAAGCTTGGGATTATTATACCAAAAAATCTGCCGCAAAATCCTAATATAGTGGAGTAATTTTTGTGCTACAACTACTCAACATAACAAAGAACTTTCCTATGAAGGCAGAAGCTGCGTTAAAAGATATTAACTTACAAATATCATTTGGCGATTATTGCGTGATTCTAGGCAGCAATGGCTCAGGTAAATCAACTTTGCTAAAAGTTATATCTGGTGAATATAAGATCGGTATGGGCAAGATAATTTTAAATAACAATGATATTACTAAACAGTCATTGCAACAACGCTCTTCCAGTATAAGCAGCGTCAATCAAGATATAAATAAGGGAACAATTAGCGAGTTAAGTATTTATGAAAATCTTGTACTTAGCACTATGAGAGCAAGGTCTGGCCGATTGAAGTTTTATACTAATAAACTCTCTGTGATATCAGAACAAGTTGCAAAACTAAGCCTAGGGCTTGAAAAAATATTAAATAAACCAATGTCGTTCCTTTCTGGTGGCCAAAGGCAAGCAATAGCAACATTAATGGCCCTATATCCAAAACCAGAACTTTTGCTACTAGATGAGCACACAAGCGCTCTTGATCCCAAGAGCCGGGATAAAATTCTTACCTTTACCGATGGCTACATTAAAGAAAATAACATCACTACTCTAATGATAACTCATAATATTGCTGACGCAGCAAAATACGGTAATAGGCTGATCATAATGAATCATGGCAAAATTGTATTTGATGTTAGAGATAAAGACAAAAAAAACCTCACTGAGCAGGATATTCTTACTAGCATAAATAAATTGAGCACACCATTATGATAGACACTCTTTTAAGTATAGCACCTAGTGGGATCTTGCAAGGCCTAGTTTTATCAATACTAGTAATTGGTATCATGATCCCATTTCGTATACTAAATTTCCCTGACCTTACTGCAGAAGGATCTTACCCTCTAGGCGCATGCCTTAGTGGCACAATGATTGTTTTCGGTATTAACCCATTGCTTTCTCTTATATGCGGCGCAATATGCGCTGGAATCATGGGAATAGGGACAGCAATTGTGCATTTAAAGTATAAAGTCAATACACTACTAGCTGGCATAATACTTAGTACCATGATTTACAGTATTAACTTAAGGATCATGGGCAAACCAAACATTGCTCTTTTTGACCACCCAACGATTTTTAATAACATAACAAGTGGGATTAGTGGCCAAATTATCATTTTAGCAGGAATTAACTTAGGACTAATGCTACTCCTGTATTTATTTCTAATCACTGAAAAAGGTTTGCAATTCAGAGCCATAGGATTTAATCAGGATGTAGCTAAGAAATTTGGCATTAAGATTAATAGTAATACTATTCTTGGACTATTTTTAGGTAATAGCGCGGCAGGACTTGCCGGCGGGTTGCTTGTGCAAATATATGGATATGTTGATATTGGTATGGGAGTTGGCATTGTCATTCATGCCCTTGCTGCCATGATGATCGGTGAGAAAATAATAGGAACCAATAACAATAACATAGCTAAAATAATTATCGCACCTTTTGTTGGTGCCATAATCTATCAGCAAATACAAGGAATTGCTCTTGCAGCAGGTCTTGCCCCATCTGATCTTAAGCTACTCACCGGAGCCATAGTACTTGCAGTTATTGCAGTAAAGTAGATTATAGTGACAAATTACGCAAAGCTCTCTTGCAGATCTTGCTGGTCTCCGTGGTATTGCTTGATTTAAGCCAATTATCACACAATTCTCTTACCCATTGTGGGTGATCTTTCCCTGCGTCATTAAGCCAGTTCCCTACAGATAATTGGACATATTTTGCATCATCACTCTTCAAAGATTCAATTAAATCAAGCGCTAACCATGGAGCCTTTTTTAGCTGCGTTATATGAGAGCACCATACTCCCCTTGGTCTAGTGAGTTCAGAAACAAATCTTCGTGTATTACTAGAACTACTATGTGTATATTTTTTTAGCATTTTTATATTAGGCACAAGGTCATCAGCAAAATCTGCTCTTACAGCCATCCAAGCCCACTCTCTTACTCCAGAATTTGGATCATCTGCAAGAGGTATAAGCAGATCTATTTTATCCTTAAATGCGATATTCTGATACTCAACCAATAAGCACGCCATAGACCTAATTACATCTGATTTATGCTTATTTATTTGCTCAAATACTTTAAAACCAAATTGACTATTTAACTCAAAACTAATCTTCCTTAGTTTCTTGACGATACCTAAACTATTAGCTTCCTCAGGATAGATAAAATTGGGTAAAACATTAGAACATAATAATTGATGATCTACGGCCAAAGATTCCATGAGATTGGTTGTTTCTTGTTCTCCAGAATTCAATAGATCAATAACTTCTTGCGATATTTTCTTTTTCATAATCTATGAGCATTTGCTTAATGTTAGTTCCCCAGCGATATTTATTAATCTTACCTGATTTATTTATTATTCTGTGGCATGGGATCAAGTAAGATACATCGTTTTTAGCAACTGCTGAAGCAACTGCTCTTGTGTGCTTTACGCTAAAAATCGAACTAGCTAGCTCTTCGTATGAAATTAATTGCCCTGACTTTAGCTTTATCAGCGCGTGCCAAACTTTGCGCTGGAAATCAGTACCAGATACAATTACATTTCCTTTATATTGATTACTAAAAATCTGATTTGCCAAAGCCGACGCGCAGGCGGCATTTTCATTGTAATCGCTATTATACCAACTAATTCTTAGCTGACTAAGCATAAAATCTAAATTATTTCCAAAACTCAAAAAACAAATATCACCACCACTAGATGCAATAAAGCATT
This sequence comes from Rickettsiales bacterium, assembly GCA_017302595.1. Classification (GTDB taxonomy): domain Bacteria; phylum Pseudomonadota; class Alphaproteobacteria; order Rickettsiales; family Rickettsiaceae; genus Megaera_A. The sequence goes on from JAFLDA010000002.1 coordinate 168,615, forward strand.
GACCAAAATTTGTATCTACCAAACCATAAGAAATATTTAAAGATTCACCAGTCTTATCAATAAGATTCATCGCAAGGTTGCTCCAAATTTTTCCTTTGCTCCATTAATTATTTTTGCACTAAGTTCAGATATCTCAGTTTCTTCTAGAGTTTTTGACGAATCTTGAATGGTTACTGAAAGTGCAATGGATTTCTTAGTAGGATCAATTTTATCTCCAATATAAATATCAAAGATTTCTACCGCTTTTATCAATTTCTTATCAACATTTAAAATGAAATTAATTAAGTTGGCACCAGCAAAAGATTTATCAATAACAAATGCAAAATCTCTTTTTACCATTTGATAATCTGAAACATTATACTCTGCTCTTTTGCCAAATTTTTCTTTTCCATATGGTAGTTGCGAAATCACAAGCTCAAGCACAAATACATCTTGCTCTATATCAAATTCTTTTAAGATTTTTGGATGAACTTGACCGAAATATGCAATTATATTTTTCCCAAGAGCTACAGATAAAGACCTTGTTGGGTGGTAATAAGATGGTACTACCTCATTAAACTGACATTTATTTATATCAAGACCAACTAACTCAAAAACACTCGCAAGATCAGCTTTTATATCATAAACATCATAAGCTCTTCGATCCTGATGGCTGTTCTTATTAGCGTTGTGGCCAGTTCTAATAGCACACAGATTATTTACGTAATGATCACTTACATCATTAAAAATTGGTCCCACTTCAAAAATAGATAAGTTATCAATAGACCTATTTATATTATTTCGCGCTACATTAAGCAAATTTGGCAATATTGATGGACGCATATAATCTAAATCAGAACTGATTGGATTTTGTAGCATCAGTTCATCTTTAATTTTGCTAAATAGCTTGGCCTTGGCCGAATCCATAAAAGACCAAGTAACTACTTCATCATATCCATTTGCTGCCATAATACGTTTGATATCGGCAAGCCTTTTATGCTCAGCTGGAACTACCTTTGACTTTGATACTTCAGGCAATTTAATTTCTGGCAATTTGTCATAGCCATATATTCTGACAATTTCTTCAATAATATCTTCCTTAATTGATACATCATAGCGCCAGCTTGGGATTTCTATTTTGATCACTTCGTCAGCTATATTACAGCTAAAACCAAGTTTAGTGAGTATTGCAACAATCTTATTTGGCTCTAATTCAAGACCAGTTTTATGAACAAGAGTAGAAACGGGGAAATCAATTGATCGCGCTGGTATCTTACCATCACCAACTATCTTTGGTTCTGAAACCTCTCCTCCACATATTTCAAGCACCATTTCAACCGCTAGAGCCAAGGCCTGCAAAGTAAATTGGCGATCAACATTTCTTTCAAATCTATAGCGCGAATCGGTGTCAACCATCAACCTTCTACCGGTTTTGCTAATATTAATAGAGGCAAAACTTGCAGCTTCAAGTAATATAGAAGTGGTCTCAGGACTACATGAGCTATTTTGACCTCCTATGATCCCTCCAATACAATGAGTTTGCTGATCATCTTTTATTACTATATCACCATTTTGAAAGGCATATTCTTTCCCATTTAAGGCTAATATTTTACCGCTAGATGAAGTATCAATAGTAAGACCATCACTGATTTTAGCGGCATCATATGCATGCATTGGCTGGCCAAAACTGTAGGAAATATAATTCGTAATATCAACAACAGGCGATATAGAGCCAATGCCAATATTATCTAGTAAATCTCTAAGCCATTTTGGCGATTTTTTATTATTTATATTACGAACTTCAACAAAGGCAAATAATGGACATGCTTGTTTATCTGATACTGTTAAAGAGTATTCACTAGTAAAACTTGGCTTTATTTGGTTTACCTTTAGACTAGTTAGAATGCCGACCCCAGATGCTGCCAGGTCTCTAGCAATTCCATATACTCCAAGCGCATCAGCACGGTTAGGAGTAATATTGATATGGATCACAGGGTCATCTTTACCTAAGTAAGATATTGCTTTTTCACCAATAACCGCATCATCTGGTAATTCTATTATGCCACTAGAATCTTTGCCAATTCCAAGTTCATCATATGAACAAAGCATACCGCAGCTATCAACACCTCTAATTTTGGATTGTCTAATTTTAAATCCACCATTTGGAATGATAACACCTTCTTTAGCCAGAACTACCTTTATTCCAGCTCTTGCATTTGGCGCGCCGCACACAATCTGCAACATACCATCTTTGGTCTTAACCTCACAAACCCTCAGCTTATCAGCATCTGGGTGTTGATCGGCTTTGATAATTTCGGCTACTTCAAAACCTTGCAATTCTTTGCTTTTGTCATCAATATCTTCAACTTCCAACCCAGTCATAGTCAGAGTTTTAGCAATATCTTCTAGTGAAGCTTCAGTTTTTAAAAATCTCTTAAGCCAGGATAAAGTAAATCTCATCTTGTTAATCCTCCAGCTAAAGTTGGAATATCAAAAGCTTTAAAGCTATAATGACGAAGCCATCTCAAGTCCCCTTCAAAAAACTGTCTTAAATCTTTTATTCCATATTTGAGCATGGCAAAACGCTCTACTCCTAAACCAAACGCAAAACCTTGATATTCTTCTGGATTTATTCCAATATTTTTAAGTACATTTGGATGTACCATCCCGCACCCCAGCACTTCTAGCCACTTATCTGATTTTGAATTACGTATATCTACTTCAGCTGATGGCTCAGTGAACGGGAAGAAACTTGGTCTAAATTGCACCTCAATATCGGGTTGCTCAAAGAATTTTCTAATAAAATCGATTATCACAAACTTAAGATGCCCCATATTAATATCTTTGTCTATTACTAGCCCCTCAATCTGGTGAAACATTGGCGTATGGGTCATATCCGAATCAGAGCGGTATGTCCTGCCCGGGGCAATAAACCTAAATGGAGGTTTACCATTTTGCATTGTCCTGATTTGTATCGGCGAAGTGTGAGTTCTCAGGAGCTTGGTGCTGTCATCAGTTTTCTTAAGATAAAATGTATCGTGCATTTGCCGCGCCGGATGATTTTCATCAATATTAAGTGCCGTAAAATTATGCCAATCATCTTCGATATTTGGTCCATCTTTAATATCAAATCCATAGCTTGCAAAAACTTGTATTAACTCATCCATACACTGGGTAATTGGATGAATACTACCACTATTTCTAGATCTTGCTGGAATGGTTAGATCAAGAGCCTCATTTTCAAACCTTTCTACTAGCCCTATCTCTTCAAGTTCAACTTGCTTTTTATCAATTAATTGCATTATTTCTGCACGAACTTCATTAACCACTTGGCCATATCTCTTACGCTCTTCTTGGTCCATTTTACCAAGCTTTGCCATTTCCTGGCTAAGCACACTTGATTTGCCTAAAAATTTTACTCTTAAATCTTGTAAATTTCGTAGGTTATTAGCCTTGTCTATTTCTAATTTGGCCCCTTTCGCCAGCTCATCCAACATAATTTAGTAAACTTTAAATTGTTGCTAGCCAGAATAATTTATTTTACATCTATAGTCAAAGGGGTTATAGATTGAGTTTTATTAGGAGCTTCGATTATTATTTGAAAGTAATAGGAATTTGGCCTGAGAAATCATTTTCTATAATGATTTATTACTCATCAGACTCCGGTGTCTTCGTACTTTCGCCTGATAGCGATACATCGCCTTCTCCTATACCTATTTGCCCCATTCTTTTATATTCTTCCTCTGTCTCCTTCTCTCCTTTTTCCTCTTTTTCTCTTAATCGTATGTAAGTTTCACTAATTTTTAATCCTTTTTTTATTTCGAGCAAGCTTACTCCTTCTATAACTGTTTTTTCATCATCTGGATCTTCTGATAAATCACGCTGCATACACCTTGTGCCTTTAGTATATTCTATCTCCTGGCTTAAGAGTGATTTGCCTTTTGCATGCTCTACTGCACTCATAGTAAGTTTTTCTGATATATCCTTGTCAACTTTCCAACCTGGAAAGAACATACCGCTAGTACCTCTGTGTTCATATCCACCATCATCTAACACCCTATGACACCCAGCGCAACACAGTCTTGATGAGCCGATATAAAACCCTTCAACATATTGTAATCTTTGGTTTAGATAGTGAGCTAATCTTACTTCTGCATGCACTTCGTCTATACCTTCAAGTTTTGCTTCTTCATCATCCAGAAATATCAAATTTCCACCTGGTTTTTCATCTGATTTTAATTCTAACTCAAGCTCTGGCAATTTCTCTTCAATATAACCCGCAAGCTTAACAACATTTTGTAATGGCCTCAATATAGTCTGCCTTATTTCATCAGAAGGATTAATTAATTCACTATATCCTGTAGGTCTTTTTACCTCTCGAGGTAATGATGCCAATAAATCAACATAAGTCTTATATACCGAATCAACGCTTATTGTATCAATTTGCTCGAAAGCACATTTTATAATTTCTATAATTGATTTTGCGCCCTCTATTTTTTTAATAGTTTCAAGTTGTTTTTTCATTGAAACGATTGCTTTTTTAGTCTCGGGTACTCTATCTGAATCTGCTTTCAACTTTGACTTTAATTTAGGCAAATCAACCAATTCTAGTGGAAATTCACAACTATCTAGCTTTTCTAAAAAATCGACTTTATTGTATAAAATGTGCAAAGCAAGCAACTTTGGCCAATTTCTTGTGTTGAGACACTCTAGTAGTTCTAGTAATTTACTCTCATAATTTTGCTCAAAAGTACCATGCCTAGCGTCGTTATATGCTAGGCAGTAATCACCCCCAACTTGCGTTATTGCTGCAACTTTATTATTATCTTTATGCGATATAAGCAAGACACTTGCCAGTGCGTCTAGGTATCTTTTATCATAAGATATACTGCTCCATTTATCCTCCCTACTATAGGCGATAAAACCACCATCGGGATCTAAATAAAACTCCTGTTCATAGGGCACTACCCCTTGAAGCTGAGCCATACCATCCGCAAGACTATACTCCTCGAACCCTTCATTAGGAGCAGGCCGCACTTCTTCATCACTCTTAGACATAACTTACCTAACAATCATCTCCTACAAAGCTATCTAAATTATCCATATGTTGCCCCATTATTTTGATACTATCAATCTCTGATTCGTAATATTCTTTGGTGACTATTCTAAATTCTTCTCCTCCCTTTTCTCCTAATGATTGCTTAACTTCTTCAGCTTTTTTGCTACATAATTCATCTATATACTTATGTAGAGGTTCTCCTTTGATCTGTTTTTTTAATATTTTTTGTAAAAAAATCCTGACCACATCTTCATTGCCATTTCTCATTGCCTTTGTATAGGCGCAATTACCATACTGATCTGCCTTAAATGGATTTGCGCCCATTTGTACTAATTGTTTAATCAAAGACTTTTCCTCAAGCCCCGTTGCATACATGAGTAAAGTTTGCCCGGTTTGATCTGGTTCATCTAGCGCATCCTTGCATAAATCAATTACTTCCTTAACTTTATGCTGCAAAATAAGATTTACCTTCAAAGCTCTATGTGCCATTTCTCTAACGTTCTCCTTATCGCTATATTTCGAGCTATCATATAACTTGATAACTTCACGAAAGCATAATTCAGCCTTATGAAAATCTGACTTCTTCTCTCTTTCATAACAAACTCCAAGATAAAGGTTCGCGCACATTGCAATTTCTTCTTTTACACTTGGAATCTTGACTTCATCTTTATTGATCAAAGTTTTGGTAAAACGGCATGTAGCAGCATGATATTTCCCAAGCGCATAAAGTAAGCTTCCTTCATAAAAATTGCTACTAATTACAAGTCCATTTTTTTCTTCTAGGTCTTTACCATTAATATCCTTACATTTGAGTTTTGTAATTTTATAAAAAGCGCCGATAGCTGGGGGAAAGCGATTCAAGGCATAGAAACTCATACCCACCAGATAGATTGTATCAGCAAAATCAACATAATTTGTGTATGCAGCTACTTTTTTATACTGTTTTCGGTCATAAAGATCTTGAAGACAATCAAGTTGTTCCTGACGGCTTTTGACCTGAAAATCCTCAATATCACGTTCTGATAATTTAAAACCTTTTGACATCTCAGAAAATACTTTCAACTTCTCAGCTACTTCGGCGCTTAGCAAACTTTCGCTAGTTTTTTTTGAACTCTTTTTTTTCATATAAAACACCTAATGAATTGTCTAAATGAATTATTAGTTTAATTAATCTAAAGTTGCATGTCAATTATTATATTAACCATAGGTTGGTTTATGGTAGATAGGTACAAGTAAACTCATACAATTCAAAGTAACATCTTACTTGCAATATGATTATAAAAGCTGTATAAAGATCCCACACTGATGAATCATAGCATTCAACATGGCCCCTTCGTCTAGCGGTTAGGACGTTACCCTTTCACGGTGAAAACACGGGTTCGATTCCCGTAGGGGTCACCACACTTTGTTACTAATAATAAGTTGAGTTAAATTGGGCGTTGTACTAGTCGTAGGTTATCTTGTAATTTATGTCACTCTTATAAAAGTCCAATAAATTATCCCAAACACCACTCATAGTAACCACGAGCACTCAGAAAGTCATCCCAAACTTGATTTGGGATCCATTACTTAGCAAAATAGATGCTGAATCAAGTTCAGCATGACTAAGTAGCCCGACTTACTACTCTTGATATTGCCGGCACAAATATCATAACGGTTAGAGCAATTATGGAAATCATACAATTTGCCATCAAATAATAAGCAACGACATAAACAGTTCCTGTATTTTTGATTAACCACATGGAAATAATTGGAGCAACGCCGCCAAAAGCAACTGATGTCACATTCCAACAAAAAGATACACTAGTCGCCCTGATATTAGTCGGAAATGACTCAGCAACTAGCGGGTTTAGTGTTGACTCTGTCATACCAATTAGGGCGCCCAAAATTATACAGAAAATTAGTATTACCGCTGGCGTGCCGCTCTTTAAAGAAGCTATGAAAGGATATGCAGATAAAAACAATCCAATAACCCCAACAAGTATTATGGATTTTTTATCAAATTTATCAGACAGATAGCCAAAAAATAGGGTAGCCACAGTATAGCTGATGACAGTGAAAAGACTAAATTTACCAGCTGTATGAGCATCAAACCCAAGAAAATCTATCATCATATTTTTTCCATATATGAAGACTACAAAGAACGATACTTGTGTAGTTAAAAATATGCAAAACATCTGTAAGAGAGTAGATTTATGATTTTTAAACATCTCTATAATAGGAGCTCTTAACAGCTTGTTGTCCTTTTTTGCTACAATAAAATCTTCTGTTTCTAACAATGTCCTTCTCATATATAAAGCAATAACACTACCAACAACGCTTACGAAAAAAGGAATACGCCAACCATAGGAATAAATAGTATATTCACTAAGTGTTGATTCGACGATAAATATTGTGCACGAACTAAGAACCAATCCCATACCAACACCGGTAAGAGCGGTAGCACCAAAAAATCCTCGCTTATTTTGAGGAACTGACTCGTACAGATAAACACAGGAAGAACCAAACTCCCCACCAAGTGCTATTCCTTGACATATTCTAAGCAGAATTAAGATAGCAGGAGCAAAAAAACCTATTTGTTCATATGTAGGAAGTAATCCTATACACATTGTTGGAATCGACATTAAGAACATCGTGATAGTCATGCTTTGTTTTCTACTATATCTATCTCCGATATAGCCGAATATCACTCCACCTAAGGGGCGAGCAGCAAGGCCAATAGCAAAAGTTGCAAATGTTAGGGCCATGGCTACAAAACTATTTTCCATAGGGAAAAATAATTTACTTATGACGTTGGCAAAATAAGCATAGATAGTATATTCATACCACTCAAGCGCATTACCAATAGAGCAAGATAAAATTGACTTAATCATAGTGCGTGACATGAGTACCCCCTAGAAAAACAATTATTAGATGAATTTTATAAGATAGCTAACAACTAATTGTCAACATGCTTTGGTTTTTTATCAACCACTCTTAAGATAGCAGAATTTTTATTACCACTAAGACTTATGGTCTAGAAAATCCCATAATGTTTCTCAAATCAGGCACAAATTTTAAGATTGAATTATCATAAACAGCAGAGGATTCGTTGTTTTCTTTCGTTAATTTGTCTATTTGATTTTGTGTTTCTTGATCAGACAATATTTTTTCAACCATATGAACTCTTTTTAGCTTCGTATTTTCAAAAAACTCATTATCTCTTGACCAGTAATGATTTAAACGAACTACACTCCTACTTTCGTGCGGAATAAGAGAACCTCTAAAATACTCATAATCTTCCGTCACTTGGCCGTAGCCATCTATTAAATCAGCAAAATGTGGATTAGAATATCGGTAGACAAATCTAGGTTTTACAATTGTTTTAACATGAAAATCTGGTTTATTGGACGAATATAATATAGTTTCAATTAACAGCTTATCGTCTGGTATTCTTTGTATATTGTTTGTTCCAAATATACGCCAATTGACAGATAAGCTAGCATATTTATCATATTTCTTAAGCATAGTTGGCAGATCCTTATCAACTAAAGGAACTATAAATTCATCTGTATCGATAACCACAAGCCACTCCACTATATCTTTTACTTCATGGGCAATTTTTGTATAGGCATCAGTTTGTATTATATTCCATGCTTTAAGTGTTTTTGCATCTTGTGTTAGATCATATAAATCAACTAATCCAGATTTGATATATGGCTCCAGTACCTGTTTATAATTATCAGTACTTAGGTGATTAAATAAATAAAAATGCTCTACTCCTAGCATTTTATGATACTCAATCCATTCCTTAAGAAAACGATCTTCGTTTCTAAATGGCGCGACAAGAGCAATATAATATTTTGGTTTATCCAGTAGTTTATCAACCATCTTTAATTGATCAGCTTTTGTGTATATATTCTGTAGCAATAACTTTGCTCTTGCATAATGCTGAATCGGATTGAGGTTAAAAATATTATTTCTGAAATTGAATTTTTGATAAAACACAACATCAAAATCCTTATTCGGGTTTTTCCCCTCCTTCCAGCCATGCTTAGTAAAATGCTCAAAAGGATCAATATTTTGTTCTCTAACTTCTTTGTAGGTAGCTAAATAATATTCTTGATCAAAGAATAAGTGTTTTGCTACAAAGTTAAGTAAGGTTTTGTTGTTATCTAGATGCAATTTATAAGCAACAAAAATTAATACCGCTATTAACCCTAGAGTCTTTATATACTTATACTTCATCATAATTGTAGAAATCCCAACCCTATCATTGTTTTGTTGCTTCTATAATATCACTTGCCTTATACCAGTCTGGAGACTTATTTGGCAGTTCCTTCATCGCCATAGAGGCCATTTTTCTAGCATCAGCCATCCTTCCGGTATTAAATGCAATAATAGCCGTATTTAAATGACCTTTACCAATTTGACCATTTTTTTCGTAATATATTGCACAGTAGTATAATGCTAACAAATTATCAGGTTCTTTTTCTAATACAAAAAGTAAATCTTTGTAGTATCTTGCCATATATTGTGGGTTATTCATATATTTTGTTATGCCTACGATTGCCTTACCAAGACGTATTAATGGATCTTGCGGTCTTTTTTCTTCTGCTAGTTCGTATTCATGTAAGGCCGCACTTTTGCCAGCTTCAAAGTAAATTTGTGCCTTAAGTTCATGATAAAAAGAGTCATCCGGATGCTTCATAATTAAAAAATTGATGTTATTAAGCGCATCATCAAAATTTCCTAATCTAAAACAACTAATTGCCTCAATATAGCGCCCTAATTCTTCCTTGTTCTCATTTTCAATTTTATAACTAGACACCTGCTTCGGCTCAAGTGTAAAAGCTGCTAGTTTGGCTGAACTTCTAGCATATTTTGTAATAATATCATCCTGATTTTGACTAGTTGGATATTTAGAACGACTTACAGCTTGTCTAATTACTGATATTCTTTCTGAATTCAAGGGGTGAGTTTGATCATAAACATTATCAGACCCATCAAAACCTTGGATCTTCATTTTCTCAAAGAATTTAAGCATACCGATTGCACTATGACCACTTTTTTCAAGTATTTTTATAGCTAATTGATCAGCACTTGACTCTAGCTCTCTTGAATACGCATAAACTGATCTCTCTGACATATGAAATCCACCCATTGTTACTGCAAACCCTTCAGCGGCGCCTCCGCTCATTGCAGTTGCAAGACCAAGAGCTGCAGTACCAATTGCTGCTTTTTTATAATTTTCTAGCACCTCATCACGTCGTACTAGATGCTTACCGATAATATGACCGATTTCATGGGCTAATATACCTCTTAGTACATCTGGATCAGGATAATCTATTATCAAGCCGCTTGTGACGAATATAATATTCCCACCAGCCGTGAAAGCATTAGGTTCCTGTTCGTCAATAACATAAATTTTTAAGTCATTTAGTTTGGAAACTCTACGCAATGGATCAACAATATAATTAACCGCCTCTTCTATTTCCGAATCTCTGATAATTCCTGCTTGAGCGCTATTGATAATAAATATTAATATAATAAACAAATATCTAGACAGCATAAATTTAGACCTTCAATACTTTTAAGTTTAAGATGATAAAATACAAAATCTACTTGAATAATTGAACATTATAGATCAAATTACAATCTTAAATAACACAAATAATTTTTTATACTATGTCAAAATTAGCTATCGTTACAGGTGGAATTAGAGGAATTGGAGCCGCTATCTCTACTGCTTTACATAATCACGGATATGATGTTATTGCAAACTATTTGTCACACAAGGATATTGCAGATAAGTTTAGCGATGAAACCGGTATACCAACAATGTCATGGAATGTAGGAAACGTAACTGAATGTCATGAGGCAATAACAAAAATTGAAATTGAAACTGGCAAATCTGTTTCAATTTTAATCAACAATGCTGGTATTGTAAAAGACTCAATGCTACATAGAATGACCCCCCAGCAGTGGAATGATGTGGTTAATGTAAACCTTAGTTCATGCTTTAATATGGCAAGTAGCGTAATAAATAAAATGCGTGAACAAAATTACGGCAGAATCGTCAATATGAGCTCAATAAATGCTCTTGCTGGACAACTGGGCCAAACTAATTATTCCGCTTCAAAAGCTGGAATAATTGGATTTACAAAAGCTTTAGCAAGAGAATCAGCATCAAAAGGAATCACCGTAAATTGTATCGCTCCAGGATATATTGACACTGATATGATGAAAGGAGTTCCAGATGATGTATTACAAGGTATTATTTCGCAAATTCCTGTAAAAAGACTTGGAAAAGCAGAAGAAATAGCAAGAGCTGTAGTTTTTTTAGTTGCCGAAGATGCTGGCTTTATTACTGGAGAAACTCTATCTATTAACGGTGGTCATTATATGTCTTAAAGAGTATGTCATTTAAAATAAATCAAGTCAATTTAGACCTACACCCAGAGTGCCCCTTTGCCTCTGATAGACTCCGTTTGCTTGATGTTGAGCATTTTAACTTCAATGGCGATCTATTAGATGGTAAACTAGTCGTTCTAGACCGAGTTGCTGTTAAAGTAATATCTATCTTTAAAGAATTAAAGACAGTTAGATTCCCCATTCATCAAGTAAAGCTTATAGACCACTATCATTACAATGATGATGAGTCAATGGCAGCAAATAATAGCTCTGCCTTTAATTTTCGTAATATCGCTAATTCAGATAGGCTATCTATGCACTCCTACGGACTTGCTATCGATATAAATCCAGTACAAAATCCTTACCTTACCATTGAGGAAAATGGTATTGTTAAAGTTCACCCATCTGCAGGCGTGGACTTTTTGAATAGAAGTAATATACGACCAGGAATGCTTGAAACAGTAGTACATATTTTTGAAAAATATGGTTTTACAGTTTGGGGCGGAAAATGGAATAATCCAATTGATTATCACCACTTTGAGGTTCCAAGATCTCAAGTTGTCAATCTAGTTTGAAGTATCAATAAAATCAGCCCCTAATTCATATAAGAAGTTGCCACCAATACCTGTGATTTCTTGGTTGGTTTGATATATTTCATATATACCTTTAGTCAATTCATTAGATAGAAACTTCTTTGACCTGATTAACATGTCAAAAGATTTAGGTTTATTGCTTCCTTCTGTGAATTTAATCAGTCCTTCAAGTTGCATTTGGTTATCTTCAAAATCGATATCAATTATAAATTTTAGATAATGCGACCTCGTTTTTTCTATTTTAACTTCATACTCCACTATCTTATGATTATAATTAAAAGGTACAAACAAAGTAATCCATTTAGAATTATCATCACTAATGTTAACTGATTGATTTGCAATTTGCTTTATTATTGAGTATTCCTGTGCGATTTTTTTAATTTCTTCAATGTTAGCATCTATTAAAGATAAGACCTTATCGAGGTTTTTTATATGTGACTCAGTAAGTTGTTTCTTCTGCGTTACGTTACTCGCAAAATCGCTTCCCATCACTTCTTCATCTACCATATCAACACTGACTTCATCAGAACGTTTGGTGTTAGCTTTATCGACTTTACTTTTTTCTATCAATAAGTTCGGCTGAATTGCAGCCAAATAATTCATCTTAGATATATTTTGTATAGTAGCACTGACAACACTGTTACCTTGTTGATTTAAGTTATTAGTAGGGCTTTGAAACGGCGCTTTATTAATGTCTGTAGTCGGTTGCTGAGTAGTTTTAAAATTTACTTCACTATTATCCGAAATTTGCCTATTTGTATCAACATTATATCCGAGTTTACTGCCTTCACTAATGGACAAATTAGTAAATCTATTAAATAATGAACTTACTTTCTCTTCTAGTCCAAAACCAACTTGTGGAAACTTCTGACTATTGACAGTATCTATCGATAAATACAATTTCTGTCCTACTGACATTTTAGTATCATTTGTTGATATTATACCAAAATCAGTTTTAATAAGCTGCACACCATCTTTATTTTGATCACTTACTACTGCTGTAAATGTAATCCCATCTCTCTTTTGAGAGTCAACAGTTCTTAGTACTAATTTGATTTCACCTGAAGTTTTTGCCTCTGTTTCTGCCTTACTCAAAACCTTATGCATAGTTGAAAGGTTACTAAAAGAATTTAAATTTAAATATGTAATTTTACCTGAAAATAATTTAGGAATATTCGAGTCATCCTTAATACTAACGGCCGCTTCATCTGGAACTTGGGTATGAGTCATTACAGGGGAACGTTCAACAGCAATGAATCTGATTATTTCTGTTTTAGTACTTTCAAGTTGCTTATGATTAATACTAACAATATTTCCGGCTACTTCTCCTTTACTCTTTGAGACAGCTAGACTGATTTTATCTCCTTGGTTCAGAGGTAACCTACTTTCAACAACCAGTATCCCTTGATTAGTTTGTAACCTTGCTTGTCCATCTTTAGTAGGAGATAAAATTGTGGCATCAATTAAGGAACCAGTTTGCAACTTGCTCAATATTTCTGATAACTTACTACCATCATTGTTCTTTATATCTATCGAGCTTGGTAATACTCTAATATCTTTAAAGCTAATGTTATACATATCGTAATTATTGATGTTACAAATTCAAAATAAACATATTATAAGACTTTCCTTTATAGGCTTGTTCCTTATTGTCGTAGCAAATATCGTGCTATATAGATATTTCATGATCGAAGAAGTAGTAATTAAACAGATGGCTGATTACAGCGTGCAAGTTGCAAACGTTTATAAATCAAGGATTTGGGATGGAAATGAAAATGCTGTAAAGAAAATAAAAAGCGAAGACTATTTGACACTGTTAACAGACCAGGATTTTATCAATTTTGCTAAATCTTCCTCTGACTATTTCAAAAACACCAACTCTACGGTGGTAGTTTACGACAAATCAGGTAAGAATTTATTAACAAATATAGGCAACCAGTCTTTACAAATTCAGAAATTTAGCAGTTCCGATCTGTATGATAATGTAATACTTGCGCTAGATAGATATTTTCTTCAAGATTACGTATCAGGTAACCACCTTACAGAAGCATATAGAGGCAAAACTTCTCATTCGTTGATATCAAGAGCGATTGTGATAGACGAAGATGATAATAGAACAGAAAAATCATTTATCGTAAGTTATATTCCTATAATCAATAGTGCTAGCGGTGACTTTTCTATAGAAGGAATGCTTGAAATAACTACTGATATTACAGACCAATGGGATAATATCACTTATCTTGAGAAGCGTATATTTATCTCCTTTGTTGTGGTATTTATAATCTTCTTTGCCATCGTAATGTACAACACAAATTATGCTCAACGAATAATAAACAAACAATTTGAGACTAATCGAGCATTAAAGGAAGCAAAAATCAGAGCCGAAACCGAAAGTTCAGCCAAAACCGAATTTCTTGCGAATATCAGTCATGAACTTCGTACCCCATTGAATGCAATAATAGGATTCTCAGAAATAATGATTGCTGAAACATACGGCAAAGTAGAAAATAAACAGTATAAGGATTACATAACTGACATCAACAATTCAGGCAAGCACTTACTTAGTGTGATCAATGATATTCTGGACTTTTCCAAAGCTTCTGCGGATAAATTAAACGTTGAAAAAGTAGAACTTGACTTAAATAAGCTTGCATCATCGAGTATGAGATTTGTAAAACCAAGAGCAGATGAAGCTGGTGTAAGATTAATAGAGGAATTGCCTACCGAACATATTATTATAGTTGCCGACCCAAAGAGATTAAAACAAGCGCTTTTGAACTTACTTTCTAATTCAGTGAAATTTACTCCTACTGATGGATCAGTAACTCTTTCAATTAGAAAAGACACTAATAAGAAAAAAGTCTTAATCTCAGTAGTCGATACAGGGATAGGAATGAGCGACAAAGACATCCCGAAAGCTCTATCATCTTTTGGACAGGTGGATAATAAATTAAGCAGAAAATATGAAGGAACCGGCCTTGGCCTGCCTCTTACAAAGAAACTTGTTGAACTAATGAATGGTAAATTTGATATTAAAAGCGCCTCAGGGAAAGGTACAACAGTAACTATTGAGTTTGAATATAGTAAAAGTATTGAAATTTAATTATATCTAAAGACTATACTGTTTTTTCTTCTCACCCCAAAAATTATGTATGACTAGACTAGATTAATATTTTGTATATTATGTTTTAAGGGAATGTTCTAAATTAGAGATTTAATATTAAAAATATGAAAAAGACACTCAAATTACTTCTACTTTTTTTATTTTTTCCGTTTAACTCTTTAGCTGAAAATGAGCTGGGCCCGATAGTTCAAAGACAAGCCACGCAAATCATTGAGCTTAAAAGCAAAATTAACGATTTAGAGAAATCTTTATCTGAGCTAAAACAAGATCTGGCTAGTAGCGGCGTAATGTTAAAGAAATCACAAGGTGCATCTCATGATTCTATAAATTCTATCGCTGGTGAAGGGGCTGCAAATGCTATATCAAATCCAGAAGATACTAACTCTTTCTTTGAGCACAAAGAAAAAACAGACACTTCTCAAGATGGCGAAAAAGCTCAGTATGATACAGCCCTTGCAGCACTCAAAGACAGTAAATTTGAAGAAGCAGAAAAATTGTTTGATGAGTTTATTAAGAAATATCCATCTAGTAATTTACAGAGTAATGCAACTTTCTGGTACGGAGAAACTTTTTACAGAAGAAATCTGTACAACAAAGCTGCAATCAACTATCTACATAGCTACAAGCAGTATCCAAAAGGCTCTAAAGCTGCCGATTCATTACTTAAATTAGCATATGCTTTATCAGCCTTGAATAAAAGAAAAGAAGCGTGTAGTATGCTTGAAAAATTGGATACTGAATTTCCTGATAGACCAATTGCCTCAGCTAAAAGAAGCAGAGAAGCAAAAGAGAAGTTTCAGTGCCTAGCTAGATAATTAATATTTTGTAGATTGTTATGGTGGACATTTTAGACGAAGTGCTAAGCGATGAAAAACATGAAAAGAGATTATACCTTTTTAGAAAAATTTTACCCTTTATAATAACTTTCTCATTAATCATAGCCTTTATAATAGCCGGATATGGCTGGTATAAAAACAGGAATAGTAAGCATAACCAGAATATCGGTGATTTACTTGTGAATTTAGTATTAGAAAATTCAAAAGATGTCAGCTTGTCAACAAAATCTCTAGAGGAATTAAGTATAAAAAGCGAAAATCGTCAGGCTGAGCTTGCACAAATTCAATTGGTAAATAATTATTTAGCAAGCAAAAACCCAGGTGTAGCAAAAACAAAATTGATTGAAATAATCAATAATAATAGTTATCTTGAACTAACAAGATCGTACGCTAGGATTATGTGGCTTTCACTTGTACTTGCAGAAGTTGATTTATCTGATGAAGATAAAAACAGAACCAAAATTTTCCTTGATCATTTTGATAATGAGAATTTAGTATTCTTTGGCACAGCAACTATAATGAAATCTCTATATTATAAAAAAATTGGACAGATAGAACTAGCTCGTCAGTATGCTGAGCAGTTAGTTAAATCACCATCAACTCCTTTAGTTATAAAGGAACAAGCGTCAGCGCTTTTAGCAAATTTAAGAGATTAATCTAGAATAAATTTTAAAGACTATTTGATTAGGAGAAAATATGAAAAAAACTATTCACTTACTTTTGATTTCCATACTACTTACAAGTTGCGATCATTTCGGAAGCACTAGAGTCAAAAATCTGATTGATATGACAAAGAAATTAGAAGTTGAATCAAACGAGAAAATAGCTTTTAAGGATCTAAAAAAGAGCCCTTTCTCTGGAGAAAAAATAAAATCACACTCGATCTCTAAGAGCAAGATCATTGGTCAGCCAGCAATGGCAAAAGGTGTTTTTTACTCAGTGGATACAAAAGGTAACCTGACCGCGTTCTCAAGCAAAGAAAAGAAAATACTATGGTCTACAAACATTGCTAAAAATTCTACAGATAGAGGTTTTACTTCTGGTGGAATATTGTTTAGTGATAAGACTTTATATGTTACATATGGTTCTAGAAACTTAGTAATTGTTGATGCAAATAATGGTGTAGAACTTATACGTAAGGAATTTCCTGATATATTACGATCAAAACCGGTTTTAGCCGACGATAGGATATTACTAGTACAAACTATTAGTAACCAGCTCGTTGCGTACGATACAAAATCTTCAAAATTCCTATGGATCAATGAAGGTGGACTAGAAACTATTTCCTCAGCCAATCAGATATCACCAGTATTGTACAATGATAACGTTCTAGTGAGTTATAGCTCTGGAGAGGTGGCTTTGATT
This sequence comes from Rickettsiales bacterium, assembly GCA_017302595.1. Taxonomy (GTDB): domain Bacteria; phylum Pseudomonadota; class Alphaproteobacteria; order Rickettsiales; family Rickettsiaceae; genus Megaera_A. The sequence continues at coordinate 185,964 of JAFLDA010000002.1, forward strand.
GATATTAAATCAGGCAAAGAAAAATGGATAATTAATATAACTTCTCTTGGAGAAGTAGGCACACCAAGCCTGGAAGCTGCAACAATTACCACTCAACCAATAGTAATTGGTAGTAACGCGTTCTTTGCTACAAGCAATGGTAAATTATTCAAAACAAACTTAAATGATGGATCCATCGTATGGCAGAAAGATGCTGAAGATATCCAAACAATAAGTGTGTATGGTGATAATTTACTTTTAACTAACAACGCAAGACAGCTTGCTATAGTCTCAACAAATAATGGAAAAGTAAAATGGGTTGGAAACCTAATATCTGTAAAAGAACGTAGTACAAAAAAACCTAAGGCAGTACTATTTCAAACACCATTTGTCAGCCAAGTAGACAATAAAATATCCGTGTTTGTTCTTGCATCTAATGGTGAATTATACCAGTTTACTCAAGATACAAATGGTAATTTACCTCAGCAACCAGACATTATTAAAACCACACCAGGTGCACATTATCAGTGGCTCAGTTGCTGTAGCGGAAAGCTGCACATCTTTACTGATAATAAAGTATTTTACTGATCTTAAAAGAAACTAGGGCACCGAAATGACGGTTAGTCACGAAAACACAATACGCTCATGGTGAAATAATAGTTTAGCAGACTTTGGTATTTTCATAGTAGGTCACTCGGTAAAGATGGTAAAAGCACTAAGAGAAAATATAGACCTTATTTTTCAACCACATAGCCGAAAAAAGAGAAAACTCCTGCGTCCTTATGTACTGAAGCTAACGCAAATACCCATCAAAAATTTTTGGCCATATAGAAATATACCATAAATAGACTATAGGAAATGTTTAAATTTTGCTTTTAACCTTCTGATATGAAACTCGCGTTATTTATAGATAAGACATAACCCTCTGTGGGCGTTATGGAAGAGTGCCCAAGAGGGTTCGAGATGAACTATTACAACTATTTAGCTAAAGCATCAATTAGTCTTTGCGCTGCTTCTGGTATCTTATTTGCAGCTTAGTGATGTGATCGACGCTACAACTTTCCTGATTTCTTCAGAATATTGCTGCGCTGTTAACACATAATCTGTCTTCAAATATGAGTCAGCTGCTGCTTGCGTCACATTTGTTGACGCCCTCAATGCATCTGCTGATTCAGCTACATTCGTTCTTTGATTGCTTACATTTGCTTGCTCGGCACGAATTTGCGTTAACGCACCTTGCATCACATCTTGAGCTCTTATTCTTGATGTTGCATTTCCTGTTGATATTACAGTTGCTGCGTTGTCTCTAAATATAGCCAATAATTCATCTACTCTAGCATTACCACCACCCAGAGCCGGAATTTGACCAGCACCACCTACTAGTGCCTGTACATCAAGTGCGTTCATGGTAGCAAAACTTCTACCACCTTGGTTAGCAACCAGCCATGCTGATGACGTTGGAGCGAGTTGATCAAGTAGCGCCTTCTGATCCGCAGAAAGAGCTACAAATAATGCGTCGAGCTGAGCTCCAGTTATACGTGCACCACCAGAACCACCACCAACACCAGCAGCTGGATTAGTCATTGCTGAGTATATTAAGTTAATATTATTTTTAGATGCTGCAATTGCTTGTGCATTAGTAGCATAATATGTGGTAGCAAGACCAGCACCACCTATAACAAGCGCATTCAAGGCATTAGTAATTGTAGATCTAAATAATTTACCAGCACTCAAGTCATTGACACGTATATTAAGTTTATCAGTTGCATTTATTCCAACTTGCACATCAATTGATTTTGCTCCGCCTGCTAGTAGGTTTTTACCGTCAAACTTTGCAGTTGATATCAACAAATTTGCTTGTAGTTTCTTATCATCTAAGTTCTTTTGTAGCACTGCTAGTTTATCCAGTGACAATGGGCCAGCTGTTCCTATTGTTGCTAGTCCGTCTTGTAGTGATGATGCGATTGTTGTCAAATATTCATCTGCAATCGTCATCAAATTTATACTATAGGCTGTATTTCTGGCGATTGCTCCTAGTATGATTTCTCCGTCTCTTAGGGCATTGCCTAAGAAACCATCAACTACTTCTACAAACTCGTTATCTCCTGTTGTTAAACTTTTACCAAGACCTGTTGTCCTTGTTGTTGCACTATCAACTTCTCTTGATACTAAACCTGTCAGGTCGTTTCCTAGTGTTAATGGCATATTAATTACTCCTATTTGATTATATTGTTACTAAAATTAAACTATTTATATTAGTATAATATTTAAAATATGTTACTAAGTATTATACTTTATGCGCAAGTAGTTAGCAATAAATATGCCAATTGCAAAAATAACGGTTTTGTCGTATCTGTAAATGAAGCAAGAGTAGAATTAAGAAAAGTCAGATTTTAGGCGTTATGAGGCCATTAACATTTTAAAATTCTCAAAAGTAGAAACATTATCGTTAGACCCTACAATTTGTCCTTTTTGAACTATACGAATATTTTCAATACCAGTGATAGTGATTGTGGCAGAACGAAAACTCTTAAAACCAAAGCATTGGCTTGGTTCCTTCTTGATAAATCAATGATCTTGTTCAATAATATTATGGAGATATTTGTTTTGACGAATTTCAATCTTTTGTTCATCTGGCAGGTTTTCATTAAAGCTATTTAGAGCGCAAGTCTTGCTTCTACTCTTGTCGATTGTCACTGAACCAGGAAGCTTATTGCTCTTAAAAGCCTTGCGAAATAATGCCTTAGCAGTAATAGTATTGCTATAATTTTTCAGTAAGAATTGTATGGTGTTGCCATAAGAGTCAACTGCTCTATATAAATAGACCCGCTCTCCGTTTATTTTAATATAAGTCTCGTTCATACTCAACTACTACTACTAACCGGTCTCTTACGCTTTCTAACTTTTTTATCTATCAGAGGAACAAACCTTATTAGCCATCTTTGCAGAGTGGCGTGATCTATGACCGCTCCTCTGATACTGGCCATTTCCTCTAAGTCTCGATAACTTAAGGAGAATCTACATTTCATGTACACAAAGAGCATGATAATTTCTGGTGAAGAGCAAAATCCTTTAAAATGTTTGAGTAATTTAGAGGAAACATGGAATGGCATTGCATTAATCTTTTACCTTCTTACATCAGATTCCAAACCTATTCTCAACAGATGCGACAGAACCAAAAGTCAATTAAATCAGTCATTTTCAGGTAACTAACTTAATTGACCTAAAGCTTGGTTGCTATTTTAATGATTAATCGTGCTGGACAAATGACCCATGATCCTCAGCATCTCCTATGATCTCTTGATGATCATTATTAACTTTATGGTGAACAAATGGCCCATGATCCTCGGCATCTCCTATGATCTCTTGATGATCATTATTAACTTTGTTAATTTGTGCAAGTATATCTCCATCCATGCTGAACATTTTGTTGAAAAAATCGCGTAATTCTGGAAACATTCCTTGTAATGTTATAGATAATTCATCGACTAAAGTTCTAGTAGTACCACAATTAGCAGCATAATAATTATCTATTAATGTGGCGGCTACACCTTGACCGTATAAATAAGCAGGAATTTCAGATAATTGCGAATCCTCATCATAAAGAGATAAGTTTTTAAAAATTTCTGTTAATTTCAGCTTGTCTTTTAGGGTCATCAATAATTTCTTACTATATTCATCCGACTTTAAAAATGGTTTAGTCTCCAAGGTGCCATGGCCATATTTCAAATGCATAAAAGCATGTGTCATTTCATGAACAATAGTACCTATAATACTTTGCAATAATAGTTTTTTTGTTTCATTATAAGCTTGCGGATCTTTTGATTTAAGCCGCAGTAGTTCAATTAAGGTCTGGGTAAGATCTATTTTTTCACGTCCTATAACAATATTATTTTGAAATACTGATATAGTACGGAGCCACGGAGAATACTCACCTAAAGTTCGAGCATTAGCTGTTCCTGAATAGTTTGCAAACATCATAGTTATATTAGCTTCACTTACGACTGTAAGTATATCGCGTACATGCGAATGTTTGGTAACAATATCTATACCCTCTTCCAGTAACTCTTTGAAGAAATTTTTTAAATCATGCTCTTGAATATCAACATAAATATTTTTTAGTATTTTATTGGTTAGGGAATTACTAGAAGTATCTTCATGTTGTACTAATGGGTGGTTAAAACCATTAAATTTATAGCCGTGCTTGTTCAACTTTTGGTACAACTCCTGCACGCCATTATCAGATAATTTATTTAATTTTAAGAGATTATTAAAGACCCAGTCTATCGTAGAACGCTGCTCCAGAAGAACTTTGATAACTTTTTCACTAGCGCAAATTTCATTTAATAAAGGAATATAAGTATGGCTCATTATATTTATAAATGGAGGAGTGTTTACATTATTTTTAATCGATAAATCTGCACCTTGTTCAATTAAAACCATGACCAATTCAGAGTTTCCGCTATCAACTGCTAAATGTAATGCTGTATTACCATCTTTGTTTTGCTCATTTATTAATCCTATGTTAGGAATTTTTGTTAATAATTTTACTATATCTATGTAACCTTTTTTTACTGCTATATGCAATATATTGTCACCATTATTATTAGTACGCCTGGTGTAACTTGAGAATTCTGGAGAGTTAAGGAAATTAGATTGTTCAAAAAAATATTTAACTATTTCTGAACACCCCCTTTCCACTGCAACGTGTAGAACCGTATCAAGGTAATCATTGTAGGCAAAAATGCTTGATGGATCTGAAGTATATATTATTTTTACTTTTTCAAAATGATTACACATCACTGCTTCATATAATTTTCCTGCACTTTTAGTAGAGTATTCTAAAAAGCAATTTACCGCAGCATCATTTTTATTTTCTCTTGCTAAACCTAATGCTGTATTGCCATCATTATTTTTTATAGAGTAGTATCTCTCATGGTTATTAGGGTCGCTACTATAAATACTAGTAATTGTTAACAGTAATTGTATCATCTGGATATTACCTTGTTTTACAGCGATATGCATAAGAGTATCCCCATCCCGATTCTTTTCACGCAGACTGTATTTATTGGTTGATGTAAGTGATTTCAATAATGACATATTACCTTTTTCAACTGCTGCATGTAATGGAAAACCAGAATTATGATATTCAGACAAGAACTTGGCTATATCTTGAAAACCAGAAGATTCTGCCATGTCGGCTGCATTACAAGCGTTCATGCCACCAAATTTCTCAACATCAACATCATAATTTGTTACTAAATATCTAACTATTTCCAAATCTCCACTTTCTGCAGCTATATGCAAAGGGGTATACAGCATTTCATCATGTTCATTAATATCTATAATGCTTTTAGGTGGAAATAACTTTACCATAGCTAAATTACTTGTTCTAACAGCAGCATGTATAATATAACTTCCTTTCAGCAATTCTGGATATTGCATTAAAGCAGCTTTTACAGATGCAACATTATTTGACTGGATTAAATCTAGTAATTCCTTTCTATTCATTTTAACACCTATTAATTGTTGTTTATATATATTCACATTGTATTAATAATAATTAATATGTCAAGATATATAAATTCAGCATTAGAGCTATATTTTGAGGACCAAAATAAAGAATTATTTTTAGCTAGCTTAAAACAAGTTATACAGGCTAAAGTTGGCATAACCGAGTTTTCTCAGCATGCCCACAACCAACAGGCAATATATTTATATAAGGCTTTGTTGCACCTGCTGTATAAGAAAAAAGAGTATATGCTATAAGAGAAGCGGTAATAGATCTGCTTACACTGCAAAGACGGTTAATGAGTTTTGCACCTTTGACAGGTAAAGCAGGACCTTGTCACATCTGTAAAATAGACCAGCTCCCTTAGTTTAAAGCCTTAGCACTCTTCGCTCAAGGATTCGATCATCACAACAATATCGCTCTTGCTAAAGCTAGTAATAGCCTATTAGAATAGTTGGATAAAAAGCCAACTCAACAATTTGAGACAAAAAATTGCAAAAGACGGACACTAGAGGGGGATCTTCGAAAATAAGCTAAATATCAACAATCAGGTAGATCTTGCAAAGGCGGAAAAAAGCTTAGCAAAGCATCTTCTCATCGCACAAATATAAAAGCACTGAGATTAATCCCCTTCAACATGTTGCATTTCTTTACAACAGTTGCAACAGATTTATTATTATCTGTCTAATCTTTGAGCTAATTGGTCACGTCTTTTTTTATTCCCAGAGAAACTGGGTGCCTAAAATCTAGATTTGTTGACGTAGAGCTGCCTCCAACTTTTGCTTGAGATTTTTCTAAACTTTTACCAATTTCCTGAGCTTCTTTTTGAGCTTTAGTTGGAGATGGCGTAGGTTTTTCAGTTACTTTGGCTTGCGACTTATTACTATGTTTCTTAAACCACTCCCTCAATTGTGGGGCAAGTTATTCATCCATAAATTTGTTAAGTGCAGGCACTTGTGACCTTGTTTGGTCTCTTGTAGCTGCGCTTTCTTTACTTCCAAAAAGTTCACTAGCTCTCACTCCAATCTCAAAAGCTGGAATTTCCGAGTGATGCTCATCATTACTATAACATACTTTGATCGATTTATATTCTTTGATATCAAATAAATTTTGTTCTTCCGTTGCCTCTGTTAGTAGCTCCTTTCCTATTGAGTCCTCTTTTTTTCCATATGGAAGACTTTTACTATCTTCATGTACCACGTGAACCGCGTGATGCAAGCATTCATGACATACTACTTGAATCAGGTAGAACTGGTCTGGATCTAAAACCAAGGCAATTTTGTCTAGGATAAAACTCAAAATGTCAGGTTAAAAAGAGTAAGCAAGAAGTAGAAGAGTTGAAATAAGATAATAAAAAGCCGGGAACATTTGCCCCCGGCTTTCTTAGTCTTGATTCTTAAATATAGTATAATTACTTAAGAACTGTTACACCTCTACGGTTTTGGCTCCAAGCTTCTTCGTTATCACCAATAACAGCTGGTCTTTCTTTACCATATGAAATTGTTTCGATACGCTCAGCACTGATACCATGTCCAACCAAGAAATCTTTAACAGCATTAGCTCTTCTTTCACCTAGAGCAATGTTGTACTCTCTTGTTCCTCTTTCATCACAGTGACCCTCAGCAGTAAGGCTAAATAGCTTGTGATCTTTTAACCAAGCTGCCTGACGTGAAAGTGTTGCTTGTGACTCAGAAGATATTTCTGAACTATCAAGTTTGAAGAACACTCTGTCTCCAACATTTTTCTCAAACTCAGAAATCAGCCTGCTATCACCGTACTTTCCTTTTGAAGCACTACAACCTGATAACATAACAACAGCAATAAATGCTACCGCAATCTTTTTCAACATATTTACATCTCCTAAAATTTATTTTCTTATTGAAAAACATTACCCTACGATACGCAGGAATAACATGGCCCTGATTATACCTCACTTAGGCCAGGATTAAACTTACTATTACAGCTACAATACTATCTATATCAAGAAAGCGTGATATAAATGCAAGAGTTGCTTAATTATAAACTAAAGTTTATGGCTCACTAAGGAGCCACAAATATTATCAAACTTAGCTCCAGTCGTAGACCTAAAAGCACTGGGTAATTTATTCATAAATCTTGCTGCAAGATAGCCGAAAGCTTGAGATTCAACAAACTCAGCATCTAGATTATTTACACTTGAGATACTAGCTAATTTTGCACTTAACCCTTTTTCTTTCAAGCAATCAGATAAGTATTTGATCAATTGTTTATTTTTACTCCCTCCACCACACAAGAAAATTTGCTTTACTTTTTTAGGCAGCATATCAAAAGCCATCGCAATTGCTTTAGCACTGAAATAAGTAAGAGTAGCAACTTTATCTTCCACACTAAGAGTTTCTAGCTCTTTTTTTACAAAATCAAAACTATTTCTATCTAAGGATTTCGGATATGGCTGTTTAAAAAAATCACTAGCAAATGATGCATCCAGTAACTTCATGTGAACCAAACCTTTAGATGCGATATTACCACTATCATCCATCATCAAACCAAAATGTTTGCTCATTGTATCATCGATTAAACTATTACCAGGCCCAGTATCAAAAGCTATTATATTATCATTATCTATATAAGTTAGATTTGCTACTCCTCCAATATTAACAACAACAAGAGGCATTTCTTGCTCTTTCATTATTGCTTTATGAAAGATCGGCACCAGTGGCGCTCCATTACCGCCTAAACTAACATCTCTTCTTCTGAAATCATAAATTACATCGATACCAGTAGCTAAAGAAAGTTGATACGGGTTACCTATCTGGCAGGTGATGTGATTCTCTGGTTTATGTAATATGGTTTGGCCATGAAAGCCAACGGCAATAATCTCCTCGCTTTTATATCCAGCCTGTTCTAATAACTGGGTAACAGCAAGTGAATGAAAATCAGTAAGCTGCAATTCAACATCAAAATATGCATCAAATTTTGTGCATAATTTTTTCAAACTTAGCGAAAAATCTTTGGGATATGGAATGTGCAGATTTGATAGCAATTCAAGATCATTTACTCCATCAGTTCTAATTAATGAAGCATCTACCCCATCACAAGATGTGCCACTCATTAAACCAATAAAAAGACCTTTAATTCTCACCTATATTCTCGTTATTTTGTTTTTTTGGCCTAGCGGCTACTTTTCTTCTTTGTAAATTTCTTCTTAAAGCATCAGAAAGTCTGCCCTTCTTTACATTTTTTTCTTTATTCTCGTTTGCTTTATCACTACCTGACATACTCTACTTCCTTAGCTTTATTTTCCTTGACTAAATAACAATATTATGGCACTAATCATAGCGTATTTAAGATATTTATTTAATAATCTTAATATATGTCTAATTTAGCCGCTATAGCTCAGTGGTAGAGCGCATCATTGGTAATGATGAGGTCGAAAGTTCAATTCTTTTTAGCGGCACCACTAGAAGTGGCATTATAAACCATGAATTATACAAAACAAAGATTAATTGCTATTCAGGCTGATCTTCCGGGAAGTTGTTATTCGAGAATAGCGATAATTTATATTTTAAAAACCAAGCAAACTTTGGACAAAGACATTACATTATTTTTGCTATCAAAGTAATGAGCGACGTTACTGAAGTTTTACCAGTGCCATCATTTTTTCTTTTATAATCCTTATCCCAAATAATTTGAGCTCCTAGTTCAATATTTTTCCACGCCTCAATAGAGTAATAGGCCTGCACTCTATGTTCTGGCAAACCACGTCCAAGATAATTTCCTTTTAAATTTACTGCCTGAATTGATTTTTGATAATTGACTCCAACTATATTTTGTTTGTCATTAAAAGCGCTAAATTTGTAATTAAAATCTAATAACAATGCCGCTGGTTTTGCTCCAGATTCACCCCATAATACATCTTTTTTATCAAATTTAGATAAAGCAGAGGTAACTTGGGTCTTAACCTGAAATCGAGAAAATTGCTTTTTTATACTTAGACTCAGTCCTGGCACCACCTTCCTATAGGAGTTATATAATGGATTTATACAACACTGACTTGAAGATACGATATAATTTACTGAGCTTGCCATATTTTTTAGTATGTCTAAACTTATTTCCATTTTTTCTGAATCAGGACTACTTACATAGCCAACCTGCGCACCAAAATTACTGATTTTTGATGTCGAACCTTTTTTGACCTTATCAGTGAAGCTAAAAACTGAAAAATTCAATCCGTTTACAGCTGGTATGTAACCTATTGTAACACCTGGTGCCTGAATTTGAGTAAGTAGTTGTGTAAAAGTAGCTGGAACAGAATGGGGAGAATATAGACCATAATTAAAATACTGAATACCAACTTTTGCATAGTATGGTGATAGGCCTTGATTCGCGAATACTATATGCGCTTCATCAATTTTATCATATTTATTAAATCTAGATGGATCATTTTTTCCTCCGTAACCACATGCGGAGCAATCAGTTGAAGTAGGGGCAAAATTTAATCCAATATTTGCCGTTGCCCATTCATTTAAGTTTGATGTTGCATATAAATTTATTTTAGGAACACAAAAAGTACTATATGTACCTTTTGTCGCAAACCTGGTGTTTTTATTCTGGTCAATATTGCTTGTTATTAGTTCACCAATAATTAATCCCGAAAAATTTATCCCTTCAATTTTGTAATTATCACCCTGTATAATACCTTGATTACGCCTTACAATACTTGGATTCCTTTTTTCAGAAATATCCTTTTTGTCTTCGACAACATCTATGTTTGCTAGAGAAATAGAGAAATACGATATAGCAAGTATAAAAGAAAAAAATTTAATTATGTTCATAACCTGAAGTGCTCTATCATTGAGTTATAATAAAAAATCTCTGGGTCTACATTTGACAACATAATGATTATCTAGTTTTTTACTATAATAAATTCTATAGCTAATCATCATAAGCCAATGCTAGTGTGTTAAACTAACAATGACGTTAACACTGCTTATCAAAGGTCCACCGAGCATTGTAGATTATAACGAAGTACTAGTCCATCCTGGGCCTGACTCAGGATCCATCTTAAAATAAGTTACAAACCAAGCACCCTGAACCGCTCAAATAAGGTTTGAGTGACTAATTTAGTATGCTATTTCGATGAGACAGAGTTTTTAGATTGGCTGGGACGGAAGGACTCGAACCTTCGACCTACGGTATCAAAAACCGGTGCTCTACCAACTGAGCTACATCCCATTGATCAATGTAGATTAATGCTACTTAAAACATTACGAAATGTTATAGCAATACAACGCTTGTGAGTCAATTACTTTATTGCTAAGCGTCAATCAATCACCATAAATTCTGGGGATCAATATCTATTTTCAGCTTAAAATAAGTGGGAATATTAATCTGCTCCAACCATAATTTTAAGAATTTTTGCAAATTAAAGTTTTTCTCTGATATGACAAGGATTTTATATCGATATTTGCCGGATAACTTGTACATCATTGCTTCAGTTGGGCCCAAAATTCTTGCACTACTTTTTGGCGCCACCATCAGAATTTGCTTAGATATATCCTTAGTTTTTGCAGCATTTTTACCTGTTACAGTAATCACTGCAGCCTTAGAGTAAGGAGGCATGCTAGTTTTTTTTCTAGATTCTAATTCCTCACTGAAAAATTTTTTTTCATCATTCTTTACAAAAGAATCAATAACTTTATGTTCAGGAATGAGCGTTTGTATTACAACCTTACCTCTAGTTCCTTCCCTACCAGCTCTTCCTGAGACTTGATTTAGAAGCTGAAAAGTTCTCTCGGTTGCTCTTAAATCCCCTCCAATAAAACCTATATCTGCATCAACTACTATTACCAAAGACAATTTTGAAAAATGGTAACCCTTAGTGATCACTTGTGTCCCTATTAGAATATCTATTTCACCCTTCTCCATCTGCTCTAACATATCAGCATCACTCTGATCATCGCTCTTGAATTGATCCTTACTAATTGACGCCGTTCTTGCTTTAGGAAAAATTGCCCTTACTTCTTCTTCTATTCTCTCAATACCTGGCCCACAAAGGACCAAATTATTATGATCATTACATGATGGGCACATTTTTGGATTTGGCATTATATGGCCACAATGATGACACTGTAATCTGCTTTTTTCTTTGTGCAATACCATTGAAGCTGAACAATATTTACATCCTATTTTGTGCCCACATGACCGACATAATACTAGTGGAGCATACCCCTTTCTATTTAAAAAAATCAATGTTTGTAAGCCTCTTGATACATTATCACTAATCTCATTAACTACAATTTCAGAAAGCCAGTGATTTCTTGCCAATTTTTCATTTCTCATATCCACTATTTTTACCTCTGGTAAAGTAGAGGCATTAAATCTACTAGACAGGTCAACCAATTGATATTTACCTATAAGACTATTGTAATACGACTCAATAGAAGGCGTAGCTGAAGATAATATTACTTTGCACCCACATAACTGCCCTTTTAGCACTGCCATATCTCTTGCATTATATAGCACCCCTTCAAATTGCTTGTAAGAACTATCATGCTCTTCGTCTACTACGATAACATCAAGCGCTCTATAGGGTAGGAACAGTGCACTTCTTGCGCCTATTACAACTTTAACACTATTATCTATTATTCCGCGCAAAATACTTTTCTTTTTAGATGCGCTTATTGCCGAATTCCACACTGCCGGCTTAAAGCCAAATCTTTGCTCGAACCTATTGATAATTTGCTTGCTAAGAGCAATCTCAGGTAACATAATTAATACCTGCTTATTGCGCTTTAGTGCACTCAAAACTGAGTAAAAATACACCTCAGTTTTGCCAGAACCTGTTACACCTTTAATTAAAATAGGTTTATCTGATTCTTCTATTTTTTTAAGAGCAATTTCTTGCTCTGATGAAAGCTTAGGAAGAAGCAATTGACTAATGTCGATTTTATGCTCTATTTTATTCTTTAGATTCTGATTTACATCAACTGGAAGTACTAATTTTGCTATAGTTCCGAGTTCAACCATGTAGTAGTTGGCTGCTTTACGCATCATTTCAATAGTCGAGGCATCAAGTAATATAGCAGCGTCTTCACCCTCTAAAACATGTTTTAAATTACCCATACTTTGTTTGCAGTTTACTTCCCATACAATACCAGTTACTTGCTTACTACGAAAGGGTACAACCACAAGCTCTCCTATAATATGCTTTTGATGGGAAGAATATTCCAAAGGGAATAATCCTGCATGTGGGATTACTACTTTAATTATTTGCATAAATTTAAATATGCCTCATTTTGCGCTAATCATTATCTTTTTGTATCTTATTATAACGCAAATATACCAAGCACTTAGATAAAAAATAAACTTTTTATATTATTACTAGATATAATGGTTAAAATATGTTAGCATTATGTACATCATAATTTTATTAGGCTTTAGCACTAACTAAAATTAGAGTAGTGAGTTTATGTTGTTGTATATATTTGTATATCTAAGCAAATGAATAAAAAAAATACGATATTATTTATCGACGATGAAAAAATTTGCCATACTTTAGTTGAACTTATTATCCCTAATTTTACAGAGTTCAATTTAGTTAACGCCTATAACGGAGAAGAGGCAGTACATCTGGCGCACAGATACGCCTCCAGCCTTGTATTGATTCTGTCTGACATCATGCTACCTGATTTTAGTGGTTATGAAATCTACAAAACGTTGAAAAAAGATGATAGGTTTAAAAACATACCATTTATTTTTCAAAGCGGCCTAGATTCTCAGGAAGAAGAGCTAAAAAAACATATTTCTGAACCTTGTACAATACTATACAAACCTTATAAGCAAGCTGATCTGCTTGACGCAATAGAAACAGCACTCAACGAAGTCACAAAGCCAAATGATAAACAGCAATAAGCTTATCAAATAACAAATTGGACAAACTATAGTAATTTAGACTAGAATATGCGCTTTAACAAATTGCATCATATAATTTAGTAAACTAAAGTATTAGCACAAAGGTCCTTCTTGTCTAGTCATGTCCTGATGCTCCAACGCTCACCCTAGGAGCTTTTTATAGTCTTCCCCGGCTTGACCCGGGATCCATATACTATCTTTAGGTTGCGGTGCTTTAAGTAATGGATCCCAAATTAAATTTGGAATGACGTTGAGAGGTGTTTAACATATTTTTAGCATTATTCTTAAGTTTATTTACTGTTTTAATAACACCCTTAAAGAACAAAAGTAAATAAACTTGAAAAATAGAAGTTTCAGAACTATTATTTTCCTCCAATCAACACTTGTATTTTTGAAACCAAATATGTCTAGTAAATATTATTACATCACTACTCCAATCTACTATGTAAATGATGTGCCCCATATAGGTCACGCATACACAAGCATAGCTTGCGATGTAATTGCTAGGTTCATGAGGCTAGCTGGCAAAAATGTTATGTTTTTAACTGGTACCGATGAGCACGGCCAGAAAGTTGAAAAATCAGCTGAAAAATTTGGTATGAAGCCGCAAGAATTTACTGATAAAAATTCAGAAATATTCCGCAAAATGATGCATCAGCTTAATATTTCCAACGACGATTTCATCAGAACAACTGAAAACAGGCACAAGAAAGCCGTAGAGCATTTTTGGCAAGAGCTAGTTGATAAGGATGAGATATATCTTGATAAATACGACGGATGGTACTCAGTTCGTGATGAAGCATTTTATTCAGAAGATGAGCTAACGGCTGATGGACTTGCTCCAACAGGTGCACCGGTAGAATGGGTTGAAGAACCAAGCTACTTCTTTAAGCTTTCAAAATGGCAAGATAAGTTATTAGAATTTTATCACAATAATCCAGATTTTATCTACCCGGAATCAAGAAAGAATGAGGTAATTAGCTTTGTTAAATCTGGCCTTGTTGACTTATCTGTCTCTCGTACTAGTTTTGGCTGGGGAATAAAGGTACCAGGTGATGAAAAACACGTTATTTATGTTTGGCTTGACGCGCTAACTAATTACATTTCAGCTCTTGGCTATCCTGGAAATAGCGAAAAATATAGTAATTTTTGGCCAACTGCAACGCATGTTGTAGGAAAAGATATACTTCGTTTTCATGCAGTATATTGGCCAGCATTTTTAATGGCAGCAGGCTTGCCCCTACCAAAATCTATTGTTGCACACGGATGGTGGACAAATGAAGGGCAAAAAATCTCTAAATCAGTTGGAAATGTCATAGATCCTTTTAAGCTGATAGACGAGTTCGGGCTTGATCAAGTACGTTATTTTTTGATGCGCGAGGTTACTTTTGGTAATGATGGAAATTTTTCTAAAGATAATCTAGTTGCCAGAATAAATAGCGAGCTTTCAAACAAGATTGGCAATTTGATGCAGCGTACATGCTCGCTAGTATATAAATATTGCAATAAGCAAGTACCAAAAGTGAGCAAAGAATTTATAGCCAAAATTTATTTGGAGTCTGAACTGATTAATCTAGCAATAAATCTAGGCCATCAGAATAATGATTTAATGCATTCATTTCAAATAAATAAAGTTCTTGATAACATAATCAATATAGCCGAACAAGCGAATGGCTTTATAGATAAAGAAGCACCATGGGCACTTAAAAGTGATCAAGAAAAAATGAATGAAGTACTATACATTTTGCTTGAAGTAATAAGGCATCTTGGCATTATGTTATTACCATTTGTACCAGATTCGGCGAGTAAAATGCTTGATCAGCTCAATATTTTGGAAGATAGCAGAAGTTTTTCTGATCTTTCGCCAAATAGCGCATTAATACCTGAATCGATGATTAATCAACCAACACCAATTTTTCCAAGATTAGAAAATGATATTAGTTGACTCACATTGTCATCTTGACATGCTTAGTGAATACGATTCTGTTGATAATATATTAGCAAGGGCAGACGAAGCCGGCGTAAAATATATGCAAACTATTTGTACTAGATTGGATAATTTTAATAACATCATCACTATAGCCAAAAAATTTCCAAATGTTTACGCCTCGGTTGGAGTCCACCCAAGCGAAGTAGAATCAGTTGTAAGTCATGAAGAATTAACACGGCTTTCTTCTGATCCTAAAGTTATTGGACTTGGCGAAACCGGATTAGACTATTTTTATAATAAAGATCAAGAGCAGCAAAAAATGCAAAGAGATTCTTTTGCTAGCCACATTCGTTCTGCCCAAGAGAACAAATTGCCTGTAATAATTCATATGCGTGATGCTGAAATTGACACTATAGAAATGCTACAGTACCATAAAAAAATTCAAGACTTCCCTGCTCTTATCCACTGTTTTACCTCTACTTTAGACTTTGCAAAACAGGTTCTTGACCTAGGTCTTTACATATCAGTTTCTGGAATTGTCACTTTTAAAAATGCCGATGCTTTAAGAGATGTAGTGAAATACGTTCCGGCTGACAGGATACTAGTGGAAACAGATGCTCCGTACCTTGCTCCAGTGCCAATGCGTGGCAAAACTAACGAGCCTTCATATACAAAATATGTGGCTGAATTTATTGCCAATCTAAAGAACATAGATGTTGATGAATTTGCTAACTTATCAACCAATAATTTTTTTACACTTTTTACAAAAGCAAAACAGAGATAATGATTGATTGCATCTTTTAGTTGAATTACCATTGCAAATAGTAATTCAACTTATAAGGAGCATATTATGCATGAAAAAATAGAGCAGGAAAAACGGGAAATAGCTGAACTTTTTAATAAAAAACCAAAAGA
The DNA here is from genome assembly GCA_017302595.1 of Rickettsiales bacterium. Classification (GTDB taxonomy): domain Bacteria; phylum Pseudomonadota; class Alphaproteobacteria; order Rickettsiales; family Rickettsiaceae; genus Megaera_A. Next base: position 202,193 of record JAFLDA010000002.1, read on the forward strand.
AGGAATTGCAAGACTAAACCAAATATGTCAAGAAAACGGCCTAGATGCAGACAAAGAGATAGCAGAATTTTTTCATAAACAAAAAAGTAATTTAGACCTAGAAGCAGTAGGTGACTACTTAAGTGGGGAGGGTCAACAAAACAAAGGCGTATTAAAACAATTTACTGATCAAATGGATTTTTCTGGTAAATCTTTCACAGAAGCGTACCGAGAATTTGCAAAAGAATTTAAATTACCTGGAGAAGGGCAAAAAATGGATCGAGTCCTCGAAGCTTTTGGCGAAAGATATGCTGAGCAAAATCCTGAACGGGTTGCACCTGGGGCTGGGCATATATTATCATATGCAACTATGATGTTAAACACCAGTTTACATAATCCTAGCGTTAAAGATAAAATGACACCTGCTGGTTTTAAAAGCATGTTGCGGGGCACAAATAATGGTAAAGATTTTGATGAGAGGTTTTTAGATCAAATTTATACGGAAATTCAGAAAAAACCATTTGAATATAATTTTGCCAAGGAAAATCCTGGCTATGAAATGAGTTCAACGGCTCTGCAAACTGATAAAACTTTTGAAAAATTAGATTCATTACTACAATCGCCTAAACAAAAAGAAGTGACTAAAGTATTTCCAGAACTAGGCGAGGTAAACGTTGTTAGTGTGAGCAAGAAAAAGGGACTATTAAATAAACTCACAGGGTACGAAGGTACGTTGACTATTACTGATGATAAAGGAGCCAAAGCAACAGTGACAGTACATAAGCCTAACGTATTCTCAAAATACCTTTTCGGAGAAAAACCTAGAGTAACAATACAACCTGATGGTCAAGGAAAAGGATCACTAGAATTAGCAGCAAAAATAGCCGCTAGCTTTTCATCTCCAGTAAAATCAATTAAAGCAACATATGATTATGAGAAAACCGACCTGCATAAATCATATGAGGCTCAGAAAAACGCTCAATTGCAGAAAAAAGCTGCTGAAATTGGGACAAAAGCTTCAAGTAAATCTGCAGAGAAAGAGCCATCAGGAAGAAAAAGGGGAGGTACTGTAGTTGAGCAACCAGGAAGAAAAAGGGGAGGTACTGTAGTTCAAATGTAAATCTTTCATAGAGATCTGATTTTATAAATTGTCATCTCTCTTGAATGAGGAGCGATATTATAAGGTACTCTTTGAATCTTTTATGTCGCTCCACACTTGATTTTGGATTCAGGTGTTTGTTTACTCATTATTAGTACGTGGTCATGGTGAGCTAAAAACTCAATAAATAACTTGCAATTAAGAATCATCTGAACTTTCAGATAATTCTTAATTACAAACGCATTCCTGGTTATTTGCTATAGTATCTTGAGATTTTGTTGCCCTTACATATTTTTTATGCTAGGTAAGAGCTAAAAAACTGGAGGCAATGATGAAAATTTTTAAAAATACGGTACTAACTTTACTATCTTTAGTTATCTTGGTTTCCTTTGGCTATTTCATTAGTCTTAAAAATCATTCTGCTAAAATTAATTGGCAAAAAATCAGCGCCGAAGAATCTGCAAAATTATTAGCAACGGCTCTTGAAAATGGAGCATGGGATAAGATTGATGAGAAACTTGCTAGGAAAACGCTGTCTAAACACTTAGATGCAGCTAAAATACCTAATGGCGATCTTGCAGTCCCAGGGCAAACTATACATAGTAAGAGGTACGTAATAAGTCAGTGGCAAAGGGTTGCTGCAGGAGCAATAGTAGTTGTATTAGGTAGAGATAAAGATGGTGTGCTTAATATTGCTCTTGGTCCACAAAGAGGTTTTATGAATCCACCTCAAGGTTATATGGAAGCAAGTTTACCAAAAGAAGATCTTAGCGGACTTGGAGCAAAAGGAGCCAGCAGATTAAAAGGAAATGAGGAATTAGTAAATGCTGACAATAACTTAGAAGATACTGCTTTGCGTGAAGTCAAAGAAGAACTTGGGCTTGTAATTGACAAAAACAAACTTCATCTAATTGGCATCTCTAGCTCTAGAGAAGATAATCCCATTGTTCATACTGTAGCTGCACATTACGGCGTTTTCCTCACCAATACTCCACCTCTTGCAACAACTGATCATGAATTTGCAGATGACGATATCTCAAATCCTGAGTGGTTTAAAGTCAGAGACATTTCCTGCGATGCTGAAAATTGCTATGTAGGAAAAACAACAAAACCGATCAAGAAAAATGATATACCTGTAATCCAAAATGCAATAAAGCAGCTAGGGACTGGGCTAGATCAAAAAGAAGCGGCACAGCTAATTTCTTTCGTGATAAAAAAATAACAACCTAAGGTTAATTTAGCACGTTTAACTTATAATTATTATCTTTGCCAAAATTATTAACTTATAGTTGCATTACTTAAGTTAATTAAATTAAAGGCAATTTTATGAAAGACCGAGCATCAGAAGATGATTCATCAGAAGAAGATGATTCATCAGATCATTTTGATTTTAGTACTTTGCATATTCCTGATCCAGTACCTGTTGATCTCACTGGCAGAGTTCAGGAATTAATTGATGAAAAAACTATATCAGCACAAGATATTCTAGATTTACATGCTGCAGTTACCCACAACAAAGGAAATTTTGCTAGCATTTTACAGCAAGTTGTAGAGATTATAGATGGTAGTGACCACTGTTCATCATTTGAAAATCTTTTAAAATTATACAAAGAAAGCCCATTACATTTATTGTTTTGAGTAGTGATGATCTTACTAATCTTGTATTAGAAAACCATGATAATCATGATATAGTCCGTTTTGGCATTAAGCACTACGATGACATTGATGTGGAGTGGATTAGAGAACAACTGGGCGAAGCATCACTTGCAGAATTCGATCTGGTCATCGGATATGATGATGAACCTGCTGGAGCATACGATGATGACCCTGTCGATGCATTAGGCGATAATTATGATCCAGATGAGTAGGTAATATAGGAATGGCAGACTCTTTTGGGTATAGAACATGTGCCCATTTGCAATTAAAGTAAATTAAGTTGGATTAGCGCAAGGGTCATTCTTGTCTAGTCTTTTCGGGCTACTTAGTCATCCTGAACTTGATTCAGGATCTAATGAGGTAAAAGCAATGGATCCCAAATCAAGTTTGGGATGACAGTGAGTGGCGTCTGGGGTGACTACGGAATGCATTCAGCATGACTGCTAGAAGAGCAACCGCACAGTCAGTCATCCGGGCTTGACCCGGGATCCATACTACCTTGAGGTTGTAACTACTTTAAATGGGTCATCCAATCAAATTCAGGATGACTTTATTCTTTCTTAAAAAATATAGTTGATGACAATAACTTGCAAGATAATCTATGACTAGTATAATACCCAATTCAACTCAACTTACTATAGAGCTTTATAACTGAGGATAAGTATTTAGATGTGGTAGTATTTCGTTTTACAGAATGATAAACTACAAAGATTGGAACTGGACAGTTTATCTGATTAATAAATGGAGGAGAGGAAGGGATTCGAACCCCCGTCACAATTGCTTGTGAACACGCTTTCCAAGCGGGCGCCTTAAACCACTCGGCCACCTCTCCTTTAATTTAGTAGTTTGATTAAAAATCAAGAAACATTTCCATGCGACCTGAATAATTCTCTACTAAAATCTAAAAGCAGCAGGATATAGCAATTTTATTTTATTATCAAGTTAAACACTATTCATCAAAGTCTACTCCACATATTATCCCTTGCAAGATATCTTATTTTTTTATAGAGTTACTGGAACTTTAAATAAAAATGTATGAGGTACTATTATGAATGTAAAAAAAGATCATTTCTCTTTAATTCTCTTATCAACAGTATTAGCGTTATCTTTGGTAAGCATTAATTTTTGCACAAAAATTTCATCTTGTGCTCTGTTTTATACTATCGCTACTATTTCTGTTTTTCAAATCAGTACTATAGTTCCTAGAAGGCAAACAATTTATATTTTATCTACTACGATTTTGTTAAGTTTAATTATATCATTTAATCAAGAATATCGTATCGCTTCTAAAACTATCGAGCACCTTGTACCTGTTTCATTATTTTCAATATTACTTTCTAGTTTATTCTCTCTTAGCGTATTCGCACGTTTATATAGTAGATTTAATTTTACATTAGCCGCAATGAGCGCCATTTTACTTAGTACAGCTATTGATGGCTGTATAATGTCAGTGCTATTGATTAATTACTTTAGTATTAAGTCGGTACTTACTGCTTTTATTAGCGAGGTTGGCTATAAATTACTATATTGTGGCTCCTTCTGCATAATAAGAGCGTTTACACTAGCCTGTCGTAGGTTTATCTTTTCTAATAAGACAAGTATTTAAGAGTTAAGGTTACCCCGGTACTCTCTAATATTTACCAAGGGCTTGACCCGGGATCCAAGAAGCATTGAGGTTATAACAGCTTTAAGCAGTGATCCCAAATCAAGTGAGATGACAACAGGGGTCATCATGACTTTTATTCTTTACTTAAAAAACATGTAGTTGATGGCTTAGCAGAACTCTACAAGCTCTCAATCTAAATTGAGAGTCATCTTTGTTTCATATGCGTTTATTACTTCATTACTTGGCCCATCAGCTACAATCCTGCCTTTTTCTAGCCATATTATTCTGCTGCAAAAATCTTTTACGAGATCTAAAGAATGAGAACTCAGAAGCAGAGTACAATTTCGAGATAAAAATTTGCTAATCCTTTTTTTAGCTTTTGCTGCAAATAAAGCATCTCCAGTACCAATGACTTCATCAGCAACAAGTATTTCAGGTTCTATGGCAGTAGAAGTAGCAAAAGCTAGCTTCAGGTTCATACCGGTTGAATAGTTTCTAATAGGTTGGTATATAAAATCACCAAGTTCAGAAAATTCAACAATCTCAGGAATTTTTGCTTCTGCTTGTTTTTTGCTCAAACCAAGGAACATCAATCTGATAGTAATGTTTTCAATTCCTGTTAAGTTTTCATCAAATCCTGAATGAAAGTCTAGTAATGGACATACTGCGCCATTAACAATTGATTTCCCATGAGATGGAGTAAAAATACCTGCAATTGTTCTAAGTAACGTAGTTTTGCCAGCACCATTCAGTCCAATAATCCCAACTTTTTCTCCTTTGGCAATAGAAAACGAGACATTATCAAGTGCTCTAAAAGTTTTTGCTGCTGGTCTTTGCGCCTTAGCATAAAAATTTAGCATCGCATTCTTAAAACTATAAGCGTCTTCACTATCAATGAAATAGTCTAGACAAACATTTGTAAGTTCTATTGCTTTTTCCATCATGCCCAGAACGGTACAAGCCGTCTCCATTTATTTTTTAAGATCAGTTGGAATAAATACAAACCTATAGTGAATCCTAGAGCAATTGCGTATTGAGCAGGATCAGCAAATTTGTCGTATATAAGTGGGTAACGTACTACTTCAATTATTGATGCGAATGGATTTAAATACACAACAAAATTGATTCCTTTTTGTGCTAATATTTCAGGTGGAAATATAACTGGAGTGACGATAAATAATAACGCAAAAATTCCAGTAAGAGCATGCTGAATATCACGGAATCTAATTCCTAAATACGCAAAAGCACTACACGCTGAATAATAGTAAACGATGAGTATTAATAATCCAGGGATAAAGTAAATTATGCCTATAATAGATAGTTTGTTAAAACATAGAAAAACTACAAACGAAGTAAGAATACCTATTATCAAATAATAAACATTTGTACAAAGACTTCGAAGTATCAGAACCTCCAGGGGTAAGTGAAATTGCTTTAAATATGCTTTTGAATTTACAAATGTAGCACAACTATCAACCATAGAAGATACAATAAATCCCCATATTGTTATGCCAATAACTAAAAATGGGATAAAAGTGCTTGTATCAACGCTAAAAATTCGTGACCACACCATGCTAGCTACGAAAGCAAACATTAATTGTTGTACCACCAACCATCCTACGCCAAGATATGATCTTCTAAATCTGCTTTTAATATCTTGGTGTGCAAGAAAAATATACAAATCAAAGTATTTTCTTGCTATAGATAATAGGCTTTTTTCTCTCATGACTTTGTGATTTATTGCTATAGGTTCTTCGTTAATAACAGATTTTTTAAGTAAACACCATACTGATTTTTACTCAAATACGAGGCAAGTCTTTCAAGATCAGAATCATTTATCCAACCAGAGTTCCATGCTATTTCTTCTGGACAGGCTATTTTTAGGCCTTGCCTGTGTTCAATAGTTGCAATAAATTGCGAAGCTTCAAGAAGTGATTCATGTGTTCCTGTGTCTAGCCAAGCATAGCCCCTGCCAAGAGGTTGAACTAATAAATTATTTTGCTTAAGATATAATTTATTAACATCAGTGATTTCTAGCTCTCCTCTAGCTGATGGTTTGATACTTTTTGCAAAATCTATAACTTGATCATCGTAAAAATATAAGCCAGTGACCGCATAATGCGATTTTGGTTTTTCTGGTTTTTCCTCGATGGAAATGGCTTTATTATTGGCATCCAGTTCTACTATACCATATCTATGCGGATCACTAACATTATATGCAAAAATGCTAGCTCCATGCTGTTGCGCGTTTGCTTCTTGTAAGATCTTTGCAAAACTTCCACCATAAAATATATTATCACCAAGAACCAATGCACTGTGAGAATTCCCAATGAAATCAGCTCCTAATATAAATGCATGTGCAAGACCATCAGGGTTATTTTGGACAACATAGCTAAAACTCATACCCCATTTTTTTCCATCACCCAACAATTCTCGGAATAAAGGAATATCCCTTGGAGTAGAAATAATTAAAATTTCTCTGATACCAGCTAGCATTAACGTTGAAAGAGGGTAGTATATCATCGGCTTATCAAAAATAGGCATAAGTTGCTTTGATATACCAAGCGTTGCTGGGTATAACCTAGTCCCAGAACCGCCTGCAAGTATAATTCCCTTTCTATTCATAAGATTTATACGTTTTTATTTTTAATATATTCCGTCCACTCAATATTATTTAAGTACCATTTGATAGTATTTTCTATACCTTCTTCAAATGAAATTTTTGCTTTCCATCCTAACTCATTTTGTATTTTGCTAGAATTAATAGCATATCTTCTGTCATGGCCAGCACGATCTTTAACAAAATTGATAAGACTAGTGTAAGAACCACTTTGTAACGGTTTAAGTTTATCTAGTGTTTTGCAAATCAATTCAACAATTTCTATGTTAGTTCTCTCGTTATTTGCACCTATGTTATAACATTGCCCCACTTGTCCCTGTGCTAAAACTGCACTAATTCCATCACAGTGATCATCAACATGGAGCCAGTCACGGATGTTCTTTCCATCCCCATATATAGGAAGCATCTTTTGTTCAAGTGCGTTTGATATTATAAGAGGAATTAGCTTTTCTGGGTATTGATATGGACCATAATTATTTGAACAATTAGTAGTCAGTGTCGGCAAGCCATAAGTATGATGCCACGCCCTGATTAAATGATCTGACCCCGCCTTACTAGCTGAATACGGGCTATTTGGTTGGTAAGGAGTGTCTTCAGAAAATGCTAGATCATTATGCTCAAGTGTGCCATATACTTCATCAGTGCTAACATGCAAAAATCTAAAATTTTGTTTGTCAATATCGCTAAGTTTAAGCCAATACTCCTTTGAACATTCAAGCAAGTTAAATGTGCCAAATATATTGGTTTTAATAAATGCTTCTGGCCCTTCTATAGACCTATCAACATGACTTTCGGCGGCAAAATTTAGTATAGCACGTGGATTGTGCACACTAAGCAAGTTTGATATTAAATTTTTATCTGCGATATCACCTTTAACAAAAACATAATCTGGATTATTTTTGTATTCAAGTAGATTAGCTTCGCACCCAGCGTAAGTTAAGAGATCAAGATTTATTACTTTGCCACTTTTTTTGGCAAGCCATTTTCTTATAAAGTTGGAGCCGATAAAGCCAGCTCCTCCAGTTACAATAATAGTGTTGTTAATAGCTGTCACTTGTACCTTGCTATAAATTAATTAGACTCTACCACCAGCAGCTGCTACCTCATCAGCAAAATTCTTTTCTTCTTTTTCGATACCTTCGCCAATTTCATACCTGATATATGATTTTAGCTCTACAGGCGTGCCGAGTTCCTTGGCAAGATTAGATACTACATCGGAAATTTTTGACTTACCATCAATGACAAATACTTGATCAAGCAAAACAATTTCTTCAAGAAATTTACGAATTCTACCATCGATCATTTTAGCGATAATATCATCTGGTTTACCAGAAGCTCTAGATTGCTCAGTAAATACATCTTTTTCTTTCTGTATAATTTCTTGACTTATACCTTCTTTAGTAAGGCTTTGCGGACGGCTTGCTGCTATATGCATTGCAATTTGTTTGCCAATTTCCATCAATTTGCCCTTATCACCTTTAGACTCAAGCGCAACAAGTACTGCAATAGATCCCATGTCAGTTGCACTAGCGTTATGCACATAAGATGCGATAACACCATCAGTAACTGAGATCCCATTTACCCGGCGTAGTGTTAAGTTTTCGCCTATGGTTGCTACGTTGCTAACAATTTCGTCTTGAACAGTCTTGCCAGACTTTGCTTTAACAGTCGAAAGAGCATCAAAATTTGCGTTATCAACGGCAAGATTAGCTATTTCTTTTACCAAATTTTGGAAGATTTCATTTCTTGAAACAAAGTCTGTTTCAGAATTAATCTCTATTGCTGCTCCTTTTGTACCTTTAACACATACCGCGGTCAGGCCCTCAGCAGCAATTCGTCCAGCTTTTTTTGCAGCAGCAGCAAGACCCTTTGTTCGGAGCCAATCAACCGCTGCTTCAAAATCACCATTTGTTTCTACTAGCGCCTTTTTGCAGTCCATCATCCCTGCGCCAGTTTTTTCTCTTAAACTGCTAACTAATTGAGCTGTTATAGTCATCTTAGTGTCTCCTTATTTTTCTATATAATTTAAGTGCTATTCTTTTGATTTAGTAGTTTTTTTAGCAGCTGGTTTTTTTTCTTTTACATCCTTTGCTTCTACTTTTTCTTCAGGCTTAGCCTTTGCCTTTGATACTTTAGCTGGCTTATCCAATTTGACTACGCCATCCAGATTTTTATCTTCTTTTGTAACCTTGCGAGAAAGCCCAACATCTACACCAGAATCTGTAAGGGCATCTTGAATACCAGCAAGAGCTGCATCCGCAAATAAGCTGCAATACAGTCTGATCGAGCGTATAGCATCATCATTTCCTGGTACTGGATAGTCGATATTATCTGGATCAGAATTACTATCGACCACTGCTACTATTGGCACTCCTAGTTTCACTGCTTCACTTATGGCTAGGTGTTCTCTATTAGTATCAATAACTACTAGAAGATCTGGGCGTCCACCAATTTTTCTAATTCCAGAAAGAGACTTAAGTAATTTTTCTTTCTTGCGAGTATAATCTAGTATTTCCTTTTTAGTATATCCTGCGACAGCTTCTTCATCATCAAGAATTTTCTCGATATTTTCCAGTTTCTTGATTGACTTTGAAATCGTACTCCAATTAGTTAGCATCCCGCCAAGCCAACGATTATTTACATAAAATTGGCCGCATTTTTCAGCATATTCAGCCACCAGATCTGTTGCTTGCACCTTACTACTGACAAATAGTACTTTGCCGTTATTTTTTACAGTTTCATAAATTTTCTGCAGAGCAATGCCCATTAGAGCAGCGCTTTGTTGTAGGTCAATAATATGAACATTATCACGCGCACCATAAATATAAGGTGCCATTTTAGGATTCCAGCGTGATGTTTTGTGACCGAAATGAACTCCAGCGTCAAGCAATTCTGCGACGCTAACTTTAGGTAAGTTAGACATGTATTAATCTCCAATATATTTGTTAGTTTTTCCTCCGCTTATGACCACTGATCATCACTGTAACTTTATCCTCGTTTAGTGACGACTAACAAAAGTCGTTTTAAAGCGTGTGAATTTTTAGCGTTAGTTTTCATTAAAAAAACGCATGGCGCTGAGCATAGAGTAAAAAATATTGTTTTGCAAGTTGTAAACAATCGTAGTATGGGCAATTTTGAACTTGACTAATTGTGGCCAGGCGTATATCTTACGCTCTAGTTTTATGAATTATTTTGAAAAATTAGGTCAAAAGCCGTGTCAAAAAGAAAAAATAAAAACCTGTTAGTAAAGTTAGTTAGTACAGCTGGCACAGGGTATTATCTTGTTAAAAAGCGTAATCCAAAAACTTTAACAGAGAAGTTGTCATTCAAAAAATACGATCCAAAAGTTCGTAAGCACGTAGAATTCAAAGAAGAAAAAATTAAGTAGGTTGTTTATGGCTGTTAAAATTCGCTTAGCAAGAGGTGGAGCAAAGAAACGTCCTTTTTATAGAGTTGTTGTCGCTGATGTGCGTGCTCCAAGAGACGGTGCGTTCATTGAGAAAATTGGTACTTATGACGCTTTGCTTAAAAAAGGTGATAAAGATAGAGTTGTGCTGAAAAGTGATCGTGTTGAGTACTGGCTATCACAGGGAGCGCAACCAACAGATCGTGTAGCTCTTTTTATAAAAGAAGCGGGGATAAAGTTGCCTGAATCTGTAGTAAAGAAAATGGCAGTTAAGGTCAAAGCTCATACTACAAAACCTTCGAAGAAGGAATTAAAAGCTCAGGCTTCCAGTTAAGCCATTAAAAATATTGCCGGATTAGCTCAACGGTAGAGCAACCGCCTTGTAAGCGGTAGGTTGTCAGTTCAAATCCGACATCCGGCACCACATTTGTAATACCCCGCTAGTCATCATGAATTCCGTATAGTCATCCTGCACCCAGATAGCAGGATCCATTACTTACAGCCGTTAAACCTCAACACCCTTTGGATCTTGGGTCAAGCCCGAGAAGACGATAAAGAGCGCCTGGAATTGTAAAGGTCAACTAATTCTATGACAAATTTTGTATAGTAGAAAGTGGAGTTTTACCATTTAAAGATTGATGAGGTCTTATTTCGTTATAATAAATACTAGGTAATGGACTAATAGTTGAAGCCGTTGCAAAGTTACAAATTAGTCAACAAACCCTCTAGATATTGTCAATACATACAGAATTTATTAATTAAAATTTACTATATTGACGCAAGTTATTTTGTACTTTATAAAAAAAGTGGCTTTCATATATTTCCAATATTATGAAGGTTTATTAATTAAATTAAGGAGAGATAAGTATGTCAAAAAGTGATTTAGGTAATTTTGCAGAACTCGCAAGAATACAGGGTGTAAGAGTAACTCAAGATTCATTACCAGGTCAATTAGCTTGGAAATTGTTAACTGCTCAAAAAAAACATGCTCAAATGTTAGGTGAGAATGGAATGAAGGCAATGTATAAAATGTATGTTACTAATTTCATGGAGTTACAACAAGGAAGAGTTGACCACGCAGAAATCAATAAGTTACTCAGCACTTGGGACGAGGCTTGGGGGCTTGCAAAATTATTTCCTGCTGGCACGCCGTACTTTGAAGTTGCTCAAACACACTGCTTGTCTTGTGAATCATCATCTCATGATCATGACGCAGTTGAAATGGCAGGAGCTGTCGTAGAAGATTTTAAAGATGGGGCATAATTTACTATAAGGTAATATTAACGATAAGAAATAAGCCGCAATTGCGGCTTATTTCTTAGAGTATTTTTTACTTAAAGTTATTAATTATAGGTATGTTGCTAGCATTACCATTGCTACCTTGATTATGGTGCTTTTCTGAGGCTACGCAGTTAAAAAATGCTTTACGCTCTTTTGAAACCCAACCGTTTTCCTCGGTACGTACATACTGTGCATCTTTATTCGTCGGAGAACAGAATTGTTGAGCTAATGCTGTTGCTTCATGCAAGTCGTTATTAGAATAGTCTATTACTACACTTGCAGGTGTAAAACTCAACATTTTTGGATGGTGCGGTGCCTACCTCCGCCACAAGAAACTAACGTAAATGCAGCAAGGACTAAGATAACATAATTTTTCATGATAGATAATATCAATGTGTTGTTAATAAATAATGAACAATTAATTTGTAGAACAATTCTCATAATAAGTTATAAACTTAGGGCTGATATCGTATAATCAGAAGATAAAGTATTTTTGATAAATTATGGCAAAAAAACAAGAAGACGCTCAAGCTTTCCCAGAAAATTATGCTCAGGTACGAGCTAAGATAATAGATGGCACAGTAACTCAGCAGGAATTATCAACACTTTATGATCACTATTCTTCAATAAAAGAGTTTTATAAAGAAAATGGTAAGGAAATCGGAGCCGCAAGGAATATGATATTTCATATTGTCTCAACCTCAATCACTTCTTTTGCTGAGGAGGCTTCAAGGAGAACTGGCGGTAATGAACGTAATGATGTGCCAAAGGCTGCGAAAGTTCTTCTTGAGGAAGTATATGGAAGAGGTAACGACCCCAAGCTTCAACCTTTAATAGATCAAATTCCTAATAAAGGCGTTGAAAAAACTACAGGCTCTAATCAGGAGCAAAATGTACCAAGCGCTAGAAAAAGAGGTGAAGAAGTAGTTGAGCGACCAGAGTTAGTAGGGCCTGCACTAAAACCAAGAGAGTTGCAACCAACACGGAAAAGAGCTAATGCTATGGATAAGGCTAATGCTGAAGAAATTGGTAAAATAGCGAAAAGTACAAAACCTAAACCTCTAGAAGGACAAAAACAAAAAGCAAAACATAAGAGCCAAGATAGTGGGCTGGTAATATAGTGATTAAATCGATTGATTCAAAACAATTAAAAAGCAAGCTTGAGAATGGTCAAGTAATTTTAATTGACGTTAGAGAGCATAATGAATTCGAAAGTGAACATATAGAAAGTGCAATCAATATTCCTTTATCTCAGTTTCATGAAATCAATAATATTAAACTTGCTAATAATAAAATATTGGTTATGCAGTGCAGGATTGGTGCTAGATCTATGAGAGCGTGCCAACTCCTGAAGGAACTAAATTTTACCGATGAAGTGTGGAATTTAGAAGGCGGAATTGAAGCGTGGAAAGCTCAAAAGTATGAAGTTATAAAATAAATTCTAAATTATCTGTAAATTTAATTTACTAGATATCAAGAGCTGATCTGTATAATTCAAGCATAGACTCTTGTTCGGCAAGCGAATCCCTATCAAGCTTTTTAAGCTTTATCACCTGTTTCATTGTTTTTACGTCAAATCCTGATGATTTTGCTTCATCGAATACTTGCTTGATATCGCTAGTAATATCAGCTTTATCTTGCTGCAATCTTTCTACTCTACTAATAAATTGTTTAAGTTGTTCTGTTGCTATTACTGTCATAATTTTCTCTTTATTTTTCTCTAATATACATATTTTTTTTTAAATGATAACCAAAATTCAAAAAATTACTTGTATGGTTGATGTCGGTTAAATATAATCAACCTATAGTTTATTAATTATAAGTTAATTTAGTGATATATGGAATACCGTAACAGTTTATATTGGATGGTTATGTCAGGTATCATAATTGTTCTGGCGTGGCTAATTATTAGAATGATTAAGTACCATAAATCCCTTGAAGAAAAAGATGTTCAATTAGTACAATTTTACCTTGATAATAAATTTCTTTATGAGAGTCTTGTAGATGGCCTAAATACTCCAAGCCCTACTGTGTTTTGCAGTTGGCTAATAAAAAAAATCAAAGATTATTACAACCTGGAGGATTTAATTATTGTTGATTCTATTAGTATGCCTTACGGAGAAAATAATACTATTCTTCGTAATGAAATTTTTGAATTTATTAAAGAAAACTCAAGAAGGATATACTCAGCGATTGATGATCATAGATTATCTAGGTTTGTGTGCAAAACTAAAAATAGGCAATATCATATTTATATTTCTAGAATCGTCTCGCAGGAAGAAAGTGATGGGTTGATAGTATGCGTTGAAAATGCTCCTTCTTTGCTTAGCAGGCAAGAAAAATTAAGTCTCGAAAATATCATTAATTTATTAAAAACCAGGTTATTATTTGGCTAAATAAATTAAAAAATAATCTATAATATCTACATATTTGACTATGAAATATATTAGTGTAGATTGTGTTTGAGTATAAAATACAACTTCACTGATTATGAATGAATTATCAAATACCCCGCTGGGAAAAATTACTTCTTATATAGACACATATAGCCCTAATTTGCTAGTAGGAATTCCAAGAACGATCGCTAGAGAAGAAATTGGTTTGACAACCAAAAACATTCATTTTCATGGGTATGACTTCTGGAACTGCTATGAGTTATCTTGGTTAAATTTTTCAGGTAAGCCTTGCGTTGCTCTTTTGAGTTTCATCGTTCCCTTTGATTCTGAGTTAATATCTGAATCAAAATCAGTAAAATTGTATTTAAATTCTTTCAATAACACACGAATGATCAATAAGGATCAGGTGCTGAATACAATCACTAACGATTTATCAAATATTGTTAAATCTCCTGTTAAAGCTAAAATCAAAGAAATAAATGATTTATCAGGAAGTAAAATTCTTAGCTTCTCTGGTGTATGCATCGATAATCTTGAAATAGAAATTGATGAATATAAAGTTAACCCTAACCTTCTTAAACTAGAAAGTCATAATGAGATCGTAGAAGAATGCCTATATTCTAATTTATTAAAATCAAATTGTTTAATTACTAATCAACCAGATTGGGCAACTGTTCAAATTAAGTATACAGGACAAAAAATTAATCATGAATCACTGCTGAAATATATTGTGTCATTTAGAAATCACAACGAATTTCATGAGCAATGCGTTGAAAGGGTATTTTGTGATATAATGAGGATATGCAAACCGATTGAATTAGAGGTTTTTGCAAAATATACTAGACGTGGAGGCATTGATATTAGCCCGTATAGGACAAATAAAATCATTGAAGACACAGAAGTGTATAAATATAGAGATGTTAGACAGTAAATAGAATTGTAGAAAAGTAAATATACTTTTAGTATAATCTTAAGTGATTGATCATTCTTCTTTCAGCAAAACCGAGAGGATAATTATGAGTAAGAGTAAAAAAAATACAAAAGAAAAGGCTAATAAAACCAAATCATCTTCCAAAAAAGATAATGTCTTTAATGAATCATGGAAAAAAGTTATCGGTGGTACAGTATTAGATAGCGATTTTGCAGAAGACGTAAAGGAAGGTGTAAATAAGTTTATACATTCTGCAAATGATTCCTTAAATGCTGCAATGCATAGTGGTACTGATAATGCAACTTATGCAAATAAGTTAATGCAAAATCTATCAGATAATATAAATAGCTCAGTTGAAACAAATATTCATTTAAGCCAAGAATGCCTTAAGTGTAGAAATGCTGTGGATTTTATCGAAATCCAAAAGAAGTTCTTTGAGCATAATTTCAAAACTAGTCTTAGAACTTTCACTGATTTGGTTCATGATGTACAACAATTAGCTAACCATAATATCAAAAATTCTTCTAAAGCTTTTAAATAACTAGTTTGTGCTCTCTTGGGTCAAGTAATTTTGTACCTTCTTGTTGACTATGAATCCCATCACGGTGGCTAACTACCGGTTTAGCCCTAACTAATGCTCTTTTTCTGCAATCCTAAACAACCTATTTTCTATAGATATATTTAACCTAAATATTCCGACTATAAAAAATAAGTTGACGTTTTAGTTAAAATATATTAACGTTTGCGACTTATTTTATCGGTAGATATATCAATTATGACAAAGTCGATTATTCACTTAAGCAAGCTAAAAGATGAAAGTGTAGTGATTGAAGATGGTGAGAATTTCCCTAAAGCTTATTTGTCGCCAGTAAAAGGATTCTCTACTTTCGCAATATCGGAATCTATATCGGTTGCCGAGTATTCTGGTGCAAAAAGTTTAGCAATATTAGAAGATAAATCACCGAAAATAGTTATAGTTTCTTATAAACCAACTGAAGGAGTTGGAGACACAGTACTTACAATAGAATGTGGAGAAAAATTGAAAAAAGGTGGGGTACACCCTGTATATTTTATAAATTGGGAGTTTTCACCTTTATCTATTTATCTTCGTATATTGGCAGATCACCCCGTCTTAAAAGATGCTCCAGAGAATCAGTTTTTTTCCCAAACTAAACCACAACTACAAGCGATAGTAAAACAAATAACAGAACAACCTCTTGAGTCCTGGGGGGTATCAGAAATACATTCACTAGGGAGTTTACAAGAAGATGTCTTTTACAATTACGATAAAAATGTTAAATCATTAAAGTTTTTAATTGGCTTATTACAATATAAACAAATCTTACCTGCTGAAATAAGCATAGATTTTGATGCTGGTTTAGAAAGTATTTTATCACAGATCAGTAAATTATCTAGTGGATCCTTTAATATGATTCCTAGTTATCGTCAAGCAACAATGAAAGATCATCCTGTAATAAAATCTGCTCCATTTGTCTTTGCAGTTTCTTACTTCAATAGACCTTATGAAGCACAGCCATTAGATGGTATGCAGCATATTAAATTAGGGCAGCAAGGAAATTTTTTAGGTCTCGATGGTATTACTTCAACTCCTGATCAAGGAGACAAATATAGTTATGGAATGGGTATAGGACCAGGATTTCAAGGTTTATTAGTTGATGATTTGATCCAAAGAATGGCGCCCGATAAAGCATTTAAACTTGCAGGCATTACGAATAAAGGCTTTAAAAAACTGCTTTTTTATAAAGATGTTTATAATTGCAAACATTTGGTTGAAACCACAGAGTTTATAGCTGCTTATCCGCAACATATGTATGACCCATCAGAAGCAACTACACTAATTATAAATATGTGTAGAAAAGCTATTACTCTCAAGCCAGAAAAAAGTCATTTTCTAATTAAATTAGGAGGTGAATATGATTTTCAAGGTTTGATTAGTGCCAGAAATCAAGATTTGTTAAAGCAAGCAGGGTTTACTGAGATTTGTTATTATGACCCAAGTACGTCTGGGTTAAATACCATTCTTTTACAAGAGAGAGCAGGAAAAGTTGTACTTAAATTATTTCCAGAATTCTTAAGCATACCAGATAACAATAAGTTTAATCAATTAAGTGATTCTGTCATGCTTATTTCTGGTGATAATGGTCTGCAAGATGCATTGTCGCTTGGTGTAATACCAATATTTGTACCACATTTTACAGCAAAACTAGAGGTGTTAACTAATCTAGCTATAATGCTCATGATTTCTCAAGAGCATCATGCTGGTAGTTTTTTGCATTCAGTTAAATTCCTAAAAGCTTATACAAACCTTTATAGTATGCACTTTTTGAGTAAATCTTCTGATAAGTTTAGTAAGATTTTAGATTTAATAACACCAGAATTACTAAAAGAATGGCCAGTAGTATGCAAGTATGTCGTTGACAATTTTAACCTTAGTAGGACTTTACTGAGTTATGCTCAAAAATCATTTGTACAACCATCGTCGTTATTTGACAAAGATGCATTTGACGAAATGATGGACAAATCTGTAATTGACGAATTGTTCATTAAATATGCTATAGATAGTGATTTTAGAATACGGGGGCTTGCGGCAGTTTCTTACGCATTAGACAATGGTATCACTATAAGAGGTGAAAATGCTTTGCATTACGCTTTAAGAAATAAAATAAAAATTGAGAGTGCCTCCCCTGATATATATCTAATTTATAGAGCTTCAGACCGGAGTTCAATATTTTTTTCAATGATTAGTAAAGGAATAAAATATAGTGACGGAAGTGATCCTTTGGTTGACTTCTTATCCCAAGGTCATAAAGAACCTCATGTATTACAATTGTTAACAGGACATAGAGGAGGGGTCGATTTAGAAAAAACTGTAATAAAGAGAGCTTTTAAGGAAAGGCACGATGATGAACTTAATGAACAATTGATGCTTTATACTCTTCGGGAAAAGATCATGGATATCCCTGAGGTAGAGCAATTTTTTGAAGAAAATGGAATAAATATTTTAGGGGAATCGTAGTTATATATTGATACCCCTCAATCCTCATCAACTACATCTTCTTTGACATGCGTTTACGCTCGGTTGAATCAAGATAACGTTTACGAAGCCTAATTGATTTTGGAGTTACTTCAACCAGCTCATCGTCCTGTATATAAGCAATTGCTTGTTCAAGAGACATTAATCTTGGAGGAGATAATCTAATTGCTTCATCTTTGCCACTTGCTCTTACATTACTAAGTTGCTTAGATTTGATCGGATTAACCTCAAGATCATTATCTCTGTTATGCTCGCCTATTATCATACCTTTATATACCGGGATTCCTGTAGAAATAAGCATAACTCCCCTTTCTTCAAGGTTCCATAAAGCATATGCTACTGCATTCCCATCTTCCATAGAAATAAGAACGCCATTTCTTCTTCCTTCAATCTTGCCGCAATATGGGCCATATGAATTGAATATTCTGCTCATTACTCCCGTACCTCTAGTTTCCGTTAGAAACTGTCCATGATATCCAATTAACCCTCTTGATGGCGCAATAAAAATTAATCTAGTTTTACCAGCACCAGTTTCTCTCATATCTTTCATCTGTGCTTTTCTTGTATTCATTGATTCAACTACGTTACCAACAAACTCAGAATCAATATCTATTTGCACTTCTTCCATAGGCTCTAGCCTTTCTCCAGTATCTGGATCTTCCTTGTACAAAACTCTTGGCCTGCTAATTGAAAGCTCAAAGCCTTCTCTTCTCATAGTTTCAATTAAAACACCAAGTTGTAATTCCCCTCTTCCGGCAACTTCAAAAGTATCAGAATGTTCGGTTTCAGAAATTTTTATTGCCACATTACCTTCTGCTTCTCGTAATAATCTAGCTCGAAGCACCCTAGAGGTAAGTTTATCTCCCTCTTTACCAGCTAATGGCGAATCATTAATAGAGAAGAACATAGACAAAGTAGGTGGATCAATTGGCTGCGCTGTTAATGGTATTTCAACTTCAGGCGCAGCTATCGTGTCAGATACGTTTGCATTCTCAAGACCAGCGATTGCAATTATATCACCCGCTACTGCCGAATTAATAGGGAGTCTTTCAAGCCCACGAAAACTCAGTAATTTTGTTATTCTGCCATTTTCTACAATACTTCCATTGCGATCCATGACTCTTATTGGCATATTGATCTTAGCAACACCAGTTTTGATTCTGCCAGTTAAAACTCTACCAAGATACTGATCGTACTCTTTGGTGGTAACAATCATTGAAAATGGAGAATCAACATCAGATTCTGGCTCCTTAACATGAGATAATACTGTCTCAAATAGTGCATTTAAATTCTCCCTTGGTTCAGATAAGTCCTTAATTGCCCAACCATTTCTTCCTGAAGCATAAATGATCGGAAAATCTAGTTGTTCATTTGATGCATCAAGTGCAACAAAAAGATCAAATATCTCATCCAATACTTCATCTGCTCTTTGATCACCTCGGTCAATTTTGTTGATGACCACTATCGGTGCAAGACCTAGTTTTAAGGCTTTACCAAGAACAAATTTAGTCTGCGGCATTGGCCCTTCTGCTGCATCAACTAGCAACACTACTCCATCTACCATGCTTAAAATTCTCTCTACCTCTCCACCAAAATCAGCGTGCCCCGGTGTGTCAATAATATTAATTTTTGTTCCGTGCCAACTCACTGCTGTGCATTTTGCTAGAATTGTAATGCCCCTTTCTCTTTCTAAGTCATTGGAGTCCATTGCCCTTTCAGTAATGGCCTGATTATCACGGAATAAGCCGCTTTGAAGTAACATTTTATCTACTAAAGTTGTTTTTCCATGATCAACGTGAGCAATTATAGCTATATTTCTAATCGATTCTTTCATTAATATTTCTTAAAAATTTTTGGATTTGTGATAATAGTTCAAAAATTAATAAACATCAATTTTAAAAAATAGTTTTAAATCAAACTGATAATATTTAGTATAAATAAAAATGTATAAACAACTAATCGGTATGTGCTTCTTATATGAAAGATAATAATCAGAAAAAGCTTAAGAATTATGTATTAATGACATGCATAATAGGAATAATTTTATTAATCTACTTTGTCACTATAGTGAAGTTAAGCGCTTGATCAGAAGCAATTTTTGCAGCTATTGGTTAATTTTTGTTGTAGTTTATAGAAAATTATCATACCATGTTCAAAAGGCAATTAAATCTTGTTCTATGCGTAAATTTTATCTCAATATAATCTGGATTTTCTTGGTAACATCTTTTTACACTGCAAAAGCTAGTGACTCTGAAGTAGAGTACGATATTCATATAAAAAATCATCATTTTATACCTTCAACTCTAGAAGTACCAGAAGGAACAAAAATAATACTTAAAATACATAATGATGACGAAACAATAGAGGAATTTGAGAGTATTGAACTTAAAAGAGAAAAAATAGTGCTTGGACACTCGCAAATTAAAATAATTCTTGCTCCACTTCAGTCTGGTGAGTACAAATTCTTTGGAGAATTCCATCAGGACACAGCTCAAGGAAAAATAATTGTAAAAAAAGAAGAAAAGGAAAAGTCAAATAAAGATGATTAAGATAGCAATAGTAGTTTTTCGAGAATGCTTAGAGATCGCTCTTTTATTGAGTATAATATTAGCGGTAACCAAACCAGTTAACAACTCTAGAGTTTTAGTAATTCTTGGAGCTTTGATTGGTATGGTCTTAGCATCAATATTTGCAATATTCACAAAACAAATTTCCACAAGCTTTGGAGGTTTAGGTGATGAAATTTATGACTCAGTAATAATCCTTATAACCGCCCTGATGGTAAGCTTAACAGTAGTATGGATGCAGGGTTATGCAAAAAAAATAAAAAAGGATATGACAAAATTATCCGACAAAATCAAGGCTGGAACTTCAAGCCAATTGATGTTAGTACTGGTGGTTTCTGTTACTATACTAAGAGAAGGAGCTGAGATAATTTTACTTATTTACAGTTTATCAGCGAGCCAAACCTTATCAGGTAGTGAATATATAGTCGGTATAAGTTCTGGCGCTGGTGGTGGCTTCCTTTTTGGATACGCTCTTTACAGAGGAATGCTAAAATATGCTAGTAAATATGTGTTCAAAATTTCAACTGCCCTTCTAATCCTTATATCAGCAGGACTTGCGTCAGAAGCAGCTGGAATACTAACTTCTTCTGGATTGATTAATACATATAATACCCAAGTTTGGGATTCTTCTTGGTTAATTGAAAATAGCAGTGTAATTGGTAAAATTTTGAATGCTACATTTGGCTACGACGCAAGACCTAATGCTCTACAAGTAATATTCTACTTTGCAACTACGTTTATTACTGTATCATTGATGAAAATTAGAGCAATTTTTTCTAGGCACCCTAATGCTTAAGTTATTTGTAGAATTAATACCAGTTTTTGCGTTCTTTGTTGGCTACAAAATTGGCGGTATCTTTCATGCAACAATGTACACACTTGTTGCAACCATTGCTACAACAACCGCAATGTACTTATTAAAAGTTAAAATTAGCAAACCTCATTTGATCACTAATCTTTTGCTTCTTATTTCAGCAGCGCTAACTCTAATCAGCGGAGATAGTACTTTTATTAAGATGAAACCAACAATTTTATATTGCATCTTTGGTATTACTTTTTTCATTACTAATTTTAAATGGGAACCTGCGGTCAAACTTGCTTTAGGTAATGCAATTCAGTTAAAGGAAGACATAGCATGGCTTAGGCTGAACATAAGATTCATGTGGTTCTTCTTCTCTATGGCGGCAATTAATGAGTTTGTGTGGCGAACATTTTCAGAGGAGACTTGGGTCCATTTCAAAGTATTTGGAGCGCTACCAATGACTTTTATCTTCTTATTACTGCAAGTACCATACTTAATTCAAAATAGGGTACATGAGTAAGTACACAATTAAGATTTTAGAAATTTAATTTTAGTCTTATTGCTCCTTGGTGACCAACGTATTTCCTAGCTAAACGCAAGTCATAACTAAAGCCGTATTCAAAAGTAGACTTCTCGATATCAAAACTGCAACCAATAAAATATGAATCTCTTACTTGCTTTGCTGTTTTAGGTTCAAGATTGGTGCTACCGCCATTAAGTCCAGCTAAAGCAGCCTTTACGTTAAGACCTTTATTTACAACATCATATCTTGCATATCCATGAATAGATGGAGAGAACATGAAGTCATTTATTTCTACTGAATGACTTAATCTTAATCCAGCTATTAATTCTACTTTATTCAAATAACCACGTGTTACACTTAAGTTTTGTGTACCTGCTCCTGTCTCCTGATAATCTATTTTATTTAATCCAGTATATGCAAAACCCAATATTGGAATTAAGGCTGTATTTGGATTTATGAAATAACTATATCCACCAATCGCTTCTACTGTATAGCTCATTGAATTATAATCAGCTCTTGCAACAGAGAAATTAGGTGTTGTAAACCTGTTTTCTTTATTATCAATTTTACTTGCCCCAAGAGAAGCTACGACTTGTACAAACAAGTTATTTGTCAGGCTTTTTAAGCCGTATACAGATAGTACAGCGGTTTGAATCACCGTTTTATCGCCCAAATTTGAATTCTTATGGTTAACAATATTCTTTATCAAAGTGATTGCACTACCAAGAGTCATATCGTCACTGATAGCTGTATCAAAGCCAAATGTACTCCCATGATAATGCGATACATATCCTGGATTCACCCCTCTATTCTTTTGCACAATACTACCTGCAAATGGTACTGCCCACAGACCATATTTATTATTATCACCAGCTGAAATACCTGATTTTAGACCATCATCAGTACTTACTACTTGAAAACCACTGACTCTTGCATCCAAATTGCGTGTTGTAAGGCCTATCACTTGCGTTGCATTTTCAGCCGCCTGATTCGCTGGTTCTGTTCCAAGTGCCAATGCATCAGGGTTTAATGCTGCAACCAATTGGGTAGTATTTCCTCCATCATTGACGGTAGTTAATAAATCGTTACGCGCAGATGAGTTTAAAATTTGCGGAATATTAGTTACACTTGGCACACTATTTATCACCACTTCATCAGGATTATCTACCAGCGCTTGTTTTAATACTCCTGCTTCATATGTCCATTTAACTAGCGGCTTTGGTTCTGTATTTAACTGGACAATGTCGCTATTTGGTAAAACCACCGTACCGTCATCAAACTCCTCCCCTACTGAAGTTAATTCAGCAAATAAGGTATACTGCCTGCCTTCAGGACCAGGTACAGTTGAGTTATCTGTTAAATTAATAGTTACTTCAGTCAATCCAGACATATTTAAATCTGATGACTCGGCAATTAAATGCCCACCTCCCTTACCGTCAAAGGTAGTATTATATACTTGATTTCCTTTAAATGTTGCCGAATTATTATTCCCATGTCGACCAAATGTCAAGTTCTCTAGCCCCAAATCAAAGGTTGTTTGATTTGAAGTTACATCACCAAAAAAACCTACACTAGCTGCATCCACACCCATTGTAGACCCACCAATATTGATTTGATCAGAATGAATTTGACTGTTCAAAGATGACCTATGGGATGGAGTATCTGAAGTGAAATTTACTTGCGAATTATTAGGCTTTTCTCCCTGATTTCCTACATATATAGATTTATATATATTACTTGCACCTTCAAAGGTTATTGTTGTTCCTCCTGCTGTTACATCGGTATCTACTGATGCATCAAGAGTAGTATTATGTTCAAAAATCAAACTATCACTTTGTCTATCTCTTAAATAGATACCAGTTGCATGTATAGATCCACCATTTTTGAATCTTACCGTTGAGCCATTGTATGATTGCACTGGACCATCTCCTATAACTGGTAAACTAGCTGCGCCTAAATACAATTTATTAAAAAGATAAAGATCTGTATCAATAATTAACTCTCTATTGCCAGCACCCGAGTCTAATATCATATCTTTTACTCTATTTGTAGAATCAAAAGCAGCTGAGAAAGTCACGTTATTCTGTTTAACATTGATTGTACCTGTACCATTTGTACCTCCGGTAAAGCTACCACTGAATTCCACGCCAGGTGCATCAATATTTAATGTCCTATCATTATTATTAAAATTAAACTGTCCCAATGCAGAATAATCATTTATTCCAACAGCTGAGCCGCCAGAACTAATACCTGTTAAAGTTACATCAATACTATTGTTGATTATTATATTGATTACGGCACCAGAATTCGTTGAGTCCCCAATAGAGCCAATTTTCATATTATGGGCAATAGACAGTGACTTATTGCTATTGCCAAATACGTTTATCGCTCCAACTTCACCAACTTCAGGATTTGAAAGTAAATTATGTGCCCCTCCTAATTTGATGCTATCACTAGGATTAAATGTACCAAGTCCATTATCACTACCAATAGTTGCAGGCGTACCTGTAGTAGTTCTTTCGTCTGCAGCAGAGGCTGAGAATGGGATAACAACGCTAGCTAATAACAAAGTTATTTTTTTTATTGCTTTCATCTTAAGATACCAAATTATATGTTATATTGCTACTTATGGTAATATAATCACTTGATCTTTGACAACTTGTTTGATTATTTAACCTACCCTTAATATTTCACCTAGTATCATTTGTATCAAACTACTTAGTCAATGGCTAAAAATAGTGTATTGTGATTCTCATAATCCTGGCAATTTATCATGAACCAACTACAACATAAAGCATCTGATCCATCACTTTCTACTTGGGTTTTAGCATCGGCTGGCACTGGCAAAACCAAGATATTGACTGATAGAGTCCTAAGATTACTTCTTGCTAATGAGGATGCAAATAAGATTTTATGTCTTACTTTTACAAATGCTGCAGCAACTGAAATGGAGGACAGGATTAATTCTGCTCTAGAACATTGGTCAAAAATTGACCACGATAGCCTACATTTAAGTTTAAAAATAATGCTTGGCAGATTGCCAACAAAAGAAGAAACTAAGTTTGCCAAATCTTTATACATCAAATATTTAACTTCAGAAAAAAAAGTAGGAATCTACACCATCCATTCTTTTTGTCAGAAATTACTACAAACTTTCCCAATTGAAGCGGGGATAAAACCTAGTTTTAAAATCATTGATGAAACAAAGGCAACACAGATCCTAAACCAAATTAAAACCAATTTATTATCACATCATGACATAAGACCACTTGCAGAGTATGTATGGTCAAATTTTCATCAAACTATAATAGATGAAATACTAGAAGAAATTATCCAGCAAAAAATGCGCTTTGATAGTTTAGATATTAATTACGATACTATAGCGATTGAATTTCAAAGAACACTAAAGCAATTACAAAATATTAACAGTGCACAATATGATTTTATTAGGAACAATGTGCTAGTACAAAATATCGCTGGATTCAACTTATCGCACAAGAAATTAAAAGATTTTTTTCTAACTCAAAATGGTGATAAGAAAAAACGAATTGTTACTAAGAAAGTAGCAGAACCTGGTTCAAACTTGTATTCAGATTTAGAGCTGATCCAAGATCATATTTACGAACTTGACCAAAAGGAGAAATTACTTAAATTTGAAACACATTCAAAAATATTATCGCTAATAGCAAAAAAAATTCTGCACGAGTATAGCCAATATAAAGATAAACATGGCTTCCTTGATTACGATGATTTGATTTTACATTCATACCATCTTCTTAATGATCAGGCGTCAAAAGATTGGGTGCTATACAAACTGGATGGCGGCATAAATCACCTTCTCGTTGATGAAGCACAAGATACAAGCCCTTATCAATGGAAAATAATTGAAGCCTTAATCCAAGAGTTTTATTCTGGTTCGCAAGAACGCTCTGGTAGAACAGTGTTTGTCGTTGGAGATGAGAAGCAGTCAATTTTTAGCTTCCAAGGAGCTAACGTTTCGTATTTTACTAAAATGAATGAGTATATAAAATCAAAAATGCTTTCTGGTGGCAAAACATTTGAAGATGTATTCTTACAAACAAGCTACCGATCATCTACTGCTATAATAGATGTTGTACAGCAGGTATTCTCTGGGCTTCATTTATTTCCTACAGTGCAAAAGATAACATCACATAGAAATTATGAAGGCTCTGTTGAATTATGGCCAATTTCAACTACAGAAAAAACTACAGAGGAATTTTGGCCTATAATGCAAGAGCAAAGCAATCTTATATCAGCAAAAATGAAGCTTGCGCATTCTATTAGTAGTTATATTAAGAAACTACTAGATAGTCAGATTGTTTTAGCTGCAACAAACAAGGTCATCTCTCCTGGAGATTTTATGATCTTATTTAGAAAAAGAGATCAGTTAACAGCTGAAGTTATAAAAGCTTTGGAAGAAAATGGACTTCCTTCATCTGGACTAGATCGCATAAATTTTGAAAATAATCTAATTATTCAAACACTAATTTCAATTGGTAAATTTGTTTTAGACCACAATGATGACTTAAATTTGGCAAGTTTACTTAAATCAGAAATTTTTAAATTTAGCGAAGAAATTTTATATAATATTTCTATTAATAGAAATGACTTATCAATTTGGCAATACATACAAAATGAATCTGAAATAAATACAAATTATAACAAAGCATGTTCTAGCTTAAAGATATTTATAGAACTTTATAGCGGTGTGCCAACGAGGGATTTCTTTTTATATTTGATTGATATTATAGGTCTTAGATATAAATTCTCTTCTGGGCATCACCAGATTATTGATGAATTTTTAAATATATTTCATGACTATAATATCAATAACGATCCATCACTGCAAAATTTCATTTTTTGGCTAGAAGAAAGTAAAGCCACGGCAAAAAGAGAAATTGATGAAAGTGATAGAGTAAGAATAATGACCATTCATGCTTCTAAAGGACTTCAGGCACCCATAGTGATTATGTGTGATACAACCGGGCTACCTAGTAATAATAGTCATTTTATTTGGGATGAAGAAGGCAATTTCTATGCCACTAAAAGTAATGCAGATAGCCCTGAATTTTTCATTAAAATTAAGGATAAACAACAACAAAATACATTTTCAGAATACTTAAGATTGCTATATGTGGGTATGACAAGAGCTGAGGATCACTTAGTTATTTGCGGCTTTAGTAATACACAAAAAGAGGTGCCAGAAAATTGTTGGTACAATATAGTAAACGAATCGATGCAGAAAATGGCAAAGGAATTGCCTTGTGGCAAGATGAATTATGGCATTGATACTCCAGGATTATTAAATAATAATTCCGTTGAGAATACTGCAACAAATATAAAGTACTTCTATCCTAAAATAGAAAACCTAGATTGTGACGGAATATTTAAAAATCACTCTTCTGATCTAATCAGAACATCAAGTACAAGAAAGTTTGGTCTTATTTTTCATAAAATCCTTGAAGACACCATATCCGCAGGAAAAATAACCAATATGTTAGGTCACCCTCTGATTAAGACACTAGATGAAATCAACCAAAGAAGAATAAACAATAGTATAAGTAGAATTTTAGATAACAAAGAATTCATAGATCTTTTATCCAATAAAGTAATATGCGAATTGCCAATTGGAACTATTGATAAAAATTCTATAAATAACGAGACAACTTCTATTAATAGGATTGATCTTGCCATATTTGCCACCAATAATATAACCATTATTGACTATAAATCAGACCAAATCGTACCAAAAACAACTGATAATGTTCCAAATGATTACTTAAAACAACTTATTAAATACCGTTATTCCATGACTAAAATCTACCCAGAGAAAGAAATAATCACTAAAATTCTTTGGCTTGAGAATGGTAGTTTAATGAGTATAAATTGAATTGAGAGTTATACTAGTCATAGTTATTCCGTAATTATCATCCCTGTAAAAACCAAGATAGTCATCCCAAACTTGATTTGGAATCCAATAACTTAAAGCTGTCATAACCTCAAGTAGTATGGATCCTGAATCAAGTTCAGTAAGACTATTGGCCTGGGGACGTTGGAGTGTCAGGGAATGACCAAATAAGAAGGACCCTTTGCGCTAATGCAATTTAGTTTACTATATTTTCTCTTACACAAGGAAAATATAGGCAAGCAACAAAAAGGTTAAAAATCCGATTGCATCTGTAAGAGCTGATAGAAATACTGTTGAAGCGGTAGCAGGATCGATATCTAAATTATCAAGGAATATAGGTATTGCAGAGCCAAATAAACCTGCCATGGCAAAGTTAAATAGAACTGCTACCGCAAAAATTATACTCAAATCTAGTTGCCAAAAAATAATATAAGTAAATATAATGCCAATTATTGCAAGCAATAGACCATTTAGGCTGCATACATATACTTCTTTTAGGATAACTCTTAAGGAACTCGAACTAGTGATTTCCCTATTACTTAGAGCCATAACTGTTACTGCCATTACCTGAGTACCAGCGTTACCACCCATTGATACCACTATTGGCATAAATGTAGCAAGTATCACTAGTTTGGAGATAGTATCACTAAAGTGATTTACGATTAGTGAAGTTAGGCACGCAGTGATTAAATTTACAAATAACCAGGGAAACCTACTCTTGGTGGTAGCAAGTAAATTATACGAAATATCACTATTATTAACACCACTCAAATGTAGAAAACCGCTTTCTGTTTGTTCTTGAACAATATATAGAATATTATCAATTGAAATACTTCCAACCAGTTTCCCTTGCTTATTAGTCACTGGCACGATAGTCAATGCATATTGTTTAAACACGAAAGCAAGCTCACTAAGTTCAGTTGTAGTTTCAGCTACTTTGAAATCATGATTCATGATTTCTTCAATGCTTTGATTCCTTTGGCTTTTTAATAATGTACTAAGTAATATTGTCCCAACAGGTTTTGATCTACCATCAATGATTATTGCAGCATGAAAATCAGAACTTATGTTACTTCTTCTGATGAAGTCAATTGCTTGACCAGCGCTCCAATGTTTTCTTAAGGAAACAAAATCCTTTTCTAATGCACGACCAACAGTATTTTCTGGATATTGGAATCCTTCTATAATCTGTTTTCTTTTTTCAGAAGGAATCTTTTTGATTAAAATCTCCTTAAGTTCAGCATCTAGAACTTGAATCACTTCAATCGCATCTTCTATTTCAAGTTCATTAATTAGACGTGCACTAACATCCATACCAAGCGCTTCTATCGCTGGTTTTTTATTACCATCACCAATCCATACTAGCACTTGTGAATTAATATGCTCTGCTATTGCCGGGAGTATTTCAGGGTAATATTTGCGATTTAAGTTATCTAAAAAATCGGCCAAATCTGCGTAGTGTAGCCCAAGTAAAAGCTCAGCGGCCAAATCAATTTTTTCCTCAGCAATTAAGGTACTTATTTCCTCAAATTGCTGATCCAATTTCTCTTGATTATCGTGAGAGATAGTATGTAGCTCGTCTTGCATAACAATACTTACCTTAAAGATTAAAGCACAAAAATGCGTCAATTAACTTCAGCACATTTGTTTTGAACTGGAATTATAGACTAATTAATTCAAGCACTAACACAAAAGTACCATCCGAATACAACGAAAATCTATAATTTTTAACAATTTAAGAGCTAACGATATGGTGCGGCCGAGAAGATTTGAACTTCCATTCCTTTTGGGAACAGCACCCTCAATGCTGCGCGTCTACCAATTTCGCCACGGCCGCTCAAAAACCACTTTCTTAGGGTAATTTTAGTATCTTAAAATCACTCTACCATTGGTTAAATCATAAGGAGTCATCTCAACTCGAACCTTGTCTCCTGCCAAAATTCTAATTCTATTTTTCCTCATCCTGCCTGAAGTGTGAGCAATAAATTGGTGCCCATTTTCTAACCTAACACGGAAATGTGCATTAGGCAGCAATTCTAGCACTTCTCCATCAAACTCTATTAACTCTTCTTTACCCATAAAATATAGACTACCAAATTGTTGTCAGATAATAACAATTTTAATAGGTGATTGCAAGTTCAATTCTGGCTTTCCTAGCTTAAAATATAAATAACAATTATTTAATTTTATCGTTGATTAAGTTAATTGTTTCTTCTATGCCATATAACTTAAAGAATGAGCCAAGTCTTGGCCCTTGTGTTTGGCCAAGAAGAATTTCATAAAGCTCTTGGGGGAAATCTCTTAAATTTCCATAACCAGCACTGGTACTTATGCTATAAATTTGGCTTTGAATTTCTTCTCCAGTTTCACGACCTGATTAAGAATAAATTGCGGTAGACGGAATATTAATATCAGTGATGACTAAAATATCATTTATATTTTTTGCCGCAAGGTAAAAAGTTATTAGTGATCAATATTTTTTGCAATATAATCAACTACAAATGGATGCTGTTTACCAAAAATTGCTGAATATATAACAAAACTATTTTGAAGATACCCTTTTAAATCTTCGTTTATTTTATCAGGATTATATGGAGTAATTGCAAATATATTATCTGATTTCAGAGAAAGGTATATTTTTGAATCAAGAAAGTCTTTACAAAAATCATCCATATTCTTCATAAAATCAGTGAAATGTTCCAAAGATTTTTCGTAATCCTTCATTTTGTATTTTGCAAAAGCGCCGTGATAAAAAGAAGTCAAATATCTTAGGTGATGAAAGCTGTTTTTTATATAAAATTGTGTTCCAAATGATTGTAAGCAGTCTTCATATGCTTCTTTAAATTCATTTTGTCTATTTTTTATTTCTGCTCTTACGACGTAATACGTCCAACTACCGTTAAGTCCAAGGGATAAATTAATAATATTAATTGCTTCAGTTATCGTTTTATCGGCTTCTTCAAGATTATTTTTTCTAAGAAGTACTTCTCCTAGAATCCCTAATGTTCTGCCTTTTAAATGCATGTCTCCTGGACATTTGTTATTCATAATATATTCAGCTTCCATTAGATTTTCATACGCTTTATCATAATTTGTATCATGCCAAATGAGAACTGTACCATATCTCCATCTATACCTTGCAACTAAACAAGAGATATTAGAGGGGAGGGGTGCGTTGTTAATATGGAATATTTTAAGTCCTCCTAAAACTTCCAAAGCTTTCTTTGCATATTCTTCAGCTATGTTTCCCTCTTTTTTATTTAAATAATTATCTACGTAGAGGCTTGCAAATTGGGAGTATATTTCTGCCTGTGGTTCAGCAAAATTTTTGTTTTTCAAAATTGATAAAGTGCTTAGGGCGTCTTCAAAAAATTTTTTAGCCTTTTGAAAATCGTTAAGCTTCTTGTAATAACTCCCCATTATTTGAAAATTTTCAGCCATAATAGCCTCATATCCTTCAAACAACTTACATAGTTTAATGCTTTTTTTACAATATTTTACACATTCATCTAATAAGTCCATAACAACACAAGCATTTGCTAGGTCCTTAAGTAGTATAGCAAGTGGCTTTGGGGAAATAAAATTATTATTATCTTTTTCTAAAACTATTTTAAAATATTCTCTAGTTAAAACAAAATTTTTGGTAAATTTATAATGAATATATCCTTTTATTAAATATAAATCAGTTTGATATTTGTTTTTGTTCTCGGGTAAAATATCCATATCATGAATAGCTGCTAACAATGCGTCTAAATGGGGTAATAATAAAATTGGAGCATTGACATCTTTATTTTGGATACAATTTTGGTAAAAATTGTTGATAGCTCTTATAATGTTTTCAATCAAATAGCTTTTTTCTTTCTCACTTAGAGTATTAATAAAGAAAACTGCTCCTACCTCTTGAGTACTTTTATGTATAGATATAACATTGTTTCCCTTAGCAACATCTGAATAAGACTCTCTTAACAGTAATCCACTTTGCCGTAGTTGATATATCAAATCATCTACCATTTTATTGTTATTATAGTGCTCCAACAATGACTGAGGAATATTCTTAGGATCTAAAAGACATATAAAAAAGAACAATTCTTTAAAATTAGAGTTAATTTTTCCCAATTTTCCAACTGTTGAAGCAATAATTCCATAACGGGTTTTATCATAATTAGTTGCTTCTTTAACTAATTTAGTTTGCATAGCATCGTAGCTATCACTGTATTCGCTGATATGTGTAAGATATTTTTCAAATGTAACATTAGTATTTTTTATTGCATAAGCTGCTACTGAAACATCTAAGGGAAAAGGAGGAATATGTCTAAGAAATTCAACTGCCTTTTCACGTTCATTTTTCTTTAGCTTATTAGGTTCTTTATTATAAAGAATTTTTGATAAAAGAATTAGCATTTCTTCATCGCTTAATTCATCAATATGGATTATATTTTCAGGTTTTATATGACTTGTTTTAGCTATATGTTCACTTCTGGTTGTGATTATCACTTTACCATTTCCCCATTGCTCAGCATCATGAGGGAATAGATGATTAACATGAGAAAAACTCTCCATGTTATCGTATATCAATACCCAATTTGATTTTTCTTTTAATTGTATTTTTATAAAATTTAATAATAATTTTTCCCGCACCTCAAAATCTTGAACTTGCTGGATAAAGTTAAGATCTTTTTGTAATTTGCTAGTATCAGCAAGTAGATAAGCTAAATTTCTAAAAGAGTTCATTAAAGTATCTTTATTTTCTGCATTTAATTCCCAAGCAATT
>JAFLDA010000003.1 GCA_017302595.1 Rickettsiales bacterium
ACAATATTAATCTTACATTGATAAGATCTACTAGGGATATATTTTTATATATTGTAATTAGGCTCTGAAATTAAACATCAAAACCTAGATTAATAATTCAAGTACATAATCTACGTTTTTTTATTCAACTTTATCGTTGATTAAGTTAATTGTTTCTTCTATGCCATATAACTTAAAGAATGAGCCAAGTCTTGGCCCTTGTGTTTGGCCAAGAAGGATTTCGTAAAGCTCTTGGAAAAAATCTCTTAAATTTTCATAACCAGCATTAGTTCCTATGGTATAAATTTGGTTTTGAATTTCTTCTCCAGTTTCTGTGCCAGAAAGTGCAAGCAACATATCTTTTATTTGCTTCAAAATAACTTTTTGTCTGTCATTTGGACTAAGGTATTTCTTAGTACTCTTTACAAAATCATTATAATAAGTAATGGCAAAACCAGTCATGTGATCCAAGTATGGAGCAGAAGTAGGAGTAGCTTTTGGAGCATATTTAGAAATAAAACCCCATAATACACTTTTATCATCTGGATTACAAACCGAAGCAAGATTAAGGAGCAAGCTAAAACTAATGCCAAATGTATCAATTTTCGGAACGTTCCCTTGATGAATATGAAATACCGGATTAAGCAACTTTTGTTTTGTCTCTACTTCTTCATGATATTTCTTATTAAAGGTGAGATACTCATCCACGCATTTTGGAATTACATCAAAATATAAGCGCTTTGCTTTGGATGGAGATTGATACATAAATAGGCTAATGCTTTCAAGCGGGGCATAGTGCATCCACTCATCAACGCTAATACTATTACCTTTAGATTTTGAGATTTTACTACCATCTTCATCTAAGAATAACTCATAAAAGAACTGTACAGGGATTGTGCCTCCCAGAATTTTACATATTTTACTATATAGAATTGCATTTGGTTGATGATCTTTGCCATACATTTCATAGTCCACATCAAGAGCTGCCCATCTCATGCCAAAATCTGGCTTCCACTGTAGTTTACAATTTCCTCCTGTTACAGGCACTTCAATAAGTTGGTTCTGATCGTCGCGATAACTAACGGATTTATTTGCAAGATTTACAGCCTCTATTGGTACTTGTAGTATTGCACCAGTTTTAGGACATACTGGCATAAAAGGCGAATATGTTTTTTGCCTTTCTTCTCTAAAAGTTGGCAACATAAGTTGCATAATTTCATCGTATTTTTCAATGGTTCTTAGCATCATGTGATCGAACATACCGTTCTTATAACATTCAGTTGCGCTATAGAAGATATACTCAAATCCAAAACGATCTAGAAATGACCTTAGTTTGGCGTTCATATAGTGCCCAAAGCTCTCTTTTTCACCGAATGGATCAGGTATGCCAGTCAATGGTTTGCCCAAATATTGTGCTACCATATCCTGATTTGGTATGTTACCAGGTACTTTTCGAAGACCATCCATATCGTCTGAAAAACAAATTAGTTTTGTTGGTATATCACATATTTGTTTGAATGCTTCTCTGACCATCGTAGTTCTTGTGACTTCAGCAAAAGTTCCAATATGAGGAAGCCCAGAGGGGCCATATCCTGTTTCAAAAAGCACAAATCCTTTTTCTGGGACTTTACCTCCAATATGATCATATATTTTTTTTGCTTCAATAAATGGCCAGGCACTAGAATTTAAGATATCATCGAAATTTATTGTCATAGTGTATCAATCGCTTTAGGATATAAAAAAAATGTAGGCTAGATTATTACTATAATTGGATTATGTCAATAAATCATAAAAGCATAAATATAGGCATGTTAATACTATCCGTAGTTTGCCTGTATGCTGCATACATAATGGAGTATTTGTTTCAAATACTCCCATGTCCTCTGTGTGTATATCAAAGATTTCCTTTTTTGATATGGGTCGTAGCGGCCATCATTGGCTATGCTGGCAGTTTTATTCCTAAAAAAACATATGTTATCACTTCTGTTTTTGCGATTATACTCGCCAGTTACCACACAGGAGTGGAATTTGGAATATTTGAAATGTCCAGTTTTTGTAAGCCCTTAGTGCTAATTAATGATAATTTGAGTATTAGTGACTTTAGGCAGATGATATATAATAGTACTCAAACGCCCTCATGTAATAAACCTGCATTTCTATTTTTAGGACTGTCTTTGGCCTCATGGAATTTGATTTTTAACCTATTTGTAATTACTATCATTACGTTTACTAAGCCAGAAAATAGGAATTAAATAATGCCAAAGCCATATTTTTATAATCACGAAGTAAAAATTAATGAGATTATTCGTGTTGATCATGCAGGGGAATATGGTGCAAAAAGAATTTATCAAGGCCAAATAGATGGCGCAAGTGACAAAGAAACTAAAAAAGTACTACATCACATGCTAGAACAGGAACTCGAACATTTATCTTATTTTGAAACCCAAATCGAAAATAGCCAGTCAAGACCTACTATTTTTATGCCTATGTGGAATGTAATGGGCTATATGCTAGGACGACTCAGTATCAAACTAGGAAAAAAATCAGCTATGCAGGTTACACAAGCAATAGAAGAAGTAATAGTAGAACATTACCAGCAACAAATTGATTATTTGGAATCGTCTAAGACAGGACTTGAGTTGTTAGATAAAATTAAGCAGTTCAAAAATGACGAAGCAGAACATATAAATGTCGCATTAAATAATGGTAGTAATGAAGTTTTCTTGCACCGATTCTATTCTGACTCTATAAAGCAAATGTGCAAGATTGCTATTTTCTTGTCTAAAAAGGCATAATTATGAAGTTATTTTTGATGCGCCATGCGCATAGCGAGAGATCAATAGATGTAATTGATGTGCAAAGAAGTTTAAGCTTCGATGGTCAAGCACAAGCTGAAAAAGCAGCTACTTATCTTAAGGATAAAAAAATTGATAAGCTGATTGTATCATTTGTGCAAAGAACAATGCAGACAGCAGATATTATTCAAGAGCAATTTGTCATTCCTGAAATAGAGGTCATTACTGAGTTATATGAAGGAAATATAGAAAGAGTAATAAATTTGCTAGCTGAGCAGGATGATAAGTTTAAGAATATTCTAATTATTGGTCACAACCCACATATATATCTGATGGTTTTAGACTTAGTAGATAAAAATAGTAAAGATTATGAAAGGATTAATGAAGAAACTATGACACCAGCCAAAATTATTACCTTAGACTTTGACCCGGCAAGCAGCTGGAAAGAAATCAAAGATATACGAGGCGTTGTAGTTGATATATTCAATCCAGATGAATAGAGTATACACTCCTCAATCATGCTGCACTCTTCCGACTCTTTCAGTCATCCAGGACTTGATTCAGCATCCACCGCCTATTTATGAACCCCAAATCAAATAATTATATTTTAAGATCAAGCATGAAGGGCACATGATCTGATGGCCGATCCCAATCTCGTATTTCAGGAGGACAAGTTATACCATTAAGTCTAAGCTCAAGAGGTTTAGAAACCCAAATGTGATCAAGCCTTCGTCCGCGATTATGTTTCTTCCAGTCTTTATTTCTGTAGCTCCACCAACTATATAATTTGGTGCTGGGATCAACGAATTTCCTACCAGTATCGATAAATTCAAAATCATTTATAATTTTCATCAAACCTTCTCGCTCTACCTGAGTATGACTTACTACGTTTTTTAGCTGTTTTGATGACCAAACATCATTCTCAAGGGGGGCAATATTCAGATCTCCAACTAAAATTACTTTATCGTTTTTTAAGCGATTTTTAGCAAACCACTCATCCATTTCTCTCAAGTAATTTAGTTTATGCTTAAATTTAGGATTGATCTCGATGTCTGGTTCATCTCCGCCGGCAGGAATATAAAAATTATGCAACTCAAAATCACCAATTTTAGCGCAAATATGTCTTTTATCATTATTGCATAAATATATCTCAAATTTATCCCGTATTGGTTGTTTTGACAAGATAGCAACGC
Organism: Rickettsiales bacterium; assembly: GCA_017302595.1. Taxonomy (GTDB): domain Bacteria; phylum Pseudomonadota; class Alphaproteobacteria; order Rickettsiales; family Rickettsiaceae; genus Megaera_A. The sequence continues at coordinate 3,968 of JAFLDA010000003.1, forward strand.
CATTATAAGATTTCTCACCAGAATAAACCACGTGCCTATAGCCCAGTTTACTTATTTCATCGTTTGGAAAAAACTCATCTTGTACTTTAGTCTCCTGCAAACAGATAATATCTGGTTGAAATTCTTTCTCAAGCCTAGCAAGAAGGTCAAGCCTTAGTCTGACAGAGTTGATGTTCCAGGTGGCGATTCTAATGTTCATATTTTTAATTCTTGTATTATTTTTTTCAGTAATCTTAAGATTTTTGCTTCAGGTGATAAGTTCTTAGCTGCCCATTTCTTGATCCAAGGTTCTGCCAATTGCCACATATTTATATCTTTGTCTAAACTTTGCCCAATACCTTCAACAACCACCATAGTTTTTTGCAGTAGCAAAAGCTGAGGCTGGGTCTCCATGCCATACTCTTCGGTTACCTTAAATAGTTCCGAGAGTAAGTTACCGATAGAAATGTCTTTAATAGCAAGACCGATAATTGGTTCAGCCACTACTCTGCAACTTTGGGCAAAATAATCAAGATTAGTATCAGAAGGTATGTATCCAGCACGGTGATGAACTTGCGCAACCAACTTATAATCTCTTTTTAAAAAAGCATATAAGATTTCTGCAATAGCCAGTCTGTCCTTTTCAGATAAAATGCCAACTATTCCGAAATCTACCATAGCAACTTGGCCATTTTTACATACTAATATATTACCAGGGTGCAAATCAGCATGAAAAAATCCATCCCGGTAAGCTTGGTTGAAAAATATAACAGCAATTTTTGCAGCAATTTTCCTTGGATCATGCCCCAATTTGATTATCGCTTCCTGGTCGTAAATTGAAACCCCATCTATCCACTCTATCGTCAATATCTCATTAGAAGTAAATTGCCAGTATATTTTTGGTATCCTAAGATTTTTATCATTTAAAAAATTATCAGCGATAGTAGTTGCAGCAGCAGCTTCGCTTTTGAGATTTAGTTCTAGTCTCATTGACTGTCTAAATATACCCATCACTTCATGAGGACGTAGCCTTTTTACCCCTTTGAGAAATTTGGTCAATATGCTAGCAATAAATTCCAAGAACCTTATATCTTTTTCATAATCTTCATAAATATTTGGTCTTAATATTTTAACTGCAACTTTATTTCCGTTTATTAACTTGGCTTTATGAACTTGGGCAATTGAAGCAGCAGCAATTGGAGTATTATCGAATTCAGAAAAAATAACTGAAATTTCTTTGCCAAATTGCTTTTCTATTCTAGATCTGACAATTTTGCTATCAAATGCTGGTAACTTGTCTTGTAGGTACTTCAAGCTATTTGCAACGTCTTCCGATATCAAATCTGGTCTTGTGGATAAAGTTTGACCAAATTTAATATATATTGGGCCAAGAGATTGAAAAAAGGCTGCCAATCTCTCTCCAAACGATCTTTTTGGTTTGATTAATAAACCTAGAGGATTAAAAAAAATGCAAAGAATAAAACCCAGTAATTTGACTTTAAATGGAAAATTATAGTGACCAGAGCTAATCAGTATTTTATTTTTACTGAGCTGATATGCGATACGAATTGTCTGAAATAACACTTGCAAAAACTGTATCATTTTCCATTCTTAATGCTTAAACCCGTAGTGAATAGCTGCAACACCAAACGTTAAATTAGTATATTTTACGTCTTTAAATCCATTGTCTTGAATCATTTCTTTAAATGATTCTTGATCCGGAAAAACACTTATGCTTTCTGCAAGATACTGATAGGCACCTCGATTTTTAGCTACAACTTTGCCTATAGTAGGGATTAAACTAAAAGAATACAAGTCATATAATGGACGCATGAGGTCATTTTGTACTCTTGAAAATTCCAAGCATAGAAATTTTCCAGTTGGTTTTAGAACTCGATACGCTTCTTTTAAGGTTTTTTCTATCGATAGCATATTTCTAATTCCAAAGGCGATGGTGTAATAATCAAAACTATCATCTGGAAATGGTAAATTTTCTGCATCAGCAACTACTAAGTCAATGTATGAAACTATGTTATTATCAAGTGCTTTGTTTTTACATACTTCTAGCATCGATCTATTGATATCTGATACTACAATTTGAGGTTTTTTATTAGTTTTTTTAGCTCTTTCAACTAACCGGAATGATATATCTCCAGTTCCACCGGCAACATCTATGATTTTGCTGTTAAGGTTTGGAATCATATTGCAAAACTCATCTTTCCACATACGATGCACACCAAAACTCATTAAATCATTCATGATGTCGTATTTGCTAGCGACATCTGAAAAAACCTCATCAATCAATGATCTTTTTTGGTTGCTTGATACCTTCTGATGTCCGAATGTGTAATCTTTTTCATCACTCATGAGTTGACCTATTCAATATACAACGCTAGTCTATAAAAGGTTAAGTTTTAAAACTATTTATGCCTGAATTAGCCGAAGTAGAAACAGTAAAGGACTACCTTTTAAAGAATATTATTGGTAGAAAAATAACCAAATATGTTCAAAGAAGGAATAATCTTCGGTACAAATTACCGAATGACTTTGATAATTATCTAATTAACGCGACAATAATATCAGTATCAAGAAGAGCAAAATACTTATACTTACATCTAGATAATGCCTACATTCTAGTTTTTCATCTGGGTATGACTGGTAGGCTAACGACTCAAGACTCTCAATATCTTTATAAGAAACATGATCATATTATAATAGATTTTGATGATGGCACTAAGCTTGTTTTTAATGACACAAGACGCTTTGGTATGGTTTATATAAGCCATAAAGATCAGATCACACACCAACCATATATCAGGGATTTGGGAATCGAACCATTAGGAACAGAATTTGATTCGGAATTTTTGAGCCAGAGATTAGCAAATAAAAAGACTTCTATAAAGCAAGCGTTAATGGATAATAAAATAGTTGTTGGTGTAGGAAATATTTACGCATCTGAGAGTCTATTTTTAGCTAAAATTAATCCAATAAAACAATCTAAAAACCTAAGTGCTAAGGAATTAAATGCTATAGTGAGTTCTATCAAGTATGTTCTAGAAAAAGCTATTAAAGCTGGTGGTACAACCTTAAAAGATTTTGTCAATGGAGATAATAAACCTGGATATTTTCAGCAAAAACTTAAAGTGTACGGCAGAAAAGGGAAAGAATGCTTTGTTTGTGGCGAGAAAATAATTATGCTAAAACAGTCCGGTAGGGCAACTTTTTATTGTCCAAATTGTCAAAAATAATAGATTTAAGTTATGAGTTTTAAAATTGCTACATGGAATATTAATTCAGTAAAAATGAGAATTCCACATTTATTAGATTTTATCACGATTCATGATCCTGATATAATATGCCTGCAGGAGGTAAAATGTGAGACTGAAAAATTTCCATACGAAGAATTTTCTCATTTGCCATACAACATATATGTACAAGGACAAAAAAGTTATAATGGAGTGGCAATCCTATCTAAAATCAGAGCAGATGAAGTCAGCACTGAATTTCCAAATAATCCTGTAGCTGATCAAGCTAGATTTATTGAGTGTGGTTTTTCCTCGCCCATAGGCTATATAAAAGTAATCTCACTTTATGTCCCAAATGGCGGCGAAGTTGGCAGCGATAAATATGATATTAAGCTCAAATTTTATGATTTCTTTACCGACTATTTAGTTGCGCACAAATCATTCGATGAGAAGAAGTTTATCTGCTCAGATTTTAACGTAGCCCCTTTTGATATTGATGTGTATGAGCCAAAAGAATTAGAACACTCAACTTGCTTTACTTATGAAGAAAGGAGAAAATTGAGGACTATTTTAAATTCCGGTTTTGTTGATAATTACAGAATTATCCATCCAAGCAAGCAAGAATTTTCGTGGTGGGATTACAGAGCTGGGGCATTTGAACAAAATAAAGGCATGCGGATAGATTCCATTATATCAAGCACTAATGCGGTTTCTCATTTAGTGAGTTGCACGATTGATTATGAAGCACGAACTAAAGATAAACCATCAGATCACGCACCAGTAGTTGTGGCCTATGAATAATATGGTCCAAGATAAAGAAATTAATAATATTATGTCTAGGTTCAGTGGCAATTATAATTTTATTCGTAAAATCAGCTCACAAGATCCATGTAATTCTTTTTCAGGTTTAGGGAAAGCAAGTTTTAGCCAAAAATCAAACAACATTATCCTATATCAAGAAGAAGTAACTTTGTATAACTCTACCGATAAGGCAATATCAAATATGAAAAAATCGTATTTCTACAAATATGCCCCTGACAATCAAAAAATACAGAAGCTTTTTATCGATAAGACGCTTTTTTACGAGTTAATTTTTAAAGAAGGATATTTTTCGGGACAACATATGTGTAATTTGGATCAATATACAGCCAAATACTCACTAGCTAATGAATATTTCAATATAACGTATAATATTATTGGTCCCGAAAAAGACTACGAGATCTCTACTAATTACTATGCAACATAAATATAACTAAAAGTTGGAATATGGTTAATTACATTGCTCCAATTGTTGATAGTATATACGTTCAAATGTACCCTATTTCTGTATATAGTTATAACTGGAGTTTAAGGTCAACAAATGCTACTAGGAGTTTTTAGAGTTGTTTTTTTACTTCTAGTGTGTGTCAATCTAGCGTCGTGCAGCGGTGATAGATGTATCGAGGCAGATGATTTTGGGCATGCTCAGTTTACTGTCAAAGCAAGATATACTTCCGATGAATTAAATGGACAAACTGGCGAGAATCAGGTTGCTCCATGGTTAGATACCTCATACAGAGTTAATGGTAGACCTCTAGTAGTTGCCGTTCATGGGTGGGATTATGGTACAGATTATAATATTAGTTCAGAAGTTTCCGCCTGGTGTGCATGGTATGGCACAAAAGATGATGGCAGTAAATTAGCTAAGATATGCGAGCGATTTAGAGATTGTGAATATATTGATGGACATATGTGTACCAATACCTCTAAAGCGCAACTCACAAATGCTCCTTGTTTGTTTAGAAATGGAGTTGGTTTATACGCTTTAATTGCTGAGAAAGGTACAGATCCTAATGGATCGATATCAAGTCAAAGAGATCCTAGAGGACTTAGTTTTCACGTCGGAGAGCAGCAAACTGATTATTCAATGTATGAAGTAGATAGAAATGGTAATACAAGAACAGTTGGGGGGCGTGTATATTTATATGGCTCAGATGCAACAAAGGTTCAGTACGCAAATAGTAAACTATATTTCAAAATTCTTGATAAATTCTATGACGATAATAGTGGTCAATACAGAGTCTATATCAAGTCAGGAATAGATCGCGTTAATCCAGATCCTATATCTTATGTCACAAAACTTGTTAAGGACTTTTTGTTTGGCAGTGATGGAAATTATGGGTTAATAAAAAACCTATATATGGGGATAGTAACCAACCCAGGCTATAGAGCAGCAGTATCTGCTATTCTATCTCTCTATATCATGTGGACAGCCTTATCGTACCTTGCAGGTAATTTGGAGCTAACACATACTGAATTAATTGTTAGGGTTGGTAAAGTTGCTATCGTTTCTGCTTTGCTAAGTAGTGAATATAGTTGGTCATTTTTTAATGATTATGTATTTGCTTATTTTGTTGGTGGGGTTGAACAGATTCTTAATATAATTGTTGAAGCGGGGGCTACTGGACCTGGATCCCCTGGAATTTTGGCTCTAATGATAGCGCCACAAACTATTTCTAAACTACTATCACTACTTTTTGTCGATTGGTTAGGATTTATCTACATAATACTGTTCTTTATTGCTCTTTATTTCGTCCTAATGATCTTCTTTAATGCTGCTATCATATACCTTACGGCACTGATGGCGATTGGTATGATTATTACCATGGGGCCAATATTCATCTGTTTCATGCTCTTTGGTATTACGAGGTCATTATTTGAAAACTGGCTAAGACAGTTAATTTCTTACGCAGTACAACCTATAATTTTATTTACGGGGCTCATTTTTATTTCAGTAATCTTGCGCCAAGAAGTGTACGGAGCTCTTGGCTTTAGAGTATGTAAACAAGGTTTTCCAAAAATGAGAGACGGTGGATCAACTCCTCTTTTTGGTGGAGATGCTCAAGATGCAATGAATCAAGCTGGGCTTAGTGATTCAATATTCTACTGGTGGTTCCCACAACCAATGAAAGCTGAGAATTTCTCTAGGGAAACACGTAGGATACCAATACCGATTGATCATTTTAGTGATGATTCCAATATTGTTGGTAGCACTTCTGATACAGGTTTCTGCGAAGCATATGCTTGTGTAGGTGATAGATATGTTGACTTGCCATTCCTTGACCCAGTGAACGACACGAGAAGGCTTAATCAATTTTGGAATGGCAAATTTGTTCAGCTTGATGGCATGCTACTTATCTTTGCTGCACTCTATTTACTCCATAAATTTAATGGTCTTACTATTTCTGTTGCTAAATTCTTAACTGGTACATCTGGTAACTTTACTAATCTTGCTAATGTCGGCGAAGCTATCAAAGCCCAGACTTTTGACAAGAGTAATGCTTACATAGCAAAACTCCCTGGAAGAGCAGCAAGTGCTGCAATAGATCGAACTATTGGGCGAGAAAAATGGGAAGCTCTTAAAGCTGTGGCGTCCCAATATACTCCATCATCATTAATAGACAAAGCCCGTATAAATAATTTGCGTAAGGAAGCTCTAACAGATAAAGCAAATCCTGCAATTTTAGAAGAAGTACAAAGAACTACTGGACTTAATAGAAATAAAATTGACCCTGAAGCTGTCAATAATTATGGTAAAGCACTCAAAGAAGAACTACTTAAAAATGTTGATCCATCATTGCCACAAGCTAGAAGGGAGAAAATTGCCCGTGAAGCTGCACAAAAACTTGTCCAAAAAGATTTTGCTTCGCTTAAAGGAGAGATGTCAAAAGCTAAATATGGTATGGAATATGACAAGCTTCCAGCTCGTGAGAAAGCTGCTATTGATTCGTTAATGAAAGATCCAAAACTTAGAGAGCTTAGTAAAAAGGCATCTGAAGCTAGGAGATTCCAGGAAGCATATGTTGATGCTTATATTGGTATGTCAAATCGTGGTATTGGCCTTCTTGGAAAACACAGTTCTTCCTTACGCTCTGTACAGGAAATCAGGCATGATGTTAAGGAAAGAAAGGAACTAAAAGAAGCAAGACAAAAACAATTTGGACAAGAATTGGTTGCAGAAGTTGAAGGAGTCAAACATGATCTATACAAAGGAATTAGCGGTGGCAGAGAAGATGGCTTTAGTAGAGCGCTTGGTGGGTCATATCATGAGATCAATACCGACCCTAAAGCAAAAAATTATAGAAAACAGACCTATGCAGAACAACTTGAAGATAGGCAACATCATATTACTAGAACAGGAACTGATAAGACTATAGACAGGTTCAATAGAGCTGAAAGAGATAACGTAACTTCGCCTGAGTTCCTAGCAAGAGCAGAAAAAGAAGGTAATAGTAATCTTGGTATGTATAAAGAATTAACCAGAAAAGATATTTCATCAAAAGTATATGATGCTCTTTCTGGAACAGAAGATCCTGCTTTAATGGGCAATAAATACATGTCGGAATATGCTAAAGATTCTGAAATGCGCCATATGGTTGACAGGGCACAAGAACTCGAGAAACGGTTGATGGAAAATGATGAATTCGTCAGTAGGCAGAGTGATTATCAAACTACTTATGATTTAGCTGCTGATAGGTTGCAATCTGCACATGAAACTTTAAAATCACATTATGGTAAAGATATTAGTGCTGATCAAATGCCTGCTATGATGCAAAAATATTATGAAGAAACAGGAGCGTTGCCAAAAGAAGAAGCGGCAAAAGAAGTTGATAAGCTGAAACAATCTATCACTGACTTCCAGTCAAGCCAAGAAGTATTGCAACAAATTGATGTTAGAAAATCTCAGATCTCCGAAGAAGTTGATAAGCATATTGACGGAATCAATGAACACAGGAAAAAAGCTAATATGGATGAGTATAGACCTCCTAGAACTGAAGATTTCTCTAATGTCAGAAAGGTACGTAAAATTGATGATCACTTAAGAGGAAAGTTTTAATACCAAAATCTTGCTTATTACAAGAAATTGTGGTAAACGCTTAGTGTTAAATAGTGGTTAATATCTATATCAGTATCCAGCATATCTGGCTCTGTCAATTATCCTAGATATACTAGGGTAGTTAATGGTAGTGTCGTTTTTGCTAAAGAGAATATATAGCTCAATGGTCATAAGGTAAAAATTGGTGGAAGCTTTAGTGATACTGAGAGAGTTTTGAACAGATATTCTGCAAAAACAGGGGTTAAAGCTGAAGTAGTGTGCGCTAATAATGTAGCAAGGCTTAAGCTGATAGTACGCAGACGTAATCTCACAATTAATGACCCAAAGGGTGTATTTCGAAGTTTACAGATAGGTAAAAATATTGGTACTAGCGATAAGATGTTGGTCCAGATTGTTTGTAAGGGAAAAGTAAACTTGTCATATAATAATCCCGTAAAATCTTTGACGGTGCCTAGTCTAGTATCAAAAAATAATCACAAAATATTAAATAAGTTTAGACAAACAATTCATCAGGTAAACTACCAAGAAGAGGTTTTGGATGATCTAGCAGAGGATAGCGATGATGAGCAGATGATCGAACATGAGTTTGTAACTGACCTATCATCGGCACCCTCTTTATCACTCGGATCTGGCATACGATATATGGTTATTGATTCATCAATGCCATCTTCATTAGCGGAAGTGAGCGACGATCAAGCAGATAGCGATGATGAGCAAATGACCGGTAGTGATTTTATAAATTCTTCATCATCACGGTCTAAGCCATTTGGATCAGGCTTAAGATATATCTTTATTGATCAATCAATGCCATCTTTCCAACCAGTACCATCTTTGTTAGAGGGGATGGAGAGTGATCCACTAATGCTATCTTCTAAAACAATGCCGTCTTTGTTGAGCAGGCTGGAAGCTGATCAATCAAATACTCCAATGAAAAAAAGTGATCCCGTAACGATATTGCCAAGATTGATACCAGGGCCACGATGGAGCATCCAATCAATGCCATCTGTTCAATCAGAACTGCATCCGTCAGACGATATGGAGATTGATGATCCAGATCTACCGCCTTTGTCTGAGGATAATCCGGAAGGTGGTGAGAATGATCCTGATGTTGCAAGGCCATTGTGGCAACTTACATCTCAAAAAAGCAGCTCTGTAGTTGGGGCATCGAAATCGGAGGCTTCGAGAATGGTGCCAAGAAGCAGGCCTAAACTTCCAGGTGTTACACCACCGGTTAGTAGAAGATCAAGGAATATAAAACGTAGTGGTGATACAAGACGTGATTTTAGCGAAAAATTAGCTTGGTTAAGAGCCCATGACAAAAATCTACCGTCAGTTTATCATAGCAAACAGCACTTTACTAAAGACGAGAAACTCATAATCAGCTCAAGGTATGAAAAGATTAAATCACTTCAAAAACAATCACCAGCAGCAGCATCTGAGTCTCCACCCCCAGTGAAGAGATCGAAGAGCGTAGGTCGTGGTGATGGTGATGCAAGACGTAATTTTACGACCGCATTAAGTTATTGTAAGAGACATGATCCAAACAACCCACTTTACTCCAAAATAAGTTATACTTCAGCTGATAAAACTAAAATCATGTCTACATATCAAGGGCTTAAATTATCAGGCGCCCTATCTCCAATATCATCTATGATACCGCTAGCATATAGTAGCAGATCTTTGAGTTCAAAGCAGGATAGTAGCAGCAGCGTAGGAGTTGATATAGTTACTTGAGATAGAGATCTTCTGCTAGTAGTTATCTTAGGCTTGTTATAATGACTTTGAGTGACGAATACCCAAAATAAACATCAAGAATATTTGACTTTAGTTGATAAAACAGTTATTTTTTGGTGGATATATAAATAATAAATTCAATTTCAAGCATGAATAAAAAGCAGCAACATCCATTAATGCCTAAAGCAACAGCTGTGTGGCTTGTTGAAAATACATCATTAACCTTCAAGCAAATTGCAGATTTTTGTGGAATACATGAACTAGAAGTTAAAGGAATTGCAGATGGTGAAGTAGCAGTTGGTATTATGGGTGCTGACCCGGTGACAAGTGGACAGCTTGATAAAGAAGAAATAGCCAGATGCAGTAGTGATCCAAATGCAACTTTAAAACTAAAGATTAGTCATTCGTATGAAGCGGTAGCAAAGAACAAAAAATCAGCTAAATACACTCCAATTGCAAGAAGGCAAGACAAGCCAGATGCAATATACTGGCTACTTAAAAATTATCCTGATGTTAAGGATGCTGATATTATTAAGCTAATAGGAACCACTAAATCTACTGTGGCTGCTATACGTGAGAGATCGCACTGGAATATGGCAAACATTCGTCAAAGAGATCCGGTGCTGCTTGGCATATGTAGTCAAATTGATCTTGATAAGATAGTTGAAAGGTCAAAGTTGTCTTCGACTTCAGAAAATAATCAGCAAAACTAATCTATCTTTTTAGCTTATTGTTTCCATGCGGAGTTTTGCTCCACTTGAATGGTGATGTTATAATGTCAAATATCGATTTATACCCAGCTATAGTGTGGAGAATAAAATAGAATGGCCAAATAAGTAAAACTAAAATTCCATATGCTGTCTTGATACTAATCTGGGAATCATTTTTTGCCAATACAAAGTAAGCAATGGCATACAAATAGGAAAATGAAAAAAGGCTATTTATAAGCCATATACAATAACTAAATTGGTTAAGATCTAAGTATAAGATAAAAAATAGCCATGGCAAAAATAATATGCTGTAAGTAGATAAGCCTATGAAGGTAATCACTGTAGCAGATTTAAGCAAACCTAATTTTACAAAATTATTTTTATTACATAAAAATACTAGAATAGTTTGGATAAAACCTTTGATCCATCTACTTCTTTGCATAGTCCAGTCTTTAAGGTTATTAGGTACTTCTTCCAGCGTAGTAGAATTAATCATGCTGACTTTATACCCTCTCAAATATAGTCTTATTCCAAGATCAGCATCTTCCGTGACATTGTAGGCATCCCATGAACCTACTTCTTTTAATTTATCAACTTTAAAATGATTGCTTGTTCCTCCTAAGGTAATTGGCAAACCTAATAGATCAAGGCCTTTAAGTAGATATTCAAACCAGATGCTATATTCAATACTAAACAGCGTAGTGAGGATATTTTCCTTAGCATTATAGAAATTTAGTTTAGACTGAAGACACACGTAGTCATCTGGTAAATTACTAAAAGCATCAAGTGCTTTTAGTAATTGATCTGGATCTGGCTCATCCTCTGCATCATAAACGGTAAGGTATTGGCCTACAACAAAAGGCATTGCATAATTTAATGCTTTGGGCTTAGTGCGAGGCAAAAAATATGGTACCCTGATAAACTGGATATGTTTGTCCAACGTAATGTCACTTATAGCATTCAGTGTCATATCATCATCTTCTTCTAGAATGAGTTTTATATCTAATTTGTCCTTTGGGTAATTTAAATTTCCAAGAGCACGGATTATTGATGCTACTTTCTTTTCTTCTTTATAAAGTGGTACAAGAATGGAATAAATTGGCAATGTATCATTAATTTTAAAACTGTGATGTTGCTCAGTGATATTGGCTAAGCCTTTGTGAAATAGGATTGCCTTTAGCATATTCTGTATTAGATAAACAACGCTATTTATTACTGCAAAAATATTTTTTGCTAAGATCATGAAGGTAAAGAATATAGTAATGAATATACTAAACAACTGCTTATAATTTATACCTCTAGCAGAAAGATTTTGACCAATTCTATCCAATTGATTGATGGCATTATCTTCAAGTTCATGTTTAAAATGAGATTGTAGAATAGAAAAAAATTCTGCTCTTGTAACCAAAGTAAACTCAAGATCATTTTCCTTAAAAGAGCTGATAATTGATTGTTCAGTTATTACGTATCCTTGTTTATCTTTTGAACTCGTATATGGGAAATAACCTTGCCTGCAGTATTTGGTTATTTTTTGATAATCTAAATTTTCAAACTGCATAATTGAAAGTAATTTTTAAATTTCATTATAATCACGTAAAAAATAACAATCAAAAATTGAAATATAAAGAAAATACTGGCCCTGATATCATATAATTCCTATCAACTATACTATATTTCCAGAAATAGCCTAATTGTCCATATATGTTTATCTTATTTAAAGTAAACTCTCTAGCAAAAGATACTTGATCATAAATTGTCGTTCTATATAGATGGCTTCGTGATTTGACTTTTTCATACTCAGTATAGTTTGATAGAACCCATTTTTTACCAAATTTTATACCTTCTTGTAGTATGATCAAATACCCAAAAGGTTTATGCACAAATTTATCATTATGTCTTCTTAGCTCAATACCAAACTCACCAAATACTTCCCTATTCTTTTTTATACTTGAATGACCAATTAGCAAGGCTAGATCAACATGTTTTATAGAGCTTTTTTTTGCAACTGAAGATATATTAATTTTGGGCTGCAATGTGATCACCCAATTATCATATTCCCATAGTTTGTTTTTGTAATATATATCAGCTTCCTTACCGGTGTTTGAGTAGCTGTAATTATTATTAGATAATGTTGCAATATGATCTTTTCTATATAAAATCTTTATACCAAAACTATCTTTTTCGGTAGCTCCGTACTCAACTTCAAATGTCGAGAAACTATCATCAGTAAATGCGCCAAGTTCATCAGCATTGCTTGATAAATTGATCAGATCATAGTCAATAGTTTCAATCTGACGCGACTCAGAATTGAGCAAATCACGTCCAGACATTTTTGCGCTCTGGATAATTGATTCCTTTATTGATCTTAAGACGTATATTTTATTTAAAGTTTTAAAATATAGATCTTTTCTAAGAAGAATTTCTTTTTTTGATTTTTTATCAACTTGAGCAAATCCCAAATATACCTTATATTCTCCTACTTTGGGTAGCCATGGATTTGCTGATGATCTAATGCTAGTTGAAATTATTATTATAAATAGAATTTGTATAAAAATGTAGTAAATATTACGAAGCATAGTGCTAAATATTATCTCTAATCCACCACCCAACTTTTTTAAGTAGTCCTACATTTTCAAGCTGCTCATATTTATCTGATTTAGTACGCATTTTCAGTGCTCTAGCTAGCACTATACCAACAACAGTTGATAAACTAGAAGGATTTGCTGTTTCTATAAGTCCTGGGATTAAATTTGGTTTTGCTACTCTAACTTGTTTATGAAAAATTTCTGCTGCCATTGATTTTATGTTAGCCAGTGACGATCCTCCTCCGGTGATCACAACTTTTTTAGCCAGCATATGATCAATATTCAAACTGTCGCATTGTTTTTTGATTGATTCCAGTATGAATTTTATTTGAGGATATATAAGTTGAGCTAGCCAACTTGCAGTAATAGTATGTTCACCATTTTCTAATTTAATTATAGAATCCTTGGTTAGTAATGAAGGATCAGTAATCCCGTAAAGTACCTTGATTTTTTCAGCTTCTTTCATGGTAACAGATAATGATTTAGCAATTTCAACAGTTATATCATGACCACCAACTGACACGTAATTTGTATATATCATTTTGCCATTTAGAAAAATTCCATAAGAACTTGTATTTGCTCCAAGATCAATTAATATAGTACCTAATTCTTTCTCATCATCGGTAAGTGTTGCCATTCCAGCTGAGTAAGCTGAGATGTATATTTCATTTACTTCCAAATGACATTTCGCAAGGCATCTAGTAAGGTTAGTTACCATTGTTGAATCAGCAGCTATGATATGAAGTTGGCAAAATAATTCTCTTGCTGTAAGCCCAATAGGGTTACTAATGCTTTGATCGTTATCGATTTTATATTCAATTGGGAAATAATGAATTACTTCCATATTTTTTATTTTAAAATCTGATAATGCTTTGCTTATTAGCTTCTTAACATCAGACTCGCTAATTGGTTGAGCGCTTAGTTTTATTGCATTAGTCACGTAATATGATTTTACTCCATGCCCTGAAAGAGAGATGGAAATTTCCTTGATGCTTTTATCGCAGTATTTCTCAAGTGCATAAACAGCAGAAACTATACTATTTTCTGCCAGAGCCATATCTGTAATAACACCGGATCTAATACCCATACTTTGTTGTACAATTTGAGCTATAATGCTTGTATCACCTTGTTTACCAATATGCGCTGCAAGTGCCGCAATCTTGTTACTACCAAGATCAAATGCAATATAATTTGGAGAATGAGCCTTCATAATTAATTTATAAACTATTCAATTTGAGTAGCTCATTATACTACAGATTGGCAAATATTAATATTTTTATCTTGAAATAAATAATATAATCTGGTATCTACATTATCGTCTTTCAAGAAGGACAGGTGTCCGAGTGGTTTAAGGAACTGGTCTTGAAAACCAGCGTGCGGGTAACCGTACCGTGAGTTCGAATCTCACCCTGTCCGCCATCCACCGTCGCGCGGACGTGCTATGGCGTGATGTCAGGAAGTAGCTAAAATTACGACAAAGCCTTGGCGAAGGCGAATTAGCGAAGTCGGACCTGTATGTATGTTTGTGTATCTGTTCAAAGCGAAATTAATTCTGAGTGTTTTTATATTGGTATCACTACTTATATAGAACGTAGATTGGGAGAGCATAATGCCGGTAAATCAGTACATACAAACAAATTTAAGCCATAGAAATTAGTAACTTATATAGCGTTTCAAGATAAATCTAAAGCAGAAAAATTCGAAGCTTATCTTAAAACCGGATCAGGAGAGCATTTTTTAAAAGGCATTTTTAAATCTCTAGACTCTGTACCTTGCTTTTTCCAATTTCACCATTTCACTCCCAAAAAGACTTTACGAAAAGTAAGTGAGATACGCCTTTGCCTTTTTACTCCATTATCTCTTTTTCTTGATGCAATACTATGTTTCCATTTATATCTAGCATCATTTTTAAGAATTAATAAACTTCTAGATTACAAATATATAGGAATCTTAATATTACCATCTGCCAAATCCATAATACATCCAGACCCCAGACTTAACGAACAAATAATCCCTTCAAAACATGAGATGCAATCTATATGCGAAGCAATTCCCTGGCCAGGTATATATTCGTTTATTATCACTTGATCTGGCTTATCTATGAATATAGCATCTCTATACAGTTTACTGCATAACTCATCGACCCAACAAGGTATTTCGCCAAGATAATAGGATGCATCAACGGATCTAGCTGTATAATCATATTTATAGTCATAATGCTGAGTTCTGCGTTTTAGATCTAAACTCCACTCTTGAGTATCAATGAGTTTTAGCAATGTCTCTTCATATTCTGAAGAAGTATAATTTGAGATATATGTCAATCCAGGAATATTAATTTCGGCATTAAACAAACATTGCTGATTCATATTCGAAACTCATAAGTTGCAAATTTGGAATAATTCATGAGCACTAATATCCGAACGTGCCAAAAAGTAATTTTTATTTATTTGTGCCTACCTATCCTTGCCTCTTGACATACCACCAACACCATTACATTATGTCCAACTGAAAGATCCTCTTACACCTGTAGAACTATAACCGAGAGAGGTAGCTTATGATACAAAATACAACCATCATCTATTTAACCGGCAGGCCAGGTGTTGGTAAATATACTATAGCCAAGGAATTAGGAGTAAGACATGGCTTTATAGTATGTGATAACCAGCTAATTAATAATCCTATTTTTGAGCTATTGCAATATGACGGTTATGCTAAAATACCTGATTTTGCTTGGGAAACGATTGAACACATAAGAACCGAGATTTTCGATTTCCTGACCCATCACACCCAGAATAGTTATGTGCTTACCAACTGTTTGGCAGACACCAAAAAAGATAGGCAGCTTTACGAGCAAGTGAAGCAAATGACAGCAATACGAGGGTCATTATTTGTTCCGGTACAGCTGAGCATTACTAAAGAAGAGCACCTAAAACGACTAACAAGACCAGAGAGAAGGGAAAGATGGAAGTCTATTGATCCCCACGATGCTGAATATAATGGGCCACTAATTTCTATTTCTCACCCTAATTTACTTGAGCTAAATGTCAGCAATTTAAGCCCAGAAGCTGCAGCGAATAGCATTATGGATCATATAAAAATACTAAAACAGAGGTGATCATTATGAACACTCTAACCCACAGAAAAGCAAAAATCACTGATTTGCCCGGTATTATAGAACTCCTCTTGGAGGATGAGCTGGGACAAACACGTGAATCTAAATCTATACACTTGGATGAAAATTATATACAAGCATTTCACAAGATTGATTCTGACTCAAATCAATATTTAATGGTTGCTTGCGATGGTGATAAAATTGTTGGCACATGTCACCTTACTATTATGCCATCACTTACTTTTATAGGTTCTACTAGACTGCAAATAGAAGCCGTGAGAGTAGCTCTGCAGCACAGAGGAGAAAAGATAGGACACGGGATGTTTGACCAAGCAATTAGCTATGCCAAAGAACATGACGTTTCTATAATCCAGCTCACAACAAATAAAAAGCGATCTAGAGCAAAGAATTTTTATGAAAAACTTGGTTTTAAAGCAAGCCACGAAGGTATGAAATTATATTTACGGTAGGAATTATGAGCATCCATTTTGAGAAAGCTTCGATATCATACATAGACACCATATTTAGCTGCCTTGCTGAGCCGCATATTCAAGAGTTCTGGGACAACAGTCAAGAGCATAAGGATGACATTCTTAATTTCATACACAATAAACCACAAACTTATTTTGCAGGAACGACGAAGTACTGGATCGGTTTTATCGATAAAGAGCCGTATGCTTTTGTTCTATCTGATATTCTCAAAAAAGATCAAGAAGACCTTGCGAAGATGCACCTTGCAAATATGTCTGAAACTGGACATACAATCTCGCTCGATTTCGGTATAGGCAATAAAGAATATTTAGGGCGCGGACTGGCTGCGCCGACGCTGTCAGAATTTATGATTTTTTATAAAAGAGACATAGATCCGAAAGCTGATATGTTTTTTATCGATCCGGACGAAAATAATCCTAGAGCTATAAGAGTTTATAATAAAGCCGGCTTTACTAAAGTTGGGCAATATCAAGCAACGCAAGGAGCATTCATCGGACACAACAGCGATTTAATGGTAAAAAAACTATGACTATTACAAACATCAAAAACAGGGATTTAAAATATATGGCAAAGAGCCGAATTCTTTGAAGATTGGGAATCGATATTTCAATGAATGTATAATCAGATACTTGAATTAAAAAATATCAAATGAGCTTATTGTTTATGAATCCACACACTAAAAACCACCTCTCTTTAATCACCTGGATTACCGCACTCATAGCGATTGGAGTGATCATTGGCTCTTTAACTAAACCGGAGATCAGTACTTGGTATAGCACTTTAAATCGCTCACCCCTGACACCGCCAAATTATGTGTTTCCGATTGCTTGGACTATTTTATACGCGACAATCGGGAGTTGTGGCTGGCTAATTTGGAGCGCTCCATCATTACGGCAGCCAAGAGCTATCAAAGCCTTATATGTTATTCAGCTCATCTTAAACTGGAGCTGGACACCTTTGTTTTTCTACTATCACTTGATTGGGTTTTCTCTGCTAATTTTGGGTTGTATGGATACTCTGGTTGGTATGATAATTTGGCTATCTTACCCAAAGATACGATCGGTATCGCTACTTATGATTCCTTATTTATTGTGGATTGTATTTGCAAGCTACTTAAACTTTTACATATGGCAATACAATTGAGTGGGGTGTTATTAAAATTAGCAAAAGCGATCAAGCATCAAAAATATAACCATAGTAATCTCATGCGTGTAAACAATGTAGATTAGATATTTATGAATTATAAGGAACGAGTAGACAAAGTGATAAATTTCATAGGGAAGCATCTTGATGAAGAGCTGACTTTAGATGAGCTTGCTGCAATCGCTTGTTTTTCAAAATATCACTTTCATCGTCTGTTTACAATTTATACAGGTGTATCCTTGCAAATGTATATCAAGTGGCTGCGGCTTAAACGGGCTGCTCATCAGTTGATTGTCCATAAAGAGGCTACGGTTATTAACGTTGCACTAGATGCTGGATTTGAATCTCACGAATCATTTGCCCGAGCTTTTAAACAAATTTGTGGTCAATCCCCCAGCGAATTTAGAAGTAAGGCAAATTGGCATACATGGGAAAACCCACCGCATTCATTGCAAATAAAAGGTAAAAAAATTATGACAATAACGATTAAAGAAGAGCCTTCTATAAGATTGGCAGTTATGGAACATCATGGTGATCCCATGAGATTATCTGACACTTTGGATAAATTAATAACATGGGCAAAATCACAACCCATCGATTTAAAACCAAAACCTGGCAAAGCCTTTGGTTTTGGATACAATGATCCTAGAGAAGTGGTACCAGAAGAATTCCGTTTTGATTTAGCTCTTACTATACCACAAGATTTTAAATTGAATAATCAAGTTGTAGAAAGAGTGTTACCTGCTGGAAGGTATGCTATTACTACCCACAAAGGATCTCGTGATAATATAGGTGATACCATTTACAGCTTATACCGTGATTGGCTACCAAAATCTAGAGAAGAACTAGGGGATCTACCTTGTATATTCTGCTATTACAACTTTGATCATGAGGTTGCTGAAACAGAATTGCTCACAGAAATTTGGTTGTTGTTAGGAACTAGGGGACATCCAAAAAGCAATTAATAGAAGCGCAACATCATAAATCGCTTGCATCACCAACCACTGCCACCGCTGCGTCTTGATCTGCGTCTTGTACGTGATGACTAGACGCAGGGTGCTCCATCTGCAAGTCAACTTGCTTTTTTTCGAGAGGTATAGGTTGGCTGTTTTTGTCGCATACTTCAGTTGCAAATTTCGATAGTTTGTCGTCCTTATATATCGCTTTATATGCATTTATCATGCTTTTAATATAATTAGGATTAACGCATGATAAAGACAGTACAGACATATTTCAAGTACATCTTTAAGTAGCGTAGGAAGCTTTGGTTCCTTGACGTTATAGAATCCATTATGCTCCTTAAATAAGCAGTGGAGAAATCCATTTTCTAATAAAACCACTATATGTTCTCGTAATACATCTTTGAATAGCCAACCTTTAGAATTAGCAGGTAATTTGAATAAGGCATCCATAAATTGCCTAGTTCCTTCGCCTGAAAAAACACCACGCTTTATGGAATTAATACACTGATTAACCAAACTATGAAAGGCTTGGTGATCATATGTATTAGATTCAATATATTTAAACGGGAGAAATGGATCTAAGCTCATATAAAACTTATTACAGCTGATACCTCATTATTATTTTAGTAGGATTCCATCTTGCACCTTTAAGCACAAGTTCAAGAGGCTCTTCTTCTGAATAGCGTATTTGCGAAACAAATCTAACAATTGACTCAACAGTTCTATTAAAGTCAACATGAGCTAATCCAATAATGTTAGCTTGCTTATTAAACACAGCTATACCTACACATGTTGAAAGATTTGATACTAAAAGTAATGTACCTGGTAATGGGTTGATTAAAATTATAGAATGTCCTTGATGAACAACTGAACTGAAGAATGATTAATTACGTGTTTTTTCATTTTATCACTCCGTAGGGGAAAATATATTTATACTAACTATTATATTAGTTTTTGATAATGAACAAAAGTTCTAAGTCTAACAAAATACCCTTATCTTACAGGGGCTATTAGGATGCTTCAGACACTTGACCTAAAACCTGTTGCTCTAATTCTTGCGCTGAATTTTGTATAACAAATTTGCCAATAATGAGTGATAATTCCTCGGGAAATATGCTTCCCTTTTGTACACATTTATCAAATATATTCTCATGCTTGCATATACCGGAAACTACTTGCCAGTTATTAGGTAAATAACTTCGTGTATAATCTAGTACCTCAGTACATAACTTATCCCATAGCGCACTGAGTTCAGCAAAGTCGGAGCTACTTTTATCTAATTGGATATATTTACTTTTTAGAGATTTAACACTGCTAATGACTAGTTCATGAGGAATAAATTCGCTATTAAGCTTAAGCTGACTGCCCACGCTGCTAGTGGCTCCTTGCGTATTAATAATATGTAATTTTTCTGTTAGGAGTTTAACATCTTTTTCAAATGCAGATTCCAATTTCACTGCTTTAAGTATTTTTTGATATTCTGCGTATCCTCTGGTTACTTTCATAATACCTCCTAATTATTACTTAATACTTTATTGTAACTTAATAAATTAATACTTACTACAATTAAATCTAATAATAAACTTTGTACATTATGAAAGTAATTTATACCTTGAATGTTTTATAACATAAGATAAATAGTGAGTTCATCAAAATTATTTAGGTACATGCTTTACACAAGAATAGTAAACTTGTATACTGTCAACTAATATATAATTATGGTAAAGAAAGATGTGGACAAAGATATATACTAAAACATTTCAAGGAATTAAGCGCGACGATATTTGGCGAATTTGGACAGATATAAATAACTGGCCAACTTGGCATGGTGATTTAGATTATTGCAAACTTGAAGGTGATTTTGCAGTTGGGAGTCATTTCTTCTTAAAGCCAAAAGGTATTAAGCCCGTTAAAATCTTACTGACAGAAATCAATGAAGGCTATTCGTTCACCGATTGCACTTCTTTTTTTGGTGCAAAAATGTATGATACACATCTTGCAGAAGATACAGAAAACGGGCTTAAATTAACAAATACACTAGTTGTAACTGGCCCGCTCAAATGGCTATGGATCAAACTTGTTGCGCAGAATGTAGCTGATTCAGTGCCAGAAGAAATGGAGAACCTTGCGACACTTGCACGAGACGCCAATGTCTAATCTACCCTTTGGCTTTGATCGACCAGAAGATAGCCCTGGATTCTTACTCTGGCAAACGACTTTTGTTTGGCAACGCCATATAAAAAGAGCCCTAGAACTATATGATATATCACATGCCCAGTTTGTGATTATGGCCACTTTGATGTGGTTTGAAGCGCATCACTACGACACAACACAAATCCTAATTGCAAATTGGTCTAAGCTAGATAAAATGACAGTTTCTAAATCTTTAAAAAAACTTATTACGCGAGGGTACATAAGCCGCATAGAACATCAAACAGATACGCGAGCCAAAAGTGTTTCTTTAACCGAGAGAGGTAAAGAATTAGTGCGCGTACTAGTCCCAATTATTGAAAGTATTGATAGTAGATTTTTTAGCAAATTACCTAATACGGAACAAAAAAATCTTATAAGAGTATTGGCGAAGTTATCCAAAGAGGATTAAGGTGAATAAATCAACAAAATTTTGGATTGGTGTTGCTTGCAAAGAGCATGTTGAAAATGGTGTCAAGCTTGGTATCTGCCAATTTTGTCACGGAAAATCTGCACCTGCAAAACGGCTATCCAGTGGTGACTTTGTGATTTATTACTCTTCTAAAGTAACTATGGAAAACTCTGAGCTTTATCAAAAATTTACCGCAATTGGCGAGGTGATTGATGATGTGCCTTACCAAGTAGATATGGGAAACGGATTTAAACCATTTAGGCGTAATATCAAGTATTTTGATACCACGCACATTGATATAAAGCCATTTGTACCTTTTCTGGTATTTATAAAGAATAAAAATTCGTGGGGTTATGTTTTTCGCTATGGTTTTTTAGAAATTGATCAAGAATCATTTGAGATCATCGCCAGCAGCATGCTTGGGTTTAATCCATTATTAGAGTTAGCAAAAGATGCACCCGCTAATTAAACCACACGAGCTAAATTACGGAGATAAAGTTGCAGCCATTACCTTGTCTTGCGGTAGCTCGGAGACTTTTCCTTATCGTTTTGAAGTAGGAAAATAGCGCCTTGAACAAATTTTTGGCTTGCAAGTTATTCAGACAAAACATGCTCTTAAAAACTCTGAATGGATTTATCAAAATCCCAAAGCTACAGCAGATGACTTGATGGAAGCGTTTCTTGATCCAAGTATCAAAGCGATCCAAACATCGAAGGCGATGATTCGATTCGCCTTATACCCTTTGTTGATCTCAATATCATCAATAATAATCCTAAAGTGTTTATGGGTTACTCTGATACAACTGTGACTCACTTCATGTGCCTTGAAGCAGGTTTAAGTTCCTTTTATGGTCCGGCGGTTATTACTGCTTTTGCTGAGAATGTTTCAATGCATGAATATACGATACGTGGAATTCGTAAAACTTTGTTCTCAAGAGAAGTAATTGGTGCAATTCCTCATAATACTGAAGGATGGTCAACAGAACTTTTAGATTGGTCCGATGAAAATAATCAGAATATACGGCGTACTTTAAATCCACCAACTGCATGGAATTTTATTGGCGAAAAACAACATGTTTGTAGGGGTAGATTTATTGGTGGCTGCCTCGAGGTTATACAATTTCTAAATAGCACTGAACTTTGGCCTAATTTATCTACATGGGATCAAGCTATCTTATTTCTTGAGACATCAGAGGATGGTATGGACCCCTTCTGCCGTCACAAGATTTATGCGCAACTTGGCTGCTCAAGGTATATTAAACCGCTTAAGTGCTATTTTGTTTAGTAAACCTGGTGGCCGGTACATGACAACAGCATGCTTTTCTAAATACGACCAAGCATTATTAAAAGTCTTTGAAGAATATGAGATACCACTCATTCCAATAGTTACAAGCATGGACTTTGGTCACTCTGATCCAATGTGGATCTTGCCATATGGAGCTATAACGGAGATTAATCCAGGTAAAAAAACAGTAACAATTTTAGAAAATGGTGTGGAATAAAAAATTATCAAGAAGCTGAAGAGATATGACAATTGTCATCAAAACTTATACCTACACAATACAAAGATAAGGTTACTTTAGATCTCTTTAGTCCACTCAATCTAACATATCAAAATCGTGGCAAAATGCATTAGTAAAAAAGGCAAGACTACCTTAATCTTGCCTTTTTTAATTAGTATAGCTTAATAGGCTTTGGAATTAGAACCCCATACCGCCCATGCCACCCATACCGCCCATACCACCAGCAGCAGGACCTTCTTCTTTTACACTAGGATCGGCTGTAATAATTGCTTCTGTAGTAATAATTAAAGATGCAACTGATGCAGCATCAATAAGAGCTGTGCGTACAACTTTAGTTGGATCAATAATACCAGCTTTAAACATATCAACATAGTCCATATCCTGAGCATTAAAGCCAAGTGTACTTGATTTTGATTCTTCAAGCTTACCAGCAACTATTGCTCCGTCCACACCAGCATTCTCAGCTATTTGCTTCAATGGCGCTTGCATTGCTTTTTTCACTATGTTAACACCAGCTTGTTGATCATCATTTGGTGCTTTCAATTTCTCAAG
Organism: Rickettsiales bacterium; assembly: GCA_017302595.1. Classification (GTDB taxonomy): domain Bacteria; phylum Pseudomonadota; class Alphaproteobacteria; order Rickettsiales; family Rickettsiaceae; genus Megaera_A. Next base: position 27,483 of record JAFLDA010000003.1, read on the forward strand.
AGCTCGTGCTGCATAAAATAGAGTCACTCCACCTCCTGCAACAACCCCTTCTTCTACAGCAGCTCTAGTTGCATGAAGTGCGTCATCAACACGGTCTTTTCTTTCTTTTACTTCAACCTCAGTTGCGCCACCAACTTTAAGTACCGCAACACCACCAACCAATTTAGCCAATCTTTCTTGAAGTTTTTCTTTGTCATAATCAGAAGTAGTTTCTGTAATTTGCTTACGTATCTGTGCACATCTAGCTTCAATATCAACTTTCTGGCCTGATCCATCAACTATAACAGTATCTTCTTTGGTAATTTTAACTTTTTTGGCGTTTCCAAGCATTGAAATGCTGACATTATCGAGCTTCATGCCTAGATCTTCGCTTATTAACTGACCACCAGTTAAAATCGCTATATCTTCAAGCATAGATTTTCTTCTATCACCAAATCCTGGTGCTTTCACTGCAGCAACCTTTAATCCACCTCTTAACTTGTTGACTACTAATGTTGCCAGTGCTTCACCTTCAACATCTTCTGCTACTATCAATAATGGTCTACCAGATTGTACTACCGCCTCAAGTACAGGAAGCATTGGCTGCAAGCTTGATAATTTTTTCTCGAATAACAAAATGTATGGATTATCTAGCTCCGCCACCATTTTTTCATGATTGGTCACAAAATATGGAGAAATGTATCCTCTATCAAACATCATTCCTTCAACAACATCTACTTCGAAGCCAAAATTCTTTGCTTCTTCTACTGTAATTACTCCTTCTTTACCAACTTTTTCCATAGCAAGAGCAATTTGTTCTCCAATTTCCCTATCGCCATTTGCTGATATTGTACCAACCTGAGCTATTTCTTCTTTGGAACCAATAGGTTTACTAGATTTTTTAATTTCCTCTAACATTGTTGAAACTGCTAGATCAATACCTCTTTTTAAATCCATTGGATTAAAGCCTGCAGCAACAGCTTTATTACCGTCTTTTACTATTGCCTGAGTTAGGATAGTAGCTGTAGTAGTACCGTCACCAGCAACATCAGCAGTTTTGCTCGCTACTGATTTTACAAGCTGTGCACCAAGGTTTTGCATTGCATCTTTTAGTTCCACTGCTTTTGCCACAGTTACACCATCTTTGGTCAGTCTTGGAGCACCAAAAGACTGCTCTATTGCCACATTTCTTCCTTTTGGGCCTAATGTTACTTTTACTGTATCCGCGAGTATATCAACTCCTTTGATCATTTCTTCGCGAGCTTTAGTGCCGTATTTAATTTGTTTAGCCATAATTATCTCCTTAAGTATTCAAATTATTTTGTTACAATGCCCATAACATCACTTTCTTTCATGATGATTAGGTCATGACCATCAATTTTAACTTCAGTGCCGCCCCATTTTCCATACATTACTATATCACCTACTTTGACTTCCAATGGGATTAATTTACCGTCTTTATCTCTAAGTCCAGCACCAACTGCTACTACTTTCCCTTGCATCGGTTTTTCTTTGGCCGTATCAGGTATAATTATTCCGCCAGAGGTTTTTTCCTCATGCGCTAAAGGTGAAACCGCAATTCGGTCGTGTAATGGTTTGAAATTCATCTTAACCTCTCAATTAATTTAATTCAGTATTGCACCACTCTATATATGATCAGGTTAAAACTACTTCAAGTAGCGATCGCAAATTTTTATCAATTATTTCTTGTTCTTCTAGAATAACTTATCGAGTTCTGCTTTGTAGAGCTTAAGGACCTGCTCTAGTGATGTAGTATTTATAATAAATTTTGTAAGGAAAAATTGAGCTCTTAACTTAGCACGATCTATAAAATTAATTGATTCCCTGGCTAAGCAGGAAAGCATCTGTGAAACGTATTTCGAGCAAATCTCAGGGTTTTCTCTGGCAAAATTATGTATTGCTTTCAAATTATTGTATGTTGTGAATTTGATTTCTGTATTTTCCTTATCTGTAGAATTTATAGTCACATAATCATCCAATATTGCAAACTTAGTATACTTTGCGCACCGAAGTGATAGCGACATATTTTGAGTATAAATACTGCTATCTGCTCCTTCGACTTTATCTAGTAATTTGGTGTTAATAATCGTACCGGATTTTCCTAAATTTCTTACTATCCCTTTTTTACCTGATAAAATATCATATATAGGATTCTCTATAATTTTCTGTATCCTAGTAGGAGTATATTTTTGTTGTGGATTTTTACTTACTAAACCAATGGCTACCTCCGTACCTAATTTTACACAAGCATCCATTAACAAAGAAGTTGACTCGGGAAGTAGTTCTTCACTTCCTTCAACAAAATGCACATAATCCCCTGATGCTAAACTTAGTGCTTTATTTACACTTATTGAGGGACCTTGTGGTTCTTGTGTAATAATTGTTGTGCGAGGCAAATCATTAACTTCCTTTTTTAATAATGATAAAGAATCGTCACTGCTACCATCATCTACAAAAATATACTCTTTTCTAAAATCTCCTCTAATTTTCTTTAAAGAGTCAACCAGCTTGGCTATACTTGCTTCGTTGTTTCTTATTAAGACTATATATGAACATCTGAACATGGCTAAATCAATTATTAATCTACAAAAATATGATTATAATTAGAGCAATCCTCCAATGCAAGGACTTGGAACTATTTAATATTAGAGAGTTACATAAATGATTTCAATAAACTGTTATTTTACACTTTCTGAATTGTTGTCTAAAACTTTTTGCTCGCTGGCAGAAAAATGTTACTATAACGGAACGAGAACTTGTGTCATTTCCCAAAACAAGGATCAGCTAAATAACCTTGATAAATCTCTTTGGACCTATTCAAAGAAACACTTCATCCCGCATGGCACTATGGATGATCCTTTTAAAAATCACCATCCTATTTACTTAACTACAGAGATTGAAAAAAATAGCGAGGCAGAAATATACATTATTATCAATCCTTCAGAAGAATTCTTACTTAGTAATTTATCCATGCTTAGTAAAATTGATATAGAAAAATTATTATTTATAATTGATGTATCTACAGGTATACCAATTGATCAAATAAAAAATTTGTTATCTAAGAGTGACTTAAAAGAAAATTCAATAAACTTTTTTGATCAATCAAAAAATGGGAACTGGATCAAAATAGATTGAGCTAATAGTTTTTTATTTAAATGTATAGTTTTTACATCAATTCACTATATTAATAAAAGAGCATTTCCTGGAGCTTGCTGTTGACATGTTTTTATTGTAGTATTAATTGCTAAACCAATGTTTATTGAAGAGGATGAATGCAACACAACATTTGTGTAATTTAAGGTTAGTGTACTATGGCCAGAGTGTTAATAGTAGAAGATAATGAGCTTAACTTAAAACTGTTTCATGATCTTCTTACTATACAAGAGCATGAAGTAGTAACTTCTAGGGATGGCAAGGGCATCTTAGAGCTCGTAGTCACGTCAGAGCCCGACCTCATTCTTATGGATATTCATTTAAATGGACTTTCGGGAATTGATTTAGTGCAGATCTTAAAAAATGACTCTAAAACCTCACATATTCCTATAATAGTTATCACAGCTTTTGCAATGAAAATGGATGAAGCAAGAATTTCAAAATCTGGGTGCGATATGTATCTATCTAAACCAGTATCTATCGATAAATTTTTTAAGGCCGTGGAGAAATTTCTCTCGCCTATTAGAGATAATAAAAAATGACAGCCACAGTATTAGTAGTAGATGATTTAGAACAAAATGTTAAGTTGCTTGAGGCTAAACTATTAAGCGAATATTATACTGTGTTATCAGCTAACAATGGAAAAAAAGCGCTTGAATTACTGGCAACTAATAGCGTAGACATTGTCTTACTTGACGTAATGATGCCAGAAATGGATGGTTTTGAAGCATGCAAACAGATTAAAGCAAACCCTGAAACCACTCATATTCCAGTAGTGATGGTTACAGCGCTTTCTGAAATCGAAGACCGGGTCAAGGGGCTTGAATCAGGGGCAGATGAGTTTCTAACAAAACCCATAAATGACACTGCATTGTTTGCTAGAGTAAGGTCCCTTGCGCGAATGAAAACTGTTATTGACGAATTAAAACTAAGAAACAAAACTAATGAAGAACTGGGCACAGAAGTAATAGAATTCAATGATAATTTTGCTGAAAGTAAAATTCTTCTACTTGATGATGATGTCATTCAATCACAAAATTTAAAAACTGATTTAGCGCCACTTACCACACAAGTACAAGTACTATCGAAATCCGAAAGAATTGATTCTCTTGGATCATTCATACCAGATCTCATTATTATTAATTGCCAAATGGACACCGAAGATCCATTACGCGTTGGCGTGACTTTAAGGGCAAAACCTATTCTTAAAAGTTCAGTAATCATGCTCATGGCAGAAGAAGAAAATATCCCGATGGTTATTAAGGGCATGGAATTAGGTATAAATGATTACTTTATCTACCCAGTTGATAAAAGTGAATTAAAGGCGAGAGTAAAAACTCAATTAAGAAGAAAATTATATCAAGACAAACTTAGAACCGAACTTGAAGAAAGTGTTGATTTATCAACTAAGGACGGTCTTACTGGCGTATTTAATAGACGATATTTTGATATACATATAATTCAAATGGCCCAAAAAGCTACTGAATCGGGACAAAAATTGTGTTTAATGATTATGGACATGGATCATTTTAAAGAAGTTAATGACACCTATGGACATCAGGCTGGTGATAGTGTTCTCATCTCTTTAGCAAAAAGCCTTAAGAATTCATTTAGAATTACGGATTTAATAGCTAGATATGGTGGCGAAGAGTTTGTTGTATTACTAGGTAATACCAACATTGAGCAAGGGAAAACTCTTGCTGAACGTATAAGGCAACAAGTGGAAGCACTGAATTTTGATGTTCCTGGCTTATCAACTCCGATTAAAAAAACTGTATCTATAGGCGTAAGTGAGTTTATACCTAATGAAAAAGTTACTGATTTTGTTGGTAGAGTAGACAAAGGTCTTTATGAAGCAAAAGATACCGGAAGAAATAAGGTTGTTGTGATGTGAACTTTTCTTCAAGGAATTAACACAGAGAATAATGTATATATACCAAAGCCTGTTAGTATAATCGCCGATAGATATTTTATATAATTAAGCCAAGCTTGTGGTAGCCTATGTTTAATTTTTACTATTATACTTGCTAACACTACCCACCATATCATCGATCCCAAGAAAATGCCTAAAACCATCGTAAATGACTCTAAACCAGTAGCTGGACCATTACTAATAGAAGCAAAAATTCCTATAAAAGTTAATATAGTCATTGGGTTTGCTATAGTTAGTAAAAATACTTCAATAATCAAATGTAGTTTTGATCTTTTACTTACAGTAGTGCTATTTACTGCATTATGTGTTGATGATTTCAGCTCCCTATAGGCTAGATATAATAGTAATATGCTGCCACAGAGTTTTTATAACCGACACACTTGTAATTAAGATATGCATTATTGCTGATAACCCAAAAGCAGCTACAAGACCATAAGTTGCATCTGCTAGAGCTGCTCCTAGAATATAATATGATAGATTCAGGTTTAGATTTACAAAACTAAGTTGTTATTATTACCATGATAATGCTTGAGTTTAGCATTAGCAATGACAATAATCTTGCGTATAAATGCGGTACAACGATAGGTTATTACGTGCTCTTTTACTGTTATCACAAACAGAGCAATAACTGATATACTGCACATTATCTTTTATATCCTATCTTTAAGATAAATTAATACTGTGATTTAACTTATGTTGC